>NZ_JACJRV010000018.1 GCF_014697475.1 Nostoc sp. FACHB-152
TATTGACATTAAGTCCTAATAAGCGTCCTTTCTACCAACAAGGTCAAAGAGCTATGAGACTTATTCTGTCTGCATTCTAGCCCTTTTTGTAGCCCCTTAAGGAATGAAACAGCCCTACCTTTCTTGCTGAGGATGGAACGCGATCGCCTAGAAGGTGTTTCAATCAGAAAAATTGCAGATTTGGTGGCTGTGGCTCCCGATTGGGTGGAATGGATGGGGTAATAAGTTAAAAAATTTCTTTAGTTTTGCTTTGTAGCAGTTCTCTTGCGTCCTTTGAGTAAACGAACACTAAAGCTGACTTAACTATCCAACATCGGCTCGTAGAGTACGATTTCCTCCTGTTCGTTTGGATCGTTGCGAGCAGCTAGAACATAAACGGGTTCTATTGCACTCAGATTCCGGGGTTGATGCGGAACACCTGGGGGAGTAAAAACGAAATCCCCTGTTTCACACACTTGGCATTGCTTGAGTCCTTGCCCATAATAGACTTCAACCCGACCCTTGAGAATATAAATTGCCGTTTCATGATCTGGGTGAAAATGTGGCTCGGCAATTCCTCCAGGAGGAATAATCACCAGATTCAGGGAAATTCCCTTCGCACCCGTTGTATTTCCACTGATCCCAACAAAATGCGATAACCGTTCGCCAGCCAGTATTGCGGCATCTGGGCGCACAATAACTACCTCGTCGGTTGGCTTTTGCTCGAAGGATTCATGGGGAGCAGGAGAATTGATAGATATATTTTCAATCATAAAGTCCTTTCTGAGATGATTTGGTACAAGTGGGCTTCTCAATTGCATGAAAATCAATTGAATCAACAGCGACATAACATACTACCCATTCAAATAAGACCATTTCCGAATGTCCAGTAGATATGTTTTTAATTTTGCATTAGTGAAATGACCAAGCCCCGTTGGGGTGAGGTGTAGGGGAAGAGATAGCCCCAACGCATACTGGGACATAAGCCCCGTATGAGTAAGACGATGGCACCATCTGGGGCTTCCTCGCCCCGCATGGTGCCGTCTTCACTACACCCACAACAGCCACCCCCTGCACCCTGTTCTTGACGCATTGATCTCTACAAAATGCTTGCAGTTCAAGGGCATTCTCCACCTGACTATTCTACAGACCCAGCCGCAGATATTTCGTCAATTGGTGGCGATGGCTCTCGATTTGGGGAAGTGATTGGGGTGAGTTGCACCCGTTGAGGAGCGATCGCACTCAGGAAAGAACTTTAGACTCATTTCCCTGAGGCAGATTTTGTCAACATTTTTTAAGAACTTAATCAATTTCAGAAATACAAAAGAATCAGCCTGAAGTAATTTTCCAAATTTCTCAATTAATAGATTTTGTATTTAGCTCTTTAGTAGGGCTAGGAAGGAATTATGCCATCAGGAATGATGATTCAAGGGCAATGGACAACTGATCACACTGATAACACGGAATTAGATTCTAGTGGTAAGCCGAAACCGACAACATTTCGCAAACGCGTAACTGCCGATGGTAAAAGTGGGTTTAAGGCGGAAGCAGGACGCTATCACCTCTACGTTTCTTTGGCTTGTCCGTGGGCGCATCGCACCTTAATTATGCGAGAACTTAAAGGTTTGAATGATGCGATCTCCATCTCTATCGTCGATCCAATTATGAGTGACAAGGGATGGATGTTTACTGAAGCACCCGGAGCCATCCCTGACTGGGTAAATCACGCTCAATATTTACAAGAAATTTATAAAAAAGCCGATCCTCAATATACGGGACGAGTTTCGGTTCCGGTGTTGTGGGATAAGCAAACTCAAACCATCGTCAACAATGAATCTCTGGAGATTATTCGGATGTTGGACGTGGAGTTTGCTTCTTTAGCAACAAGCAAGATAGACTTATACCCGCGCGATCTACAACTTAAGATTGATGAAACAATCAATGCAATTTATCTACCAATTAATGCCGGTGTATATCGCTGTGGTTTTGCAAGGGAGCAAGCCGCCTACGAAGATGCAGTCACTGAACTGTTCGAGAATTTAGATTATTGGGAAACCGTTCTGAGCAAACAGCGATATTTATGCGGCAATCAACTGACCCAAGCAGATATTTGTTTGTTTACAACGCTATATCGCTTTGATTCTGTTTACTACGTTCACTTTAAGTGTAATTTGCGCCGGATTCTCGACTATCCCAACCTCTGGAATTATCTCAAGGATTTATACCAGCATCCTGGGTTCAAAGTAACCTGCAATCTAGACTATACCAAACGTGCTTATTACATGAGTATGACCGAGATCAATCCAAATCGAATTGTGCCGAAGGGGCCAATCATTAATTTTGATGAAATACACGATCGCGCTCGCTTCGGCAATACTTAGTAACGCTCGGATACTCATATTCAACACTTGCAATTAACGTTCAAGTAATCACAGCAGTAAGTTTTTGTGCAAGCGCAAAGTCATTTCGTTTTAGCTAACGGCTAAAAACGCTAAAGTAATCAGGATTAGAGTGGATATGCTGGTGTTGTTTGCCGCCAACCTGCTAAATAAGCTTCTTGTGGTAAAGAGGCATACACAGGTTTTTTTGTCATTGCTAGCTTTTCTAACAGTTGTGCTGCTGTCTCAGCGGCATGATAATTAGCAAACACAGCTTTCATCTCTTGTGCTTTCAACCTATAGCGATGATCGGATAAAACTTTTTTGACAGCGTTACGAATTTGTCTTGGTTTGGGAGTCGCCGTTTTTAAATTAATTCCTACGCCAGAATAAGCAATACGGTTGCTAACTTCTGGTTTATCTTCTGTCTGACCACCAGAAATTATCGGCACACCATGCGACAGAGCAATTGTTACGCCTCCATATCCACCATTGGTTACGTAAACACAAACATGAGGCATCAATTGAGAAAAAGGAATAAATGAGGCAATACGCACATTAGCAGGCAGGTTTATCTTTAACTGCTCCTGAGTTTTGCCACCTGTAGTTGTGACCACAAGTACATCTTCGTTAGCCAAAGCTTGCAGGGTTGGTTCAATTAATTGCTGGGTTTGAGTAGCAACAGTACCTTGTGTGACTAGTACAATAGGTTTGCTAGTATTTATTACTTCATTCCACCATTGAGGCATTTGTGTATCGGGTGGAGAATTAGGTTCTAAAGGGCCGATGAAATGTACTGTGGGGGGCAAGTCTGTACGCATATATTCAAATGATGGTACAGATGGTTGCAAATACAGCCAAGGAGAAACGGTAGGGCCAAAACGGAACGGTTCAAAACCATTACTTTTAGCCAACTTATTGAAATGCTTTTGAACATCAGCAAATAAAAATTGATCGCTTAACCAGTACAAAGCAGCATTGCGCGCTCGTCCTAGTGGAGAATAAGAAGGCATCATCCCTAAACCGAAGAGTGGCACATCATGGCTGGCTAGACCCAAAACACTGATATTGAGATATGCCCAAGGTATACCCAGTTTGTCACCTAAAATTTTTACAGCTACAACTGCTGGATCTCCTAGCAGTACATCTGCGGGAAAATTTGACAAAATTGACTCTAAATCTAGTAAATATCCTGATATTGACTCAATGAACAAGTATTTGAAGTCAAATTTCAACTGTGCTATACCTTTTAGAGCCGCACGTTCCGGGAAATATTTATCATAATCACCATCACCGTAGTCCAGACAACTGGTTATCGGTACAAAACGCGCTCCTGTATTTTCTACTTGCGACTGAAAAAATTTGCTGGTATACCAAACAACTTCATGTCCACGTGCAATTAATTGTTGTGCTACAGGTTGCATCGGCGCAACATGACCAACAAAAGGTAAGGTAGATAAAAGAAACTTTGCCATTGATCTGTTGCTTTTTAAAAAGATAGTTTCGCTTGGTATCCAAAAAAATATCGCCGTCTGGTTGTGCGATGGGAGCGAATTTCGGACTGCTTCAACGCTTTTCTTTCTCTAGCCACAATTCATATTTGGATTAACCGGATTTTGTAAGTGGGATAGATTCATTAATGACAAATGAGGGTTATCTTTTTAACTAAAAGTCCCTAACTGGAGAGTCGTGATAATACATTTTCTATCCCCCTGCGCGCTTGGATCAGATGAATCGGGTCATCCCTCATTACAAAGAGGAAATTCGCAGCCAAAAGCATGGCTTCGATTTCAAAGACTATCTGAGCAACGTCCGCGTTGGGATCTATTTCGCTGAGAACTTGTGCGTCAAGGATGCACTGCTTCAATAATGAAATCCACTTGTCTAGCATTTCGACAACGCGATCGCGGGCTGGCCCTGGACGCGTGTCGAGTTCTGCGGCAACTGCGGCGAAAAAACACCCACCCGGAAAAACTTTGCGTTCCAGATGAGAAAGAAATGAATTAACTACTACCTTCAGCCGCTCAGTTCCCGCCTGTGCTTGCATCGCCGGCTGAAGCACTTCACTCTCAAAAATCACAGCTGCCGTTTCAATCGTTGCCAACTCTAGTTCTTCTTTGTCTTTAAAGTGCGCGTAGAGTCCACTCTTGCTCATCCCCACTTCAGCGGCTAGAGTCCCAAGTGATAACCCATTCAGTCCCTTGATTGTTGCCAACTTCGCCGCAGTTAGCAGAATAGTGGCGCGGCTAGTCTGACCTTTCGAGCGGCGAGACTCACCGCCTTTTGAATCGGTTTTTAATGACGAAATATTACTCATGGCTTGACAATAGTACGAACGGTCGTAATAATCAATTTTGACATATAAAACACGACTGTTCGTGCTTTTATGTACTACTCTTGATGTCATCCAAGATAAGGCAAAATCAGGACAAGCTAATTGTCTTCGCAGACAAATCAGATTGCCGCAGATATCTGACACTATTGGAAAAACCGCAGAAAACCTTGGGCGACAACAAATTTGACGATGCATAAAAGGTCAGAGATTTTATTGATCGCTTTGAAAGTAGTAGGAATAAATATTATGACAACATTGTTGAATGAGACGTTTGGGAGCCTGAAGACCAATGTGAAGGGTAATGTGGTACTTCCTGAAGATCCGCGTTATGACGAAGTTCGGGAAATCTGGAATGCAATGATTGATCGGCGACCTGCTGTGATCGTCCAGTGTGCAACAGCCGATGATGTTGCCCATGCAATCTTGTTTGCGCGTGAAAACGGATTGGAAATATCAATCAGGGGTGCTGGACATAATATTGCGGGGAATGCTTTGTGCGATCGCGGCGTGATGATCGACCTTTCCAGTATGAAGATTGTCCGTGTCGATTCTCAGAAGCGACGTGCCTATGTCGAACCAGGTGCGACCCTGGCTGATTTTGATCAAGTGGCACAGATACATGGGTTAGCGACTCCAGTGGGAATTAATTCAACGACGGGTATCGCCGGTCTTACCTTAGGTGGTGGTTTTGGTTGGTTGACTCGCAAATACGGTCTGACCATCGACAATCTGATCTCTGCGGAAGTGATCACAGCAGACGGGAATCACATCCGAGCCAGCGCAACCGAAAACCCTGACCTTTTCTGGGCGATTCGCGGTGGCGGTGGTAACTTTGGTGTAGTTACAGAGTTTGAATTCGCTCTCCATCCCGTCGGGCCGGAAATATTGGCTGGGTTAATCGTTTTTCCGTTTAGCCAGGCTAAACAGGTGCTAACACAATATCGGAAATTTGCAGAATCGGCTCCTGAAGAACTGAATGTATGGGTAGTACTCCGCAAGGCTCCGCCACTGCCTTTTCTGCCCGAACACGTGCATGGTCAAGAGGTAATCATACTAGCTGTCTTTTATACAGGTGACATTGCAGAGGGTGAGAAGCTGATTGAGCCTCTACGCAGTTTTGGCGATGCCTATGGCGAACATATCGGCGCTCAACCCTATGTAGCATGGCAACAAGCATTTGACCCTTTACTGACGCGCGGTGCTAGGAACTACTGGAAATCTCATAATTTCACAGAGTTACGTGATGAAGTGCTGGATGCGATCGCCCAATTCGCAGGCAAATTACCCTCCCCAGCTTGTGAAATATTCATCGGATTGATTGCCGGGAAACCCAACCGAATTTCAGCAGATGCTACAGCATATTATCATCGAGATGCAAAGTTTGTGCTTAACGTGCATGGACGATGGGATGATGCCGCGCAAGATGGGATATGTATTGCTTGGGCGCGGGAGTTTTTCCAAGTTTCTGCACCTTATGCGTCTGCTGGTGCCTATGTAAACTTTATGACTGAAGAAGAGGGCGATCGCGTCGCTGCCGCTTACGGAGCTAACTACGAGCGCTTGGTACAGATTAAGAGGCAATACGATCCTGAGAACATTTTTCATCTCAATCAGAATATTAAACCCTGAGTTGGCTTACCGCCGTGCCGACAGGGAGTGCAACCGAAAGCTAGGGCTAAAACTATCAAGAATCTATCACAAAATTATCCATTGCTACCACAACTCCTAAAACCACTGCAATGGCGACATCTAGCCAAACAAGGTAGACCACCCTCATCAGCCGCTTAACTAAATCGAGCTAGGCAAGAAAGTACCTCTGCACATTGCAAGAGGACATCTTGAATATTTAGTTATTCACGATTGCCACCCAAATTCTGCACTTTTCCAAGAACTAAAACAATCATCCAGATACATGATTGCTACTGTTTCAAACTCTTTCAGATTCAGGAGAGTGATATGCCCAGCTTTAGGCAAGTAAATAGCACTACTCAAAAAGTAAAAAACGATCTCACTTGATCACTCAGATGAGATCGCCGTTTGGTTGTAATTGTGCCAAATCTAATTTTTAGCTATCAGTTTTTGTTTCTTATACCAAACCATCCCCAATATGCAACAACTCAGTTTTAAAATGAAAATCTTTTCGTTTATCGGCAACTTTTTGATGTTGTTTGCTCAGGTGCTTAACAGCCTTCGCTCTGCGATTACTACCCTTCTTGCGTCGTGAAACACGCTTCTGGATAACCCTGTTTCCCTGCCTCGCCTGTCGGTATTGGTGAGGCAGTGCATTGCGGGGATTCCCCCCGTTGTAGCAACTGCCGTCGGAAAACTGTCGTCAACTCACCCGCAATTCATCTCATCGCGGTAAGTGATGAGATGAATTGCGGTTTTTAGCTAAACCCCTAAAGACGCTCCTTGTCTCAATTATCGGTCTTTCCCGCCCATGAGTGAATAGCGATCGCCTGTTTGGCATTGCATAAGTTCTACAAGATTACAAACAAGTAAAATTTTCTCACCTCCTAGCTCCTGCCTTGTTTGTTGAAAAGTTACTGATTATTGTGTAACGCCGTTCTAAGCGATAGGGCAAGAAGTGCATAAGCTGAGTTTACTTATAGCTATTAAGAATCAGCAAGTTTGTCAACAAGCACTCATCTTATGTTCACTAAAAATCAATGCTTTTAAGGAGAAAAATATGGCTGCTAATCTAAAAACTTATAAACATAACAAAAAAACAAAAAATTGATTCTACTCTAAAGCAGACTATCACTGGTTTTTCAAAAGAAGTAAGTTTTTATGTAATTAAGTTAGATTCATAAAAAAATTACAAGTAGAATGCTATTTACTCAGTTGTCATTGAAGGTATGAATCTTAATGATTTAGGCTCTTCATTACTTATTATGCTAAAAACGTCTGTAAATAAGCATGAAATTCTTTCTGGACAAAGATAACAGCCGTTAGCCCTAGCATTTGAGGCGTGATTATCAAATTGAAGCCATAACTTCTTGTAAGGCTTGATTTTCAAGGTAAGTGAAAGACTTTAATTAAAATTCAAGCATAATACCTACTGAAGAACCATTTATTTTAAAATACTTAATATTGATGAGCGCGATCGCTCTCCCGGTAGGGTCATCCCACAAAATCGCATTGCTCCCGAAGCTTGGGGGTCGATGTCTATCACCAGTACCCTGTGGCGGCGGAGTGAAAGGTGATAGCCAAGATTTTGGGTTGTCGTTGTTTTAGCGACACCACCAGCTTGATTGAAGAGTGAGATAACCTTGGTCAATTTCACGCCCATACATAACACTGGTCAAAATATACCCCATTGTGTCAGATTATGAGCAGAGTAATCTTTCAAGCTTTCAATCATGACACTCCCATCACCAAATAAAGTCGATGAATTATTTTCTGAATGGGATAAACCAGGCTCTCCTGGTTTTGCTTTAGCCATCATCAAAGATGGTGAGACTGTCTATAAGCGCGGCTATGGTATCGCTGACTTAGAACACAACGTAACGATTTCTCCAAATTCGGTCTTTGATATTGCCTCAACGTCCAAGCAGTTTACAGCGATGTGCATTGCTTTACTTGCAAGAAAGGGGGAACTTTCTTTAGATGACGAGATCCAAATCTACATTTCAGAGATACCCAGATATGAGTATCCCATTACTGTGCGGCATCTGATTCACCACACAAGCGGCATTCGTGATTACCTAACCCTCATGGGGTTGGCAGGAATGCGATGTGAGAATGAGTATCCTGAGAACGAAATCATTGGTTTAATAGCTCGTCAAAAAGAATTGAACTTCAAGCCAGGAGAGGAGCATTTGTACAGCAACTCAGGATATTTTCTTTTGGCAGAAATTGTAAAACGTGTCTCCGGAGAATCTCTGGCGGTTTTTGCTGATCAGCATATTTTCAGTCCGCTGGGGATGAAGACAACTCACTTTCACGATGATTTCACAAGGATTGTCAGGAATAGAGCGATTGGCTACTCTGTGAGGGACGAAGGTAGCTTTCGGATTGATATGTCTATTTTTGATGTCGTGGGTGACGGTGGTATCTATACCACAGTTGAGGATCTATGTATCTGGGATGAGAATTTTTACCAAAACAAATTAGGAGGATATGGGCAAGACCTGATCGAAGAAATCATTACACCTGGAAGATTGAATAGCGGCGAAGGGATAGATTATGCCTTTGGTTTAGTTATAGGGCATTACCGAGGATTAGAAACCATCAGCCACAGTGGTGGATGGATGGGTTACAGCTCACAGATGCTTCGATTCCCCAAACAGAGATTCTCTGTAATTTGCTTGTCAAATTTGGGCAGTGCTGAACCGCCAGAACTTGCCAGAAAAGTCGCAGATATCTACTTAGTTGATGACTTTACTGAGCAAAGCAGAGAATCTGTACGCCGCCAAACCCAAATAAGAGAAATTCCATCGATTGATTTAGAGAGCAAGACTGGCTTTTATCAAAACCCAAAAACAGGAATTGTTTGGGAGTTATTGGTAAAGAACGGGAAATTAATCGTGGAATTTGCTGGAATGAGCTTTACACTTGCTCCTGTGAGTTCAAATCATTTTGTAATAATGGATATTCCTTCTAATGCCGATGTTGAATTTGAAGAGGCAAGTTTAGATGAACCCTCCCATCTTTACGTTTGTTGGGAGGGCAAAACACGGGACGTTTTCCAACGGCTAGACTTTGCTCCTCCTGATTCTGAACAGTGGATGGATTTTACAGGAGAGTATTATTGCAAAGAGTTAGATGTCACCTACAGAATCAGTATAGAAGACGGAGAGTTGCTGCTAAATCGAAGAAATTCTCTTCGAGAAACCCTCAAGCCAATTAACAAAGATTTATTGGAAGGTACGGACATCACTTTGCAGTTTGTCCGTGATGATTTTCATCAAGTTGCTGGATTCAATATGAGCGCAGGATATGGAAGTGTCAGAAACATTCAATTTGTGAAATAAAAAGACGCGCCCAACAATCTCGTTGCGGTTAAAACAGTGTGGGATTGAAACAGTAGCAATGGAATTAACTGGTCTGTTGGTATTTCCTTGAATTAAGCCTGACTGAATAATTCCAAAAGGCATTGTTGCGTGAATAGGCAAAATGGTAAATTTTACCTATCGCCTATGTTCGCTCACCACTTAGCTCAAAGATGAAGACGAAAGCCCAGTACAAAGTGAAAAATTGGAACGCTTATGATGCGGCGGCACTCAAGCAACGAGGCAGTATAACCTTCTGGGTGAACGAAAAAGTAATCGAAACAGTGGCACAACCAACAAAAAACGGGGAAAAAAGGAGCATCGAATTATTACTCAGATACGGCGATGCCTGACGGCAACCCGAAGCGGGAACGCTACGATGGGTAAAATTCAAGCAGTGTTTCATCTACCAGGGCGGCAAGCAGAGGGGTTTTTAGAATCGTTGTTCACGCTGATGGGGATTGAGCTAGCAGTCCCGGATCACACTACCCTATGCCGACGATTAAGCAAGTTGTCGGTGAAATTGCCTGTTGTGCCAAAAGATCAGGCTGTTCATGTAGTGGTGGATTCGACCGGATTGAAAGTGTATGGTGAAGGTGAATGGAAAGTCCGCACACATGGGGTAGGTAAACGACGTACATGGTGTAAGTTGCATTTAGGCGTTGACTCAGAAAGTGGAGAAATTCTGGGTGCGGTGGTGACTACTAATGATATGGCTGATTGCGAGGTATTGCCTGACATATTGGAGCAGATTGATCAGCCGATAGAGCAAGTGTCTGGAGATGGTGTCTATGACACAAAAGGTTGTTACGACACCATTTCGCAACGTGGGGCAAAAGCGATAATTCCACCATGTAGTAACGCTAAAATTCAACAACGCGCAAATAGTGAAACACAGCCTCATCCTAGAGATGAAAACCTACGTCGAAGAAATTCAGCCCAATCCCGAACAACCTAGACAAACATTTTTACGAGAAAGTATCGAATCAATGTCTCGCTCTCTCAAAAGCGATGGACAGTTACAACCAATTATTTTAATTCAAAGAGCTAATCATTTATTGATATTTGATGGAGAGTGCCGCTGGCGCAGTGCTAAAGCTTTAGGTTGGAAAACAATACAAGCAGTTATAATTTCCGAGCCTTCAAGCCTACATCGCAAAGCTCTGCTAACTTCTCTTCATCGAGAGGATCTTAATCCTCTTGATAAAGCTGAGGCAATAGTATACGAATTATCTACCGTTACTGGATTAAATGTACAAGATGTTCCACGTATTCTCTCAACTGTTATACGTCGTTTAAATGCACAAAAGCAAATACAGTCGATTGTAGACACAATCACGGCTAGTGCAGCAGAACAAGAACAAGCATTAGAAATTTTAGATTTAAGTGAATCAGAAAAGGCAGTGTTAAGGATATTACTAGACTTACAGTTAAATCCAGCTTCAATTGATGCCAATGTTTTTCCTATGCTAACCTTACCAGAAGATTTAAAAGTTGCGATAAGAAATGGGCTTAAAGGTGTTCATGCACTGGCATTACATAAACTTTCTGCTAAAAATTTAGGGCTATCTGAAGACAAAGCAAAATCAGTTAGAGAACGAACTACGCACAAAGTAATTTAAGAAAAACTATCTGTTATTGCTACAAGAAAATTAGTAGCTGAAGTGGTGGCATCTCCAGTACAACCTTCTAAATCAAATAAAACCGTTAATAAATTATTAGTACAAACATCTCATCGTCTACAAAAAGTCTCTGTAGAGTCATTAAAGAACACAGAAACAGCACAATTAACAGAGTTTCAACAAGTATTACGCCAAAAATTAGCAGAAGTTGAAGAAATACTTAAACAAAAGGTAAGGATTCAGGTAACAGAGTATTGACAAAGGGAACACTTGAGGGGAAGTATCAAAAATATGAACCAAAACCTGCCTCAAGATCTAGACCGAGAAAGTTTGAGCCAGTTATCCAAAGAAGAACTGGTGGACATCATCATTGAGCAGAGCAAGGTAATACGTGAGCTACAAAAAATAATATTAGAATTACAGCAAGAAATAGAGCGTTTAAAAGTCAGCAGAGATTTAGATAGTACTAATTCATCGAAACCTCCATCAGGAGACATCCTCAAAAAGAGCGAAAACAAAACAGTACCGCCTCAAGACCAATCAAATCAGCCAAAAAAGAAACCAGGTGGGCAACCAGGACATCAAGGCAAAACCCGTAAGGGCTATGTCCGAGTAGATCGCTATGAAATCTTACGACCGACTGATTGTGCCTATTGTGGTCAAAAAGCATTTACGGCAGAGGCAGTAAAAGTAGAAAAGCACTCAGTAGCGCAATTAGTGGAACGTCCAATCGAAGTAGTGGAGTATCAACGCCATACCTGCGTGTGTGAGAGTTGTGGCAATGTACAAACAGCCGCCTGGCCACAAGACATGATTCCAGGACAAGATTTAGGAACGTCGTTACAGGCATTTTTAGGGTGGGCAAATAATTATGCACATATGCCTTATGAAAAACAGCAGGAAATGTTGTGGGAACTGGGGCAAATTGAGATTGGGCTGGGGACGTTAGTTGCAACCAATGAGCGAATACAACAAGCGATAGAACCGAGCGTAACTGAGTTGAGTAGTTGGGTAAAACAGACACAACCTAATATCCATGTGGATGAAACGCCTTGGTCAGTTAAAGGAGTTAAAGAATGGTTATGGGTAGTGGCTAATTCTGAATTCTGCCTGTTTACTGCGGCTGATACTCGCTCTAGAGCAGAATTATCAGCAATTTTAGGCACTGAATATCAAGGTGTAATTATCAGCGACGATTTTAGTGTTTACAATGGCTATCAAGCTGTTTCTCAGCAAAAATGTTTGGCTCATCTACGCCGTCACTTCAAAAAATTGATTCAACTTCCCGGTCTTCACAACAAAACTATTGGCGAAACGTTTGTCGATTTAATTGATGAAGCTTTCAGAAGTTATGCTCAATGGTTTGAAACTCTTGACTCTACCAGTTATAACGATTGGGTTAAGCAATTCAAGTCCAAGGTGCAATCCTCTGTTAAACAATGGATTAACTTGGCAGGAGCTATGGCTGGAAACCTTTTACGTTCTTTGCGCGATAAAGCAAGCCAATGGTGGTATTTCCTTGACCATCCTGAAGTTCCTCCTGATAATAATCAGGCCGAACGCTCGCTGCGTTTGGCTGTGACAAAACGTAAGGTGAGTGGTGGTTCCCGTTCGATGGAGCGGTTTCAACATACTGCCAATTTGTTGACGGTGGTTCAAAGCTGAGGCAGCGCGTTGGGCGGCTTTGCCGACTTGAAGCGACTGCCGTGTCGTCGTCAAGGTAGGTCTGTTATTGATTTTTTTGCACAGGCTCTAATTGCTGATTCTGATAATTCTCTGTCTCGCCCTTCTTTACTTCCTCAATATTAGACCTGAATCCTTACGTTTTTTCGTTCAAAACTAGGAAGATTTATGCCCCTCTCCGCGTCGGAGCGAAAAGTTTGCGCGTCCGGGTTTCCCGGCGCAAAACTTTTCAAGACAGAGGGGTTGGGGAGAGGTTCATCGAACTCACGTTGGTTTAGTTAGATTGAGAATAGGTAGCTTGGTTCTCCCAGGTTAGCTAGTAGCAATAATCATAAATCTTTATAAATTAGGAGTTGATTTTTATGCCTCTAAACTATCACTAACTATCTCAAAACCTTGTAACTGCGTTTTTACGCAAATATCAAAGTTTTGGCCCAAAGCTTTGAACAGTATGGCTTTGGAGTTTTCGGACAAGTCTAATGCTTTCTACTACTTGGTTATCAGATATCTAAGCCTTTAATTCGGTTACATTCTGATGATCTAACCATTCGGTAAATTGTTCAAGTTATTTTTACATAACTCCTAACATTTCAAAAATTTTGCTTTGTCAAACCTAAATCAAGATTACAATCAGGCTAAATCACTCAAAACTGAAACATTGCTAGAATTCCTAACTCCTAGATTAGGGTGGAGTCAAAGACATAGACACACCTGCGATGTATTTGGTCGAAATAGGGATGTTTCGATAAAGTTTTTCGGCTATGTACTCTCCAACAATGGCTTCTGAACATTGATTTTTCCACCAATTTAAAGATTGTTGGTGCATTTCTCGCATGAGTTGCTGATTTTCCAGCAGGTTTTTTAATATATTGTCCAAATCTTGCCAATTCTCTATTTGAATCACAGGTGCGCCATCTAAATACCAACGTGAAGGCAAAACTTCAGTCACCACAATACATCCATATTTCATCGCCTCAAACAAACGAGTTGTTTCAAAAGACGTGCCTCTAGGAACTAGGCAGATTTTTGTATCCATCATAATTTCGCAATAACTGCGCTCATCTTCAACAGTTCTATTGCGGAAACCACCAGTAATTGATAATTCAACTTTAAAATGTGGATTTTTTTTCTTGAATTTATTGACACTCGATATCATGAGTTGTCGCGCCAGGGCTTTTGGCGTTCCTAACCAACGCTTCAAAGACCATAAAGGATATGGTACGTGTACTACGCTACCAGAGAAATAAGCATCATAGAGACGTTCTTCAATATCTTTAATTGGCATATCCTTTGAGTTGTTGTACCCCAAAGGAATATCATAGATGGGAGTGATTTTGCCTTGACCTGATAGTAAGCTTTTGAATTTGTGCCAGTGATAATTCACGAAGCCAGGTAAGCCGACAACTAAGATTCTGAGAAATTGAATCAGTGTCAGCAAATTGAGTAAAGAAGGCTTGAAAAGAGGATTACATCCCAGAATGGTGCGTGTACCTATACATTTAAATACGGCCCTAACCTTGTGAGTATATTTTGGTATACGATACCACTCATCTCCTAATACAAAAACAACAACGTTTGGCCCGTATGATGGGAGTTCATCAATTTCATCCCAAGTTATATAAAATATTAAACCACTTAGCTGAAAACTCTTCTCTATAGCCTGAAATACCTTACCAAAGTAAGTAGTTAAACCAAACTCAATCGGTGGATGAGTGTCATATATATTCCAAGGAATTGGTTTTTGTCCTCGTTTGATATATAGATAATATTGATTAGCAAGTGCATTAATTACGGTCATATCAGTAGTTGTCTGGTAAGAAAGTCAATGAGTATAGAAGCTAACCGAGACTGCTAGAGCCTTCCTATAGAAATATGAACAAGTTAAGAGTCACAAACTCTATCCGCAGATAAGTCTTGTTCACAATCTAAATAAGATTGCTGTAAAACCTGTTATTTTTTGTTGAAATTTCCGGGATGAGGAGGATGCACATAAATAGAGAAAAATTGAGTTTTAACTTATTTTTCTCCGTAAATTATTTAAGGATAGTTTATAGCCAATTTCATCAAGAGAAAGTAAATAAAAATATTTGCTGTATGAATATTTTATGAACGTATATATATATTATTCAACTAATAATCTGTAATCTTTACTTATTATACATACTTAATTTGCGCCTATCAGACTGCCAATTATCGTTAATTTGAATACTTTTAGAAAATATCTAGTGAGATTTTGTTACAGGAATAACAATCCATATGTAAAATAGTTAACTAAATATTGAGTATTTTAAAATACAATACTTAATAAGATTAAAAAATCTTGTTTATCTGTGGCAATTTTATTTGAGTTGTGCCATATTCATGTTGATTGAAACAAGGGAAAAGTGGAAATATTTATCAAAATTTCCTTGTTCAGAAAACATTTAGAATTACTATAAGTAGTTAATGTTAATAGACGCACGCACACTACCTACAGATGAGACTATTGAAACAGAAGTTTGTATCGTTGGTGCTGGGCCAGCTGGTATAACTTTGGCACGTGAATTAGCCTTTGCAGATTTCCGGGTTTGTCTTTTAGAAAGTGGTGGTATTGATTTTGATGAAAATACTCAATCGCTTTCTCAAGGTGAAAGTGTAGGGAATCTTTTTGGCACACTAGACGAACAACGTCGTTTTCAATTTGGTGGTACAGCCAACTCCTGGAAAATTAGATTAGGTGACAATCAAATTGGTGTTAGGTACGTACCTTTAGACAAGATAGATTTTGAGAAACGGGACTGGCTACCATACAGTGGCTGGCCTTTTGATAAATCACACC
Organism: Nostoc sp. FACHB-152; assembly: GCF_014697475.1. GTDB lineage: Bacteria > Cyanobacteriota > Cyanobacteriia > Cyanobacteriales > Nostocaceae > Nostoc_B. The sequence continues at coordinate 15,810 of NZ_JACJRV010000018.1, forward strand.
TCGATCCTTTCTACAAACGCGCCCAAGCAGTTTGTAAACTAGGAACTTTTGCTTATGATGCTGAGACTTGGGAAGATATTCAAACTCCTCAGCTACCTTTGGGCAGTAATATAACCACTAGTATGTTTCAGTTTGGCCCACGTGCTGTCTTTACCCATGAGTACCGTGAAGAAATTAATCAAGCTAGAAATATTACTACTTATCTCAACGCTAACTTAATGGAGATAGAAACAGATGAAACAGCTAAAACTGTAACTCGCTTACGAGTAGCTTGTTTATCAGGTAACGAATTTTGGGTTCGTGCAAAAGTTGTAATTCTAGCTGCTGGTGGTATTGAAACTGCACGTTTATTATTACTATCAAATAAGGTGCAAAAAGCTGGTCTAGGCAATCAAAACGATCTAGTAGGTAGGTTCTTTATGGATCATCCTCTAGTAAGCTGTGGTAAATTGATTCCTACTAATCCAGAGCTTTTTCAGCGTACTGCTTTATACGATTTGCGGCGGGTAAATAACATACCAGTGATGGGCAAACTCACCCTCAGCGAAGAAGTTATGCGCCGCGAACAAATACTAAATAATAGTACATTGCTATTTCCCATCCCAAAACCATATCAGTTACAAGCTGTTAATTCGTTAAAAACACTGCTTTCGTTCTTGCATAATTCAAAAGCACGTAAAGATGTTGCCAAACACGTAAGACATTTGATTACTGGTTTAGACTATATTTTGCCTGCTGGTTATGGAGCAGTAACTAAGCAACAACCTTTTATTCCCAGTCTTGCTTGGGGTGGTTGGTCGTATATTCGCGGTCATGAAAGTCGATTTGCTGAGTTTGAAGCCCTGCATCAAACGGAACAAGTACCCGACCCAGATAACCGGATAACGCTGAGTGCTAATCGCGATCGCCTCGGTCGTCAGCAAGTTAAGTTACACTGGCGTTGGAACGATATTGATATCCAAAACATTAAGCGAACCCAGGATATCCTGCAAAAGGAAATGAAGAGTGCGGGAATAGGTCAGTTACAAGTTGAACGAGATGGAAATCTACCAAAATTAATCCATCCTGGCACACATCATCACATGGGAACAACACGTATGCATGACGACCCTAAGCAGGGTGTTGTAGACCGCAATTGCCAAGTCCACGGCGTTTCTAATTTGTTCATAGCCAGTAGCTCTGTTTTTCCTACAGGAGGCTATGCTAATCCCACTCTTACTATTGTCGCTTTGGCAATTAGACTGGCAGACCACGTGAAAACAGTCATGGCATCGAAATCGATTAGCTAATAATCACAAAAGCTTGCTGGTTGAGACTGCAAGGGTGTAGGGGTGCAAGGTTCCGAAAGGGAATGAAGGTACTCTCTCCCCCAATACGGTTCGGTTAAGGGGGAAAGGCGAAGGGGAAAAGGGGAAGAAAAAACCTTTAACCCTTACCCTTTAACCTTTTCCCCAAACCAATTTTTAGTTCAAAATGCTTATCCGAACCGTATTGCTCTCTCCCCTGCCCCTCCGCTCCCCTACTCCCCATATGGTAGGCATTTAGCCATCTATGCAGTCTGTTCGGGTTCTGTTGTTAACTTCTGCCCAATTTTTGGTTCTGTACCTGCCAAAATTCGTTCAATATTACTCCGGTGACGCACAATCACATACAATCCACCTAGAATACCAAACAAAATATATGGCAATGGTTGCTGGAAAACTACCATCAAAATTGTTACAGCGATCGCTCCAGCAATCGAACTTAACGATACAATTCTAGAAATAGCTACCACCACTGCAAATACTCCCAAGGTGGCTAAACCAACTTGCCAATTCATCGCCAATAATATTCCTAAGCTGGTAGCAACAGATTTACCACCAGTAAAGCCGAGAAAAATTGATTTACTATGTCCTAATATGGCGGCTAAACCCACTAAAGTTACCATCCAGGGTTGCCATAATTTTACATCTACAGTTTGAGGGATGAAATTTTGGCTAGCAGCAAAGTTAAATAAGGCATAAACTAGAGCGATCGCTAATACTCCTTTTAAGCAATCAAGTCCTAAAACGAAAGCTCCTGCCCCTTTACCCAAAGCCCTCAGTACATTGGTAGCCCCGGTTGAACCAGAACCGACTTCCCGAATATCAATACCTTTTAACTGCTTGACAGCAATGTAGCCAGTGGGAAAGGAACCCAACAAATAAGCTACTATCAAAACTGCCCCACACAAGCCTAACCAGATAGCCATAAACAACTCAAGAAAATCAAGTGTCCATAGTCAATAGTCTATAGTCAATAGTCCAAGATATAGCAGGTGACCGAAGAGGGGGAAAGGGGAAAGGTTGCAAGAAATGAGTTTTTAAACCTGGAGAAGGAACAAAGATATATTTCGAGATAGGTAGTACGAGGAATACAGCATCCTCGTATCAAGCCCCTAACTTTAGTTATGGGGTTCCCTTTCCCTTTCCCCTTTAACCTTTTCCCTGCCCGAAGGGCGTTGACCAATGACTATTGACTAGAAATCATCATCATAATTTCTCATGGCTTTGGGGTCAGGAGCAAACGCCAACCACAAAGGAAATTGCAGCAGTCCTAAACTAATTTGCTCCTCAGAATCGTCAATGATAATTAAGGGTAGTTGATTAGCTTTTACCAAACGGTCAGCTTTTTGTGCTAAAGCGTCTGCTGCTTCAAATAATACTACACCTCGGTCAGGGCCAAAGTCTGGACGACCTATGCCCAAGCAGTCTTGCAGACCTCGCCGCCATTCACCCAGACGTTCTGGTGTATTGGCTAAAACTAAAGTACGGACGCGATCGCCATACAATTTGTGTAGGATCGAAATCACCGCCGAAGCAATCAAAGTATTTTGCAAGCGGCTACCCATTGTCCGCAAAGCACCCCGTCCCCCTTGACCAAAAAACCAATTTGAGACTCGTTCTGCATGAACTGGTTCAAAGGTGCGCCGTAGTTGCCAAGCTGGGCCGTAATAATCTGGTTTGTTACGATATTGGTCAATTAAGCGGCGAATTTGCTTGGTTGTGTCTTGAAACTGCTGTTGGGCAAATTGTGGGGTATTTGGTTCGGGTTCGGCGGGTTTAGCTTCTTTGACAGTTGGTTTTTCTCGTTCTCTGACCTCTGGGACTAATTGCAACTGCTCGGCGGCGACGGCTAAATCTTGTAAGCTACCAGTGAGATAGTCTTTAAAACCTTGAACACGAATTGCTAAGTCTTGCGATGCACCCGCAAAGGTAGTTCGCATTTCATTACGGATGCGTTCTTGACGGCGTTCTAGCTGTTCTATGGAAATTTGCAGTGCTTGTTTGCGTTGTTCAAGCTGTCCTAGTGTTTCTTGAACAATGCGCCCCAGTGCTGTTTGAGTATCACTCAATTGTGTTTGCAGACTGTTGTAAGTCTCCCGTAACTTGTTAATTTCTGCTGTGAGTTCTGCTTCAGTCTGTTGCAGTTGAGCTAATCTTTGCTCTGCTTGTGCGAGTGAATTATTTTGTGATTGTATGTCTGATCCTATCCCATCTGTGTCAGTTGCTAGAACTACAACCTCAGATATTGGCTCTGTCGTTGGTTCATGCACAGTATCAGCCAGTTCTGTATCAACTGATGAAGTTGACGCTTCTGTTTCCAGAACTGGCTCTAAAGATGAGTTTTCTGGGTTTTCGATGTTAGGTTTCTCTGGTTGTAATTGCTCCAACCACTCATCTATGGGTTCTGGAGTTTGAGATGCGTCAGGGTTCATAAACTATAAATTTAATTCCTATGATGCAAATAAATATAGGTCATTTGTCCTTTATCAACCATTGACTATTGACTCTTGACTCAGACTTAAATACGTGGACAGCGTTCTTCCAAACAAGCTTTTAGGGTGTTGGGGTCAAACAAAATTGGCAAAAAGTGAATACTGTTGATTTCTTTAAAATAAAACAGTACAGGAAAACCATTCCAGAATATCCGCCAGTTTTGCCATTCTCGGTAGGGAAAACGCCGAAGTAACTTTTCACCTCTGTAAATGTCTAAGTCAGTGGCAGTAAATTGTAAACGCAACGTTACAGTTTGAAACAAAAGAAACAAACCAAAAAATGCGATCGCTGCACCTAATAAAGGTTGCACAATCAGGATGGGAATAGCCGCAATTACCAAAACTAAAGGGATATTGTAACTAGGTTTGAGTTCCACAGTTGCTGCGGAGTTAGGCGCAAATGAACTGGTCACTGTTTCAAATCCTGTTTCTTTAGTAGACATCTTTCCTATTTTAGGATTAGGAGGTGAAGGTTAGGTAATAGGCAATAGGTAATAGGATAAGGTTTTAAATTCAAATTTTAACCTCTCGCCTCTTTAAAACCCTTGTAACAATGCACTGCCTGCGCCTTGAAACATTAACCAAGACAGAAAGAAGTTGCTAATAAATATCAGCAGTAACGCAGTAACGACAGCAGTTGTAGTTGATTGTCCCACACCTTTGGCTCCGCCTGTGGTTGTCAAGCCCCAACTGCAACCAATGACAGCAATTAACATTCCAAAACAAACTGCTTTAATCAAGGCACTACAAATATCCCAAGTATCAACCAGGCTACGGGCAGATTCTAAAAATACGTTATCTGCGATTCCATATAGATTAGAGGCAATAAACAATCCGCCAGTCATGCCTGTTATTAAAGACAGGAGAGTTAAAATTGGCAGCATTAAGCAACAAGCAATCATGCGTGGAATAACTAAGTAATCGATGGGGTCGGTTCTTAACATCAACATGGCATCGATTTGTTCTGTCACCCGCATAGTACCGATTTCTGCGGCAAAGGCAGACCCAACTCGCCCGGCTAAAATGACTGCTGTGAGTACTGGTGATAGTTCTCGTGTTAATGCTACCGCCAGTACGCCACCGACTAGATTTCCCGCGCCAAAGTTAATAAATTCTCGCGCTACCTGAATGGTAAACACAGCACCAACAAAAATAGCTGTTAATAGGGCAATAAACAGAGAGTCTGGCCCCACTGCTACCATTTGTTCTAAGGTATTACGCCAATGGATTTTGCCCCGCACCAGGTGAACGATTAGCTGTCCTCCCAGAAAAATCGCGGCGACCAATCGCTGACCCCATGCTGCTAAACTTGATTTAGATGTTGTACTCTGACTCAATTTTCTGTCGCTAACTCGGTAATAGCCTTAAGAATAGCGAAAGTCATTGGTTAATAGTCAAGAGTCATTTGTCAAAAGGCAGGAGGCAGAAGGCAGGAGGCAGGAGTAAATACTATGGCTTCAACCTCAGAACTCAAAATTTTCACCTTTGAACCCGAAACTTTCACCTCAGAACTCGGTACTTCATACTTTACACTTCATACTTCACACTTCATACTTTTCTCCCGCGCTCCCTATCGTTAAGACGGATGTAAATCAGGTTTAGGTTAACTTACTTTAAACTTGCTCTCATAAAATAAAGCTTTGCCAATAGTTATTTTGAGCTATGCTATTGATTGGATATATTCTCAAAGCTCCTTCTAGTGCGGGTTTTATCAATTTACGAGCTGGCATATCCATAATGCAGATTATGTAGTTCATGTCTGTTTTTTTAATGAAAACTTAAGATTTTTGACATATTCACTTTTAGGGAGCGATCGCTCGTATTGTAGAAGATGGTAGCTAGCGGTTTAGCTATTCTGCGGTTCCTTTCTGGAGGTTGTCTTTCATGAGTTTTCTGACTAACTTTCTCCGCTCTCTATTGCTGACGATTATTTTTAGCTTTGTCGCTCCCATGTTTTTGATTGGCGGAATTCTGGTGATTGTAACTGGTCTAGGTTACTTTCCTGGTTTGCAAGCACTCACTGAAGCTGGTGCCAGGGGTATATTACATTTTCTTGCTATTTTTGGTAGTGGAAATTCTTTACACGGACTTTTGATTATTAGTTTGACTTGGAGCTTTGTAGGTGGATTGTTTGATACTTATGCTTATTACAGATGTCAAATTCTACGCATAGATTCTTAAGTAATTAAAGTGCGATCGCTAAGTTTGCTAGACTAATAACAAGTTAAAAGTATTGTTAAATATTAGTTTTAAGAGCAAAACACTACAGAACTTAAGATGAGTTTTGCTTAAAAACTATAGTAATATTTGTTACATTAATAATTAAAACAATAAATAATTAGTTGCTCAAGATTGGCAACTGGAATGAAAAAATTTATAACAACGAGATGATAAATTTTTAGTTATCTTAGATTGAGCGAGAGCTAACATCAAGCAGTCTTGAGGTTGTCTACTATAAAATGCTGAATAGCAGAATGTCCATTTATTAGACAAGGATCTTTAACTGAAAAAAAATGAATGATGAAGTGAGAATGGAAACTGCGTCCCCAGGGACTGTTTTCAAACTCTGCGATTTACTCTCCTGAAAAAGGGAAGCTAAGATTCGGTGACTTTCATACTTCATACTTCATACTTCAGTTGACCTCTGGGCATTTTATAGTGAGATTATATAAGAGGTTTGTTGACTGCTCATGGTTTGGCCGTTTAAGTCTAAGTTTCGTAAACAAATTGCTCGGATTGAAATTACTGGTGCGATCGCTAGTGGTACACGTAAACGCGTTTTAGAAGCGTTAAAGACCGTAGAAGAGAAGAAATTTCCCGCTTTACTTTTACGCATTGATAGCCCTGGGGGTACAGTCGGAGACTCCCAAGAAATTTATAGCGCCCTGAAGCGGTTACGCGAAAAAATCAAAATTGTAGCGAGTTTTGGTAATATTTCCGCCTCAGGTGGTGTATACATCGGTATGGGAGCCGAACACATCATGGCTAACCCCGGAACCATTACGGGAAGCATTGGTGTGATTTTGCGGGGGAATAACTTGGAACGCTTGCTCGAAAAAATTGGTGTTTCCTTCAAAGTGATCAAGTCTGGCCCGTACAAAGACATTTTGGCATTTGATCGGGAACTAACAGAACCAGAACAACATATCTTGCAAGAGTTGATTGACACAAGTTATCAGCAGTTTGTGCAAACAGTAGCCGATGCTCGTTCTTTAGCAGTAGAAACTGTAAAAAGCTTCGCTGACGGACGGATATTTACTGGGCAACAAGCTCTAGAATTGGGAGTAGTAGACCGCCTGGGAACCGAAGAAGATGCTCGTCGCTGGACAGCAGAACTGGTTGGTCTTGACCCCGAAAAAACACAATGCTTTAACCTCGAAGAACCAAAACCTTTGTTGAGCCGTTTTCTACCAGGGAGTCGTCAAGTTTCATCACGATTAGGAGCAGGTGCTGACTGGCTAGAATTTGAAATGTCTACCAGTGGTCTGCCACTGTGGTTATATCGACCATAAATGCATTGGTCATCAGTTATTAGTCATTGGCTAATGACTGTTGACTGTTAACTGTTGACTAATATTTAAGGAGGATTTTTGGCGTGGAGTGGCAAATGCGAGCAATTCGCGGAGCAACAACGGTTGCAGAAAACACAATTGAAGCAATGCGAGAAGCAGTTACAGAACTGCTAGAAGAACTAGAACACCGAAATCAAATCCAACCAGAAGATATGATCAGCGTGACTTTTTCAGTCACACGCGATTTAGATGCGATTTTTCCGGCGGCGATCGCCAGAACACGTCCTGGTTGGGATAATGTAGCTATGTTAGATGTGCAACAAATGCACGTCGAAGGCAGTTTACAACGTTGCATCCGCTTTTTAATTCACGCTTATCTGCCAACCTCTGCGCCCATACACCATATATATTTGCGCCATGCTTCTAGTTTGCGTCCAGATTGGAGTTTACCCCAGTCTTTACACAAATCACAGGCAGCAATTGAGTCAAAAGTATAAATTAATAACTTAGACATCTGGGAGTTTCATCAATGCCATCCCCCTTTCCTGGCATGAACCCCTATCTAGAATTGCCTTCACTTTGGCACGAGTTTCACAGCCGATTGATTGTGGCAATTTCTGATGCGCTCACACCCTATCTGCAACCCAAATATTATGTAGCAGTGGAAACCCGCACCTATCTGGATGACGAAGACACCCAATTATTGGTGGGAATTCCCGATGCGGTCGTGCTGAGTGCTTCAAATTCGCCTGTAGCACAACCTACAACAACTGCCACACAAACTCGTCCAAAGCAAATTCGACTCCCTATGCAAGTTGAGGTCAAAGAGCGTTATTTAGAAGTGCGGGAGGTAGGTACTCATCAGGTAATTACGGTTATTGAAGTACTATCACCCAAGAATAAGCGCAAGGGCGAAGGGCGAACTGCTTATGAGAAAAAGCGGCAGCGAGTGCTGGGCAGTTTATCTCACCTAGTTGAAATTGACTTACTTCGAGAAAATACACCAATGCCTATGATTGGGGTAGAGGAGACAAGCGATTATCGCATCATAGTCAGTCGAGCCACTACCCGGCCAATGGCAGATCTGTATGAATTCCAATTGAGAGAGCCAATTCCTAACTTCTCATTACCTCTCAAATCTGATGATCCGGAATTAGCAGTTGATTTACAGACCATTTTGCTGGGTGTTTACGATCGCGGTTCTTACCAATTTCGTATTGATTATCACCAACCTGTCCCCCCGCCAAAACTATCGGCAGCTGACCAACAGTGGATTGATGAATTACTTGCTGCCATTCGAGGTGGGTGATGAGTGCTGACAGGGACAAAACCAGCTTGAGCGATCGCATTTTGTCCTTAAAATAGCCAATATAGTTAATTTAACGCTTCTTCAGCAACGGTTGCGTTGATTGAAAATTCACTCTCGAATTGTTGAGTAAATTCATCAAATAATTTAAAAAACTGTTCTAAAGCAGTAGGCTCATCTTGAGAAAAAAATAAAATTATTTGATCCCAGGTTTGATGAGAATTCAAATTGAATTTCTGCTGAATCCAGGTTTGAAATTCTGAAAATTGCTGTTCCTGTTGTGTTTGAGGAATTTCCATCTGGCGACGTGCAAAACAGTAACCAGCCAGAAAAGTACGGAGATTAGAAATAGAAACTCGTCCTAAATACATAGCAGGACGTTTTTGGATATTGCGAATTAAATCATATAAGTCAACCATCTGTCCCTCTGATTTAAAATTCAGTTTCAGTAATTTGGAAATTGCCGCCTAAATCTTGTGCAGGGCAGTAAAGGTTATTTATCCATTTTACTCTGGCAATTCCTTCGGGATGGATGTTGTCAAAAATGAGTTCTTGTCCGTCAATTTCAACTGCGATCGCTTCGTGTCGTCCATTTATCGAGATGTTTTGTTGAAGGCGTTCATGGTATAAATGTTACAGAAAGGGTCTTCTGTACTACCAGTAAATAGGCTAATCTGTGTGCCAGAAATATTTTGCTCAATCAGAAATTGACGCAAGGCTATAGCACAGGGAACACATTCAAAAATTTTGAACGCAGAAGCGATCGCACTCAGTTCATCTCTCAATTAGAAGCTGTTTCCTGACTTTTAATCGGGACATAACCAGCTTGGGCGAGCGCCTGTTGTCCTTGATCAGTCAGCAACAGTTTGGCATAAGCTTCCCCTGCTTGCTGTTCTCGTCCTTGATTTTGTTTAATAATTACAAATAACTTAGAAGTCAATGGATATCTGCCGTTTTGGATAACTGCGGTATTCAGCTGATTGCGTTTTTCCGGACACTGATTTGGCTGGATGACAGGTTCACGGTAGAGAGAAACCAGCGGTTGAGAATTCAATCCTAAAGGCAGTAGCTTGGCATTACATTGATTTACAACCCCTCTAGCAGAGGCGTAATATAAACTGCCAGGAGTTGTTTTAATGCGGCGTAGTGCTTCGGTAGAAGAATAAACATACTGGACGCGCGAACTCAGCCCTTGCTTATCTGCCGGTTTATCAGCAAACAACAGCGTATCTGCGTTTTCCGGAGATTGCGACAAGGGAACAATGGGCAGATTTGGCCCGCCTACTTGCTGCCAATTAGTAATTTTGCCAAGATAAATTTGCTGTAGCTGGTCAACGGTTAAGCCTGGTACTTGAAGTTCTGGGTTAACGACTACTGCGATCGCATCAACAGCAATCTCACGCTGCTCAAATTTAAACCCTTGCTGTTCAGCATGGGCTTGTTCTGTAGCTGTTAAAGGACGGGAAGATTCGGTAAAGTCCAATTCTCCTTCCAGCAACATTCTAATCCCTGCGCCAGAACCAGGGCTACCAACTGTAGGATTTACATAAACTAATTGAAATTCTGGGCGAGTATGTTGGATTTGAGAATTTACGAGTTGCCTAATCGTTGCCCAAGCTGTACTACCGCCATATTTGAAAGCATCCATAGGTACATCAGGAACACTTTCAAAGGTTGAACCCGTAGAAGTACGGTTAGATTCTCTAAGCTCTCTAGAACTAGAAAGCGCATAACTAGGCTCGTATGTACGTGGTCTTAACCATAACCATAGCCCGCCAATGACTACCAGCGTCATCACTTTCCCGATGATTAAACCTCTAATCATCTGAATTGCGTCAGGGCTGAGTGAAGCAGATCTTCGGCCTGTTTTGCTCATTTAAATTTAAATTTATATAAAGTATTTCTCTATAAAAACTATATATTAAATCTATATGTAATTGCACTTAAGTAATATTACTGAAACCTACTGTCAGGTTCATCATTATATGTTAACTAAGCTACTAGGAGAACGTTACCAAGTTGTCCAGATTTTGAGCCAAGGAATGTTTTGTAAAACTTACATGGCTGAAGATACCTATCTCCCCCATCGCCCGACCTGCGTTGTCAAGCATTTTCTACCTAGTAGCGATTTTTCTATCCCTGAAGAAGTTCGCAGACGGCTATTTAATAGAGAAACAGCCGCACTGCAAAAATTAGGCGATTATGATTTAGTTCCCCATCTGTTAGCGCATTTTGAAGATGAACGGGAATTTTACTTAGTACAGAAATTTATTGCAGGACACACACTCAGTGCAGAACTTCAGGCTGGTTATCGCTGGTCTGAGGCTAAAGTTGTGCAACTACTGCAAGAAGTTTTAGAAATCCTGAATTTTGTACATAACCACGGGCTGATACATCGAGATGTCAAGCCCAGCAATATTATGCGGCGACAGCATGATCATCGTTTAGTTTTGATTGATTTTGGTGCAGTTAAGCCGATTTTGACTCAATTAGTGAAAGACCAAAAAAATTCTTTGTCTATTGATCAGTCTACAATTGCGATCGGTACACCAGGCTATATGCCTAGTGAACAACATCGGGGTAGACCACGACCGAATAGTGATATCTACGCGCTAGGTATGATTGCCATTCAAGCACTCACCGGAGTACACCCTACACAATTATCAGAAGACCGCAAAACAGGTGAAGTTGTTTGGGAACATTTAGCTGATGTTAATGTTAATTTAGCTGTAGTGATTAATAAAATGGTTCGCTACCACTTTCAAGACCGATATAAATCAGCAGCCGAAGCACTAGAGGCACTGCAACCATTTATAAATCTCTACACTCCAATCGAAGATTCAGAGTCTACACTCATATCACCATTTCACGCCCAAAATACTTTATTTTCAGATAATTCTTATCCAGTGTTTGATACAACAACATCTGTACCTGTCAACACTTCAACAGATAAGCTTGAGATTTCTGAAGACACTAAAAAATCTCCTATGCTCATAGGTCTAGTAATTGGTGTAGTTTCAGGTTTCATTCTTATGCTTGTGAGCTACTGGTCTGTGCAGTTGATAATTTTCCCAGAACCAAAAATTCAAAATTCACTACCTGAAAATTCTGGAATCTCTTATTAATTTTTATTTAACATAGTAACAACCAAATTGGTTAAGTATCAACAGATATTCCAACTTAAACACGAAAAGGTTTTTACCCTTCCTGCTATTTAGATGCTTTAAGGATGTCTTGTTTCGCCATCTTTCACAAGTTACTAAATTGCTATGAATATGGTAAATTTAGCTATGCAAACATGAGCAATATATTTAAGGATAAAAACTAGTAAACTCATTGACAATTGTCAATGAGTTTTAATTAATTTTGTTGAAGGAAAGTAGTGGTAGAAATAATAAAGTATGTTAGGATGAAACCACTGCAAAAACGAGCTAATCGCTCATTAAGATTATTTAGATTAGCTATTGAGCCTTGTGTAAAATTGATTTCACCTGCGTCAACAGGAGAAAGGATTTAACGCACGGCATTTCATTCCTAATAAAGGCACGGTTAACTGTGTCTTTATTACTATTTCTCTTCTACTGAACCTTACAAAACTAACAAATGCTGCTTAACATTGATGTAGACATTACTTCTGGGTTACTTGTGGACTATTAATTTTATGTCAAGTGATGCTAACAATTTCAGAAGTTTGGCTAGATCAATTTTGTATTTGTCCTCTTCTTTTTTATCTTCGTGTTCCTTTTTAGGTTTGTATTTGTCCTCTTTTTCTTTATCTTCGTGTTCTTTTTTAGGTTTGTGATAATATTTCACTACTTTTGTACCACCAGAAATATTAGCTTCATCGCTGGGGTTGAGTGTTGTCAACAATGTGCTTTCCATAATCTTAGTATTCACTCAGTAAGGACATTAAAACTGCACTGCATAAAATAAATGAATAATCAGGATATCCACTGCTTTTTGCACTGCTGCGTTGATTATAGAATTTTTATTAATTAATGCATAGCCGATGTCCAATTTTTTAAAAAAGATACTTTATAAATTTCTTTTAAAAAATAATGATTAATTATGTATAAATTTTTGTTATTTTTCAATATCTAAGACCTGGCGTATGTCTCTAAGATCAAATCATTTAAATAGTTTTGTAGTTTATATTGGCATAAGTATTATGTAGTAGATAGCCTTTAGTGATGCTTTAATTTATACAATTCTTTTCTTAACCTATATAAGCTAAATCTATAAGCATAAAAGGCTTTTAACGAAAAATTAATCTGCATCCTAATACTTTCTATTATTACTTTATTTCTCAGGCACAGATTCTAATTAATGAAAAGTGCTTGGTTTTTATATATAAAATCTTTAAATCTTATTTTAAAAGTAAAGCCTTTTAAGCATATAAAAAATCTATACCAATGGATAGTTGCAATTATTTTTGTTATGCGTTAGAAACGGGAACCCCATAAATTACTCTTTCCTACTCCCAGCCTATACAGATAATTTCAAAAATCAAACCGGATTCCTATATCTGTGGTGGTTGAAGCATACATTTTAAATTTTGGTGAACTGGAATTTCTATAAAAAATTGAGTGCCTTCTCCGGGCTGAGAATCACACCAAAGCTTTCCTTGATGTTTTTTGTTAATAATTTGATAGCTAATTGACAATCCTAAACCTGTACCTTTACCCACAGGTTTAGTTGTAAAGAAAGGGTCAAATAATTTTAGTTTAAATCCTTTTGGAATACCTATACCATTATCGGTAATGGTAATTAAGACATAATCTTCAGACTGCAACTGAGTTTTAATCCATATCTGCTGAGGTTGCTTTGTCATGCCTTGATTTGAATGTTGGTGGTGAGTTTCTTCTAAGGCATCGATCGCATTTGTTAGTAAATTCATAAATACTTGGTTAAGTAGCCCTGCATAGCATTCAACTAAGGGCAACTGGCCATAGTCTTTAATTACTTGAATTGGCGTATTTTCTGCTTTTGCTTTGAGTCGATGTTGTAAAATCATTAAGGTGCTGTCGATACCTTCATGAATATCCACTGCTTTAAATTCTGCTTCATCTAAGCGGGAGAAATTGCGGAGAGACTTGACAATTTCGCTGATCCGGCTAGCACCAACCTCCATTGACTGGATGATTTTTTTCAAATCTTCATTCAAGAATTCCAATTCAATTTCATCTGCTGCTGTTTGTAAAGCCTGAGGTGGATTTGGGTAATACTCTTGATAGGCTTGAAGTAATCTAACTAAGTCTTGTGTGTATTCTTTGATATGGCTGAGATTGCCATAAATAAAGTTTACTGGATTGTTGATTTCATGGGCTATACCTGCCACCATTTGTCCCAAAGCAGACATTTTTTCAGTTTGCACCATTTGAGTTTGGGTAAGATGCAATTCTTCTAAGGTTTGGTGCAAACGCTGATTATTTTCCTTTAATTCTTGAGTACGTTGGGCTACTTGGTTTTCTAGGGTTTGACTGTATGCTTCTAGCTGTTGATTTGCTTGCTGCTGTTCTGCTAAAAGGTCTTTGATGGAGTGAATAAGCTGATTAAACGAGGTAGCCAAGACAGCAACTTCATCCTCAGCCGTGACTGATACTTGCACATCAAAATCAGACTTCTGGATTGACTGTTGTACTACATGGGTAAGGTTTTGAATGGGTCGCGCGATCGCCCGACTAGTATAAAATGCCAAAAACGCTGCAATCATTATAGATAATGCTAGGCTGGTAATAATAATTTGCGATCGCAGTTTTTGGGCAGATTTCAAAACTTCTGCGGCTTCGTCATATTCGCCAGCAGCGCGGTCAACCAGCTGAGTCAGGTCATGAGAAAAATTGTTTAATTGCTCTACCTCTCGACTGCTACTGAAGTTGATAAGTTTGTATCGTATAGTCTCAATGTATTCTGGCTGCACATTCTCTAAATCAAAGGAATTTAGCAGTTCTTCTACTTGTTTTAAATAAGCTTCTGGAATTCCCTTATAAGTCTGCATAAAATTTTGCACTTTGGCGATTTCTTCCTCTGAATCATGTTCATAGTCTGGATTTCCTTCCAAAGTTTGCAATTCTGACCATGCTTCTCTAAATTCAGAGATAGATTTTTTAAGTTCAGAATATTCTTGCTGTACAAGTTTGGAATTACCCAGTAAAAAAGTTAGCCGTTGTCTCTTGTTTCGTGTTGTTAATTCAGTAATTTTGAGGTGATTGACTAGCTGAATTTCCTGAAGCGCATCTTCTTGAGTTTCAACTGCTAAATTGTTGTAATAATCTCCAAGCACCATCCCCGCAAGGGTTCCCAAAACAGCCACACTTAAAGTAATTCCATAACCGCAAGCAATTTTTTGCCCTACTTTCAAGCGGCGTGGCCATTGGCTCAATTTTGCGTAAAGCAGTGTTATATGATGCGTCTTTTGGTTTGATGAGATTGAGTTAAGGTCAGCCATATCTTGAGTTAAAGGATAAAAGTTACTTTACGCTTTAAGCTCATGTAATTAAAAGTTTTACCTTAAAGCGATTAACTCTAGTATTCCCAGGAACTACATCTAAATAAACAAAGTTTTTATCAGGAAATTATGTTTTATCAATTACTAATTTTTGGTTTTGATGAAGCTGAAACTTGAAGTAATAGCGTATTTTGTAAAGGTTTTATCAAAAATCATAAATTTAAAAATAATTAGTTGTTTATGAACTTTTATTTAAATTGAAAAAGGCAGTTTTGCTGTATATAATCTGCCACAAAACTGCCTTTTTATTATGAATGTGTAAAGATTCCTAGCCTTAACGCAACTTAAAATTTAAGTCTACTTTATAAATTTTCTCAAGTTATTAGATTTTAGGCTCAATCAAATACTCTATTCTTTGAGGTGATGAAAGCGAATTCCTAAAAAAATGTCGTAAACAAATTCAAAGAAATCTTTTTTTTGTAATAATCCTGATGTTTGATAACAGCCTTTCTCGTCTAAAAGTGGCTTCATTGTATAGTATGCAGGTTGATAGTTATACCAGGGAATAGAAGGCCATAAATGATGCACTAAATGATAATTCTGCCCCATAATTAGAATATTCAAAAATGGGTTAGGGTAAACACGGGCATTTTTCCAGCGATCGCGTTCTACAAAAGGTCGATGTGGCAGATAATCAAAAAATAATCCTAATGCTATGCCAACTATGAATGCTGGTATAAACCAAAAATTGAGGATGTAGCCTAAAAAGTCATACTGAATTGAGATATAAAAAATACTTACAACAATTAAACGGCTGATAAACCACTCTAATAGCTCATACTTGCGCCAAAGTTGCCGCTTAAAGAAAAATACTTCATGGTATAAAAACCGCACCGCAATCAACCATAAAGGCCCACCTGTCGAAACATAATGGTCTGGGTCATCTTGAGGATGATTGACATGAGCATGATGCTGTAAATGTACGCGTGTAAATACAGGGAAGGCAAATGCTAACATTAAAGCACTACCATGACCTAGTATGGCGTTAATGATGCGATTGCGATGCGCCGACTGGTGACAAGCATCGTGAATCACTGTTCCCGAACAATGCAAGGCTAAAGTATTAGTACAAAAGCACAACCAGTGCGGCCATTCCCACAACCAATAGCCAAAATTTGATAACACTAGCATTGTCACTGCTGCCAAAAACAGCCGCATTGTGGGGCTAAAGTTACCGGCTGGCTCTAAAAACTCCTTGGGCGGGACTTTTAATATTTTTTGTTCTGCCTCCAATGCCAGCATTCATAACTCCTTGTTTACCAATCATTACGAATATACGATAAATATTAGTAAACAATAAAGTTTTGCGAAGTTTTATATAGCAATATTTATCTACATACTTTGATAAATGACGCTATCATTCCAGACGAAACCCAAGTATTTGCTGATCAGTAGGGTGTGTCACTCAGTTAGCAAAGAGTAGAGGTGAAATAAATCATCCCTAAGGGGGAGGAGACCAAGATTAGTGTACGATAGCTATTCTGTCCTCTAGTTTCTAAGAAAAATCAGAGGGAAAAATAAGTAATCATTTGTCTAATTCCACTCTTTATCTGCCCCTCGCTAACTGCTTAAATTTATTGATGTGGCAGTAACGGAATACAGCATCTCCCTTAACTTACTATGACTGCTTAACAAACTCCCTAAACTCAGCCCTTATGCAATTAAGAGATTCATTACGTCGGACAAAAATTGTCGCTACAATTGGCCCCGCTACCAGCAGCCCAGAAATGCTCAAGGCGATTATTGAAGCAGGCGCAACGACCCTGCGCCTTAACTTTTCTCATGGTACTCATGCCGACCATCAGCGTAATATTCGCCTAATTCGGCAAACTGCCTTTGAACTCAATCAGCCAGTGGCAATTTTGCAAGACTTGCAAGGGCCAAAAATTCGCTTGGGGCGGTTTGAAAATGGGTCTATAGTGTTAGCAAAAGGCGATCGCTTCATCCTCACCAATCGTCAAGTAGTAGGTACGCAAGAAATTAGCTGCATCACCTACGAATATTTGGCAGAAGAAGTCCCAACCGGAGCCAAAATTCTCCTTGATGATGGGCGAGTAGAAATGGTGGTGGAAGAAACCCACCGCGAAAAAGGTGATTTACATTGCCGTGTCACCGTCGGCGGCAAACTATCTAATAATAAAGGTGTAAACTTTCCAGGGGTTTACCTGTCAATTAAAGCCATGACCGACAAAGACCGCGAGGACTTAATGTTTGGTCTAGATCAGGGTGTAGACTGGGTAGCACTTTCCTTTGTCCGCAACCCCCAAGATTTAATCGAAATCAAAGAACTAATTTCTAGTACAGGTAAGCAAGTCCCAGTCATTGCCAAAATCGAAAAACACGAAGCCATTGAACAAATGGAAGCAGTTTTAGCTTTGTGTGATGGCGTAATGGTGGCTAGAGGTGACTTAGGGGTAGAACTACCAGCCGAAGATGTCCCTGTACTGCAAAAGCGGTTAATTGCTACAGCCAACCGCTTAGGGATTCCCATCATCACCGCTACCCAGATGCTAGATAGCATGGTGAGCAATCCTCGTCCTACGCGTGCCGAAGTATCAGACGTAGCCAACGCAATTTTAGATGGTACGGATGCAGTCATGCTGTCTAACGAAACTGCTGTGGGTAGCTACCCAGTAGAAGCAGTAGCAACAATGGCTAGAATTGCGGAACGTATTGAACAAGAAGAACGCAACTCACCAACACGCCAGCTGAGAGACAGCAGACGTTCTATTCCCAACGCCATCAGCCAAGCCGTAGGTCAAATTGCCGAAAACTTGGGTGCAGCTGCAATTATGACCTTAACCCAAACCGGAGCAACAGCACGCAACGTTTCTAAATTCCGTCCCAACACACCGATTTTGGCGGTGACACCCCATGTCAACGTCGCAAGACAGTTACAACTTGTCTGGGGAGTGAAACCGCTACTAGTCTTGGGTTTACCCTCTACTGGTCAGACATTCCAAGCCGCAATTAACGTTGCTGAAGAGCATAAATACCTGTTTGAAGGCGATTTAGTAGTAATGACTGCTGGTACTCTGCAAGGCGTTTCTGGTTCTACCGACTTAATTAAAGTTGAGGTAGTGACAGCTGTCCTCGGTCATGGAATTGGACTAGGACAAGGTTCTGTGAGTGGTCGCGCTAGAGTTGCTCACACAGGTATGGATGTCAGTAACTTTAACCCTGGGGATATCTTAGTTGCACCCCGCACTGGTGCCGATTTTGTCGATGCAATTCGCAAAGCCTCCGGTATCATCACCGAAGAAGAAAGCCTCACCAGCCACGCAGCCGTGATTGGCTTGCGTTTGGGTGTACCTGTGATTGTTGGCGTGAAGAAAGCAACACAAGTAATTCGTGATGGCGCAATTCTCACACTCGATGTGCAACGGGGTTTAATTTACTCTGGTGCAGTAGGAACAGCTTAAAAGAGAGATTAGAGGCTAGAGGCTAGTATTTTACTCAGCACTTTCAAGTCAGAGCGCAGAAGAAAGAAGTAAGGGCAAAATCATACTTAATTGGTAAAAATCTCTTACAACTCTCTGCGCCTCTGCGCCTCTGCGTGAAACTGAAAATTATATTGACGATAACGGCGGAACCTCAAAATCATTAAACGAGCCAATATTATTAAATGAATTATTTAACGCTCTCACTAGTTTTGCATCGAGAGTCAGTAAGATAAGTTCTATATGCTTCGTCTTTCTTCTATTAATTGCGTTTTTTCCTGCAAAGCCTTCTGCAAGATTTTAATAATTTGAGCTTCAACTGAGCTATTTTCTGCTTTAGCTAACTCTTGCAGTTGTGCGTATAACTCATCGGGTATATTCAGCGCATGAAGGGTAGCCATTACTTGACCTCCCACAATAATTTATTGGTAATAGTACCACGATGGGAGTTGGGGAGGGGTGAGGGAGCGATTTCTTACAAATCAATGAGCAATCAAAAATTTTATAAACAGTCTCGATTAAGAGATTGCCCGATTAAACTATAGAGTTCTTCTAATTGTTCTGAGTCCAAAGCTTTAATTAGTTGTTCTGCTGCTTTTTTAGGGTTATGTCGAGGTATATTAAGCCACAAACCTCCTTTAATAATAGGAGATGGTACTTTTTCTAACCATTCTTTAACTACTTTCCGTCCCTCCTCAGTGATTTGATAATATCCACGTTTTTTACCTGATATTAGTTCAATCCATCCGAGTTCATGCCAACGTTTTCGCCAAATGTGTGCTTTACTGGATGCCAGGTGCAATACTTCCCTAATTTTTTCTACATTGATTGGTTGATTATCTGGATATGCCTGAACTACTTGAGAAAATCTTTGTAAATACCCTTTTGGATTTCCGCCATACTGAAGTGGTAACGTTTTTATATCAAAAGTCTTTTCATTAGCTAATTCTAGTTCCCTAATAATTTTGTCAATATCTGATGGTTCACAACCAAATCCAAAAGGTGGCTGTGCTTTGCATAACTCTTCATAGGAATTGAAAGGCTTTCCATGCTCATCAACCAACTGCTGATAACCATCATATTGCTTTATTAAATCCCGCCATGCTTTTAACTGTTGAGCATTAAACGCCGCATCATGTAAGACTGCCTGCATCTCTAAACGGACAGCAATTGCCCAAGGCCGTGAACCAGCTGGTGCTGTTAGATCACCAGCATTTCCTAAAGTTTCTATGTGAGCTTTCAATCTGTTACTGGATAGTTCTTTTGTAGCCATGCCCACACTTTCCCTAATTCTTCGATTTCCATTTTTTTACGAGACTTGCCAAAATAACTGACAATTTCTCCATTTATAGATTTAAATTCTTTTCCATTTTTAATTGCATATTTACGAACATGGGTCTCAATTTTGTCTCGAATAATCTCTAATTCTTCACTTGGAGTTAACACTTCCATTGAGGGTTTTTCTAAAGGGTCAAGCTCTGTGTTAACTAATTTTGAGTTATATATTTCTATAAAACGTTTCAAATTAATGGTGCTACTGCTAATTCCTAATATCTGTGCAGTTGATTGAATTATTTCTGTTTCTAGATAGTCAACAGATTCCCCAGTACTTAAGTCGGATGCTCTTGAGCGTGTCAAACTGGAAGTTAGAGGAATAATAGAATTATTTCTTTGTATATTGTGATTTTCTTCATTGCTGCTATTACCAACATCAGATATTTTTCTTTTATTATGCTCTTTTTCTTGGACAACAACCTCTTGCTCTGTAATAATTTTTTCCACACACTGACGAGCTAACTGATCATCAGGAATAAAAATTAATCCTAAATTTTTTAAATGTCCTGCTTTCCTATCGACTCTTGCCGCTCTTGCCCATGATTGCTCTAGCCAAGGTACGCTTCTTATATGAGTTAAGCAAGCAATATGTGTAATTGCTGGAACATCAAGACCTTCGTAAGCCATTGCCACTGTTACTAAAACATCAACTGCTTTTACATCTCTTGGTTGGTAGTCTTTCTTAAATTTTTTAATTGCAGATTGTGCTTCTTTGGATTCATCACTTGTTGCTTTAACAGCCGTGTTAATCCCTAGCTCTTTTAACCAATCTAGATACTGATTAGCTGTTGAAATTGATGGTGCAAGTACAAGTAATTTGGAGCGAGTATTGTTTGTTTTATATTGTTGCCAATTATCAACACAGTTTTTTAATAACTGACGAGCGTATCCTGTTTTCAGTGCTGTTTGAAGTGCTATACCTGTATAATCTCCAGCTTCTGTAAAACTCGGTACTGAACATCTCTGTCCAGCTTGATCAATCCATTCAGCCTCTCCATCTCCCCACTCAAAATGAAGAGGGACAATAGCACGTTCTCTGAGAGCTTGACTTCGTGTATATTCAAGAACTACTGTATCCTCTGTGTTTGACAGATTAGGAGTAAGACCACTAGAAGTTTGTTTGTAAGGCATAAATGCAATTTGCTGGCTATCTCCACGCACATGAGTTCCTGTTACGAGTATTAGCAAAACCGCTTCATCTACTAATGGTTGTAAATGTCTATGCCAAATTCCCCCTTCTTCAACATGATGAAACTCATCTAAAACGAGAATGTAGCGTTTGCGTCGAAATTCGTGAGCATGAAGGTCAGGGTTAGCTGCTATTGCTTGGTATGTAGCTACATAGCCTGACATTCCCTTACATGGGTTAGGTTCGTTATTATTAGCCATCACTCTGTGTTGATGAGCTAAGTGTTCTTTAAAAAAAGGATCATCAAAATTTTCTTCTCCCTGCCTTTGTAAATTTCGTCTTGGCACTATCCAACATATTGCATCAGCAATACTTCCATGAAAGCCTCCCTGCAAAGGTTGATTCGGAATTAGTTGCACGGCAGCAATTACTGGAATTAAGCTTTTACCACCTCCTGGTGTAACCAACATGAGAATTTTTTTAATAGGTCGCCCTGCCTTAATAAGTTTACAAATCTCTAAAAACTCGGCTTGGTGCTTTCTTAGAGTTAGCGGCTGATGGGAAGGTTGTGAAAATAAGTCGAGTTGCTTGGCAGTTGTCATTTTTCTATTCTCTTGTGCGGTTTTTGTGTAATGGCACTGAGGGCATAATGCCTGCATTTCATGAACATTAGTTCGGTGAGTTTCTATCCACCGAACAATATGATCTGCATGCCAATCAGAAGGCATATCGCACCCGCACAGTTGACACTTTCCATCAGCCGCATACCAGAGGCTGGCGCGTAGTCGTTTCGACCGGAGGAAACGACTCTCTTTTACCATCTAAAAAATTCCTCCAGTATTTAACTCACATACACTATAATAGTACAAGCGTTCTGTTAACGATTCTATTTTGGGACAGTTAGTTCTGGAAAGACCAATTAGGGGACGATTGCCAACTAGCTGTTAATTTAGCAGAAATTGCTCAGTATGATTACTGTGCAATAAACATTTCATGTTTTACGCAACAATAGATAAGCTAGCTTTAATTCTTCAACGGAGAGGGGGAGATTCGAACTCCCGGAGGTTTTAGCCTCATCCGATTTCAAGTCGGACGCAATCGACCACTCTGCCACCTCTCCAAATTAACTGTCGAGCTATTGTTACCCTACTTTTTTGGGTGAGCAATAAAGCTGACAGATAATACTATATCTTACATCTACGCTGGTTGCACTACTGAAGTCGATCGCTTGTAGAAAATTTCTTCAGAAGCAACCCGAAAATCATTCCCTACCCAAATTAAGGAAGCTTGTGTGACCTCACCCGCCTCTAGGCAAACAATTGAGAAATTACGCAGCTTTTCGCCTTCGTTCTCTACAATTCTTGGTACGCTGGCGGCATTTAAGTAAATTGTCCCCTCTGGGCTTCTAAAGATGGGTTTTCGGGTTTCTTTCTTGGTGTGCCGCAGTGTGTGGTGCATATGCCCAAATGTCACCAAAGCAATATTTTTACCAGTCGTAATCGCTTGCGAAATCGCTTCGGCAAAATCTGGGTCGCCAAAGTCGCCGCCGATGGGATGCCAGTCTTTACCGCAGGGGTCTTCGGGGCGATCGCCTAATCCACTCGGCCCGTTATGACCGAGAAAGATTATTGTCTCACAGGCTGCCCTTTTCACTGATGCAAATATTCTCTGGGCTGATTCTTCCAGATTTGTCACGCCATAACGGTCTTTGCAGATGTCAGCAAATCTCCATTCATGACCACCCCAACTAAAAGGACGACCACCAACTACAGTTAAATTCCACTCTGGAAAATCGAGTTTACTGTAACCGACATGGGCTGTACCCAATAAATCAAGTTGTTCTTGCACCCAGTCTTCTTTATTGCGATCGTAGGGACACTTTTTCCGCCCCCATTCTGTTGCTGTGTACCAAGCATCGTGGTTGCCCATGACTGCTGCTTTGGGAATTTCCACCGAAGCGATCGCTCTCACCACTTCCACGGATTCATTGCCGAAATCTCCTACAAACAGCACTAAGTCAACGCCTAAATGCTTGAGTGCGATGCCATCTTCCGCTTCCCATTGGTCGTGAACATCGCCCACTACAGCAATTTTGAGATTTTTTGATTGATTTTTCTGACTGGTCATGCCGCTTTCCTTGCCGTATATCTCCAGCATAGAAGAGGGAGTGGGGAATGGGGAGTAGGGAATAGGGGAGTAGAGGAAAATAACTTTTGACTATGGAATATTGACTCATGACAAATGACCACTTCTATTTTTGGTAAAAACTACTATAATTGATGCACTGGACAAAACATTTGCAACCCAAAGCAACCTCTAACTGTGTTTACAACTGCATTTGCACAAACAAACAAAACCCAACCGGGTGGGCTACCACTAGATTTATTTGCTGCTATTGAGAATCTCAAAAAAGAACTCAACGCGGTCGTCTTAGCGCATTATTATCAAGAGCCAGATATTCAAGATATTGCAGACTTTATTGGTGATTCATTACAACTAGCTAGAGCAGCAGCGCAGACTAATGCAGATGTAATTGTCTTTGCTGGTGTTCATTTTATGGCAGAGACAGCCAAGATACTCAACCCTGATAAGTTGGTGCTTTTACCGGATTTAGATGCTGGTTGTTCTTTAGCAGATAGCTGTCCACCAAAAGAATTTGCCGCTTTTAAGGCTGCCCATCCTAATCATTTGGTGGTGTCATATATTAATTGCTCTGCCGAAATTAAGGCGATGAGTGATATTATCTGCACCAGTTCCAATGCGGTGAAGATTGTACAGCAAATACCAAAAGACCAGCCGATTATTTTTGCTCCAGACCGTAACTTAGGGCGTTATGTGATGGAACAAACTGGGCGAGATATGGTGCTATGGCAAGGTAGTTGCGTTGTGCATGAAACTTTTTCGGAAAAGAAAATTGTACAGTTAAAAGTAGCACATCCAAAAGCGGAAGCGATCGCTCATCCAGAATGTGAAAGCAGCGTATTACGCCACGCCAGTTATATTGGTTCGACAGCAGCTTTGCTCAAATATTGCCAAACCAGTCCTAGCCAGGAATTTATTGTCGCCACGGAGCCAGGTATTATTCACCAAATGCAAAAACTCGCTCCTGAAAAACACTTTATACCTGCGCCACCGACAAATAATTGTAATTGTAATGAGTGTCCGTTTATGCGGTTAAATACACTAGAAAAACTATATTTGGCGATGAAAAACCGCGCGCCTGAAATTACGATGTCTGAAGATACTCGCGTCGCCGCTTTGCGACCAATGCAACGGATGTTAGAGATGAGTGCTTAGTTTCATAATACTGAAGAGAGGCGATCGCCTCTCTTCAGATTAATAATAAATTCATTATTTTAAACTTCTGTGTGCTTAAACCAAACTAAAAATTGTGCTTGCTTCTGTCCTTTGCCGTTGTCAATGAAACGCAGATAATTAAGATTTAGGTTTACTTTTTTCTGCCTCTTTCTGCGCGGTTTCACTATACTCTCTGTATAACTTAGTCCGTATTTGCGCTTCTTTATATCGGACATGAGTAGTTGGCACTACACCCATTAAATCAGATGCTCGCTGCCACTTAGCTGCCAAATCTAACCACTGAATTGAGGTTGTAGCTGTTTTACCATCTATAGTTGCTTGGTTGGCAATTCTCACAGCAGACCCAAAAGGATCATCTTGTTCAGCAGTGCTAACAAAATTATTTTTAGTGGTACTACCTGCTGACTTAGTTGCTTTAGCATTTGCCGTAGTAACAGGCTTTGAATTGTCTACTTGGATGAAAATTTTCAGTTTATCTCCTAACTGAGAATATACAACCCAACCTAACAACAACAATAAGCCCAAACTTATGGCTGCTGGCATTTTAGATTTAGGTACATATTTACGCTTATTCTGGTTAGCTAAAACTGAAGTACGAGAAGATTTACCTTTGCGTACACTAGATTGTGCCAGTTCATGTTTAGCTTCTGCCAAGTCCTCAATTATTTGCTTGAAAGTATGTGGTTTTGTTAAGGTAATTTCCTGTGACCACAGTACTTGATTTTCGCCGTTATAAATATCCTTTAACCAAAGTAACTGTGCTTCTCGAACGATTCGACTATTAATATTAACTCGGCGAATGTTGCGGGGTGCGATAGATTCCAGAATTTGCTGGATTTGTTCTACTAGGCTTGATTGCTCAAGTTGCTCTATTTTAGATGCCTCACAGAGCAGTTGTAACACTCCATCAGCAAAAATAGCTCTGGTTCTCACACCAGACTCGGCTAGCTTTTCATTTAATAATTGAATAATCGCTGCAACGCTACCTTGGTGAGCTTGCCAAGCAATATCGTTTATCCGATCTACCATTTCTAGCATTTGAGTTTTCGTGATAGCTTTTTAACCCTGATTTATTACCGGACTTATATACTTAGGCTTCTGTTCGGTGGAACTTTAGCTTGTATTTGATTTTATGAGTAAATATATGAGTTGCCAAACAAAATCTTTAAAATTCAGCTTCTCTCTGCTTTGAGCAGAAATAAACCACTATTACCAGTTAGCGTTACTCATCAAGGTAACTGATTGATCAAGCACCATAAACATTACTTTCGTAGTATAAAGTTCTGCACGTCTAAATAGTATCAGGATTAATACCGAGCATTTTCAACTTCTTTTTGAATTTTTCTATGTGATACCGTTTTAATCTTGCTTTCTCCTCAGTTTTCTGCTTTGCTAGTCTTTCTTGTTGTCGATTCTCTGCGAATTCTTCAAGAGGCTTAAATTCCAACCAACTACTGTATAGGTGCATTTCTAACTCAAGATAGTTAGAGGGTTCTGCCTGCGGGTGGGCGTATATCAATATAAGCCCAAATATGCTGGGAAATTAGGGATATGCCAATCAGATGGACATTAATATGCAGACCGAAACAGAAGTGAGAACTGTAGCACCATCGCTTCAAGGAATTGGTAACACTATTCGCTTGACGGGCTGGGTTACTTTCTGGATACAACTAGGACTAGCTGTAGTTTCTGGTATAACAGTTTTATTTGCCTATACTGGGCGGAACTTTACCGACCAACCGAATGCAGGTTTGGGAATTGGTGTATTCTGGGCGATCGCTGGCATCATTGCTTTATTATTTAGCGTTTACTGGGATTTTCGTTATACTCGTCTCGGTAAACGTTTAGGTAATCCCAATCACGCTTTGCACCCTAGTAAGGCAGATACGATCGCAGCCCTGAGGTTAGGGTTAATTGTCAGTTTAGTCGGGATACTGTTAACTCTGTTGGGTACTGGCTCAACTTTAGGCGTTTTGGTAGCAAAATCGATTTCTCAACCACCTGGCGTAGCAATAACTGACCCCAACAAAATTATCCGCGCGTTAGATGTGTTTGTCGCGGTAGCAAATATCAATGGAATTACGGCTCACTTTATAGGTACAGTTGCTTCTTTGTGGCTAATAGAAAGGGTGAATAAACACTAACAGGACTTATACCGTTTCACTTGAAGTTTGATACAGGGCGTAAGAGTGCAGGGAAAAGGGTTGTCAAGGAAATTAGAGTGGGCTGAATTTTTGTTTAAGTCCCGTTAATTAAGTTTTGCGAGGATATAGAAAGTTTTGCATAAAACTTGTGTTTTTTAAGCCGAGTGATCAGTAGAAGTGAAATTTCTTATTTACATAATAATGGGTAATAAAAAGATTCCCTATTCCTTGAAGAAGAAATAGGGAATCTTTTACTGCCAATTTTAAAATTGAAAAATCAACAGTTGTTTCTATATACGAGAGAAATTCGTATCAATAAGGAAAAAAATCGCAACAATCAAAAAATTAATGTTTAGGATATTGGTAGCACAATAAGGAACAATTCTTGAATAGGCTTTGATAGCCAGAAAGCCATATCAAACAAATGTGCCACCAAAAAATTCTAAGAATCGTTTTAACGAGATTCTGTTCCTTGATTGGGCAGACCTGGTGTAGTTACTGTACCGCCAGCTGCTTCTGGTTCTGCACCTTGACGAACATCAGTACCAGATTCTTGACCAGTCATGCGATATCTTTCGTCGATAGGTGTATCGCCTTCTTCTGTGGTTGGTACATTGGTTCTGGTTCCAGGGTTATCCTGAGCATCGTATTTAGTATCTTCTTGACGATTATCTTTAGGATCTGTTGACATGAATTTGTACCTTCTTTAAGTTGTTTATACTTTTAGAATAGGTTTCAATGCCACGAAAGTTTTCTATCCTGAGATAGGAATTGTTTTTCTGATATAGTAATTGTTTTTCAACTGACAGATTCAAATTGTCATCCTAAAGATAGAGCCAAATAAGTTTGGATTTGAGAATTTGGATTACTTCTATAGAAAATATTGTAACTACACTAAACCTGATCGCAATGCAACTACGGCGGCTTGAACGCGATCGTCTACTGCTAGTTTGTTCATAATTCCCCGAACATGAGTTTTCACAGTGTTGGGGCTGAGATAAAGCCTTTCGGCGATTTCTGGGTTACTCAAACCTTCTACCATCAGTTTTAAAACTTCTAATTCTCTTGCTGATAAGTTAGCGGCGTTTCCCTGATTTGCGGGAGGTTTGAGATTGTCAATTACACGCCGTGCTATTTGCGGATCTAAATAAGTTGCACCATCAACGGCAGCTGAGATCGCTTTTAATAGTCTTTCTACACTCGCACCTTTTATACAATAGGCATCTGCACCGCTTGATAGTGCAGCAATTACTTCTGTCTCGGTAGTGTGAGATGTCAACATGACTACGTGAGTTTCTGGTAATGCGGCTTTGATTTGCTGGGTTGCAGCAATTCCATCTAGGCGGGGTAAGCCGATATCCATAACTACCAAATTTGGTTTTAATTTTAAGGCTGCTTGTACGCCTAAATAACCATCTTCTGCTTGTCCGACAATCTCTAACTGAGGATAAGCCATTAACGACTGTTCTAATCCCAGTTGCATCATCGGATCATCTTCGACAATTAAGACGCGTAATGGGACAGTATCAGTCGGCAGATTTAAGAAATGGCTAGGATTGGTAGACATTTTTTTATGGTCAAGGGTCAAGGGTCAAGTGTCAATAGTTCAACAGCTTTTGACTCTTGACTAATGACTATTGACTAACTTCTCTATTTTTCCACGCGATAGCCAAATTCTGCCAAATTTAACCGAGATTGCCGCCATTTTGGTTGGACTCTGACGAAAAGTTCTAGATATACTTTGCCAGATATGAGTTTTTGAATTTGTTCGCGGGCTGCGCTACCAATGTTTTTTAACATTAAGCCGCCTTTACCGATTAATATTCCTTTTTGGGAATCTCTTTCGACGTTGATGGTGGCGAGTACGCGGGTAATAGCTGGTGTTTCTTCTACTTTATCAATGGCGATCGCTACTGAGTGAGGTACTTCTTCACGGGTTAACAGCAGAATTTGTTCCCGAATCAATTCGCCCATAATAAACCGTTCTGGCTGGTCAGTTACTAAGTCGGGAGGATAATATAAGGGGCCAGTTTCTAAATGTTCAATTAACAATTGTTGGAGTTCTAGCAATCCGGCTCCACTCTTGGCAGAAAATTTAACTGTCGGCCACCCATTAGCATCAGCTAGCTGCTGGTAACTTTCATCAAGAGGCTGAGAATTCGCTGGTTGCTGGTCGGCTTTATTGAGTCCTAAAATTACTGGTGTATCGCTACGAGTCAGTAATTCCGCAATATAGCGATCGCCTGCGCCACAAGCTGCTGTACCCTCTACTACAAACAACACTACATCTACTGATTCGATGGCGATTTTGGCATTTTGTACTAAAACTTCCCCCAATTGATGATGGGGTTTATGAATTCCTGGTGTATCTACGAAAATTAGCTGTGCTTCTGGTGTCGTTAAAATTCCACGCAAACGATTGCGTGTAGTTTGGGCTACTGGTGATGTAATGGCAATTTTTTGTCCTACCAATTGATTCATTAAGGTAGATTTACCGACATTTGGGCGACCAATAATGCCAATAAAGCCCGATTTATACTCAGGCGGAGCTTGAGGAATCAATAGTTCTTCTGAAAAAGAGGAGGTGTGATTATCAATACTAGTCACTTTTTACTCCACTTCGCATTTTGATAGATGGGACAATTTGGTTTGGGGTTCAGATACACACTAAACATTTATGCACCTGGCTTGTTGGTGGCTTGTTATTTTTTTAGTTTAATCTACTACTAAAAATATTTAGCTTTAAATATCTAAAATATAATGTCAAATAGTAAAAAATTGAAATCAGAACTCAATAAACATTTAATAAATAATTCCTAGCACAAACTCGCCTTGATTGACAGCCTGATTAGTAGAAATATCAAAAATTAATCCACTGTGTTCTGCATATATATCTATTAGCAGAGGCAATTGACTCTCTTTATTAAAACTCAGAATTTGATATAATCTGTCTCCAACTTTAACTATAGTACCTAATTCGACTCTAGCTTGAATCATGCCGCCAGCGATCGCATAATATTTAGTCCTGTTGCTGCTGGTGAAATAAGCTGTTACATGATTTTCTGGTTGCTGCTGGAGAAAGTTAGCAATTTTTAATATACCTTTATAAGCTAAATAGTTTTTTATCCCTTGAACACCTTTAGCGACAGAATCGGGATTTATCTGCATTCCCGTACCTAGTTCTAATGTCCAAGCTTCGACATCAAATCTAATTTTTCTGCCTAAACTTTCAAAGCACGCTTCTAATGCTAACCACGGTTTGATAAACGCTTCATCAAAAGCATCGCCATCATATTTGTCAAGTAATATTCCATAATCGAGCAAAAAGTATTCTGCACTATCTTGGCGATCGCGGAAGTAATATAAATAATCTAAACCTTGATTTGTCGAGGTATGTAAGTCAATTAAATAATCTGCATCTAAACTGAGACTTTGCAGTTGGTAACGAAATCTCTCAGTATAAGGCACACTGCTGGCAGAATTAATTTTTTCTGAATTTTTTGCAAATTGTTTTTTAATTATAGTTAGATAATTTTGTCGGACGACCTCTTGATGAAGCTGAAGTTGGGATTTAGTAAATTCTACTAAATCATCAGCTTCTTTCTCATAATCCCAAAAAATCCGGTTCCAATCTTTGGCTTCGTAAGCACAGTATCTTCCTGGAGAAAAATGTTGAGCGCGTTCATTTGTTCCCATCGGATTACAAACAGGAACAAACCAAATTTCACCAACTAAATCTGTATCATTTATAGTAAGTAAAAATTGAATTAGTTGGTGAATTACGGCATTACCAGCAATTTCTGCACCGTGTAAATTAGATTGAATGTAAACCTTTTTACCTGGATGAGAGCCAATAAATTTGTAAACTTGCAAATACAGGCGCTCGCCAGAGGCCATTTGACGTAAAAATATGGTTTCAATCTGAGGAATCATGTAGGTTATAGGTGACAGGTGACAGAGTTAAAAGTATTTTAGACTCTAACTTTGTTCATTTATCGGTATCCTATTTACCTCCGCTATTACTATAACTGAGCCTCTAACCTCTAGTCCCTCTTTCATTCGCTGTTTTGACTAAATCGACATCAGCCAGCCAGATGATTCCACTTTGATCGGAGGGTGTTTCTTCTAGAATAGGCGATCGCCATTCGACCGCATAAAGCCAATTGTTCTTCAGATGAAAAAGGCCTTGAATAATTCTATGTGTCGGCTGTTCGCTAAAATCTACTTCAACCACATCTCCTAATTCAAAAGCAGGAGTAGAAACATCAGTTTTATTAAATATTTTTGTCGGATAAAACTCTTGCTGGGGTAAATAGAGTGTTTCACCCAGGCAAACAATTGCATAAATCCATTCATGCTTTTCCCAATGAACCCCGTAGCAATATCCTGACAAATCAGAGTTTGATAAAAAGACTTTCTCTTGTATTTGGGCTGCTAGCGGCGGCATAACTTTGCCCCAGGGAGGAGAAATATGCCAGCAGGATTCTAAAAGGGTAATAGGATTAATCATAATACTTAAGTGTTCTCTTTTTATACATAAACTCACTTGTGCCATTGTTTTCCGGAATTAATTTTATTTTTAACTTGATCATAGTTAGCAGTGAGCCATTTCAAAATGAGAAATTGTACCAATTCCCTAAAATGAGGCAACAGATGGAAATCAGAAAAGTCTTACTGGAGCTAGATTTCTTAATTGCGGTAACGAGCCAGCGAGCGTCCGCCGCAAATTGCGAATTGGTATTACAGGTTGATTTAGAGTTGTCATAGAAAATGCACACTCAAAAACTTTAACCAAAGTATATTTTGACTATGCATCAGCAAAGCTTATAATTGAAATGCAGTGCTTTTATTTGCTATGAAACCTAGGGATAATACAATAAAATTAGGTCAATTTTTAAAGTTAATGGGTATAGCACCAACAGGAGGACAAGCCAAATTGATGATTCAAGGTGGCGATGTCCAAGTAAATAATCTGGTTGAAACACGGCGAGGACGAAAACTAGTACGTGGTGATTTAGTAACTGTAGAAGGAAAGACTATTGAAGTCAATTTAGAGAATAGAGAAGAAGAATACCCAATAATTTTGGATGAAGAAGTTGAGTAAAAAACTAAATTTTTAAGCTAAAAATTCTGCTTTTGTGGTAGTAAGAATAGGCTGATAGTAAAAGCTGTTAAATGTCAATTATTCTCCCAAATAAATACCCAAACCACGGGCAGTTTTGACTAAAGTATCTTCTGGGTTAACTGCTCTATATTGAGCGATCGCTTCGGCAATTGGTACAGCAAAAACTTGGCGATTTTGCCATGTCACCATGTAGTCATATTTACCTGCGGCAATCAGATTTACTGCGGCTACACCAAAGGCAGATGCGACTAATCTATCTAGTGGTGAAGCTGTACCACCGCGCTGGATGTGTCCTAAAACGGTAACGCGTGTTTCTGCACCAATGCGATCGCTAATTTGGTCTGCTAAGTATTCGCCAATACCACCATATCGACATTGACCCAACCGATTTGTCATGGTGAGAGTGTCACCATCTTGAGTCCGAACTGCCTCAGAAACAATAATTAAACAATAGTTTTTGCCTTCTTCTTGGCGTTGTTTAATTTTGTAGCAAATGTGGTCAAGATTGTAGAGAATTTCGGGAATCAAAATCACATCTGCGCCTCCAGCAATTCCCGCAGCAAGGGCAATGTGTCCAGCATCTCGACCCATAACTTCTAAAATCATCACCCGACTGTGAGAAGCGGCTGTAAAGTGTAATCTGTCAAGTGCTTCTGTGGCAATATTAACGGCTGTATCAAATCCAATCGCGTGTTCAGTAATCCCAATATCGTTATCAATTGTTTTGGGAATACCTACTAAATTAATTCCGCCTTGTTGTGCTAGGCGACGCAAAATCGCCAAACTACCATCGCCACCAATGCCAATCAAAGCATCTAACCCTAGTTGATGATAGCCGGCAATGATTTCTTCGGAGCGATCGCATATACTGCCATCAGGCATAGGAAAAGCAAAAGGATCGCCTTTGTTGGTGGTTCCTAACATTGTGCCACCAGAAGTTAACAGTGGGTCAACTTGCTCAATTTCTAGTTTCGTGCATTGCGGTGGACGCGCCATTAATCCGAGAGTTGCTTGACGAATTCCAAATACTTCCCAGCCTTTTCCGCAAGCACAATGAACTACAGCCCTGATAACGGCATTCAAACCAGAACAATCTCCTCCACTAGTTAGAATGCCAATCCGCTTACCTTTACCCATATATTTATTAACATTTCAAATGTAAATTACTCTTACCATATTTAGATTGCTCATTTCCAATTTAAAAGCGATATTTTATTTGAATAATTTGGAGTTTATTAACCTATAAATTGCTTAATATTTATATTCAATAATCTCAAAAAAAGTTCAAAATTATGTAGAGACGTTGCAATGCAACGTCTCTACTGAAATGTATTGGTTGATGGCACATATAGCATAAAATGTAATTATGGAGGGTTAAGAATTATGGGGTTTTATTCACAAGTTATTTTTCCGCGTCTTCTAGACTGGAGTTTATCTGATCCAGATCTAGCTAAATATCGCCAAGAATTACTCGCAGATGTTACAGGCGAAGTTCTAGAAATCGGTTTCGGCACAGGATTAAATTTAGCTTATTATCCTGCACATATTCACAAAATTACCACTATTGATGTGAATCTAGGGATGAATGCTTTGGCAAAAAAGCGTATTGATGACTCTGGGATAAAAGTTGAACAACTTCTATTATCAAGTGAAAATTTGCCTATGGCAGATAATACATTTGATAGCGTAGTCAGCACTTGGACTTTATGCAGTATTGCAAATGTGGAGCAAGCATTAAAAGAAGTTTATCGAGTACTAAAACCGGGTGGTAAATTCTTTTTTGTGGAACATGGGCTGAGTGACAAACCTAATGTACAAGTATGGCAGCATCGGCTGACACCTATTCAGAAAGTCATAGCCGATGGATGTCACCTCAATCGAAATATTCAACAATTAGTAGAAAAACAGTTTGACTATGTAGAAATAAAACGCTTCACACCAGAGAATTTCCCAGATTTAATGGCTCATCTCTACAAAGGATTTGCGGTAAAAAAAGCAGCTGAGATTATGTAGCGACTATTAACCATTTTTACAATTAATTGACATTTAGTTATAATACCAATTAGTTATCAAACGATTGTCAATGCTGGTGATTAAATTTTACTATGGCAAACACGAAGCCATCTAGCGCAGATCCGGCAATTCTTGCGGCTGTTGCTGACTATTTCAAGGTGCTATCAGAAATTAGCCGATTGCAAATTGTGGCTTGTCTAAAGTTAGGCCCGATGAATGTGATGGAGATTGCAGAGGTGACTGGCTTAGGTCAGGCGAATCTCTCTAAGCACCTGAAAGTATTGACTCAAGCGGGGATTTTAACTCGTCAGCCTAAAGGTACTAGTGCCTTTTACGAGATTGCTGACCCGATGATATTTGAACTTTGTGAATTAGTGTGCGATCGCATCAGTGAACGCATCTTACAGCAGGCTGAAAGCTTGAAGTCTCTACGCAACAAAAAAGCTGTCTTTTGAGCCAAATTATGGTGATTTTAACTGAATCTAGCGAGCAGTTCAACTTCAACCACTAGAGGCAAGTTACAAACTTATATCTGTCTAATAAGTCACACCGTGATGCTAAAATTACTCCACAGTTATTTAGTTAATTAATGAGTAATTCTGTGATCACTTCCATCCTCCATCCCTTGCGGATTGGTAAACACATTGCTCAGTATCCCATTGTTCAAGGTGCAATGGCTGTGCGCGTATCGGGAGCAAATTTAGCCGGGGCTGTTGCTAATGCTGGGGGAGTGGGGGTAATTGCTACTTTGGGAATAGGGTTAGATTCTCCTTATTTTGACAAACGCAAACGTAAGAGCTTTTTTACAGCCAATAAACTCGCTTTAATCGATGAGTTAAAAAAAGCCCGCAATATCAGTCCCGATGGTGTCATTGGGGTAAATATTTTAGTAGCTACCAAAGATTATGCCGCGTTAGCTCAGACCGCAGCGGCCCAAGGTGCAAATATAATCATCACTGGAGCCGGATTACCACTCAGTTTACCAGAGTACACCGTTGACTATCCTGATGTAGCACTAGTACCAACTGTAGCTAACGTGGACTCTGCACAGTTTCTCTGTCAAACATGGCAAAGTCGATATAACCGTTTACCCGATGCTTTGATTGTCGAAAATTGCCAGATGATTGGCGGACATTTTACCCAGTGCGAACAGGCTGACACACCTGGATTTTCAGTTGCAACTGTGATTTCGCAACTGCGCGATTATTTAGAAAAGCACATTGGTGTGATGATACCGTTGATTGTTTCAGGGGGAATTTGCGATCGCAGCGATATTGACTGCATGATGCAGATAGGTGCAAATGGTGTGCAAATGGGAACTCGCTTCATTACCACCTTAGAATGTGACGCTGATCCTCGTTATAAAGAGCGTCATCTCCAAGCCCATGCAACCGATGTTGTCACTGTACCCAGCCCTGTAGGCAAACCCAGTCGTGCTTTAGGTAATTTATTTACAGAACAAGTCATGACTGATTCATCAACATTAGAGGGGCGTTGTATTGCCAACTGTTTAGAAGTGTGCTTGTTTCGAGACAAAAGAAAAACTTATTGCCTATTGCAAGCACTGTCTCAAGCGGCGCGTGGTGACGTAGAAAATGGTCTAATTTTTTCTGGGACGAATGTTAGCAACAGTAAGCGGATGATGTCTGTCGCTGAACTGATGGCAGAACTTACGCGATCGCCTAACATTTCACATGAAGGTGATTACAAGTACTCAGAAGTAAATTAGCTGTCAACAACTTCTGAGGAAAATTCATAATTTAGTTATTAATTAAAAGTTGAGTAATTTATGAATGTAGATGAAATTCTTAAACATTACGCTGCTGGGAAACGCAACTTTCAGCGAGTAAATCTGCAAGAAGCAGAATTCACAAATGCCAACCTGACAGGTGCAGATTTAAGCCATGCAGATTTACGCCAAACAAGGTTGGGTAAAAGCAACTTTAGCCAAACCGTCTTACGAGAAGCAGACTTAAGTGAAGCCATCCTTTGGGGAACAGACTTGAGTGAAGCAAATTTATATGCTGCTATTCTTCGAGAAGCTGATTTAACAGGCGCAAAATTAGTTCAAACCAGCTTAGAACGAGCAAACTTAATTAAAGCAAGTTTATGCGGGGCTAACTTGAATGCGGCAAATCTTTCTCTATGTCTGTTATTTCAGGCAGATTTGCGTCCTAGTTCCAACCAGCGCACAGACTTAGGATATGCAATCTTAACTGGAGCCGATTTAAGCTACGCTGACCTCAGAGCAGCTGCGATGCATCACGCTAACTTAGATGGTGCAAGATTGTGTCGAGCTAATTTAAGTCGGACAATACAGTGGGGCAATTTAGCAACAGATCTCACTGAGGCTAGTTTGAAAAATGCAGATTTGAGTTATACAAATCTTAGCGGCACGATTTTGCGAAAAGCGAATTTGCAAGGCGCAGACTTAACTGGTGCTATTCTCACCGATGCAGATTTACAAGGAGCAATTATGCCAGATGGTACAGTTCACGATTGACAATACTTACGCAACGAGGTTTTCCTTTGAGGCTGGATGTAAGGGTATAAAGAAAAATTGACGTTGCTGAATCAGGGAATGAAATT
Source organism: Nostoc sp. FACHB-152 (assembly GCF_014697475.1). Taxonomy (GTDB): domain Bacteria; phylum Cyanobacteriota; class Cyanobacteriia; order Cyanobacteriales; family Nostocaceae; genus Nostoc_B. The sequence goes on from NZ_JACJRV010000018.1 coordinate 52,025, forward strand.
TCATATACTTACATCAGAAACTCCTTACCCTCTCTGCGACTCTGCGCCTCTGCGTGAGATAATTCATCCCGCATTTATGCAACGCCAAAAAAACTTACCCCTACACCCTTTTTACCTAAACTTGCCTGTACCAAACAAGTTAAGCAACTGTAATCACTACACCCAAACTCTCATTCGCAAACTTATCAACTGCACACACGGCATAGGTTCCTGGTTGGACAGTCGCAAAGGTTGTACCTGCCGACAAAATGCGCCCAAGTGTCCAAAAATCGCCAGTCTGCCGATAAAGTGTCCAAGAACGCACAGGTTGATTATCGCCTGGTTGCCAGTTGAGTTTACCATCTTTAAATTGCAAAGCTTTGGGTGGGGATGGTGGAGTTGTATTCCGCCACGACATGGTAGGTACTAGGGCAGGTTTAGAATAAATCACATTTTTAAATTGGTCAGCAATACCTTGACGATTTTCCTTGATGGCACTCATACTGAAGAACATATTCCCCAATGATAAGTTTGGTGCTAGACCACGAGAAATTTTAATTTGCTTATCAATTTCATCGTCTTTCCAAGCTTTACCGTCTAGTTGTCCAATATTATTACCAGCGTAAATATGCCGTTGTTTAGGATTAACTTCTGTCCACCACCTCAGCAAGACAGGATAACTTTGTTTGGTTTGGTCGATGCGCCAATACAGTTGCGGGGCTATATAATCAATCCAGCCTTGCTCTAACCATTTCTTAGAATCTGCATACAGCACACTGTAAGCATCTAAACCTGTAATTCCTGCTGGTTGTCCGGGGCGGTAAATGCCAAAGGGACTAATACCGAAATTGACATAAGGCTTTGCTGCCTTAATTCCTTCAGAGAGGCGTAGTACCATTTGATTGACATTTTCTCGCCGCCAATCATCTAAACTTAGTTGACCATCAGCTGCTTTGTAAGCTGCGTAGGTTTTATTATCAGGGAAAGCTTGACCTTGAATAGGGTAGGGATAAAAATAATCATCTAAGTGAATGCCATCTATGTCATAGCGTTGCACTACATCGAGGATGACATTGTATGCTCTATCTTGAACAATTTTTGAGCCTGGATCCATCCATAGTTGATTGCCCCATTGATAAACTACTTCTGGATGAGTAACTGCTATATGCGGACGGACATTCGGTGAACCTTTGGTGCTGGTTTTGGCGCGGTAGGGGTTGAACCAAGCATGAACTTCGATATTGCGCTTGTGACATTCCGCGATCGCAAACTCCAAAGGATCATACAATGGTTCTGGCGCTCTCCCTTGAGTCCCAGTAATCCAAGCACTCCAAGGTTCTAACTCGGAAGCATATAAAGCATCCCCTTCTGGCCGTACCTGCAAAATCAGGGCGTTAAAATTGAGTGCTTGCAACTGAGTGACAATTTCCACCAGTTCCGCTTTTTGTTGGGCAACCGGTAGTCCTGCTTTAGAAGGCCAATCACTATTCCACACAGAAGCTACCCAAGCCCCGCGAAACTCGCGTGTATGGCTAACTTTGACTGTATTGGGTGGGGTGCTGGGTATAGGTATGGGTGTTGGTATTGGTGTAGGTTTTGGTATTGGCGTAGGTGTGGGCGTGGGTGTGGATGTAGGTGTTTTTGTTGGTGGTACGATCAGGTAAACAGAGTTAATCTTTGGAACATTACCCAGATAAACCAAAGCTTGATAAACCATGACAGCGACATCTGCGCGAGTCGCTGCTGAAGCGTAGTTAAGTAACTTAATATTAGGGAAGCTAGTAACTAAGCCTGCACTAGTCGCCACCGCCACTTGATTTCTAGCATAACCAGGGATGTTAGCTGCGTCTTGATAAATTTGTGGTAATTGATTTAATAACTCAGGCTGGATTTTAGTGGCAATATCTAAACCATTTACTAGTGAAACTAAAACATCGCCCCTAGCGATGCGATTACTGGGGCGAAAATATTGATCAGGGTAGCCAGTTAAAAATCCTGTTTCATAAACCTTTTGGATAGCACTTGCAGCCCAAAGATTTGCCGGGACATCAACAAAGGGAGTATATTGGCGTTTCGCAGATACATTAAAAACCGCCGCAATTATTGCCGCAAACTCAGCACGTGTCACTGAGTTATCCGGGCGAAAAGTTCCGTTAGGATAGCCATTCAAAATGCGCCGCCCTGCTAAGGCTTCAATAAATGGGCGCGCCCAATGATTTTGAATATCCGAGAAACGTGCAGTAGTAGAGACCATTGTTGATTGCCACTAGTTTGCTTGGCTGGATTCTAGCAACACAATCGCGATCGCTACCGGACTTTCGTATAAATTTTCATATTTGGCAATCTTCTCTAGCCAATTGAGTTAAAAAACTTACGTATAAATAATTTACTTCAGGTGGGAACACTAGATTGAGACATTGCTAAAAGTTGCCACCAAATTATGAGCATGACAATTGTTAGTCTTCGAGAGGCACTGCAAAGGCTTCCCGAAAATGCAGCAGAAGCTATTGTAAGCGACCTTTTTGCTCCTCACTTGTTGAGAGCTTTAGGGTTTCATTCTGAAGAAATTTATCCAGAATATAACACTGGTCACGGAAACGTTGATAAAGCAGCCAGAAAAACTATTGGAGATAATGTCTTTTTACACACCAAATCAAATCCATACGTTCTGCTGGAATTAAAGGGTAGAGACATTAACCTATCGGAAGATGCTGCACAGTATCAAAAAACAGTTAATCAACTGAAGCATTATCTACTTGCTCCTAATTGTAAAACTGTACAGTGGGGTATAATTACTAATTCTTGCCATATTCAACTGTTTCGCAAGCATGAAAAAGTAATTTACCCGGCAACAAAATGTCTTTCAATAGATGCAGATAATATTGATAAGGTGATTGCTTCTATTCGACAAAAAATTGAAAATCCTACAAAAGCCTTAACAATTGCAGTATATAACAACAAAGGTGGAGTTGGTAAAACGACTACTACTGTCAATTTAGCAGCCATATTAACTGTTTTAGGAAAAAAGGTTTTAGCAATTGATTTTGACCCTAACCAACAAGATTTAACAAACTCTTTAGGTCTTCCGTTAAATCATGGGAGTGTCTTTGATGCTTTAAAAGAAAGGGATGTAGAACTTCAAAGTACTATACATACTTATAAGTTTCCTCTTAAAAGGCATAATATCGAACTGAGGTTTGATGTTATCCCTGCTGATCCAGCACTGACTAATGAATCTGAACCTATCTTGCGTAATTACCTCAAAATTAACACTCTTTATCGCAAGCTAGAATTGTCAAGACAAGAATATGACTATATTTTGATAGATTCGCCACCCAACTGGCGAGTATTTAGCCAATCGGCTGTTTATGCGGCTGATGTTGTTCTCATTCCCACAAAGCATAACAATCGTTTTTCGTTAGAAAATGCAGCGATGGCAATGAAGAAATTTATTCCAGAAGTACAAAATAAAAAATCTGATGGTAGCCCTATTCCATTACCAATTTTCTTTAATGGAGAGAAGATTACCCTACCTCAAATGTCAGTTGCTCAACAAGAAATTAATAACATTCTTAAAACTGCTAAAAAAGAGGGGTTTGATTTACTATCCTACTTTTATCCCAGATATACTAATGCCAAAAAAGACCTATATATTCATGAGGTTCCAAGCTACGCTCACATAGCTGGTGCCGCTTTCTCGCGTATTCCTGCGGTTTATCGAGATAGACCTGCTCATGAATATTACAAAAATCTAGCAAAGGAGTATTTTTTACAATGAGTAGCCTCAGCGATGTTGGAAATTTAATGCACTTGTATTTAGATGAAATTGACCCCGGCGAAGGAACTGATGCGCCTGAGTTTTTAATCAAAGCTTCAGCCCATTTGCTTAACCAAAAAGGTGGACGTAATTGGATTCCAGTGATTGTGAAAGAAACTGGCGAAGATAAATATCAAGTAATTGGTAATTCTTTCATTTATGCAGTTGTAGAAGCTGCTGGTTTAGAACGCGTTTGGTGCATTATTACTGATGGTAGTGATGAGACAGTTGAAGTAACAAAAATACTTGCTGGGGAAGAAATTCCAAAAATTAATCTCTCTAAAGCATCTAGGGATGAAATTAAGTCAGCATTAGAGTATTTAGTCAAACAACCAGATAGCGTTCTCAAAACAGTGAAAACTGCGATCGCAACAAACAGAATTGATGAAGCTCCTCGTCAATATTGGAAAACATTAGATCCAATTGTGGATCTAAAATGTGGCATTACTAAAGGTACAAAACTTAATGCTTTAAAACAAGTTTTTTATCTAACTCCTCAACCAACACCAGATATTACCACCGACACCGGCACTGATACTCTCAAAACAATGTCAATGGCTGATTTAAAAGTGATGGCTAAGAAACAAGGTATTACTGGCATCAGTAAGATGAAAAAGGATGAACTTGTGAAAGCATTAACTAAGCTTTCAAAGTAGCGCCAAGCACCAAACACCATAAAACTGATGTGTTCAGCCTTTGAATGGTGTACTTGATGGTTAAATTACTATTACTAATTCTGAGTTAGTGCGATCGCATTTATTGTACAGGTTATGTATGCGATCGCAACCTTGGCAACCCTTTTTATGAGAATGAGAAGTTCAAGTTTCAAAAATTTTGCTAGGAACAGGCGATCGCACTTAACCAATGATTACGACAGATGGATGGCTCAAACGGTTATACAACAAGTGTTTTACAATTTTATTCTCTAAAATCTAAAATGGTATAAGTCGTCAGGAGAACATCAACTTGCAGGGAACTGTGCTAAGAGGTCTTTGCCGTCAATAATGGTACTAGTGAAGACAAACTTGCGGTTAGCTTGATAGCGTGGGTCTGACTTAGCAATAATCATGAAGTCTCGATGTCCCTGTTTTGTCCTACCTACTTGACAGCCAGCACTCCATCTTCCTACGTCGGATTTAGGATTATCACCTCCCCAATGTTGGTTAATGCCAAAATAGCCTGAGTCCATAGAGTCGCCTTTATCACGCGTGCCTGAACGATTGGCATCGCGGTAGACGGTGACTGAACCACCAGTTTGCACAAGAGCTTCATGGGGGCAAGCCTGTCCGTGAGTTCCTACTTGCCATGCGGTATATTGGCCGAAGGCGATAATTGCCGCACCTTTGGAGTTCAAGGGATTGTACGTATAGAACTTGCCTGGGTTGGTTGTGGCTTCCCAACAGCCAATCATTTTCGGCTTGCCGTCTTTAAACTCAATCACAATGCGGAGGTCGTTCCAGACATTGAGGGCATTGTTATTGAGCGTTCCGTCCGGATTCATGCCTTCGATGTAGATAATATTTTTGTATCCAGGCTCTTTGTCAATTTTGTAGCCCTTCCTCTGGCAATAGGCCACGATTTTCTCTTCTAGAGTTTTAGGCTTAGTCTGGACTGTGGCGATTTTGCAGCCGTCAATCTGGACGTGTCCACCATAGATAAACCAAATGCGCCGCTCCTGAACTGGAACCTTGAGCATAACTCGGAGATGTTGAGCGTCGGCGATCGCCACTTCGGTAATTTCCAACTGTCTCCCCGCTTTGACACTGGTTTTTTCCGATGCCTCAAGCTTGTTGGAGGGCAATGAGCAGCTTTTAAACACCGAGTCAGAAGTCACTTTAAGATTAAACTGTCCCTGCTCGGTCTGATCATCTTTGAGTCCTAGCGCTTGCAGAAAGTACAACATTGCTGCACAACCAGCAGCCGAATCAAGAGTCTTGGTGTGATTAGTCCCAGCCCAAACAAACGGCGTAATTCCCTGGCTATCTTTGCCCTGAAAGTCGTTGCACGCATCAAAGGCGAGTAAGCGAGCAGAGAGCTTTGCTGGTATCAGTTCGCCCTGAATCTTCCTCAGCTTGTGCGTGATTTGCTCGAAGAATTGCGTAGTACCCTCAAAATCCGACTTAGCGTGTAAGATTCCTGCCCAATACCAAGGTAAGTTGGGATAGTACCACTCGATTTTCTCGTAAAAGCCGCGATCGTAATGCAGCTTCTCAGCAACTTTTTCTAACTCTGGCAAGAGATTGGATTGCACCTTGCAGCCTTGCCATAGTTCTGTATATTTTTCATCAATAGATACAATATTAGCCATTTTTGTGATGTTTAACTGTTCATAGATAAGTAAAGAACGGCAAAATTTTGTTATCCTAAAAACGGCTTAGAGCTTTACTTTTAAATCATTGCTAAAAGCTTAAACACGCATTAAAAAGTCCAGCCATGAGTCGTTTAAAGTATAGTTTGCTGTGTTCAAGCTCCAGTCCAGTTGGGATTTCTTAGCTGTTGATTGCCCATGTCTTCATTCTGGATTTCGGGATATATAGTGTCTTGATTTTTAACCTGTTCTATACGTTGGCAGAGGCTATAGATAATTATCGGGTCGCTGATGATTTCAGTCAGGATGCGGGCTTCATGAAAGTCTCTGGCATCGCTTTTTAAGTCACGCAACACCAAATCGATTAGTTCAGGACTCATTTCTATATCCACAGAAATGCTAATCCCAACATCTGGCCCAATTCTGTCTACGTTGATTGAATACTTTTTACTGTTACGAATCATAATTTTGTCCTATTGATTGTGAATCAAAGCGTGTTTACGGGGATTTAGGCTAAATTAAGCCCTCAAACTTGAAATGCTAGACTATTAGGGGTAGGGTTTCAGGAATAGTTCAGCTTCCGCTTCTCTTCGTCTCCTTAGTCCTTGCTCAACATTTGATCCAGGATTGCGATACTTGATGAAAGTTTCGCGGATATTAGCCCAATCCTTATTCTTTAAAACTCTAGTCATTGACTCAAAATTAGAGGCACCGTAAAATTTACTGCCCAAGTTGTAGCCAAAGCTGAGTAAAGCACCTTGTTGATGAGGGTTAAGTTCGCTCCAGCAAGGTATTTTCATTAAATCGGGTAAGTAGCTTGTTTCCAACTGATAAATCAACAAATCATCAGCCTCTTGTTGGGAAATACTCTCTCCCATACACCACGGACTACCATTACGTTTTCTGGTCGTACCCCAGCCAATTGTGATTGGTTTCCCGCCAGTTAAAGGATCGGGGTATGCATTCAGATAGCAACCTTCAAACTTTTTAATCATCTCAACTCCACACATAGGTAGCCTTGTGGATGTAGATGTGGATGTGGAGACTGCTTTAGTTGCGGTGATCTGGTTTGTTGCTGTCTGGTTTGCTGGTGTACCGTTCCTGCTGATAGGATTGTTCTTAATCCTAGCCAGAATCTCGTTAGCACTGAGATACTGTACTGAATCAGCGTTTAGGCTGGTGCTGTCACGATCTTCGTCGTCCTCTTGCCATAAACTGCTAACAGGAGTTAAGTCAGGTTGCTTATCTGAGTCTACTTGGGCTGCCTGCTCTGTTGGTTGTTCGCTCTCTTTTGGAGCAGACTCTTTTGGAGCAGCTCGCTCTTGTTCCAACTGCTGCTTTTCGGCTTGGACGCGCTGCTTCTCAGCTTCTAGTTCCCTAAGTTGGGCTTCATACTGCGCCCGTAACTGCAACTGCTCGTTGAGCTTTTCTAGGGCAAGTTCAGCATTCTTTGAAGCTGTTTCTTGTGTCTGCTTATCGTTTGCCTCTTGTCGTTCTGTTAACTGGGAAATAAAGCCCTGTACGTCTTGCTGAATATACTGTTCGACGCGTTCAGCAAAAATGGTGTAGGCATCGGTGTGGGTATTAAATTGACGATAGGGGCCAGCCATTTGGAAAAACTGCCACCCTTCAATTTTCAAGCTTTCGGCAGTATTACGATAGGTGCGGTACTTCTCACCATGACCAAAAAACTCTTCAACCGCAGCAGAAACGGCTACTACCTGACTTAAACCAAAAGCCGACCAACCAACAATTTCTTGCCACTTCAGGTTCCCCTTCTGAAAACCAATTAGTGCGGGGACAATTACACCGCCAATGATGGTAATCATTCTGAGGTTGTGATGAGCATTGCGTTCTTTGGTGGCTTTTTTCTCCAGCCACATAACTTGGTCGAGCCAGCGATTTTTTAGAAAGTCTTTTCGCAAGTCTGACAAGTCGAGTCGGTCAATCAGTCCAGAGAAAGTCTGTTTAAGATATTGACTATAGTCTGCTTTCTTCGCCATAGTTTTATATTTATCAAAAGCTGATAGCTATATTTACATAAAAATATTGCTTCCTCCTCAGTAGTTTCCCTACTTAACAAGCTTGCTTTAAAAATTACTGATGTGGCTCTTTTTTTGCCATTGTTGACTCCTCAAGGCAAATAGTTTTGCTCAGATTTATAAAATTTTCTAACCCCCAAATTTGCTTAACGAAAGCAGAAGTTAAAGAGGAGAGTGAGAGCGAAGTTTGTAATAATCGATAATTTTATCAGTCTTCAAATTTAGGTTGCTGGAAAATAAAATTACATGGCTAGGCTCATGAGTGCAAGATAAGTTTTGACCAAAATTACTATATTAAGAGCCTGTACAAATTATTTATGCAGCAGAGTGGCTTAATAAACATCAGTTTGAATATTTTTATCAATGGTGCTTTTAAATCAATAATTAAAGTATAATTTATCGATGTAATTTAATTGATGGCGTATTTATAATGAGAGTGTTTATGTGAGCTAAGATTTTTGTAATGTATGTATAACAATGGTTACTGGCACAGTTTGTAAATTATGTGCAAGTTAAATGTTGTGTATTTATAAAATAATTTGTTACAAAAATTACACTTATGCTTGGGTAAGCTAAATAACTCGAATAGTGAATTAATCATCTTTTTAATTAGCAATAGCTCAGATGTTGATATCACTTCGGTTTTTGTACCACCATTTTGTCGTTTAATTCTACATTTTTTTGGTATTTAATTGTTTTGATTATTGGCTGGCTATTGATTTCTATATTACTTTTGACAACCTGTTAGATTCCAATAGGAAATTACGGTTTTGCTTCCACAGTTACTAATGGAAATGATAAAGAAATATCAACCATGAATTGGGTTACTGGCTAGACTATAAAAATATATCTACCCCGTTATTTCGCTTACCCGAATCACTGACTAGAATTTTATCTTCTGCTAGTAAATATATTACATTTTTCCTCCATAAATGCTTACCAAAGAATAACCAAAACAATGTAGCCGAAGCTATTACTGTATGAAAGAATCATAAGATGTCAGGCATGGGCTAAATCGTAGTTTCTGAGTTGTCGTGTGGAAAGACAATAACTCTAGTACGACAGCCCTACCTCTTCGTACTCTTTTTTGCCTAAGTTCCGTTAAGTAGAAAGTAAATGTGTAATTGTGTGCGTTAACTTTTCCCAACCCTCTTCTAAATCAATGGCTTGTAACTTACCAGAAGCAGCTAATTTTTCAGCACGTTCATCTGTAGCTTCTCCGTTTAATGCACAGACAAGTTTATCGGCTGTTCTACCACTACCTGCTATTACCATCACTAAGCGTCCGGCGACGACGCTATTGGCTGCATCCAAAAAGGTAATTTCGCCACCATTTATTAGCACTGTTACCGAAGGTGCGCCGCCAGCTAGCATGGTTGCTACTTTTACTATCCAAGGAGATTCATCGCCCCAATTACTACCAGGAACTAGAACAAAATGAGTATGATGTGGTTCTAGGGGTGTAGCATCATCAGTAGATTCAGTCTGATTAGGTAGAATGACTTTTCCTTTAGGTGCTACCCCAATCAGTGGAAATTGAGCATTGATTTGATGACGAGCATTACCTATCAATTGCATTACTCCCGCATCTGTACCACCATCGACAATATATGCTCCTAAGCGTTGCGCTATTGGGGCTAATACTTCCACAAACAAGCTTTGGATACGTACAAAGTCCGCTTCGCTCATCTGACTTGCACCACCAACGATGACTAAAATCGGACGGGAACCAACCAGCCCCATTTGCTCAAGCGCATCAGACAATTCTCCTGCATCAGATACTGTAGCGGCTGTTGCTGTCTGCCCTTCATTGAAACTCAAGCTGAAAATTTTTTCCATGAAATTAAATTAATTCGTATATTGTTGATCAAATGATCTTACTGATTACTTTTTCATCTTGAGTTCATAAACAGGGGAGTTAGCAAATTCCTTAAGCTGAAAAAGTGATAATAGATTAGTCCAGTCTTGCTGATAAACGGCACGGTTTTGGGCTAATTGACCAACAGTTTCATACCAAATATTATTTTCTGCATAAGGAATGTACTGCTGTTGATTTCTTGGTTGTTGAATTTTTTTTACTAATTCCGAACTAGCTTCAACTCGCTGAATCCAGCCATTAACGCTGATATTTGTATTACGTCCTTCATGGTTAACACAACTGATATTGAAGTACCAATAGTATTTTTTGCCTACTGATAATGCTTTTTCGGTAGAGGGTAAATTAATACTGACAATACCTTTTTTTTCTGGTAAAGAGAACAGCAATGGCTTGGTCAAAACAGACTGTCTCTGCTCATCCAATAATCTAAATTTGGCCGGAGGTGACTGGGAATTACCACCAAAGGGTAAATAAAACCAGAATTGGGGATACTCTTGAGTAGTCAAACCTCCATTGTTCTGAGGAACTAAGGCCAGCAGGTTATCTTTACCTATTTGAGAGCATTGCGATCGCGTTGCGCCTCCTCTTGAACGTCCAGAAGCATTTCCCTCGCCTCTGGAACCATTAAACATCTTGCCAACACGCTCAAAGACATTCTGGGCTTGGGCTTTGTGAACAAAAATAGGCGACAAAAAATTTACATAAACAGCAGTTGTCACAGAGCAGATCAAAACAGTTGACTGTCGAATCGATAATTGGGGACGAAACATTTTGTAATTACCTCTTAGTTTCCTAATTTGTTGATTTAACTTTTACGGAGCTTATCAGTCAAGTATAATACTGATGTTCCAGTACATAATAATGCCAAAACTGGCGGGATAAAAGGTATCCAACCGCTTTGGCTCACCAATATTACAGAACATACAATGTATAAAGTACCAGTAGATCCTACTACAGCTATACCTAGATAAAGATTGCGGTTAAATCGCCAACAGACAAGACCACCTACCAAAGCCCAACCAAACATCCAGATTGTTTCATAACCAAAAGGCCACCACCAGATGAGCGAGCGATTATCTAAGGTTGCACTTAGGATCTGGCTGATCATTTGCCCATGCAACGTTACGCCAGCAACGTCACCATAGGGCGTACTCCAGTAATCAGCTTGTCTGTTTTGTCTGTCAGTAAAGCCAATCAGTACAATGCGATTTTTAATTTGTTCAGTAGCAACTTTATTGTCCAAAACCTCCACAATATTGACTCTAGGCGCAAAATTACTGGGGTCGCCGCCAAAGGTACGATATTTGACCATCGTTTGATAACCTTGAAGTTGATTATCCATGTCTTGGTAGCCACCTCCCATTCCCAATAGTTGGGGAATCGCGGTTTTACCAAACTGCATAGGTTGGTCATATTGTTTGGTCTGGGGATTGAAAGGAGAAGTGAAAGACTGACCTTTAGCTTCTAGGTAGCGACGAGCAATTACTAGACTCAAAGCTTCCCTTGTCTGACAATATTTAGGGTCTGGCTTTTGCATTAAGTATTGTCGGCGCACATAACGACCACCTTTAGCATCATCATCAACTAAGTCACTAAAGCCAACTTGCTCTAGCGGGACTTCTGGCGCGTTTTTAAAGCCAATAATTTTTTCACCCCGGCTATTTTCATAACTGTTTTTACAGACCGAAATGAAGTTTTTCGTCTGCTGCAAACGTTGTTTTAGGCTACCTTCAGCCGGAAAATCCCGGATAAAATCTAACCCAATCATACTAGGTTGATGTTGAGAAAGATTTTTGAGTAAATCGTCTAGGGCCGCATCGGGAATAGAACCTCTACCACCTGGATATCTCCCGCTTTGATTCAATTTTTCTAGACTTTCTGGGTCAACATCGACCATTAAAAATCGTTCGTCCTTTGGTTCATCCGGACGTAAGGACATCATCTGGTCATAGGCTGCTAGTTCTAAAGGCTGGGTGAGTCCGAGAAACCTAGCAATAAACATCAGCGTTGTCACAGCCAAACTAGTCAGCAACACAGTACGGGGTTTGATTTTGCGATAGGGAAGCGCGCGACTGGCTGCAAGATATTCTAGTTGTAAATTGGTGGGGGTTGGTTGTTTGTCAACAGACTGCTTCAACCATTCCTCAGAGGCGACTAAATCTTTACCCCGGAGCAAAAAACTATCGTCACGTTTAGCATCATCCCATTCTTTGGACTTGAGGAAAAGCCGAGTGTGCGATCGCACATAATCGGGATCTGCATCTAATGTTCTGGTTAATTCTCCAAATTTGGTCAAAAAGTCTGCACCATGCTGGCTAAAATCGATCCACTGCACCTTTGCCAATTCTGGAAAAAGCTCCCCAGTACTATCCCGATACAAGACAGTAACGATTCGCTTATGCAAACTCATTGCATACTCTACCTCAGCCTTGCAGTCGGGTGAATTGATAGAGTCTGGCGAAATAATAAATAGGAAGTTGTTCGCGCTTTCTATCCCTTTATTAATCTCTTGTGTAAAGTCAGTACCAGAGGCGACACTTTCTTGGTCAAACCAAGTAGTCTTGTTTTGAATTTGTAAGGTATTGTTGAGCTTGCGAGCGAAATCAGAATCAGCCAGAGAGTAGGAAATAAATACATCTAGTGCTACCTGAGGCGGTTGCTTGAGGCTTTCGCTGATGAACTCTACTTGTAAAGGTATAGGCAGATGTTGGGTTTTTTGTTGAGCTATCTTTAACCAAGCTTCTGCCTGTCGAAGATTATAACCCCGCAACAGAATACTAGAATTGTGTTTTTGTCGTTCCCACTTCAGAGCTTTGACTAGTAAGATTTTATGCTGTTCGTAGTAAGCCGCATCTTGAGTCAGCACATTAATTAGCTTGTCAATATTGGCCTGTTGCTGTTGTGGCTCTGTTAAGTCGATGAAATGTAGAGTCCGTAGTTCAACAGGAATCTGCTCTATGTCTACTTGTTCAATTAACAGAGGAATGATGCGTTTTTTCAAAGAGAAAGCATGAGACACTTCCATTTGGCAATATTCTGATTGCAAAGAAGCTGGTGACATCAGAAACACCAAATTGTCTGCTTCTTCAATACCTCGATAAATTGACTCGACAAAATCTGTGCCAGACTGAATATCTGTTTTGTTTGTCCAAACCGTGAAGCTCTCACGCATCAAGAGATTGGCAACTTTTTCCATAACTGCCCTCTCTTTTTCTGAGTAAGAGAGGAACACTTGAGTCATCAGGTTGTTAGCATTTTTTGTACTTTGACATATAAAAGCACAGTGTAAATCTGTTGGTTCACATGGTGGTTGCTCATTTTTAAAGCGAATTTTTAACCAGTTTTCAGCCTGTAAGCGCTCGTCACCAATTAATAGGTATTGTGAGTGTTGTTGCTGTCGCTCCCACTCCAAGGCTTTGGCTAATAAGTAGGTGTGTTGATACACATAATCTTGATGGCGGGAAAATAGCTCTAGCAGTCCCGCAAAGGATTTCTCAAAGTCATCTATACCTTCACGGAAGTATACCCAGTTAATCTTGCCAATAGCTGGGTGCATATTCGGAAAACTAGAGTGTAATCCCTTGCCTTTATATGGTTCCCACTCACTAGCGTCCTTTCCAGGATTGCGTTCTTGCCAAATTTCTTGAGTAATTTGTTCTACGTGTAGCAAGGGAATAATACGTTTATTACGGCGGAGTGCTAACTCTATTTCTTTACCGCAATAGGGGGAGTTAATTGAGTGGGGCGCAATGATAAACAGAAAATTGTCAGCTTTCTCAATGCCATCATCTATTTGATTTTGAAAGTCAACACCTAGAGGAATATCATTTTGGTCGAACCAAATGTCGAACCCTGATTCTATCAGTCGCTGATGCAGCTTAGTCGCAAAGGCTTTACTATCCGCTCTTCCATAAGAAATAAAGGCATTTTTAACGTCATTCATTTTAAATATTAATAATTTTTTTCATAATTGCTTCACATTAAAGTTGGTATTAGCCGATGGCGATCGCCTGTATAACTGCTATCTACCTGATACAATGTAAATAAAAATTTGTTACCAAAGTATAGTAATAATACGTAAAAAAACCGCCGTTAATCCAAAATTTCTGTACACTGGTATCAAAGCCAACTACCAACTAAAACATAAGGCGCCCAATAACGAGGGTGGTTATATTTGTCACTTTTAAGTAGAGATTGCTGTGCTAAACGCAGGGCTTCGGCTCTGCTAATATTGGGTTGACCTAAATGTTCATACAATTCCTTAATGAAAGGAACGCTGGCTTCATCATCTAGATCCCACAAACTAGCGATCGCACTACTAGCCCCAGCTTGAACAATAGTTCCAGCAATACCCATCACTTCTTGGTCGTTACCTGTAGCTGTTTGGCAAGCACTGAGAATGAGTAAGTCTATTTTCTGCTTGTGGTTTTGTTTTTGGTTACTAAACAATTTATCAAAATCATCTATCTTCAACTTTCCATCTGCTGTCACCACAAAAGTGTTTTCTCGATTTTCACCAAATAGACCATGTGTGGCTAAATGTACTACTTCAAAAGTAGAAGTATTCAGTTTTTTATTAAAGTTCTTTGTGGTAAATTCTTGGTCAGCAATCCAATTCACGGCTAATCCTGTCTTTTTAATTTCCTTCACTTCGACGGAAACATTTGCTAATCGAGAAAAGCCAGAAACTTCTGGAATATTTGGCGGTTCAGTCAAGCTGGCGGCTAGAACTTTCATAGTTTCTCGGTGTAACGGCTTTGGTTCACGTACTTGTAACCCCAAAGCTAAGGAGACAGCATATTTTTCTACTAGATACTGCTGGCCATCATAGAGACTCGCCATCGGAATTTTGCGTAAAGGGCCATCCAAGACAAAAATCAAATTTTTGATTTTGCTATCTTTTAACTCTTTTTCTATTGGTTGAATCAGCCAGTTATAGACTTGTTGACCATCCTGTTGTACTTCGTCATAACTTCCCTCTTCTTGCAGATTTTCATATAGTTGGTTTACCACTTCCCCTATGTGCTGTTGCGGTGGGGTAGCATAATGACTAAGCGGTTGATTAGGTCGCTTCAGGATAACTTCTAAACGATCATTCAAAATAATTGCATAGACAACAGCTGATGTTTGGTCTTGAGTGTCAATCACCTTGTCGAGTGCTAATTTTGTATCTTCACAAGCTTGCTGTAAATAATTTTGTAATTTCGCCACTTGTAGTGCTTCAATGACATTACGAGCCTGGATCAGATTCTCTTGGCTTGGTGCTGATGATTGAAGTAGTAAATCTACTAAACGACGATATACAGGTTCTACCGTTTCCCGGAAAGAAAACTGCACATTTTTATTTGTAGCAATCAAATCGCCACGGATATTTTGTAGAGTATTAAATGCTTGTTGATAGGCAGCAGTGGCTTCTGTAAGATCTTCCTGCTGATTACATTGGGGTTTACCTTGGCAAAGAATACGTCCGAGTTGCCAATACCAACGATAGGCGATATCTGGTGCTTGAATTGACTCTGACAAATTTAGCGCCTGTTTAGTCAAATCCTGGGCTATAGACCATTGTTGAGATAATTCATATAGATGTCCCAAATTACCTAATACAAAAGACTCTGAGCGGACATCTTGCAATTGTTGTGCCTGCTGACGTGCCACAGCTAGGATTTTAGCAATTGTTTCTGGGTTGGGTTCAGGGAATTTCTGCCTCATTTCTAGAAGGCGTTGAGCCAAATTTACTTGAGCGTAGATCGCTGAACGCCCAAGGGGTAAGTTAGCAATTTGACTTTGAATTTCGGGATATAATGCCTGGGCTGCTGACCATTTTTCCAACTCAATTAACAAGCGTAAACGGTTAAGTTGGGCGGGGATTTTGGTAGTCGCAGTATTTGAAGAAATAGCTGCTTTTTCGTAATCAGCCAGAGCAGTATTTTTTTGTTCTGTACTGCTACCGGGAATATAAGCGAGATTACCTAAACTCAGGTAAGCTGTAGCAATGGTATCTGGCGATCGCAGTTTTTGGGCAATCTCTAGACTTTGTTGTAAATGTTTTTGTGCTTGTTGGACATCGCCAGCCAGTGCTAGTGCTTCACCCAAATTGCGAAAACTAGCTGCTTTAACAAGGGAATCTGGTTGTTTTTGCAGATCTGTTGTCAAATTTTGGAGTAGAGAAATTTCTCGGCGATAGAGTCCTAAAGTCTGCAATGCTTGTGCTTGGTTAATTTGGGCGAGGATAGCTTTATTGTGATCTTTTAATTGTTGGTAGAGTGATGCGGTTGTTTCCCAAGATGACAAAGCGGCTTCGGCTTTACCTTGTGCTAGTTCCAGATTACCTTTAATATCCCAAACTTGCGCCCGAACTGGCAGGTTTTGTGATGATTTGGGAATCTTTTGTAAGATAGCGATCGCTTTTTCAATCGCTTGGGTTGCGGCTTGCATCTGTCCTAATTGCTGGTGGTTCAAAGCCAGATTACTGAAGACAACCGCCTGTCCAATAGTATTATTATTACCTTGATAAATCTGCAATACCTGCTGTAACACAGTCACCGCTTCGGCAAAGCGTCCTGCTGTATATAGGTTTTTAGCTTCTTCTTCCTGAGAGAGATTGGCAACTGGCGATGCGGTAAACCCTTGATTCGTGGTATCACGAGCTATAACAGGCGAGACAAATATGCACAATAAAGCAGTTAGACAGACCAAAATCACATAGCTAAATTTCTGGCGTTGCTCAAACAACCTCGGAAATTTAGCGATCGAAATCTGACTATGTACATTCACCTTTCCCCTTCCCCACCTCAAAAAAGTCTCTAAATGAGAAAGAAATACAAACCTTTTTTTCGCCATGTTTCCTCCTGAGAAGCAAATGATATGAATAGAATTCCCCAATTTTGAGCGCAACGATTAATGGTCAGATTCTTTCTCCTCTAGCTGTTGTTGAATTACCCCACCCTAACCCTCCCCTTGGAAAGGGGAGGGGACTTGATTTTCCTGTTTCCCCCCTTTCCAAGGGGGGACTAAGGGGGGTAATTGACTTGTGTGTACACCGTAGCCTTCACAAGGGGGGCTAATCACCCTCTTTTACCACCTTTTTAAGGGGGTCGCCGCAGGCGGGGGGATCTTAACCGAACCTTATTACCTGCTCCCCCGCTCCCCCGCCCCCCTGCCCTACTTCTGTGTCAGGTGGCAAAATTGGGCAGGTAAAGCAGATTGATGCAGGGTATTTACAGGTGGCTGGGCAGTGAAAATAATCTCACCATTGGCATCGCGGATCATACCTTGAGCTTCTACTAAGGGGGCGGAAGCCACAGAGGATGATACATCATTGCTGTTAACCACTGGTGTATTACGAGCATTATTGCTTAAAGCTGGTGTTTTACTTGTTACCCAAGTGGTTGGTGCTGTCCCCGCAGTGAGTGTATCATCAGGGCTGGGAGGCAGCCCACCCCTGCCAGTGATCACAAATTCACTTTGCCCTTTGGCGGTGTGACTGTTGCCACCACAACCAGAGGCAATTAACTTGGTAGGATCGATTAATTGTGTAGATAGTTGCACTAATCCTTGGCTGGGGTCAACGTTGAGGTTTTCAACTGTGACTTGTCCTTGAGTACCGACATCAGAACTGGCACTGATATCACTGCTGCGGTTTTTACGTATGTTGTCCAGTGCCTCTCGTCCTTGAAGTTGGAATCCTAAGATGCGGTTGGCTCTCATATTAATCTTGCCACCGTTGCCGCCATAAGCATTGGCAATGATGTCGCTATTTTCCGACGGGTCTGCAATCACAAACCCATCTTTGACGTTAATCTCAATATTGCCGCCATTACCCTTGCTGTGTTGAGTTCCGGCTGAGGTGGAAATAGTGCTGTTGTGACGCAGCAGTAATAAATTGTTCAGCTTCAAATTGATATTGCCAGCCTCACTTTGCTTGCTTTCAGAGATGATTTCCCCTCGATCTAGCTTAAGTTTTTCGGCTTGGATGTCGATACTACCGCCTTTGCCAGTATTTTCCCCAGAGGCAGAAATTTTGGCATGATCTTCTATAGTTAATTGACGAGTATGAATGGAGATACTGCCACCATTGCCTGTGCCTTTGCTTTCTACAGTAAGCTGTCCATCACCGCTTAAAGTAATTGAGTTGGGGGCGTTGAGTTCTAAGTTGCCGCCGATACCGCTACTAGTGGTAGAAGCAGAGATTTCCGCGCCTGGTTGTTGAAATTGTACTTGCAAGTCGTGACCGCTATAGGGATTGAGCGTCAGTTTCCCCGCTATACCAGCACCTGCGGTTTGTGCAAACAGTCCCGTCGTCAAGTTCTCCATCCCTGCCAAGTTGATGGTGTTAGCACTGACAGTCAAATTGCCGCCCGTACCTGCATTTTGCTCCTGGGATGTGGTGTTTGTCGAAACTTGTGTACCACTATTGATATTTAAGGTGGGAGTGATAATACTCACACTGCCTGCTTTCCCGGAACTGGTTGTTTCTGCTGATAACTTGCTATTATCAGTCAAAATAATTGAGTCATGGGCAGTAATGTTAATATTACCCCCATTTCCTTGAGTGCTGGTGTTAGCGGTAATTTGACTACTATTGAACGTTACTAGACCTGGGCTATTTATCATTACATTCCCGGCAGAGGCACTGCTTTTGGTGTCACTTTCAATGCGGCTATTTTTGAATGTGAGACTTCCAAAGCTTTTGATGGTGACATCTCCTGATTGACCTACCTTACCAACTTCCAAGGGGATGGGCTTTTGGTCAGGTATTTTCACTAACAACTGCCCACTAGTCACAATTTGAGTATTAGTGAGCGATAAATCCCCAAAACCTTTTATTTGAACCTTCCCAGCTTCTGCGGAAGAAGAGAGAGTTAATATGTCTAGATTGCTGACATTGTTTTTAGCTTGTATAGTTACGTTCCCACCCTTTCCTGCGGTTCCGTGCTGAGAAACCGAAAAGGAGTTAAGCATTGGATTGCGAAGTTCTTCTATGTAATTTTGTTGCGAATAGTCATAAATGTAAGTTTTAAAGCGATTTCCAACAATATCCCCATTTTTAGCACTCAGAAAAATCGCTCCCCCAGTTCCACTATTACCAGATTCCGAGTGTGAGAATGAGTTAAAATCACCTTTAGCTGTAATGTTGCCGCCAGCAGTTAGGGCGATCACTCCCCCATCATTTCCCAGACTGTAGGAGTCGATATTGTTGGTAGTGATGTGACCGCCAGCAGTCAGGGTGATCGCTCCCCCATTTACATAAGAGGCGGAGTAGATATTGTTGGTAGTGATGTTACCGCTAGCAGTCAGGGCGATCTCTCCCCCATTTCCCAAACTGTAGGAGTAGATATTGTTGGTAGTGATGTGACCGCCAGCAGTTAGGGCGATCTCTCCCCCATTTCCCAAACTGTGGGAGTCGATATTGTTGGTAATGATGTGACCGTCAGTAGTCAGGGCGATCTCTCCCCCATTGCCAGAACCTAAGGAGGAGGAGTTGATATTGTTGGTAGTGATGTGACCGCCAGCAGTCAGGGCGATCTCTCCCCCATTGCCAGAACCGAAGGAGAAAGAGTAGGAGTCGATATTGTTGGTAGTGATGTGACCGCCAGCAGTCAGGGCGATCGCTCCCCCATTTCCATCAAAGGAGTTGGAGAAGATATAGTAGGTAGTGATGTTACCGCCAGCAGTCAGGGCGATCGCTCCCCCATTAGCCAGATTGCTATTTTTAGAGTATGAGAGCAAATGACCCGTATCAACACTACCCGTGGTAGCTTCAATACTAATCGCACCTCCGATGGCGATCGCGTCATCGCTAAGGGTATCCAAATCATCTTTTTGCCTTTGCCCATTGGTGCTAATGAGTTGGGTATTTACATCCCCCGATGCTGCCGTCAGGCTAACTATCCCCCCAGTTCCATTAAATGGCTGTAAAACAACGTCTCCATCCAAAGTAATTCCCTCTGGCACAGTACCATTGCTATAAC
Organism: Nostoc sp. FACHB-152; assembly: GCF_014697475.1. Classification (GTDB taxonomy): domain Bacteria; phylum Cyanobacteriota; class Cyanobacteriia; order Cyanobacteriales; family Nostocaceae; genus Nostoc_B. The sequence continues at coordinate 72,021 of NZ_JACJRV010000018.1, forward strand.
TAAATACATTGCCAGAATTAACACCCCCATAAGCCAGAGTACTTTGTCCAGATCGCAGAATTAATGTAGAATTCTTTGTTAAAGTCTCAGTATCTGGCCCTGTTGGCAAGCTGTTATTATCTGCCCCAGTAATGTTGATATCACCCTGAAAGCGAATATTACCCGTTGCTTCCACTAATAGCGATGTTCCTGTATAAGAGGCTGCCACATCCACATCACCATTGGCACTAATAATTGGGTCATATAAACTGACAAAATTTGCCAGTCCCCCTGACACCGGAGAAATCGCAAAATTGCCACCACTACTAAAGTGAGCATCAAGCGAAATCTTGCCATCACTGCTAAAACTGAGATTGCCCCCACTGACAAATGGCGTTTGTGTCGGGTGGTTCAACGCTAAGATATCAATACCGCTATTTCCTTGAACTGTGAAATTCCTACCCGCAGAGGCCATAAAAGGATTTGTGACACTATCTCGTACCTTCACATTATCCTCAGCAAACAATGTCAAATCCCTGAGAGCGTGCAACTGTCCCTGCAAATCTAGATTCCCCGCCAACAGCGTTAAATCTTCTCCGACAGTCAAATTGCCTTGATTGGTAATTGTTCCTCCCGCCCCTGAAGCCCCCCACTGAACTCCGGGAGTGGCACTCATTGTTAGTAGTGGCGGTGCCTTCGGATTTTTGGCACTAAACTCGCTACCATCAGGAAACACAAAGCTATTTGCTGTACTTGCCACAAACGAACCTTGAATATCTAACTGGGCATTTGACCCAAACTTGATACCTTGAGGGTTGAGGAGAAATAGATTTGCGCTACCATCAACACCTAAGGTGCCGAAGATCCGAGAAATATCCGCACCAGTGACGCGGGTGAAGATATTGGTAATCCCAGCCGGATTGCTGAAATAAACGCGCTGCCCATCGTTGACATTAAACTCTGAAAAACTGTGGAACAATGCACTACCACGAACTGCTCCACCATCAATGCGATCGCCCTCCAATCCTCTAATCATCACATGAGAATTTACTTGCGAGCTTTCAGTCCCTAAAGTGGTATCAGGTGTAATTTGTCCTATGCAAGTTGTATTGGTAAATATTAGTATTCCTAACAGTTGGGTGGTTGTGCTAAATCCTGTCTTCACCCAACTCAAATATCTTCTTTTACTCTGGTCTTCTCCTCTGCTCTCTGTTGCCTGCCCCTTTTCCTCTTGTTGACTAAGCCCCGTTGGGGCGGGGTGTGGGGGAAAATTAAGAAAACCAAATATCGAGTACGAACATGAATATTTTCTTTCTTCACTACACCCGACACCCGACACCCGACACCCGCTCATCCTTATAGGTAATGGGTTTGGCGTTATCTTAGTGCCATTGGGGTCAGAATCCTCTTCCAACGTCGTCCCCACACCCCACACCCTACACCCTACACCCTGTTCTTGATCAGCCAGAGAGAGGGGGTAACGATGTCGCAACCTCAAAAAGGTTTGTAAATAACAGAGAAATACAAACCATTTTCTTGCCATGTGTCCCCCTTAGAATCTCTTGATGTCAGTGGAATTCCCCAATCTAAACGCGCCGTCAAATTATCACCTTGATGCCAAAGCAATCCTATACCCGTACTAACTAAAGTGTTAGTCCGAGGATTTGAACCGCCATTATTCCAGCCTGTACCTATATCGACAAAAGGCGTGAGTTGCAATACTCCTTGAGAAACTCGCGCAATCGGTAAGCGAATTTCTGCGGTTGCTTGTATGCCATTATCTGTTAACACTTGATCCTGACGGTATCCGCGCACAGTTGTTTGTCCACCGATACCAAATTGTTCTAGTCCCAAAAGCTGGCGATCTGCTAATTGCATATCAGCTTGCAGCAGCACTAAGGTATCGGGCGCTAGTTGGCGCAACCATTGGGCTTGTCCTCGCCAGCTAAAAAAGCGGCTATCCGGTTCATCTTTATTGATTGTGGCTCCTAAAACACCCAAGCCGACACTGAATTGCGATCGCGCTGCTATTACTTGTTGGCTACTGCGTTGAGTCCATTCTTGAAAAAATCGGATCGCAGAAACCCTTGTGTTTCCTTTGTCATCAGCACCAACCGCTAAAGGGAAAGCCCCGATGTCGTCATAACCTAAAAATGTTTGACTTGCTTGGTGGCTGGCGGTGATTCCTAAAGTGAACTCTCGGCTGGGAGTTTGGACAAGAGGTTGACGAAAGGTTAACTCGTAGTATCTGGACTGGGAATTGATATCCAAAGAGTTAAAAGGACGCTCTATAACATTACTATTAGTATTGCCATAGCTAAAAATCAGCTTACCGTTGCGGGGATTGACTGGTAGGCTATAGCTCACATCAAAGCCATTACTACCATCAGTATTGGTGTAACCAACACTTAAACCATCTCCTAGTCCTAACAAATTGGCTTCGTTAAGATTGATGCGGCGGCGAAAACTGCCCACACTCGGACTGCGTTGGTTATCTAAGACTATTTGAGTGTTGAAAGTATTGGCTTCAGTAACTTTAACTTCTAATATATTCGTCCCCGGACGAATGCCGGCTTGTAAATCTGTAGATATGCTTTTAATTAAAGGATCTAGTTGTAATAGTTGCAATCCTTGTAATAGGCGATCGCGCGATAGTGGTTTACCAGCAGCAATGGCGAGGCGATCGCGTATATAGTTGGGGGTGAGGCGGCGCGTACCTGTAACATTGATCTTTTCTACACTTCCTTCTACCGCCTGCATTACCACTACCCCGCCTTTCACAGTTTGGGGGGGAATAATTACTCCAGAGGTCACATAGCCTCTATCTATATATAACTTCGTCAGTTGTGAACGTAGTTGGAGTAAATCATTAAAGGTAATTGGGCGTTTGAGATAAGCATCTGTCACACGCGCCAGTTCTTTGTTGCTAAAAACTGTGTTCCCCACAAACTCAAACCGTTCTACAATCAACGTTTCCGCTAACGTCTGCGGATTAACATCTGGTTGAGTTGGTGACTGGGGTGTAGAGGGTAACAGTTGTTCTGGAGACGGTAGTTCTGGGAGAGGTTGTGGTTGGGGTAATGGTTGTATGGAAGGCGGTTTTACCTCAATGGGAACCTCTTGCGCCGCCAAGGGTTGTGAATAAATGCCAAGAATTAACCCTGTTAGCAGGAATAATATATAGACCTTAGTTGAATAGTATAGATATGGATGAGGCGATCGCCTACCCTGCAAGCCGTTCATTATTTAACATTCCCTGGTACAACACCACAAACTTGACTAGATAGCCCCGACTGTAACCCAGTAGCCGTTGTTGGTTGAGCAGTTAGAACAATATCTCCATTCGCACTGCGTACCATACCCACTGCTTCGACTAAAGTATCGGCAGTATTTGATGATGATTGCTTTAAATTCGTCTCAGTCATATTTTCAGAATTATTACTATTGTTAGCAGTATTATTTACTACCCATTCCGGTAAACTTGCCCCAGGCTTGAGAGTATCATCAGGGCTGGGAGGTAGCCCCCCACGTCCAGTAATTACAAACTCACTTTTTCCTTTAGCAACGTTACTGTTGCTACCGCAGCCTTGGGCAATTAATCTAGAAGTGTCTACTAGATTTGTCGGCAGTGCAACAAGTCCCTGGGTAGGATCAATACTGAGAGTATTAAGCGATACTTCTCCATCTTCACCCACATCAGAACTGGCACTAATGTCGCTGATGCCATTTTTATCAAGATTGCTCAGTTGTTCTGAACTCAACTTTCCCTGGTTTTGAAAACCTAGAATTCTGTTAGCAGTAATCTTAATGCTGCCACCCTTACCCCCAAAGGCATTAGCAATAATATCGCTATCTTCCGATGGCACTGCTACAACAAATCCATCCTTGGCATCAATAGTGATACTACCGCCATTACCAGGCTTAGTTGTCGAACCTGCGGTAGCAGTAATTTTGCTTTGGCGACGGAGTAGCAAATTCTGTGTTTTAATAGCAATTTTGCCACCATCTCCTTGACCTTGATTCTGAGCTTCTATTTTTCCTCCGTCAGCAGCCAAGAAGTTAGTGTCAATATTAATATTTCCACCTTTGCCTGTTGCTGTGTTTCTAACACTACTGGAAATCCGCCCTTTTCTTGCCAGTAACACTGAGTTTGTAGCATTAATTATGACATTACCAGCATTACCTGTGCCTAGATTACTCACAGAAATGCGAGCATCATCTGTGATAGAAAGAGTACGACTTTTCAGTTCAATACTACCGCTATTACCCTCGGCATTCTCTCTAACAACGCTGATAATTCGTCCTTGATTCTTTAAGTCAATCTGCTGTGCATTGACTTTGATATCGCCTGCATTACCTTTTCCTTTTCCATCGGTATCTGCCGACAAGCGAGCGCCATCTTTAATTATTAGCTGATCTGTGTTTAATGTAATGTTTCCTTTGCCATCGGAGGAAAGCAATTTACCTTGTTGCCTAATTTGAGTGAAAATACCAGTCTGATTAGGGTCTGTATCCTCTAGTGTGGAATTGCCTTGAAGTAAGACAATATCCTTTGCCTGAATAGAAATATAGCCAACTTTGTCTCCTACGCCAGTCAGACTAGAGTTAATCTGAGCGCCATTAGTCAGAGACAAGCTGCGTGTGAAGATGTCAATATAGCCATTATTTCCCTGACTAGATATCTTGCTGCCGTTAAGAACAGATACTTCGTCACTAGCATTAATTTTTATATATCCTGCATATTCTGAACCATTACTATCAGTATTTATTTCCGAAGTCTGATTCAGAGACAAGCTGCCTGTAGTGATATCAACATAGCCAAGATTTCCCTGACTAAATATCTTGCTGCCGTCGAGAAGAGATACTTCGTCCCTAGCATTAATGTTTATATTTCCTGCATATCCTGAATTATTAGTATTATTAGTATTGATTCCCGACTTCTGATTCAGAGACAAACTGCCTGTGGTAATATCAATATTGCCAAGATTTCCCTGACTAGATATCTTGCTGCCGTTGAGAACAGATACTTCGTCACTAGCATTAATTGTTATATTTCCTGCATATCCTGAACCCTCATTATTAGTATTTATTTCAGATTGCTTAAGCAGCACCGAACCTTGTGTAATTATCTTGATATTGCCTGCATTACCTGTGCCATTCTTTTTTGTTGTTGTAGTAATTTGGCTATTTGTTAAAGTTAAAGAAGGAGCGTTGATCTCAATATCGCCACCATTACCATTACGAGCATCCGTGCCAATGGTGACTTTATCTAATTCGAGTGGTTTTTGACTTGTAAAAGTAATGTTTCCTGAATTTCCTGTTATGGCAGATTCGCTTGTGACATCAAGGTCATCTTTATTTTTTTCTCTACCATTAATTGTAATAGTTCGGGCATCAATTGTAATATTTCCTGCTTTGCCAGTGCTACCGCTAGGAGGGTTGGTATCATTTTTAGTTCGCGTCACAATCGCGCCAGCTTGGTTAGCAGTAACTGTAACTGTACCTTGAAGTGCCTGTAACGTAATATCCCCAGTATCACCCGCATGGCTCTTTGCGCCAGAGGCAGTTGAGTTCGTAAATATGCCTCCTTCGACAGTGATATCACCGTTGCTGCTGGTAATTTGAATTTTCCCAGAGTTTCCAGAGTTATATTCTTCACCATAATATTCTGAATTGCGTGTGATTACGGAAGCATTAATAGCTCCGGCATTAGCTTTATTATTTAGGTTTTCTGAGCCGATTGTGATATTGCCACTACTTTGAATAATAATATTACCTGCATTCCCTGTGTCATCGTAATTATTATCTATACCAGAAGATATTTGATCGGTTGTGATATGACCTTTGGATTGAATAACAATATTCCCCCCATTCTGTGTTGCTGAAGATTGGCTTCTTCCAGAATATATTTGGTTGGTTGTGATATTTCCTGGCAACTGAGAATTAGGTTGATATTGATTCGTTAAAAATATTAAGCCTCCTTCATTTTTAATATTCCCGTAGATATTGATATTGGCATTTGTTGGAGGATTGATTGTCGTTGGATTTTGCAAGAATGCAATAGGCAGATTGGGTGTAAAGTTTGGAGTGCCAATATAATTGGAATCTACCCCTGCTCTAATATCTAACGTTGGTGTTTTACTACCATCAATTTCTAGTGTTGTTCCATCCGATAGCGTGACGGTTTCTTGAAGAGAATTGCCTGTGCTGTCTACATTATTGATTGTCACGTCACTAGCAATATTGACACTCCCACCCGCCAGAATGTGCAAAGATGCACCTGTGTAGCTACTAAAACTCACATCTCCAGTAGCGCGAATTACAGGATCATCAGGACTAAACAGATTACCTAAATCGCCGTTTAATTTTTCTATCCTAAAACTACCTCCAGCCCAAAAATGTGCATCGCCGCCAATGGTATTTTCCGATTGCAACACCATATTGCCACCAGAGTAAAAGCCACTATCTGGGTGATTTAAGGCATAAATATCTACTTTCTGATTACCTTGCGCCAGCATATTCCCACCCGCCGCCGCAATAAAAGGATTACTTTCGCTATCTCTAACTTTTAAATCGTTCTGCGCTTGTAATGTTAAATCCCCACCAGCTTGCAGCGTTCCTTCTAAATCCAAATTTCCGGCATTCAGTGTCAAATCTTTTCCCGCTACCAAATTCCCTTGATTGGTAATACTTGCGGTTGGCTGTGAACCAAACTGCACACCCACAGGTACACTCATTGTTAATAATGACGGTGCTTGGGTATCAGTAGCACTAAATTGACTACCATCCAGAAACTTAAAACTGTTAGCTGTGGTAGCCAGGAATGAACCTTGAATATCTAACTGGGCATTTGGCCCAAAAATAATGCCCTTGGGATTGAGCAAAAATAAATTAGCTGCACCATTTACGCCCAAAGTCCCCAAAATATTAGAAGGGTTATTGCCAGTAACTCGACTCAAAATATTAGCAACGCCTGTAGGGTTAGCAAAATATACTCTCTGCCCATTGTTGACATTAAATTCTGCAAAACTATGGTAGAGGTTGCTTCCTCTTCTGGCACCACCTTCAATTAAGTCAGTCCCATTACTTGTACCATTTATCAAGTGGGAACTTTCATTTCCTAATGTAGTGTCAGGTATAATTTGCGCCAAGCAAGGATTGCTGGTTAATATCGATACTACAGCAATCTGGAGGATAGTTCCCTTTGCTAGAAACAATCCAAGTTTGCCGTAAGCAAAATTCCTACGGTTATTCACGGTGGCTTCAAAGTTATATTACTGAAAAATAATGCATAAGTTCTTACACATTAAAATCGCTACATCGTAATTTGTCAAGAATTTATATAGTAATTTTCGTGGTTTAATGTATAGTTTTTTAGACTCAAGTTTAAACTAAGCAGTAAAAAACGACGCAGAAAAGCTGAGTTAAAAACAAAAAGACTTTAGTCCTAAAAATTGATAATTTTAAGCAGATTCTGGTTACATTTTGCAGAATATAATTGTATATTTTTTAACAAAAATATAACAGAATATACTATGGTGTAGTTGCTCACTCTTCCAACCTGGAGAGATTTAAGTAATAAATGTGCTTTTACCCTTCAAAATTTGTCAAATAGCCTCTTATCCATTTCACAAAAAATATGGCACAAATACAGACTGTGTAGAGACGCGATATATAGCGTTTATACACTAATACGATCGCATCTATTGTACAGTTTATGTATGCGATCGCTCCCTTGTTCAATTCGCTAAAATATAACCGCAAACAGTAGTTTAAATATCTGACAAGTGCGGAAATATCAAGTTTTTTACTTACTATTTAATATCACTATGCTTGGTCTTATAGGCTTCTTTTTGCTATCGGATAGATATCCTGTAGCGACTTGCGAACAATGGAAATATAGTACTGGCTCGACCAGTGAAAAATATTACGCTTATCCTGTAAAAATAGTAGTCAAGCCTTGGCGGGGGCAACACCATGTTTATGGAAACTTTATCCTTCCTAAGGGTTATAAAAATAATGGTTTTTTTACCATAACACTGCCAGGTCAAAAAACTTACTGTGGCGCAATTCGTCCTATTGCTGATATATCACCGCCAGGGCTTGACACCCAACCTAAAAATTCTCGCTTTAGAGGATATTTAAACACTCGCGTTGCTCTTTGGATAATCATCCAAGGGCATTTCAATGATTTAAAAAATCCCCAAAACTGGAAATTAGCCTATTTTGAGAAAAGAAAGTATAAATTTTAATTTTTAGCAGGGAACAGAGTAAAAAGTGTTTATACTTCAGCCTTTTTATATAGAACTAATATTTGATTTTTGGAAAAAATTAGTACATTGTTACCTGCCTTATTTTCTGTTGCCTATTGCCTATTGCCTGTTGCCTGACTACACAAGTATGTTCAGCAATCAAACCGGATTCCTATATTAGTATTCCTGCAATACTAGCAGTGATAAAACTGGCCAGTAGACCACCTATCATTGTTCTGACACCCAAGCGAGCTAAATCATGTTGGCGGTTAGGAGCGATACCAGTCATACCGCCAATAGTAATTCCAATAGAGCCGATATTTGCAAAATTGCATAATGCGTAAGTGGCAATAATTACTGCTCGTTGGGAAATTTTGCCACCTTCCATTAATTGCTTTAAATCTAAGAAGGCAATAAACTCATTCAAAATTGTTTTTGTCCCTAATAATGCGCCCACTTGTTGGCAATCATTCCAAGGTACACCCATTAACCATGCCACAGGAGCCATGATAAAAGATAATATCAACTGCAACGATAACTGCGGCAAATTCACCAGTGAACCCAACCATCCTAGCAAGGCATTTAATGCAGCCAATAAACCTAAAAAAGCAATAATCATTACACCAACGTTAACTGCTAGTTTCACACCATCAATGGCTCCCGTAGTAGCAGCATCAATTACGTTGATATAATCAGTTTCTAAATCCATTCTGGCTTTACCCGCCGTCTGAGAAACGTCTGTTTCTGGGTACATTAATTTTGATACTACTAACGATGTCGGCGCAGTCATAAAGAAAGCTGCAATTAAATGTTCTGGCGGAATACCAAAAGAAAGATATGCGCCTAAAACTCCCCCAGCAATAGTTGCAAAACCTCCTGTCATCACTGCATGAAGTTCTGATTGCGTCATATTGGCTACATAAGGTTTTACCATCAGTACCGCTTCTGTCGGCCCCAAAAAGATGTTACCTGCACAAGATAAAGACTCTGAGCCTGATGTTTTCATTGTTTTCATCATCACCCATGCCAACATATTTATAACTCGCTGCAAAATTCCGTAGTAATATAAAACACTGATAAATGCAGAGAAAAAGATAATTGTTGGCAGGACTTGAAAGGCAAATAAATGCTCCTTAAAATTTTCGCCAAAAACAAATTTAGCTCCGACATCAGAAAAAGCTAAAAAATTGCTGACAATATCTCCTAAAGATTTGAAAACATTTAAACCCCACGGCGTTTTCAAAATTAGCAGCGCAAAAATAAACTCTAATCCTAAGCCCCAAGCAACTGTTCGCCATCGAATTGCTCGACGTTCAACAGATAGGGCATAAGATATACCCATAAAAACTAACATCCCCAGGGCAGAAATAGCACGTTCCATGTGGTTTCCCAAAACAGGCAGCTTAACCTGGTTAAAAAGTATACATAAAAATGTAGTTTATGGGGATTTTTTATTGATAGTTAATTAATGAAATTAAAGATGGCGATCGCTTGTCAAAATATTGTGGAAAAATATAATGGTAATTGAGAAGTAATCTTTATACCAAGTTAAGATTTAGAAATTGTAATAAAACTTTCGGTTTAAAATTGTTCCAAAACTGATACCCTAAAATTTACTTTGTCAAAAAACTGTTTATGACTCGAATGTTTCGGCGATACCATCGCCAAATAGCAATTATCTTATGTTTGCCTTTGTTTTTAACTGTATTAACTGGTTTGGGCTTTACTGTAGCCCATGAATGGTTACATCAAGATGAACTAGGTGAATTCATTTTGGGACTGCATACACTAGAAATCATTCATTTAGAAAAAATTTACCCTATTTTGAACGGATTAGGTTTAGTTGGCTTATTGATTACTGGGGTAACTATGACAGGTTTATTCCGCCAACGAGCTTAGGGACTTCCAACTAATAAAATATCCAATCATGAGGGGTAGCAGGGGGAGCAGAGGGGCAGAGGAGAAATTATTTATATCATTTATTTGGTGAAATGGTATGAGGGAGTCGGGAAACCCGCCCAACGCAGTGGTTTGGCTATACAAACGCGCGTCCGCCTGCGCGGACTAACCTAAAATCAAACTTAAGTCGCTTGGTGCAAGATGTGAATTAACTATTAGGCTGACTGGCATTAATTAAAGTTGCATTTGCCAAAACTTGGACTTTTGTTAACTCACGTACAAGACTCTGAGCTTGATGTTGATAAAGTGGCGTTGGTAATACTATCGGCAAACTATTCAGCCATTGCCTAGCAAGAGTAAAACTACATCCGGTAATAGAGACGATTTTTTCTGCACCATCAGCAATAGCATTGATAGTTAGAGCTTTTTCAATCTTCACCTGCCAAAGACGAGGCAGCATTTCACCCCATTCTATTCGCTGTAAACCATTGCTGGAGGCTAAAATAATTAAGCGATCGCCTACATCTAGTTTTAGATCATTCCAAGGTAATAATGAGTAATTAGATTGCCGAGCTTTTTGATAAAGAATCGGCACAACACCATAACCAAGAGCTATTTGAGATAGTAGTAATCCGTTAAGAGTATCACCCTGTTCAATCTTGTATTCTGTCACCATGATAATCTCAGCATTGAGGTGAAAAAAGCTGAGAACGTTTTCTCCAAAAGCGGCACAAGCAAAAACTTCGGCTGACAATGTTGCACCACACAAAACTTGAGCATAGGGAAACAGTGGCGCGATATCTTCACTAAATTGGCGATCTTGAGAACGGATAATCAAACGACTAGAAGGGTTCATGGCATAAGCCATTAAACCCACCTCTAAATTTTCCATGTGATCGTCACCGACCACAACAATACTTTTGGCATGAGAAATATTAGCCTCAGCCAGTGCCGCATGAGCATTGTCAATAATCTTGGGAATCTGCGGTAATGTCTTTTGCTCAAGAGTAGTAGTGTGAATCCCAACTAAAGGTTGATTCAGTTCTTGCAAAACCTCAGCTATAGTCTGCCCTAACTGATTCAAACCAATCAAAACTACATGGTTGCATTGGGGTATTGGCGGAGATCTCTTGAAAAACTCAAACCTGGAAGTAACCAGAGCATCAGTCAATAAAGCATACAACACACCCACGAAAGCTTGACCGATTAACGTCAGTCCCAGACTAAAAAATCGCAACCACCAGGGCATCTGTTCTGAAGGTAATAATGGAAATTTCACACCACCAAATAAATCACCATATCCTCCCAAAAGCAATACTGCTGTTGCATAAAAAGCTTCTTGAACTGAGATATCAGGATAATACAGCCAATAAAATACTATTCCCATTAGCCATAGGATGAGTACAGTGATTGCATAGATTGTGGCAATGCGCCGGATTTGATTTTGGCTTTGATAATAAGATTGCCAAAATTTGATGATTTTTTGTTGGAGATTTTTTACTGTTATACCTCGAATCAACTGTTGCCACTGCCACCCGAAAGATTGAGATTTACTAGGATATTGCTCAAACAAATCCATCTGTTGTGCTACCTCAACATAAACCAGAGTGTCCCCCACTTGTACCACTGTCTCTGGATTCCACTCATAGAATTGTTTTGGTGGTTGAGATGAAACAGGTGTATGGCTCAAGACGCGGCGAGTTGTTAAATTGAGACGATATAATTGCTTGCCACAACACCAGCTTTCATGTCGTTGTACCCGATGCTCGTTGACTCGTAATAGTTGCCCCTCTAAAGTGAAATATCCAATTGCTTCCGATCCCAAGGCTGCCAAAGCAAAGGCATGAGCAGAAAGATGAGTCGGTTCAAAAGCTACAAAATTGCCGAGGTTTTTGGTTAAAAGTTCAGTGAAGTTTTGTTTATCAGAACGTACAATGATGCGGATTTGAGGATTTATACGTCGAGAAGCCAATGCCGTTTCTATATTTACGCGCTCATTTCTTGTTACCAACAGAATTGAACGACATTGACGTATGCTTGCCTGCTCTAAAATGATGGGTTGGCGACAGTCTCCGATAATTAAGTTTTCTAATAAGCTTGGTACTTCTGGAACTTCCCAATATTCAGGCAATACATTATCTATGGCAATGATTTTAACATTGTACTGCTTTAAAACAGCAATACAATGTTGACCTAAACTTTTGAGTCCACATACTAAGAACAGGTCTGGATTTTTGTCTTGACTAGTAGCGGTTGTTGTGGAGTTCACTTGCTGTTAAAGGCTTTGCTACCAGAACTTGTGTTTGATTTTATGCTGCTATTTATCCTAATGTAAGCAAATAAGTTTGCATGGCTTTTTTACAAATCTTTTTCTCATGAATGACCAAGCCCCGTTGCGGCGGGGTGTGGAGGAAGAGACAGCCGCAACAACCGCGATTGATACAAGCCCTGCCCTCCCTACACCCCACACCCTACCCCCTACACCCTGCGCGCAGCGCATGACCTACTCAGCTTTAGAAATTACCTGAGAATTTATCGTGTCTTGCTGGTTGCTAGAGTGTAAAGTTTCACGGGTAATCAAATACTTCTTACCCAACTCAGTAACATGAAGATATTGTGTTAAATCGATGGCTCGTCTACCATTATCACTCGCTTGAACCACATCACTGATATAACCAGAGTTCATCTTAATTAATTTTAAATCTCGTAAACGTCTTAACTCATCACCTACTCTTTCGGAAACATAAAAGTTATAACTCGTCTTTGCTTGACAATTCTTCTCTAGTTGATCAATCTTTTCGTAGTCTTTTTCTCCAAGCAGAAAGTTATACATAAAAGCTTGCATTTCTTCTAAATTTTTTTGTTGTTTTTGTAATTGCTCTAGCTGTTGTGCTTGCAGTTCATCGATTTGTTTTTTCTGCTCATCAACCTCTTGCTTGAGTTGCTTAAACTTTGCTGTAACGCCACCTTCTTTAGAAATAGCAAAATCCTCTAATCTATTTAGCAACCCAGAGTTGAACAATAAAATAATGGCGATGACTATAATATCTGGAGTTTCTATTTTTCTTGGCTGTTTTCCTTCTTTGAAAAACATTGGGCTAATTAAGCTAAATATTAGATATCCCAGTGCCAAGAATGAAACAATTTCAATTAATAAATGTTTATGATTTTTTTCGGGTACTTGCTGTTCTGTTTGATTAGAATTTTTCTGTTCAGTCATAATTATTCAACTTTAATTTAATAAAATAAAAACACGGTATTAGGAAATTAAACCGTGTTTTTTGTGTTTTACAAACCCATCACAGCACGATAATGAACTTCAATTTCCGCGACAGTTTGTGACTTACGCTGAGTATCCCACTGACTACGCTTAAATAATTCTTGTCGCAATTCATCTACATTAATTGTAGTAACTTGACCAGCAGCTACTACTTGTTTACCATTCACCCATGCACTATCAACAGTATTGGTTGGTCGTCCTAAAACTAATAAACCGATAGGATCTGTACGAGGCAGTAATGATAAATTTGTTAGGTCATAAAGTACAAAATCGGCTTGTTTTCCAACATCTAAAGAACCAATTTTATCTGCAATATTTAATCCTTTAGCACCACCAAAGGCTGCCATTTCTATAGCTTGTCGGGGTGTAATCCAATATTGATAATCTCGTTCTGTGGTGTTATGGATAATCGAACCAATTTTGATAGCTTCGAGCAAATCTTGAGAATCATTACTCGAAGCACCATCACAACCAAAAGTTACATTTACTCCAGCTTGACGATATTTTAAAATTGGGGCAATGCCGCTACCTAAACGCAAGTTACTTAAAGGGTTGTGAACAACTGTAGATTGCGTTGCAGCGAGAATTTCAATATCAATATCATTTAACCAAACACAATGGGCAAGGGTAGTGCGATCGCCTAAATAGCCAATGCGTTTAAGATGTTCAACAGCACTACAACCGTACTTTTCATAGGCAAGTTTTTCTTGGGCTTTGGTTTCGAGTAAATGCGAGTGACGACATAAATTATAGCGATCGCTCATCTCAATGCAACCAGTAAATAAAGCATCGCTACACAACTGAATTCCTGTCGGTGCAACTAAAATATTCACCCCCTCCTCTGGGCGATGAAATTGTCTCACGGCTTCTTCAATAATTGCTAGGGTGTCCGCCGTCGAGCGAAAATAAGGTTCGTGGTTGCGTTCTGTTTCCCCAGAGGGAATACCGGCGGTGAGAGATTCATCTTGAATCAGAGGCGCAATAAAAGCCCTAATCCCGATTTCTCGGTAAGCGCGAACGGCGGTAGCAATAGTTTCTAACTCTTGTCCGGGGATTAACACCAAATGATCTACTACACTCGTACCGCCGGAAAGTAAAGTTTCTACAGCCGTTCCTAAGGCGCTGAGGTAAACTTTTTCGGTGTCGAGGGGGGCAAAATCATACAGTTCCGCCAGCCATAATTCTAAAGGCAAAACCGACATAATTCCCCGTTGCCACATTTCCGACGAATGGGTATGGGCGTTAACAAAACCGGGTAGTAGCAGTTTGTGTTCGCCGTTAATTACTGTCCCCACAACATCCAGATTAGGTGCAATAGCAGAGATTTTCCCCGCTACAACCTGCACATCTGTGGTGGTATAAGCATCATCGGTGGCAATTAAAACATTTTTGATCGTAAAGTTCACGAGTTAAACCTTGATTAAGTAATTGAACGCTCTACTACATTTCAAGTTACAAAATAAAAAAAGGTGTTGGGTATTGCAATTTATGAATCAGCCTCTTCGGACTTTGGGTATTGCGCCAAATGCTTGGATGGTAGATCATGCGATCGCAGATATTACTCGTCCTCCTAAAACCCCACAACCCGTTATCTTATCAACAGAAACTAAAACCCTGCGCCTTGACTTGGCAAAAGCCGCTATTCTCGTCATTGATATGCAAAACGACTTTTGCCATCCGGATGGCTGGTTGGCGCATATTGGCGTGGATGTCACCCCCGCACGTAAACCCATTGAACCGTTAAATAATTTATTGCCGAAACTGCGTCATGTTAACGTGCCTGTAATTTGGATAAATTGGGGTAATCGTCCCGACTTACTCAATATCAGTGCAGCTTCGCGTCACGTCTACAACCCCACAGGTGATGGTGTTGGCTTGGGCGACCCCTTACCTAAAAACGGTGCTAAAGTTTTAATGGCAGGTAGTTGGGCAGCTGCCGTAGTTGATGAACTACCACAGTCACCCGAAGATATCCTTGTGGACAAGTACCGCATGAGTGGCTTTTGGGACACGCCCTTAGATAGTATCCTGCGTAATTTGGGAGTGACTACAATATTTTTTGCTGGTGTGAATGCTGATCAATGTGTGTTAACTACACTGTGTGATGCCAATTTTTTAGGATATGACTGTATTTTAATTAAAGACTGTACTGCAACAACTTCACCCGATTATTGTTGGCAAGCAACTTTATATAACGTCAAACAATGCTTTGGTTTTGTCACCGACTCTCAATCCATTTTCACAGCTTTGAATCACCCAGAATCAACAGGAGGGGATCAATAAAATGCACTCTACTCGTTGCGTAATTCCTGTTATTAAATCTCCCAAAGATTATCAAGCATACCGCATCAGTCCCCACGATACCAATCGGTTAGCAATTATCTTTGATTCAACCAACGCCAACACTTCTTTGACTTGTTGCGTAGAAATATTTGATGTCGGTGGACAAACACCACCTAATCGCCATCAATGGGCAGTTGAATTGTTTTTTATCCTTAAAGGCGAAGGAGTTGCTATTTGTGATGGTAAGAAAGTGCCAATTAAAGCCGGAGATAGTTTATTAGTACCGCCCACAGGCACACATTTGATTAAAAATACAGGTTCTAGTCGCTTGTATACATTGACTATTATGGTTCCCAATGAGGATTTTTCTGAGTTGATTCGCAGTGGCACACCTGTAGAATTAGACGCAGAAGATATGGCAGTATTTGGTAGGTTAGATAATTTAATGCCGTGTTGAAAGAGGCTGATAACAGAAATTAGCGACTTTTGATATCCGATTTTAAATCTTGCTTTTTATTACTAACAAACTGCTGCAATTGTCAATAAAGGTAGACGCGCACAAAATTTATATTTATTAGCGTCTATCTGTGATTGATTTTAATGAAATAAGTGCGTAGACGCTGCATCGGCTTGTCTTAGGCATTGCATATTACATAGATTCAAAACTTAATTAGACTGCCGACGCTTTTTGTATTTATAACTATTAGCGCAAGGTTTAAGCTTGCCTTGGATTTTCATTTAAACAGTACATTTTTTCAGCAAAAATCTACTGAAGCCGATATTTCAGGGCGATAACTACACCCGCCGCAGGCATCAAAAAATTTTTCGGTTTCCTGAAATTGGGAGGTTCCCTTATCTGTCTAAAGAGAGAGATTTTACATTTTTTCCTTTCTATAAGTATGAAATATGATAGTCTGAATTTCAAAAGTTTTCCAGTAAAAATGCAGTTCTAAGTAAACTAAATAGTAATTGATTTTAGGGAGTAACCACCAATGAATTTTCTATTTTTAAAAAATAAAAACAATAGATTAATATTTTTATTTGCAATAGGATTATTAACCTCACTTATTTCTCCACTTAATGCTCAAACTTCTAGTCTACGGTTGAATGATGCTAGTTATTCTCTTAGTTGTAGAAATGAAAAAATAGTACAAGGTAATCGTTTAGAAGCATTATGTCTTAATGCAACTGGTACCGTAGGTAGTACATCATCTATTCAATTAAGAGGTATTGAGAATATTAATGGTTACTTAGTACAAACACCTATTATAAATACAAGTGATTTTTACCAGTCATGTATTGGCATAACAATATTTAATGGAACATTAAGTGCTTCTTGTAGGACAAACAACAGTTCAGTTTTTTATAGACGTAGTAGTATTAAACTGAAAGAAATCACAAATATTAATGGTAGATTAGTTTATGAAGTAGATAAAATTTACGAGGTTACAGCTAACAATATTGTTAATCATGCTTATAATAATCATGGGAGTGAGTTTGGCAATAACATTAGTAGATCTCAGTTTAAAGTAATTGTTTTAAACATTATGAGAAATTATTCCCAAAGGAAAAAAGTTAGGTCTGGACGTGTTGCTTTTTGGTCTCAAAGATACCAAGCGGTTGCTATTATTCAACCAGTAGATAGATTAGGTTCAAGTACAGCATTTAAGCCAACACGAGGTTTTGCTTATTACACTGGTATTCAATAAAAATAGCTATCCCACACTTAGGATGATAAATTAATACTAAAAACAGCTAAACTAAGGGATAGATTAATGTTTTTATCAAATAAAATTAGGGATTTATTAAAAATTTACCTTTGTTTTTATTGAATCCCTTGTTATTTAATGTTTAAGCTAACATTAAGTATTAATTTTTTCTAGCTAATCTAAACGAGACATAAAATTTCTATTTTTTGAAATTATGGATATTGATAGATTTGAAAATGAATATGTTTATACTAAATTTACTCAAGATGAATTATTAATTTTAAATAATGCTTTAAATGAAATATGTAACAATTTAGATGAATCGGAATTTTCAGTAAGAATAGGAGTTGATATAGAAAAAGCTAATAAATTACTTCATGAGTTTCATCAAATTTTTAAGATGATTGATAATTTAACTTAAAAATGCAATTTAATGTAAGTTCATTTTCTTCTTATTTATTTCATTACTTTTATTTTGATTTTAAAGTTTTGTATTATTGGATTGTATTTCTAATAGATATTTTTATTTAATTTTTTTATTCCTGTGGCTAATGTACTGATTTGCTTAATATCTATTGTTTTTCACATTCATCGCTATTCTTAAGCAACAGGATAAAAATTGTTTGACATTGTTACTACTTTTTGGCACTGTTTATCAAAGCAGTCAAAATAAATTTCTTAAAATAAAATGGATGTTGCTTCTTTAGTCAACATTTCAATTATTCTCCTGCTTCTAGCCACAGGTGTTGCTCTTATAACACGACGGCTGCGTATTCCCTACGTGACGGGTTTAGTATTAGCAGGTTTGCCAATCACTGAGTTACTGTCTCGGCGTATTGGTTTAGATCCTTCTTTAGTTTTGAATCTTTTCCTGCCAATTTTAATATTTGATGCAGGTATTAATACAGATATTAGCCGCCTACGCAGCACATTTAAACCAATTGCTTTCTTAGCTGGGCCTGGGGCAATATGTTCTAGTGCGATTATTGCTGTGCTGTTGAAATTTTCGCTGGGATTAGCTTGGATACCTGCTTTATTTATCGGCGTAATTCTGGCAAATACAGATACAGTTTCGATGATTGCTGTTTTTAAAGATATACCTGTACCTTCCCGACTTTCTACTATTGTGGAAGGAGAAACTCTATTTAATGATGCAGCTGCTTTAGTTTCTTTTAACCTGATTTCGCAAATTTATTCAACAGGTTCGCTGACAGTAGTAGAGGGAATTCAACAACTATTATTTATTGCTATAGGTGGCTGTGTTGTTGGGCTAGTGTTGGGATATTTAAGCATACCTATATTTACTCGTTTAGATGATCCCCTCAGTAGATTATTACTGACAGTTGCCGTTGCGTTAGGAACTTTTCAAGTTGGACAATTTTTAGGTGTATCTGGTGCTGTAGCTGTAGTTATCGCTGGATTACTTTTTGGTAATGTTGGTCTTTCGCGTAATACTTCCGCTTCTAATCGCATCACGTTGTTAAGTTTTTGGGAATATGCAAGTTTTACAGCTAATACTTTTATTTTTCTGTTGATTGGTGTAGAAATAAACTTAGTAACGCTCTGGAAAGCTTTACCTGCCATTTTAATTGCAGTTTTAGCCTATCAAATCGGACGGATTCTGACAGTATATCCATTACTCGCAGGAGTTAGTTTATTTGACCGCCCAATTCCCCTACGTTGGCAACATTTGCTGTTTTTAGGCAACATCAAAGGTTCACTTTCAATGGCTCTAGCATTAAGCTTACCTGCTACATTACCAGGAAGAGATGTTTTGATTGCAATAGTTTTTGGCAGTGTTTTAGTTTCTTTGGTGGTGCAGGGATTAAGTTTGCCTTGGATGGTAAAACGTTTAAAATTATCTAAATTTTCTGAGACACATCAACAAGTTGAACAATTGCAAGCGCAATTAATTACCGCAAAAGCCGCACAAGATGAATTAGATAGTTTATTAAAAACTGGGGTTTTGCCAAAAGCTGTGTATGAAGAAATGCGTTCAGCTTATCAAGTACAAATAGCTGGTGCTGAAAAAACATTACGTGAGTTTTATAATCGCCGCGCAGGTGAGTTTGAAGGTAGTGAGGCGTTGAGTAAACTTGATGCGATTCGGCGGCGGTTATTATTAGCAGAAAAAGGCGCGCTGACAGAGGCCTTGCGTAAGCGAATTCTTTCGGAAGAAATTGTGCGATCGCGCATCCAAAACATTGATGAATTGCTGCTACAACTAGACGATGATTAATAGTTTCTCCGGTCTATATAGCAACCATGTAGTAAATCCAAATAAATCTATTGCCTATTGCCTATTGCCTGCCTCCTGCCTTCATCTTTAATAACTCTACCCGGACTGATAAAAGAAATTCCTTGTTGAAAATCAGTACCAATCATCACTGCTTCGACTATCGGCTCGGAAATTTCTTGCGCTGCTACCCACTCGACAATAAAGTTTGCACCTACGCCTCCACTAGTGTCATCTCTAGTAACAAAAAAATCAGTAGAAGCTAAAGCATCAAGTTGAGTAGGATTTTCTAAATACTGCTTAACTAATTTGCCATTTGTGTCATAGTAGCGCACAGAAGTAATGATGATTGGGCTATTTAAATCTGTGTTGCGAATACTGAGAGTAGCAGCTAAGTAGAAAATTTCTTGCCGATTGTGATGATATATTTCCGAATAGACAGGAACATAAATAGTTTGTCCCTTTACTATCTTGAAATTTTTATCAAGAGTTACCACCTTTGCTGATGATTTTGCTTCATTAGTATTTAATTTTGGCTGTGGCGAACTTTTTAGTGATTGGCAAGACACAAGCAAAATCACAATAATTACTAAGTAAAAACGTCGATATAATTTCATTAAAATTATTTGCAGCCCTCGATAAAATCAATGACTTGATGTAAAGATCCTGGTTTAGTTGCAACCAACACAGTTGAATCAGGTTCTAAAACTGTACTCCCGTTAGGAATCATTAAATCTTCGTGGGGATGAGGCTGATAGCCAATAATTAGTGAACCAGTAGGAAATCGAGCATCTTGAGCAATTTCTGCAAGACTACGCCCAACCACATAGCAATTTTTAGCGATCGAAAGTTTTAAAACTTCAATCTGTCCCTGCTCAAAATGCATCATCGATTCTACTTGCGGATATTCAATAGAATTTACCATTGTGGAAACTGCTAGTTCAACGGTACTAATAACATGGTTAGCTCCCGCTAAACGTAGTGGTTCAGCAAAATCAGAATGGCGCATTCGAGACACAATATGAGAAACACCGTAATGTTTAGCAAGTGTTACCATTGCTAAATTTAAAGCGTCACTTCTGAGAACAGCTGCTAAAGCATCGGCTTTGCGAATTCCTGCTTCTAACAAAGTTTCTGTACTCACAGCACTGCCTTCAAAAGCCATTGCTCCCACTTGTTCACGTGCATAACGGCAAGCGGTAGGATTAACATCAATAACGGCAACCGTATGCCCTAGTTCTACCAATTTTTGAGCCAAACTCAGTCCTACTAAGCCTGCTCCACCAATGAGAACGTACATAAAATTTCCTAATGCTTAATAGCTTCTTAATTTACTTTACAGGTTAGTCAGGCAATGAAGTATGTCTAATGAAAGAGTAAATTACATGACATTAATTTAGCAATCTATTAAAAGAGTGAATTCAGCTAATAACTTATGACGAGAAAACCTCCGTCTACGGAACGATTAGCTGCTCTATCAAATCAAGTAAAAATTAGAATGCTAAAGCTCATGGAGATGTTATTCTATGAAACTAAATTATGTTACAAAACAGCTTTCTGTTATAGGACGTTGGATAGCTACAACTGTATTTTGTGTGTCTGCGATCGCTTTTGTTTGGCAAGGTGCATTTTTCTCTAACACCACAGCAATTGCTGCTCCTAGTGTAAACTTAATTGCAACTGCTGATGCAGGCGATCAAGTTAAAGGCAAAACCCGTGAAGATGCTGGACGCGCCAAGAATTTCATTCGAGATACAGCAGATAAAGTTGAAGAAGCTGCCAGAAGCAATTCCTCTAAAGTGGATCGGGCAACCGATGGTGATAATATCCTAGAACGCAGAGCAAAAGATGATGCGGCTCTAATTCACAAAAGAGCAGAAGAAGATGCGGCTCGCACTCAAAAAGCAGTAGACAATACCAAAAATGTTGTTGAACGCGCCGTTGATAGCGTTAAAGATGCTTTTGGTAAGTAGATAATAAATACTGCTCTCACAAAAATGCATAATTATTAGCTTGTAGGGTGTGTTGTCGCGTAGGGCAACGCACCCTTGTATTTTATAAATTATTCGTCACCAGCAAATACTTGTTGAAAATTCCAACCGTTACCGATTTTTACGCCTTGAATGGGCCAGGTAGCTGAACCGTCATCAATCCCCGTATGCTTGTAAAACAGCATATCTCCATTCGATTTGATGGCGTAGATGGCACCATGATCACCAGCAAACACTTGTTTAAAGTTCCAACCGTTACCTATTTTTACTCCTTGAATAGGCCAAGTAGGTGAGCCGTCATCACTACCAGTATGTTTGTAAAAAAGCATATCCCCATTCGATTGGATTGTGTAAATTGGGGTTGCTAGTGCAGACAATGACCACAAACTTAAAACCACAGAGCTGGCTAATCCAACTAAAATTTTCATTATCTTTCATCCTTTTTAAAATTTTAAAAGTACTTAAAAATGTCCAATTATTTAATGTATTAATCATCTACAAATGCGAATCGCAATGGTATTACCCCAAAGGCGATCGCACCAGCAACTAATTATTTAGTACCTGAGAAGTTGTATTCTCCGGGGCTACCACCAGTAGAATTGATTACTGAGAAACTTCCTCCTAGCCGCAGGGGTGAACCAGATTGGACTACAGAAAGATTCCCCTGATAATTTTGAATCGCAACGCCATTGCGAAGACGTGCAAATGAAATGCGACCACTAAAAGGACAGTAAAATCCTTGAATTTGATCTGTTCCATAAATTGTGCCGGTGATTGGTCTACAATTCAGACTGCTGCTGGGTTGGTTAATAACCAATACTCCAGGAGATTGATTAGCAACAATAGACCAGGTTCCGGCAATGCTGATGGGCCAGCCGTCAGCACGGGCTAGTCCAGCCCAAGATAGACTCCCCAGACAAACGGCGAGTGCTGCACTTTTCATGATGTTGGACTTCATTGTCATCCTCCAAGTTGTTCAGCATTTTGGGGCTTGAGCGTTATAACAAAGCGTTATCGCTTAGTAAGCCAACCTCCCTGAGAAGTTTGCGGAATTTAGAATGTCTATGTCTTCGCTATCAAGCAAAGCTCCCCAAAAGAATGGCACTTACCTTAAGGAGCAGAATGGAATAAAAATAGAACTTATATCATGTTTGGCTGATCAGTTTTGATTCGATGCATCTGTGCAGAAATCGACAAAACCCTGTCCCCTGCTCCCCGCAGACTGAATGGGAATTAAAAATTTTCAAGCAATATCAAAGCTTTCAGCCTTAGCTTTAATCATAAACTCTAGCCTTATAAACGAGACTGTCTTATTTCAGTCTCCATCTCACATCAGCCGTATTTTATTTGTACAAAACTACAAATTTACAGAACAAAAATTATCAGAACAGCATTTACGTGTATCTTAACAGGGACACTCAATTTATGATAGTAGTGAAACTAAAAAAAATATAAACATCCAAATTAAGGATTATTGAATTCTTACTTAGCTTGGATTACAGCATTAATAAGAACTCTTGAATTATATTTAGTTTAATAAAGAAGAAATATATGTTTACACTTATTTGTTATGAAAAATTTTAATAGCTATAGTGTGTTTGTAAAAATCACACTCAATTTTTCAATTCGCAAATGTTGTTAACTACTTCGCCTAAATGGAGTTCAAACGAAATTAGAGATTTACAACTAAGTGCCTAAAAAAGACTAGATTGCCGGGTAATAAATCTATTATATGACCTTTATGCTTCCTGACTCAAGCCAACGCAGAGATTATTGGCAAACTTATCTCCAAGCAGTGCAAATCAGCATTGAGGATAAAAAGTTGGATGTGTTGCGCGATCGCGCTTTCTTCTTACCCCAGACTAAATAGCCGATGCTGTCGCTACTGCTTATATTTAAGCTACTTTTGTTTGCTGCCATAAAATAATCTTCAATTGGGAGCAGTAGCAAACGCCATTATTTATTTCTGGCTCATGAGTATCTATCCAATCATAAATTTTTGCCGCTTTTGCCAATGCCACTTTTTCTGAGCGATAAAGCACAGGCGTAGGGCAGAAGGCTTGTCCATTGATGTGTATAGCCGCAATCTGCCAATAGTCACTGTTTTCACCCTCTGGGATTACTTCTAAAAACCCGCTATTGTAAGGCTCGATTATTCCTAAATTCATCTACAACTACCAAATTTCAAATGAATACCACATGAAATCATAGGAGAATGCAGCTGCAACCCCCTTCATAATCTTGTGTGCTAGGTCAAGAGAAATCTGATTTATTGGTCACTTTTTGACAAATTGCTTAGTGCTATTTTGAGCTTGATGGTGATATTCTTCGCCTCAAAATCAACATCAAAACACTATACTAGCAAAAACTAATATGTGGGTAAGTGCCATAGTTGCGTATTTACATTATTTAAGCTTCATGTTATGTTTTGGCACTCTACTGTTAGAAGCATTCCATTTAAAACAAGAGTTAAATTTGAAAGCGGCTGTAAAAATTGTCATCTTTGATGCCTTGTATGGTATATCAGCCACTATTGTTTTAGTTACAGGTATCTTGCGTGTTATCTACTTTGGTAAAGGTTCAGACTACTATTTAAGCAACCCCTTTTTCTACACCAAGGTAGCAGTTTTTCTGGTAGTAGGTTTGCTATCTCTCTATCCTACTGTTTGTTTTATTGGTTGGGTCAGAGATTTGCAACAAGGACAAGTGCCAACACTGGAATTAGCCAAACTGAAGCGTTTAAGCTGGTTGATTAAAATTGAACTGGCTGGCTTCACCCTAATTCCTTTACTAGCAACAATCATGGCTAGAGAATTAGGGATAAACTAGACTGAAAATTTTTGTAACTTGTATAATACTTGACAAGCTTTATTGGTAGTATCTATTGAAGCAAGTAGGGGAAAGGTGACAGCAGGGAATTCTTCCTTTCTGCTTTCACTTTTTCCCGTTAATCTTTACCCCGCCAAGGAAATTGGCGCACCACTAGATATACATATAAGAATCCGGTTTGATTACTGAACATACTTGTGTAGTCAGGCAATAGACAACAGCATCTAAGGCAGGTAATAATGTACTGATTTTTTTCAAAAATCAAATACTAGTCTTATAGCAAAGTAATCATTATAAATTTCTGTATTAGTCATGACTATGCCATGTGGCTGTGTGTTTATTCTTGTTATATGACTGCCAGCCCAGACAAATACAAACCAGATTCAGCTTCAACAGTGAAATATTCATTACTGTTTTTAACTGGAGATAATTATGTATCTAGAACGCGAAATACTCAATGCTGTGGGATACGAGATTCATGAACTAGAACCATCGCTAGAAGAAATTCAAATCCCAGAGGTAGTAATTACAAACGAGTTAATTGCAAATACAATCGATAACTTTGGCAAACTTTTAGAGCAGTATGAACCAACTTCAACAGGACTTCTGCGGTGAGACGAAAAATCAAGGGTTTAGGGGTGTGGGGTGTGAGTGAGCAAAATCAATCTCAACAATAGACCTACCTTAAAAATGGGTGTAGGGGTATGAGGGTGCAAGGGTGTAAAGGGAAGAGATTTTCATACCCTCGTTGTGAATTCTATTCATGGAGTATCTTGCATAAATTTTTTTGTCTCACGCATTCGACGAAGTCGTTCTCGTTCGCGCAGCGTCTCCGTCAGGAGAAGAGTAGGCGCAAAGACAAGGCAGTGCGTTGGGGAGGCAGCGCGGTAGACGGGTTTACCGGCATAAAGCGACTGCCGTGCAAAGAAAAATGACACTCTACTTGACTCGCTATAAATCAAACAAATCCAAATCAGTCACAGCACCGAGGCTACTAGAAGAAACCAACTTCGCATATTTAGCTAAAATGCCTTTGGTATAACGCGGTGGACGCGGTT
>NZ_JACJRV010000180.1 GCF_014697475.1 Nostoc sp. FACHB-152
GGTGAAGTGATTGAGCGACTGTACGGTAAACTCTCCCTTGAGCAAGTCAAACAAGTAAAACCAGCCGTACTCAATGAATTGTCACGGGGTTTTCGCACAGGACGATTCTCCAGAGTGCCAGAGGAAAAAGGACTGTACATTTGGGATGCTAAGTTGTTACCTGATTAAGTAGTCAGTAAAACCAAACAAATTGCTTGAAAAATAAGTTTTTCGGAGTATTTTGGCTAAAACCAGAAACTTTAGTACTTTAGTACTATCAAAAATGTTATGATGCTATCTTCACCAAGCTATGCTGTGGCATCACAACAGTTTGAGGAGGGCAAAATGGAGCAGCGTGAATCAATCCAAACTTATCTTCAAGCAATTGAACTGTGTGATGCCGCACTGAGCTTTGCCGTGCATGATTTAAAAATTCTCAAGCGCAAGGCTATGGCTCATGAAAAGCTTTCCGAAATCTATTTAGAGCAGCAGCAATATCAAGTTGCAATTGAAAGCCTAAAGCAAGCGATCGCTGCCTATAAAAGTGCATTTTCTCAAACTCGCAATGATGCGGATGCCATTAGTTATGTAGGAATGCTGACAGAAAAATTAGGCGAACTACAGTCAGTCCAAAAACAGTATGCACAAGCATTTGATTCCTATCAACAAGCGATTTCAATTTATGACACTGCGCTCAAACTAGCACCTGATGATTCTTGCAATCATGCACTCAAAGCTGGGGGATTAACATCCTTAGCTGATTTACAAACTAGCCTCTGCCAATACACGCAAGCTCTGTCTAACTACCAGCACTCGGTCGCTTGCTACGACACTTCATTATCGCTCAATTGCTTTAAAGCCGTTGAGTTTGACAAGGCTCGAACTTTACAGAAGTTGGGGACTTGTTTTGAGAAATTATCTCTCCATTCGGAAGCACTTAGTTGTTATCAAGCAGCAATGGAAGTATTGAGCCAATTGCCTCCAGATAATAAATATGTTCGCTGCTTGAGGGAACAGATACAAAAACTTAATTGTTTGGAGTGAAGTATACACATCTGCAAAGTATTCACCCTTAAACTTAACAGACTAGAGTGAAACTTAGTGGAATTAGAGCAGAGTGTGATTAATTCTCATTTTGAAGCTGTACTTGTAGTTGTTGCACTTGCTCTAAAGTTAAGCCTGTTACACGTATAATTGCCTCAGTTGTCATACCCTCACGTAGTAAATTTAGTGCAATCTCTTCTTTTGCCTTTTGAGCGCCTTCTTCTTGCCAGCTAGTAACAATCTCCATAATTTCCTCCTGTTCATCTAAGCCCATTGTACTGATTGCCGCTTGAAAGACCTGTTTTTCGGTATTATCCAGTCGTAAATACGTATCCACAAACCCAGAAATTAATTGCATTCGGGCTGGATCTAATTTTAGCGTTGCCAGCAATCGTAAACATTCTGCCTTAACTTGTGGACGCTCTGACTGCGGAATACTCATTTTCGACATTAATGCTGCGGCTACTGGATTCGGTTGAGTCAGAAAATCCCGCCAACTTAAACGATTTAATTGAATGGCAGCAAACTGAAACTCCAGCACGTTTAAGTCACCAAATGTGACGCGATAAATTTGCGGTTCAGGGCGTAGTGGCTCATCAAAAGAAAAAATCACCACTGGATAAATTGGTAAATCATATTTTTCGTGCAGCCGAGCAAAATACTTAAACATCCGCTTGGCAAATGCTTTCTGGGAATAAGATTGATTCTCAACATGAATTAAAAAAAAAGTTTCTTGTCCTTGGTAACGCACTTGAGCTAGTAGATCAATTTCTTTCTTCTCTCCAGAAGTGACATCAGTAAAAACTTCCTGGGGTAAGAAATGAATAGAATTTCTATCTATTTGGCTGGCTACTTGCGGTAGAAATAAATCTAAAAACTCAACGAAAAAGGTGGATAGTAATTCTTTAAATAGTCTATCATGGTCAATCATGGCTTTTATATATTGGGATTATTTATGTTTAATTTAATAATATGATATCAATGAGCGTCTACTGGTTTTCTCGATTATGTAGTCTAATGGCAAGTCTGATAAAAGTCGAGAAAACGTTCATAAGGATTTTCAGGCAAGGCTGGAAATTTATCAGTTTGGATATGAACATTCTTCCCGACATTAACTCGTAGCTTGTTGAAGCTAAACGCTTTTCTAACTAGCTTTATTTAACTGTGCAATCCACTGATTAATTTGGTCACGTTTATCGTTAGCTATCTGATCAATTGCTGCTTGAATAACTGGCTTTTTATAGATTTGACATAAAGACGAAATCATTTCGAGGTCTTGGCAAGCTGACCAATATTCTGCTACTAATACTAAATTGTCTTGGGTCAACCATTCCTGAATTTCATCCATTTCCTTGTCATAGTTGACTTTCATTGTTTTAAATTTGTCTTTCTCCTCGTGAGATAATCTACTCCAAATGATTTTTTTTACATTGTCAGGACGAGTAGACATGATTTTGGCTACATCTGTCCATTCTTGAGCATTACGAATCTTGTAAACTAAAGATTCTATGCTCGATTCAAATATTTGTGGTGGGCAATCAAGTAGTTCAATAGCATAGATTAGCTCGGTTAAATTGAGTTCTGGGCAATTTAAAAACCAGCTTCTAATTGTAGAGCTATAAAAAATTAGTTTTCTTTCTTGATTTCTAAACTTACGCTTTTTAGCTTCAATAACTGGGGTGAGTAAAGATGGGCGTACTTCGGGTGGAACTTCTTTAAACTCAATATCAGCGTCCGAAACAATTACCACTTCACCATCATTTTCTGTAGCCGAAGATTCTTCTAATACCCACTTAAAAGATTTACCGCAATAGGGGCAATCTACTTCATAATGAATCACAAACTCAGCTTTTTGACAATTAAAATATTCCTTTGTCCGAATCAAGGCAGGCATTGGTTTGAAGCTTGCGGGGGGACAAAATGGTCTAGAATGCTTATCTTACAAAGAGTGTAGCAATTTGTGGTAAAAGAAAAAGAGCATTTATTCGCAATAAGCTCTATTTAA
>NZ_JACJRV010000181.1 GCF_014697475.1 Nostoc sp. FACHB-152
GAATTCTACTCAATTGGTATTTCTGCTACTAATTTATCATATCTAGTCTGGGAGAGCCAAAAAAATTATCTAATTCAGAAATTTATGTTACTGATATTCAGAATTTAGTTAAGCTAAAAATTGAACAATCTGTAAATTCAATATTAAATAACTCTGACTCTGACTCTGACTCTCAATTATTTCCTAGTCAGTTTGCTTATACTAAGCTCAATCTTGCTAATAGCTTCTATCAGAGTGAAAACCAACAACTCTATGTATTAGCTCACGAATATGCTCACTCAGCCTTAAAAGTAGCTCAGGAGTTAAATAATCCTAGATTAGAATCTCAGAGCTTGGGTGTACTGGGTACACTACAGTATGACCCAAATAAAGCTCAATATTATTTTGAAAAAGCATTAAGTCAAGCTCAAGCTATAGGGGCTTGGGATCTAGCTTATCAATGGCAACAGAAATTGGGGTCTTTGTACAAGCGGCAGAATAAATACGCTCAAGCTCTCCAGATGTACGAAGCAGCGATTAAAAACCTTCAACAAGTTCGTAATAATCTTTTATCAACTAATGCAGATTTACAGTATTCCTTTTACGAAACTGTAGATCCTATTTACCGAGATTACATGAGATTGCTTTTAGCTAACTCTCAAAATTTAAGTAAAGTCATTAAAACTCATGAACAACTTCAAATAGCCGAGCTAGAAAACTTTCTTCAATGTGGCAAATTAGAACTAGTTGAGTTAAATCAACTTAAAAATTTAAATACTAACTATACAGTTATACATATTATCGATTTAGGCAGTAGCATAGAAGTAATTACTCAGTCTCCACAACAGCTTTTATATCACTATTCTGTTGATTCCAAATTAGTTAATGATGCTACCGAGAGTTTATTAAATGTTATACAAGAGCCAAATTTCATTAATACTAAGAAGTCAGTATTTCTGGCTTATTCTCAGATAATCTACAACCAATTGATTGCACCTATTAAAAAACATATTTCTGATTCTGGAACACTTGTTTTCAATCTCGATCAGTCATTTCAAAGTATTCCTATGAGTTTACTATACGATGGCAAAGATTATTTAATTCAGCACTACAGTATTACTACAACATTAGGTTCAAGAATTAGACCACCTAAATTTTTAACAGCCAAACGGCAAAAAGCTTTAATCGCAGGGATATCTAAACCAAGCCCCAGTTTAAAATATCTCAATTCTTCTGAAGATTTTCAGGCTCTCCCGGAAACCAATCACGAATTAATAGATGTGAAAAGGCAAGTTCAATCTTCCGTTGCACTGTTAAATGAAGCTTTCACTAGCCAACGCTTTCAACAACAATTAAATTCAGGCAATTTTCCGATAGTCCATGTAACTACTCACGGACAATTTAGCTCTGATCCACAACAGACAGTTTTGTTGGCTTGGGACAAGCCTATCAACATCCGAGAATGGAAGGGTTGGTTAAAAGTTCAACAAAACCAAGACCCAATTGAATTATTAGTTTTGAGTGCTTGCGAAACTGCAAAAGGTAATAAGCGTTCTGCTTTGGGTATTACGGGAGTGGCAGTTCAAGCTGGCGCACGAAGTACAGTCGCCAGCCTATGGTTGGTAGATGCAAAATCTACTGCTATGCTTGTCGGACAATTTTACAAAGGTTTGAACAGTGGTTTAACTAAAGCTGAAGCACTCAGACAAGCACAACTGAGTTTGCTTTCCAATCCTCAATACGATCATCCTTATTATTGGGCAGGATTGATTCTTGTTGGCAGTTGGCTTTGATAGTCGTTGGTCTGTCAAGCATAATTTGTCTATCGTCCAATTGCAGAGTTCAATAATTTTAAACGTTCTTTAGCGATCGCCTCCTCATCTGATTTTCCTTGAACTGCTGCTAATCCAACTGCTTTACTATATGCTCTTGAAGCTTGTTGCGGTAGCCATCCTTCTACATAACGATCCCCTAAAATTCTATATAGGGTTGGGTTTTGGCTACCTGCTGCTACTTGTGCTTTCAAAGTTTCAATTGTTTCGTTTAGTACTCCTTCCGACATATAAATCACATCTAAATCGACAAACACTTCATCTGGCGGCAAATTTAAAGAATTCACTGCTTCTAGTGCTTGGTTGATTCGTGTCACTTCTGGTTCAGGTAGCAAGTGAGCAACCAAGGTATCTGCACTCATGGCAGAATCATCTTTATTTGCAATGACGATAATTTTAGATGCGCTCCCATAATGTAGCCCTTCTTTCTCTGGAGGATACAGCAATGTAGTATCATTGACACGTTTCACCCAATTTACATTATAGCTTTTCACTTGCACAGTGTAGCTAGTAGCTCCTGGAACAGCCACCCACGATATTGTTGGTCGGTTGTTCACCAGAACATTTCCGTATGGTTGGATTATAAGGGGTGTGTTTTCGTTTTCTTCATTAGGGCCTTTGCGGTTGGGACAGCCCTCTGGAGTGATGAGAGTACATCGTGGTGATGTATTAGCCTCTTGTGGATTAGACATCTCCAAAATAGTATCATTCTGTGATAAAAGAACATCAGAAAGCTTTTTTTACACAGAAAAATGTGCGACATACTGAACCACATTGAACAGAATC
>NZ_JACJRV010000182.1 GCF_014697475.1 Nostoc sp. FACHB-152
AGAAGAGCTTATGGTTTAACTAACTTTGATAATTTTAGAAGAAGAATTCTACTCAATTGGTATTTCTGCTACTAATTTATCATATCTAGTCTGGGAGAGCCATTTAAATCAATATATCTAGGGACGGTTTCAATCCAGCTTGGCACAACAAATCCCAGTTGATCCTTATCATTTTGGTGCTGAAACTTGAACTGAAACCCATTAGAAAAAATTTGAGGTTCATCACTAATACGAAATACTGACTTGAATCCTATCCCCTTTTCACCAATGTATCCTTTTACTTTAGTTTTTGTACTAGCTCCTACATTACAGATAGCTCTAACATTTTCCTCAGTAAATCCAGTTTCATTATTTTTGACAACGATTTTTTGAGAATCTATTGTCAAGATTAGTGTAGGAATAATTTCTTTTTTATACTGGTTATCGTCTGCATTTTGAATAAGTTCAAGGACGAAATGAGTTTCTTTAGAATAAAGGTCTACTGAAAGTCGTTCAAGGGCGCTGTTTAAACTTCTTCTTAAGTGGTTCATGGCTTCTTGAGCAGCTTTTTCTGTCTTTAAGCCAATTCCATATCTGTTTTTAGAGATATCTTCAATAATTTGTTTGGGTGAAAGCATTTGCATATTCTCTTAGTTAATTTTTGCTACAAAACTCAAATTTTTGGTCAGCAATATAACACTCTTGACTGAAACACCTGATTTGAGTCCCATTTTTTTACTATTTATATTCTTCCCTCAAAAGGCTAGTCAAACAATATAGGGCAAAAAATTCTTGAACCTTCATCGAATTGAGTAATCTAAGCAAAGCGGATACCGTTGGGGTTGCCGTTTGCGGTAGCGTCTCTAAAAGAGAAGGCATTGCCCAACTTTAGCCCACCACCAGCCTTTGGAAAAGCGCAACCGCCGTCAGTAGTTTCAAGAGCAATCCCGGCTTTGGCTGTGTGGGCAACAGAAAAGTTGGCGCACACCGGGGAAGCATGGAGGTAGTCGAGGTTAGTAGGAAAACCAACAAAACCAGAGAGTGCTACTTCCTGTACTGTTTGCTGAATGACTTTGCACCCATACTCGCTGAAGTTGCGGTGGTGATTCTGAGCGATCGCTTGACTTAGTTGTGGTTTTGTTGGGTCATGTTCTACTGCGACGACAGGAAGGATGCCCGCTTGCACCATACCAGCTTCGACACTGCCGCCCCCTGCGAGTAATACAACTGCGATCGGTGCATTGGCTGGAATAATAGGTTTGCCAGAAGATAGTTTTTTAGCTTTAGCTTTCTTTATAAAAGCAATGATGTCATCTCTGGTAGACCCGGAGCGTTGCATTTGGAGAATCAGAGGTACTGCACTACAGGGAATAGAGCCGATAGAACGACCTTTCCAAATACCATGAACTTTTTCTTCCCAGTTGTAGCCCCAACGCCAGTGTTTTAAATTATTAGGGTCACGTTCACCAATGACACGGGGGTACAATGCTGTTGAACCATCTTGTAGCTTTTTGGTTTCGGTGTACTGATAGAGGCATCCTTGACTACGAAGATGTGAGCTTTGAAGGTCGTCCTCTAAGAATTTTTCGGGTGTCGCAACAGACATATTCACAATTCGGAAGTAAAAAGTCGGAGGTCGGAAGTAACACCCCATTCACAAGTCGGAGGTATGAAGTTGGAAATCAGAAGGAAAAACAATTCCTACTTCCGACTTAAAGATGGTGAGCATCCCCGTATGAGTGGACATGAGGCAAAAAGAGTTTAAGCAATCGCTTCTTTGACCAGTTCATCCGGCACATCAAAAAGATCCAACTGCCCAATGTAAGGAATTGGAGTAATGGAGCGTGGATTCGCCAGCTTCCAGTGGTATTGTTCAGGCATACCCCAGCCAGAAGCAGTCGGTGAGAACAAACAACCAACCACCGTAACCACACCAATGATTTGACCCCGGCGCAGCATTTTTAGCTCTGGTACGGACACACCCAGGCTTTGACAAAATTCATGAGCTTGCTGGTACTCTTTCTTGGTACATTTTGAGGCAGCGTGAATGAGAATATCGCCTCTGTAATAGATGGGCCAGACTCGGTTCTCAATATCTTTATTGGCGTAAATGATTGCCCATGCCCAAGGTTGGCGGATTGACAGTGCTTTCATATTGCTAAAACTGAAGTAGTTGAATGTATGCGTCCAATGCAGCAATAGCCGGATGAAGCTGCGGTTGAGACTTCAGACCATTGCAGATAACCGCAGTAGTCCCAAGTTCAGTAAAAGTAAACCCGATGCTGGCTTGTCGAGCAGCGCAGTAGTTGATGATGGTTAACAGCACGAAATTCAGTTGTGCTAAAGCTTGCCCTTCGTGGGTAGACAATCGCCACTCGATGTTTTCAGAACTGACGACACGCGAAGCATTGGTTGAATTGCGCTTTTCAACATTAGATAAAATGTGGACTTTGAACTTGTAGTCACGCTCTGTAATTTGGCATTCGTCAGGTGCAAGAGTAGCCCAAGAGTAGAACTCTTGCATAAATATTTTCTGGTATAATGAAGGATTATTTTTCTTTACGTTAGAGAAGTTAAAATAGCCACAATTTACAAAATTTCTAATATTAACT
>NZ_JACJRV010000183.1 GCF_014697475.1 Nostoc sp. FACHB-152
ATAATCAAGCTGTCGAGTTGTTCTTGCAATGTGCTGCCCTTAATCGCATGATCCAGTTGGGCAAGCCGGACAGTTACAAAGTCGAAGCCTAATTACTGCTCCAACCCAGGGAAAGTATATCTTTTTTTCCTTTCATGCAACAAAGCCACAAGGTATTGATTTTCTTAGTTCTTCAAAAGAATAAAGCTTGTCTGAGTTAGAAATAATTGTTGTTTGTCCGTTGCTTTGGTTATTTGGTGCAAAGTGCCAACAGCCTGCCAGTCTCATCACCCTTGATGGGTTCTTTAATGAGCGATCTGCGTCTGCATACTCTAGTAAGTCAGATTGCAGACTTCGCCACTGCTGAGGGTCAATGAATTGGTCAAAAATCCAATAGCTATGTATAGACTTGCCGCCAGTATCTATTTGCAAACTTGGTTCTGGCAGTCCAAGCGATCGCCATAATTCTCTCTGTACTTCTTTATCTAAATCGTCGTGTTCAATAAAAACCGCTCGACACTGAGTGATATCGGCATCCTTATGCCCACAGCCATTCACAACAAAGTAAACTCCTCTACCCTCTGATTGAAATTGACGAACAATCTCGACTAATTGATCTATATCCTTAGTTTGTTGCTTTCTCCCCTTGTCATTGGTTTTTCGCGGATCGTTTTTGGGATAAAAAGCACGGATATAAACCAGATCATCCTTCTTATATCCCAGTGCTTCCAATTGCCTACGAATTTGAGCTACGTCAATTTTATGAGCAGCTGCTCCTTTGCTTTGTGCATACATAGCGATTTCTTCTCCTTTATGGAAATAAATATTCAGAAATGCTTTGCTGAGATGATTGAGTACAATGACTTAAAAGTTTTGCTATCAGCTTCATACTCAATATCTTTGTTTGTATTCCGTTGTGAAAACTTATGTTGGTTGGTTTGAGAGCGACTGGTAGTAGAGAAAATTTATTTTTGTGTAGCTACTTAATTCTTTCTTGGCACGCTCTTAAGAGTTTGTTTTTCTGGGAGTAAACAACATGAGTTTTAATTCACCCCTTTATGCAAAAACCAGTCTCTATAGTTTCTCTAAGAGCTATTTGAAACTTGTTTGTGATATCTTTTGTATCAATTAGCCTTCCTTCCTTTTTTCTGGGGTTGATTGGATGGAAGGGACTGAAGATATGTATCTATAGCTCTTTTATGTACTTGCGGATCATACCTATTAGCAATCCAGTCGAGTATTAAAGTAAGGTTGTAAAGTGTAGTTCTGGAATTTATTCTTTGCCAATGGATACCTTCTTCCCAAATCCCTGTAAGCCGATATCGCTTAAATGTTTCAGGCGATAAACCTATTTTTTCTGACAGTTGTTTTTTGCTAACAAAATAGTTCATATCGAAGCCCTTGATAACGAACTACTCCAATATGAACGATTTTTACTTATCTAGCGCGAAAGCGACTTTTCTTTTGTAATCCTTGCGAGTTAAGCTTTTCAGGCGATTGATTCTTTTTTTCGTCCTTGTCGTTGCATTTTTCCATTAATATAAAATTTACTTTTATCTTTTTTCATATAAGCAGTAATTTTTTGTCTGGCTCTCACAACAGGCATATAAAATCTTTTCCTGAACTCATCATTAAGATTTGCTAACTTGATTGACGAATCCATAATTTCCCAGGTACGAGGGCTTTCTTTTCGATCAAAAGGATTTTCACATCCTTGGAGTTCTCTATTTTGATGTTGTCTAATAGTTAAATAATCCTTTACTGTTAATTTCCTAGCAGAGTTAGTAGCAATGAAAGCCGTAAGCTCTGCTTCTTCTACCAAATCACGGAGTAACAATGCAGGGTGAAGATTTAACATATTGAGTGTAAACATATACTCAAGCATTTTAAAAACAGCCTTCCATAAAGTCACCTCAGGCATAATCAGAGGCTTTAATTTTTTATGAAGCTTGGACTTAGAAAATGTGTTCTCAAAAGTTTGTCGATAAAATTCTCCAAGTACTAACTCACGATACGTTATTATTCCTCTTACTGTGTCTATTTGCATTAAATCTTGGTTTGCTCGCTCTAATATAAGCTCATTTAAAATAGATCGAACAATAAATTCAGAATGACAATAAACCAATGCAGGAGAAATCAAGTAGGGTCTTGGCAATAGTAGATCAGGCTGATACATAATTTTTTGTAAACTAAGGATTACTGATCAAAAAGCAGTTATGTGAATTAATCAATGGGACGTAGATTCAGCATTTTTAGATAATCTGCATAATGCTTTTCAATCATTTCAACGCTGGTATCGCACCATTTACCTATGACTGATTCAGAAACACCTTTACAGCACTTCCTGCTGTTATGGGGTACAGTTAATAAGAATAAAAATATTATCTTTTTATGAAAGCATATTCAATCGATCTGCGCGAAAAAATAGTTGCAG
>NZ_JACJRV010000184.1 GCF_014697475.1 Nostoc sp. FACHB-152
CATCCAAGGGAAACTACAGTACACAACGTGTTAGATTTAACTCTCATTCTTCTGCTTAACTGTTTGTTACATACTTGTAAATTTTTCCGCCGACCTACTTAATAAAACAGTTTCCTTTAATTGGAAATTTGATTGAGTCATTTAAAGGTAATAAATAATCCAAATTTAATCATACTAAATCCCCTTTTTTAAGGGGGATTTAGAATTGAATTATCAACTTTTTAAGGGCATCTAGGGGGATCTAAACATTGATTTTGATTTATTGAGGAACTTTTAGGTTTTCTGCACCTTGAATGACTTTAGCCGATTCAATGCGATCGCCCTGCTGAATTTTGTTCACTACATCAAAGCCTTCGGTAACATTGCCAAATACAGCGTAGTTACCATCCAGAAAACCCAAATCAGCTAAAGCAAAGTAAAACTGTGAAGAAGCTGAATCTGGCATTTGCGATCGCGCCATTGCGATCGCGCCTTGTTTATGGGTTAATTCTGGTGGTTTAGTGACCCCAGCCATTTCAAATGTTTTGCTGTAAATTGGTGCAGCTTCACCTTTGGGTTTGATTTCTAAAGGTATGTAGCGTTCATTGCCAGATTTCGGGTCAATATAACCGCCTGTCCCCAACCTACCAGCAGGAAATTTCGGGTCTTTGCCTTGAGGGTCGCCACCTTGAGCAACAAACGGTTGAGGGTCGCGCACTACTCGATGGAATACCAACCCATCGTATACACCTTTTTGGACTAAATCGACAAAGTTACCGGCTGTAACTGGGGCATTTGTGCCATCTACTTCGATAGTGATGGGTTTACTGTTAACCGTCATCACCACAGTAGCTTTACCTTCGAGCCGTGGTAAATTGTTCATTCCTGGGACACTCTCACTTGTGGTTTCAGATACAGACGTTGCTTCAGTAGTTGCTGTCGTACTTGTTTGGGTAGCTGCCGATGTCGGAGAAGTGTTAGAGCTAACTTGCTGTGTAGAACATCCTCCCAACATTAAACCAGCGACCATCAAAAAGGTAACTAAAAATTTTGTCACTTTTAACCGCATTTTCTGGTACTGACTCAACCAGAGTATCTTATCCTCTCAAGTGAGTGAGGAACTAGGAATTTTAGAATTCTGAAGTCTGAAGTATGAAATACAAAATTTTATACTTTAACCTTCAGACTTCATAACTTTACAGCCCTTCTAGAGGGACTTGCAAAAAGCGGGCTAACTCTGCGCCTTTTGTTTCTATTTCGCTTAAAGAAAGCGGTTGTCCTACTCTAGTTAAAGGAATATCTCGCCGACCCTTAATTCTGAGGTAAACTGCACGCTTAGGATTCAAACCTTCTTTAATTTCTAGCCGCACAGCTTGTACATCTCGGATGCGAGAATCAATTTCAATGCGCCGATTTTTGCCGGGAAATCCCCAGCGAAAGATTTTGAGGCTACCAGTTTCTTGATTGAATTCGTTGTAGCCGCCGCCCACATCCCAGAGAATCACTAACCACAGATACAAAGCTAAAAGTACGCCAGCAGTGCCGTACAAGCCCATAACTAACCCTTGGGGTATGAACACCAATTGTGTGGGATCTGTGACTAGTAGTAAATTGACTTTTAAATAACTAGATATGCCTGCTAACAAAAAGCCTGTGGCTCCTAAAGTCACAACAGTTGCCCACCAGTAGTTACTCAACCGACGAGAACCGATAACTTTTTGATGTAAAACTCTTGAAGAAGAGCGATCACCATTCGGTGAATCGCCTTTGTTAATTGTTGTTGATGCCGTCATGGAACTATCTTGGCCCGTGAGTGCTTCCCTATTAGAGTCTGCCATTTCAGCAGTCTCTGTTGCAAGTTTAGTCAATGGTCATTTGTGATATTTCCCCCTTGCTTCCTACTCCCTCCCCATTAAATTATTTTGAGATTTCTGAGAAAAGTTGTGTCAGATTGTAAAAATTCTGATATTCATATTATTTAACAGGTTTGTGATCAATACCGAATTTCCCTGGGTAGTTCAGGCAAAAATCCGAACTAATGTGATAAGTTAAGGATCATTAAGTTACCACAAGCTAGATTGCTAGCCAATGGTACGTGTAATGGCATAAGCCTGAGAACAGCCAACTTACTTAGAAGGCAAGCTCTCAGAAACTCAGTAGCTTAAAGCATCTGAGACTGTCAAAAAAACGTTTATTCCTCAGAAGCGTTGAAATTTTTAGTAAAAAGAGGATTTTAGTCCGATGACCATCGCAGTTGGACGCGCCCCCAGTAGAAG
Organism: Nostoc sp. FACHB-152; assembly: GCF_014697475.1. Classification (GTDB taxonomy): domain Bacteria; phylum Cyanobacteriota; class Cyanobacteriia; order Cyanobacteriales; family Nostocaceae; genus Nostoc_B. The sequence goes on from NZ_JACJRV010000184.1 coordinate 2,256, forward strand.
AGGGTGGTTTGACGTATTAGACGACTGGTTAAAGCGCGATCGCTTCGTATTCGTAGGTTGGTCAGG
>NZ_JACJRV010000185.1 GCF_014697475.1 Nostoc sp. FACHB-152
TATGGGAGGGAGAAATTGATCAAGTGATCGCACAATGTCTAAGAGTCCACGTTTCAACCGTAGAGCGTACCCGTGCCAGATATGTAGAAGGAGGCATTGAATTAGCGGTGCAAGACCGACCTCATCCACCAAAACAGAGGAAATTAGACGGTCAACAAGAAGCATTTCTGATTGCGACAGCTTGCTCTAATGCACCAGAAGGAAGAAATCGTTGGACGGTTTCCCCGACTTGAAGCAACTGGCGAACCCGAAGGGTTCAACCAAGTTGAGATTGAGTTATCCGTTTTATCCTGCCAATGTTTGGAAAGACGAATTGCTGACGTTCAAAAATTATCTCAAGAAATTGCTTGTTGGCAGAGCGAGCGCAATTCTCGTAAGGAAAGTGTAAATTGGCGATTTAAGACTACTGATGCACGTAAGAAGATGGGACGCTTATATCCATCTATCTTACCTAGCAAAGTTGAGTCGTTAATTAATATAAAACAGGAGCCAGAAGTTATTTTTCCTCTGCTCCTCTACTTCCCTCTGCCAAAATGAGGTTTATGTATGATTGACCAACAATCATTTCGTACTGATGTTCTGACTTATTTTGGAGCAACTGCTGCCCAAGTAGCAGAACTATTAGCATACAACCAAAATGTTTTTGAGCGTAATAGACTAACTGATAAGGTTCAGTTCCCCTTAGCTCCTGAACCTCACATAGCGGCTTGGGAAGAATATGCTGTTGCAGCAAAACTGGGAGGAGCATTGGAAGCACTCAAGCAGCGACTAGTACAGTTGAGATTTCCTATCCAAGAGGGCATAAGCCAGACTGAGGCTTATCGAGATGCCACTCGTAAGGGTGTCGCAGTAGATGGGATGGCAGAGGCGACTGGTTTAGTCTTGCAACAACCTCAGCAACTCCAATTAATCCTATATCAAAGTTTAGCTGGAACTATCCCAGTGTTGTTGGTTAAAAACAGAGAAGATTTTGTCTCTCTAGTGCAAGCCTTAACAAAAAGAAACGAACCCCAGCCAATTCCGGCATCTATGGGAGCCTGTATAGTCAGAGGATTTAACAACTGGGATAGAATTCGTCAGTATCGCCGACAATGGGAAACTCAAAATCCTAATAATTGCTCTGAAACTAGCTGGAATACAGAGTTTCAACGTTTAATACCACAAAAACAACTTTATCAGGATACGTTCATTATTTTAAGTGATGGGTTTTATAGCAATGTTAGCGCGAGTAATTTTGGTCTTGAAGAAGCCCAATGGCAAAGACTGTCTCTAACCATTCGGCTGGAACATGAATGTACTCACTACTTCACACGTCGTTTGTTTGGCTCGATGCGAAACAATATACTCGACGAGCTAATTGCTGACTACAGAGGTATTATGGCTGCTATCGGGTATTATCGATCCGACTGGTTTTTGCATTTTCTGGGGTTAGAATCATTTCCCAATTACCGAGAAGGAGGGAGACTGCAAAACTACCGGGGTCAACCTCCACTTTCTGATAGAGCATTTCAGATTTTACAGGCATTAGTGAAGGCAGCTGCGGAAAATTTGCAACGCTTTCATACTAATTATGCAACTGAAGTGGTTATTAATAACCAAGCTCAGATATTAGTTGCCCTGTCTTATCTCACCTTAGAGGAATTAGCTGCCCCAGATGCCACCTCGCGCATCGAACAAAGTTTAAACAATCATCTCGATATAGGTCTGTATAGTAGTCTTTGATGTAAAAAAGTATTTCCCAGGGTTGTATAGCACCGCATCTGTGTATTTTTCTTCCTTTATGCTGGCAGATAGGCTAGACAGTATTATTAATCAGCGAGGAAATAACTCATCTACGGATGAAAAAGGAGAAAGCAATTAATTATGCAGATTTCAGCAATAATATTCGCTATCAGGCGTGGCGTAAAAGACAAATTACTCGGATTTCAAGTCAGATGCGTAAATCGCTGAGTGACGAGATTCCACATACATCTGTGAGTTTTGAACTCAGTAAAGGTTGCTCGGTAGGATACTGGTTTTGTGCTGTTTCTGCCCCTCGCCTCGGTTATATTTTTACCTACAATCATGAAAATGCTAAGGATTGAGAATTAAATAAGATCCAAAAATAGACACAGCAATGATAGGGTGAACTTATACTGTGAGCAACTCAAAGATGCGATGAATCCCTATCCTTTTAA
>NZ_JACJRV010000186.1 GCF_014697475.1 Nostoc sp. FACHB-152
CATCCAAGGGAAACTACAGTACACAACGTGTTAGATTTAACTCTCATTCTTCTGCTTAACTGTTTGTTACATACTTGTAAATTTTTCCGCCGACCTACTTAGAAGTGGCAGTGATTGTTGCTAACTTGTTCATTTTACACAGGGATGTTGTTCAGCAAATGTTAATCAACGGACTATTTTTATAGGGTTGATAACAACTAAGATTATTTTTTATTAGTTTTGTTATCTTTGTAGGTTTCGGTAGAGTAATTACCTGAAGCTCCTGCTTTATCAAGAAGTAAACAATTTCCTGATGAGCAAGGTTGAGAAAGTTTTATGTAACGATAAGTTAGACTGATTCCGATTAAAGTTATACTAGCAAGAGCCACAGCCATGATATTTCTGGGCTTATTAAAATTACCGATCCAATCTTGATGAGATGGCTGCTGATTTTTAATTCCAAGTCCCTCAAAGGAAATTTTGGTGGATTCTGATGGAACTTCGACAGGTTGGGAAGTTGTTTTTACCTGCGGCTTTGGTAGTAATTGGTCAATGAAATTTTGGAAATTTTGCAGCAGATTTGACCATAAATCTGGAATTATTGGGGAGCGGTCTTGGATTAAATTAAGTTGATCGGCTTGAGCTAACTCCCAAACGAGCGATAAAATTGGAGCCGCTGCACCTCTTGGATCGAGTTTTGCACTATTTCTTGTGCGAGCAATCGGAATCATTGAATAAAATGTTTGATATTGGGCTTTAACAGCATCCAGACGGGAAGTTAATGGTTGAAGAAGTTGCTGAAGATCTTTGCTGAGGCGGTCTGATTTCAGCAAATCACATTTAGTCATGATTAAGACAAAGGGATAATGGCGATCATGTAGGTAAGCTACACTAGCGATCGCCATTACTTGTTTGATAATCTCTTCCAATAACTCGATATATGCTTTACCCTTGCATACTAAAGCATAGGCATCAATAAATACACAGCAACCATCTGAGTTAGAAACCATTGCGCGAAAATCACTATTGTGAATTGTGCAAATTTCACCAGGTATATCTGACCACGAGAAATTACATACAGTTTCAGTCCCCCACCAAGAACGGCGATTAAGACTAAAGCTAAAATTAGTGATTTTCATCGTCGCAGGTGGATAGTGAGCAGTCTCAGAAATATAACGGAGAATGCTATCTATATTTTCTTGCACTTGACCTTCAGTGCAATCAAACCACATATTCTGCTTTTGCTTGGTTTGATAATCAGTATGTAACTCTGCATAGCTGCCAGCTAGGAACACTGTTTTGCCAACGCCTCTGTGACCAATACTGAGTAAGTTAAATGTTGGTGCGGAATTCATTCTTCTTTTCCTACAGTTTTTAAAGGACTAAACTTATTGACCTGAGGTATATATTGTTTCTTTTGAGCTATTTCATCAACAAAACCCAGTAACATAATCACCACTGCAACAATGCTCGCTGTCAGCAAAAACATTACTAATTGCACTAGTACTTTTTTCTCGAAACTCTTCTAAGACTTCAGTTGCTTTATGTTTAAATTTATCTTCAATTACTTCTGATGAGAGCTTAGGTGAATTGTCAACTAAACTGGCAAACTTGAGTTCTTCTTCAAAAGCTTTTAATTCTCTAAAAGCTTCTTCTTTCATCTCTTTGTTGAGAAAAACATCAGTATTATGTTCGCCACGAAGCTGGTAAACGATTCGACTAACTATGAATTGTTTAGATAAATGCTGAACTAATATTGGCACAACAATTAGTGACAAAATAAAAGTAATAGCAGTTTTTGTTTTAGTGCTAGAGCTATGAAAATCATTGATAACCTCTGCTTCTGCTTGTGGTTTTAATTCTAATTTAATTCTGTTAATTGTTCTCCCAATTGATCTGGGTAAAGGAGACATTTTTTGAGCTTTAAATTCAAAATTATTAATATCTTTAGTAGGTAATAAGAACTGGTTATTACTTTTATTTGATGAACTTGTTTGGCTCTCCCAGACTAGATATGATAAATTAGTAGCAGAAATACCAATTGAGTAGAATTCTTCTTCTAAAATTATCAAAGTTAGTTAAACCATAAGCTCTTCT
>NZ_JACJRV010000187.1 GCF_014697475.1 Nostoc sp. FACHB-152
AAGAAGTGATTGTAAAGAATAAGTTGCTGTAGTAAGGGCGATCGCTACTTTCAAAATCCAAAAATTTCTTGACGCATCAATGAACCTTTAGATGTGAGAATCCAACAATTGTTGTCAGGTAAATATTCAGCTATGTCTAAGCTCTGAAATTTGTGAAGTATGCCAAGTACATATTCGTTGATTTCAGGATCATCTAAGTAATTTTCAAAGTGAGCGTCGACGAAGAATTTGTTGAAGATTGGCTGGAAGAGAACAAAAAACATCAGTCTCAGTAGTGTTAACTGTAAAGGGCTGACCGTTAACATCATGAACAGTTTCTACTAAATCAAATGGAAGATTCATGGTTGATTAAAAAATTAGTAGCCAAGCTGATGACTATACTATTATCCGCACCAGGGAGATAAGTAAACTCCCGCTACAAAAAACTCAGAGTAGGGAAAATAATTATGGGCAAGAGGATCTTAATAACGGGCGTAAGTAAAGGTTTAGGCTACGCGACGAGCGAAGGTGTTATTGCACAGGGTCATACAGTGATTAGCCCTGTTCTGTCACTCTGAGAAAAGAAAAAAACAAAGTCAAATTTTCAACTGTAGATATAACGAGCGTTTGAGCGTTTATTTTCTAATAGAATGGCTGGAATCAAGCTTTTTTGGCAAAAGTCTTATGCTGTAAGCATCCTAGATTATTCTCCAGTAAAAGTGACAGAAGAGGGTTAGTTGCGCTCGTTCGGTGGGGGCGTATGTTTCTCCCACCAATACAATCACCTTGGCTCATACGGGGCTTGGTTAAAAGATTCCTGAACAAATGCGTGGGTGTGGAGCAGGTTGTCATGGAACAGGAGAAGGGCAGGGTGCAAAGGATAATCTCACAGTAAGTCGTCCCCGCTTCCCCCTGCTCAGAAGCTCCCTGCTCTGTTGCCTGTTCTGGTCAAGAAGAGATTACGGCAAGCTTGTAAAAATTTTGTTACACTTATTAATAGAACTTCATATTTAACCGAAGTCTCGTGAACAAGGAAATAGCGATAAGTGCCATGAGTCTACGAGTGAGATGAGGGAATAAATATGAAGACTTCCTTTCAAGGCAGTATTTACCCTTTAGTTTTCGTCCAGTTGGGCGATCATAACTTTGAATCAACCCATAAATTTATCCTTAGAACAAGAATTTAGCCTGAGAACGTTTGCTGACCAAGTACAGCAGATGTCACGTGAACAAGCTCAAGAGTTGTTACTTGTGCTTCATAAGCAGATGATGATTCAGGAAACAACTTACCAAGAATTGCTCAAGCATCAGTGGGAACTTGATGCAGACCCAATCTTTGGCTAATGCACACTGCCAAGAACAGAGGGCTGGAAACTGCTGGTCAATGATTTAATCTTTGTTCGGAAATTGTATAACTCTAGCTGTATCCTATTACATACCAAATTAGTTATATGTAAAGCCAGGGACGACAGCCTAGAAGTCCCTGAGATAAACTCCACTATTTAAAGCTGCTCTTTCCTTGCGCCAACCCCTGACGGCAATCACCCACACCCACCCCCAATCCAGTAAAATTCATCAGTAGAACCGAAGTCAAGCGCAAGGAAAGCAATTGAATCTTAGTTCACCCAACCGAAAACTAAAGATTACGATCCTGACAGTAGGTTCCAGAGGTGATGTGCAACCATACTGCGCTTTGGGCATGGGTTTGAAACGTGCGGGACATGAGGTAACAGTAGCAGCCAACGAAAACTTCGAGCCATTCGTGAGGCAGTTTGATTTGGAGTTCGCGGCGATCGCCCCAAATATGCAAGAGTTTCTGCAATCGAAAAGGGGAATTCGACTAATAGCCGGGGAAAAGCTCAAGCCCCAGACTAAAGAAAAACAGTTACGTCAACAGATGCAGTCCGCGTGGGTTGCTTGCCAGGGAACTGAAGTAATCATCTACACGCC
>NZ_JACJRV010000188.1 GCF_014697475.1 Nostoc sp. FACHB-152
ATACCCTTAAACGCGCACCCATATTTTAGTTCCCTCGGTAGATACATTCTCCGTATTTACTTATCTTTACATAGTTTGGTTTTTTCATGCCTACTTACTTAAATGGCTGGTTTCAAATTACAAACAATGACAGCACAAACGTATTTTCAGTCAGCAGCATTGAGCATATAGTTTCTGGCGGAGTTACTCTTGTTTAAAAAACTGCTTGTACATAAATCTAATATTTAGCCTTTTCAGGTATTAGTTTATCAGCAGCAATCAGTAAAAGGTTATGGCACAAAAGCAGGTTTTCCAAATCCAATAGCAAAGGTAGCACATACAGTTTTCTGCCCAAGAGAACACATAATCATACAAACCACTGTGCATCAAAGGTGAATGTGTTATCTAATATTTTTCCTTAATCTAAGTATTATGCTCCAATCAGGTGCAGTATCCTGCACCTTTACTCAAAACTTTGAGGAGATAAGCAACAATTTACTAGTTTCAATTAGCGGTAGGGGTCGGGAAGATGAAATTAAGTAACCTCTGTTTGTTTTTAACACCCGCTCAACGTACATACCACACAGATGCAATAAACGAAGAAATAATTACACAAAGGCAGAGAATAAGCTGAAAAACATCTAGCTTGCATCTATAAATTTCGATGTACTTTTGAGGCTACTTTTAGGTGATAGCTCGGTCTACTGGCTTATCAGTAGAACAAGTGCAACAATTACAACAGCAGCAACGGGAATTGAGAAAGGTGGCAGGCTAAAGAACTTGCCCAGCAGTTAAAACTTGTGATGCGGTTAAATCTAGCATTGGGAAAGTTGCTGACCGAATAATCTCCGTCCCCTGAAACACTGACTCTTCATATAATCCATCTACCAAAGTCAGCAAAGTAATTCGGGATTTTCCAGGGTCAACAATCCAGTATTCCGGGATACCTCTTGCTGCATACTCAGAACGCTTATAACGGTAGTCTCTATCCTCATTTATCTTTCCTGGGGAAACAACCTCAACTACCATTACTGGGGAAGGCATATCTGGGGTAATTGTCGCTCTTTTTTGGGCGATCGCTTCGAGTAACTCTTGTGTCAAAATCATCAAATCAGGCAGTCGCACACGCGTTCTGTTGCCGATGACGACAAGTTCTGTATCTTTGTGGCGAATGAGTTGAATTGGGATAAACTTGAGAAACTGCGACTACAGTTTCTGATGGTAACAGCGAAGAGAGCAGTTGAACTTGATGGTCAACATCTCCTACTGTTTGGTACACCCGATACGGGTCAATTTGCATTCCTAAAGGAGTAGGAACGATTTTTAAATAGTCGTTCAAAGTTTGGATATAACTGTTATTAAAATTATGATTAGCCACATAAGAAAGTAGACTATTAAGCAGTTGCAATGCTCGTCTAATATCCGCAACAGAAAAACTAGAATCAAGAGTTGGCTGACTTTCTTGATAGCCTTTCATTTTCTTTTCGGCTACAAGATTGTGGTATTTGTAAGTAGCTTGGTGATGGCTGTTAAAATTGTGGGTTTTAGTTTGGGATTTGTAACCCACTCGACCCCATTCAACAATTACGTTACAGCCTTCAACTTTTGCCGACCAGAATTTGTTGCTGTTGTTAACAGCATCGACATAAACTAAATAAGTAGGTGGGTGGAATTAATTATAAGATAGAAAAACTGCTAAATTAGGTTGTTATGCCTGCCCCATTACGCATCATTCTGACCCCAGAGGAAGACAGAA
>NZ_JACJRV010000189.1 GCF_014697475.1 Nostoc sp. FACHB-152
TTAAATAGAGCTTATTGCGAATAAATGCTCTTTTTCTTTTACCACAAATTGCTACACTCTTTGTAAGATAAGCATTCTAGACCATTTTGTCCCCCCGCAAGCTGTAGAAGACACTTATCTCATTGAAAATCCCAATGATAATCAATTTAATTCCCTTTTAGACCGCATTGAAAAAGCTGAGGTCATTGTAGGACATAATATTCGTCGTCACGACATACCAGAACTGTATAAATCAGTTGGACGCGAGCAGCCAGATACACTACAAGAAAAAATTTGCGATACCTTAGAACTATCTAATTTATTTTTCCCAGGTAAAACAACACATAAGCTGAATAAAGTATATCGTAAAGAATTAGGACTTAGTGACCCATTAGAAGATGCTTGGGAAAGTTATAATATCTACACAAGTATTTATCAGCAACGCTGTGAATTACCTGTGATTGTACGTCATTGGGCATGGCGATTACTTCCTAAAGGTTATCCTCGTAAAATAATTCCTGGTTATGTACAACCTCCAGAGCAATTGGAATGGTGGCAAAACCTTAAACAGCATCACCAAAGATTAAATGTTGAGGGTTTGCGGAATTATCTCATCAATTTACCAAAGAAATTTGACAATTTAGGAGCAGTAGTTTTTCTAAATTGGTTATACCAGATCAATGAGTCTGAACTTCGCCGCCCAAATTGGTTAGAGTGTGAATTTCCAAGCTTTTGTGAAGCTGAGAAGAATGCATTTCCCCTTCCATTGGATGAAGTTAAACTTTCAAAGGAACTAAAACAGTTCTTTGGCTTTGAAACATTTAAAACACATCAACTAGAAATTGTCCAAGCACTGCTAAAAGGGAAGACAGTTCCTTTAGGTATCTTGCCCACTGGAGGAGGTAAAAGCATAATTTTTCAACTTCCAGCCCTTATCCTTTCCAAATATTATCGAGGCTTGTCTATCATTGTTTCTCCACTTCAAGCATTGATGGAAGATCAAGTACAAAATTTGAAAGAGAAACTGAAAAATCAACAACTATCTGAGTATGCTGAACGGGTAGAACTACTTACAGGATCACAGTGCCTTGAAGAACAACGCCATATTATTGAAGCCCTTTGGAATGGACAAGTAGATATTCTATACTTATCTCCTGAACGATTGCGGCAACCAACAATTCAACGTATTCTTAAACATCGTCTTCCTCATCTGTGGGTACTTGATGAGGCTCACACTTTGTCCCAGTGGGGATATGATTTTCGTCCAGACTTTTTACGAATTGCTGAAAGTCTTCAGAAATTTTACAAAAATGGACAGAATACTTCTATTCGTTGGGGTTTTGTTACTGCTACCGCAACACCCAAAGTGGTTGATGACCTAAAAGAAGCTGTAATAAAACTTGACGAATTATGCTCCGGTTCTTTAGAGCGTTTGCCACTTGATGGAAAATCTTTTCAATGGCGTGACGAAATCAAAACTCATATAGAAATTGTGGAAAGACCTAAGTCACTTGATGACATCCCAGGCTCAGAGCGACTTAAGAAGACCAAAGAATATCTAAAAAAACAGCAAAAAGAATATATAGAACCCATTTGACATCTTAGGAAGAACCTGCAAGCCTCTTAATCATGAGCCTGATGAAGCAGAGGTTGAGTTTGGCAGTGGCACTAGCTAGAGTTCG
>NZ_JACJRV010000019.1 GCF_014697475.1 Nostoc sp. FACHB-152
TTTTAAGTTCTGTGATTAAGCTGGCAGTCATTAGCACCCTGATTAAATACTGTTATCATTCTGATTCAACCATTTTTCTTTTGAGAATGAAACAGTCCTGCCCCACGGCAGTTCCTTCAAGTCGGCAGAGCCGCCCAACGGACTGCCTCTCCGTTGTAGCAACTGGCGCTTCCGCCCACGCAACTGGCTTTCCTACATTTTATGTTGATCTACTTAGTATTAAATTATTTTAAATAAAAGCGAAGTTTAAGTATTTGATCATCATAAATTGGCAGTAATCCTTATCTCAATTATTTATTAATAAATAACTGCTATGATATAAATACACAACTGCAATAGCGATACACATCATAAGAAATTCACCTGGCATTTTCTAGCAGTTTTTTTGGCTATCTGTACCAAGGTAAATCAATTTTAGACCAGCAGATTTTAGAGGCATCAGCCATAATAATTTTTTCATCTAAATAGTAGTTTTATCTAAGTTTGCTAGTTAATTTCCCCCTAGCATTCTAATAGAGTGAGCCGAACAAATTTTCTTTTTTAGGAGTATATTAATGGGCTTGATCATAAAGTCGCACCCTTACACCCAATCTCAACAATCAATCTGAGTGTGTAAGTCCTGCGGTTGATGCACAAATGTCGGCAGTGTTTGATAAAACCCTGACTAGAGTGCTACAAAATGTGGAATAAGGTAGAAGTAAATTGCCTTAAAAAAACTTTATTTATTACTACAATGGAGAGTTCTAATGTCTAAAGAAAAAAACGGTAATCGAGAAGTCAAAAAACCAAAGAAAGATCCTCAGAAAAAAAAGGAGAAGAAAGACCCAAATAGATATGATGGGTAAGCTTAGTCCCTTGGGCAATTTTAAGCTTTCCTCTTAAAACTTGTTACAAAAATACTTAGTATAATTTCTCAAGAAATATCAGCACACAACTTTATCAACACCAGAACAGAGGGCTGAATTTTAAATTGAGATTTCTATCTATCTTGAAAATAGAGACTAAAGGCTAGGGACTAGAGACTAGATAAAAAGATTTTCATAAAAAATTTTATGGGTAATCTATAGTAGAGTGCTTAGTGAAAGATACTGCTCTCTCTAATCTCTAGCCTCTAGTCTCTTTTTCATTGCTTGTTTACTGCTATAGCTGCTAAATTTGTCAGTGCTTCTTCTGTAACGCGACAGATTCGCCAATCATCTAAAATAGTTGCCCCCATACGGCGATAGAATGCTTGCGCTGGCTCGTTCCAGTCGAGGACACTCCACTCTAAGCGTCCGCAATTGCGTTCAACAGCAATTTGCGCTAGTTTCGTCAACAGTGCTTTACCAATACCTTGGCGGCGATACTCTGGTAAAACAAATAAATCTTCAAGGTAAATTCCTGGCTTGGTTAGGAAAGTGGAATAGTTATGGAAAAATAAGGCAAAGCCTACAGCCTGCCCTTGAGATTCTGCTAAGATTGCCTCGATATATTTTGTTGAACCAAATAGATGCTCTTTTAATGCCGAAACATTGCCTGTCACGGCATGAGATAATTTTTCGTACTCTGCTAACTCTTTAATTAAGTGAAATAGTACTTCGCTATCAGCCTCTTCAGCAAAACGCAAAATTAAATCAGTCATTAGTTATTAGTCAATAGTCAATAGTCCATAGTTATTAGTCCATAGTTAATGGACTGTAGTCAATAGTCTGATGACAGTTAACTGATGACTGTTAACTGTTAAATTAGCCAACCCTTTAAACGTTTGGCGATATGAGGACGACGCAATTTTCGCATAGCTTTGCTTTGAATTTGGCGTACTCGTTCACGTGACAAGTTGAACATATTGCCAACTTCTTCTAGAGTACAGGGTTCGCTGGTTGTCAGTCCGTAGCGTAAAGATATTACGTCTTTCTCCCTTGGAGTTAGCACGTCACCTAAGACTTCCCAAATCTCCTGACGCATCATGTTTTCGTTCATTTTTGCTTCGGGAGAGAGGTTGTCTTCGTCTTCTAATAAGTCCATCAATTCTGTGTCTTCTTCTTTACCGACACGATGGTTGAGGGAGAGTGCTTGACGACGCAGCTGTTGTAGTTGGCGTAGTTGTTGGACGGTCATTTCCAAAGAAGCTGCTATTTCTGCTTCCGAAGGGTTGCGACCGAGTTTTTGTTTAAGTTCTCTTTGGGCTTTTTTGAGTTTATTAAGTTTTTCAACTATATGAATTGGCAAGCGAATTGTGCGAGCATCATTAGCGATCGCTCTCGTAATTGCTTGTCTAATCCACCAGTAGGCGTATGTGGAAAACTTATATCCTTTATCAGGGTCAAATTTTTCTGTGGCGCGATTTAATCCCATCGCCCCTTCTTGAATTAAATCTAAAAAAGGCACTCCGCGATTGAGATATCGCTTGGCAATTGATACGACTAATCTCAGGTTAGAGCGAATCATTTTGCGTTTCGCTACTCTACCTTGATATAAGCGGCTTTCTAGCTGCTTTTCTGTCATATCTAACTGTGCAGCAACTTGCTCTTTTGTCGGTTGCTGTCCTAGTTGTTCTTGTAAGGCGGCTTGAATTTCCCGGAATTCTTCTAAAAATCGGACTCGCCGCGCTAATTCTACTTCTTCGTCTGGTTTCAGCAGCGGATAACGTGCCATCTCTTTAAAAAATGCACCTACGGCATCATCATGCTCGGTTTTGTTATATCCTGAAGGTCGAGCCGCCGCCATCTCATCCCCATTACGTTCCTCTGGCTCCAGATTTTCTGCAATTGGGGATTCTTCTACCAATATGTCTAAACTATTGAGTAGTTGCTCTTCTGTATCGGCAGCGTTCTCCAGTATTTCCATTGTTCCCAATTCAGCAATATTCATAGTTTCCTTTAGGGATGGTTGCTTTGTTTGGTACATAATTCCTTGACAGCTACTCGTTTGCAGCTTGGTAGTTTCCCCTTAGAAACAAATGCACCCTCTCTATGGCGAAGTACAAGTTTCTACTAATTACTTAGCAAAACCAAAAATTCTTTTCTAGCTTGCGTTTTTGGGTTCCTGCTAGGGAGAACCTTTTACAAATACTGGTTATTGCACCTAAAAAGTTATTGTCTCAGGTTCTAACAGATATATTTCTTATTTTTTGATTAATATATTAATCTGTCAAACTCCCTTAACCATGCTCAACCTTAACAAATATAAAAAACCAAGTAATTATCCCCATATCTTAAAAAATCCTATATTTTTATAAGTTTTTTAAGCTTTGGGGGTGGGATTCATGTTGAGATTTTCACCTTGGTTTTGCATCTATTTATATTTCATAAAATTTCCTAAATACCACAATTTCAGTAATTTAGTATTCTGAAATAAATTATTTGTATAAAAGCATCTCATATATACACAAGGTTGAATATCTATCAATGGGCGGAAAAAGGGCTACGCCATATTTAGTAAATAGACAAATGAATTCATCAATACTCAGGAATATAGTTAGTTTTGTTTTATCTTTGGTTGACTTTAAATATTTATTGCACGTATGGCTTAGTTCGATTTGTCTAGTAGGTTACATAAGGGGAAACTTATCAAGTATCATGAGGGATAAAAGTAATGGCAAATACAATTTACATCCATCAGAGAAAAAAGGTAAATTTTTAAGAGCTAGGTGAAGGAATGATAAATTCCTGTCGATAAAAATCAAAAAATATGTATATTAATGACTTTAATTTACAAAAATTAGCAGTTGCAGAGCCTGGGGAAGCTTACCAATCGCAAAATTTGGCAAATCGCTATGTTGAGGTGCTGGTAGACTGTCCAGGCGCGACAGGATTATTTACATACCGCTTGCCACCGCAGTTAGACATCAAACCAGGAGATATTTTAACTGTGCCATTTGGCGCACAACAATTAGGCGCGATCGCCATTCGCTTGTTAACAGCACCTAATATTGATTTAGCTCCAGATAAAATTCGGGAAGTAGAAGATGTAGTGAGTGTGGGGTTCTTCCCCAGTAGTTATTGGGAACTATTAAATCGCGTTGCAACGTATTACTATACACCCTTAATTGGGGTAATTCGAGTCGCTTTACCGCCGGGATTATTAGGCAGATCCCAACGTCGCATCAAGTTAAAACGCCTGAATCAAGAGCAAACAACCACAAATTTATCTACTTTAAATTTCCTGAGTCCATCGGCACAGCAAATTCTCCAAATGTTGCAGACTCAACCATTGGGGGATTACAGTTTTGCCTACCTGCAACAGAAAGTTAAATTTGTTTATCGAGGAGTGCGGGAGTTATTGCGCTTGGGTTTGGTGGAAAGTTATTTAGAACCGCCACGACCGACTCGCCCCAAACTGCAAAAAGCAGTGACCTTAATTAATAGTAGCGATCGCGATTTAACCTCTCGGCAACGGGAAATTATCGAAGTGTTGCGGCGACGTGGTGGGGAATTGTGGCACAGTGAACTACTGCAAATTTGTAGTGCTAGTTCTTCCATCCTCAAAACATTGGCACAAAAGGGTTACATAGTTATTGAAGAACGAGAAATTTTACGTTCAGAACAAGGCCCAACTGTAAGCCAAGAGGAAGCAAAAACTTTAAATCCTGCCCAAGCTAACGCCTTAGCAACTATCAATGGCATCAATGGATTTACTCAAGTCTTGTTGCATGGAGTTACAGGTTCCGGCAAAACAGAAGTATATTTACAAGCGATCGCACCACTACTCAATCAAGGTAAATCAGCTTTAGTATTAGTCCCAGAAATTGGACTGACACCCCAACTCACCGACAGATTCCGCGCCCGATTTGGTAACAAAGTCGCCGTTTATCACAGCGCGCTTTCCGAAGGGGAACGTTACGACACTTGGCGACAAATGCTGACAGGCGAACCCCAAGTTGTCATCGGCACACGCAGTGCAATTTTTGCGCCATTGCCCAACTTAGGTTTGATTATCTTAGACGAAGAACACGACAGCAGTTTTAAACAAGATTCTCCCATTCCCACATATCACGCCCGCACCGTCGCCCAGTGGCGCGCCGAATTAGAAAATTGTCCTCTAGTTTTAGGTTCTGCGACTCCTTCGTTGGAGAGTTGGGTGAGTCTTTCGGGGATGGGGAGCAGGGGAGCAGGGGAGCAGGGGGGCAGGGGAGAAAATTTACTGCCTATTTCCCCTACACCATTACACCCTTACACCCTTACACCCTCAATTTCCACTCACTACCTATCCCTTCCCGAACGCATCAACTCCCGCCCATTACCACCAGTGGAGGTGGTAGATATGCGGCAAGAATTACAGCAGGGAAATCGGTCAATATTCAGTCGCAGCTTGCAAGAGGCTTTAGGGCAATTGCAAGACAAAGGACAGCAGGGAATTTTATTTATTCATCGCCGGGGACATAGTACCTTTGTGTCTTGCCGCAGTTGTGGCTATGTGTTGGAGTGTCCTCATTGTGATGTGTCGTTAGCGTATCACCATACAGAAGAGGGTGCGCCGCAATTATTGCGATGTCATTACTGTAATTATGGGCGATCGCATCCCCAGTTCTGCCCTGATTGCAGTTCGCCTTACTTAAAATTCTTTGGGAGTGGGACTCAACGCGTCACCCAGGAATTAGCCAAACAGTTTCCCCAATTGCGTTGTATCCGCTTTGATAGCGACACCACCCGTAACAAAGGCGCACACCGCACCCTGTTAACTCAATTTGCTAATGGTGAAGCCGATTTATTAGTAGGAACGCAAATGCTCACCAAAGGTTTAGACTTACCACAGGTAACACTTGTGGGTGTTGTTGCTGCTGATGGGCTGCTGCATTTATCAGACTACCGCGCTAGCGAAAGGGCATTTCAAACTCTCACCCAAGTAGCGGGACGCGCTGGACGAGGCGATGATCCTGGGAGAGTAATAGTGCAAACTTACACTCCAGAACATCCAGTTATTGAAGCAGTCCGTACCCACGATTATCAGTCTTTTTGCCAAACCGAATTAGAACAACGGCAATCTCTGGATTATCCTCCCTACGGCAGGTTAATTTTATTGCGTCTTAGCAGCCTTGACCCCATACAAGTGCAGAATACCGCGCAAATCATCGCGACAAACTTGAGTAGTCACGAAGGATTTGAAATTCTCGGCCCTGCGCCAGCAAGTGTAATGCGGGTAGCGAACCGTTACCGTTGGCAAATCTTGCTGAAATTTAACCCTGATGAACTACCTCAGTTACCCAACTGGGAAGAAATTAGAGAGTTATGTTGCGATAGTGTTAGCTTGACGATAGATGTTGACCCAGTGAATATATTATGAAGTTGCGGTAGTAGTGGGTTGAATTATGGTGAAGAAAGTAGCGATCGTTGGTGCTGGCCCAAGCGGGATTTTACTGGCTCACTACTTGTTGCGCCGTCAGGAAAGATATCAAATTGAGATTTTCGATTTTCGCAGCGATCCGCGAACTGTCGCATTTTCTAAATCTCGCACCTTTCCTATCGTCCTCAGTCAAAGGGGGATAAATGCTTTACGGCAAATTGAGGGACTGGAGTCAGCCGTTAAAGCCATTAGTCTAGAAACTAACGGTGCAGTGCTTCATCAACAGAATGGTAAAACGCGGGTAATTAGTAGACGATCCTCACAGTGGAGTCTTGACCGTACCAGCTTGGTGATTAAATTATTAGAACAATTGCCGACAAAAAGCGATCGCAATCAAGTCAATCTTCACTTCAACCATCAATGCACGCAAGTAGATTTTGCCGCCAAGCAGGTAAAGTTTCAAAAATCTGATTCTGAAGCTGAGATCACTGTTGATTATGACTTATTAATCGGGGCAGATGGGGCGCGTTCCGTAGTCAGAGAAAGTTTTCTCAAAACAGATAACTTTCAGTGTGAACAAAAGTATGTTCCTAACAACTACAAATCTATTTTTTTACCACCCCTAGATCCAAAATTAGCCGTTAACTGGCAACCCGGTAAAGTCCACTCTTGGAGGCTTGATAACGGTACAAGCATTTTATTGCTTTATCAAATGGACAGCAGTTGGAGTGGTGTTGTACTTTTTCCTCACCAGGATAAAACAATTGCCGAACTAGCTACACCACAAGAAGTAATCAGCTATTTCCGCCAGAAATTCCCGGAAATCGGTCAAATATTGCCATCATCAGAAGCCGCAGATTTTGCCAATAGATCTGTGTCCAGAGTGCTAACAGTGCGCTGTAACCGCTATCATCAAGGCGATAGTGTACTGTTGATTGGTGATGCGGCTCATGCAGTATCTCCTTCTCTGGGTCAAGGTTGTAATGCGGCGTTAGAAGACGCAAATATCTTTAATCAAATTTTGGATGAATATGCTGATAATTTAGCCGTCGCTGTGGAACAGTTTACTATTCAACGTCAAGCAGATGGCATTGCTTTGGTGGAATTAAGTGATTATGGTCTTCCCTCCTCGAAAAAGTTATTTTTTGAGTTGTTATTGAGGAATAGTCTTAGTAAATATTTGCATCCAATTTCACCTAAATTTTTCTTACCTTCGTTATTTGAACTTGTCGCTGAAGGCAAACTTTCTTACTCAGAAATTTTAGATTTATATCAAGATTGGATAGCTAAAGTCAAAAAATCGAATCAAGAGATTTTATCGCCATAAGTTAATGCCTTCATTTTTCATTAGCAAGTTTTCTCTACCTTAAAATATAAAGTATAAATTTATACTTTATATTTTAATCGTATACTAAATTACTAACAAAATAGTACTATTACGTAAATAAGTGTAATTAACTAACTAGATAAGTAACTAATATTAAAATTTAAATACTCTTGACAGAAACTTTAATAAGTAACTAAAAAATTGTAGTGAATGCAACGAGTAATCGAGATAGATGTATTGAGACTCACTAAATTATTGCCAAATTTCTCACTGTATATATCTAAAATAATTAGCTTTCTCCTTCTTAAATTAAATTGAGCGCGAAATAAATGGGACAAGGTTTTTTACAAATCGGCTTAACGCTGTGTCTTGTCATAGCGATCGCTCCAGTTTTGGGGAGATACATAGCGCGTGTGTTCATGGGAGCGAGAACCCTGCTTGATCCCCTAATGAACCCGATAGAACGGAGTATTTATCTGTTAGCGGGTGTTAATAGAAAAGATGACATGACAGGCTGGCAGTATATACGGGCAATACTATACAGCAACATTTTCATGGGTATTTTAGTTTATGGGCTGATATATTACCAAAGATTATTACCCTGGAATCCTAATGGTTTTGCAGCACCGCGATGGGATATTTTACTACACACCGTTATTTCTTTCGTTACTAACACCGACCAACAACACTACATTCCAGAGACAACCCTGAGTCACTTTAGCCAAGTAGCAGCTTTAGGCTTTTTGATGTTCACCTCTGCTGGTACGGGGTTAGCAGTGGGGATCGCGTTTATTCGCGGGTTGACAAGCACAAAACTGGGAAACTTTTACGTTGACCTCACCCGTAGCATTACAAGGATATTACTGCCGATTTCCGTGATTGGTGCGATCGCCCTCGTTTTGTTAGGCGTACCGCAAACCCTTAAAGAACCGTTGATAGTAGAAACGTTAGAAGGAAGCACACAATATCTGGCTACAGGCCCGGTAGCTTCCTTTGAGATGATCAAAATGCTGGGTGAGAACGGTGGTGGTTTCTTTGCAGCGAATTCCTCTCATCCCTTTGAAAATCCCAATGGCGCGTCTAACTTAATCGAACTCATCGCCATGATTTCCATTCCCTCAGCCATGATATTTACCTATGGGATGTTTGCCAAAAATATCAAACAAGCTTGGCTGTTGTTTTGGATGGTGTTTACCGCCTTCGTGATTTTAGTTTGGGTAGCAGCCAGTGGAGAAGTGCAAGGTAATGCTTTAATCAATGGCACGTTGGGAGTAGAACTGCCGAATCTAGAAGGTAAAGAGGTAAGATTTGGCGCGGTAGAAACCGCATTATGGGCTGTAACTACCACCGCCACGATGACTGGCGCAGTCAACGGAATGCACGATTCCCTAACACCCCAGGGATTATTTACGACATTATTTAACTTATTTGTGCAGATTATTTGGGGAGGACAGGGAACAGGTACAGCTTATTTATTTGTTTACCTAATTCTGACAGTATTTTTAACTGGGTTGATGGTGGGACGCACTCCAGAATTTTTAGGACGGAAAATCGAAAAGTCAGAAATTGTTCTAGCGAGTGTAGTGCTTTTGGTTCATCCAATTGTGATTTTAATTCCGAGTGCGATCGCCTTAGCTTATCCCTTCTCCCTCTCAGGAATTACCAACCCAGGTTTTCATGGCATCTCCCAAGTAGTTTATGAATATGCCTCAGCTGCGGCAAATAACGGTTCCGGTTTAGAGAAACTCACTGACAATACCCTGTGGTGGAACTTAAGCACTGGTTTGAGTATGTTGGCAGGACGCTACATTCCCATAATTGCGATTTTGTTATTGGCTAATAATATGTCACGCAAACCAACCACACCAGAAACCCCTGGCACACTCAAAACAGATTCACTACTATTTACTACAGTCACAGCTGGCATAGTGCTAATTTTAGGGGTATTGACATTTTTCCCAGTTTTAGCCCTAGGCCCCATTGCTGAAGGATTTAAACTAGCATCTGGCAGCTGAGAGAAGTGGTGAATGGGGAGTGGTGAGTTGGGAAGTAAGATATTCTTCCTCAGCCCCCCTGCACCCCAGCCCCCCTGCACCCCAGCCCCCCTGCACTACCACCTACCTACATAACCCCAGTGTCACCTACCCCGAAATCTAAAACACCAAGAACGCGACCGAGCGATCGCCGCCAAGCCCGTAAAAAAGCCAGAATCAAGACTAAAGGAATTTATTTGAGAGCCGTTAGGGATGCTTTTATTAAGCTGAATCCTTTAGCCGCCATCAAAAACCCCGTGATGTTTTTGGTGTGGATTGGCACACTTGTTACCCTCGCAGTCACAATTGATCCCAACTTATTTGGCCCCAGCCAACAGAAGAATCCCCAGTTATTTAACGGTATACTCACCGGGATTTTGTTTTTTACTGTCTGGTTTGCTAACTTTGCCGAAGCCGTAGCCGAAGGACGAGGTAAAGCCCAAGCCGATGCCTTGCGATCGACTAAATCAGAAACCATCGCCAAAAAACTCGCACCCGATGGCTCAATTAGTGAAGTGCCTTCCACCAGCCTCAAGCAAGGTGACAATATATATATTGTTGCCGGCGACATCATTCCCGCCGATGGGGAAGTAATTATGGGTGTCGCCTCAGTCGATGAATCAGCAATTACCGGCGAATCTGCACCAGTCCTCAAAGAATCAGGTTCGGACGTAGCCAGTTCCGTCACTGGTGGAACACGTATCATCTCTGACGAATTAATCATTCGCGTCACAGCTGATCCCGGTAAAGGCTTTATAGATCGGATGATTGCCTTAGTAGAAGGGACAGAACGCCGCAAGACTCCAAACGAGATTGCCCTAACAGTATTACTAGCAGTATTAAGCTTAATATTTCTGTTTGTCGTCGCTACTCTACCAGCCTTCGCCTACTACGTCCAAAGCCCTATTAGTATCCCTGTTTTGATTGCCTTATTAGTGGCATTGATACCCACTACAATTGGCGGTTTACTTAGTGCCATTGGTATCGCCGGAATGGATCGAGTCGCCCAATATAACGTTATTGCTACCTCTGGACGCGCCGTGGAAGCTTGCGGTGATGTGAACACCTTAGTATTAGATAAAACTGGCACAATTACTCTGGGCAATCGCCTAGCAGAAGAGTTTATCCCGATTAGCGGTCACTCAATGCCAGAAGTTGCTTATATTGCCCTGATTGCTAGTGTGTTTGACGATACACCAGAAGGAAAATCCATCGCTAGACTGGCACAAAGACTAGGCGCAAGGCTAGATTTTGACCAAAGTCAAGCCGAAGCCGTAGAATTTTCTGCCAGAACTCGCATGAGTGGTACTAACTTACCTAATGGGAGTGAAGCGCGTAAAGGTGCAGTCGGAGCAATTAAAGGATTTGTCCGTTCTCGTAACGGTGGAGATAGTCCAGAACTAGATGCTGCTTACGAGCGAATTTCCCAACAAGGAGGCACACCTCTAGCAGTTTGTCTAGATAACGAAATTTATGGTGTCATTTATTTAAAAGATATTGTCAAACCTGGTATACGTGAGCGATTTGACCAACTGCGACGTATGGGAGTTCGTACCGTCATGCTCACCGGAGATAACCATATTACTGCCTCTGTAATTGCCCAAGAAGCTGGAGTAGATGACTTCATTGCCGAAGCGACACCAGAAGACAAAATCAGCGTCATTCAGAAGGAACAAGCACAAGGCAAACTAGTAGCCATGACAGGTGATGGTACTAATGATGCACCCGCACTGGCACAAGCCAACGTTGGTGTCGCCATGAATACAGGTACTCAAGCCGCTAAAGAAGCCGCCAACATGGTAGATTTAGACTCTGATCCCACCAAGCTCATCGATATTGTGAGTATTGGTAAACAATTATTAATTACACGTGGGGCATTAACCACATTTTCGATCGCTAATGATATTGCCAAGTATTTTGCAATTATTCCGGTAATTTTTGCAGCCGCTAATCTGCAAAGTCTCAATATTATGAATTTGACTAGTGCTAATTCGGCTGTACTATCGGCACTAATTTACAATGCATTGATTATTCCCGCTTTAATTCCCTTAGCTTTAAAAGGCGTGAAGTTTCGACCTCTGACAGCTAATCAATTGTTACAACGCAATATCTTGATTTATGGCTTAGGTGGAGTGATTGCGCCATTTATCGCTATTAAGTTGATAGATATGCTAATTACCGCAGTAGGACTTGCTTAGAAAAAGTGTGAAGTGTGAAATTTTTTATAGGTCTACCTTTTGACCATTGACTATTGACTATGGACAAGTGACAAATTTTTAATTTTTACCCTGTTGGTAGGGTGAATAAACAGATGAAGTTAAAAGATAAATATGTGCTTATGGATTTGGTGCAGGCGATCGCCTATATTTGGTCAAAATGGTGTAAACAAAAACTACCGCTCATCATTTTTACTTTAGTCTGTCTAAACTTAGTAATTACTCCAGTAGTTTATGCGGTTGATAGCATACAGCCAATACGTTTCACTTGGGCATATGGCGTTTTAGGAGCGATAGTTCTGGGACTGATTATTTACTTATTTGTCGTTATTTTTCTACCAGAACGCTTCTAAAAAATTAAACATAAAATCCTGAGAATAAGTAAAAAATTATTTATGGTTATTATTCGAGAAACCTTCAGAGCAATTCGCATGACTCTGATACTGTGGTTAATCACAGCACTCATCTATCCTTTAGCAATCTTAGTCATTGGTCAAGGTTTGTTTCCCTCTCAAGCTAATGGCAGCGTCATGTTAAATATAGATGGCAAGCCAATAGGCTCGGCTTTGATTGGTCAAATATTCACAGATGACCGCTATTTTCAAGGCCGTCCTAGTACAGTGCGGTACAGCCAAGGTAGAAGGGCTAAACCTACAGGTATATCCGGAGCTAGTAATCTCGCTCCTAGCAACCCAGAGTTACTCAACCGCGTTATTGAGCAAGCAAATCAATATCAAGAGCAGAGTATTCAACCTATTGAAGATTTAATTTATACTTCTGGCTCAGGCTTAGATCCCCATATTTCTTTGAAAGCCGCTAGACAACAATTACCACGCGTAGCAACCAGCCGTGGTATCCCTGAAGATGAAATTCTGCCGTTAATGAATAAGTATACTGATGGTAGATTTTTATGGATTTTTGGTGAGCCAGGAATCAATATTTTGCGATTGAATTATGCTCTTGACTTACAAGAGCGGACTCAGAAGCAGAATCAATAAAAGCAGGGAGTAGGGAAT
Source organism: Nostoc sp. FACHB-152 (assembly GCF_014697475.1). GTDB lineage: Bacteria > Cyanobacteriota > Cyanobacteriia > Cyanobacteriales > Nostocaceae > Nostoc_B. Next base: position 12,854 of record NZ_JACJRV010000019.1, read on the forward strand.
GGGGAGTTGGCAGTAGGGAATAATTAATATTTCATTACCAAAATCATGATTGAAAATACTAATTGTGGTGCAGCTATCAACTCCTCTATTCCTCCGGTGCGTCGAGGCAAACATAAAATTTTTATTGGGATGGCTCCGGGTGTAGGTAAAACTTACCGGATGCTAGAAGAAGGAAGGCAGTTAAAACAAGAAGGAATTGATGTTGTTATCGGGTTATTAGAAACCCACGGACGCAAAGACACAGCAGAAAAGTCCGTAGGATTGGAAATTATCCCTCGCCAGGAAATTCCTAGAGGTGAGTTAACACTCACAGAAATGGATACAGAGGCCATTTTGCAGAGATTACCACAGCTAGTGTTAATTGATGAACTTGCCCATACAAATGTCCCTGGTTCTCCACGTGAGAAACGCTACCAAGATGTGGAAGTAATTTTGGCCGCCGGAATTGATGTCTATTCCACAATGAACGTGCAACATTTGGAAAGCCTCAATGATATAGTGGCAAGGATTACAGGGGTAGTTGTCCGCGAGCGAGTACCCGATCGCATTCTCGAAGCAGCAGACGAAGTGGTAGTAATAGATGTAACGCCCGAAACTTTACAAGAACGGCTATTAGAAGGCAAAATTTACGCCCAACCAAAAATCCAGCCAGCCTTAGATAACTTTTTTCAGCGTCGTAACTTGATTGCATTACGTGAATTGGCTTTAAGAGAATTGGCAGACAATATCGAAGAAACTGCGATCGCTTCCACACCCAATGGCCAATTCTGCAACATCCATGAGCGAGTTCTAGTATGTATATCTACTTATCCTAACTCTGTACAACTGTTGCGTCGCGGAGCTAGACTCGCCAATTATATGAATGCACCTTTGTATGTTGTGTTTGTCGCCAACCCTGACCGTTTCCTGACAAAAGAAGAAAGCCTACACATTCACAACTGTGAAAAGTTATGTCAAGAATTTCAAGGGACATTTATTCGCGTAAGTCATAGTAATATAGCGTCAGCGATCGCGGAAGTTGCAGAGAAATACCGCATTACCCAAATTGTCATCGGAGAAAGTCAAAGATCACGTTGGCAAATGCTCCTCAAAGGTTCATTAACTCAACAATTAGTCCGTTTACTCAAGAATATCGATATTCATATTATTGCCAGCGACCACAAGAATATATCTTCTAGCAAAACTAACTTGAAAATAGGTAACAGAGAGCAGGGAACAGAAAACAGGTAAAGGAATACTTTTATATATCCTGGTGTCAGCAGTTCATGATCTAGCAATCAAAATATAATTTATAACATCAACAGATGAGGCAATTTAGACAATACAGTGCTTTTAACAGTGTGACCTGTCACCTCTCCCCTTCCATAACTTAATTATTTATGACTCGTGTTATTGGTTTAATTAGCGGTACATCTGTAGATGGCATAGATGCTGCCTTAGTCGAGATTTCTGGTACAGATTTGAATCTCGAAGTGAATTTGTTAGCTGGGGAAACCTATCCCTACCCACAGGAACTTAGAGAGAAAATTTTGGCAGTTTGTGCTGGAGCAGCCATCTCAATGGCAGAATTAGCCCACTTAGATGATGCGATCGCCCTAAGTTTTGCTCAAGCTGCTCAAAATATTCAAACTGGCCATCAACCAGCAATTTTAATTGGTTCTCATGGGCAAACAGTTTTCCATCGACCACCTATAAAAGCAGAGCAGGGGGGCAGGGGAGCAGGGGAGAATACTTTAGGTTATACACTGCAACTTGGGCGTGGTGCTTTGATTGCTCATCTCACAGGAATTACAACTGTCAGTAATTTTCGTGTAGCTGATATTGCTGTTGGTGGTCATGGCGCGCCGCTCGTTCCTAGAGTTGATGCGTATTTACTCAGTCACCCTGAAGAAGGGCGTTGCATTCAAAATTTAGGCGGAATCGGGAATGTGGCTTACATTCCACCCCGTCGCGCTCACTGGTTGGAAAAAATGCGCGGCTGGGATACTGGCCCAGCAAATAGCCTATTGGATTTAGCAGTAGAGCATTTAACTAATGGTGCTAAAACTTACGATGAAGATGGTAAATGGGCAGCAAGTGGAACTCCTTGCCAAGCCTTGGTAGAACAATGGTTAGACCAAGAATATTTCCATCTCCCACCGCCCAAATCGACAGGGCGCGAATTATTTGGCTTAGATTACCTGCATCAATGTTTAAAAGATGCCGAACCATACCAACTCAGCCCCGCCGACTTGCTGGCGACACTAACAGAACTGAGTGCGGCTTCGATTGTTCACAGTTACAAAACTTTTTTGCCACAAATGCCCCAAAAAGTATTTTTATGTGGTGGTGGAAGTCGCAATCTTTATTTAAAGCAAAGGTTACAGTCATTGTTGGGAGAAATCCCAGTATTAACGACAGATGAAGTCGGCTTGAGTGCAGATTTTAAAGAAGCGATCGCATTTGCTGTGTTAGCCTACTGGCGACAGTTAAATATCCCTGGAAACCTCCCATCAGCCACAGGCGCACCTCGTGAAGTTCTGCTAGGAGAAATTCACCAAGCCCTTCGGGCTGGGAGTAGGGAGTAGGAATACCATTTCTGAACACAACTTAGTATAAAAAGCGATTTCTGCCTAAGTTATGGTTTTGATAAATCCACCACCTGACATTTTCTTGTTTCAAATATATCTTTGAATCGTAGAGGTACTTAATCAAAGCAAGGAATTTATCAGGTGGGTCACACTTTTTTTATGGAGCCAGGACGCTGGACATTACAAGGCAGTTGGCTAGAAAAGAATGGGATGCCAATCAGCGTTAAAGGTATGATTTTGGTTGCTTGGAATCGAGATAACTGGTTCACAATGGCCACAAAGCTGATATTTCCTGGCAGCGATCGCTCAGAAATCTCTTTACAGTACAAAGGCCGTTTGCTAGAGGGAGAACGTCAGTATACTTTTTTGCTTCAGCACAATCTTTTAGGACAAATTGAAGGCGAGGGCTGGATTGGACCAGATACAATTGTGCAGCGTTATTGGGTACTCAGCGATCGTCAACGCCGTAGCGGCTTTGAAACTGTACATCGTCTCTCAAATGATACTTATTACTTAAGTAGTGGTGTCATGTCTGGTCATTCCTTAACTAATACGATGGAAGCCAGCTTAGAGCGTCAGCCACTTAAGTAGCAATACGGTTAAAATCAGATAATTTTTCTTTGTCTACATTTTTTAAACACATTGCAACCTTTATTTAGCATATTCTAGGCAATTGCAAATCTATAGAAATTATAGATATTTATTATCCAAAAATTGGGCAAACTAAAAATAAATCAACATCAATCTGCGGAATGGGAGAAAAAGCCAAGAGAAATCTATCTATTCCGTGGGTTTGAATTGGCATCTTCCCGTCAGAACAACCGCCTCGATAATAGGCTTTAGGCCAATGGTAGAAGTTCTCGATCAGAGGGCTAGATAAAGCTAGAGTCCATACATATGGACTTTAGCTGTGATTCTAGAAATTTAATTTCTAGACGTAATCTAAAATGTCAGTTTGAACGCAGTTTTCTTTCCACACACTAACAAGCTACTTTTAGAGTCGAACTTTTATGTCAGACCCCAACATTGGACGTAACTTAGGTAACCGCTATCAACTCCAGGAGTTAATTGGTACTGGAGCTATGGGCCGAGTTTATCGTGCTAAAGATATTTTGTTGGGTGGTGTACCTGTTGCTGTCAAGTTTTTAGCCCTCTCGATTCAAAATGAAAAGATGCGGTTACAAGAACGCTTTGAACGAGAGGCAAAAACCTGTGCTTTACTGGGTCAAAAAAGTATTCATATTGTGCGAGTCATGGATTATGGAGTAGACGAAAATAATACTCCGTTCTATGTCATGGAATATCTCCAAGGGCAAAGTCTCAGCCAGATTATTCGTCAGAGTACTCTATCTTTACCCAGATTCTTTAGTATGGCGCGTCAAATAAGTTTGGGATTGCAATACGCCCATGATGGTATCCCGGTTGATGGCACTATTTACCCCATTATTCATCGAGATATTAAGCCTAGTAATATGCTAGTGATTCAAGACCCCAGTTTTGGAGAACTAGTCAAAATTTTAGACTTTGGGATTGCTAAATTACTCCAAGCAAATAGCGACCAGACAAAATTTTACCTGGGGACTTTAGCTTACTCCTCTCCCGAACAAATGGAAGGTAAGGAATTAGACAATCGCTCAGATATTTATAGTTTGGGTGTCATGATGTTTGAAATGCTTACAGGCAAGATGCCATTATTAGCACCCACTCATTCCTTTGGAGCATGGTATAAAACACATCACTCTCAAGAACCGCGTTCCTTTGCCACAGTTAATCCTGAGTTGCAAATTCCCCAAGAAGTGCAAAATTTAGTGATGAGTTGTCTCGCTAAAGCCCCAAGCGATCGCCCGCAAAAAGTAAGTGAAATCTTGAGGGTGTTAGAATCTCTAGAACAGAATTATCACTCACACTCAAGTCGGCAAGATAAACCTGCACCTGCATCTGCACCCCCACCTGCGCCTAGTCGCGCCTTAACAATTCCCGTTGCGGTTGAGCCAAAAACAAAAGAAGATGTGCAGGTATTACCTTCCCATGATGAAATTTTAAGTTCTGTTTGTTGGCCTGATAATAAACCAATTGCCGATATTGTTTTTCCCCATACTATTCACGTCAATGGGGAAGTTTTACCAGCTTTATGGGTAATGCTACCACAACAAGAAATTCTCAAACGCTTTGCCTGTAATCGTTATAATCAGTTTTTATTTCTGCCGGCTCCCCGGCCCATGTTGCTATGGATTACCGTGATCTATAACCGCAAACATGGTGTTAAATGGTTGCCTTATTACCTTGATCTCAAAACTAATATGGGGCAGGAAATTGTGAGGTTACTCGCAAAAACAGGTTACTATCGTTTGTTATTTTTCGCGCGAGAAACCCCTGGTCGCTGTTCTCATATCCTACTTTCCAGTATCGCTACTGCCCAACGCAAAAACCTAGAAAAGTGGGCAGAAGAAAGTATCATCTCATCTTCGGTTGCCGATCCCCAACTTAGTAAAAATTTACTAAAAAAAGAATACGAAAAAATTAAACCCCAAATTCTCTCTAAATTAGAATCAATAGCTACAGATTCTCCCTTCGACTTTTCAGCCTAGCTCTAGCTGACCGGAAAATGTAAAGTTTTATAACGAAAAATCTCTAATTGGTTGTACGCCTTACGTTATAGCAAATATAATGAATAGCGATGGCGAATGGCTATCTGTGAGTAATTGGATCTACGCAAATTTTGCTCTGTATCCAATACAGTACATAAATTAGTTGACTTCAACAGCCATAATTTATTTTGGCTAGTTATAGTTGCTAATTTATCCCCTGAAATACAGTTTCGGTTTAACAAGCATATGCAGCCATAAACTGGCACGGCATAGGTTTAAGTTACAAAAGGTCAATATATAATTGCAGAACTAAAGTTGACGCCCCAGCATCCCCAGCTTCTTTCCTTCTTGGAACAAAGCAAGAGAAGGAGGTCGCCCACTGCGACACAAAAGAAAGAACTCTATGCCCAAGTGGAACCAGAATCTAAGCCCCACTGATGCTTGAGTAGTTCTTGATAGGTTGCCTCACGCACAACCATTTGTTCATAGAGCTTGACTAAAAAATCTTTTGCTTGGTCATGGCTCATGTTTTGCACTTGGGTTGCAAATGAATGGATGCTAAATTGCTGTTCCAAAGATAGTTCGATGGGTTGGTTCATAGTAAACTCCGAAAACAACGCGTAAATTTTGATATTTAGGGATATATATCCCCAGGGGTAGGATGGGATAGCTCTCTTTCAATTGCTCCTACGTATTAAGAAAGATAACAATTGTTTGACAGTTTTGCCTACACTCTAAAGGATAATTTTTTCTGCCGGGAAGGTCTTTTGGCTAAATCTAGTGATATATAACCCAAGTCTGCCAAGGCAGATTCCGGAAAGTTTCACTGTTTGTGAAACTGAATACCCTGTTTTACCCTTGCCTGAGGATCAATATCTGTAGGAAAAAAGATGCTGATCAAGGAAAGAGCAAATGAGAGGTATTAAACCTGAATTATATGCGCTATACCCTAATAGGTGCAACACGTCAATTCAACAATTTAGATGATTTAGTTAAATTCAGCCTTTAACAGCTAAATTTAAAGGTTAAAAGTATTTGTATCAAGTTGTAAAGAATAAAAATGCTCAGGATGAACAAATTGCTGAGTATATTTACTAAAAAAGTCAATAGTCAAAAGCCCAGAGTTAAAAGTACTTTTGACTATGGACTTTTGGAGCATAGTCTAGGATATAAGCAGACCATAAAACCCAAATATAAAGAGGCTTTTAAATCTGATGCCTTTTGTCTGCTATGGTTCAACCTTCTAGTTCTACGATGACAACTGTGATGTTATCGTGTCCGCCTTGCTCTTTAGCGGCTTCAATCAGGGATAGAGAAGCTTTTTCTAGCACGGGAATGTTTTGTAGGCACTCAGCAATCTTGTGATCTACTAACTCTTCCGTGAGACCATCACTGCATAATAGCAAGCGATCGCCCCCTTTAACATCCAAGGGTTGCACATCAACTTGGTGTAGGTCTTCCCGACCCAAACAACGGGATAACACATGGCGAAACGGGTGAATTCGTGCTTCGTCTGCTGTGATATCGCCAACTTTAATCGCTCTCGCTACCCAAGTATGGTCTTCAGTGATTTGTTCTAACTGCGACCCACGGAAACGATATAGTCGAGAATCCCCAACATGGGCGCACCAAGGTGCTTCAGGATTACGAAAAATTACTACTACAATTGTAGTACCCATGTCGGCGCGTTCGGGATGACTTTCTTGATCCCGCAAAATTGCTTCATTTGCTTGCCACAAGGCTTTTTCTAGCAATTCGGCATCTGGTTGAGGAGAATGCCAATTTTCTCCTAAATGTGCTTGAATTTCGCGCGTAGCGATGTGGCTGGCTTCCTCACCTCCAGCGTGACCACCCATCCCATCAGCTACGATGAAAAATCTTCCTTCGGGATCAACATAGTAAGCATCTTGATTACTAGAACGAATAAGTCCCGGATCACTAAAACCCGTGAATTTTAATTTCATAATTTTTTATGTAAATATTTAATACATACGTTCATAACGGTCGAGGCGAAGAAGTAAGCGGATCAGTATGACTGAGACTGCTGCTGCAATCAAACCAGCTAGCAGAGCTAACCATACATAATGATTGACTAATAAAATGGTTGCTGACAGAGTAAATGCACTGATGATTAAAGCGTAACTGATTCCTAGTTGAATATTGCCCTGTCGCCGCAACAAGCGTTCTGATTCTATCGAACGCACCCGCACGCGCATATCACCACGTTCTAATTTTTCTAAAGTATCTTCTAATCTACGTGGTAGGCTAAAGGCAGTGGTACTCACCTGAACTGCTTGACGGCTTAATTCATTCAAAAAGCTATTACTATCAGAGCCATTCATATTAGTCATAAGTTGCATTGCATAAGGTTGAGCAACTTCCATAAAATTAAATTCTGGATCTAAGCCCTTACCTACCCCCTCAAGAGTGGAAAAAGCTCGCATCACAAAAGTGAAAGTTGCAGGAAATCTAAATGGCTGATTATAAGCTATTTCGTATAGATCATCACTAATTGCGGCCACTGATTGGTTTTCAAATGGCTTATCCATAAAATTATCCAGCATATACTGGACAGAACGCCGGACTGGCCCCATATCATCGACTGGTGCGATCGCTCCCAAGTTAACCAATGATTCTACTACGCGATCGCCATCTTTTTGGGCAATCCCAAACAGCGTTTGCATCAATCCTTCGCGGATATTAGATTTAATCCGCCCCATCATCCCGAAGTCATAAAATATCAAAGAGCCATCAGGACTCACCGCAATATTACCTGGATGGGGATCAGCATGGAAAAAGCCATTATTAAGCAGCTGATGTAAATAAGCTTGCGCGCCTTGACGCGCAATTAACTTGCGATCTAAACCCGCAGCTTCTAAAGCTTCATATTGACTAATTTTAATTCCGGGCAGATATTCTAAAGTTAAAACTCGTGGCGAGGTGTAACGCCAATAGATTCTCGGTACTTTCACCCAGTCGTAACCGCGAAAGTTACGGCGAAAGGTATCGGCGTTACGCCCTTCGCTGAGATAATCTATTTCTTCCCAAAGAATGCGACAACATTCTTCGTAAATTCCCATCCAATCTCGCCCTTTCCCCCATTTAGGATGGTTTTGAAAATAGCGCGCAATTCCCTTAAGAATTTGTAAATCTATTTCAAATAACTTTTTTAAACCAGGACGCTGTACTTTAACTACAACAGCTTCTCCACTGTGTAGCACCGCTTTATGTACTTGTCCTAAACTCGCAGCAGCCAGAGGAATTGGTTCAAAACTTTGGAACAGTTCAGGAATTTTCTTCCCCAGTTCTTGCTGGATAATCGCTTCTACTTGCTCATAGCTAAATGCTGGCACTTTATCTTGCAACTTTGCCAACTCTTCGACATATTCGCCAGGAAATATATCAGCACGAGTTGAAAATAATTGCCCAACTTTAATAAAGGTAGGACCTAAATCTAGCAGTGTATTGCGAATCCACACTGCTTGGGCTTTGCGCCTTGCAGCTTGTTTGGCTTCTGTTACACCGCCTGGATAACTCCAAGATTTGTTGTAACGCCACAGTTTGAACATTAAGGTCAACACAAAACCCCAAATATCCACAAAGCGACGTTTGCTAGAGTAGTTTTCACGATTCCAACGGTATGCTTTGTCTGAATAACTTTGTTCCATATCTTTGGCGTACCGTTGGTTTGTCACTGAATCAACTGGAAGATAAGACACTCTGATTCCTAAACTGTGCTTGATTGAAGAGTCATTTGTTATTTGTCATTCGTCATTTGTCATTCGTCATTTGTCATTCGTCATTTGTCAATAACTCTTGACTCTTGAACGCCAGTTGCTTCTCCTTATCGGAGACGCTACGCGAACAAGTCGGCAGAGCCGCCCAACGCACTGGCTCCTCTTGACTCTTGACTAAACAGAACTGCTGCGATAACGCTGCAACTCATTACGCAATAGGGCAATTTCTGCACGCAGTTCATCAATATTGGCTTGCAAATCGACTGAATCTTGACCAACTGTGGTTGATTGACCAGCATCAGCCGCTTCTGCTGCGCGATTTGCCCGTTCTATAACTTCTTGGGTAAACTGACGCATCTGCTCTCTGGCTTCCGCATCAAATTTACCTACTTCACTCAACGCATCGGTCAAGGCGACCTCTAAACGTTCGTTAATTACTTCCGCTACCGCTCTGCCTACGAAAAAGGCTTGTAAAAGGGGGTTACTCATAAATTTTTGTTACGCTCGTCCGCAAGAGAATTATAACTTGCTCGTATGCTTCACGGCTTCCATCTGGATAGGAGTTTGCAGTTAAGTTGAGAATTACTACATAACTAAAAAAAATATAGTATGTATAAAATTACAGTTATTTTATATATATAATTTTTGACAACTCAACTAAATATATACTTAAATCTAGCTTAAACTTTAAGCCCAAATTATTTGGTTAATAATAATCCGCTTCATATTTAACACTTGTACCAACAACTGGCACAGGCGCAGGACTAATACCACGCACAAAGATATCTACACAGGTATCAATATATTGATCACAGGTATAGCTGTTGTGCTTGAGTTTGGCATTGCGGCAGAGCATACTGGCAAGCAGCATCCCGATAAACATATCAACTGCGGGTGCTGGGTCAATATCAGATCTAACAGTACCGCGTTTTTGACAAGATTTGAGGTAAGCAACTAATTTTTCGCTCAAGGGTTGGGCGGCTTCTTGAATGACTTGCTTGGCTGCTTCGGGATGACGTTTAGCTTCTCCTATAAAAGTGCGAATTAGGTCTTCTTGGGCTTCTAGCATGGTGTTGTACAGTTGAGCATAGCTTCTCAAGTCAACGTACAAATTCTGAGTCCAAGTTTCGGGGTGTGCTAGGGCTTCTATCTGAAGTGCTAGGGCGTTTTCGATAACTGCTTTGAGGAGTTGTTCTTTACTTGCAAAGTGGCGAAATAATGTGACTTCATTCACACCAGCAACACGAGCTATTTCGCGGGTGGTTGCGCCTTGCACGCCTAAAGAGGCAAATACCTGTGAGGCAGCTTCTATTAAACGTGTGCGAGTCAGATTTGATGAACGGCTATTTTTAGTCATTTTGTTTGCAAGTGCTTACTTGCATTGTATTTTAAATTGAAGAAAGTATTATTAACTAAATACAAATAATAAGCAATTTAAGACAATATTTAGCAAATAACTGTAATCAATTAGTTATTTAACTTTTTATTTGCGAGTGTAGCGATGTTTGACTCCGATAGGGAAATATTCGCGATCGCCTGTTGCCTTTAAAGTAACCTGTGGTGTTTGATACTCTGGGGGAACGTAATTAGCAAACTCACTATTGAGGCGTAATAGTTGCGTCAGAATTGAGGACGCTATGGCTTGGCGTTTGTCTTCACTACTCTCAACTTCCGGTGCTAATTCCACAACTACTGATAAAAATCGGTTCTTGTCTGCATCTTCTTGGACTTGCAGCACAAATTTACCTGTCACCCATTCTTGAATTACTGGTTGTTCTAAACCTACGGTGACGTTTTCTGGATAAATATTCGCCCCAAAGTAAGAAACTGTAAAGTTAGAGCGTCCGAAAACGTAGACGAATGGTAATGAGTGAATTCCTCTGGCTGAATTAAGTTCGTCTAATGGATTAAAATTCCATTTCGCCAAAAACTCCAGCATGGCATCATAAGTAATAATCCCGCCTGTATCGAGGATGTCGTAACGCACTAGGGGAATACCATTGTTTCCAGAGAACAGCAAGGAACCGTCTTGAACCTCAAAAAAGCGACTGGTGGGGTCGTATTGTAATAGTGTAGGTAGTCGAGATTCGCCAAATAAAGCCTTAGCTGCATCGGGATTTTTAGCTAAAAAACGACGAATACAAATACTCAAAGGGGTTTCATTACCCAGTACGCCTGCATCCGCAGTCCCGTAAAGGGAGGCGAAATCGTAGCAGGGATTTTGGGAACCAACTCGTTCACCAACTAAACTACGCCATTCTTCGCTGAATACTTCTCCGGCCATGACTAGCTTAATCTGATATCTCTGCCATTCCACGCCACGACTGATGCCAGTATCAATCACGTCTTTGAGGAATGGCGGGTATCCCAATAGGACAACTTGCTCAAAATTGGGGCCGAGTTCCTGAACGACGCGCAAGATTTCTTCTTTGTTGTTACCGGGAGTAATAACGGTGATGGGATAACCTTTACTAGCGAGATAGCGACAGCAATTTGTCGTGAACATTCCGCCTACCCAAGTTCCGAGGGTGAAACAAATTACTGCTAAGGTGCGTCTGGTGTCGGCGGAAAAACTATCGTGAAAAATTTGCTCAAAGCGTGTGGCGATATGCAGTTCATCGGTGAAGAAGCGCGGCCAAAATGTGGGTTTACCTGTGGAACCGGAAGAGGCGGCTATCATATCACAGGTTTCTAATTGACCGTGGCGACACAAATTAGGGAGGGGATAACGCAGTATATAATTTTCTTTGGCGATCGCTGGTAGTTGCTGAAAGTCTTCTAAGGTTTGGATTGTAGTTGGATCAATATTTCGTTCTGCTAAAAAGGCTTTGTATGCTGGGACATTGGCAGCGACATCATGAAATAAAGTTAAAACTTTTAAGGCATTGGATGTTTGAAGATGTCTTTGCAATAAGGTGTTTATAGGTGTAGTGACAAAATCTTCAAATGCTTTGATTGCCCTTTGCTGTTGGGAGTTGGAGTTCATGATGGTTGCCCTAGATTGATGTTAAACGCAGAGGCACGCTGAGGTAAACGCGGAGGGACGCTGAGTGATAAAAATAAATTTTATTAACACTCAGGCTCTATTTTGCAGGTTAATTCTTCACTATGCTTTAGTTAGCACATAATTGTAAGTAGCACTTCCGTAATTAGAATTGCATCTGTTGTAGTTTTTTATAAAAACCTTCGTTTATCCTTCAGCACCATGCAGGTATATTGCAGTAGACAACACGCAAATTTTGAGAGTAATCGGTTTTGTACCTCTTGTGGTGAACCATTACCTCTGGCTGTTGGACAGGTTGTAGATGGACGCTACCAGATTATGCGTCAGCTGGGGCAAGGGGGTTTTGGACGTACTTATTTGGCAGAGGATAAACATAAGGCTAATCAGGTGTGCGTGCTGAAGGAATTTGCACCCCAAGTGCAAGCACAACAAGATTTACAAAAGGCTAAGGAGTTATTTGAACGGGAAGCTAATGTACTGAAAAAACTCATGCATTCACAAATTCCCCGGTTTCATGCTTCTTTGCAGGTGAAGATAGGCAGTAAGGATTTTTTCCTTTTAGTTCAAGATTATGTAGAGGGTGATAATTATTACCAGTTATTAGAAGAGCGTCAAAATCAAGGGCAAGCTTTTAGTGAGGAGGAAGTTGTTACTCTGCTGCAAAATATTTTACCTGTGTTGTCATATATCCATTCACAAGATGTGGTTCACAGGGATATTTCGCCAGATAACTTGATTTTGCGGCGTTCTGACAATTTGCCTGTGCTGATTGATTTTGGTGGCGTGAAGCAATTGCCAGCTTCTCAAGGTTTTTGGTTTACCAAGTTAGCAATAAATCATACTTTGTTGGGTAAAAAAGGCTATGCGCCAGAAGAACAACTCCGGCAAGGAAAGGTGTTTATTAATAGCGATTTATACTCTTTAGCGGTGACAGCATTAGTATTATTGACTGGCAAGGAACCGCAAAAATTGTATGACAGCTATCAAGGTGTTTGGTATTGGGGTAAGGAAATTAAAGTTAGTCCCAAACTAGAAGCTGTGTTAAAAAGGATGCTGGCCTATAAACCAAGCGATCGCTATCAATCAGCCCAACAAGTTATTAAAGACTTACCATCGCCAGCTTTAACACAACCAGTTAATCCATATATTACCAGGCTGAAGACTCAGGTAGTTTCTCCTGGGCAGAAACGCGCGCAGGCGGTTATTAGTAAAATTCATCACAAGACGCAAGCAGTCAGCCGCACTCTGCCTTTACCTGTTTGGTTGCGTCCTTTTGCTATTAGTTTAGGTGGTACAGCAATAGTAGTTTTAACATTTGCTGGGACTTGGGCTGCGGTAAATGCTGTAGTTAGAGGTATAACTTCAATCACAATACCTTCAATTTCCTTACCTCAAATACCATCGCTACCAAATCCCCTAGGTCAACCAGTCAGCGACAAAGGAAGCAAGAATAATGCAAATGTGTTAGCTCGTCGTCAAGAGTTAGAAATACCTGAAGTATTTTTTACTCGGATGGTAGACAGTTTATTTTATAGTAAAAGACCAGAGTTGCAGGGAAAAATCTTAACATCTAAATCGGAAGATACGCCTTTGCGAAATGAATGGTTTAGGATAGCTGATGACTTGTTAGATAAATTAGAGGAGGCTGATCTTAGTACCGAAGTACGTCGCAAACTAGGAAGCTACAGTCAAAAAGATTACGAAAGATGGAGACGGCAAGCTAGGGCAGGAAATTTAGGTAACTATACAATCAATCAGTTAAACAAAGAAACAAATCAAAAATTTGAGCAATTGTTTCCAGGGAAGGAACGAGAGAAACTGAATCAACAAACTTACGGTCAAATTTGGTATGCGATCGCGGCTGATAAAGTCAGTAAAATACAATCAAACAATTAGTTAAGGTGCAAGGGTGATGAGTGTGGAAGGGAGCAGGGGAGCAGGGGGAGAAAAGCCAATCACAAATGACTAAATTTTATTGTTCTAAAGGGCATGAGAATCCCCCAGGTAGTCGGTTTTGTCTCCAGTGTGGTGAGAATTTGCAGGATTTACCTGTAAGTTATGGTATTCAACCTGGTTTAACTTTAGGCGATCGCTATGTAATTGTGCGTCAAATCGGTCAAGGTGGATTTGGACGTACTTATTTAGCCGAAGATATTAACCGTTTCCGCGAACTTTGTGTTTTAAAAGAATTCTCTCCCCAAGTTCAAACGGCTTACGTTTTAGAAAAAGCTGAAGAACTGTTTGAGAGAGAAGCCAGCGTCCTCTATAAATTACAACATCCCCAAATTCCCCGGTTTCGGGAATTATTTCGCATGAACCTGCAAGGTAAGGAATATCTTTTCTTAGTGCAGGATTATGTGGAGGGGCAGACATATAATTCTTTATTAAATAATCGCAAGCAACAGGGTTTAAGGTTTACAGAAACAGAAGTACGCCAACTGTTGCAGCAAATCTTGCCAGTTTTAGAATACATTCACTCGATGGGTGTGATTCATCGAGATATTTCGCCAGATAATTTAATTTTACGCGCCTCTGACCAACTGCCAGTATTAATTGACTTTGGTGGTGTCAAACAAGTAGTTGCAACTGTAGCTTCTCAATATTACCAACCAGGGGCAGTAGCACCGCCACCCGCCCCCACCTTACTAGGAAAAATCGGTTTTGCACCGCCAGAACAGATGCAGAGTGGTGCGGTGTCTCCCCATAGTGATATATATGCTTTAGGGGTAACAATCTTAGTGTTGCTCACAGGCAAACAACCACAAGAATTATTAGATAATTACACTCTGACTTGGAAGTGGCGACAGGAAGTAAGCCTTAGTCCAATATTGGGGCAAGTATTAGATAAAATGTTAGCCTCTAGACCGAGCGATCGCTACCAATCAGCCAGCCAAGTTTTACAAGCACTTAATCCTTCACCTTCCCCTGTCCACTATCCCCCAACTCAACCACCGATAGAACCTCCGCAAACATCGGCGACTTTTGCTGTATCGCCTTCTCCCTCCGCACCACCTTCACCTCAGCGCAACTCGCCATATCCCGCACCCATTCCTCAACCTACTAGCTGGTGGACACCAACCAAAACCTTTTTTGCAGCACTAGCCTTAGTTGGTGCTGTAGGAGTAACGTGGTGGGGAATTACTAGAAATAATATTGGTGAGGGAGACTCTACACCTACCCCCAGTGTTACCCAACCTGTTGATTCTTCAGCGCAATATTCACCAGAAGAACGGCAACGTAAAGAAAAATTAAGCGCTCGCCGTCAACAATTGGGGATTAATGAAACCTTTTATGTCAACTTAGTAAATCAAATTTTTTGGCAGAGAAATCCTAGTTTGCGAGGACGCACCCTCAGCGATAAGCCAGAGGATGAAAGTTTGCGAGCTGCATGGGATAAAACTGCTGATGAATTATTAGATAAGCTTTCAGTTCTAAGTGCTAAAGCACGTCAGCAACTAGGAAATTATAGTGCATCCAATCGTGATCGCTGGAAAGTTGAAGTTAATCAAGTTAACGTTGGTAGTCGCGCTTTATATGATTTAGGTGATGCAGCCTTCTATAATGTCTTTCCCGAACAGCGCGGTAGAGAATTTTTAGATGAACCCATCGGACAAGTTTGGTATGGGTTTGTCAGCGATAAAGTTAGTGCTATCCTCGCTGGTAGTGCTTTTGGCAAGGTTACTTTTGACCCAGCAGCTACAAACAAAACCGTTAGCGGTAGTCTTAAACCCGGTGGCGGCAAAGTTTTTATTGCTGAACTTGCTCAAGGTCAAACATTGGAATTGAATCTCAAAGCCAATTCTAAAGTCTTGTTATCAGTTTATTCTCCTTCTGGCAAAGTTAGATTTTTAGAAGACTCAGCAAAGCGCACTTTATCAGCCCAATTACCAGAAAATGGATTTTATGAATTTGCGATCGCTTCTACAGCATCAACATCAGTAGATTATCAACTCACCATCGCAGCCACAAGCCCCGCCCCTGTCGAAACACCAACACCCACACCCACCCCTACAGAAACATCCAGTCCAACACCAACACCCACCTCTACCGAGACACCTACGCCTACTCCTACGCCAACTGCAACAGAAACATCACAGTAAGCTCAAGTTTTGGGTATTGTATATAGGCTCATATTTGATTTATGAAAAAAATCAGTATATTTCTATCTGCCTTCTTTCCTCTTGCCAGTAATCAAACCAGATTCCTATATTCAGTAGACCGAAAACTTGTGCAAACATCAAAAATTAGTAGCTTGTGATACGGTTTTTGGAGAAAAGTTCAAAAGCTGATTCCTTTTGATCAAAGGTAAGTTTAGCTTATTAACCAACCCCAAAAAACCAACCAAAATCAGCCGGACGGTAAGTAAAGAGTGTCCAAACGAATCAACTTAAACTTTCGTAGGTTATAGATGCCTTAGTATTAAAAGGGACTTAGGAGTTATAAAGTAGGCTATACCTCATAAGATAGAGAACTACTATAGGAATCCGGTTTGATTACTGAACATCCTTGTGTAGTCAGGCAATAGGAAAGAAAGCAGAGAGAAATGTACTGATTTTTTTCAAAAATCAAATATGAGTCCTATATATCTACGTAGTTCTCAGGTGAGAAGCAAGATTATTTTTTAAAAAATAATACTAAATATTAAAATATTATTACTTTTGGAATAGCTGGTTTATGAATTAAAATTTACCTACAATTTAGCCATACTAAAAATCTAATACAGGCAAAATTAAATTTACAAAATGCCTACAGAAACTGGATAATCCTATATCGGCATAATGGATTTATTAGTAAAAAAGCCTACTTAAGTGCGATTGTTAGTAGAATTCAGTGTAAAGTTTTAAATCACATTCTGTAAATAACATAGCTAAAACTGAAACTATGGTAGCAAGTAGTTTCTTCTCTAACACAAACTCACCCAAATATATTTATGAGGAGCAACATGAAGATGAATAATATGCATATAAATCTTTTACGTGCGCGTAAACCACTTGTATTTTCGATCATGGCGATCGCACTTGGTGTTACTCAATCTGCATGGTCAGCTGACCCCGCGAGAACATCTTCAGGCAGGATAACTGCCTTAGAGGCTGGCTGGGCGGCAGACACTGTATCTGTTCAAATTACTGCACCCTTGATTAATCCTGCGGCCTGCCCAGTTTTCAATGCTGGCTATGTAACGAGTATAAACGACCCAGGACGTAAACTTTATCAGGATATTTTAAAAGAGGCGTTCTGGCGTGGCTATCCAGTTGAACTCTTAATCAGTGGAACGGCTGGAGATTGTCCTTTTGGTAAACCAAGGATAATTTCAGTGCTAGTGCGAAAAAGTTTCTAAAAAATTGTAAATTAAACGCGTGTTCGTTGGTTATTGATAAGCGCGCGAAGCATCAATTGAATAATTGCAATAGAGGTGCAACACATTGCACCTCTATGTCCTATATTTATCCTTACTGCAAACCCTTATTGTGTAACTGCTGTTCGATATGTTGCATTTCTTCAATCGTTTCGCCAGCAACTATCCCATAAATTTCGGTATAAATTTTTCCGTATTTTACTCTCTCTAGAGCGGATAGAATAATCAAGTCCTTACGCTCTAATTCTGCTTTTAAAGTTATAAGAATTGAGTCTAATGTCCCTTCCATATGGTAGTCACTGGAATATTTAGCTACTGCTTTTCCTAGTCTGAGTAAGGTGTGACGTTGCAAGCAAAGCGGAGTTGAGCCGTTGACGCGGAAATTAGCATCGATCGCATAATATTGTCCGTCTTTATCTTCCAATACGTCAAAGCCAATCACACCAAAATATCCTTGTTTATGAGCATACTGACCAATAGCAGCAATCATGTCATAAAATTTGCTCATGTCGGTTTTGCTATAGTCAATCAGTCCGCCTAAATAGTTACCTTCTGGGGTGACAAGTTGGCTGGTAGTCCCAATCAGCGTAATTTCTCCTGTTTTACTAACATAGAACTGTACGCAGTAATTCTGCACCTCATTCTTGACGAACTCAGAAACAATAATCGTATCTAGCAATTTAATCTCAAGATATTTTCTGATTTCTTCTAAGCAATAGTTCAAATCGCTCTGACTTTTGATAATATATGTGCCTTCTCCTGAAAGCCCGTGAGAGGTTTTAATTAAATAGGGAAATTGGGGTAGCTGAATATCTTCGAGACTAACCTTATGCAGATTGTAAGTCTCGTATTTTGGACATTGCACGCCGAGGAAGGATAGAGTTGCTTTGCTGAGTAATCGGTAATGAGTGTCTGAATCAATAGCGTGTTTTTCAGCTTTGAGGTGATCAAAAGGAAATAGAGATATGAGTTTGTCAAAGTCATTGCTTTGGCTGAGGTCATCTAGATAAGTCGAACAATCCATCTTGACTCTATTAGAGTAATTAAAACCAAAATGCTCTTGCCAATAACTCACCAGCGACTTTGAGGGTTCAATAATTACAATTCCGGGGATAGCTTCGCCTAACACAGCCAGATTTTTCCAAGGTTCTTTCTGACAAATTTTATCAAACGAGGTTTTAGTAGCTTCACTACTACCATCTTGAATGAAGTATTTTTTGCGATTGGGGTAAGCCGCCCAACTAGCAGTTGCCGGATAATTGAGGATGAATCCATAACGCCCATCCGATATATCTTGAGCAAATAAATCAGATAAAGAATTGCCTTGTAAGTATTTAAAATTATGTGCTGAGTTCATATTTAGTTAGAGTATAGCGATCGCCTTATATTTTCTGTCACTTGTTAGCTAACAACATCTGAACTACCATCCGCTATTAATTAAAGGAACACTTTTGTTTGATACTCATATTTCTTCAGAGTGATTTTTGCGTCAAGAAAGCCACCTTGTCTTGCCATTCGGTCATATATGCACAAGCCATATGTGATGAGTTATACGCCCAGCCAACTCTTCCTTGAGGATCTAAGAGAATGCACCCCGCTTCACCTTTCACTTTGGATACCAATGTATCAATTGCCATTTGGGCGGCTTCGTCTGGGTGTCTATCTCCAGCCAAGAAGTCAATCGCCGTTTTAGCCAAAATTACTGGCATAATTGACTCGCCATCACCGGTTGTTGAGCAAGCACCAATTTTACCGTCAGCGTATAAGCCAGAACCAAGCACTGCACTATCCCCGACGCGACCAGTTTGCTGTTTAGTAGTCCCGCCAGTTGAAGTACCAGCCGCTAAAAAGCCACTAGAATCCAACGCTACACAGCCTACAGTATTAGGGCGATCGCAAATTTCCATATCTTCCTGCCACTGTTCGCGCTGTTCTTCGGCTACCAAGTCTTCTTTCCTGCACATCTCAGCCCCGAAATCGGCGGCGAATTGTTCTCCACCTCGCGCCACTAGCAGTCTAGGTTTGTCATCCATAATCATTCGTGCTACCGAGATGGGATGACGCACGCCTTGAACGGCTGCGACTGCTCCCCAACTTAAAGAGCCTTCCATAATAGCCGCATCTAGTTCTATCTCTCCCTCGCTGTTGAGAGTTGCCCTAAAACCAGCGTTAAATGTCTGATCAGCTTCCAGAACACGAATAGCAGCCTCAACAGCTTCTGAAACTGTACCTCCACTGATTAGAACTGCCCAACCAGCTTCTACTGCTGCTGTACAGCCTGCATGGTTGGCTGCAACTTTATCTTCTGAGATGGTTTTTGCTCCACCATGAACAATAATACTTAACGCCATAAATTTGCTCAGGATCTTGTAGTTGTGTAATTACGCCTGTGTGTTTTCCCCAGTAGGCTTATAAGCCAATTACTTAGTAGTTATGTTAACAACCGCACATTACTTGGTTTCACTATCATATGGCGGATGTCTGCACTTCAGCAGGAAGGAACTAATGTTACAACTTAAGGCTGTGAGTGTTACGAGCGATGGTAATCTGTGAGCCAAGGTTAGTGATAAAACCAAGCTATAACCATCAGAATAAATAGCTAATTGATTGTTGAATCAGATATAAAAAAAAGCATTATCTCTTTTTAAGAGAAAGCTGACTTCAAAAACTAATAAATCTTTTTTTGTAGATAATTTTTAGAATTTTATTTATATTTTTATCAGCTAATAATTAGCTAAAATCAAGCTATTAGTCACTTAAAAAATAATTATTAAATAAATAAACTATATATTTCTTTAAGCCATATTTTCTTTCAATATATAATTATCAAATTTGGCTATTTAAAATAACTAATTTATTATTATAATTCAGCGAAATACGGTTGGATAAAAATATTTAAACTATTGCATTTAAGTTGATTTTTAATAACAGCTAATTGTAAATTAATTGAGCTAATACATTAGAGCTATTTATCAAGGAAATCTAGAGGTGATAAGAAACAAGCGATCGCAAAGATACCCTACCACTTCATAAAGTCAGCAGCTATCTATACCTCGTTGAGGTACTTACTTAGAGCATTGGCATTAGTAAAAGCCTGATTGCTCACACTTTGTGCAACGTAAATCTAGCAAGGAAAACAATCGATGGTAAATTTTATTGATGGTACATTCGGTAATGACACAATTACAGGTACAGTTGTCGATGACTCTATTACTGCTTATAGCGGTAACGACTCCGTTAATGGTGGGGATGGTGACGATTATATTTATGGTGATAGTGGCAACGACACCCTCAACGGTGGTAATGGAGATGACTCAATTACAGCCAGTGATTACTTAGGCAGCGTCAATGTAGAAACCATTGATGGTGGTAACGGTTTTGACTATCTGAGATTGGATAATTCTGCTGCTATTGGTAATTTAACTGTCACCTATATCAACCCAACAAATGGAACAGTTTCCAATGGCACAACATTTAAAAGTATTGAAAGCCTATCGCTAGAAACTGGTAGTGGCAACGACACAATTAATGTTACTGCTGTAGGAAATTCCTACATTTATGGGAATGAAGGTAATGATTCAATTACCACAGCCAATAGTGTAGATAATCTCTTTGGAGGCGATGGTAATGATACCCTCAATGCTGGTGCAGGTAATGACACTCTGAATGATGGTGCAGGTAATGACATCCTGAATGCTGGTGATGGCGATGACACCATTCAAGGCACTCAAGGCAGTGCTGGCATCGAATCTTTCGATGGTGGACAAGGGTTTGACTACCTCGATTGGGATATAGCTGATGTTACGGGTAATGTAACTGTTACTTACACAAATTCAGCAAACGGCACAGTTTCCTACGGTTCTACCTTTAAAAATATCGAAAGCCTGAGATTAAAAGTCGGTAGTGGCAACGATACAATTAATGCCACTGCGTTAGGTAATGCCGAAATTTATGGAAATGATGGTAATGATTCAATTACCACAGCAAGTAGTATAGATAAACTTTACGGTGGTGCTGGCAATGATACCATCAACGCTGGTGCTGGCAACGATATTCTAGATGGTGGTGTGGGAAATGACATCTTGAATGCTGGTGATGGCGATGATAGCATTTATGCCAGCGATTACTCTGGCAGTGTGGGAGTCGAAAGCATCGACGGTGGGCAAGGATTTGACTACTTAAGATTAAATAATTCTGCTGCTACTAGCAACTTAACTGTTACTTACACAAACTCAACTAATGGCACAGTTTCTAACGGCACTACCTTTAGAAATATTGAAAGTTTAGAACTAGCAACTGGTAGTGGCAATGACTCCATTAATGTTACTGCTGTGGGTAATGCCGAAATAGAAGGCAACAGTGGTAACGACTCTATTACCACAGGTAATAGTATCGATAACCTTGATGGCGGTGATGGTAATGATACTCTCAATGCTGGTGCTGGGAACGATATTTTAGATGATGGTGCCGGGAACGATGTTCTCAATGCTGGTGATGGAGATGACACTATTTACGGTAATAAAGGTAGTGCAGGTATCGAAACCATCGATGGTGGACAAGGTTTTGACTATCTTAATTGGGATATAGCTGATCTAATTGGTAATGTAAATGTTACTTATACTACATCAACAAATGGCGTAGTTTCTAACGGCTCTACTTTTAAAAATATTGAAAGTCTAAAATTATCTACGGGTAGCGGCAACAATATTATCAATGTTACTGCTTTAGGTAGAGCAGAAATTTATAGTAACGCTGGTAATGACTCAATCACTACAGGCAATGGTAGGGATAGCCTGGATGGTGGTGTGGGTAATGATACTCTCAACGCTGGTGCTGGTAATGATAGCCTGATTGGTGGTATCGGTGATGATGTTCTCAATGGTGGCGATGGCGATGACTATATTGAAGCTAGTCTTTACACTGGCAGTGTCGGAGTGGAAAGAATCGATGGTGGCCAAGGTTTTGACTATCTCAGATTGAATAATTCTGCTGCCACTGGTAATTTAACTGTTACTTACACAAACTCAACTAATGGCACAGTTTCTAACGGCACTACCTTTAGAAATATCGAGAGTCTAACCCTATACACTGGTAGCGGCAACGACATAATTAATGTGACAGCCTTGGGTAACGCCACTGTTTATAGCAATGGCGGCAATGATTCAATTACCACAGGTAATGGTCACGATGTCATTGGTAGTATTCTTTATCCCAATAGTGGTAATGACACAATTAACTCTGGTGCTGGTAACGATACGCTTTATGGTGATGGTGGCAATGATGTTTTAAATGCAGGTGACGGTAGTGACAGTATATATGCAAGTGATGGCAGTTTAGGCATCGAAACAATTGACGGTGGGCAAGGCTTTGACTACCTGACTTGGGATGTTTCTGATGCCACTAGCAATTTAACTTTCACTTACACTAACTCGGCAAATGGTACAGTCTCCAATGGCTCTACCTTTAAAAATATCGAAAGTCTCAACCTAGACAGTGGTAGTGGCAATGACACAATTAATGTTACTGCATTAGGTAATGCTGACATTGATGGCAATGGTGGCAATGATTCTATTATTACAGGCAATGGTGGCGATCGCTTGAATGGCGGTGATGGTAATGACAGCCTCAACGCTGGTGCTGGTAACGATGTTCTAACTGGCGGTGCAGGTAATGACACTGTTAATGGTGGTAATGGCGATGACGAGATTGAATATAGTAATCTGCTTTATGGCCCAGGAGTAGACCTCATTGATGGCGGACAAGGTAATGACACCTGGGATATTAAGCTTTACTCTCTTACCAGTAACATTGCTATCACTTATACCAGCACTACATCAGAAACCAATTTTGGCACAACATTTAAAAATATCGAGATTTTCGATATTAGAACCGATGCCGGCAACGATACCATTAACCTCAGTGCAGCTATTAAAGCTTCTGTTGTTACCTATGACGGTAATGATACGATTACCACTGGTGGCGGTAATGACTACCTAGATGCTGGGGCTGGTAGTGATACTTTGACTAGTGGGGCTGGCAATGACTCTATTTCTATTTTGGGACTAGGAATAGATACAGTTTCTGCTGGCACAGGTGATGACCGTTTGGATTTAGACATCTCCTCTGCTACTGCTAATTTAACAGTTAGCTATACTGACATTACTAATGGCACAGTATCTAGTGGCACAACATTTCGGGGAGTTGACCGTTTATATCTCACAACAGGTATTGGCAACGACAATATTAATGTAACTGCGGCTTATTTCGCCAACGTTGATGGCGGCGTAGGCAATGATACCATCACTACTGGCATTGGCGATGATTATTTAGCAGGAGATGATGGTAACGACCTGCTAAATAGCGGATTTGGAGATGACGCGCTTTATGGGGGTTATGGCAATGATACTCTCAATGCTAGGGCTGGCAGAGACTATCTTTCTGGTGGAGATGGTAATGATATCTTGAATGCGGGTGCTGGCAATGACAGGATTGTTGATGGTTCGGGAGTAGACACCATTGATGGTGGTTCCGGCTATGACCAACTAACTTTAGATTTTGCTAATTACATTGTCCCGCTCACAGTTATTTACACTAACAATACAAATGGTACAGTTTCCACTGGCACCACTTTTAAAGCAATTGAGAGTCTCACACTAGAGGCTGGTAGTGCTAGCGATACTATCACAGTGACTGCCGCCGTTGCAGAAATTCGTGGTGGTTACGGTAACGATTCAATTACCACAGGTGCAGGTAACGATATCATCTATGGCGGCAGTATATCGCAAGGCTTCGGTAATGATACGATTAACGGTGGTGCTGGTAATGACTTTATCTATGATGGTGTAGGAGCCAACGTTATTAACGGTGGTGCTGGTTATGACTACCTAGACTTAGATTTGTCTAGTTATATTACTTCCATCACTCTCAACTATACCACTGCCACAAATGGCACAGTTTCTACTGGCACTACTTTTAGAGAAATTGAACGCTTATATATAGATGCAGGTCTTGCCAGCGACACTATCACCGTAACTACGGCAGTTGCAGAGATACATGGTGGTTACGGTAATGATTCTATTACCGCAGGTGCAGGTGATGATACGCTCTACGGCGATGCTGGTAACGACACTATCAATGCTGGTGCTGGTAATGACTTAATTTATGAGAATGTGGGAGCTAATATCATTAATGGTGGTGCTGGCTATGACTACCTAAATTTAGATCTGTCTACTTATCTCAATGCCCTTAGTGTGACTTACACGACTGCAACCAATGGCACCGTAAACAATGGCGCAAGTTTTCAAAACATTGAAAGTCTCAGATTGACTACAGGTATTGGTAGTGATGTTATCAATGTTACTGCTGCGCTTGCTTACATTGAGGGCGGTTACGGCAACGATTCCATTACTACAGGTGCAAGTAATGATACAGTTTATGGCGGTCAAGGAAACGACACCATCAATGCTGGTGCTGGCAATGACTCAATTTATGAAGGGGTAGGCGCAAATATTATCAATGGTGGTGCTGGTTCTGACTTCTTGAGTTTAGATCTGTCTGATTACATTGTTTCGTTGACTGTTACTTACACTAGTGCGGCTAATGGCACAGTTAACACTGGTACACAGTTTAGTAATATTGAGAGTCTGAGTCTGACCACAGGTAGTGCTAGTGATATTATCAATGTGACTGCGGCAGTGACTTCTGTTAATGGTGGTTACGGTAATGATTCGATTACCACTGGTGCCGGCAATGATAACATTGATGGCGGTGATGGCAACGACACTATTAATGCTGGTGCTGGTAACGACACGATTAATAGTAGTGCAGGAGTAGATAGTATTGATGGCGGTGAGGGTTACAACTATCTAACTTTAGATTTGTCTAATTACATTGTTCCGTTGACTGTCACTTACACAGATGTCAACAATGGTACTGTTTCTAATGGCACTACCTTAAAAAGAATTCAAGATCTGACTCTGAAGACAGGTATTGCCAGTGATACTATCAATGTGGCTGCGGCGGCGGTTGCAGATGTAAATGGTGGTTATGGTAATGACTCTATTACCACTGGTGCTGGCAATGACACTATTGATGGTGGTGAGGGTAACGACACTATCAATGCTGGTGCTGGCAATGATTTTATTTATGAAGGAGTCGGCGCAAATATTATCAATGGTGGTGCTGGTTCTGACTACCTGAAATTAGATTTGTCTACTTACATTATTCCTCTGACTGTCACATATACCAGTGCGGCTAATGGCACAGTTAACACTGGCACACAGTTTAGCAATATTGAAAGCCTAGAAATAGAAGCGGGTAGTGCTAGCGATAGTATCACAGTGACTGCGGCAGTTGCAGAGATACATGGTGGTTATGGTAATGACTCTATTACCACTGGTGCTGGTAATGACGAACTTTATGGTGGTTTAGGTAACGATACTCTCAATAGTGGTGCTGGTAACGACACTATATATGGTGGTGGTGGTGTAGAGAATATTAATGGTGATGCTGGTGTAGACTTGCTGAATTTGGATATTTCCTATGCCACAACTAACTTAAATGTTTCTTACACTAGTGCCATTAATGGCAGCGTTTCTGACGGTACAAGATTTCAAAATATTGAAAGTCTAGTATTGTCTACTGGTAATGGTAACGACATTATTAACGTGACTGCGGCAGTTGTCTCAATTGACGCTAACAGTGGTAATGACTCGATTACTAGTGGTGCAGGTGATGATAAACTCGATGGCGGTTTTGACAACGACACTCTAAATGCTGGCAGTGGTAGTGACACCTTATATGGTGGTTATGGTAACGATAGCTTAAATGGTGGTGCTGATCTTGACTACTTAGTTGGCGGATTGGGTAATGACATTTTAACTGGTGGTACTGGTAGTGACGGCTTTGTTTACTTTGAATTTATTGAAGGTGGCGATACAATTACCGACTTTAATACCAGTGTGGATGATATTGTACTGACAGAACTGTTGAAAGATTCAGGCTATTTTGGTGGTGCTAATGCGATCGCTGATGGTTACTTACGATGGCTTCAGTCAGGTACCAATACCATAGTTCAAATTGATGTTGATGGTGCTGCGGGTAATTCAGAAAGTTTTGGTACACTGGTGACTTTGAACAATGTCACTGCTACTAACTTAAGTGCTGCTAATTTTATTTTTTAACTCTTTGTTTTTATAGTTGCGAATTCTATTCGTTACTAATCCATCTGTTTTTGGCTAGCAAGTCTGAAAGATTAAACAAGGAGTAATCAAAATCATTACTCCTTGTTTCCTCAGTAGTAATGCATACTTATGCCAGTGAAAAAGTTCTGGCGATCGCTTACCTTAGTGTAATATATATTATTGTGCTTTTTATTACTTAACTCTCTGAGATGTTGACAAACACCTATTTATATATGTTCAGATGATTAATCATGATGGGCTTGCATCTATCTGTGCGGAAGCGGCAAAATTTGCTTTTCTGCTACCTTGCATTATGAATGTGCAAATCATGTATGACATAACAGGCTTCAAGAAGCCTAAACGGATGCGCTTGTTTTAATTTTTTGTATGGAAGCGAATAAATTTTTCATTTCCATCCGCATATTTTAAATCAATTTTGATGTATCCTAGATTTTCCGAGGTAATTTTTTCAACAATCGACTTCATAAAACTTTTTTGCGGATTTGGCTCAAGATTCTTGAAAAAGTTCTTGAACTATCCAAGAATTTACCCCTGTTTACTTATTTCTCTGTCCCCCTTTAAACCTTAACAAAACATCATGGATATACGACTAATCAAGAAAGCTGAAAAATTAGTCCTCAAAAAGATAAAAGAGATAGAAGAAGAAAATCTGTCAATAGATGAGCTTGAGAGCCAAGAAATTCCAGTCGAAGAAAAACCAGTATTCAATATAGTAGAAGCTATAGAAGCTAACTATATTCCAGTACGCGACAATCCTGTAGTTTTATCTATTGCCAATTCTGGGTGGCAAGTTTCGGAAATTTTAAGAGATATCAGAGTCGATGCTTTCTGTGATTGATGAGTAACAATTAAATATAGAAGTTAGTTTTTGCTTGTGAGTCAAAAAATGAATACTTCTAATAGGTAATAGGAATTACCCTATTGCCTATTTTCTATTTGGATTAATAAATTTTTTATATAATTGCTAGTAAAAAAATTATTTTTAATTATTTGTTGTAACAGACTTCCAGAAATTAAATTATTCAACCATTAACCATCAAAGATATTGCGAAGAATCTTTTTCCCCCTCTGCTCACGGCAGTCGCTACAACGGGGGGAACTCCCACAACGCGCTGCCTCCCCTGCTGCTCTCTCTGCATTCATAGGTAAGAGGATGACATCTGAAATAATCAATCTTTCTCAATGTGGGCTGATTTTAGGAACTTATGCCAAACTTCTGTAGTGCATAAACTTATTAGTCTTAATACTACAGCATTCATATGAAGCAGATTCAAACTCTCATGGTTTGGAGCGTTAGCATTTGGACATTCTTAGCCACTAATTTACAAACTGCTCAAGCTCATACAAGCGAAAATTTTTTTTTGGAATTAAAAACCCCAGTAATTTCTGTAAAGAATTTAGAACAGTTTGACCTAGAAATTATTCAAGTCAATGACCATGACTCGAAAGAACTATCCTCTCGATTAAAGCAAAGACATTTTTTAATTGCTGCACCTGAAAATTTTAATCCTGGCTTGCGAGTACCGCCACCATTACCTAAACCTCTACAAACTCCTAGACCACCAGCAACTTCTACTGAACCAATTAAGCCGTTTGCCGTTTTAGAAAATATTCAAACTGATTTTCGTAATGATACGGATAACTTCGGACAACACAATTTGTTCATTGAACCAACATTTCAGTGGCGATCGCCTCATGGGGATAAAATTCTTCTGAGGACAGGTTTAAACTTGTTTGAACAGCGAGGTGTAGATTCAGTTACTAATATTCCTGTGCAAATTGGTTGGGAAGGAAAAATTGGACAAGTAACCTGGCAAACGGCAGCAGGAGTTGATGTTTTCAACCGTTTACCCACAGCTATAAATTTCCATGCTAAAGTTGAAGCCCCAATTGTTCCGCCAAAGATTTCTGCTTCCGGAAGATTACTTTCAGGCGTAACCATATCAGCAAATTTAGACCAAAGTCCCTATAAATTTAATGCCCGAACTTTAGATAATCAAATTACTGCTTGGCGGTTTGGGCCTGATTTATATTGGCAGATTGATCGATATACTAGTTTGTTCTCGTCATTGCGCTTGGGTAACTACAACGATGGTAATTCGGAAATTCAATCTTTTAGCAGGCTAGAACGCAAGTTTGGGCAATTTTCTGTGGCGGCTAACTTGTTTAATTGGAGTTACGATCGCAATGTAGAATCCAGAAATGGCTATTTTTCGCCGCCAGATTTTTTGGTATACAACGCTGAAGTGGCTTGGGAAGGAGATATTGCCAAGTTCTTGCACTGTCGCCTATCTGCAAATTTAGGACAGCAGCGACTTAATGGTGAATTTGATAACGCCAGCACCTATCAAACTCGCTGTACAGCTAAAGTGTCGCCCAAAATAGAGGCTGACTTGGGCTATAGCTTTAGTAATGTGCGGAATCAAGACACAGGGGGTAGTGCTTTTGGTGGTGACTCTTTGACAGGACAGTTGCGGGTCAAATTTTAAGTCTCACCGTTAGTTAGATTGCAATGCTGGGAAGAATGAATCTGTTAAGGCTTTGAAAGCAAAAATGACTTACAAAATAAGGCTTTTACAGCATGAGTTCTGATTTTAAACCGCCACCAAAAGGCTTGTCCGCACTGGCTTCTGTTGGGGGGGTGGTCACTGCAATAGTTGCGATCGCTCTTTTAAATTTTTGGTCTAGTCGTCTTGCTCAAAATACACAAACACCTGCAATTTCGACATCTAAACCTGTTCCCCCTACGGTAAACTTAGAAGCACAAGCGCAAAAAGTAGCAAAGTTGGATGCTGATTCTTTAGTTTTACAAGGAACAGCAATTACTCCCAGTGAACTAATAGGTAAAACACCTTTTACTACGCCTGGAGTCCAAAAATTAAACGCAGCAGATATGGCGGCGGCGCGTCAGGCTTGGTTATATTTCCAAAATAATTGGAACGATAACACTGGCTTAGTAAATTCTGTTGATGGCTTTGCAGCTGTAACTATGTGGGATCAAGCAGCTGCTTGCGCCGCTTTGGTGAGTGCGAGAGAACTCAATATCATTCCCGCCGACCAATTTGAGGCGAAGATGATCAAGATGTTGCAGACTCTAGCATCATTGCCTTTATACAAAGGCGAATTGCCCAACAAAGTCTACAACGCCAAAACTCTTATCCCTGTTAATTATGGGCAATTAGAGAAAAAAGAAGAAATTGGTTGGTCAGCGATTGATTTAGGACGAATGGCAATTTGGCTGAAGATTATTGAAGCCAAATATCCAGAAATGCGATCGCCTGTGCAAGCTGTCTGGAAGCATTGGCAAGTTAAGCGACTCACGAAAAACGGACAAATGTACGGTACTGCGGTTGTTAAAAATAAAGAACAATATAACCAAGAAGGTCGCTTGGGTTATGAAAACTATGCCGCCTACGGTTTGAAACTGTGGGGATTAGATGTCAAGCAAGCTTTAGATTATAAGTCTAATACCGCCTTTGTTAATCTTTATGGTCAAGGGATACCATATGATCGCCGTGACGCTAGTAACTCAGGTGCAAATAACTACGTCCTCAGTGAACCTTACATTCTTGATGGGATAGAAACTGGGTTTCAGGCATTACCTAAAGCTTATGCAGATAGAATTTTAGCTGCTCAAGAAGCACGTTATCAAGCCACACAAGAATTAACTGCCCTCACAGAAGATAACTTAGATCGTGCGCCTTATTTTGTATATAACAGCTTGTTTGTTAACGGCAAAGCCTGGGCAACAATTACCGATACTCAAGAACAGCATAATGATTTACGTTTTCTTAGTGCTAAAGCTGCGATCGGCTGGCACGTACTTTATAACACTGATTACACCCGTACTCTCGCTGATACAGTCTTCAATAACTTGAAATCAGACAAAGGTTGGTACAACGGCTTATATGAATCTCTGCATCAGCCAAATAAAGCTCTGACGGCTAATAATAATGGTGTGATTTTAGAGAGTTTACTTTATAAACAAGTTGGCAAACCGCTTACTGTTTGGGCAGGTGTGAAGAATTAATGTAAATTCAACGAACCTCACCCCAACCCCTCTGTCTTGAAAAGTTTTGCGCCGGGACACCCGGACGCGCAACGCCAGTGAGGGAGCCGGGAAACCCGTCCAACGCACTGGCTCAACTTTTCGCTCTGACGCGGAGAGGGGCTTAAATATCGTGAAAACAGCGATCGCTTGTTGTCATCTTGTCTAAGCAGCGATCGCTAATTGGCAACTGCAATGTCTGGTTTTGCAATTCCTGCAATGTATATGAGCAATCGCGTATGACAGAGTTACTACTTTACTGTCCACGTCCTGGTTTGCAATCTGCAAAGCCTAATGCTTCCGTATCCAGGAAACTAGCGATTCTCTTTCAGAGACACTACGTGAACGCCATCTCAATTACTGCTTCAATTGGATATTCAATTTCAGCAGCACGAGCAAATAGAGCTTCTCGAATTCGTTGGGGCAAACGTTCCAAAATTACTTCGGCATCAGCCAGAGACAGTTGCTCTTGAGGTTTAGCTTGCATAACTTTTTGCTACTTTTATGCTTTGGGACAAACTTCAAATGTAAGTTGTGAACGATAGAAACATACATCAAATTCTAAGAAAAAATTCATTCGACCTAATAGCAAAGGTGCATCATCAGATAAGCTCCAGGCAAAGACCAACCGTACTGGATCAAAATTGCCAATTTGGGCAGAAACTAATAAACCCCTTGCTTCGACAGAAGCCAAGTTACCAGCAAGAATCACAGAGGTTGTTTGCTCCTCCCAAGTCGCACCAAGCTGAACACCAACACTGTAAGGTAAGACGTTGACACTTGCGCCTGTATCCAACAGTGCTGATACCTCAACAGATAAACCTCGATAGGTCAAAATTAGCGGTAACTGGGGAAGTGCATCAGGAACGCCAAAAGTATCAAAACCTTCTGTGAATTGAAATCGCTGGGCGTTATTCATTTTGCGCTGTTTGATCTGATTCTAAGAGTTGGCTAAGTTTGTGAGCCGCTTCATGTGAATTGAGAGGCGACCAAAGTGAGTATGTTGCTCCCGCTTGTAAAGTTGGCTCTTCTTCTTTTGCTAACTCTGCAATTAGAAATTGCATAACTTTCAATTTTTCTGCGCGAGGTAAATTTTTTAAAGTTGAAAACAGATCAACTGTAGTCATAAGACGAAGAAAAACGTGTAACTTCTTTATTTTCTCATAGCTGTTAATGCGATCGCTTGTTGTTATCTTGTTTAAGCATGGCTCACAATATCCTCTTTGTTGATACCGCCAGTAATTAGTGCTTGAGTTAAACTCTCCTCAAAGTTGTCTTGCTCGATAATAATTTGATTCTCAACTAAACGTAATTGTCTCCTGACTTGGTTCGTAGACTAATAAGTTAATTTTATTGCCTGTTGCTCTGGAAATTTAGCTTGCATAACTTTTTGCTACCAAACTTTTTACGTGTACAAGTCCTGATTCAAGCAAGAGTATAGAAAATTTCCGTATTATTCACCCTGATATTTAGGCTGTTTCCGAATATCATTCACTAGCGCTATTCGACTCATCTGTGCGATCGCGCTGTGATGCTCCTAATTCCTTTTTTATGTATGCCATACAAGCACCATCAACAAAAACTGTGGAGATGGATTGCATTGTTCCTAGTAGGGACATTCTTGCAATTGTTGTTTTATGTCCCAGTACACACTTTGGCAGAAAATTCTCATGTTGCGGCTACTGGTAGTTGTAACAATATTACTGCCCCGCTCACCCCTGAAGAGCAAACTTATGCGCGTGGGGCTTGGCAGTATTTTGTCAAAAATTATCAGCCAGAAACAGGCTTTACTAATTCTACTGGGGGTTATCCTTCCGGTACGCTCTGGGATATGGGGAACTATCTCATGGCGTTGAATGCAGCGCGATGGTTGAATCTCACTGACCAAGCAGACTTTGACGCTCGCCTCAATAAGTTTTTGACAACTTTGGGTAATCTTAAGTTGTTTGAAGATGCCTTACCTAATAAAGTCTACAACGCTGCTACCGGACAGATGGTTGATTATGGTAACAATCCCATTGAACGGGGAATTGGCTGGTCGGCTTTAGATGTGGGTCGGATATTAGCGGCGTTTGATGTAATTCGCAGTTGTCACCCGCAATATAATGAATGGCTTAAAGGAATTGTAGCCAAATGGCAAGTAGCGCGATCGCTCAAAGATGGACAACTTTACGGTGCTACTGTTCTCCCAGATAACAAAACATTACTTGTACAAGAAGGACGACTTGGCTACGAAGAATATGGTGCTAGAGGTTATCAACTTTGGGGTTTTTCTGCTCCCAAAGCTTTGGCTTTTGAACCATATAAAATGGTCGAAATTAACGGTGTAAAAATTCCCGTTGATACCCGCGATTTTAAAAGCACTAATGCAAATAACTACATTGTTAGCGAATCTTATATCTTAGATGGCATCGAATTTGGCTTGCAAGATGAATTAGCAGATTTTGCCGCTAGAGTTTTAGATGTGCAGAAGCGGCGTTACGATGCGACAGGTCAGTTAACTGCGGTAACAGAAGATAATATCGACCAAGCACCTTATTTTCTCTACAATACTGTTTACGCTAACGGCGCAGCTTGGGCAACCATCACCGATACTAACCAACCTTACCCCCAATTTCGGAGTGTGAGTACAAAAGCGGCTTTTGGTTGGCGTTATCTTTATCCAGATAATGCTTATGCTCAAAAACTGTTTGATGCAGTTAAGGATCTTCGTAGTCCTGATGATGGTGGTTACTATGCTGGCATTTATGAAGAATCAAAGCAGCCGAATAAAGCTTTAACAGGCAATACCAACGGACTAATTTTAGAAATTTTATACTACAAAGCTAGAGGAAATCGCCCTTTAGTTGCTTCTGCTGCTACTAATACACTAACCAAACCGCCCAGCAATAATACTGCGCCGACGACACCGACAACTCCTCCAACTTCTAAACCTCAGACTTCCAAACCTGCGGAAGCTACAAAGGTTGATGAAGTGGCTATTGCACCTATTCCACCAGTCGGGAATCCAGCAGAGTCATCGTCTAACGTCAAACTAACTCGACCTCTAACAGTAGTTGAAAGGCGTTATGCAGAGGCAGCATGGCGGTATTTTCAAGCAAATTATCATTCTCAGAGTGGGTTAATTGACGATCGCAGCGATTTTAAAGGTGCTACTCTGTGGGGATTAGGAGATTATTTAGCTGCACTAAATGCAGCGCGATCTCTTGATATTATCTCTGCAAAAGAATTTGACCAGCGCACGCGCCATTTATTAGGAGCTTTAGGTAAACTGCCGTTATTTGCCGGAGAATTACCAAATAGAGGTTATGATACTCGCTCTCTTCAACCGATTGATTATGCCGGAAACCCAGTTTTAGAAGGTAACGGATGGTCAGCCCTCGATTTAGGCCGAATGTTGGCAGCACTGTATAACTTAAAAAGTTATCATCCTGAATACACCAAAGCAGTTGATCAAATTGTCTTAGATTGGTCATATCTGCGGGTAGTGCGGGATGGTGTTCTTTCTAGTGCAACAGTCAGCAAAGATAAACAAGGACGCACCCTTACCCGCGTCAACCCCGAAACCCGCTTGGGTTATGAAGAATATGCTGCACGGGCTTTTCAATTATGGGGATTTGATGTTGAAAGTTCGGCTATTGGTGGTGAATATCAAACTGCCTTGGTAGAGGGGGTAAAAGTACCAACTCAACGCCAACGAAAAGATACTAACTCCAAAGTTAATCAATACACAGTTAGTAATCCTTTCTTACTTTATGGTTTAGAGTTTGGACTAGATCCAAAAATGCGATCGCTCTTTGAACCAATTTTCCAAGCGCAAGCTGAACGTTACCGACGCACTAACACCTTAACAGCCTCAGCAACAACCTTAATCGACCGCAAGCCTTACACAGTCCACAGCGCGATTACTGCACAGGGCAAACCTTGGGAAGCTTTAGCCGATGACGGGCAAAATGTACCATCTGGGCGCATGGTAAGTACAGCCGTAGCATTTGCCTATCACGCTTTACTGCCAGAACATCAATATAGCCAGAAGTTATTTCAAGCAACAACTGATTTATATAATCCACTCACAGGTTTTTACGAAGGCTTTTATGAAAATACCGGGAAAACAGCAATTGGTTTTACTGGCAGCACTAACAGCATGATTTTACAATCTTTGCTGTATACACTCATGAATTGCCAACCTCTAATTCGTCCAACTGCAACGAAATCTCCTTGGTGGCAAGCTGTAGCGCAAGGAGATTCCGGTCGCGGTTTACCTAGAATTCCGAAACCAAAAATCAGATTAGTTTCTGATAGTAATGGCAGTTATTGGATATCTGGTGGCGAAAATTTGAGAGTTGCAAAATGATGTTGAATTACCCCCCTTAATCCCCCCTTGTAAAGGGGGGAAATAGTTCCCTCCCCTTGGAAAGGGGAGGGTTAGGGTGGGGTAATTCAATAACTTGTATTTACAACCTTTCTTTGCAAAGAGGTTCTAGGTTCTAGGTTTAAATCCTAATGATTTAAAAAAAGAGAAGATTCCTGACTCTTGTCTTTTAGAGTAATTTTATTTTTGGTGTCACAATGACCTCTGTATCTATTAATAATTCTGCCGATTTTTTTGGCAACAGTCGCTCACTACTAAAAAAAAGAACACTATTATTTCGTTACATAGCCGAAATAAATTTAATTTTTGGTCTTTGGTATTTACAATGGCGTATTACCCATTCCATCAATTTTGATGCACTATGGCTTTCAATTCCATTGCTGATAGCAGAAATTTATAGCTATTTCGGCGGTATGATGTTTGTCATTGGGTTGTGGCGGCCTTTAGTCCGACAGATTAAATCACTCGACCAGTTGACACCAGCCTTACCCAAAACCGACTGGCCAACAGTAGATGTATTTATTACTTGCTACAACGAACCACCAGAAATTGTTGAAAAAACTGCTCAGGCCGCTTTAGCCATAGATTATCCTGCCACAAAGTTGCGTGTTTATGTGCTAGATGATGGTAACTCAGCCGATATGCGAAGCATGGCAGAAAAGTTATGTCTTGAAGATTTGCAGTCACCATTACTACAGCAAGAAGCCGATAGAATTGATGCCGAACTTTCTTTGTTAGTAGAACGCCTGCAACAATTAGAAAATCTCCGACCGAATACTCAAGCAGCTGAACAATGGTTGAAAGAATCTGCATTAGTTAATCATCAAGATAAAACTGCTGCTGAGATATTTGTGCAGAGTCTACAACAATTTATTCTTTGGCTACCTCCAAAACATCAAAGTATTGCTGAACGGCTAAATAGTGAAAAACAAAATGTAGAAGCAGCAATTGCTCAAAAAGAACTAGAACTAGTTGACCTTGGGCGATTTCGCTATATTGCACGTCCAAAGCCTGCGGGTGTACCGCATCATGCCAAAGCCGGAAACCTAAATTATGCGATTTTTTCGGGTGAAACTGCTGGAGAATTTATTCTGACTTTAGATGCTGATCATATCCCCAAGCCGCAGTTTCTCAAGCGAGTTTTGCCATATTTCTCTACATATAATCTTTTTAGTGGTAAGTATGAGCAAAATAGTATTGCTTTTGTACAAACACCACAAGATTTTTATAATATTCCTTCGGGCGATCCCTTTGGACATCGTGCAAGTTTATTTTATGGGCCGCTACAACAAGGTAAAGATGGCATGAATGCCGCTTTTTATACAGGAACTAATGCAGTTCTCCGGCGGGAAGCACTAATTAATGTGGGATTGCAATATTTTGCTGATGAGTATAGTAAAGATGAAAAACGGTTAGATGAATTTCAACTAGTTGGTGGCGTATCTAGTAACAGTATTACAGAAGATATGAATACAGCTATGCGTTTACATAGTGCTGGCTGGAAATCAGTTTATCATCATGAACTTTTGGCTGAAGGTTTAGCACCAGATGATTTGAGTTCTACTTTAAAACAAAGATTACGTTGGGCGCAAGGAACTATTCAAGTACTGATTAAAGAAAATCCTTTAACAAAACCAGGATTAACATTTTGGCAACGTCTGCAATATTTTCAGACGATGTATAGTTATTTTTCTGGTTTTGCTACGCTTGTTTTCATTGCTTGTCCAATTATTTATTTCTTTACAGAACTTGTGCCTGTTAAAGCTTATGGGTCTGATTTTGCCCTACATTTTTTCCCGGCATTTATTGTCAATCGTTTGACTTTTTTAGCAGCGACCTGGGGCATACCTGCTAGTGAAGTTTGGCGTTCTGAACAATATGCGATCGCACTATTTCCTTTATTAATCCAAGCTGTGTGGAGTGTTTTTACAGGACAGAAAATTAATTTTCAAGTTACGCCTAAACAGAGGCAATCTGGTATTTATCTCCGCATGGTTTGGCCACAATTGTTGGTATTTAGCCTGACCTTGCTAGGCATATTTTGGAGCCTTTATCGCTTTGCAATTGGTCAGCTTAATAATCCTTTAGTTCACTTACTTAATAGTGTATGGGCTATCTACAATTTGCTACTTTTGTGGGCTATTATCCGAGCTTCTGTTTGGCAACCTGCAAAAGAGTAATCAAAACACATCAAAATTATTTGCTATTAAATACAACATAAAAAACAGTCATGAATACTGAGTTAAACTCCAATAACTTCATCAAACAAACTGTCTTAACAATTTATGCTCATGCTGATGATGAAGTTTTACCTGCGGCTGGTACTTTACGTTTAATGTCTCAAGCAGGATGGAATGTTCACTGTCTAATTTTGACTGAAGGCAATCTTTCTAGTTCGCCTATTAAAGGTACACGTCATCAAGAGGCAGAAGATGCTGGTAAAATAATTGGCGCAACGTATGAGTTTCATGCTCTTGAAGAGTGTAACTTTTCTACACAAGCGGTGATTAAAGTTACAGAAGACGCTATTAGACGTTGGCAACCTGATTTAATTATTACTCACGCACCACAACCGGAAAAGTATGGACATAGAGACCATGAAGTATGTGCGATCGCAGTTTCTAATGTTGCTACCCGACAAAACATTCCTTTGTGGTATTCTGCACCTCCTGTCTTTTTGCGTGGGTTTGAGCCAAACTTTTTTGTAGATATTACTTCAGTAATTGAAGAAAAAATTGCAGCTATTGGTTGTTACGAATCAGAAAGCAATAAAGCATTTATGCAACTTGATGCTATTATCATATTGTCTCGATTCTGGGCTAGAGAATTAGGACAAAAAGACGGTTATTTTGAAGCTTTTGAAATTTCTCGGCAATGGGTAAATGCTAGTTTCTTTTCTGCATGGGCTAATAGTAAAATACAACTATTATGCACTTAATAAACAAGCTATATTCGGCAATTTTAAAATTAAAATATATCTTGCGGTTCAAGTATGCAAGTGCCAAAATAGATAAGTAGAAATGTTATACCAAAAATAAACAAGGTATTTATGAATCCTACAGTAAAAGTAATAGAACCATCAGGAATTTTAGATGGCATTAGAGGCAATCAATTGCGTCGTGAAGTTAGCGATATTATAAATGACGGCACAGATATTTTATTGATTGATATGAAAGAAGTTAAATTTATAGATAGTTCTGGTTTAGGCTCTTTAGTATCAGCAATGCAAATGGCACGAAATGCTAATACTAAGCTTTTTGTCTGCTCTATTAACGACCAAGTTAGAATGTTGTTTGAATTAACTAAGATGGATAGAATTTTTCAATCATTTAGCGATCAAAATGAATTTAAACGTCAAGTCTTAACAACTTAGGAAACAATGCAGTAATAAAAAAAAAGTAATGCAACAGTACTAATTAAAAGTAACTTTTAGCAAAGATAAGTCATCTTCAAGAACCTGTTGGCTGTTTAGTGACATGATTTGCATTAATATATCTTGGAGATGATAATTATTTACTTGGTTATATTTGATTAGTATGTCAATTAAAGCCTTGATTCCTAAAATCTTACCGTCTCGCTGATTAATTTCATAAATACCATCACTAAAGATGTAGAGAGTGCTGTTTGCTTCAACTTCAAAAACAGCATTTGTGAATTCAACATTTGGCAAAAAGCCTATAGGTAAGTCTAAAGAATTTAGTTGTTTAACTTGAAAGTCTGTTGGAGATTTACCAGATAATAAGACAGCAGGTGGATGTCCAGCATTAGCGTAAACAAGTTGATGTTTAATCCGGTGATAAACTCCATACCAGATTGTGAAGTATTTAGCACCGTGATTACTCATCTGGAATACATTATTAAGTGATTTCAAAACTTCGCTCGGCTGATAAAAATTAGTGTTAGCTAAAGATTGCGATCGCAAAATATTCAAGACAGACATAGATAATAAGGCAGAACCTACTCCATGCCCTGATACATCTAACAAATAAATTACTAAATTATCTTCATCAAGCCAGTAATAATCAAAGCAGTCACCTCCTAACTGTGCAGAGGGAACAAAGAGAGCTTCTGTTGTGACGTTTCCTGTAAGTGGCTCAGGTAAGAGTGATTGTACATAATCAGCAGCCTCGGCTAAATCTGCTTCTAAAATTTGCTTTTGGGTTTGTAAATTCTGGTTGAGTATTTCTAAAGTTTGCTTTTGACTGTGTAAAGCCTGATTTAGTTGATATAGTCTGAGTCCTGCTCTTATCCTTGCTTTTAATTCATTCATTTCTATTGGCTTAGAGACAAATTCATCTGCTCCAGCATCAAGTCCTTTAACTCTATCTTCTTCTTCTCCCGGTGCTGCACCCTTAGCAGTTAGCAAAATAAAAAAGGTAGTTGACAAATCTGGTTCCGCTTTAATTTGGCGGCACACTTCCAAGCCGTCTAATTCTGACATCACCCAATCACAGATAATCAACGCAGGACGTAATAGTCGTGCTTGTATAATTCCTTCCTGACCATTGCTAACAACAGTAGTATCGTAACCTTGATTATGAAGTGTTCTTTTTAAGACTGCTCGTACAATTGGATCGTCATCAATCACTAAAATTTTTATCATCAAATCTAATATTAAATGAAATAATAATTAATTGATTGCTTGCTCTAAGTTACTTATTTTTCCCTAAGTGACCTATAGTAAATATACTCAAATTAAATAAATAATTTTCGCTTAGGATTAAGTCAGAGTTTTTGTGTGACGCATAGTGAAGAGTCAAATTAATTTAAGGGTCAATACAGACTTAGGGGTGTTATCTAGTGTTCTATCTTGGTTTGATCAAATTAATATTCCACCCATTAGTAATCAACAAATATGGTGGCAATGTCAAACATTAATGATAGAAGGCTTTACTAATATTGTTGAACACGCACATAAAGGCTTACCAAAAGAGACTCCTATCGAAATTGAAGTTTTGCGCTCAGATAAGTCTATAAAAATACATATACTATCTCAAGGTGCGCCTTTTGATTTAGAGCAGCAATTACAAGTACAGTCTGAATTAGCAGACAATGAACTAGAGCGTGGACGCGGCTTAAAAATTATGGCGGCGATCGCAGATAAATTGAGTTACGAAAAGATTGACGATAATCGTTATTGTTTATTTATCGGTAAATGTTATTAAAAATAGGTAACAGGTTATAGGTAAGATTAAACAAATTTGAAAGTATTTTCCTAGATCGACTTTTGTTTAAAATTTTTACTTCATCCACAGACAATCTTCTGTATTTTTATAATTCATAGGATGAAATGTTATTAAACACCAAATAAATTTCAATTCTGTAACCTTTAACCTATAACCTAGTTTTTTAAAAAATCTTGAATCTGCTTGATAGATTCTTCTAATTCAGCAATTATTTGGCTTGTACCTCTACGCTCTTGATTACGAGCGCATAGTTCAAGTTTTTCCGCAGCTAGGCGCATAAATGTCGCTCCAATATTAGCACTAGCACCTTTAATTTGATGAGCTTCGTGAGCCACTTGCCGAAAATCACTAGAAGCGATCGCTGCTTTGACTATTTCTATCCGAGGTTGTATATCTTCAACAAATAATTCTAATAAAGTAATTTCAAATTCTGCGTCGTTTTCTGAAAGTTGATGCAGGTGTTCCCAATCAATTGGCAAGGTATTTATATTCAACTCTGGATGAGCAATTTGAGCTTCAGATTTTATACTATCTTGCCGTTGCAATATAACTTTAATCCATTTTTCTAATGATGCCACCAAGTTTTCTTTTAATACAGGCTTACTCAGATAATCGTCCATACCTGCATCTAAGCACATCTTTTGGTCTTCTACCATAGCATTAGCTGTCATGGCAATAATTACAGGACGATGAGTAATACAACAGCTTGCTTGCCGCCGATAAATTTCTTTTGTGGTTTCCCAACCATCAAGAATTGGCATTTGGCAATCCATCAAAATCAAATCATATGAAATTTTTTCTAGTAGTTGTAAAACTTCTTCGCCATTAGCAGCAACATCGGCATTGTAGCCTAAATTTTGAATTTGTTTAAGCGCGACTTTTTGATTGACTAAGTTATCTTCAGCTAGCAAAATCTTAATTTTAGGCAAATCTATAGAAGTGCGATCGCTTTTGTTTTGGTAATTTTCTATTTCTAAATTCAAACTTTTTTGATTAACGTTAGCTCTAGTTTCTAAAACAGCCATAAAAGTATCGAGCAGCCGAGATGCTTTAATAGGTTTAGTTAAATAAGCAGCAAAGCCAATCTTGATTGCTCGCTGTATTTCATCTCGTTGATTGGTAGAAGTTAGCATAATTAAGGGGATTGCAGCAGTAGCAAAATTTGCCTTAATTTGTTCTCCTAAAGACATCCCATCAATTTCAGACCTCTGCATATCAATTAAAATAAAATCATAAGGCTGTTGTTGTTCACAAGCTGCTGCAATAGCATTGAGAGCAACAACTACACTCTCTGCTTTATCTACTTGCATTCCCCAACTGGTAGCTTGATAGTAGATAATTTCGTAATTAGTCGCCTGATTATCAACTACCAACAAGCGGCGATTAATTAAATTTTCAGTGTTGATTAGTGAAGGGGCAGGTTGGAGTTGTTTGGTAAAAGGAATCTCAAACCAAAACTTAGAGCCTTGTTTCCACTGACTTTCTATACCAATTTCTCCTCCCATTAAAGTTACTAGTTGCTTACAAATAGCTAATCCTAAACCTGTGCCACCATACTTACGAGTAGTAGAAGCATCCACTTGGGTAAATGGTGTGAACAGTCGGCTTTGGTCTTCTAATATAATACCTAATCCAGTATCTATGACTGTGAAAAAAATAGTAGCTGTAGTGGGAGTTTCGGAGCGCAATTCTGCCGTGATCACAACTTCCCCTTGGCTGGTAAACTTGATGGCATTATTTATTAAGTTCATCAGAATTTGCCGCAAGCGACCAGCATCACCTTGGAGTTGTGTAGGAACATGAGGATAGATTAATGCTGCAATTTCTAATCCTTTTTTATGAGCTTGGATAGCTAATAAATCTAATACTTCTTCAATACAATTAGATAAATCAAAATTGAGAGTTTCTAATGCCATTTCTCCAGCTTCAAGTTTAGATAAATCTAAAATCTCGTTAATTAGGCTTAAAAGGGCATCACCACTAATCCGAATTGTTTCGATAAAATCTTGCTGCTCTGGGTTGAGTGGAGTGTCTAACATCAAGCTAGTCATACCTAATACCGCATTCATCGGTGTCCGGATTTCATGGCTCATATTGGCTAAAAAAGCACTTTTTGCTTGAGAGGCTAGTTCCGCTTGCCGACGGGCAACTTCAAGTTCTTGTCGTTGTCGAGTCTCGACTTCTAATAGTTGGGCTTGGGTGATAGCAATGCCGACTTGATCTGCTATTTCTCGCAAAAGATGAGTTTCAAAACTTGACCATTGGCTAGAGGTAGCGCACTGATGAACAATTAGTAAACCACAAAGTTCTTCTTTAATCAGAATCGGTACAATCAAGTTAGCTTTGACTTCAAACTGTTGTAATAGTTTTATATTGCTTTGTTGTATTTCTAGCAAATCCAAATTAGCGATCGCATCATTTCGCTTAAGACGATACTGTTGTAGACAATATTGCTGTTGATATTCGGTTTGCAAGTAATCATTAGCCATCTTGTGTCCTTTAATTGGCTGCCACTCAGAAACCACTGCTTCAATTAAAATACTTCCAGAACCATCTGCTAATAGTTGATAAATCAGCACTCGGTCAGTCTGGAGAATTTTTTGCACCTCCTGAACAGTGATTTGAAGAATTTCTTCAATTTGTAAAGACTGCCGAATCTTGAGGGTAATTTCGGTAAATAATTGCGATCGCAAGTGTTGGCGTTGCAGTTCTTCCTCTGCTTGCTTGCGTTGGATAAACTGCCCCACTTGTTCGCCAACGGAATTCATGATTTTTAGCAAATCTTGGTCATATTGCTGACTCTGATGGCTAAAGCAGGTAATCACACCCAAGATTTTATGCTCACTTCTAATCGGAAAACCAAAAGCCCCATGCAGCCCTAATATTGCCGCAAACTGACTGCGTACAAAATTGTCATCATGAACAATATCAGTCAGCCAAACAGGTTCACAACTAGCCCAAACTTTGCCAGGTAATCCGATTCCTGGTTTAAATACGGTTTGCTGACTCAGTGTTTTAAACTCATACATCTCTAAAGATGCTCGATGCCATAAGTCAAAAAATCTGAGTACTTCTGCTGGCTGGTCTACCATCCAAATCTCACTCACATCCCATCCCAAGCTGTCACAAATCGCTTGCAAAATTTCGGGAGTTGCTGAGGCGATTGTATTGGACTCTGCTAAAATGCGCGTAATAGCATATTGTGCAGTTAAATGCTGTTGTGTGCGTTTGCGTTCTGTAATATCAATACCCGTACCAATAATGTATTTTACAGAACCTTCGTAGTCTTGAAGGATAGTGTTTAACCATGCAATTAATTTTTTGCTACCATCCCTAGTTACCCAATAGTTTTCGTAATCTTGAGAGCCTTGTGTAATCTTACCTGCTTGCAACTGGGCAAAAACTACTTTGACTGGCTCTACTTCTTCAGGCAGTAAAAACAAATTCCAGAAATATCTACCTCTGACTTCATTAAATGAGTAACCTGTGATTTGCTCACAAGCTTGATTAAAGCGAACAATTTTTCCTTGCGAATCGAGAACTATTACTAACGCACTGGCTGTGTCTAGTACTGCTGAGATAAAGTTACGCTCATCGTTGAGAGTATTTTCTATGGTCTTTCGCGCTGTGACTTCACAATAAATAAGGTAGTAGGTAACAGCAAGAACAACAAAACTAGAACAGATGGCGATCGCCAATATTAAAATTGTATTTTTAGCACTAGCTTTTGCTGCTTGTGATTCCTGCTGGAGTCGTTGCCGTTCTTCACTCTCCATCTCATGGATAATTTTGCGGATGTTATCCATCAAATTTTGGCCTTTATTTGTCTGGATTAACTGTAATGAAGCCTCTAATCCCTGGTTTTGTCGCAAATCGATAGTTTGTTGGGTTTGACTAAGTTTCGCTACTACTAAAGGTTTGAGCGTGTTGAGATGTTGGCGTTGTGTTAATTGAGTAAATGTTAAACTTCTGAGTTTTTTCAGTTGTCTATCTACATTTTTGATCGCTGCTTGATAGTGTTTCAGATAATCTTCTTGTCCAGTCAGAATATAACCGCGTTGTCCAGTTTCCGCATCTTTAATTTGAGATAATAGCGTTTCTAAATTATTAATCTTCTCTTGAGTTTTTCTAACTTGATTATTTGTATTAATTAAAACTTTTATACTTTGATAAGATAATCCACCTATTAACAGCAAAATTACGGATGCTAATCCAAAGCCGCCAGCAACCTTTTTAAAGAATTGCTGACGTACCTTCTGAGATTGTTGACGTTCTTGAGTAACAAGTGCCAAGCTAGCTAAATTCCGTCGCAATTCCATTTGCTTGATAACTTGGCGACCTAAAGTTCGCAACGCCTCAACCTGTTCGGCAGATAAGTTTCGTGGTACACGGTCAATTACACACAGTGTTCCTAACGCGTAGCCTTCAGGGTTAGTTAGGGGTACACCAGCATAAAACCGGATATTAGGATCAGACGTAACTAATGGGTTATTGGCAAAGCGATCATCTGCTGTAGCATCAGGCACGATAAAAACATCAGGTTGTAAAATAGCATGGGCGCAAAATGCCAGATCTCTAGGTGTTTCTAAGGCATCTAGACCGACTTTTGATTTAAACCACTGACGATTTTTATCAATTAAACTGACTAAAGCGATCGGAGTACCACAAATATATGATGCTAAACGAGTGAGATCATCAAAGGCGGCATCCGATTGAGTATCGAGAATTTTATACTCCAAAAGTGACTTTATTCTCTGTATTTCGTTATCAGGTAATGGTGCTTCCATCTTTAAACTTGAGTGATAGATGAAGTGACTTGTTAAGGTCAACTAAGATTTGGCACCATTCTCAATAAGAATAAATAGTGAAAAAGG
The DNA here is from genome assembly GCF_014697475.1 of Nostoc sp. FACHB-152. Lineage (GTDB taxonomy): Bacteria > Cyanobacteriota > Cyanobacteriia > Cyanobacteriales > Nostocaceae > Nostoc_B. Next base: position 57,792 of record NZ_JACJRV010000019.1, read on the forward strand.
TGAGCAAACCGATTGAGTTATTTATTACACAATGTGCTAATTATTCTGGCACAAGGTTTTTAAACCGTAATTATTGTTGAATAATTTAATTTCTGGAAGTCCCTAAACAGAAAAATAACCCCCTAAAAAGGGGGTTGGTGGGATATGTGATAACTCATAATGCTAAACCCTATGTGAAGACTGGGTTATTATCTTCGACTTTGGCTATCTAATACCAATTCAAATAATGTTTGCAACAGATACCCCACCCGCCTGATGGCACCCTCCCCTTGCCAAGGGGAGGGTTGGGGAGGGGTCTTAAGGCATCAATTCCACAAACCGAGTGTAGCTGACCAAATTCGGAAATGCTTGATGCCAACTTTGAAGCACATCCAGAGTGTAGAATTCCTTGAAAGTCTTATATCCACTGCCATGAAATGCAATGACTATTGTCATTACCTCTGATAAACACATCCTCGATTGACTGCGCCGCTCTCCAGCAGTAGACGGTAATTGTGGTATTTGTTGCCATAGATTTTCCCATTGGTTACAGAAATCATCTACATCCCAGAATATTTGAGTGATATCGAGCCGAGATACAATGGTAGACATAGCGGAAAGTCTGAGCGGAGGCTTCCTCCGATCAGAACTTTCCAAGACAGCCGAGACCTTGATTTTTCTTAGATATTTTTAGTCTCGGCATTTTTTTGTCACTTTTTCACAGATTCTCAATCAATCGTAGCGATCGCCTGAACAATACCCAATTGTGCAAATCTATACATGGCAAGCTTTTTTGGCTTTTTCTAACCGTCGAACTCACGTTAATCTAAACTTCAACTAATTCTCCCAATTTTATGAAGCTAGTTTTCTGCTGAATGTGAACCCATTAGTATTTTCTAGTTTACTAACAATAGGTTAAAATTTTGTGAGCAATAAGCAACGTCATTCATAAAAACTAAAATTAGCACAAATTTTTCCAAGGATATGCAGTTATGAGAAGTTTGAAACCTTTATTATCTTTATCATTGATAGCAGGATTTTGTCTTCCTGGTTATGGTCTATCACACGATATTAATACTTCGAGAGTAGAAGCACAATTGATGGCTCAAAATAGTTATCAATATTTGAATGCTCCAGTTAAAGTCACCTTAAACACGGAATTTGATCTGAAGTATGGACAGATAGCTTACCTGAGAACTGGAGGCATTGAAATCAAATTTTCTAAAGTTCTTCAAGACTCTAGATGTCCTTCTAACGTAACTTGTATTTGGCAAGGGCAAGTGATTATTGAATTAGAAATCCTACAATATGGGAGAAAAGTTTCCACATTAAACTTAACTCTTATCCCAGGTAGGGATGCTTCAGCAGTTCAGTTTTTCAACAAATATACAGTGAAATTAATAGATGTTTCACCTTACCCAAAGGATGGGCAGCAAATATTTCCCCAAAACTACATTGCTAGAATTGTTGTTACCAAAGAACGCCCCTAAAATCAAATTCCTAGTAAATAGAAAGAATAATTATTTTTTCTGACGCTAGTGAAATAATCTTCTAAGTAAGTAGGTGGGAAAAAACAAAACTATGTTAAGAAAGGTTAATCAGGCAGAAACCCTCTTTCCTCCAGCATAGCTGCCCCCTGCCTCCTGCCTTTTCCCAACTACAAATATTTACGCCGTTCTACTTATAAGATTTCATAGCACAAGGCTTTGAGCAAAAACCTTATTTTCAGCTATTGAGTAAAAAATCAACACTCAAATTGCTATTGTGGCTGAGAGATGATTAGTACGCAGATTTGGATGTTTGGACAATCGCCCTCACCCAAAACTCGTAACACTCCGCCTGTTGATGATCCCTACTGCTCTTCCTTCTCCTTGCCTACAGTCTAAACTGCAAATTAAGTGATGAACAGCTTATTTTTTGCTGTCATAATGCTTATTAATTACCTTAAATGAAAAATCTTTACCTTTGATTACTACACCTTCAAAGGGTTGTCCATCAACTTTTTCTAAATCTTCATCATACTTTTTGAGCAGGTCATAAGTTAAGACTACATTCTCCTCTAAGATATCTACGTATGGTAGTTCCAATTCTTTACAGACTTTACTAAAGTAATATTTATGCTCTTTGAAGGCATAGCGCATTTCATCAATCAGCCACACATTATAGAAGACTACATTTAAAGGGAGTTTGCTATGAGGATTATTTTTGGATGACTGAATACCTTGTCCGTATATCTCTCCCCTTAAAGCCAAGTTTACTTTATGAGTTTTGCAGTAGTAAGCTAACTTTTCATCAATATTCAGTTGAGTTACATGATGCGTATACTTATTAATTTTATTTAAATCAATTTCTAAATTCCTACCACATACTTTGAAATTCCCATTTGCATAGTAATAGCTGACAGAACTACCATCTACTTTTAGTGTGACATCGACTAGCTGTCCTAAGTATTTATCTAAGGGTAATGATTGATAAAGAGTTTCGTTACTAGGAATAAGATTGTGAGGTAAGCCTGCTATGGCTCCTGGCTCTTCCGGTACAGGAGTAACATACTTAGTAATACCTAACATCTGGGATACTTCTTCTCCTACTTCATAGGAGCGCTCGCCTGGCAGTAAGCCAACTTTTTCTACTATCCCAAAACTCCAATATCCTCTAAGTTTTTGTGCTTTAACTCTAGAAGGATTAAACTTTTTGTAAATTCCAGTCCAAGGCTCATCTGGTAAAACTGTATCTGGACGAATTAAAATAACTTTTTCTCCTACCTTATAAATTCCTTTACCTACAATACAATTAAAGTTTAATACTTTGACAATCTCTAATCTTTTAACTTCAGGGTCTGGATGCTGAAGTATATCTACAATTTCTTCTATTGTCGCTAAACTGTTCATCATAAAAATCGGCAGAATTAGTCGCGGTGTAGGGAAACAGTGGGCTTTGATGCCCACTAGACCGAATCCAATGACGTACCAGCGTTAAATATAGCTATCAACTTGATAATAACCCTCAGTAGTTTTTCTCATATTCCCCAATCACTTCATTCTTCAACACAGCTTCAACCATGAAAATTAAATGGCGCAAATGGGAGAGAGAAGAAATAGAAATCCTCGAAGAAATGTCCGAAGCTTACACCCTTAAACAAATAGCGAGGCGGCTATAGCTGTTTAGTCGGAGTATCTTAACGAACACCTGGACGACGAAACCTTTACTCAGGCAGTCAAAGAAGCAGTTCTTTCACTTGATTTCTTTCCCAGTACTAAGAAACTCGTAGAATTTGCCACTGTAAGTCAAGAAGTTCAAGCGATCGCTGATTGGCACACAATTCTAGCAGCTGCTGGAACATCTTCCGAACAATGGCAACAAGAAATTCTTCAATCCTTGTGTGAACGCGCTCATATTTTGGGGTGGTGAGGTTGGTTTGTTGGCTGATTATCCCAAAAATAAGGATATCGGCTCAACCGATACCCTTAGCATCACTTTGACATCAAGCAAACAATACCATACTTCCTTAGTCATGCTAAAACAGCCTATTCCCATTGACCCCACTTACCCGCCAGTTGTTCAAATGCTGCTGGTCAACTGCTATGACGCTGGTTTGCCTGTGGAGTGCTTACGGTTGTCTTGTGGGTACATCCCTTGTATCTCTGCGTTGCGAGGACTTGGGAGATTGGTCGGAGTTGGGGGTGCTTGGGGTTCTTTCGGGATTGCCCTCTTGAGTTCTGTTGGGGGCGGTTGGTATCGGCGGCTACCATAAATAAATAACACTTTTGATTTGAGAAATCTCATCTGCGATTACGACATTGTAGTGGGTAACGATTCCCTCGCCATGTTGTCCAACCATTTGCAATCTTAGTCCGACTGTTGTATCTGAGATACCAATTATCTTGCTCCGCACCTAAATAACGTATACCTAAATCCTGTCTTCGGCTGTTGGAAAAACTCTTTGCTAAAGGAACCCACGCACTACCATGATCACTAAATCGTCCAACCAGACGCACACCTGAAGTCGTAGAGCAGATATCACCATTGCAACTAGTTTGTGGATCGTTTACTACTTTCCATTGCATTTGAGCTGGTCTACCATCAATATTACAATCCCACAGCCCAAAGAACCACTCACTAGCTATTTGGCTGGCTTTTGCATGACTTGATACTAATACCAAACTTGCAGGAACAATCGCCCAGCCCAAAAACCACTTTGTGATGTTTTTCATGATCTTACCAGTATCTCAAGTTAATCTATAGTTCTCTTCACTTATATGTATTGGCATTCCTGTTTATGCAACTACAAACGCTATATGAATCACCCTGTTCCAATAAACATTGTTGTGCTTCCGCCCCGAAGGGCGGAAGCGACGGTTGGCCATTTTATTTTTTGGAACACCCCAAGGGGCATTGGATAGTCACCTTTCCCCTGCTGTCCCAACGAAGAGATGCCTTAAGCGAACAGTATTACGCTCACTGTTGTCTCAATTTAATCCAAAGTTAGATAAGAAGCTTTCCCACAAGGAATATGTGAGATTTCCGACACTCAACTTCATCTTCTTACGAATATCTTCGATATTTCCGTTGGTTAACTTAGCTAAAGTCTGCGCCTCTTGTTCAAAACGCTTGGGCAAAGACCGTTTGTATTTTCTACCCGCCTCACACTTAACTTCTCCTGTAAATGGATGTTGCAAAACATAACGCCCTTGGAATAATTCCCGGTTGCCAGTTTGTTGGAACATCAAGTCTTCAGGGAATGTATTGCGGGTGTAGCGGATATGTAGACGTGAGATGAAGACGTTAGTGTTAAAAGAGGGAAGAACAAGCTTGCGGAATGATGGCACATTAGTTGGAGAATTATCATTCAGCCAAAATACGCCTGCTTCCTTGAGTTCCTCCGGAGTCAGGGGATCAGCAGCACAAGGATCGCAACTACCCATATCCCAAGCGTATTCCAAAAAACCAACTCTGTAGCCTTCTTTGGTGTAAGCGGTTTGGAAAAGGGATTTGTAGAATTCACCAAATTCATTTTTGATAAATATGGGCAGGTTGACGTTGGAAGGGATTTTTACCGTCCGATAGTTAGTGATTTGTGCTTGTCCTTGGGGCGAGAGAATATAGACAATTAAATCCTGCTCTGTCGTGGCATTGATCATGCCTAAACGAATTGGCAGCATGAACTTGGGTGATTGATAGGAAATTTGTAGCGGACGCAGGAACTGGTAGCCAGATTCCTCGAATTTCTCTAAGTTAACTTTGGCCACAAAAAATTTCATTCCAGAACGGATATAGGGCTGAAGTAACTGTTTCGCCCCTTGAGGAATTTTGTAGCCATTGCGTGTCAGCCAAGTTTCCAGTCCGCCAGATTCTTGGGCGCTGAGGATTACAATGTCGTATTCGCCAACGTTGAAACGCGCTTCCACTGTCACACCCAAACTGCGATCAGTTGTCTGAAATTCCACACTATTTCCGACTGCTTGTGATTTTAAAATTAGGTTTCTGGAAAATAGTGGTAGTGGCGCACAAGGATCTGGGTCAAAATATTCTACTAATCGCGGCGCACTAAAAGCATCTAGGCGCTCGATAATCGTGGGTTGAGCCACACGAACTTGCTCTTTTTGCAGCACTGTTGGCACAGGTACGACGATCGCAAAATCTTTGACTTGACCTTGGTAGTCGTTGGCCATTGTCAGGACAGTGCGATCGCCATTGCGTGCAATCACCACCTGAGAAGCTTTGTTGTACAGCTTTGTATCAGCTTTAGCTACATAAAATCCACAAAATGCCCAAGCTGTCGGTGCAAAGCCAAATACAACTACAATTGTCAACGCTAATGCTATGAAAAGTCGAAAAATTTTCATTTTTAAGACCTCTGTAAGAGAATGTTGATTTAATAGTTGAAACTGAGCCGTTAGGAGTGTTGACTCCATAGTGTTTAATGAATTCAACTAACTCATCAGGCGCGATCACAAAACTTCTAGTAGTTGCCCAACTCTCAAAATCAGGTGCTACCTGCATGATTGAGGCGTGAATCTCATGATTAATCCACAACACTATAGGCAACGACAAGTTCTTGCGAAATTCTTCACGCACTTGATTGGCATTGGTTAACATCTGCGGTAAATCCCCCACTGTTTCCAAACCTACAACCATTACTAATTGGGCATCAGCCTCGATTTCTTCTGTGATTGCACTGTAAAATTTTCTTTGGGATTCTTGAAGTTGGATTACCTGAATCGATACAGAGCAGATTTTTTTTAGTTTTTCTATCAGCCGCCTACGCAAATCACTGTAATTGCACCTGACCAAAATCAGTTTAAACTGCCCAACCGATACTTCCAGCGTCCACGCTAGTTGCCGCAGCGATCGCTTAACCATCTCAACCCTATCTGCTGGTAGTCGGTAGTGTGAAGTTGCGCTCATCATTTGGGCTTCTCAAGCATTCCCAAGAAGGTCTGAGGGTGGGTGTTTTGTTTATATGGCTGTGGATTACTTATCAAAATATGACTGGGCAGAATCTAATTTTTAGAAGATTTTGAGCCGCGATGTCTACAAACAAGGCTAGTCATTGATTTTGACAATTGTCTAACTTCATGTTACTTATTTTGTTTGGATGATTCTCCCACAAAAAAGCTCAGATTCTTAAAAAATCTACAGACTGTAATAATCAAGCAAACTAGCGATCGCACTAACTAACTGTGCTGGCTCGACTGGTTTAGGCAGGTGCTTTTGAAAACCTGCTGCTAATGCTTGCTGGCTGTCTTCGTTTTTAGCATAAGCGGTAAGCGCGATCGCCGGAATTTTTCTATTTTGCGTTGCTTCCCAGGCACGAATTCTGCGAATTAAACTGTAGCCATCTTCAATCGGCATCCCAATATCGCTAATCAATATATCTGGCTGAAATTGTTGCACTATTTCAAAACCTGCGGCTGCATTCGCAGCAGCTAATACTGTTGCGTCATACTCTTCTAGTGCAAAAATTAGAAAATCGCGGGAGTCACTATCATCCTCGACAATCAAAACGCGCACACCAGCCAAATTCAACACAGGATTAATAGATTTACCTTCCTCCTGATTATTTTGTGACTGCACAGGCAATAATGGCAGCATCACTGTGAAAGTAGCTCCTAACCCTTCACCGGGACTAGCTGCTGTGACTGTACCACCATGCAATTCTACTAAATGTCGGACGATCGCGAGTCCTAACCCTAAACCGCCAAATCTGCGGGTGATGGAAGCATCAGCTTGACGGAAATAGTCAAAAACGTAAGGTAAAAAATCTGGCTCGATACCTTTGCCCGTATCACTCACAGTAATTTCAGCGTACTTGCCGACTCTTCGTAAATTAATAGAAACCTGCCCATCATCAGGAGTGAACTTAATCGCATTGGAGAGCAAATTCCAAACTATCTGCTGTAACCTTGCCGAGTCCCCGGCAATTTTTCCTACCGGCTGTATATCTGTTTGAATCACAATTGATTTAGCCATAGCGGCAGTTCGCATCGTTTCAATTGCCGACTCAATAATGAATGACAAATCAACTGGCACTACATTTAAGTTGAGCTTACCGCGCAGTATCCGCGAGACATCTAGCAAATCATCAATTAGTTGAGTTTGTAATTTAGCATTACGCTCGATAGTTGCTAAAGCTTCAACAGTCTTGTCTGCATTTAATTTTTGAGTTTGCAGTAATCTTGTCCAACCTAGTATAGGGTTGAGTGGCGATCGTAATTCGTGAGAAAGAATGGCTAAAAATTCATCCTTGACTCGGTTTGCTTCTTCTGCTTGGGTGCGTGCGGCTTGTTCACGAGCGAATAAGCTATTGCGTTCTTCTTCAAATTGTTTGCGTTTGTTTATATCTGTATCTGTCCCCACCCATTCCCGTACTGAACCATCGGCATTCAATACTGGTACTGCACGCGCAATGACGTAGCGATATTGACCAGTCGCCTGATGCCACAATCGTGCTTCTATTTCGTAATATTTTGTCTCGGCTAGGGCTTTTTGCCAATGCCTTTCAACTTGTTCTCGATCATCCGGGTGAAACATTTGCAACCAACCCCACCCAGCACACTCTTTCCAGGTTTGTCCGGTGTATTCTTCCCAAGATGGTTGTAAGTCTATAAATGCACCAAGCGGATTAGTAATCCAAACTACTGCTGATGTTGCGGCTACTAACGAACGGTAGCGTTCTTCGCTTTGTCGCAATGCTGATTCAGCCCGCTTGCTATATGTAACATTTGTAAACATTCCTAATGCGCCGATAATATTCCCTTGTCCATCGCGCACCGGGCTGGTACAAGCTAAAACAAGCAATTCTTGGCCAGTTTTTCGGCGGAATCGAAAATCAAATTGGTCAACATTACCATCAATATTTCTCTTGATGTGTTGTTGTATTGCAGGAATATCTTCAGGGAAACAAAACTCTAACACTGAACTACCAATGATTTCTCTGGTAGAATAGCCAAGCATGGCTGCCATTTGGTCATTAACGTAAAGTGTGTGAGCATCCTGATCAATTAACCAAACTCCTTCATTGGCTGTTTGCACAATATTACGAAACTTCTCTTCACTCTCACGTAATGCTAACTCTGAGCGTTTACGTGCTGTGATGTCGCGGAAATAAACAGCCAGTCCATCTGGTGAAGGATAAGCATGGATTTCTAACCACTTACCTAAAGTGGCAATAAACTCCTCAAAGACAACTGCAACCTGTTGGCTAATGGCCCGTTGAAATTCTTGATAAAGTAGCAGTTCTGTGACTTCAGGAAAGACTTCTTGCCAAATCTGTTTGCCTAGCAATTGTTCGCGGGTTTTTTGAAACAGCCTTGTAGCTTGCTCATTAACATAGGTGTAACGCCATTCGCGGTCAAGAGCGACAAAAGCATCAGTAATGCTTTCGAGAATGGTAGTAATTTGATTACGGGCTGTCTCAGTTTCCAGCCGTAACCTCTGCTCATAATGGGCAACTTCTTGGCGAATTTGTGCCATTTTGAGGTTAGCCTCAACACGCGCTAATAGTTCCCGCGCCGAGAAGGGCTTAATTAGATAATCATCTGCGCCATCTGCTAATCCTGCAACCCAAGATTCTTCTTCCGCACGGGCGGAAAGCAGAATAATTGGCAAAGCTTTTGTTTGGGAATCAGCCCTGAGTTCTCGTAACAAGCTAAAACCATCTAGCCTTGGCATCATGATGTCGGTGAGAACGATATCTGGCATTGTTTGGCGAATAGCAGCTAAAGCGGCAACTCCATCTCCGACGGCCTCAACTTCATACCGCAGACTTAATAGACGCTGTATATATTCGCGCATATCTGCATTGTCGTCTACTAGAAGAATGCGGGGAGAGGAAGGTGACAGGTGACAGGTGACAGGTGACAGAGGAGATTCTTCACTGTTCCCTGTTCCCTGTTCCCTGTTCCCTTCTTGAGGTAGCCACCGTAAGGCTTCTGCAAGATAGGTGTCGCTTGTCTGAATTGTTGAGGGTGCTGTGGATGTGGTTGTAGTGCGCGAGGAGCGATCGCATTTTGTCGGAATAGAAACAATAAAGCTTGTGCCGCTATCAACAATGCTACTGACTGTAATTGTGCCGTTATGCAGTTTGACTAGTTCTTGAACCAATGACAAACCAATACCTGAACCTTCATAGGTGCGTCCTTGGGCGGCTGGTACTCGATGGAATCGCTCAAATATCCGGGGTAATTCTGCGGCGGGGATACCTGTACCTGTATCTCGCACTTCTAGTTCTACATGATCTTGGCAATAGCGCAAGTCCAGAGAAATTTCCCCAGCAAAGGTAAATTTAAAAGCGTTGGAAAGCAAGTTCAGTACTATTTTTTCCCACATTTGGCGGTCAACATTTACCGCTTCTGGCAAGGGGGGACAGTTGACTAAATAGCGTATCCCTGCATTTTCAATGGCTGACCGAAACACAGCTGCTAAATCTGCGGTGAAGATTGCTAAGTCTGTTGGCTGATAATCGGCTTGCATCCTTCCAGCTTCAATGCGGGAAAAGTCTAGCAGGGTATTGACTAGCTTGAGTAGACGCAGGGAGTTACGATGGGCAATTTCTAGTTTTTCGCGATCGCTTGGCAAAGGCCCGTTAGGATTAGCTAAAGTTTCTTCTAATGTCCCTAGCATGAGTGTTAGGGGTGTACGAAACTCATGGCTGATATTACTAAAAAATGTGATTTTCGCCCTGTCTAATTCTGCTAAGGCTTCGGCACGTTGGCGTTCTACTTCGTAAGCATCTGCATTAGCAACTGCTGTGGCAATATTATTAACTACTAAATCAAAAAATCCTTTATATTCATCATCAAATTCTCGTTGCCGACTAATGCCAAGTACAACTATGGTGGATAATTCTGGCTTTCCTGATTGGGCGATGGGGATGACTAAGGCTGATGATGCAGAATTGATGCCAATTTCTGCTGGCAAATTTTCAATCATCTTGGTTTGCTTTGTCTGCTTGACTTCTGCCAGATGCCAAGGATCTGTTTCTTGCGTCAAGTCAATTTCTTCAGGAGTTGCAATTCCATCTGCAATCCCTGCTGTACCCATTAACCGTGCTTGTGTGCCTGCCGATTCTACTTGATACAGTAAAGCAAAGGGAATATCAGCCTGATTTTGGGCTAGGGTTTCTGCCACACTGCGATAAGCTGCGGCTACTGTTTTGGTTGCAGCTGTGTTAGAGGCCAGTTCTCTGAGTGTGCGGAGACGACGTTCGCCAATTACCCGTTCGGTAGTTTCAATGACTGCACAAAAAACTCCGCCTACGCCTCCGGTTTCATCTCGAATTGGACTGTAGGAAAAGGTAAAGTAAGTTTCTTCTAAGTAGCCATAACGATCTATCATCAGTTGCAGATTCTCTGACCATGTAGGCTGACCTGTATCCAAGACGCTATTAGCTAACGTCCCAACAACATCCCAGATTTCTGCCCAGCAATCTTTAGCCCCTTGTCCCAAAAATTGCGGATGCTTACTTGCACCTAAAATCGGACGGTAAGCGTCGTTGTAAAGATTGGCATATTCTGACCCCCACCAAATAAACATGGGGTAATGAGAGTTTAAGATAATGCTAACCGCAGTTTTTAAACTTTGCGCCCACTCTGATGCTGAACCTAAGAGCGTTTGCGACCAATCAAGCGATCGCATCAGTGACCCCATTTCGCCACCGCCTGCAAAAACCTCCTCAGAAATAGTTTTTTTCATTGGATAAGTCACCATGTGCGCTCCACTGTTGCCAAATATTGCTGGTAGAGGTTTTGCCAACTGAATACTGTTGCTGTGGATGCGATCGCTAATAAATATGACTGTTGATACTTACTATTTTGATAAGTACTCATATATGCAAATATAAACACACTGGATAGTTTTTTAAAAGTCAACTGTTGAAATTCACGTATGAGTTTACTTGCTTTTATTAGCCTCAGCAATCCAGTCTTTCTAGATTTCACAGCTTTAACAACGTCTGGCATCTGCCTGGGGTAAGCAAGAAAACAACACTACATATTTTATTGTTGTATTAATTATTTAATGCGCCAATCTACCTGGAGATTTAATTTTTTAGTTATTGCTATAGCAGTCTATGTAAGAGATTCAAACAAATCTATTGCAAGAGGGAATAGGTACTCTTGCCTGCCCACATCAGCAGTTTGTAAATCAAATAGGATTGCTATAGCTCAACTGAGAAATCTACCAAAAGACACAAGCTAAAGCCTGAAATTTATGACAATTTCAGACTTTAGCAACATCTATTTAACACATAAAATCTATACTTCCCTGAGAAAAATCATGAATCTATCACAATTCCTTTCTTAGGGGGGTTGGGGAATCTCATTGGGTAACTGCTATCAGCATCAAGTATGACATTTATACTTCACACTTTAGAAGTTAACCGATATTAACTTTGACAACTTTTTGCTTTTCTGCTTCAGATTTTGGCAAAGTTAAACGCAAGACACCATCTTTATATTCAGCTTGAACTTTGTCATTTTGGATTAAAGAAGGTAACGGAATTATCCGTTGAAACTTGCCATATCGGAATTCAGATCGGCTGATGCCTTTTTCTTCGGTTTTAGTTTCAGATTTACGCTCGCCACTAATAGAAACTGACTCTGGTGTAACTTCTACATTGATGTCTTTAGCTTCTAACCCTGGTACTTCTAGTTTTAGATGAAAGGCATCATCAGTTTCTTCTAGTTCAGCAGCAGGTACGAAATTAAACGCTGTTCTTTCACCATTTTCTGTAGGAGATAATCTATCAAACAGACGGTTCATTTGCCGTTGTAGAGTTTCTAATTCGCGGAATGGTTCAAGGCGTTCAATATCACGAAATGGTTCCCAACGAATAAGTGCCATATCTACCTCTAAGATGCAGTTTTTTGAATGATGAAGCTTAATTTCAAGCTTATTTGTTGGTTAAATCTTTTAAATAAATTAAGCTTAATCTCAAGCTTCTTGATTACACTTTAGATCAACATTCAATGGCAGGTGGTTCGGTTCTATAACAAAGCGCGATCGCAATAACCGTACCCACTTGTATAGCCTACGGTGTATACACAAGTCCACCCAGAGCAAGTTTCCAGCCAAGAAAGATGGATTCAAATTGTCTTAAACTATGAACAAGGCTAGGCATTCCCAGAGGTCTTTAAGAAGTATAACCAGACCAACCACCAAAATGCTGCCCCCTTTTTATCAGCCTTGGATCTCCAAATGCCGTTCCTGGTGTCGTTGAAGCGTGAATTAAGATAGGGTTATCCATACCCCATCCATGAAGTTCTGTCTGATCTGGGAGTAATCGCTCAACCTGCACACTCACTGTTCATTGATTAAAACTTGAAATCCTTATCTCGTATAGCTTATAGCTTTTCTTAGTGTTATTCGCTCTAGACCCCTTCAGGCTAGGAAACAAGAATGATTGTGTTCCTTTTTAATCAACAGAAAGCTATCAAGTAAAGATAAAATTACCATAGTGGACTGACACAGCTAATTTTGTGCAATAACAATAGCGACAGCTTGACTAAAGACCACTAATTAATGAAATGCTGTACTAAATTAGATGGGTGACAGGCTGATTATGGAATTAAATCAAAATCTCAAACATACTGAGACATTGGTGGCGTTGCAAGAATTAATTGATGTGGTGGCAAAGTTAAGATCGCCTGATGGTGGTTGTCCTTGGGATTTGGTACAAACTCCCCAAACGCTGACACCCTACGTCATTGAAGAAGCTTATGAAGTTGTAGACGCGATTAAAAGTGGTGATCAAAAAGCGATCGCCGAAGAACTAGGTGATCTACTATTACAAGTGGTGCTACAAGCCCAAATCGCTAGTGAATCGGGTCAATTCAGCCTCAAAGAAATCACTCAAGGCATTTCGCAAAAGTTAATTCGCCGTCATCCCCATGTGTTTGGTGATGTGTCAGTGCAGAATGTCGATGAGGTGCGGCAAAACTGGGAACAAATCAAAGCCGCCGAAAAAGGTGAACCATCCCCAGAAAATCAGCAACTTAGTGCCAAACTCAGCCGCTACGGGCGTACCCTTCCACCATTGATGGCAGCAATGAAAATTTCTCACAAAGCTGCGGCGGTAGGTTTTGAATGGGAAAATATTGATGGCGTGTGGGCAAAGTTTCACGAAGAATTGGCAGAATTTCAAACAGCTTTAGCCGAAGAAACCCCAGAACGCCAAGAAGCAGAATTAGGCGATTTACTATTTGCCCTTCTGCAACTTGCCCGTTGGTATCATCTTGACCCTAGTGCGGCTTTGCAAGGCACAAATCAGCGATTTGTACAACGGTTACAAAAAATGGAGGCAGTAGTTGACCGCCCCCTTTCTGATTACAGTTTGGATGAGTTGGAGACACTCTGGCAACAGGCAAAAGCCCAACTTGCCCAAGAGCCTTGATACATCCCAGTTTACAATTTGATAGTAACAGTCTTAACTTCGGTATATTTCTGCAACGTATATTTGCTGAATTAGCACCTAAACATCAAATGCGATCGCTTTTAGAAATAGCGATCGCATAATAATACTTAACTAATTAATTATTAAATAACAAATTAATCCCATCAAAATACTTGAGCAACATAGTGAAAAGTACGTAATTTGTCACCATGAGAATACCGATGACGACTATGTGTGGTGTTTTAATCAGTGTCAATTTCATAAATTCAGTAATTAGGGTAAAAAAGTGAGTATAAGTTTTACTCACAAATGGCACTTGAATACCCCATAATTTGTATCTTCGCTATCCAGTCACGAAATCAGTTGAAATACTGAAAAAATTTTTTTCTGATTAATTAATTCAGGTAATTTACTGGTGAACAAGCCGTTGAAAAACCATAGCAGGGGCAGGCAATAGGCAATAGGTAATAGGCAATAGGCAATAGGTGAGATCAGTATGTGTGAATGTTGGGTTCCGTTCCTCCACCCAACCTACACTAGTCTATTAACTTCCCCTACACCCCACACCCCATAACGCCATTCCGCTCAAGTCGGGAGACCCGCCCACGCGGCTGGCTCCCCTACACCCGCCCCAACGGGGGTTAGTCACCTATTACCTATCACTCAGTAAACAAAGGTCTGGCTTGTTGGTTTGAAGATAATTTTGCTTCTAAAGTTGTCCAATCTTCTTGGGCAATTAAATTAATAAATTCATCAAGATTGTGGCGATATTGTTGCAATGAACCCAACAAAGCTTGACGATTATACTGTGCCATCATCACCCCCAACTCAGGATTTCCGCCACCGACACGGCTGGTATCTCGAAAACCAGAACTAGCTAAATTTTGCGCTAATTTTAAAACTTCGGGGTCAGTTTCACCCATACAAGCAGTAATTAATGAAGCACTCACCATGACAGGTAAATGAGAAATCCAACTCACAGCCCGGTCGTGTTGTTCTGGTTGACAATAGTAAATTTTAGCCCCAAGCGATCGCACAATCTCTTCTAAAATGGCGATCGCATCTTTGGGCGTTGTCGCATCTGGTGTCAGTACATAAGGTCTATCAACAAATAAATTCTTTTGCGCCGCTTCTATCCCGCTATCTGTGGTTCCCGCCATTGGATGACCGCCCACAAACCTTGACCACAGAGGAGAAATTGCCTTGACTATCGGTGCTTTCACTGAACCAACATCAGTAATAATCGTAGCAGCAGAAAGATGTGCAATTAACTGTTCAACTTGGGGAACAATAAGGGCGATAGGCGTACAAATAAAAATAACTTCTGCGGTTGCCAACAAACTCAGATCAACGGAAGCCTCATCCACACTGCCAAGGGCTATTGCTGTTTGACAGGTAGATTCCCGGCGACTCACTCCCAAGACATGATAACCTTGCGATCGCAAATCATAACCCAAAGAACCGCCGATCAATCCCAAACCTAAAATACCAATATTCATAATTGATTTTGACATTATATTTTTATGTACATTTTAGGGGCTAGAAGTTAGAGGCTAAAAGTTAGGGGCTAGAGGCTAGAGGTTAGAGATTAGTTTAAGACTAATCCCTAGACCCTAGACCCTAGCCCCTAGACCCTACTCCCTACTCCCTACTCCCTTAATTCTGTATGGGTAGCATCTATGATGACTGTAGAGGAATTACTTGAACAATACGCAGCAGGGGTTACAAATTTTAGCGGTATCGAACTTTGCGAAGCGAACCTAAGTGGAGCCAAACTAGTTGGCATCAATTTGAGCCAAGCTAATTTGAGTGTGGTAAATCTTAGTGGAGCGAATCTTAGTGAAGCCAATTTGAGCCATGCGACATTGAATGTCGCTCGACTGAGTGGTGTGAACTTTGTAGATGCAAACTTGAATTATGCCAACCTGAATGTTGCAAACTTGATTCGTGCCGACCTCAGCCGCGCTCAACTGCGGGGTGCATCACTAGTACGTACCGAGCTAATTCGGGCTGAACTGAGCCGTGCTGACTTGTTTGAAGCTAACTTGAACTGTGCTGATTTACGCGAAGCTACACTGCGAAAAGCCAATCTTCGTCGCGCTAATTTGAGCCAAGCAATCTTAAAAGGTAGTTCTTTTGCCGGTGCAAACTTAGAAATGGCCAACTTAAACGCCTCTGACTTGCATCGTAGTGACCTCAGTGGTGCCAACTTACGGGAAGCTGACTTCAAACAGGCAAATCTGGCCCAGGCTAATCTCAGTGGTGCTGATTTGAGTGGGGCTAATCTTCGTTGGGCTGATTTAAGTGGCGCAAATCTCCGTTGGGCTGATTTAAGTGGCGCAAAATTAAGTGGTGCTAACTTGACAGGGGCAAACTTGAGCAATGCTAATTTAACGAATACAAGTTTTGTCCATGCTAATTTAACTCAAGCATCATTAATTAAAGCTGAATGGATTGGTGCTGATTTAACAGGCGCAACCTTAACTGGAGCAAAACTGCATTCTGCCTCACGGTTTGGGCTAAAAACGGAAGGCATGATTTGTGAATGGGTTGATCTTAGTCCAAAAGGCGATCGCTCGATCATTCAAAAATTTGAAGCCGACGACCCACGGGACTTTTTTAACGAAACGCCACCCACCATTCGCATTATTGTCGATGCCGCCTTAGAACCAGAAGCCAACTTTGCCCTAGCTGGGGCTTATTTCCACATTGCTCAAGAATATCGCATCCTCAAGCAACCCCCCAGCATGGAAATTGGCCGTCGTCGGACTGTGTTTACATTCCGCGTAGATAGCGACGAAGCTTTATTGCCCACAGCTTGTATTGCCATTCTGCCCTTTAAAGATGCCACCAGTACGCAAAAAAGTATTTATCAAGTGGTAGAGTTGCTGAATCAAGAAAATGTACCCGACTTAGGAATAAAAATACCACCACGGGTGAAGCAATTGACCACGCTCATCGAGCAAGCTATTAGTCAGGCTCAGACGATTCGGCAAATGAAAAAAAATCTAGAGTTAGCAGCAAAATTAAATTTCTTTAGAGCGCCTACCCAAACAATCTTAACTAATTCCAGCGCCCAGACGTTGGCTGTATACAATAACCCAAACTTTGGCAAGAAATTTATTAATAGCTCGCAACTTGATGCTGCATTTTTAGCCGATAAATCAGATGATGCCACAATTGCACCACTTTCGTTAAATATAGTTGTAGATTTTCTCAAAAGCTTTCATTATATCAGTGAATAAGAAAATCTCTATTTTGCCAGAAACGAATTTTTGGAGCTAGCAAATGCGTGATACCTTTAACAGAATGGTTGGCCGGACTCGCTATGTAGTCTGTCGATTATTCATCCACTTAGGCGGATCAGATGTTGCACCAATTTTAGGCGTATTAAATCGTGCTGCGAGAGAAGCGATCGATGCTGATGGCGATTTGCAAGTTTTAGGAGAAGTATTAGTAGACCTCAGCGAAACCCTGCTGCGATACGATGAATACTGGATGTCTGCTGCCAACGAAGGCGACGTGTTCTGGAGTGAAGGCGAGGCCGGCGATTATGTAAACGAATTATTTACTGACTCAGCCGAAAGATACGGTGCTGATATTGATTGGGACTCTCCCTCTGGCTTTGACCAACCCTTATCTGTTCCGGTAACACGCAACGTCGTCGTGATGATTACCGTAGCCTATATAGGCGAAGTGCCAGATTTAGAAACTGACCTAGCAAATATTGGCGCCTTGAAAGCAGCTTTCAGAGCCTTGATCAATTTGCACCAGAACAACAAACTTAAAGCTATCCAAGTGCATTTTTCGCCAGCACAGTTAGGCGATGAATTAACAAGCGATCAGCTATTGCAATATTACCCAGAATTGATACCTTTGTAACTTGTTGGGTTGTCCGCACACCAACCACTTTAAGAAGTTGTTAAGCTCGGAGATAAGACAATACTGCAATGATCATGACCATATTACGTAAATTTACAGTTGTTGTTTTAGCCTTGAGTTTGTGTATAACAACTGTTGCTTGCGGGGGTGGAGAACAAACTACTCCCACAGGACGCAATGTTAGCCAAACTTCTACTGCCACCAAATTGAGTGATGGGCAGTATCCAGTACAACAAGCAACCTATGACGATAGTACTGGGGAATATACGCTGTTTTTACTGAACAGTACACCCCCAACCTTTACAAGCGAAAATGTACAAATGGCACGGCTGACCGATGAAGAAGTCAAAGAAGGTAAGAAGTCTTACCTAAAGGTTGAAAACGGACAGCCAGCGTTGTATCTCACAGAAGACTTTAAAATCGAGTACGTCCACAACGTTACCCAAAATCAAACTAATCCCCAAACAGGACAGCAAGAAACAGTTGTCGTGCGGCGAGAAAATAGCTTTTGGTCGCCCTTTGCCGGTTCTTTAGCTGGTAGTCTAGCGGGCCAGGCAATTGGTAGTATGTTATTTAGACCCCAATATTATGTACCACCTGTTTATCAACCAGGCGGAGTGCTAACTGGTTTTGGTGGTTATGGTTCTAGCTATGACCAAGCTGTTGATCGCTACCGTAGCCGTTATAATGCACCACCCGCAGCTGTCAGAAATCGTACAGCTTTCCGCACCACAGGCAATATTAGAAGAACATATCCTAGTGGTTCTAGTGTCCGCACCACTACTCCTCGTAGAACTACAGTGAACCGTCCTAGCGGTTCTGGTTTTGGTGGTAGTGAACTTAGACCATCTGGCAGATCTAGCACTACTAGACGCAGTTCAGGTAGTAGTTTTGGTAGTGGCGGTCGCAGTCCCAGCCGTAGCGGTGGTTTCGGCAGCAGACGACGTTAATTAGTTTGAATTTCAAGAATTTTCAATAATAATATGGGGGTATGAAATTGCCCCTATATTTTTTGCATTGCTGCCCAATACGGTTTGGTTAACTCAACGTGAGTTCGATGAACCTCTCCCCAACCCCTCTGTCTTGAAAAGTTTTGCGCCGGGAAACCCGGACGCGCAACGCCAGTTGCTTTATGCCGGGGAACCCGTCCAACGCACTGGCTCAACTTTTCGCTCCGACGCGGAGAGGGGCTAAAACATTGTGATATTTCAACGAAAGATAAGGGTTTCAAAGCCTCTCCCCCACAGGGGGAGAGGTTTGGAGAGGGGTTTTTTAGCTCCGTCGAACTCACGTTAACTCATAGCTGTAGGTTGCTACGAATTGATTTTATCGTTCAAATAAGCCATTGCTGCTTGTGCATCAGCAACAGTCAAGTCAGGCTGATAATCTTTTGCCAGCAAATATTTATATTCTGGATGTTCCGCAATCTGGGCTATCAGTGTTTGGGTATAGTTGAGTAGTTGAGATAGTGTAGGTGTTTTGTCTTTTGACTGCTGCAAATCCTCACCTCGAAAGTGTTTCAAGAAACGAGAACTTGAATGAGGTAACACCGAATATCGCCAGCCTGCACCAACGGTATCTCCTAACAATGTACCATCTGGTAAATATTCGAGGCCGATTACCAAACCTTGGTTAGTTTGTTGACCTAAATTAAATTTTGGAGATATCCATTCGCATAAAATACTAATTGTTGATTTGGCAGCTTTTTCCATCAAATTTTAATCAGAAATTTTCAATAATATTTTGAAAAATTAATTCAGTATGTTTAACTTTAGAATATAAAACTTTGGGTATGTAAAAAGCTTCCAAATTAAAGTTTCAGCGAGGATAATTAAGCCTGTTAAATAAAATATGTTAAGAAAGGTGAATTTAATTAAAATGCACTGCATAGATATAGGAATTTTGTAAAAATGTCCCAATACTTACGACGTAACCAATTTCTCCCTTTTTTGCTAGTGTTGCACCAATGTCTTGACCGGGATATGTGCCATCGTTACGGATTAGCTTGCGAGTTCTAACTTTTGAGCCAATATCAAAGGCTGGTGGCAACTCTAGTTCTAATTCATCTAATTGCATAGGACTATACCATTTAGATTTTGATTTAGCAATGATCAGGTTGGTCTTGCGAGCGATCGCTATTTTTTCCTCAAGATTAAAGGCGACATTTGCATCTCGTAGTTTAGTCTCGTTAACTTTAAGGCTAGGTGTAAGGTTTTGATTAAGTCAGGAAGAAAGAAAATTTTAACTCTTAATTTTTCTTAACATAGTTTTGTTTTTTCCCACAGACTTACTTAATATCAAGTAGTTTTAATGACTATAGTGCATATAGCGGATTGAAAAACATCCTTGCTTAGCGAAGAAGCGCACCACTACTACGCAAGGATGCACGTTGCAGTAGCACCAGCTTGCAATATTCAATGCAACTATTGCAACCGCAAATATGAATGTGCAAATGACAGCCGTCCTGGTGGAACAATTGCTCAAAGCTGGCTTACAGACAATTGAAGCTTACGATGTAATTGAAAAGGTTGCTTTATTTACGCTGTGCTGGACACTACAATTTGTAAAAGAAATTAACCAAGATAAATGCATTGGCTGTGGTAGATGCTTTAAGGCTTGTGGTCGAATGCAAGCATTAAATGAAGATGGTGAGTTTGTAGAAGATGAGGAGAATGAAGAAATCGAGCGTAAAGTTATGTCTATCATTCATCCTGAATATTGTATTGGCTGTCAAGCTTGCGCTAGAACTTGTCCGAAAAATTGTTACACTCATAGTCCACTCGAACAAAATTAAGCTAATTTTATTTAGCAGCTTGACAAGCACAAAAGGTCTAAGCATCCAGTAAACGAGTATTATTGTTAACAGTTGTTTGTGGTTCTGTAAAAGCTTCTCGGCCTGTAATCAATCTAGAGCGACGATTACGAGTAATATAATTCCAAGCCCACTGAAATACTACGAGTAATTTAGTGTCAAATTCGATTAAGAAATAGATGTGAATTACTAACCAAAATACCCAAGCTAAAAAACCTGTAAGTTTGAGAAAGCCTAAATCTACAACAGCTAAATTTTGCCCAATCATCGCCAAACTACCTACGTCACTGTAATGAAACTGTGGTAGAGTACGACCTCTCAGCCGTCGTTTAATCAGTTTAGCTACATACTCTCCTTGTTGTTTGGCGACAGGTGCAACACCAGGTAAGGGTTTCATAGCTTGATGGGAAAAGTTAGCTAAATCTCCAATTACAAAAATGTTTTTATAATCTCTAACAGTTAAGTCTGGTTCTACAATCACACGTCCGGCATGATCGCATTCTACATCTGTACGTTCTGCTAGAATTTGCCCCATTGTGGAACCTTTGACACCTGCGGCCCACAATATAGTTTTTGTGTGAATTGAGCTAACTTCACCGCCTTGCTTGAAAGTAACGATATCATTTTCAATGTTTGTCACCCTGGTATTAGTGTGAATATCCACACCTAACCCTTGCAAAGATAGTTTTGCTTCTTCTGATAAGTTTGGTGCCATGTGTGGGAGGATGCGATCGCCCCCTTGCAATAGGAAAATTTTGGTTTCTGAGGTGTCGATGCTGCGAAAATCTTCTTTGAGGGTTTTGTATGCCAATTCCGCGATCGCGCCTGCTAATTCTACACCTGTAGGGCCACCACCCACAATCACAAATGTCAACCAAGCACTACGCTTTTCGGGATCAGTTTCTTTCTCTGCTGCTTCAAATGCACCAAATATCCGACGGCGCATTTCGATAGCATCTTCTACCGTTTTTAAGCCAGGTGCAACGTCTTTCCAGTGGTCTTTACCAAAATAAGAATGGTTTGCACCTGTAGCAACAATTAAGGTGTCATATGGTATTGCTTGATTGCCCATCATCACTTTTTGTGCTTTTGGGTCAATATCGCTGACTTCTCCTAGCAAAACTTGTGTATTCTTGCTTTTGCTGAATACGGCGCGCAATGGTGAGGAAATGTCACCAGGTGATAACGTACCTGTGGCAACTTGATATAAAAGTGGCTGAAATAAATGAAAGTTACGTTTATCAATCAGGGTAACGTTTACATTAGCGTTAGCAAGATACTTTGCTGTATATAATCCCCCAAAACCACCGCCTACAATTACTACCTGATGTTGGGTATTCTTATCACCTGCGACTACCATACTAATATTTCCTTGTGTTAAGAGCGTTGTAACTTTTCTTAACAAAGATGTAACAGCATTATCATTAGGTTGCCGCTTATTTAGAACAATTTAAACAAACCAAAAAGTATCCAAAGTTATTAATTAATCATTATTAAGTAGAACGGCTTAAATATTTGTAGTTGGGGTAAGGCAGGAGGGAAGAAGGTTTTAATCTATTTAATCTTTCTTAACATAGTTTTGTTTTTTCCCACCGACTTACTTAAGAGTGAACAATTTATTCACAAGTCATATCAATTCGCAACTTGCAATGACCAAGCCCCTTTGGGGCGGGGGTGTAGGGAAATAAAATTCAGCCCCAAAGATGAAGGTACAAGCTCCTTATTTTAATAATGGAAACAAAAAAGATGTGTTTCAAGACAAGTCGATGCTCAAAACACAGCGTCTTTGGTTGAAACCCCTTCTTTTCAGATGTACAGTTAATCCAGTTTTGTAAAACTGGATTAACTGTAACGCCCTTGCAGGATAACCAATAGCTGAGTATTTGGTTCTGCTTGATGTTGATGCTAGCGAGAACTTAAAGGTTCACGCTGAAATAGATGCATGAGGAGTAAAACAAGCAGTGAACCGTCAAAATGTCGTAGCTGTTTGCCAGACGAAATTCATCACAATACTAGACGCGATTAATGGCATCTGCCAAACGCCATTGACCGCATCTCTATCAGCACATAATTCAATCGGACTGATTAGGCAGAGGACAGCAATTGACATCATTCAAGCAGACCTTACCCCACTGTAACGCCCAACGGACGAGAGCCACGCGGTTTTCCGTTTGGGTTTTGGTGAGAATATTGCTGATATGGTTATCAACTGTACGCTTGCTAATTTCCAGTTTTACTGCAATCTCTTGGTTAGTTAAGCCAGCGGCCACTAAGTCGATAATTTGCAGTTCTCTGTCTGACAGAGTAACAGGGGTCTGAGACTCGCCACTAGCCATGACTGGTTCTATCCTCCCTTGGTATATGTACTTAATCACTCTATTTAATTCTAGAAGATTCTTTTGTTTGTAGGGGTTTGAAGTGTTACCTGCAATATGATTGACAATAATTTTTTGCAAGTTCAGCTTGATGATAGTCTAAGGCTTGAGCGAGTGTAAGTAGCTTTTAATACGAATTAAAAATCTTGGGTTCCTGGTTTACCGCACTGAAAAAAATGTGAATCAGGTGTGTCTACATCTTGAAAAGTAATAAAAATTGCTATGGAATTCTATAAAAGACTGGCGACAGATGATCAAGATTATTGTAGATTTTATACTGACCGAGGAAAATTTTAGAACTTTGAATTCAAAATTTAGCTGGATAAGATTCTAATTGATGAACTCCCAGTTCTAAATTCTTCTCTAGTTCCTAAACCCAAATCGAAATTCTGAAATGAGATGAGTAATCCCCGTGTTTTGTGTCTCGGTGAAATTCTATTCGATTGTTTAGCCGATCAATTAGGGCTAAAGTTGGAAGAGGTGAAATCCTGGACTCCTTATCCGGGAGGAGCGCCAGCTAACGTGGCCTGTGCTTTGGTGAAACTGGGAACTTCAGCAGGATTTATCGGAGCGGTGGGCGAAGATGAACCAGGGAATGCACTGGTCAAGTTATTACAAGAAGTCGGTGTAGATACAACGGGTGTACAACGTCATGCTACTGCGCCAACACGACAAGTATATGTGGTGCGGGATTTGGCAGGCGATCGCACTTTCGCTGGCTTCGGTCAATATGATACATCTGAATTTGCTGACACCCGTCTGCAAGCCCAGCAATTACCCATCTCGCTATTTGAAGATGCAGATTTTTTGGTTTTGGGTACTTTGGAATTAGCTTATCCTGACAGTGAAAAGGCAGTTTATCGGGCTTTAGAGTTAGCAGAGCAATTAGATCTCAAAATTGTCATGGATGTTAACTGGCGGCCAGTATTTTGGCACGACGAAAATATCGCGCGGCAAAAAATTCAAAATATATTTAAGCGCGTTGATTTTCTCAAACTCTCCAAAGAAGAAGCAGAATGGCTATTTGATACCAAAGATGCTGGAGCGATTACTTACCGCCTAGATTCTGTGGAAGGGGTGCTGGTGACAGATGGAGACAAAGGTTGCGCCTATTGTTTAGGTGGTAGCGAAGGTGTAATCCCTGCTTTTCCTATGAAGGTGGCTGACACAACTGGCGCAGGAGATAGCTTTTTGGCAGGATTTATCCACCAACTGAGTCAACATGGTATCCAAAAATTAGAAGATGCAGACACAGTAAAGCGCATTGTTACTTATGCCAGTGCTGTCGGAGCTTTGACTACTATTAAACCAGGTGCGATCGCTTCTCAACCAATGGCCGCAGAAGTCGATGCTTTTCTCGCTTCTGGGCAAGTTTAAGCAGTAGCATAATTCTGTTAGGTTACAAGATCCCCGACTTCTTTAAGAAGTCGGGGATCTAACGTTTAAATTACGAGTTTTGCCAAGCCTAAATAACGGATACCTTCGGGAGAGATATCAAACCGACAAGGTAACACTTCTAAACCAAGGGCGATCGCTTGCCGCAATAATTGACCATATACTGGATCTTTACTATCACCAGGGGCAAACTCTGTACAATCACCTCGATTGATAAAGTACAGCATCACAGAACGAGTTAAAGGTAGCAACGCCATCAATTCTCGTAGGTGCTTTTGTCCTCTTGTGGTTTCTGTGTCGGGAAATAATGCTAAAGTTCCTTGCGCCCAAGTTGTATTTTTAACTTCTAAATATATTGGGCGTTCTTCATCGCTACCTGTCAAAAAGAAATCCACACGACTTTTTTTATCTAAGCCATAAACCACTTCACCTTTAATTAGATTGTAGTTACCTAATTCGGGAAATAAATATTTTGCTAAAGCTAGTTTGACTATGCGGTTAGGTAAAGCAGTATTCACGCCTACCCAAGTTGGTTCGTTATCGTGTACTTGAATTAGTTCTAGAGTATAAGCCAGTTTACGGTTAGGGTTATCACTTTTAGACAACTGTACCAGACTACCAGGGGTTGAAACTCCAGTCATCGGCCCTGTGTTGGGACAGTGTGCGGTTACTATTTGACCATCAGCAAGCTGCACATCAGCAAAAAAGCGTTTGTAACGCTTGAGCAAAATACCAGGGTAAAGGTTAGGGTAACGATAAAGCCAATCAAGCATTGTTTTGCAAAACCAACCACAGATGCACAGAGCATCATATCGTAGTTAGTCTTTGGTTTGATGATAAAAACAGAGACATTTTACCCTTAGCCTTGGCGATTAGAAACCGCAGCTATACAAACCAAGTCCGCCTGCTCGGACTGATAGAGAATTAAAACTTTAGAACCCGCGCAGGCGGGTTTCGGCTGTGTAGCCGCTTAGTGCAGTATATTTAAATAACTTACGTTGACTCTGGTAATTGGATTCTCGCTTGACGAGAACCATACAGTTCTATAAATCGGTTAAACAATAACATAGATTCGTGTTTAGAAGTTGAATTTAAGTTCAATAGGCGCTCGATATTTCTATCAGCTAAAGCTTGTAAATATGGTAAGTCTTCAAAGAGAGTCAAACAAGCAGCACAATGAAACATTATCTGTAATATTGGCTTGGGCCATTCTAAATCACTATAAATATCGATAAAGAATTGATGTTCGCGCTCATTTAAAGGGAATGCGTGAAAGATTACAACTATTCGTTTGTCGTTATATGCAGGGATACTCAGTTCTACCGTGTAGGGAGTATGTAAAATTAAATCCACTTCTACAATTGGTTGCCGCCAAAACCTCAGCAAATTGATGTTTGGTTGCAACATGGTAGTAAACTTAATAACTCCACCTATATCAGTTGCTTGAAACTTACTGATATTCAAAACCTTTAAGCTGTTCAGGCTAAATTTATGAACGGATTCTAAGTGTTTTAAGTTCAATAGATGGTAAATTTGGCAATAATAGGGAAAAGGTAAAATATAGTCCTGGCTAATCATGTGTCGCTTCTTCAATCTAACCTTGTTAGCTTGAGTGCGAGCTAGATATTCCTCATATTCGTTAGGTTCTACATCACTACTGGTTAAACTTTCCTCTGGTTTTAAATAAATCCAACTGACGAAGAACAAGCAAGTCATCAATATCTGTAATATTTCTACTGGTGATAAATCTCCATCAGCTAATACAGCAAAGCTTCTATCTGTTATGGCAAATAACCATGATGGAATCCCAATCAGCCACACACTACTTTTGATTTGATCCATCAATAGAGCCAATTCTACTTTGAGAGATTGTTGGGTATTATTTGTGTCATTGTTCGTATTTTTATGAGTTTGCGTCAAGCAATTAATAGGCATAATATCTCAAGTTAATTTGTAGCTTAATGGAGCAATATATGTGATCCTAAAGATAGAAACTACAAATGTAATCTGTCATTGGCTGTAGACATGAATTAAATATGTTGTATGCCTTAATTCAAATTAAAATGTATTGGAAATAACTAAAAGCTAGACGTTATATATTCAATTTTTTATAAAACTAACCCAAATAATTACTCTAAATCTAACTAGAAGTAGAGGGCAATATTTGCAGTTTAAAAGTATTTTTGCGGATGAGTAAAAAATTGCCAAACTAATCGAGCCTGAAAAGCTTTTAGCCAGCTTAATCGACAAAGTTAGAAAGTCGGCTTGGTTGGTGGGGGAACCCAATAAACGCTGAGTGCTTGAATGATGCTAACTAACATATCAACTTCTACTGGCTTGACTAAGCAAAAGTTAACGCCTGTATCGTAAGCTAACTCAATATCTTCATCTAAAGCAGAGCCAGTCAACATCACTATTGGAAGTTGCTGAAATTCAACTTGCTCCCGTACCCAGCGCACAAATTGTAATCCAGATTTTCCTGGTAGCCGTAAATCTGTCAACAACAGAGTTGGCAAAGGATGAGCAAGTCTGTCTTCATAAGGAGTCTGCCCCAATAGATAAGATGTGGCTTCTTCTGCTGTTCTTAATGCCCGTAAATTAGGTAAATTTGTTAACTTTGAGCGTTGCAGGGCGCGCCTAACTAACAAAATATAGGCAGCATCATCCTCAACATATAGAACAGTTTTGGAATCAAAATCTGCCATTTGTTCTAACCTTGAATTTAGCCTAAGTTTAAAATCAGAATTATTAAGAGCTTACTGAATCTGAATTAAAATATGAAGCAACTTGTTGCATAATTTCAACCAGTTCAGTAAAAGATCCAGGTCTGACAAGATAAGTACTTGCGCCTAACTCAGTAGCTCGATTAATGTCTTCAATTTCTCCAGAACTACTGAGCATAATTACAGGCAGATTCACAAACTCTGGTTGTTGTTTAATCCAGGCCAGGAGTTCCATACCGTTCATCCTGGGCATTTTAATGTCTGTAAGTATGACACTGGGTATAGGATATTGATTTATACAAGCATCCTCTCTGGTCTTTTTGAGGTAGTTTACAGCTTGTTCACCATCCTCAACCGCTTGAATTTGGATATTTCGTTTAAGCTTACTCATTGCCCGCTTAATGAGTAATATATTGCCAGGTTCATCTTCTACTAGCAGAAGCCAATTCTGCTGAGTATTACTCATAGTTAATGATTGTTTATTGCTCAAAGATACTATCAAGGGATACTGATTCTTTTAAGACCGTACTCACCATACTAAAGTTAAAAGTGCAACACTTCTGCCTTAGGTTCAATTGTGAGTCTATTACTAATGTGCTAGAGGAAGTTTTATAGAATAGTCGAGCCAAAATTTAAAATGAAACGAGCTTATGCTTGTAACAATTCTATCCAAAAACGACTACCTTGCCCTAACTCAGACTCAACTCCGACTCGGCCTTTGAGGCGTTCAATGCCCTTCTGCACGATCGCCAGTCCAACTCCACTTCCTGAATAGGTATCTGCGCCGTGTAGTCGTTCAAATACACCAAAAATTCGTTCTTGAAATTCGCTTTCAATTCCAATACCGTTGTCTGCAATCCATATCCGAATCCAATTTTCACGTTTTTCTGCCCAAATCTGTATCTGAGGTTCAACCCCAGCTGATACATATTTTAGAGCATTTGTCAATATGTTGATTATTGCCTGAGTGAGGATAGTACGCTGACCAATTACCTGGGGTAGGGGCATAGCTACTGTAATTTCAGCTTGCTTGGCTTGCCGTTCTGGTTCTAACTGCACCAAAATATCCTGCATCAAAGTTGTCAAGTCAACTGTCTGCAACTGAATTTGGGTTTGGCTGAGTCGGCTGTAGGCGAGTAAGTCTTGAATCAGGGTATCCATGCGTTGGGCAGAGTCGGCAATGTGTTGGGCATATTCTTGCCCTAGTTCGTCTAACTGATCGCCGTTGTCTTCGACTAGGGCTTCAATTAACCCTCTGATGGCACGCAGGGGCGATCGCAAGTCATGAGACACTGTATAGGCAAAGCGTTTTAACTCTTGGTTAACTTCTGCAAGTTGGGCTGTGCGTTCTTGTACTCGTTGTTCTAGGGTTTCATTGAGTTGCTTGACTGCCAATTCTGCGGTTTTGCGATCGCTAATATCTTGAACAACACCAATAAAATAGTCTGGTGTTCCCTCTGATTTCCGTAACAGAGAGGCAGTTAAGCCAATCCAAATAACAGAACCGTCTTTGTGAATATAGCGTTTCTCCATTGAGTAAGTCTGAATCTCGCCTGCAAACAACTGTTGAGCATAAGCTAAATCAACTTCTAAATCATCAGGATGTGTAATTTCCTGAAACGTTTTTTGGCGCATTTCTTCATAGGAATAGCCGACAATATCGCAGAGTTTTTGGTTAACTCGCAGCCACCGCCCATCCAGCGCCACATGGGCAATGCCAACTGCTGCCTGATTAAAGGTAGCGCGAAATCGCTCCTCGCTGGCTCTCAATTTTTTCTCGGCTTGCTTGCGCTCTCGAATATCACGAGAAATGGTTGCTAGACTTAAAGGCTGCCCTGTTGTGCGATCGCGGTTAATAAATGCAATCTGAAGTATGGGGATCACTTCTTGTGTCGAGGAGTTTCGTAAAAGGTTTTCTCCTTCCCAATACCCTTGTTTCATGATTGTGGGCAGAACTTGATTGAGGATTAATTCTTGGTATTCAGGTGGATGAAAATCTGGCACTTGCATATGGTTGATTGGTGCAGTGGCTGAAAGTCCAATCATTGCTCGACCTGCTGGATTTAAATAAGTTACCCCACCGTCGAGATTTGCTGTACCGATAAAGTCTGGGCTATTTTCCACAATCGATACTAACATTTGCTGTTCTTGCTCAATTCGCTTGCGTTCGGTGATGTCTCGATTAACTTCTAAAAATCCTGTTGGCTTGCCCTGCTGATCTCGAATTAACACCTGACGGCTTTCAACGATCATCTTTTGGTCGTCTTTACAAGTATGAATCAGTTCGCCTTGCCAGCGTTCTTGCTCCATCACAACTTGATCAAGGTCAATTCCGGCAGGAGTTTGGGTTTGCAGTAAGCTATGAGTTACACGCCCAATTGCCTCCTCTCGCTGCCAACCATACATCGTTTCTGCGCCCCGGTTCCAGTAAGTAATCGCCCCCTGCTGATCTCGAACAATAATTGCTTCATAGGTTAATTCCAGTAAATCAGCTTGCCT
Organism: Nostoc sp. FACHB-152; assembly: GCF_014697475.1. Lineage (GTDB taxonomy): Bacteria > Cyanobacteriota > Cyanobacteriia > Cyanobacteriales > Nostocaceae > Nostoc_B. Next base: position 87,351 of record NZ_JACJRV010000019.1, read on the forward strand.
TTGCAGTGTGGCTGCTTGTTCCTCTAGCTTGTGTTGTACTTGCTTACGCTCAGTTACATCACGAGCCACAGCATACAGCGAGTTTGTGTCATGGCTGGCAAAGGTTTTCCATTCTAACCATTTATAAGAGCCATCTTTACAGCGATAGCGATTTTCAAAGGTATCTGAGGGAGTGCCACCTGCATGGTTTTTAGCTTCCACGCTTGTTTGTAGCTGGTCTTCGGGGTGAACAAAGTTGAGATAAGGTTCAGCCAAAAGTTCTTCCTTGCCATAGCCCAGAATTTTTGACCATGCAGGGTTAACCTGCTTGAAGTAGCCATCAACCCCAGCAATGCACATCATATCCAGAGATAGATTAAAGAACTGATTGCGCTCATTTTCAGCCTGCTTGCGTTCGGTGATATCAATCGCCGTAGCAATTATCAGTTTTCTGCCATCAGGTAATTGACCAACAGGAGCAGCATGAAAATCCCATATGCGGTTTTCACCTGTATGGGTAGTAATAGAATATTCTCCTATCTGGGTTTTGCCTTGAAGCGGAAATATAGAGGCGATGTTTGCTAGCACTTGCACTTGTTCTTTGTTGCTGCGATAAGCTCTGTTCACCCAGGCTTCTATTGTCGGGGTATCTTCGATGCTGTAACCTGAAATCTCCGTCCATGCATGATTAAGTTGCAGGACTTCGCCATCTTCAGTGTGCAGCATGATGGGCAAAGGAGCATCGAGAATGGCACGGCTAAAGCGTTCTTCGGCTTGCTGACGTAAGCTTAATGCGGTTCGCAGTTCGGTGACATCCCAAAACGCGCCAATCACTCCTCGCACGTTGCCAGCATGATCTAGTAATGGTACAGACCGACTATCAAGAAATTTTACCTCACCATCGTTAAAGACAAATTCAAATTCTGCCTCAACACTTTGTCTAGTTCTCGCCGCTTTCTGCATTGGCAGTTCATTGGGGGGAATGTCTTTACCATTTTTTTGAATTTGAAAATCAAAAGGATACTCTCCTGAGGCAGGTGTTGCCGTCATGATTAGCCCTGGCTGTCTACGCATCATGGCGTAGGCGGCGCGGTTGTTAGTCATATGATGGCATTCGGGATCGTGGGCAATCCAAACTGCTACAGGAATTGCCTCCAAAAATATTTCTAGTTCTTCGGCTCTGGCTCTGGCGAGGGCTTCACTGTCTTGGAGGGCGGCTTCGGTTTGCTTGCGCTCTGTAATATCTATCACGTTCACAATCCGATACAGTAGATTTCCCTGCTCATCTTTGACAGTAGTTACATCGATGAAGACTGGAAATACTGTTCCATCTTTGCGAAGATGCTGCGATTCAAAAGCTAGGTGTCCTGTCTCTCCAACCTGTTGCATAAATGTAAGCACCTGGGTATGGCACTCAGGCGGAAACAAATCTAAAATAGGCTTGCCCAGCAGTTCTTCAACTCTATAATCATGCATTCGCGCAAAAGCCGGATTAATTAATTCGATTACAGAACCTCTGCTAATTGCTAAGGCGTGTTCGGCAAATTGAAAAATATCTTTATATTTTTGTAAGTCTGCTTCTGCTTGTTTGCGCTCGGTAATATCAATTGCCATTGTCATCACCATACTTCTAGAATCAGGCAGTTTACCTAATGGAGCCGAATAAAAGTCCCAAATACGTGTTTCTCCGGTGTTAGTTCTAACTGGATGCTCTCCCTGAGGAGTGCGTTCTGTCAGTTGATATAAACGAGCGATCGCACCTCGCATTTGTTCTTGACGCATACCATAAGCTTTTTCTGTCCAATCTGCGATCGTCGGGATTTCTTCGGGGCGATACCCGGTAATTTCTGTCCAAGCATGATTAATTTGGAGAATTTCTCCATTTTCGGCGTGCAGGATAATCGGCAAAGGTGCATCCAGAATCGCGCGCCGAAAACGTTCTTCACTCTCGCGTAAAGCATTTGTGCGTTCTTGGACTCGCTGTTCTAGTTGAGCATAACTATTTCTCAAGGCTGACTCTGCTTGTTGACGTTGGATATCTACTCGGTAGAGATGTTTTGTGCAATACCAAGTTAACTCCATAAAGGCAACTATATTACCCGTCACATGGAAAGAAAGCCCTAAAGAATCACCAAACCAGCCAAGCCTTTCGCCCAGCAAACACAGCCATCCTAACCCAAAGGGAACAGCAAACGCCGCAGGTATTAACGCTCTAGCTGTAATGCCACCTGCGGTATTGCTGACAAAGAGACTCATGAATCCTCTATCGGAAGTTACTAACAATATGCCAATCGAGAGTAGCAAAAATGCGATCGCAGTATGCAGGGCAAAATAAATATAAAGTCCTAAACCAAATATTGGTTTCACTCCATAGGTGTAACCAATGACAATTTGCAGATCGATTAAGGCTGTGCTGAGTGCTACCCCTTGAATCAGTCGGTAAGGTACAATTCTGCCAGTCAAGAGCAACAAAGCAGTCCCAAGTAGGATAAAGTGGGATGCTGATAAGGCTGACATCCTGCCTGGGCTAGAGGTGGCAATGGCTCCTGGTGCTTCTGGAAATAGCAGTTGATCTATGCCCAGATTCCAGCCGAACACATACTCACTCAGAGTCAATATTCCTAAGATGGTCGCAACCAAGGCGCAACCTTTAACCAACTGCCGTTGAAGTTTTCTGGTTGATTGTAAAAAATATAACCCTAAACCCGACAACACAAAGCCAACTGCTGTATTGGCTTTCATCGCCACCCACTGAGGCAAAATCCCCTTGAAAACCTCAATGTCAAATGCCCAACCAAGCAGTACAAGACATCCGATAAAAACAACACCAAGGCCGCAAACCTGGGAAGTCGCTTTAAACGTAGCCAGAAGACGGCGATCGCACTGAGCAATTTCCATAATATAAAAATCAGGGCTAGAAACTAGACAGTAGCAACTAGATAAGACAAATTTTTCTCTTTATTTATATAAAATAAATTTTAAATTGCTAGCTAATATATTACTTACCTATATCAACCTTCGAGAATTGGACTTGAGGGTGATGGCAATTTATTATTAATGCAATTTAAATCCCTAAATTAAGAAATATAACGCCTGTTAACTATTATAATTAAATGTAAAATTTAAAATTACAAATATTTGCATTTATGTGATACTTTATTAAGTAATAATAACAATAATATTTTTGTTAAGTTACTGAAAGCAGTACGCTGAAAACAATTTCATGAGGAAACTTTAATGGCAAAGTCAAACGGCGTTAAAAGTGAAACAACAGCACAGGAATCTGCTTTAGTTTCAGAGGCTGACGATATAACTACAGAGCAAAATTCATCAGCAGCAGTTGAGGATAGCCAAGATATTGACAACATCTTGAACTCATTAAAAAGCTTACTAAGTAGTGTCGAAAAGCTGCAAAAAGTTCGGCAAGAAGTGGGCGATATCAAACCCTTAGTTAGCAGAATGCTCGATGGGGAGTTGGTAGGTGGTGAAGAACTAGAGCAACTTAAGACAGGTGTAAGTGGACTTTTTCGTCTGGTTCGTGCTTATGGTGATCATCAAGCAGCACTGGCTAAAGCACAATCTGCCAGAAATTTTCTAGACGAAATATTAAAGTAACCTTAATTAGAGAAATGATCGCTCCTATTAGCCTAAATTAGGGGAGCGATCGCTGCACAAACAAAAGTGGAACAAATACATAGTATGCTGTGTACAAATTCTCTCTTACTTACCCAAGATAGATTGCGTATATATCGTTAGACTGATATTACTTGGGTAGTTTAGTACACAATCAAAGTAAACTGACAGCAAAAATAACACCCTTTTATCTGTAATCAAGTTTGAATCATTTTGTCAATACCTTGAATTACTAAATCTTTTCCTCATTTAACTTTAAAGAATCTCATGAAAGTTGAGACTGTTAGTATCAAGAATATTAAAGTTCAACAAAATAATATTTTACGAAGTATTTTTAACCTAGCTGTTATTCCAAATCCAAACAAAACTCAAACAAAACAACTCACCCAAACGTTAGTTAAAACAGTAGCCACAATTGAACAAATCTGTTCTAACTTAAAAATAACCCCAGCAAATTTAACATCTTCATCTCGTCAAATTTATTCTTGGTGCAAATTTCTCACTGACGAAGATAACCTAAATCTGCACTTAATTAGCACTCATCGCGTGAGGCAAAATACGCAACAACTTCTCAAAGCACAAAGTCAAGATACTGCAGAAGTCATGATTGCACTGACTAATTTAGCAGGATTATATCAAGGTAAAAGGTCTAGCAAAATTGTAGATATCAAGATTAACGAAGGTTTTCTTCATGCATCAGAAGAAGTTTTGCAAGCCTTAGTGCAATGCAGTCTGTGTGGCAAAAATCAACAAAGTACTCAACTCATCAGAGCATTTGCTGGTTCAGAAGAATATAGTTCTGTTCTCTTAGATTTAGATTTAATTGCTGAAGTCATTGCGGAAAATCCTCAAGGTAACTTTTATAACTTAAATAAATTATTTGACAAAGTTAACTATGAATATTTTGCTGCAAGGCTTGTAAAACCGCGTTTAGCTTGGAGTCAAATCAAAACTTATCGCAAATTTGGACACTATGAGCCAGCCAGAGATAGGGTAGTCATCAGTATGAGCCTTGATAGTGCTAAAGTCCCTCCGTTTGTGATTGAGTTTGTTTTATATCACGAATTACTACATAAGCACCACGGCACAAAGTGGGTAAATGGTAGAAGAATGGTTCATACCCCAGAGTTCCGTGTCGATGAGAAAAAGTTCAAATTATACCAACAAGCAGATGGCTGGTTGAAAGAACTTGTAGTAGGTGATAGGGAAAATTAAACCAACGTGAAACCCGCCTGTAGAGACGTAGCAATGCTACGTCTCTACAAAATTTATATATTCTTAGGGGTTTTTCTCAGAATTTAGTAGTACAATTGTTCTAGTAATAGACTTCTCAGCAATGCTTCGCTTCTACGAAGCCTCAACGAGATCCATACATCAATACTATGATGACACCATTACAGGGTATAGTTGCAGCCCAAGTGAATTCTCCAACAATCACCCAATCTAAGTTTGAGAAATCCACTGAACACAAAGCTAATCGTGCAAAGAGCGTTAACGCAGAAAATCTGACGTTTCAAAGACTCACGGATGTTACTAAGGCAATTTTGCATCATGCCTTTTGGTTAGCTGAACAAAAAAACAAACTTTCTTTGCAAGATTATAAAAAGTTACTGCAAGAACAGGGTTGGCAAGGCGAGGAAAAGAAGTATCTGAAGATTGCAGCAGCATTTCAGAAATTTTCACCGCAAGATATTGCCCAGGTTGAGCCGAGAACGATATATCAGTTAGCAGAAAACAGCAAGAAGTACCAAAAGGTTATCAATCGGCTACTAGATTTAAGCATTATTAATCAAGAAAGTGTGCGCGGCTTGATTAAAAAGCAGCGTACAAGCAAAACAGCTAGGTATGAAAAGCCAAGTATTTGGCGACGGACAAAAAATGGTGGGAGATACTGTCAAATTCCGCCTATTCATGAACCTAACGAGCAGACTGGTGTGATTTTGCAACGGATGATGGATGAAGAAGGATTAAGCGCACAGAATATTGTGGCAGAAGCGATCGCACTACGACAAGCATATAAAGCAGGACAATTAGTAAGAACCGAAGATCACAATTAAATTTTCCGAGACAATAGAGTTGTACTTGAGCATGGGTGCAATCGCTCACTACCTCAACTATGACTAATACCAAAACTAAGAAAAAAGGCAAGTCCTTGCCACCAAAACTAATCATCGGTTTGGGCAAGTTTGTGTGGACAACTCTTTGGCATCTGATGATGTCTCGACTTGCCCCCCGTAATAAATTAGGCGAATACATTCGTCCTGATAGCCAGTTTAGAAACTTTGTTAGTTCAGCAGCAGATAATACTTACCAGCCAGCAAAAGGACGTTACAAACTTTATGTTGGCTTGGGTTGCCCTTGGGCGCACCGCACACTAGTTGTCAGGACACTCAAAGGGCTAGAAGATGTAATATCAGTAGCCATTGTTGAGCCTTCTGCGACTACTGGGGGTTGGGTATTCACCAGCGAAGAGGAAGGTTGCCAAACTCTACCCCAATTATATGAACTTGCTCAACCTGGCTACACTGGGCGCAGTACAGTACCAGTGTTATGGGATACCCAAACCAAGACAATTGTAAATAATGAGAGTGCAGAGATTATTGTCATGCTGAACTCAGAATTTAACGAGTTTGCAGCCAACCCGACATTAAATCTTTACCCAAAAGAATTACAAGAGAAAATTGACTGGTGGAATCAAAAAATTTACACAAGCGTTAATAATGGCGTGTATCGTTGTGGCTTTGCCCAAACTCAAGAAGCTTATAACAAAGTCTGTGACGAACTTTTCAATACTCTTGATGAAATTGACGCAGCTTTAAATACAAGTCGCTACCTTTGTGGAAACAATGTCACGTTAGCAGATGTGCGTCTATTTACAACGCTTTTTCGGTTTGACATTGTGTATTATGGCTTGTTTAAGTGTAACCGCCGCCGAATTCAAGACTATCCAAATCTCGGAGCATATTTACGCGACTTGTATCAGCTGCCAGGGGTTGCCAACACTTGCGATTTAGAAAGTGTCAAGCAAGACTATTATGGTAATCTTTTTCCTCTCAATCCTGGTGGGATTGTGCCTGCTGGCCCTGATATGGCATTTATATTAAAACCCCATCATCGTGAAACTATAGGGAAGAGTTAGCCAGCACTTAAATTAGCAATCGTGATTTGCTGTTCTCCCAGGTTTTCTTCATTCCCATCATCAAAAGGCTGGGAAGTAGAAGCATCAGCATTTTCAGAATTATGAACAGAATCGTTCAAGTCATTCAGATTTTCTGGGGCTTGTTTATCTCCTTCACTGCTGAACTGGCTGGGATCTACTGATTCATGGACTGATAAGTTAATTAGCTTGTCTTTTTCTTGAGTCATTTTGACCTCTGAAATAAACTTACATAGGTTAACTACTTATATAAGTTAATTTGTGATGCGGATAACTATCCTCTGACAATTGGTGTAGATATTTAAATCGTAAGTACCAGCTAATAGGTTAAGATTTTTGATTTAGCGATCGCTTGATATATAAGATTCACATTTGATTTTGCAAAGTTAGGTATATTTCTACTTGCCTAATTTGCTATTGTTCTAACTATGTTCAGTAAAATGCAATAGCAGATATGATGGCTCTGGAACGTTTGCAAAAGTAAGGTTAAAATCGCAAGCAAAGCTAAAATTTAAAATCGAGTTATGAAAACTGCTGAAAAATTAGCGGCGGGTTGGCTACTGACACTCGGATTCATGTTTTTGACACAATCAGTCTGTGCGGTAGTTGAAAAAAGTAAGATTTTTCAGGACATTTCATCAGGGGATGATACACACTTAGTAGTCGATATACCCAATGTAGAAGCTGCTAATTATTTGGATGCAGTAGCAAAAGATAGTTTTATTTTTGGCGTGCCAACAATGGTTTTAGGTGGATGGTTAAGCCTGTCTTTGTATCGTCAAAGCAAAAAAGAACAAAAAGCACTTCAGCAACAAACCAGCGATCGCTTACAATCGACTTTTTATCAAATGCTACAACAAAATAATGGCAGAGTCACTGTTTTAGGCTTTGCTATGCAATCACAGCTACCTGCACCTGTCGCTAGAGAATTTTTAGACGAGAAAGCTAAAGAATTCAACGCGAATTTTAAAGTGACTGAAGAAGGCGCAGTATCATACCATTTTGATATCTAATTGATTGGCAAATAATTCTAATGGCGCAGATTTTTGTGAGTTTAGCTGCCGTTTTAGGTGGTTTGTCAGTGGCTGCTGGGGCGTTTGCTTCCCATGCTTTGCGAGATAAAATTAGTGAGCGATCGCTCGAAATATTTGAAACAGGCGCTCGCTACCAAATGTACCACGCTCTAGCACTGTTGCTAGTTGCCCTCCTCATCAGTCGTGTTGCATCTCCTCCCGCCACTTTAATAGCTAGTGCATGGCTATTTATTATTGGCATTGCTATTTTCTCTGGCAGCTTATACGCTTTGAGCTTAACTGGTGTGAAATATTTAGGCGCAATTACACCATTAGGCGGTGTAGGCTTGATTGCTGGTTGGGCTGCTTTAGCTGTTGCTGCTTGGAATCTAAAATTTTAACAGTGAATCTTGAGATGCGATCGCCCTTATCTGCCATGATGGAGAGTAAAAGGCGATCGCTTTTGTCATTAACGAGACTTAAACAAAACTGAAAGACTAAAAAGGTTCAAGGGGCGACAATCACCTCTAAACCTAGCCAGCTAAGGATTTGGGAGGCACAGACCCTGTGAAAAAATTGGGTGCTGATTGAGAATGAACTGTATGAGGAGAGTAGACTTTTCTGTGGAGAGCGGTTTCGTGGTAAAAAAGAACGGTCTCGTAATTTGACCAAGACCGTCGTCATAATGCTGGCATCATTATACCAAAACTTCTGAGAAAAATACCTAAATAAAGGACAAGTTAATCACCCTGAAGATGTTGGTGTGGTCGTTACAGAATCAGAAACAGGTCAGGATAGAAAGACTAGCAGCAACCCTACCTTTACCTATACAACAAAATAGTCGTAGACGGCATATACAAAGGTTTTTAACACTGAATGCCTTGAGTGTAGTGTTGTTGTGGTTTCCCATCATTGAAGCAATAATTAACCAACACTTTAAAGTAGGGTCACAGCTAACTATTGCGATGGATAAAACGCAATGGAGAGAAAATAACGTGTTAATGGTGAGTGTGATTTACCAAAAAAGAGCCTGGCCAATATATTGGTGTCTGCTAGGAAAAGATGGTAGCAGTAATCTAGAAGAACAACAAAAAGTATTACGCCCAGTAATTCGCTGATTAAAAAAATACAAACTAGTAATTATTGGGGATAGAGAATTTCACAGTGTGGAACTAGCGCAGTGGCTCCACAAGCAGAACCTGAGTTTTGTATTTCGTCAAAAAAAGGATACTACTTTTCGGAAGAAAAGACAGAAATTCCAGCCTTTAAGTAGTATTGAGATTTATCCTGGTGTTCGCTCCTTTTATACCGACGTTAAAGTTACTCAAAAAAAAGGTTTTGGTTGCTTCAATTTAGCTGTTTATTGGAAAAGGAAATATAGGGGAAAGCAAGATAAGGAAGCTTGGTATTTATTAACTAATTTACCTGATTTAAACACTGCCCTCAAAATATATGCTCAACGTTTTGGGATTGAAGCAATGTTCAAAGATTGTAAAACTGGCGGTTACAATTTGGAAAGTTCTCAAGCCAGGCCTGATAGACTTGTACGAATAATATTCTTAATCGCTTTGGCTATGACCAGTGCTTGGTTACATCTGCAAAGAACTAAATTTCAAAAACAACAATCTTATATTTGTCGCCAAGAAGAAAAAAATAGAACCCAGAAGCGTCACAGTAATTTCTGGATAGGTTTATATGGTTTCAACTGGATAGAAGCAATGCAAGGGTGTCAAGCATGGGTCGAGGAAATGGTCAGTTTCATTCGCCATAAGCAGGCATATTATCATCGAGGTTTAAGGGCTATGAAACTTATACAGCAAGCACTTTAGGGAGCTTGTCGCCCCTTGAAGTAAAAAGGATATAATGCTTAATTAGCATAGGTTTCACATTGAAAAAAGCTCATGAAAGAAACCACTACCGCAGCCATTAGTGAAGCAATAGATGCTTTTAGAACAGCTATGTCATGCGCGATTTTTCGATTGGTTGACCTTTAACCGTAACGTATTTGCTGCTTACAAAACCAGTTTGGAAGCAAAGAGAGAGTTTATGCAGTAACATAAACTCTCTCTTTGATGTTTTAAAAAAAGACCTGGCGCCGAGCAATTGTGGCAGGAGGCGACCCTCCAACTATCGTAGCCGCAGCAGCGTTTCACCTCTGAGTTCGGGAAGGAGTCAGTGTG
>NZ_JACJRV010000190.1 GCF_014697475.1 Nostoc sp. FACHB-152
AAAAAAAGACCTGGCGCCGAGCAATTGTGGCAGGAGGCGACCCTCCAACTATCGTAGCCGCAGCAGCGTTTCACCTCTGAGTTCGGGAAGGAGTCAGTGTGGTTCCACCGCGCCATAGGCACCAGGAAAGATTTTAGGGGAAGGGGGAAAGGGGAAGGGGAAAAGGGAAAAAACTTACCTTTCCCCTTTACCCTTTAACCTTTTCCCTTCATCAAAACCCTGAAGACTGCCAGAAACGCGAAATGATGATTGCCAATGGTTGTGAGGTCAAGCCCTCGGTCTGTTAGCACGGCTCGGCTACATACATTACTGCACTTCCACCTACCGCCTAAGAACCTGTGTTCTACAGGTGACCTTACCTACTTAAGTAGTGAGAGTACTCATCTTGAGGTGGGCTTCCCACTTAGATGCTTTCAGCGGTTATCCACTCCGCACTTGGCTACCCAGCGTCTACCGTTGGCACGATAACTGGTACACCAGCGGTGCGTCCTTCCCGGTCCTCTCGTACTAAGGAAGGCTCCTCTCAATACTCTTACGCCTGCACCGGATATGGACCGAACTGTCTCACGACGTTCTGAACCCAGCTCACGTACCGCTTTAATGGGCGAACAGCCCAACCCTTGGGACGTACTTCCGCCCCAGGTTGCGATGAGCCGACATCGAGGTGCCAAACCTCCCCGTCGATGTGGACTCTTGGGGGAGATCAGCCTGTTATCCCTAGAGTAACTTTTATCCGTTGAGCGACGGCCATTCCATGCTGCGCCGTCGGATCACTAAGGCCTACTTTCGTACCTGCTCGACTTGTCGGTCTTGCAGTCAAGCTCCCTTTATGCCTTTACACTCGCCGCACGGTTTCCAAGCGTGCTGAGGGAACCTTTGCGCGCCTCCGTTACCTTTTAGGAGGCGACCGCCCCAGTCAAACTGCCCACCTGAAACTGTCCTTCTACCGGATTACGGTAGTAAGTTAGAATCCTAGCTTCGCCAGAGTGGTATCTCACCGTTAGCTCCACACTCCCCACAAGGAGTGCTTCAGTGCTTCCCACCTATCCTGCGCAAGCGAAGCCCGGACACCATTCCAGGCTACAGTAAAGCTTCATAGGGTCTTTCTGTCCAGGTGCAGGCAGTCCGTATCTTCACAGACATTCCTATTTCGCCGAGTCTCTCTCTGAGACACCATCCAGATCGTTACGCCTTTCGTGCGGGTCGGAACTTACCCGACAAGGAATTTCGCTACCTTAGGACCGTTATAGTTACGGCCGCCGTTCACCGGGGCTTCGGTCGTCAGCTTCAGAATTTCTCCCTGACCAACTTCCTTAACCTTCCGGCACTGGGCAGGCGTCAGCCCCCATACTGCGTCATTTGACTTTGCGGAGACCTGTGTTTTTGGTAAACAGTCGCCTGGATCTCTTCACTGCGACCCACTTTCGTGGGCACCCCTTCTTCCGAAGTTACGGGGCCATTTTGCCGAGTTCCTTAGAGAGAGTTATCTCGCGCCCCTTAGTTTACTCAACCTCCCTACCTGTGTCGGTTTCGGGTACGGGTAATTTGCAGTTAACGTGTTTAGAGCTTTTCTTGGAAGCTAGACTATATCACTTCAGAACCGTAGTTCTTCGTACTCACGCCTCAACTCAAAGCGTTTTCGCCGCTTCTCATCGCCTTGACGCTTGAACCGGTAACCAACCTCCGGCTGACATTTGCCTTCTCCGTCCCTCTGCACAACTACAAATCAGTACAGGAATTTTAACCTGTTGTCCATCGACTACGGCGTTCGCCCTCGCCTTAGGACCCGACTCACCCAGAGCGGACGAACCTGGCTCTGGAACCCTTAGGGTTTCGGGGCATTGGATTCTCACCAATGTTTGCGCTACTCAAGCCGACATTCTCACTTCCGTTTCGTCCACAGCTGCTCGCCGCTACTGCTTCTCCCTACCACGGAACGCTCCCCTACCGATTAATTAATTAATCCCACAGCTTCGGTACATCACTTAGCCCCGTTCATTTTCGGCGCAAGACCGCTTGACTAGTGAGCTATTACGCACTCTTTCAAGGGTGGCTGCTTCTAGGCAAACCTCCTAGTTGTCTATGCAGTCTCACCTCCTTTATCACTTAGTGATGATTTGGGGACCTTAGCTGGTGGTCTGGGCTGTTTCCCTCTTGACAATGAAGCTTATCCCCCACTGTCTCACTGGCAATGTGTGCCCTGGGTATTCTGAGTTTGTCTCGATTTGGTACCGGTCTCCCAGCCCGCACCGAAACAGTGCTTTACCCCCCAGGTATAATCATTACCGCTGCGCCTCAACACATTTCGGGGAGAACCAGCTAGCTCCTGGTTCGATTGGCATTTCACCCCTAACCACAACTCATCCGCCGATTTTTCAACATCGGTCGGTGCGGACCTCCACTTGGTGTTACCCAAGCTTCATCCTGGTCATGGTTAGATCACCAGGGTTCGGGTCTATAAACACTGATAACACGCCCTTTTCAGACTCGGTTTCCCTTTGGCTGCGTCTATCTTGACTTAACCTACCAGTGCCTATAAGTCGCCGGCTCATTCTTCAACAGGCACGCGGTCATCCGTTGAATCGGACTCCCACTGCTTGTAAGCTAACGGTTTCATGTTCTATTTCACTCCCCTTTCGGGGTTCTTTTCACCTTTCCCTCGCGGTACTGGTTCACTATCGGTCACACAGTAGTATTTAGCCTTACGAGATGGTCCTCGCTGATTCACATGGGATTCCTCGTGCCCCATGCTACTCGGGATTCAGCTACTATCTTTAAGTTTTTGACTACAAGACTTTCACTTTCTTTGGTGCAGTACTTAGCTGCTTCGTCTAACCGCTAGATTCGATATCGCTGTCCCACTACCCCAAAAGGTAAACCCTTTGGTTTAGGCTCTTCCCCTTTCGCTCACCACTACACAGGGAATCTCTATTGATTTCTCTTCCTCCAGCTACTAAGATGTTTCAGTTCGCTGGGTTGGCTCATACCTGTCTATATATTCAACAGGCTGTATCTAGGGTTGCCCCATTCGGAAACCTCCGGCTCAATGTTTGCTTCCAACTCCCCGGAGCATATCGTCGGTAACCACGTCCTTCTTCGCCTCTGTGTGCCTAGGTATCCACCGTTAGCTCTTATTAGCTTGACCACAATCACAATTGGTTTTCTCCATGCATCCACATCCATCTCCATGTCTGTGTCTGCCTGCTATTTTCGCGTTTCTATGCAGTTTTCAAGGTTCTGGCTAGGATTTACACCCAGCAGCCTAACTACTTTTCGCTAGGTGCTGTCTGTTCCTTTTACTTTTTTCTTTTCAGGTGGAGGTTAGCGGACTCGAACCGCTGACATCCTGCTTGCAAAGCAGGCGCTCTACCAACTGAGCTAAACCCCCAGAATTCAGCTTTCAGTTTTCAGTTACCAGTGAGCATTTTTTGTTTCTGACCACTGTTCACTGTTTACTGTTCACTGTTTTCAGGTGGGCCATCCTGGACTCGAACCAGGGACCTCACCCTTATCAGGGGTGCGCTCTAACCACCTGAGCTAATAGCCCCAATGCGAACCAATCATAGTTTGAAAGCCTAACTTCCTCTGCGACCGACCTAGGTTGACCAACTCAATACCTCTATACAGATATCTCGATATTTGAGTGGGTAGGTCTCCCTAAAAAGGAGGTGATCCAGCCACACCTTCCGGTACGGCTACCTTGTTACGACTTCACCCCAGTCACCAGTCCTACCTTAGGCATCCCCCTCTCCGAAAAGTTGGGGTAATGACTTCGGGCGTGACCAGCTTCCATGGTGTGACGGGCGGTGTGTACAAGGCCCGGGAACGAATTCACTGCAGTATGCTGACCTGCAATTACTAGCGATTCCTCCTTCACGCAGGCGAGTTGCAGCCTGCGATCTGAACTGAGCGCCGATTTCCGGGATTTGCTTGCGTTCGCACGCTTGCTGCCCTCTGTTCGGCGCATTGTAGTACGTGTGTAGCCCAAGACGTAAGGGGCATGCTGACTTGACGTCATCCCCACCTTCCTCCGGTTTGTCACCGGCAGTCTCTCTAGAGTGCCCAACTTAATGCTGGCAACTAAAAACGAGGGTTGCGCTCGTTGCGGGACTTAACCCAACATCTCACGACACGAGCTGACGACAGCCATGCACCACCTGTGTTCGCGCTCCCGAAGGCACCCCTAACTTTCATCAGGGTTCGCGACATGTCAAGTCTTGGTAAGGTTCTTCGCGTTGCATCGAATTAAACCACATACTCCACCGCTTGTGCGGGCCCCCGTCAATTCCTTTGAGTTTCACACTTGCGTGCGTACTCCCCAGGCGGGATACTTAACGCGTTGGCTCCGGCACTGCGAGGGTCGATACTCGCAACGCCTAGTATCCATCGTTTACGGCTAGGACTACTGGGGTATCTAATCCCATTCGCTCCCCTAGCTTTCGTCCCTCAGTGTCAGTTGCGGCCTAGCAGAGCGCCTTCGCCACCGGTGTTCTTCCTGATCTCTACGCATTTCACCGCTACACCAGGAATTCCCTCTGCCCCGAACGCACTCTAGCGATGTAGTTTCCACTGCTTTTACAAAGTTAAGCTTTGCTCTTTAACAGCAGACTTACATCGCCACCTGCGGACGCTTTACGCCCAATCATTCCGGATAACGCTTGCATCCTCCGTATTACCGCGGCTGCTGGCACGGAGTTAGCCGATGCTGATTCCTCAGGTACCTTCATTTTTTTATTCCCTGAGAAAAGAGGTTTACAACCCAAGAGCCTTCCTCCCTCACGCGGTATTGCTCCGTCAGGCTTTCGCCCATTGCGGAAAATTCCCCACTGCTGCCTCCCGTAGGAGTCTGGGCCGTGTCTCAGTCCCAGTGTGGCTGATCATCCTCTCAGACCAGCTACTGATCGTCGCCTTGGTGCGCTCTTACCACACCAACTAGCTAATCAGACGCGAGCTCATCTCTAGGCAGCAAGCCTTTCACCTTTCGGCACATCCGGTATTAGCCACCGTTTCCAGTGGTTGTCCCAGACCTAGAGCCAGATTCTCACGCGTTACTCACCCGTCCGCCACTAAATCCCTAAAGATTCCGTTCGACTTGCATGTGTTAAGCATACCGCCAGCGTTCATCCTGAGCCAGGATCAAACTCTCCGTTTTG
>NZ_JACJRV010000002.1 GCF_014697475.1 Nostoc sp. FACHB-152
CTGCATCAGTGAAGTCGCTGGAATACGCCATTAGCATTGGATTTTAGATGCTGAGGAGTACCTTAATTCAAAACCTCATAAGATGTCAAATGGGTTCTATAATAATTGCAGCCTTTACCAGTCACCCCCCATCACGTATGGCAATACTTCAACTGATTGAACCAGAAGTTAAAGATTTGGGTGGATTTGTTGCCCGCCGCAGTTTGCCATATCCTCATCGCCAGATGGTCGGGCCGTTTATTTTTTTCGATCATCTTGGGCCGTCGGTTTTACCGCCTAATAAAGGCATTGATGTCAGACCACACCCTCATATCAATCTGGCAACGCTCACTTATTTATTTGATGGTGCTATTATGCACCGGGATAGTTTAGGTACTGTACAGGAAATTCAACCAGGTGCAGTCAATTGGATGACCGCAGGAACAGGAATTGTACATTCAGAACGCTCTCCCGACAATCAACGTCACAACGAAGCCTCCATTCATGGCATTCAAACCTGGATTGCTTTGCCTGTTGAACATGAAGAAACCGATCCTTGGTTTGTTCACTATCCGGCTCAAACGCTTCCTAGTTGGGAAGAGAATGGCTGTAGCATCAAACTGATTGCTGGAGAAGCATTTGGTTATATCTCGCCTGTGAAAGTTTTTTCACCCATCCTCTATTTAGATGTGGTGTTATCTGCCAATGCTCAGTTCACTATTCCTACTGGTTACTCAGAAATAGCAGTATACAGTGTTACGGACGGATTAAGCATCAATGATCAGCCGCTTGAGCCATATCGCCTTGCCATCCTAGAGCCTGGTCATGTGGTTAAGGTTACTGCTGCTGTTACTGCTCGGTGTATTGTGATTGGTGGTGAACCATTGGGTACACGCTACAAATGGTGGAATTTTGTTTCTAGTAGACCAGAACGAATTGAGCAGGCAAAGGCCGATTGGCGTGATAGACGCTATCCTAGCGTACCAGATGAAACAGAGTTCATTCCCCTGCCAGAAGTGGTGACAGAAGCTAATCCTTTATAGGCTGCGTGCGATCGCGCTGATCACACAGTTAAGTCCTAAGAAACTTAGTATATGGCTTTTTTAGGCAGATCTATCCTGTTCACGGGCATCGACGACTAATATTAAGCATAAGGTGGCGATCGCTTTTTGCCATTCACTTCTGATCTTTGCGTCTTCTACACCATCAAACAACCCCACTAAACGAGGAACCGAGGCTTCCATTGCCGCATGAGGTACTGGACGATGTAAATTAACTAGATGCATTAAACTTTCTTGATGGTTGAGAAAATCAATCACCCATTTAGTGGCGTGTTCTGGACTATCAGGAACCCGCTTAACTTTCAACTCATTTTTTAGCCAGTTGTAAAAAGGTGGTAATTCTTGAGCTAAAACTGCTCCGGCTGTTGGTAAGGTTTCTTGGAGCAAGTTAACATCTAAGCTGTTTAATTTTTGCTTGAGTGTGGGTGAATCAATAACTTCCTTGAGAGGTTTTGACAAAATAGATTCAATCTCAGACTGAGAAGAATCTAAGTGTTGGGCAAAAGTTAAAAGTAGTGATTGCATATAAAAAGTTCCAGAAATAACTAGTCAATAGTTGCTTGCTTTTCCGATAAAATAAGTAAAAAACTCAGATTTTCTTCTGCTTTTAAAGCATGAGGCGCGTTAGCAGGCATAAAAACAAAAACACCAGCCTCAAGCGTAATATCTTGTCCTGATAAAGTAAGCAAACCTTTCCCTTCTAAAACATTAACAGTGGCGTTACGAGTTGATGTATGTTCAGAAATATCAGTATTAGGTGCTAAACAAAAAAGAGTATATTGACAAGCTTTATCTTGGAGTATAACTTTACTCAGAACACCAGCACTGGGATATTCTATTTGAGATTTTAGTTGCAGAACTAAAGATTGATTGTTGGTGATAGAAGAACTCATAATTTTTTATAGATTATAAATATCGATATAAATATTTACAACATGAGAGAGTAGAGAATTTTAACAATATAGAAAGATAGTGTGTTATATCCAAAGCTACTATAAAGTATTTCTAAAACTGTTCATGCAGTCTAAACAACTGCCGTATGGAATAATTTTTATGTAGCTATTTTTATGCCACTAAGTAGATGCATTCTACTTAATACTGCTAAGATATCCTATTTATAAGCTATTTAAAAATAGAGCTTGGTTGTTGTTAATTATATCTAAAACAAAACTTATCTATACTTAACACAAGTCTAATTATTTTGCTTCCCATTCGCGCTCAAGAATAGCGTAAACAAAATGGTCATACCAGATGCCTTTGATCAACTCTTTTTCGCGCAGATGACCCTCACGACGCATACCTATTTTTTCTAAGACTCTTGCAGACGCAATATTGTCAGCAATGCAGTATGCCCAAATACGGTGCATACCTAGGTCTTCAAAACCAAATTTGACTATGGCGTATGCGGCTTCAGTTGCATAACCTTGTCCCCAATAGTGAGTATCAAGTTCATAGCCAATGTTCGCTTCTTGTAATTGTGAATCATTGATACGGATGCCACAATTGCCAATAAGTTGGTTTGCTTTTTTGAGGATAACTGCTAACTGAAACTTTGTACGTGGTTGCTCTGTCTGCTGAGTAATAAACATTTGAACAAATTCGTCTACATCAGCTTGTGTGCGGTTTGCCCAGTGATAATAACGCAAATATAAAGGGTGAGATTGGTAAATAAACACTGCTGGCGAATCACTCTCTATAAAATCACGCATGGATAGACGTTTAGTTTCTAAGAGCATTTCTTATTGCTGCTAGATTATAAATTTTTTACCTCATGAATTCAGCAAAATCAGATCAGACAATCATGCACTACACCTTGCACCTTGGGGAGTAGCATCAGGATAGAAAGTGACAATTGCCTTTTCTTTCCTGACAAAAACAGTCGGAAACGTTGTTCTTGTTTCTTGGTCACGGACGTTATAAATACAGGCTCCTTCTTTATTTCCTTGGCGTTTAAATGCTCTGGTTGCATCTATGAGGATTTCTTCGGCGTTGCTTAGGTAGCCATAGCCTTTAATTACATCTGTTACTCTTCTATTTCCCTGCTGAATTACAACTCCTAAGGTGTAAATTACACCCGGTACAACTTCCTCTCTATTTTGATTATTCGGCAGCCTACCGCCAACGCCTTGTTGTTGTAGTTGTAAATATCTACCAGAAAAATGTAAGCCGCCAATATCATTAGCGTTATAGATTTCTCCACAAAAAATATGTTCAAAAGCCCGGCGTTTAGACCAAATATTAGTTAAATCTTCTAGAAATTGGTCTTGCTTGCGACGACCGGGGCGTAATTCACCACCAGTAGCTTGCCGAATTTTCTGCAATACCTCTGGGTAAGATGATAACAACTGTTTAAATTGAGCAGGGTTAACTTTTGAACCAATAGCACCACAGGTTTTAAGCACAGCTTCATCAAAAGCATTGAGTGATGGTGGCTTTGGTGTAATGTCTAATTGTTGCCCTCTGGGGAAACTTACAGGTACAGGGTTATCAATATTATCAAAAAATGGCAACAGTTGAGTAGGCTGAGACTGGGCCAGCGAAGCATTTTGAAATGCTATTAAGCCAGCTAAGACTAATAAATTTAACTGGTTGAATAGCTTTTTAAATAGATTGATTTTAGCCATAAATATTATAATTTTATCTAAAAATACTGAATTTTTACGGCAGAACAAAGTTTAGTAATAGATGAATGTCTAATCAAATAAAGTGAAACTACTTAAAAAATTATTAACCTAGTGGATAAAAAGCAGTGTATTTGCTGCTTTGTTTTCGGCTATCATCCCAGTAATATAAAGCATAACTTTTAAAAGCTCACACATTTTTAACCTTTTTTCTTAAAAATTAGCACTTTTAATATTTGTACGATTATCGTAATAAATAAACTTGTCTAATTTTTTAGATAATTAAAGATAAATCCAATTATGTTCATAGTTATGTAAAACTATTTGCATAATCAAAAAATAATTTCTCAAATTTTTACAACTACAGTTTTTGAAAAAGAAATTTATGTCACGTAAACTTGCCATTTTGGTAAAGGCCAAAGAACATTTATTTCAGACAGAACTAGTTAAATACGGTGTAGATTCTGAAAAAGCAGCAAAATTAGCTTATATTCTCGCGTCAGAGCCAGAAAATCAGATGTTAACCAATGAAGAGATCCAAATTTTTACCGATGTTGGGCAGAAGTGGTTACTCTCTTTAAAAAGCTATAAGCAAGAACGTTTGAACCAAAAAAACAAAGAGTTTTATTAAAATGTTCATGAAATGGCATTATTATGAAACAGCCATCATTTTTGAAAGTTGTTCGTACTGATTATTGGTGTTTTCTGCTCTTTCTGGTGACTGTTAGCTGTACAATTTTCTTCTTTTTTGGTTTGACAATTCCAATTGCGTTGCTATCAGGTTACTTTTTAATCAAACGCACTCAGATGATTCGTGATGTTTTTGGTAATGGAGTTGCCGTTCCAGGATTGATTACTAAAAAACGATTTACCAGAGGAGAATGGTTATTGTGCTATCGCTATAGTTACAATGGCATAGTTTACGAACGTGGCAATTACATTTTGAAACTCTGGATCAAACTGCGTAAAGGTGAACCAGCAGAAGTTTATATCAATCCCGCCCAGCCAATGCAAGCTTTTTTATCGGAATTTTATCTGAAAAATTGAAACTTAGTTATGAATAGAGACGCGAAAAATCGCGCCTCTAAAATTAAAAATCTAAGTTACAGCAATAGCCAAGACAGTTAGGGCATTGGTACACGATAAAACTTAGATATTGAAAGACTTTTCACTCTGTAACCTGTAACCTATAACCTGTCTCCTGCTATAAAATTAAACTTTTTTCAGCCAGCTAAACATTGCACGTAAGTCTTTACCAACTACTTCAATGGGGTGTTCAGCTTCTTGACGACGCATAGCAGTAAACCCAGGTTTACCAGCTTGGTTTTCTAACACAAATTCTCTAGCGAATTGTCCTGATTGAATTTCGCGGAGAATTTTTCGCATTTCGGCTTTGGTTTGTTCGGTGACAACTCTAGGGCCACGAGTGTAGTCGCCGTATTCTGCGGTGTTAGAAATGCTATCACGCATTGTGGCTAAACCACCTTCTACAACCAAGTCAACAATTAATTTAACTTCGTGCAGACATTCAAAATAAGCCAATTCTGGTTGATAACCAGCTTCGACTAAGGTTTCAAAGCCAGCTTTAATTAAGGCACTTAAACCGCCACACAGTACTGCTTGTTCACCGAATAAATCGGTTTCAGTTTCTTCGCGGAAAGTTGTTTCGAGAACACCAGCACGGGTTCCGCCGATACCTCTAGCGTATGCCATCGCGCGATCGCGTGCTTGACCACTAGCATTTTGATAAACTGCAAACAATGCAGGTACGCCTTGCCCTTGTTCATAAGTCCGGCGCACCAAATGACCAGGGCCTTTAGGTGCTACCATCACCACATCTACGTCAGCAGGTGGTACAACTTGTCCAAAGTGAATATTAAAGCCGTGGGCAAAGGCTAAGACATTTCCAGCTTCTAAATTAGGTTCAATTTCGTTTTTATAAACTGTCTTTTGAACTTCATCTGGTAATAAAATCATGATGAAGTCGGCAGCTTTAGCGGCATCTGCAACATTTTTCACGGTTAACCCAGCAGCTTGGGCTTTTTCTGCTGACTTACTGCCCGGATATAGCCCAACAATCACATTCAAACCGCTATCTTTTAAATTTAAGGCATGAGCATGACCTTGGGAACCATAGCCGATAATAGCAATAGTTTTTCCGGCCAAAAGGTCTAAATTGGCATCTTCGTCATAGTACATCCGGGCCATAGAAGCATCTCCTGTCAGCAAGCATCTTCAATTATTTATTGGCAGGCTTTTGATCTTACCCCAAATTGAGTAACCAGAGATACATTATGGAATATTGAATTTATAGTAGGGAATAGGTAACAGTTCTTAAAGCTGCTTAGTGTCCATGTTTGATAATTAGTTCTTGTCTTAATCCATGCTTTGACTGTTTTACTCTTGAATTTTATGCTTGGAATTAGGTTGCTTGATCAATTTTTTGTACTTCTGCTTCGGAAAGTTTAATATCAACAGCGCGTACCGAGTCTTCAATGCTGGAAATCTTACTTGCGCCGGGAATTGGCAAGATACAGGGTGATTTAGAACGCAACCACGCCAACACAATACAGTATACCGATACGCCTTTAGCTTTTGCTAATTGAGCGATCGCCGGAATATTTTGCAAACCTTGATGGCGACGACTCCCACCAAAGGGACTCCAAGGCAGAAAAGTTAACTCTTCTTGTTCGCAGTACTGCAATACACCATCACTCTCTGGCTGTCTTTGCCACGGGCTGTATTGATTTTGCACCGAAACAATATCCACCACATCCCGCGCCCGTTGAATTTGTTCTACCGAGAAGTTAGACACCCCGACAAATCGAATCAAACCTGCATCTACAGCTTCTTTCACAGGTGCAAGAGATTCCTCAATTGTATATTGCGTATCTGGCGCGTGATATTGCCATACATCAATGGGTTTATTGCCCCCTAACGCCTCAAAACTGGCACGAATAGTTTGGCGGAGATGTTCTGGGTTGCCGTTGCGTACCCAGTTGCCATCAGGACGCATCAAACCGCCTTTCGTGGCGACAATAACCTGACTCGCATCACCTTGATAACTAGCAAGTGCTTTATGAATTAGTTTTTCATTGTGATGTTTATCTGATTCATCTTTGCAGTAAGAGTCGGCGGTATCAATAAAAGTGACTCCTAAATCTAAAGCCCGATGGATAACTTGAATTGATTCTGCTTCTGGAGGGCGGTTATATATCGACATTGGCATCCCACCTAAACCAATTACACTGGTAAAGATACCTGTTTTTCCTAGTTGTTTAGTTTCCATCGTTTAGTTGTTGCTGACAGCGTTATTACTTTATGTAAACGGGTCAGGCATATTTTGACATTCATCTAGAGATAGGTATGACGTATCTCACGCAGAGACGCAGAGGCGCAGAGAGAGGATCAAGAGTTGGATAATTAAATTTAATTCCCTGATGAACCAACGCCTTCTATGATTAGTGATTATCTCTCTTCATCTTCCTCTCTGTGTTGCGCCAGTTGCTTCAAGTCGGCAAAGCCGCCCAACGCACTGGCTTCTCTGTGCCTCTGTGGTTCGTTAACATTATCAAAAATTACAAACTAAATTCTGCGGCATCATCTTCATCGACATTTTTACCTACTGCTGTAGGCTTAAATTGAGAACCGTGAATTAGTTCTTTAAATACTACTTTAGGATTTTGATGCATAATATTTAATACACTAATAAAATCCCGGACAATTTCGCCTGGGGTAAGTAAAGCTTCTGCACCTAAGCGATTAATAATTTCTTGTAAGAATTCCTGTAATTCCCGATTTGATAAAGTCTTTTCACTACTGTAGTGAGTTGCATGAATTTCTGTGAGGCGTTGCAACAGGGTCAAAATTTCGCCTTGACTCAATGGGTTTAATCGAATTACCGGCCCTAAAAACTCTTGAACATTCGCTTGACTTACAAAGCGACTTTCTTTTGTACGTCTGCGCCAAGCTTGGTCAGCAAATAAACCTCGGTTTGGGTCTTCTAAAAACTTAGTTGTGCCACCAAGCAAAATTCCTAAATGTTCTGCTTTGCATTGCATCGTATCGTTAAACATCGTCAGCAGTCGGTTATAGTTTTTTTCTCTTGTAACTGTAGTAGATATTTGATATAAATTTACTGCTTCATCTAATAATACTAACAAACCTTTGTAACCAATTTCTGCCACAAATTTGGCGAACAACTTGATGTAGTCGTACCAGCTTTCATCATCAATAATTACTCGCACACCTAAGGCGGCTTTGGCTTCTGTTTTGGTGTTAAATTCACCACGTAACCAGCGCAGGGCAGCATTTTTTAAATTATCATCGTCTAAGCGATAACCCCGCCAATAAGCAATAATCACGTTACCAAAATCAAATCCATGAACTAAGTCTTCAATATAGTGAACTACTTCCCTAATTTTGGCTTCAACTTGGTCATCAAATCCCTCGTCGGTAGGACGCATATTAGTTTCTTTGGCAACTTCTTGTTGGATTTTATTAATCCAACCTTCTAAAATTGAAACTATCGCGCCACCATCAGGACGGGTTTTTGTTGAAAGGTGACTCATTAATTCTCTGTACGTTGCCAAACCTTCATTATTACTTCCTGCGAGGCGGCGTTCATAAGATAAATCAGCATCAGCTACTACAAAACCTTGCTCCATTGCACGGTTACGAATCATTTGTAGAATAAAGCTTTTGCCTGAACCATAGTTACCAATAATAAAGCGAAATGCTGCTACACCTTCTGCAATATCATCGAGGTTTTGTATTAGGCTTTTAAGTTCATTTTCTCGACCAACTGCTATATATTCGACTCCTAATCTTGGTACAACTCCCGCACCTAAGGAATTAATTAAGGCAGTGGAAATTTTCTTCGAGATTTTGAGCTTTGCCATGTACTTCACTTTACGAAATGTTGAACTCAGAGGTATACAGCCCTATGGCTATGTATATGCCTATTTACTCATCATTGTACGATAGCAGAATTTAATTTGATGATGCGTGTCTACTCATGAGGTCTTCGTACATAGCCAGCATTTTTCTGACGTTTATTAGATGTTCTTGATAAACTTCAGGGTTGTCTTCTCCTGGCTCGATGATCAATTCACCAATAATATCGTTAGCACGTTCATTGATAGAATCAATTAATAGATTTGGCATTGTAATATTTGCTTCGGCAATCTGTTTAATTATAGGTTTAGGGTTATCTTCTTGGATTATTGCTTTGAGAACTGCGATTTCATGTCCTGGTAACTTTTCTAACAAATTGCTCCATTCTTCAGGTAAGTTTTCATCTGGTTCTTCTGAAGGTGCAATTAAGTCAGCAAAAGGAAATATTTCAATCTCATCGTCTGTAGAAATATTTTCAGTTATATCAGATATGTTTTCTAAATTAAGGGTTTCTGTCTGGTGCAGTAATTCCCAAACTTGGTTTTGTAATAAGTCTCGTTCACTTTGTAATACTGAAACTTGACCATTTAATTGTTGTAATTGAGTTTCTTTGTCTGTTATTTGCTGATTAATAGTATTTAGGCTAGATATGATAGTTTCTCTTTCTTCTTTTATAGATGCTAATATTTGATTTTGCTGATTAACTACAATTTCCATCTCTTGAATTTTTATTCTCAGTTCATACATTTTTTCCTCAAGTTGAGGTTTGAGTCTGCCTAATAATGTTAAACTGTTTTCAACTTCTTCTTTTTCTTGCCTGAGGGTTTCAATTTGGGTTTGTAACTGGGCAATTTCAGCACGGGAGACATTACTATTTAATTCTAAACGGCGTTTTTCTGCTGTGAGGTTAGAGCAAGTGTTACTTAGTTCTGTATTAGTTTGTTCTAGTGTTTGAATTGTATTTTTGAGGTTATTAGCTTCAGTTTCTAACTGCTTTTTCTGAGTAGCAAAATTGCCCAACTCCCGATGCAGACTGTCTCGTTGATTACGAGATTCGGCAATTTGATTTTGTAGTTGTTGAGACTCGGCGTATAATAAGCTGCGATGCTCTTCTATTTGTTTAATTTCTTGATAAGTTCGCTTTTTTAGTGCCTCTTGCTCTTTAATACGTTTCCGCAAGGAAACTAACACCAGCATTTCATGATTTCTCCGCCGTTTATCAACAAATAAGGCTGCGGCATAAGTGGCTAGTACAGTAATTATGCCTGTGAGAAAGGCTCTACTAAAATCCCAGTTGGGAACAAGGCTGAGGCCAAAACTTACACTAAAGGCAACTATACCTAAGAGGAATCGATTGCTGAGGATTACTGCTTGCATATTGCTGGTTTTTAGCTTAGTGAATATAATTCGTAATTCATAATTAATCAGATTTATTATTAGTTGCTCCAAACAGAGATATATCGGCTTTTAAAAAATCAATAAACTGCCGGGCTGTGCGTCCAGAACGACCATTATGGCGAGTTGCCCACTGTAATGCTTGATATTCTAGATCTTCTGGGCTGATATTGATTTTGGCTTGTGCCGCTAAATGGCGAATAATTGTTAAATAAGTCTGTTGATTGGCTGGCTCAAAGGTTAAGGTTAAGCCAAAGCGATCGCTAAATGATAATTTCTCCTGCATGGTATCCCAAGCATGGACTTCTTCGTGGTCTTTGGGTGCAGGTCTATCGGCAAAATATTCCCGAATAAGGTGGCGACGGTTGGATGTGGCATACACAACTACGTTTTGCGGTCGTGCGGTTAAGTTCCCTTCTAAAACTACTTTCAAAGCTTTAAAAGCATCGTCATCTTCTTCAAACGATAAATCATCCACAAAGATAATAAATTTCTGGGGTAAGCCGCGTAACTGTTCCACAATTTTTGGTAAATCTTGCAAATCAGATTTTGTGACTTCCAGTAAGCGGAGGTTGCGTTCTTCATACTCGTTCAACAAAGCTTTGACTAAAGAAGATTTACCGGAACCGCGACTACCATAGAGTAATACGTGCAGTGCCGCTTCGCCTGACAATAAAAACTGAGTATTTTTTAGCAAAGCATCACGCTGCCATTCATAACCTACTAGTGTACCCAGCTTGATGGGGTCGGGGTGGGGTATACCAATAAACTGCCCAGCTTGCCAACGCAAGGCGCGATATTCGGCAAATATACCTGCGCCAAATTTACGATAATAAGCGGCTAACTCTTCTACTGCATCAGCCCAATTTTCCCAATGTTGTAGAGATAGGGTTTTCTGGCTGCTGATATCATCTTGTTCTTGATACCAGACGACAGGGGAGACGGGTAAATGGGCTACAGTTTGCACCCACTCGCTTAAACAAGCACTACTACATTCATACAGACTTTGCAATATATGTAAGTCATGCTGGGCTGCGGCAATTAAAGCTGGGGGTAACTCTTTAAAGTCTTGCTGTTGCGCCTGTCGGCTAAAAGGGTTCTCGCACAGCAGTATTTGCGAAATTAAATAGTCTTCCCAATTTTGATTTCGCGCTGCTAAGGCGTGGAAGTAATTACCATAGGCTTGGAGACAGCCCCTGGCATCGGCATCAGTGTAACGTATTGCTTGCAACAGGTCTAAAAATGCGATCCCGGCTTCGCTCTGGAGGACGGATTGGTAGAGTAAAAGAGAAGATGCTTGACGCTGGAGGAATTGAACCTGGGCATAGGAGGAAGGACTTGCCGTTGGCATCGCTGGAATATTCATCAATCAACTGGGTGATGTAGCTAATTAGCTATGGTAAATTGTCTGCCGACCTTGGCAGGAAAGTCAAAATCTACATAGGGCTTAACAATGAATTTAAGTATAATTGCTGCTTTCACCTACGGTATCTTAGCAATTGTTGGTGGCATTATTGGTTATGTTCAGGCTCGTAGTCAGGTTTCCCTAATTAGTGGTAGTGTTAGCGGTTTGTTGCTGATTTTAGCTGCTTACTTTCAACTCCAAGGGCAAAGCTGGGGTTTGATTTTAGCGGCTGTGGTGACGGCTGTTTTGGTAGTTGTCTTTGCTGGGAGGTTAGCCAAGACACGCAAGTTGATGCCAGCAGGGTTAATGACTGGTTTGGGTGTGCTGGCTTTGGTTGTAATGTTGCATCAGCTGTTAGTACGGTAAGCAATAGTACATTTATATTATTGTATTACTGTGGCGATCGCTAGTACAAAAGACTGAAGTATAAAGTCTGAATTATAAAATGACAGGAATTTTATAGTAGCGGCTTGATTTATGTAGAAATGTACTAAGGAATTAGACAAAGTTAGTAAAAAATCTAGCTAGACACTGAAGAAACATCATAAAATATTAATTTTTGGTCACAAAAAATTTGTTACCATCTTGCTAAAACATCCGGTTTTATTTACTAACTAATGATAAATAAAGATAAGATTGCATCTAATGTACACAGTTTTGGGTAGAACCGAGAGTTTAACCTTTGAATCACCAGGGATTGTCAGCTTAGACTAAGCTGCTAATAAAATTAATTGTCCATACTGCATTTATTAGTGTCATCTTAAAGTAATTGGAAATGTTGACTGAGTATTGAATACTCATGGTTTGATAATCTTCAAGTTTAAATTGTTATTTTTGAAACAAAATTAATTTGGCTAACTTTCATACTTAACTAAGGTTATTTACCTAATTTACTTTTTAATTTAAGTAAGTTTTTTATTGAGTATATATTAACCAAAAGGATTATCTATTTAAGAGTGCATACAAAATAATTAAAAACATGGGTGCTTTAATGACAATTTATAAAAAAAAGATAAAAGTAATTTTGCCATTTTGGCAGTTCCATCTTGTAGAAATAAGATATTAGTATATGACAAGCAACATAATTACTAAAGAGGCATTTATTGTCCTCTAATTAAACTACCTAAGTAAAACTGAAACTGACATTAACTAATTAACTCTCTCAGTAATTTTACGAAATAGGAAATAATATATGTTATTATCACTATCTTCTCAAAATGTTATCCAGTATTTGCAAGCAGCAGGACTGTGTAGCTTAGAAAATGGCATAACAGATAAGTCTGAATTGCCAAGAAGTAGCAAAAAGAATTTCAATTTACGGGTGAAATTGGGAAATAATCAGCAGCTGCTAGTTCAACAAGAACACCGTTTTGAAGATGAGGGAAATCCTCATGAGTTTTTTAATGAATGGCTATTTCAGCAATTGCTACGCCAGTTTCCAGTGTTGGGTAATATTGCAGCGATCGCATCATTAGTAGTACATTATGATGCAGAAAATTCTATCCTTGTCCGTAATTATTTAAGTGATTATCTTGAACTGCAAAGCTTTTATCAAAAAAACGATATTTTTCCAACAGAAATTGCTACCGCTATCGGTAAGACAATAGCTAGCTTACATCGCGCTACTTTTCAACGCCGAGAATATCGTGATTTTATGTCAACTGCGCCGGAAGGACAGTTTCGCTATAGTTTCTACAACCCAGCACAGGGTATAGACACGCTGACACCTGAGATTTTTGGTGCAGTTCCAAAGGAAGCACTGCAATTTTATACTTATTATCAGCGTTATGAGTGTTTAGAATCTGCGATCGCAGATTTAGCTTATGAATGGAAACCTTGCTGTTTAACTCACAATGATTTAACATTAAGCAATATTTTGCTACATTCCCGATGGGATAAATTAGATAATTGCTTAGTAAAATTGATAGATTGGGAAGCTTGCGCTTGGGGAGATCCCACATTTGATTTAGGAACTTTAATCGCCAGCTACTTAAAAATTTGGCTGTCTAGCTTGGTAGTAGATCCGATGTTAGATTTAGAAGAATCATTACAGTTAGCAGTTACACCACTAGAAGTTATTCAACCTTCATTGTTGGCTTTAATTCGAGCTTACTTAAATGAATTTCCTGCTATTTTAGAACATCGGCAAGACTTTTTAGCGCGAGTTATTCAATTTGCTGGATTGGGACTAATTCATCAACTACAAGCAAAAATTAAATTTCAACAGCATTTTGATAATGCTGATATGTCCGCGCTTCACTTAGCACAAAACCTGCTGACTATGCCGGAGAAATCTATACATACTGTTTTCGGTGTTTCCCAGTTAGAAATTGTTGCGCTTCTGGCTGAAAAACATCAACTTGCTCAACCGCAAAAAGAACAAAAATTAGTTCGTCTCTATTACGAAAAAACTCGTTTACGCGGATGTTGAAGATTTAGTTATTTGTCATTTTTTCCTAGTTATTTTATTGCTCTACTCCCTAATCTCTACTCCCTACTCCCATACTCATGCTAAATTCTACCAACCCACTGTTAAATTCTCTCGTTGATATTGCTAGTAATATCCAGATTGAATCTAACTTTTCCATTCACCATCCTCACTATCAACCTTTTGCCTTACCCAGTAAATTAGCAGACAGATTTCAACAAAATTCTGCCACTTTACAACAGAAATATCTTACTCTGCTACTGCGTAATTTTCTTTATGGTATTTATTACAACGGTTCGTTGCAAAGCACTTTAGCTGTCAATACTGAGACATCTAATTGCTTAGAAAATCAATATTCAACTAACAATCCTAATTTAGGAATTGATTGGGAATTTTACGAACAGCTACATACTAAAAATCACGGCAAAGGTTATTTTGACTCTAGTTGGCAAGTGTTACGTCAAGAGCCTGATGGTAGTATGGCTGTAACTAAAGGTGGTTTAACATTATATGTTGAGCCAGACTGCCATCTCCAACCCAACCGTAAATCTGCCAAACCGGGTGAGTCAGTCGCTATCTGGATGCCTAAAAATCACTTACAAAATGGTTGTTATGTAGCGGTAAGTGATGTAGGACAAGAACAACAAACTCTAGATGCAGATTTGGGGATAGGGCGGATATATTTTAATATTACGGCAGATGGGGCGATCGCACTCATGGATAGCCTGACGCAACAACTCAACAAAGCTACTCTTCCGTTTACCTTCCAAGTGCTTTACAACCCTTGCGCTTACGGACGCTTCGACTCAGGGATACTTTATTTTGAACGGGAAGACTACCCAGCAATTCATCAAATTCTTCAGGCTGTCTATAAAGAACATCAAGCTTATTTTCAGCCTGAAATTCCCTTATTTACTAAGTTTTTAGCACCCGGACTGAGTTTAGCTGAAGAACCTATTCAAAAATTCGCCGCGCAAGAAACTTTTGGTTTGAACCGTTGCCAAATTGTTGCTCATGCTTTGTTAGAAGTTTGGCAAAAAGGTAAGGATGCAATTGAGGAACGCATGAATTCAATTGAGCGACATTTTTCACTACACTCAGTTGACTTACAACGTCCTTACCTCAATCCTAGTTCTGATGATATATATTCTCCTTTAAATTGAGTAGCAAACTTGTTCAGATCCCCGACTTCTTTGAGAAGTCAGGGATCTTGTTGTTTACGAATGATATCATGTCCGGCAAATTAGTTATGGTTCGGTAAATCTGTGCAGAAACTACAAAACCCTCTCCCCTGCACCCCTGCGCCCTTCATGATAAGTCTTTCGCCGGACACGATATGATTTAGGGCTGCTATAGTTTTTGCAGTAATATGATTTTGTATAGCAGGCTATCAGCCTGTCATTTTGATTTTTAATTAAAAAATATGCCTTTTATCTATAATCGTACTGTCCGCTTTTCTGATACTGATGCGGCAGGAGTAGTTTTTTTTGCGAATGTTTTGGGTATTTGTCACGAAGCCTATGAAGCATCTCTTGCAGCATCAGGAATTGATGTCAAGGCTTTTTTTACTCATCCTTTAGTTGCTTTTCCTATTGTTCATACTAATGTAGATTTTTTGCGTCCAATGTATTGTGGAGATGAGTTAAGCGTTAGTTTAATTCCTCAAAAATTAGGTGTAGATAAATTTGAGCTTGCTTACGAAGTTTCGATTGCAGATGTGTTGGTTGCTAAGGCAATTACTCGGCACGTTTGCATTGATGTAAATAGTAGAATTAAGCAGGAATTACCTGCTGAAATTATGCATTGGTTAGAAACGAACCGCAAAGACGCAGAGGGCGCAGAGAGGAGAAAGTCAAGAGAGACGATGTAGCAGGTTATAGGTTACAGGTTACAGGGTTAGTGTATAAGCAATCTTTTTTACTTTTCAGTTTTGCCTTTTGCTACTAGTTGGTCTAATTCAAACTGCATTTTACTTATAACTAAGTTGTAGCATTCATCAACATAAGTGCGATCGCTTGCGGCTTCTCTGCCGTAGCTTTCAAACACAATTGGCGGACAAACCTGTGTGTGAATAGTTACCGGGAAAGGAATATTAGGAAGCGGGCCAATAGCTAATCCCCAAGGCCAACCCAGATAAATCGGAAAGACCACCGGATCAATATCCAATAGCCAAGGCATCCCCTGCTCGTGGAGTTGATGCATAATTTTGTAAATATCTGCCAGTACAATTAAAGTATCGTGCGCTCCTGTAGAAATTACAGGCACAATCGGCACATTTTCTCGCAGTGCTAACTTGATAAATGCGTGCCGTCCAGCAAAATAAATTTTATTTCTTAAATGATGGGGTCGAAAAACATCTTCGGCTCCACCTGGGTATACTAGTACACTTGCACCTGAACGCAAAGCCGCATAAGCCATTTTAGGATGAGCCATAATTGCACCCATCTTGGCAACTAGTTGTGCCAGTGGTGGCGCAACTTCCCACACTCTAGGATGCATTAAGCCATAAACAGGTTGTTCTACACCAAAGTGTAGGAACCAATCGTACATCATCATTACCATATCAGGAGCAGCAAGTCCACCATTATGTGAGCCGACAAACAAGACTTTTTGCTGAGGTTTTATGTGATGCCAACCACCTGTTTGCACCCGAAAATAATAACGATAGAAAAAGCCCAATAAAGGCATCATGGATTTAATAAAGTTTGGGTCTCGCTCATCCAAAGACCAACCGAGTTTTTTTTCCAATTTGTGTCTCTTTTGTAACATAGAAAAATCTTAACAGTATTGATAGAAGTTTTTTGCAGTGATATCAACATATCGAAATATTCAACGATTTTGGCTCATCCTTAATAGCAGCCAACTCTGGCTTAAAGGAAAAATATAGCAACTTCGGCAGGTTGTGATAGGCTATCTGCGATAAGAGTGTAAAGGTACTAAAGATGACTAAGTTAAGGGTAGGGCTGCTGTTTGGCGGACGTTCTGGAGAACATGAAGTATCGATTAGTTCGGCAAGGGCGATCGCAAAAGCCCTAAGTGCAGAACAAAATGCTAGTAAGTACGAAATTCTGCCTTTTTATATTCAAAAAGATGGTCGCTGGTTAGCTGGGGAAGCACCCCAACAAGTGCTAGTTTCGGGTAAACCCTTATTAGAATCTCAAAACTCCGCCACCTCAGAACAAAGTCAACTCACCAATTCCCAAACCCAAACCCTCGGCCGTTGGCAATCTCCTTCCCAAGTTGCAGAAGTGGATGTTTGGTTTCCCATTCTCCACGGCCCCAACGGGGAAGACGGCACAATTCAAGGCTTACTGACGTTAATGCAAGTTCCTTTTGTCGGTTCTGGAGTGTTGGGTTCAGCCTTGGGAATGGACAAAATTGCGATGAAAATGGCATTTGACCAAGCTGGGTTGCCCCAAGTTAAATATAAAGCGTTGACAAGAGCGCAAGTGTGGTCAAATCCTTGCGTATTTCCGAAACTGTGCGACGAAATAGAAGCAACATTGGGCTATCCCTGTTTTGTCAAACCTGCTAACTTAGGTTCATCAGTGGGTATTGCCAAAGTGCGATCGCGTTCTGAATTAGAAACTGCACTCGACCAAGCCGCCAGTTACGATCGCCGAATCATTGTTGAAGCCGGAGTAGTCGCCAGAGAAGTAGAATGTGCAGTATTAGGTAACGACCAACCCCAAGCCTCAGTAGTTGGAGAAATTACCTTTGACAGCGATTTTTACGATTACGAAACTAAATATACCGAAGGTAGAGCCGATTTACTAATTCCAGCAAAGCTTCCAGAGGATATCAGTCGTCAAATTCAAGATATGGCCTTACAAGCTTTTGCGGCGGTTGATGCGGCAGGATTAGCAAGAGTAGATTTCTTTTATGTAGAAGCCACAGGCGAAATATTAATTAACGAAATTAATACCTTTCCCGGATTTACAGCCACTAGTATGTATCCCCGACTTTGGGCTTATAGCGGCATACCATTTCATGAATTAGTAGATAGATTGATACAACTAGCTTTAGAAAGACATTCTCCTGCTGCACCCAAGCAATAAATATAGCAGTTATCTATGACATGAGTTATACCCTACCTAGGCTCTAGCCTCCTGGCCCTAACCTCTAACTGCGTCGATAGGCAGAAATAGTTAAATTGATTTTGGATCATGAATTCTTTATCTGCCTGATTGACAAATTGGCTAAAAGCACTGATTTTTGGGAAAAAGTTAGGATTTTCTCGCTTACAATTCACACAAAAGCTACTTTATACCAAAATCATGCTACGGATACTGGATAAGTAACTCCTCAAGTACAATCATGGGACGAGACGGGTACTAGTCTGAAAGTGATCATGGAAAAAAGTCAAAGTGTGAACCATGAGCCAACCCAACTGATAGAACCCAAAGCAGAAACAAGCAATAATCAATTGGGTTCCAAAGGTCGCTCAAATTTACTGATTTATTTGCTGACGCAGCAACCTTTGCTGTTGTTAGGCGCATTTTTTACAATAGCTCTTGGCACAGCTGCCTTGGCATTTTACAGCCTCAGTCATGTTAGCACTCCACAGCAAACAGAAGCAGAACCACTGCCTGTAATAGTGGAAGAACCAGTTATCACTGAACGTAGCAATCCTATACCTTTATGGCTGGTAATGGCGATCGCTCTTACTTGTGGTAGTGGTTGTTATGTAATTTTTCGCTTGTTTAACCGTCCAAAAGGGCGTTACAAAATTCCAAAACACGTTCACAACCATCAACCAGCTTTAACCCCCATCTCTCAACCTAGATGGGAAGCACAAACACCCAAGCGTCTGCCGCCAGTGCTAGCATCGCTGCAACCACTCAACACAGTCGATTCCATACCAGCTAAAACAAAATCTCTAGTGTCGGTTTTGCCGCCAGCACACCAATACCGTCTTGATAAAGGCAAAGAATCACTAGCAGAGTTGATGGACATTCGCAAAGAAAATTCTTTATCAGCACTCTTACAAAAATCCTAATGTGATTGCCACACCAAAACTGCTGACTATAAGGGTACAGAAATTCTGTACCCTTATTAATTATTAAGTAACTCAAGCTAATAAAATACAAATCTAAAAAATAAATATTAAAACCTGCCAAAATGGCAACATAACTAAGATTACCAAAGTTAAATTTATTAAAGATAAACGACTTCAAGGGTTTTGTTATCAGGGTCTACCAAAAAGCTAAAATATCTTGTTAACTTTTATCTAAAATATATTTGCGCTTGCAGAAAATATATTTTACAGATTTATCTATTAATCAGGCTTTGCATTTGCTGCAATAGGAATAGTCACAATGTATAGACATTACCATTTTTGCATACTTAGCCCCCCTAAATAAAGGGTAATGTTTGTACATATTCCTATACGCTACAGCAGCAAATGTTGAGTGGGAGAATTAGGCGATTGGTATGCCTACTCCCACTCTTTTTTTATTAATTAAGGACTGAAGCACTAACTCTCATCTAAGTTTTTCTGGCAAATAGGTAATTAGTTCCGAAAGTTTATTTAGAATAATGATTAGGAATCAAAAGAAAGGCACGATTCTTACCATTGACTGTGCCATCGCCTGTAATATATCCAGCGTCATTAATGCTATTAGCACTATTTAGCACCCAGCCAGAGTTAGGTCGGATGAGATTGTTTAAATTTTGCACCCCTTGATTTTTGCGCCACAAAAAGGCACGAGTTTCCTGGTTTGGAGTGTTAGTACTTAACGATCCAACTACCCAACCTTTGTTATTGATACCTTTTGCTACACAATCACTGCTAGATGCGCCAAGGTCAGTAATAGTCCCATCTTTATTCCAGACAACACATTTGTTTTTTGCGTCCCCAACTATCTGCCCATGATCATTAATCGCTACTGCTTGACTCCAGTTAAGTTCGTCTGTAGAATCTCCAATCGTACCAAGATTTTTGATATTTCCGTTATCCCAAAGATGGGCGCGACGAGCAGTAATATCAAAGCAAGCCGTGGTGTTCTTATCAACAAGCCTACATATTTGGCGCAGAGTGACTTCTGAGTAACCTACTATTAAACCAGAGTTGTTAATGTCATAGGCAAAGCATTCTCTAGATAAACTAAAGCAAAGATTACTTTCTATACCATTTTTAAATACAAGGGCTTGATTACCTTGTGAAACAATTACTTGGTTCTCGTCATTGATAGCTTCGCTACGTGTCGTATCTTTTACATAGGGAGTAATGTCAATCATCCCAGCATTTTTATTCTGGATAAAAGCATGAAAAAGACTATTTCCGTCAGGGTCTAACTTACCTGTATATGATAAGCCAACAACTTTCCCAGAATTATTGATATCCCAAGCAATACTTTGGTCACCACCCAGTGTCCCAATATCTTTAATTACCCCGTTTTCCCACAAAAATGATCGGAAGTGCCAATCCTTTTCTCTAAATGAATAGCCAACTACTTGACCTAATTGATTTAGCTTTGTGCTGACGCTGCTATCATAGCCAGGAAGTGTACCCAGATCAACAATTGAATAACAAGGAACTGATGCTGATTCGACGCTACCAAGAGTCAATAAAGTAGCACCGACGCTACCTAAGAAAACTTTAATAGTTGACTTTATAAACTTGAGGCTGATTTTAGACATTTTATTTTTATACCTTAATTTTCTGAGGTTGCAGTTATGTTTTCTCATATCTGCGCTACTTAGTAATCGCGTTTAAATAAACCAAATAAAGGCGCAAGCATGACTCCAAACACAAAGCCACCAATGTGCGCCCAGTAAGCAACTCCCCCAGTTTGCACGCTCATATTGGCCGCTGATTGTAGGCTGGCAAGACCAGAAATTATATTCTGCACAAAGAAAATACCAATAACTACCAATGCCGGCACACTGATTGTGGTCACGAAAAAACCCAAAAATACTAAAGTTGTAATTCTGGCATGGGGAAAACGGATAAGATATGCACCTAAAACTCCAGAAATTGCCCCACTAGCACCTAAAGAAGGAATCTCAGAATACATCGCAATAAACCACTGGCACATAGCAGCTAAAGCACCACAGGCCAAATAAAAAATTAAATATTTAAAATGTCCCAAACGGTCTTCTATATTATTGCCAAAGACCCAGAGAAATACCATATTTGATATTAAGTGCCACCAACCACCGTGAAGAAACTGGGATGTAAATAAAGTTACCCACTCTCCGGCAAAGTTGGTGGTTAGCTGTTGGGGTACCACAGCATACTCACCGAGAAATTGATTCAGTCGAGCATGAGACAAACTCACTTCATGAAGAAAAACTAAAACATTCATGCCAATCAAACCGTAAGTAAAATACGGCGTGATTCGCGTCGGATTTTCGTCATAGAGTGGAAACACAGGTGTTTTTCCTAATTATCAATTAACTAACTGCAATATAGCTTGGATGACTAGCAGTTGAAAAATCTAGATAATTACACCTGTGCAATCATTGAGGCTGGTTGCTATTAGCCGTACCATGATTCTTGCGGAGATTTGTCACTAAACAAACCCAACAGTGGGCCGAGAATTGCTCCAAATATGAAACCGCCAGCGTGCGCCCAGTAAGCGATACCACCACTTTCCATGCCAATATTAGTAGGTGTTTCTAAACTCGCCAGTCCGTAGAAAGATTGTTGTAGAAACCAAAATCCTAAAAAGAAATAGGCTGGAACCCTGAAAGTTGGGAAGAAAATCCCTAAAGGTACGACACCGAGAATTTCAGCTTGAGGAAAGCGGAGAATATATGCACCCATCACCCCAGCGATCGCACCACTAGCCCCCAACGACGGGATGCCAGAATTTTGGGAGAAATACCACTGAGTCAGAGATGCTAAAATTCCGCAAGCTAAATAGAATATTAAATATTTTACATGGCCTAATTTGTCTTCAACGTTGTTACCAAATATCCACAGAAACAACATATTACCGGCTAAGTGCAGAAAGCCACCGTGCAGAAATTGAGAGGTAATTAAAGTTGCCCACTCTGGTACTGGTTGGTGAACAGAAACACCAGCAAAGCTTAAGCTAAGTTCTTTGGGAACTACAGCCGCAAGGTGTAAAAAGCCATTTAATGCTTGCGGAGGAAGGCTACTTTCATATATAAATGCCAGAACATTGATGGCAATTAATCCGTAAGTTACGTAAGGCGTAATTTGTGTAGGATTATTATCTCTAATGGGAACCACAGGCGTTTTTCCTGATTTTTGAGGAACTAGCCTCAAATTACTGAATTTTGCCTGTCTTTTCTTCTACCTCTTGGCTGGATATTAATATCTGCCTTCTAAACTAAGAGTATGAGCTAGATTGCCCAACACTGGAGATCCCGCTATGATGCAACAATTAACGCCAGATAAGATGTTAAGCACCTAAGAGAGCAGTTTAGACCGCTCTTGTGCAGGGGAGGCAGCGCGTTGCGGGGGTTCCCCCCGTTGTAGCGACTGCCGTGAGCAGAGGGGCAGAGGAGAGGGTTTAAGTCATTTATTCACAATTTCAATGGTGCAGCTTAAATGCTGATTAGCTTACTACACCAGACATCATCTACCCTGACAGTGATGGGCAACCAATGGCAGATAATACTAAACAATTCCGATGGATTGTCACTATCAAAGAATAAGAAAATATTTATGTAATAAATATGAATTTGGAGTAAACTGCTGCTTGACCGCAATATTGATTTTGCTCATTTAGAAGATTCTAAAGTATACCATCTTCAAAGTTTAGTATGTCAAAGTTTGACACTTTTTTACTCCAATTCAAGAGCAAGAAGGATTGACGATTGCTTGCTTTTGCGGAAATGATGCAAATTAAAGTAAATTATTTTAGCTAATTCATGTTTTTTAGCAACTCTTTAGAAAACCAACTGCAACAGTGGAACGATATCATTCGCAGTCAACCAAATAACCCCAAAGCTTACGTTAGACGGGGTATGGTTAAATTTCAGCTAGCCAAAATTGATGAATCTATTCAAGATTTTGATACGGCAGAAAAGTTAGATAATCGACTTACTCCATACCTTTGGCAACGTGGTTTGTCGTACTATTATGCAGCAAGATTTGCTGAAGGCACTCAACAGTTTGAAATAGATTTAACAGTTAATGCTCAAGATGTAGAAGAAACAGTATGGCGATATCTCTGCATAGCTCGCCTTTCTGGTGTCGAACAAGCACGAAATTCACTATTAACTGTGAAAAATGACCCCCGGCGGATTATGCGGAGCGTGTACGATTTGTATGCGGTAAATTGCACACCTGATGATGTATTGAATGTTGGGAAGTCAGAAGGAGTGAAAGGTAATTTTTACAGTCATCTTTATTTAGGATTGTATTACGAAGCAGAAAATAATCTAGATTTAGCTCAAGAATATATCGTTAAAGCTGCTGATAATTACAAAATTGATGACTATATGTGGTATCTGGCACAGGTACATAAAAATCTACGAAAATGGAGCTAATTTAACGGTTATCAGGCTAAGTAAAGCTTTACATTAGTTCGTAATGTTTTTAAACGCAGAGTCACGCAGAGTAAGCGCGGAGGAACGCGGAGAGTTTCTCAAGTTAATTTGTCGTTACGGACTTATGCAATTCGGTACTAAGTGCTAATTTCCTAATAATTTATCTCGCAGATGTTTGATGCGATCGCCTTAGTAAGTCTACTCATCGTAGGTTCTGGATTGCTTAGTATTGGCTCAAAATTGACGCGTTAATTAATATATACCACGAGTGAGTAAATATAATAACAAGCAGAACCTATGGTTTCATAGCTTTTTTGTAGTGATAATTTGCCAAGGTTCAACTTGATGGCTATTTCCCAAAGACTAGCGATGCTAAAATAAACTAAATCTGCGGTATTAATCATTATCCGCAAATGCTCTGGCAGGTTAGAATCATTCTCAGTTAGCCAAATAAAGGCATGAGTATCTAAAAGAAAAGCACTCATTCCATATATTCCTTAAAAGCTTCGAGAGGTTCATCAAAGTCATCAGGCAAAGGTAAAACAAAAGTTCCTTTTAAAATACCAGACCGACGCTTTTTTTGGAGTAAGCTTTCTTGGGAAATAGGCTTTGAATAATTTTCAAGTAAATATTTGGCATAATGCAAGAGTTCTTGTTTAAGCGGCTCTGGCATTTGCTCTATTGTTTGTAAAATCTCTGCATCAATAGCCATGATTTCTCCTCAGAAAAGGAATTAATTTTATTGGCGGTTAACTTGAATGACGATCGCCAGCTACTTTTACATTTACTTTGGCTGATTTGCGGCTTGGTCTTATCAACGCGATCGCGCTGTTCAGTAGCTTGTTTATAATAGAAAACTAATTGTCATTTTCGGGTGCTTCTGTTTCAAACTGCACTTGGCGGTACAAATCCGCGATCGCGATTTCTACATTCACCGATTCCAGCCGCAATATCTCCCCGGAATTATACTCTGACAGTTCCCATTTCCCTTGTTCGTTGCGCCGGAATACTTCTACACCTGGTTGTTCTACTTGTACTAAGACATATTCTTGCAAGATTGGGGATTGGCGATATTTAGCAAACTTTTTCCCTCTATCGAAGGCTTCCGTTGAAGGTGATAGCACTTCAATAATTAAGCAGGGAAATTTTATTAATTGAGTATCAGTATCTCGCTCATCGCAAGTTACAACTACATCTGGATAAAAATACTTCTGTCCTGGTTCTACCTGCACCTTCACATCTACTATATATACTTCACAGGAGCGTTCTGCCAGAGCATCATCTAAAAGCTTAAAAAAATTTCCAGAAACCCGATTATGGTTACGTGTACCACCAGTCATCGCTACAACTTCGCCATCCCAATATTCGTAGCGTTGTTCTTGGGTGGGTTCCCAAATTAGATATTCTTCTGCACTCATCAAAATGCTATCGGGTAAAGCAACCATCGGCGCGATTGGGTAATAATTGACTTTATCTAGGATAGCGAAAAAAGAGAGTTCTCTTTCTTGCTATCCTAATTAAGTGCTAATGTCCTAATAGTTTATCTCGCAAATTTTTAATGCGATCGCGCAATTTTGCCGCCTCTTCAAATTCTAGTTTCTTCGCTGCATCTTTCATCTGTGCTTCTAGCTTGGCAATTAAGTCTGGAATTTCTTCCAAAGGTATTTCATTGATATGTTCATCTACGACTTTTAGCTCAGTTGCATTTAGCCGTCGAGACACTTCTAAAAATGACAAAATTGCGTTGCTTGATTTTTTAACAATTGGTTGCGGCGTAATTCCATGCATCCGATTATGTGCCATTTGAATACCACGTCGTCTGTCTGTTTCTTCTATAGCTTTAATCATGCTGTCTGTTAAATTATCTGCATATAAAATTGCCTGTCCTCGAATATGACGCGCGGCTCTACCAATAGTTTGAATTAAAGAACGTTCAGCGCGTAAGAAACCTTCTTTGTCTGCATCTAAAATTGCTACTAGAGAAACTTCAGGTAAATCTAAACCTTCTCGCAGCAAGTTGACCCCAACTAAAACATCAAAATTTCCCTCGCGTAATTCTTGGATAATCTCGATGCGCTGAATGGAATTAATTTCTGAATGCAAATAGCGCACGCGAATGCTGTGGTCTTGCAAATATTCGGTTAAATCTTCCGCCATGCGCTTGGTTAATGTGGTAATTAACGTTCTTTCATGACGGTCAACTCTGTCTTTAATTTCTCCCAATAAATCATCAATTTGTCCTTCGGTAGGACGTACAGATACTTCTGGGTCAATTACGCCTGTGGGACGGATAACTTGCTCAACTATATGATTCTCAGATACTTCTAATTCCCAATTTCCTGGGGTAGCAGAAACAAAAATACATTGGTTTACTTTCTGCCAAAACTCCTCTGCTTTTAAAGGACGGTTATCCGCAGCACTAGGCAGACGAAATCCATGTTCAATTAATACTTTCTTCCTAGCTTGGTCGCCGTTATACATCCCCCGAATTTGCGGCACACTAACGTGAGATTCATCGATTACTAACAGCCAATCTTTAGGAAAGTAATCAATTAAACATTCCGGTGCTTCTCCGGCTTGTCTACCTGCAAGGTGACGAGAATAATTTTCTACGCCGTTACAATAACCAACTTCGCGCAGCATTTCTAAGTCGTAGCGTGTGCGCTGATCTATACGTTGCGCTTCTAGTAATTTCCCGCCTTGTTCTAGTTCTGCTTTGCGTTGTTTTAATTCAAAGGCAATATCTT
This sequence comes from Nostoc sp. FACHB-152, assembly GCF_014697475.1. Lineage (GTDB taxonomy): Bacteria > Cyanobacteriota > Cyanobacteriia > Cyanobacteriales > Nostocaceae > Nostoc_B. The sequence goes on from NZ_JACJRV010000002.1 coordinate 26,001, forward strand.
CGCAAGCAATTTCTAATCGTTCTTCTGGTGTGACAAAGTGACGCGCGGGGTAAATATTTACTGCTTCTAAACTATTAATAATTTCGCCTGTTACTGGGTCAACATAGCGAATTGCGTCAATTTCATCGCCAAAAAATTCTACACGAATAATTCTATCTTCGTAAGCTGGGCCGATTTCTAAAACATCACCCCGAACGCGAAAGCGTCCTCGACCCATTTCGACATCGTTGCGGCTGTATTGGACAGATGCTAAATCGCGCAAAACTTCTCGTTGGTTCACTTCCATACCAATTTTTAAGGGGATGGCGGCTTTGAGATATTCTGCGGGAATTCCTAAACCGTAGATGCAACTGATTGATGCAACGACGATGACATCACGACGTTCAAAAAGCGATCGCGTCGCTGAGTGACGCAACATATCAATTTCGTCGTTAATCGAAGCTGTCTTTTCTATATAAGTATCGGTGACAGGAATATACGCTTCTGGTTGATAGTAATCGTAGTAGCTGACAAAGTACTCGACTGCGTTTTTGGGAAAGAACTCGCGTAACTCATTACAAAGTTGTGCAGCCAAAGTTTTGTTATGTGCCAAAACTAAAGTTGGTTTGCCAATTTTTTCAATTACTGCTGCTACTGTAAAGGTTTTGCCGGTTCCTGTCGCTCCCAGTAAGGTTTGGTAACGATTCCCTGATTGGATGCTAGATACAAGCTGTGCGATCGCTTGTGGTTGATCGCCTGTCGGCGTAAAGGGAGCTTGAAGACAAAATTCTGTCATACAGTTTTGCTAGTAATACCCTATCTCATGTTAGCGATCTCACTAGACTTGTTGCAGAAGTTAGGGAAAAGCTACGCCTGGGGGAAAGGGTAAGAGTTTTGCTGTGGGTAAAAAGTAAAGGATTAAAAAATTGAGATTCTTCCCTTTCCCCATTTCCTTTTCTCCCTATACCTGTCGAGCTGGCGTTGCCAAATAACTATATAGAAATATTTCTTTACAATTCTTAATTGTTTTAATTTACTTATGTATAAGTTTTGAAGATACTTATATCTATGCAAGGTTTTTTAAGGGTAGACTTTAATATACCGGAAAAAATCTATTTTTTCCTAAAATATTGTAAAGTTCATTAAAGCAACCAGAGGTGTTAGTTTATGAGCATTAGCAGCACTGGCAAACCAGCTAGTACTCGTCAAAGACGTGCCAAGCTAAAGGGGGAATCTACAGTGGAAGTTGAAAATAATCAAGGTCAAGCTTTAAATAACGATCAAGCCGCACAAGGTAGCGATAAATCAGAAGAATCTGGAAAAATTGTGATTGCAGGTGTACGTCCTATTGCTGGTAGTGATTTGCAAGTTGCTGACACAGTATCAATTGCGGGTATACGTCCTATCTCAGCTAGTAATTTAGAAGTAGTAGAGACAATCAACGTGATGGGGATTCGTCCCATTGGTGCTAACACCATCAATATTGTTGACAGTATTAACCTTTCTGGTATACGTCCAATTTCTTCCAGTACGTTAGTAATTTCTGATAGCTACTCTATCATGGGGAACCGTCCAGTAGCATCAAATTTTACTGATGATTCTGATTTACTTATGGGTTTTATCGACTAAACCAAAAAAGCATCTCCATAATCCTGATTAACCCGGTTTATTGATGAAATCGGGTTTTTTAATTATTTAATTAAAATGAAAAATTAGATATTGTGTTCAAGAATTTTGTTTTTATGAATACAACTTTAAATTAAGCTAACAGTTTATTACCAATTATTCTGAGGAATAGGATATAGAAACCCGTGTAGGAGTCGTAAAAAATAGAGATAAGTAAACGTAGACGCGTAAGCGGCTTGCCGCAGGCTACCGCCAAGAACGCCAAGAACGCAAAGGTAAGAAAGAAGAAAGAGATAGATATAAATTTCACAAATGATTTAGGACTGCTATATTAGCTTGATTGTATTATCTTTCTTTGTATAGAGACAGCTAATATATCCTGTGGCGGAAGGCAAGAATAAAAATCTTAAGATAAGTTGTAATAGTAAGAATCAAGAAATCAAAGCAATTAATAGCTTTGAAACTTAGATTTATATAAGATTAGGAGAATAAAATGAGCATAGAAGATCGTGCAAAAGCTACTGGCAAAAATATTGAAGGTAAAGCTCAAGAAGCTCTGGGTAATATAACTGGCGATCCAGAAGATAAAGCTGAAGGTAAAGCCAAACAAGCTGAAAGCGAAGTTCGCCAAGGCATAGAAGATGTGAAAGATTCAGTAAAGAAAAAGATTGACTAAGTAATAATTGTTTAGTCTCTAAACCTAAAAGGAAATAATCTTGATTTGGTGAAACAGTCAATCTCGAAATTTGACTTACATCCTTGATTTACTCTTTTTCTTTCGGAATTAAGCTAGGCTAACAGATAACACAGGTTCTGACTGTAGAGACGTGAAATATCGCGCCTCTACATTTCTAGTTTACTTAGCTAGATAAATAATGAATTTTGAGCTTAAAGACAACTTATATTTTATTTAACTAGCTAAGAAATACAAAGAATTTAAAGTATTTAAATTGTTGCAGATTTAGGAGCGAAAAAATGACGCTTTTCGAGCAGATTCGTAAAGTTGCGATCGCCTTTGTTTTAATTGTGGTGCTAACTGTAACTACTGCTTGTGGTGGTGCTACAGTCAGCCAAGCTGACCGCACAAATACCCCGTCTTTAATTGGCAGAGATGTAGCTTATAGCCAATTAGAAAGAGGTAATACTCCAGGCGGACAAACTTTTGGTGACTGGGTTGTGCAAACATCCCAAGGATTAATTAAGGATGCCTTTGTTCGAGATAACAACAAATTAGGCGTAGTAATTTCTCGTGATGTTCGTCCTACTGAAGTTAAACCTTTAGCTAAATCATTAGTTCAAGGCTTTCACAAAAACTTCCCTAATCAAGATTTAACTGTTTTGGTTTACGGCCCTGACAAAAAGTTAATTTTGACAACTCAATACGATGTTCAGTCTCAGCAGGTGAAGTATAGCTAATTAGGGAATAGGGAACAGGTAATAGGCAATAAAAAATAGCCTTTTTGAAACCACTGAGTGTCCTTGTTCTAATTTATCCGGCTATTGCTATACCAGTTTGATGAAATTGAAAACTAAAGATTCAAGAAATTAGGAGAAAAACAGTGTCTACTAGTGAAGAATACAGACGGCAAGTAATGAAAGATTTAGCTCAAGGTGATGTTGAATCATTGGATGATCCATCAACTGATGCAGCTACTCAATACGAGAATTTTGACGATTTTGCTCAAAGAACAACAACAGATCAACGTCGCCAGTTATTTGGTCGATCTATTCATCCAGACCGCATTCCTTCCAGCCAAATGGAACCGGAATTACAAAAAGCGATCGCACAAATTAAACCTAATGAGCGAGATGATGTAGCGCGCGCCTTTTTCAAACACTTGAAAGGTAGAGGCTTAGATGAGCGTAACTTAGAGCAACAATTAGGTCTTTCCACTCATCACGCCAGCCGGATGAATGCTGATGATGTGAGCAAACTTGCATCCTTTGCTTATCACAACCACCCAGATGTTTTCCGCGAAGTGTTAGCAGAGCAACCAGGTATTATCAAGTTCCTCAGCAACCCTGTAGTCGCAGGAATTCTTGGGATAGCAGCTGCTAAGTGGTTAGGTAGCCGTAAATAAGTTTTCGTTTCCTGGAGAGTAAGACATCAAGGTGGGAAAGACCCACCTTTTTTTATGTGATTCGATTAATATCGTGTTCGGGAAGCGGTGTATCATTAAAGCCGCAGGGGAGCAGGGGTGCAAGGGTGCAGGGGAGAGTGTTTTTACGGTTTCTGCACAGATACACTCAACTATAACTAATCATCCAAACCTCATTAAAGAAGCTCAAAGGTTCATTAAAGGAGTTCCAAGCCTCATTAATGAAGCTCAAAAGTTCATTAAAGGAGTTCTGAACCTCATTAAAGAAGCTCAAAGGTTCATTAAAGGAGTTCCAAGCCTCATTAAAGAAGCTCAAAGGTTCATTAAAGGAGTTCAAAGGCTCATTAAAGAAGCTCAAAGGTTCATTAAAGGAGTTCAAAGGCTCATTAAAGGAGTTCAAAGGCTCATTAAAGAGGCTCAAATACTCATTAATGAGGATTAATTGCTCATGAATCAGAAGCAACTTTATTTGGTCTACCTTTGATAGCTTTGAAGCGTTCGCCTAATTGTTCAGCTAGAGTTTTTAAGCCGGGAGTAGTTTTTGATGCTGTCTTAACGTAATTATAGACAGTTAAACTGCTGGACATAGCTTCACTACCGACTGCCAGTAAAGTATCATCTACTTGTTCAGTGAGTTGCCGCATGGAAATTAATACTTCAGTAAGTGCGATCGCTAACTGATAATCTTGTACCAACTCTTCAACGTTAAAAGTAGCCGGCAGAATATTACGGTTAGACTGAGCAGCAGTAGCACTATTATTTACAAAAGCCAGACTTTTATCACCCATCTTGACCATCTTGCGCCGTTCTTCCGCGCTGAGAGTAACCAGAAAAGGGAGTTTTGCATGGATAGTCTGGAGTGAAGCTTTAATTTCTTGGATATCTGCTGGCGAAAGGGAAGCGGTAATATTTTGATAGGACATAGTAGAATCACCAATGTAACGCGAGGGTTAAGTAGCAATATTTGCTAAGTATATAATTCCCATTGGTGAGCGTAAAAGCACACAATTACCCTACTTATTTATCCGTTTTAACGCCGATGCTGAGGGATACTGACCAGATAAAATCAAAGCTTGTCTTTCAATTACTCTTTCATCGACATTAAAATCGAAAATGCGGGCTGTTACTTCTCCAATTTCTGTTAGCGGTTGAATCAAAGCCTCATCTAACCAAAAATGCTCTCCCCAAAAGTCTCGACGGGGGTTAAAAAATCGTACAAGTTCACCAGTCTGCCAATTAATTGAACCTAAATCCGTCCCTTTTTGCAAGTTGCAGAATATACAGGCATAGCAAAGATTATCTGCTGTTGTTGCACCGCCGTGTTTCACACTGATGATATGGTCAACTTGACAACCTGATGACCTATCGGCTTCAGAAACAAGACAATATTCGCAAATATGATCAGCGCGACGAGCAACTAAACGCCGCAGTTCTGCATTAATTTAAGGAATAGACACTGGAAAAACTTACTCCGCCTTAAGGTATTGATGTGCTTTTGCTTTTGCTAAGGTCATAATATGTTCTAACGTGAGGAAATGATCTAACTCCTTCTTTTCCTCTGGTGTGAGTTTGCCCATTTTGTGTTGATAAACCAAATATTCTAAACGCTCTTTTGTACTATCTGAAAGCTGAGACTTCACAACACTTTCGGGAGTAGTCCCAGCCGCAATAAAGTCAACAATTTCGTCGTAGACTTTGGCTGTATTTATGGATGTAGTCATGAATTTACCTGTTTAATTTTATTATGCTACTTTTAATGGCTTGCCTAAAGTTTGAGGCTCTGGTAAAGTTTCGCCATCTGCCAAAGCAGATTCAATGAGCATTTCTAAAACTTCCTGAGCATTTTTTAAAGCTTCCTCGTAAGAATCCCCGTGTGTACAAGGCTGCATTACATTAGTAAATTCAGGCAACAAAACCACATAACATTTGTCTTCATCTGACCATTGAATAATAATTGTGTATTTCATTCTTCTGTCTCCTCCGCTTTTTCTATTTTCTCTAATTCTGCAAGTGCTTCATTAACTTGCTTTTCTAAATAAGGTTTAGCATCGCTACCATCTTTACCAGCGATGATGATAGCTTGAGGCAATAGCGGATGTATCCATTTACTATGACTACCTTTGGCAGGTTGATAAGTAAACCCTGCTTGCAGCAATAACCTTTTGAGTTCTCTAATTTTCTTGGGCATAACCTCAGTTTATGTTCACCCTTGCCACCGTTTCAACTGTTTTTGAGCATATTCCCTTACTTGCTCATCTGGGTCATTTTCGGCGCGATCGCGCAACAGTGGTAAAGTTTTGGGATGCTGAGGAAATTGCTTAAAAATTATCTCCAATGCAACGCGCCGAGGGTTTGGGTTATACGATTCATGTTTACCTTCAAAGAGGTCATCTTTAGCACAGTTGTAGTAAACATCAAACAGTTCAGACTGATATTTGTAAACTTGAGCTAATTGTTGCACTGCTGTCCCTCGCACATCAGAATCTTCATCCGCACTCGCCAGTTGGCGCAACAGAGTTTTGGTATCGGGGTCTTCCTTGTAAACTTGAGCTAATTGTTGCACTGCTGTCGCTTGCACAACCGAATCTTCATCCGCACTCGCCAGTTGGTGCAGGAGAGTTTTGGTGTCGGGGTCTTCCTTGTAAACTTGAGCTAATTGTTCCACTGCTGTCTGTTGCACAACCGAATCTTTATCCGCACTCGCCAGTTGGCGCAACAGAGTTTTGGTATCGGGGTCTTCCTTGTAAACTTGAGCTAATTGTTGCACTGCTGTCCTTCGCACATAGGAATTTTTATCTGCATTCACCAGTTCTTGTAGAAAAGTTTTGGTATCGGGGTCATCCTTGTAAGCTTGAGCTAATTGTCGCACTGCTGTCATTTGCACAATCGAATCTTTATCCGCACTCGCCAGTTGACACAGGAGAGTTTTGGTGTCGGGGTCATCCTTGTAAGCTTGAGCTAATTGTCGCACTGCTGTCGCTTGCACAATCGAATCTTTATCCGCACTCACCAGTTGACACAGGAGAGTTTTGGTGTCGGGGTCATCCTTGTAAGCTTGAGCTAATTGTCGCACTGCTATCATTTGTACAACCGAATCTTTATCTGCACTCACCCGTTCGTGCAGCAGAGTTTTAGTATCGGGGTCATCTTTGTAAACTTGAGCTAGTTGTTGCACTGCTGTCTGTCGAACATAGGAATCTTTATCCGCACTCGCCAGTTCGCGCAGGAGAGTTTTGGTATCAGGGTCTTCCTTGTAAACTTGAGCTAATTGTTCCACTGCTGTCCATCGCACATAGGAATCTTCATCCGCACTCGCCAGTTGACGCAACAGAGTTTTGGTGTCGGGGTCATCTTTGTAAACTTGAGCTAATTGTTCCACTGCTGTATCTCGCACATCCGAATCTTTATTCGCAGTCGCCCATTGGCGCAGCAGAGTTTTAGCTGAATCTTGCCAAGTCGAAGTAATTGCAATAACTGCTTGAGTGCGAATTTCTCGAACTAACTGAGTTTCTTTGTGATTCCGCCCAGAGTCGTAATAATACCAAAGGTCATATTGAGTTAAGTTTTTTAATCTGTTGAGTAACTTATCAACTGACTTAATTACTGAGCAATTTCTTACTTCTGTAAGACACTTAGCTGCTAAAAACAGATTAATAAACTTTTCCTCTTCACCATCCAGCGACATTAAATAATCAATAATGTCGCCAACAAATTCTTCCTCAATCATCCCAGCAATTAGCAGTAATACTTCATGCCACTTTTCATCTTGCCAGTGTTTGCCAAAAACATCTGTTTTTATTGCTTCTATAGTTAAACCATTTGCAGTTCCTCTTTTCTCAAACTGCTTAACAAACTCCCATGCACAAAAATACTCTAAAAATGTCCGATGCACAAAAGCATAATAATCAGCACCCAAGAAACATAAAATAAAGTTGCGCTCCCTTAATTGCTCAATCAGCAAGCGTGCTATTTTTATTTCTGAGGTAACTCTCCGTTCTCGTAAATAGCTAATTAAAGTTTCTTCTAACTCATCTTTACTAATTAGGTTCCCTGCTAAACCTGTCTCTGCTGCCTGCATTTTATAAGCAACCTGGCGTAACATTGCCTGTTTATCTTTCAAGTCAATTGTGTAAGGATCTATATCAGAAAATCTGAGTAATTTTGCTTCTACATCCCATTGATGTAATAGTACTCGTGATGCTTGTTCGTAAAGCGTAACTCTATCTCTAGGCAATTCCTGATTACGATTGAGAATTGCCATCATCGTCAACAGCAGAGGATTTCCTGCTAGTTCAGTAATAGCTTTGGAATTCTCAATTCCTCTTTGCAGCCTTTCCCGTTTTCTAATTTTATCCGCTTCATCACTAAAAGTTAATTCATGCCAACGGTGAATAAAATTTTGAATTTGTTCTGAGTCCAAATCTTGCAATTCAAAATGGTGAAACTCAGCATCGCGTAAGCGTTGCATTTTATAGCCAATTTTACGAGAAGTTACAATCACCTGGACATTAGGATAGTCATTAGTAAAGCGATGAATATCAGTAATCACATCCTCTCGCTTACCATGATCAAATACTTCATCTAAACCATCAAACATCACGACAGCGTTACCAGCTTTTAACTGTTCGTGAATTTTATGTTGATTTAAGTGGGTAACTACTCCGCTACATTTATGGAAAAATTCTAAAAAATTATGACATTCTTTATCCTCGCGTCGTCGCATATAAGTGCGTAACTCAATTAGCAACGGTATTGGTAATGAGATAACATTATCTACTGGTGATTCTGCCCAATTCAAAGTTAAATATTGCAATAATGTAGACTTACCCGAACCAGGATCACCCAAAATTACAATATATTTATAAGTCGTCTTGTCATTAACAACATCTAATACAGAACGTATCGGTTGCTCTAAATAAACTCGTTTATAACGTTCTAATTCCTCTGCTTGAATTTCTGCTTCTATTTGGTCACTCTCCCGCAATCTTTTTAAATGTTCTTTTGGCAGTTCATGAACTTGGTGCAAAACTTGATGCACCTCCCGCACATTTTGAGCAATAAACATTCGCCATAACTTCAGTTCGTTATAGGCATAACCGCTAGTGTCTAAACTATCTAACTTCAGATTGCCGTAGCGTTCGCGGATGGATTCTTGATATTGTTGTAAATCAAACTCAGGAATAATACCCGCTATTTCTTTTGTATATCCCTTGGTTTGTTCTAGATTTTTAGAATCAAAAGTTTCTCTGAGTTCTGGTAATTCATGAATAATATTTTTAACCTTCTGCACATATTTCTTACCTACCCGTTTCCAATTAAAATCATCTGGTAACGGGTAGGATGAATTAAGCTCATACCAAATTTCTTCTAATCTTTTTGTGTCTACAGTCTGACAGTCATTCTGAAAGGCATTACCTAAAATTTCTTTAACTTGTGAGTTCTTTAAAAATTGCTTTAGTCTTGGGGTATATTTTTTAATTTCATCTTCAGGAAGTTCACTGTCATCTAAATCCTGCTGCATTAGTTCTAAATATTCTGTAACTGCCATAACAGCAGCTTTCTGAAGCGGTTCTTGCTTGAAACGTTCAGTTAGAGCAATATTAAAAGTATTTTTGAAAAAATCTTTAGTATAGTCTTTGACGAAATCTTTGACAAACTCTTCGTTGATGATTGTTTTCACCAAAAAGCCTGCTGTTTTTGTTGCTATCCAAGTGGCAACCCATTCAAATATCATACTCATGTCTGCTTATACGTTAATTACGAGTATATCCACCAGTTTTAGTAGCTATTGCCTAACTTAGGATAAGTTAATCTCAGTGATAAAATTGCTACAGTTTCCGCTTATGCTACAACAACCAGAGTGAAAACAGACAGCATCTTTTATCGCCTATTTCAAGAATTACCCAGCATTTTCTTTGAATTAATTGGCAACCCTCCCGAAACTGCAAATACCTATCAATTTTCTTCAGTTGAAATCAAACAAACAGCCTTTAGAATTGATGGTGTATTTCTGCCAACCCAAGATGAACAAAGCCTAATTTATTTTGTCGAAGTTCAATTTCAACCTGACTCAGATATTTACTTGCGCCTGTTGTCAGAAATCTTTTTGTACTTACGCCAAAATAAACGCCCAAACTCTTGGCGAGGCGTGGTGATTTATCCTAGCCGAAACATAGATATTGGTGAACGCCAAGATTGCTATGAGTTTTTTAATAGCGATCGCATCAGTATAATCTACTTAGATGAATTAGCTGAAATTGCATCACTGCCCATAGGTATCGCTACCATCAAATTAATAATTGAAGATAAAGAGACAGCCATTTCCACCGCCAAACAATTAATCAACCGCACCAAGCAAGCAGTAAATTCGCAACTTCCACAAAAACAACTACTAGAATTAATAGAGACAATCCTAGTTTACAAATTGCCTAACATCAGTCGAGAGGAGATAGAAGCAATGTTTGGGTTAAGTGAGTTAAAGCAAACACGAGTTTATCAAGAAGCTGAACAAGAAGGTAAAGAGAAAGGACGTTTAGAAGCAAAATTAGATGCTGTACCTAAACTGTTAGCATTGGGTTTGACTGTGGAACAGATAGCACAGGCTTTAGATTTAGATGTTGCACAAGTTCAGCAAGCAGCAAAGCAGACATCACCAGAGCAGTAAAAAAATATTTCTATGGTTCTACAAATTCAACCCAGTCAAAAAAAACCTAATGTCAGTTGGGAACCACTTCCAGCCGACTTTATTTTATCTGACGACCCAGTGGAAAATATTCAGCAACCAACTCTCGCCGCAGCACTTACCGATGCTTTGGGTGCTAACGGACGCATCCAACCCCAAATGCTTATAGGCTCTAATTTTGGTCTAGTCGCTACAATTAACAAAAAAATTGTCGTCAAAGCACCTGACTGGTTTTACGTCCCGCAAGTGCAACCTCTAGCCGCCGATGTTATTCGTCGTAGCTACACCCCCAATTTAGAAGGTGATGCTGTGGCTGTGGTAATGGAATTTCTCTCAGAAACCGAAGGTGGAGAATTATCTATTCGCTCAACGCCACCCTACGGTAAACTTTATTTTTACGAAAAAATTCTCCAGGTTCCAACTTATGTCACTTACGACCCATACGTACCAAGTTTAGAAGTACGCATCTGGCAAAATGAACAATATACTTTACAGTCAGCAGATGCAAATGGCCGTTTTTGGATTCCTGAATTAGAGTTATTTCTGGGAATTTGGCAAGGTGAAAGACTCTGCCAAACTATAAACTGGCTGAGGTGGTGGGATAGCGAAGGAAATCTGCTGTTGTGGAGTAGTGAACAAGCCCAACAAGAACGCCAACGTGCTGAAAGATTAGCAGCTAAGTTACGCGAACTCGGTGTTGACCCTGATGCGATCGCCTAACCAAAATGAAGACAATAATTAACTATACTTACCCGAAACAGTAGCAATTCACTGTTTGCTGAAAACGAGATGCGGCTGAAGACAGGGAAACAGCACCCAAATTCCATGAAACAGCAAAAAAATCAATTCAGCCATCTCACAGCAATAGACAGAACTTACCTCTCATTTCCCGCAAAGTTTTTACTAAATCAAAACTTTCTGCAAGGTAAAATCCTAGATTTTGGTTGTGGTCTTGGTAATGATGTTAAATTATTACGTCAAAAAGGCTTTGATATCACAGGTTATGATCCCTATTACTTTCCCCAATATCCTACTGATAAATTTGACACTATAATTTGCTTTTATGTTTTAAATGTCTTATTCCCTGAAGAACAAGCTAATGTGCTGATGGCAGTAGCACATTTATTAAAACCAGGTGGTAAAGCTTATTTTACTGTCAGAAGGGATATCAAAAAAGAAGGCTTTCGAGAACACTATGTCCATAAAAAGCCTACATACCAATGTAATGTTAAACTTCCATTTTCTTCAATCTTTCTAGATGAGAGTCGAGAAATATACCAGTATGTTCATTACAATCGTCAGCGCAATTCCTCGAATTACTGTATATTTTGCAACCCCCACAAAAATCTCAAATTATTAACAGAATCAGCAACAGCATACGCTATATTTGACGGCTATCCTATCAGTAAAGGTCATATTTTAGTCATTCCTAAACGTCATGTAAGTAATTATTTTGAACTCCCATTCAAAGAACAATCAGCTTGTTGGTTGATGGTGAACAAAGTACAAGAAATTCTCAAAGCAGAATTTGCCCCCGATGGCTTTAATGTCGGGATGAACATTAACCGAGAAGCTGGGCAAAATATTATGCACGCCAGCATTCATATCATTCCCCGTTACAAAGGCGACACGCCCTGTGCGAAAAGTGGCATCAGAACTGTCATTCCTAAACAGAAATAGTTATAGCAACTGTCACCTGTCACCTGCTATGGCGATCGCAATTTTACCAACCGCTCGTTCACTCTCACTATAAGCATGAGCCGCAGCTAATTCTTGTAGTGGAAAAGTCCGGTCAATGACTGTGCGAATTTTACCAGCCTCAATCAAGTCTTTTAAATAAATCAAGTCTTGGCTATTTGGTCTTTCAACTACTAATTTCGCTTTTTGACCAGGTAAAAACGTTGTTAAAAAACCCTGTATTAAAACTTCTGGGCTAGGCAAAGTTGTTACATAAACTCCATTTGGTGTCAGCACTTCTCTACAGGTAGAAAATGCTCGTTTGGCAACTGTATCAAAAATAATGTCATACTTTATTGCCTCTGTGGTGAAATCTTGCTGCGTATAATCAACAACGCGGTCTGCGCCTAAAGATTTAACAAAATCTAGATTTTTGGTACTGCAAACTCCCGTTACTTCCGTCCCCAAAGCCTTAGCAATTTGCACTGCAAATATACCCACGCCACCCGCAGCACCATTAATCAAAACTGTCTGTCCAGCTTGCATATTTCCCAAATCACGTAAAGCTTGCAAAGCCGTCAGCGCTGCTAAAGGTACGGTGGCTGCTTCTTCATAGCTCAAATTTGTTGGTTTGAGTGCTGCCACCTTTTCTGGAATTGCTGCAAATTCTGCATAAGCACCGCCAGGAAAGCTAGTGCTACCGTAAATCGCATCTCCAGGTTGAAAGCGAGTGACTTGGGAACCAACACTTACCACTTCTCCCGCCACATCAAACCCCAAAATCAATGGGAAACTTCTACCAGTCAACACACTCAACATACCCTTACGAATCTTCCAATCAACGGGGTTAACGCTGCTGGCGTGGACTTTCACTAGTAATTGGTCAGGCTTGATTTGCGGCTGCTTCCAATCTTCATACTGCAAAACATCAGTGGTTCCATAGCCTCGGATAATGACTGCCTTCATAGCATTCCTCCTGTAACCCTGTATTGCTTGCCTATATCTTTAGTGTAGCGATCGCCCCCGCTTTGTGACGTAATTAACTTTTTATGCTATCTGTTAGATATGCTGCTTTTTGAATATCAAAATATTTTACTTTTTATATAAAAAAATTAATTTTTGCAAATTATATTCATTAATTTTGACACTTTCCAAAAACTTGAAACCTAACAATAGCATACTCTTCAGTGCGATTTAATCTCATTAAACTTAGAAAACTTAAGAAAATGTGAATTACATTTTTCTCTAAAAAAAAATGATATGTTGTATACAGAATTGAATTTCGCACGTATCTGGAGTAGTACCAACGAATCTGCTCCAGTTTTTCCCCCTAAATCCTTTAGCCGTCGAGCTTTTTGGCAGGATTTAAGGGATAGTTGAGTACAACTTTTTGTATCCCCAAATCAGCAGCAAATAGCTTCAAAGCATTGCTGAGATTGGGTTATAGCTGAGTACAAAGAAATCCTAAACCCCACTCTAAAAATACAAGAACCCTGACCTAAAAATACTAGAACCCCTACCCGAAAATAAAATTTATAAACTTTTTTATAGCTCAATATCAAGGTTTGCAGATTTGAGTACAAATCTAATAAATCCAATAAATTCTATCCAAATGTAACTCCAGTCGAGCTAAAAAACGGCTGCTATAAATCATATATCGCCAATCACCAATGACTCGAAACAAAACAACGAGCCAAAAGTGAGTGGAGGGATGAGATAGCACCATGCCTCGGTGAATCGAAGTCGCGGCTGTACACACCAACTCTACCCAAAACCTCAAAGTTGACACACACCAGCCGAAACACAAGGATTCATAGCCTGCCATCATCAGCGAAGTTGCCCAACCAGTGGCTTTGCTACAACCAAAGGATGCACTCCTGCGGGCAGTGTGATAGCCGTGACTTCCATTCTACTAGGGCAAATAAAATAGCAACAGCATCTCCCACAGTGGCAGCTTAGTCCACCGACATTTGCGAAATTCAATGACACCACAGGTTACAGACTCCTCCGTTACTGAATCGACACCTACCCAAGCAAAATCTGGTGGTTGCGGATGCGACAGCAAAAGCAGCGCCACCGTGGAAATGGACGAAAAGCTCCAAGAACGTATTGCTAAACATCCCTGCTACAGCGAAGAAGCTCACCACCATTACGCGAGAATGCACGTTGCAGTTGCACCCGCTTGCAACATTCAATGCAACTATTGCAACCGCAAATATGACTGCGCCAACGAAAGTCGCCCTGGTGTAGTGAGCGAGTTACTGACACCGGAAGAAGCAGCACACAAAGCGTTGGTTATCGCAGGCAAAATTCCCCAAATGACAGTTTTGGGAATCGCTGGCCCTGGCGACCCTCTAGCCAACCCAGACAAAACATTCCGCACCTTTGAGTTGATTGCAGACAAAGCACCAGATATTAAGCTTTGCTTATCAACTAATGGTTTGATGCTAACTGAATACATCGATCGCATTAAACAATTAAATATAGATCACGTTACTATCACCCTAAATACCATCGACCCAGAAATCGGCGCGCAGATTTACTCATGGGTTCACTATAAGCGCAGACGTTACAGAGGTGTTGAAGGAGCCAAAATTCTGCTCGAAAAGCAGTTAGAAGGTTTACAAGCTCTGAGAGAAGCCGATATTCTGTGCAAGGTCAACTCCGTGATGATTCCCGGAATCAACGACCAGCACCTAGTTGAAGTCAACAAAGCAATTCGTGAGCGTGGTGCATTCTTGCACAACATCATGCCTTTGATTTCTGCACCAGAACACGGTACACACTTCGGCTTAACAGGTCAGCGAGGCCCTTCACAAAAAGAACTCAAATCAGTTCAAGACCAGTGTGCTGGCAACATGAAAATGATGCGCCACTGCCGTCAATGCCGTGCAGATGCGATTGGTTTGTTGGGTGAAGACCGCAGCCAAGAATTCACCAAAGAGAATTTCT
This sequence comes from Nostoc sp. FACHB-152, assembly GCF_014697475.1. Lineage (GTDB taxonomy): Bacteria > Cyanobacteriota > Cyanobacteriia > Cyanobacteriales > Nostocaceae > Nostoc_B. Next base: position 41,016 of record NZ_JACJRV010000002.1, read on the forward strand.
TGGAAATGGCTCCAGAGTACGACTTCAGCAAGCGCCAAGAAGTTCACGAAGGTATTGAGAAATTTAGAGAAGAAATTAAAGCAGCCAAAGAAAAGGCAAAAGCCGGCAAGCAGCAAAGTGCCAACAATCCTAAAATCTTAGTTGCAGTGGCAACCAAAGGCGGCGGATTAGTTAACCAACACTTCGGTCATGTCAAAGAATTCCAAGTTTACGAAGTTGATGGTAGCGAAGTTCGTTTCGTTAGTCACCGCAAGATTGATCAATATTGTCAAGGTGGATACGGTGAAGCTGCCACCGCAGAGAATATCATGAAGACAATTGCAGATTGTAAAGCAGTATTGGTTTCTAAGATTGGCAACTGTCCCAAAGAAAAATTGCACGAAGCTGGCATACAGACCGTTGAAGCTTACGACGTAATCGAGAAAGTTGCTTTAGAGTTTTACGAACAGTACGTCAAAGAATTAGGGAATCGGGAATAGGGAATAGGTTACAGGGAACAGGTTACAGGTTACAGGAAATAGATTACAGATAATTTTCTATCTCCTGTCGCCTGTCACCTCTCACCTATCACCTCTCCCACTCCCTACTCACAACTCCCCACTCCCATCATTCGCAAGGAGAATAATCATGGCTTATAAGATTACCAGCCAGTGTATTTCTTGCAATCTCTGTGATTCTGTATGCCCCACCGGAGCAATTAAAAAAGTAGAAGGCTCAAGCTACTGGATTGATCCTGAACTTTGCACAAACTGCGTTGGCACTATTTACTCCGTGCCTCAATGCAAAGCTGGTTGCCCAACCTGTGATGGTTGCGTTAAAGAGACAAACGATTATTGGGAAAGCTGGTTTGCTAAATATAACCGCGTTGTCGGGAAATTAACAAAAAAACAAGATTATTGGGAACGTTGGTTTGACTGTTATTCTCAGAAGTTCTCTGAACAAATGCAAAAGCATCAGGGTGAAATATTAGGGGTATAAATAAGAATGAGCGTCATTTATCTAGATAATAATGCGACTACTAAGGTAGACCCACAGGTTTTAGAGGCAATGATGCCCTATTTAACCGAATATTACGCCAACCCCTCAAGTATGCACACCTTTGGCGGGCAACTGGGTAAAGCAGTGAAAACAGCCAGGGAACAACTAGCCGCCCTCCTCGGTGCAGATGAATCAGAAATTGTTTTTACGAGTTGTGGAACCGAGGGAGATAACGCAGCCATTCGCGCCGCTTTGTTAGCCCAGCCAGAAAAACGCCACATCATCACCACCCAGGTAGAACATCCGGCGGTGCTGAATGTCTGCAAACAACTAGAAACCCAAGGTTATAGTGTTACTTATCTTTCGGTGAATAGTCAGGGGCAGTTGGATTTAGATGAATTAGAAGCCTCGCTGACTGGGAACACCGCCTTGGTAAGCATCATGTATGCTAACAACGAAACAGGTACGATTTTCCCGATTGAGCAGATTGGATTACGTGTCAAAGAACGCGGCGCACTGTTCCATGTCGATGCAGTGCAAGCAGTGGGTAAAATTCCCCTGAACATGAAGACCAGTACAGTAGATATGTTAACTATGTCTGGTCATAAGATTCACGCACCCAAAGGTATTGGCGCGTTGTATGTGCGCCGGGGCGTGAGATTCCGTCCCCTGTTGATTGGTGGACACCAAGAACGCGGTCGCCGCGCGGGTACAGAGAATGTTCCGGGTATCGTTGGTTTGGGTAAAGCAGCCGAATTGGAATTGCTGCATTTAGAAGAAGCAACTACCAGAGAAAGAAAGTTGCGCGATCGCCTGGAACAAACTCTCCTCGCTAAAATCCCTGATTGTGAAGTTAACGGCGATCCCAAAAATAGATTGCCCAACACCACCAACATCGGTTTTAAATATATCGAAGGTGAAGCAATCCTACTTTTGTTAAATAAACACGGTATCTGTGCCTCATCTGGTTCCGCTTGCACCTCCGGTTCACTCGAACCATCCCACGTTCTGCGGGCAATGGGTTTACCATACACAACCTTACATGGTTCCATTCGCTTCAGTCTTTCTCGCTACACCACCGACGCTGAAATTGATCGCGTCATTGAAGTCATGCCCGACATTGTAGAACGTCTCCGCGCTCTGTCGCCATTCAAAAACGACGACGCAGGTTGGTTGCAATCTCAAGAACAAACATTGGCACATCGTTAATTAGGGAATAGGTTACAGGGAACAGGTTACAGATAGTTTCTATAGCCTGTCACCCTTCGGGTTCGCCACTTGCTTTATGCCGGGAAACCCGTCCACCGCAGTGGTCTCACCTGTCACCTATCACCCTTCGGGTTCGCCACTTGCTTTATGCCGGGAAACCCGTCCACCGCAGTGGCTCACCTGTCACCTCTCTCCACTCAGCATTCGGAATTTAATATGTGGGACTACACAGATAAAGTATTAGAACTGTTTTACGATCCCAAGAATCAGGGAACGATTGAAGAAACCAGCGAACCTGGAGTTAAGGTTGCAACAGGAGAAGTCGGCAGTATTTCTTGCGGCGATGCTTTGAGACTGCACCTAAAAGTCGAAGTGGAATCTGATAAGATTCTCGATGCACGTTTCCAAACCTTTGGCTGTACCAGTGCGATCGCTTCTTCTAGTGCATTGACCGAAATGGTTAAGGGTTTAACTTTAGATGAAGCCCTGAAGGTATCTAATAAAGATATTGCCAATTACCTCGGCGGTTTACCCGAAGCCAAAATGCACTGCTCAGTTATGGGTCAAGAAGCCTTAGAAGCCGCAATTTATAACTATCGTGGCATTCCTCTAGCTGCCCATGACGATGATGACGAAGGCGTTTTAATTTGCTCCTGCTTTGGTATTACTGATACAAAAATTCGTCGCGTAGTGAAAGAAAATAATCTTACTACTGCGGAGCAGGTAACAAATTATGTCAAAGCTGGTGGCGGATGCGGTTCCTGTTTAACAAAAATTGATGATATTATTAAAGATGTAGAGCAGGAAGTCGCCACAACCAGTAAAAACGCAAATAACGGCATAAAGTCAGCAGAAATTCTTAACTCTGGTCAGATAGCTACAGCCACAAGACCACTGACCAACGTCCAAAAGATTGCCTTAATTCAAAAAGTTCTCGACGAAGAAGTAAGACCCGTCCTCATTGCTGATGGTGGAGATGTAGAACTGTACGACATAGAAGGAAATACAGTTAAAGTCATCCTCAAAGGTGCTTGTGGTTCTTGTTCTAGCAGCACCGCCACCTTAAAGATAGCGATTGAATCGAGACTGCGCGATCGCATCAGCAAAGACATCGTAGTACAAGCAGTTGAGCTATAGCTCTTAGTTTTACCCACAGTATAAATACACCCTAATGTGCAACAGCCAAGAACAGAAAGTAGGATTTGACCGATACAATTGTTCTCTCATCAATGTTTTATTCCTACTGACAACAAACAGCTAACAGCACATAGGCAAAGATATTCAACGCCTACCTGCAATTTCAATATCCAACACGCTTCAAAGGAAAAGGATATGAGTGCAACATTGTATGACAAACTCGGCGGACAACCGACTATTGAGAAAATAGTTGATGATTTACACAAACGCATCTTAGCAGACAACACTCTCAAACCATTTTTCGCTAACACAGATATGGCGAAACAGCGCGCTCATCAAGTTGCTTTCTTCTCTCTGATATTTGAGGGGCCAAAGCAATACACTGGTCGCCCAATGGACAAAACACACACAGGTATGAGTCTACAGGAACAACACTTTGATGCGATCGCCAAGCACCTAACTGATGCTATGGCTGTAGGTGGAGCATCAGCAGAAGATACCAAAGCAGCGTTAGATCGCGTTTCCAGCTTGAAGGGAGCTATTTTGAACAAGTAATGGAACTGACGCATTGATTATTGACTAATAGCTAAGTCAAGTCTTACCTAGCGTTCCCAGTTTCTCCAGATTATGGCGTATTTGTAAAGTGTGTAATTCCTTTGTCATTTGCATAAAACACAAATGGCAAAGATTAAACAAAATTTTAACCCCGAATCATTATGACACCAACACCCACTGATTTTGCTGTAGAGCGATCGCCCCCGACGTGTGCCTAAGCGATCGTTCTACAAACCCCTCACAGCCATAGCTCAACAGGCGTGAGATTCTCAAACAAACGCTCATACCCACTAAACCAACCAATTGTAGGAAAAGAGAACCATGACTGACGAAAAAATCAGACAGATAGCTTTCTATGGTAAAGGCGGTATTGGTAAATCCACCACCTCCCAAAACACCCTGGCAGCTATGGCAGAAATGGGTCAACGCATCATGATCGTAGGTTGCGACCCCAAAGCTGACTCCACCCGTTTGATGTTGCACGCCAAAGCACAAACCACTGTATTACACTTAGCTGCTGAACGCGGTGCAGTAGAAGATCTAGAACTCGAAGAAGTAATGCTCACCGGTTTCCGTGGCGTTAAGTGCGTAGAATCTGGTGGCCCAGAACCCGGTGTAGGTTGCGCTGGTCGTGGTATCATCACCGCTATTAACTTCTTGGAAGAAAACGGTGCTTACCAAGACCTAGACTTCGTTTCCTACGACGTATTGGGTGACGTTGTGTGCGGTGGTTTCGCTATGCCTATCCGTGAAGGTAAAGCACAAGAAATCTACATCGTTACCTCTGGTGAAATGATGGCGATGTACGCTGCAAACAACATCGCTCGTGGTATTTTGAAATACGCTCACTCCGGTGGTGTACGCTTGGGTGGTTTGATTTGTAACAGCCGTAAAACAGACCGGGAACACGAACTCATCGAAACCTTGGCAAAACGGTTGAACACCCAAATGATTCACTTCGTACCTCGTGACAACATCGTTCAACACGCAGAATTGCGTCGGATGACCGTTAACGAGTACGCACCAGACAGCAACCAAGGTAACGAATACCGTGAGTTAGCTAAGAAGATCATCAACAACGACAAGCTCACCATTCCTACACCAATTGAAATGGATGAACTAGAAGCACTGTTGATTGAATACGGTATCCTCGATGATGATTCTAAGCACGCAGAAATCATCGGTAAGCCCGCAGAAGCTACCAAATAGATAATCCTGTTAGGAGATAAGGAAAGTTTGAAGTGCGAAGTATAAAGCCTGAAATCATCTCTTCATCCAGCTTTAGCTTTCAACCTTCATCCTTCTCCTCTCCCTCATCCCTTTTCCCCCATCCATAACTGTTACCGAGGCAGACTATGACACCTCCAGAAAACAAGAATCTTGTAGATGAAAATAAGGAACTTATTAAAGAAGTTCTGCAAGCTTACCCCGAAAAAGCTCGTAAAAAGCGCGAAAAACACCTCAACGTCCACGAAGAAAGCAAGTCCGATTGCGGCGTTAAGTCTAACATCAAATCTATTCCTGGTGTAATGACCGCTCGTGGTTGTGCTTACGCAGGTTCTAAAGGTGTGGTTTGGGGGCCTATTAAGGACATGATCCACATCAGCCACGGCCCAGTAGGATGCGGTTACTGGTCTTGGTCTGGTCGTCGTAACTACTATGTAGGTATCACAGGTATCAACTCCTTTGGTACCATGCACTTCACCTCCGACTTCCAAGAACGCGACATCGTATTCGGTGGTGACAAAAAATTAACCAAAATCATCGAAGAACTAGAAGTTCTCTTCCCCTTGAACCGTGGTGTTTCCATTCAATCTGAATGTCCCATCGGTCTAATCGGAGATGACATCGAAGCTGTAGCTAAAAAAGCTTCTAAGCAAATTGGTAAGCCAGTTGTACCCCTGCGTTGCGAAGGTTTCCGTGGTGTATCTCAGTCTTTAGGACACCACATCGCTAACGACGCTATCCGTGACTGGATTTTCCCTGAATTTGACAAGGCTAAGAAAAACAATACACTCGACTTCGAGCCAAGCCCATACGACGTAGCTCTAATCGGTGACTACAACATCGGTGGTGATGCTTGGGCAAGCCGGATGTTGTTAGAAGAAATGGGCTTGCGTGTTGTTGCTCAGTGGTCTGGTGACGGTACACTCAACGAGTTGATTCAAGGCCCTGCTGCTAAGTTAGTTCTGATCCACTGCTACCGTTCTATGAACTACATCTGCCGTAGTTTGGAAGAACAATACGGTATGCCTTGGATGGAATTCAACTTCTTCGGCCCCACCAAGATTGCTGAATCTCTACGTCAAATTGCTGCTAAATTTGACTCTAAGATTCAAGAAAACGCTGAGAAGGTCATCGCTAAGTACACACCAGTGATGACTGCGGTACTTGAAAAGTATCGTCCTCGCTTGGAAGGTAACACCGTAATGTTGTACGTAGGTGGTCTACGTCCTCGTCACGTTGTTCCCGCTTTTGAAGACTTGGGTATCAAAGTTGTCGGTACAGGCTACGAATTCGCTCACAACGACGACTACAAACGTACCACCCACTATATCGATAACGCCACCATCATTTATGATGACGTTACCGCCTACGAATTCGAGGAATTCGTTAAAGCTAAGAAGCCTGACCTAATTGCTTCTGGTATTAAAGAGAAGTACGCCTTCCAAAAGATGGGTCTACCCTTCCGTCAAATGCACTCTTGGGATTACTCCGGCCCTTATCACGGTTATGACGGATTTGCTATCTTCGCTCGTGATATGGACTTAGCACTCAACAGCCCAACTTGGAGCTTGATTGGCGCACCTTGGAAGAAAGCTGCTACCAAAGCTAAGGCTGCTGCTTAATTCATTCCCAAGAATAAAACGGATAGCCTGGGGTTTTTAGCCCCAGGAACCCAGGGAAGAATGGTGAATGCTGAATGCTGGATGAAGACTTTTATTCATTATTCATGATTCATCACTCGTGACTCCCTAGGGGAGGAGCGGAACCCCCCCAGGCTCTCCCAACACTTCAATTACTACACCAACCAGCAAGCGTAGAGAGACAGACAAATGCCACAGAATCCTGACAGAATTGTAGACCACGTTGATCTATTCAAACAGCCAGAATACACCGAGCTATTTGAAAACAAGAGAAAGAACTTTGAAGGCGCACATCCTCCTGAAGAAGTTGAAAGAGTTTCTGAATGGACAAAATCTTGGGACTACCGGGAAAAGAACTTCGCTCGTGAAGCTTTAACCATTAACCCCGCTAAAGGTTGTCAACCTGTAGGCGCAATGTTCGCGGCTTTAGGTTTTGAAGGTACTCTTCCCTTCGTTCAAGGTTCTCAAGGTTGTGTGGCTTACTTCCGTACACACCTCAGCCGTCACTATAAAGAGCCTTGCTCCGCAGTTTCTTCTTCTATGACAGAAGACGCAGCAGTATTCGGTGGCTTGAACAACATGATTGAAGGTATGCAAGTTTCATACCAACTGTACAAGCCTAAGATGATTGCTGTTTGCACCACCTGTATGGCTGAAGTTATCGGTGATGACTTAGGCGCGTTCATCACCAACTCTAAGAATGCTGGTTCTATTCCTCAAGATTTCCCAGTACCTTTTGCTCACACCCCCAGCTTCGTAGGTTCCCACATCACTGGTTACGACAACATGATGAAGGGAATTCTGTTGAACCTGACAGAAGGCAAAAAGACAGCTACCAGCAATGGCAAAATCAACATCATTCCTGGTTTTGATACCTATGTAGGCAACAACCGCGAAGTTAAGCGGATGTTGGGTGCTATGGGTGTTGACTACACCATTCTGTCTGACAGCAGCGATTACTTCGATTCACCCAACACTGGCGAATTCGATATGTACCCAGGTGGTACCAAGCTGGAAGATGCTGCTGATTCTATCAACGCTAAGGCAACAGTTGCTCTCCAAGCTTACACCACACCCAAGACCCGCGAATACATTAAAACCCAGTGGAAGCAAGAAACACAAGTTCTGCGTCCCTTCGGTGTTAAAGGTACTGACGAGTTCTTGACTGCTATCTCTGAATTGACTGGTAAAGCGATTCCTGAAGAGTTGGAAATCGAACGCGGTCGTTTAGTTGATGCTATCACTGACTCCTACGCTTGGATTCATGGTAAGAAGTTCGCTATCTACGGCGATCCTGACTTGATCATCTCCATCACCAGCTTCTTGTTAGAAATGGGTGCAGAGCCTGTACACATCCTCTGCAACAACGGCGACGAAACTTTCAAGAAAGAAATGGAAGCTATTCTCGCTGCTAGTCCCTTCGGTAAAGAAGCTACTGTTTGGATTCAAAAAGACTTGTGGCACTTACGCTCTTTGTTGTTCACCGAGCCTGTAGACTTCTTCATCGGTAACTCCTACGGTAAGTACCTGTGGCGCGATACCAAGATCCCAATGGTACGGATTGGTTATCCTCTGTTCGATCGCCACCACTTACACCGCTATGCTACCCTCGGCTACCAAGGTGGTCTAAATATCCTCAACTGGGTTGTTAACACTCTGTTGGATGAAATGGATCGTAACACCAACATCACTGGTAAGACCGATATCTCCTTCGACTTGATTCGCTAGAAATTACGCTCCAAGCTTGTTTGTTAAAAACAGCTAAAGATTAGGAACTGGGGACTAGGGAATATTTAATTCCCCATCCCCAATTCCTATAAAAGATACTCAAGTTTCAACCTACCTATCTTTTGATTCAGCATCTCTATTATGGAAAGCATCAATCACACTCACTCTCACGTTCATTTCCATCCACCTAACTATAAAAAGTCTCCTGTACTTAATCCTTTACGTCGTTTAGTGGACGGAATTCAAGTTAAAAATAATCGCTTCGCTCATCTAATATGCCAGGTAATTCCTTGCTGTTGTCCTTTTGAGCGAAATATTAGTTTATTTGGTCGGAGTTTCCATATTCCACCTTTATGTAAGCTTAATCCTCTCTATGATGAGTTTGTTGGTTTGCGTTTTCGGGCTTTGTCTTACCTCGCTGATGAATGTGGTGAGGATGTGACAAGGTATATTTGCTAATTATCTTCAATCTCGCCTGAAGATAGGGGTTTGGGGCTATTTCTAAATATATATTTGTGTCGTTATATAAATGTCTCACCCCAAAATCTGGTAAACATTTTTTATCCTTCGTAGTGAACGATACTTTTAAGTTTCTTGTAAAAGTCGATGTTATAGAAATGAATTACTGATGCACATGGGGAATTGTGTATCGGGTATGGAGAAGATTTTTGCAGGAAGTTTTTGTAACAGTTAACAGTAATCGGTAGATTTCTTGCATAAGTATTTTTTGTTTCGCGCATAGACGCGGTAGCGGCTTCCCGCAGGGAAGCCGCTACCGCGCAAAGAAAAGTTTGCAAAGAAGTCTAGTGAATTGATACATGATTATTGTTAACTGTTTTTTTCAAGACTAAGAACGAACCGCAAAGGACGCTAAGGACACGAAGAGATAAAGGTTTGAGAGAGTTCTTGCTTAAGTCTTATCAAGAATAGAATACTGGCTTTTTATCGAACCACAGAGGAGCCAGTCGCGTGGGCGGGTTTCCCGACTTGAGCGAACTGGCGTAGCGCGGAGAACACAGAGGAAGAGAGATGAATACCCAAAAGAAGGTTAATGAACTGCTGAATGAGACGGGATGCGAACATAATCAGCAGAAGAAGGGCGAGAAGAAGAATAAGTCTTGTACGCAACAAGCGCAACCTGGGGCGGCTCAAGGTGGTTGTGCTTTTGATGGGGCGATGATTGCTCTGGTTCCAATTACTGATGCGGCGCATTTGGTTCATGGCCCGATCGCCTGTGCTGGTAATTCTTGGGGTAGTCGTGGTAGTCTTTCTTCTGGGCCTATGCTTTATAAGATGGGTTTCACTACCGATATGACTGAAAATGATGTGATTTTCGGTGGTGAGAAGAAGCTCTACAAGGCAATTTTAGAAATTCATCAGCGTTATAATCCCACGGCTGTATTTGTTTATGCTACTTGTGTGACGGCTTTGATTGGGGATGATATCAATGCTGTTTGCAAGGCGGCGGCTGAAAAAATTGGTACTCCTGTTGTCCCGGTGATTGCGCCGGGATTTATTGGTAGTAAGAATTTGGGGAACCGTTTTGGCGGTGAAGCTTTATTAGATTATGTTGTCGGGACAGCAGAACCGGAGTTCACAACCCCCTATGATATAAACTTGATCGGCGAATACAATATCGCCGGGGAAATGTGGGGAGTCCTGCCTTTATTTGAAAAATTAGGTATCCGCGTACTATCCAAAATCACGGGTGATGCTCGTTATGAAGAAATTCGTTACGCTCACCGTGCCAAGTTGAACGTGATGATTTGTTCGCGGGCTTTGCTCAATATGGCCAGAAAGATGGAGGAGCAATATGGGATTCCCTACATTGAAGAGTCTTTTTATGGGATTGATGATATAAATCGTTGTTTGCGGAATGTGGCTGCTAAGTTGGGTGATCCTGATTTGCAAGAGCGCACGGAAAAGCTAATTGCCGAAGAAACAGCCGCTTTGGATATCGCTTTAGCTCCTTATCGCGCCCGACTCAAGGGTAAGCGTGTAGTTCTGTATACTGGCGGTGTGAAGAGTTGGTCAATTATCTCCGCCGCTAAGGATTTGGGGATAGAAGTTGTGGCTACTAGCACCCGCAAGAGTACAGAGGAAGATAAGGCGAAAATCAAACGCTTGCTCGGTACAGAAGGGATGATGTTAGAAAAAGGCAACGCTCAAGAGTTGTTGCGATTGGTCAAAGACACTAACGCTGATATGTTGATTGCGGGTGGTCGTAACCAATACACAGCCTTGAAAGCGCGGATTCCTTTCCTCGACATCAACCAAGAACGTCATCATCCGTATGCTGGGTATGTGGGAATGTTAGAGATGGCACGAGAGCTATACGAAGCCCTCTACAGCCCCATCTGGGATCAAATCCGCAAACCTGCGCCTTGGGATGAAGAAGCCGGGACTTTAAATAATTTTGTGTCAGCAGATGAGATGTTCTCTGCTTCAATAGAAGAGGTATTTTAGATGGCGATCGTTACTGTTCCCGAAAAATCAGTTGCAGTTAATCCCCTCAAACAAAGCCAAGCTTTAGGTGCATCCCTCGCCTTTTTGGGATTAAAGGGAATGATACCTCTATTCCACGGTTCTCAAGGGTGTACCGCCTTCGCCAAGGTTGTGCTTGTACGGCATTTTCGGGAAGCGATTCCCCTAGCCACTACAGCCATGACTGAAGTAACCACGATTTTAGGTGGCGAAGAGAATGTGGAACAGGCGCTTCTGACGTTGGTTGAGAAGGCCAAGCCAGAAATTATCGGTTTGTGTACCACTGGATTAACAGAAACCAGAGGCGATGATATTGAACGCTTCTTGAAGGATATCCGCGATCGCCATCGTGAATTAGACCACATCCCCGTTATATTTGCACCAACACCAGATTTTAAAGGTGCATTGCAAGATGGTTTTGCCACTGCTGTGGAAAGCATCGTTAAGGAAATTCCCCAAGCAGGCGGGATCAGAAGCGAACAAGTCACAATCTTGGCTGGTTCTGCTTTTACCCCAGGCGACTTACAAGAAATTAAAGAGATTGTCACCGCTTTTGGATTAGAACCTATCTTCGTACCTGACCTCGGTGCTTCTTTGGATGGTCACTTAGAAGATAACTATAGTCCTGTTACAGGTAGCGGTACGAGTGTTAAACAACTACGACAAGTAGGTTGTTCTGCTTTCACCATCGCTTTGGGTGAAAGTATGCGGGGTGCAGCCAAAATTTTGGATGAGCGGTTTAACATTCCCTACGAAGTGTTTGGTGAACTGACTGGACTGGAAGCAGTAGATGAGTTTCTGCAAGCACTATCGATTTTGAGCAGCAACCCAGTACCCGAAAAGTACCGTCGCCAACGTCGCCAATTGCAAGATGCAATGCTTGATACGCACTTTTATTTTGGTGCAAAACGAGTATCTTTAGCGTTAGAGCCTGATTTGTTGTGGGGTACAGTGCGCTTCTTGCAATCGATGGGAACACAAATTCATGCTGCTGTGACCACGACGCGATCGCCTTTACTCGAAAAGCTCCCCATCAAGAGCGTTACTATCGGTGATTTAGAAGACTTTGAAGAACTAGCAGTAGGTTCTGACCTATTGATTGGTAATTCTAACGTGGGAGCGATCGCTAAACGTCTGTCGATTCCGCTTTATCGTTTAGGCTTGCCCATTTACGACCGTTTAGGTAATGGTCTATTCACAAAAGTTGGCTATCGCGGCACGATGGAGCTTTTGTTTGGCATTGGCAACCTCTTTTTAGAAGCTGAAGAAGAGCGAGTTAAACACTTTTTCAATGATTAGTAATTGGGGAATTGGGAGTAGGGAATAGGGAGTAGTGAATTTTTACTCTCCACTCCCCACTCCCCACTCCCTACACAAGTAGGAGAACAGAATGAAAATTGCCTTTACAACCAGTGACCACATTCATGTCAATGCTCACTTTGGCTGGGCGAGAGAAATTGATGTCTACGAAATCGATGCAGAAGGATATCAATTTTTACAAACTCTCAACTTTGAGGGTGAGTTAAAAGAAGATGGCAACGAAGATAAAATCACACCCAAACTTGATGCACTGGTTGATTGTGCAATTGTTTATGTAACAGCAATTGGTGGTACTGCTGCTGCTAAGTTAATCAAGAAAGGCGTTACCCCAGTTAAAGCCCGCACCGAAGAAGAAAAAATTGAAGAGTTATTGACTAAATTAGTCCAAACTCTTAAAGGTAATCCTCCACCTTGGTTGCGGAAAGCTCTACAACCAAAAACCAAAACCTTTACAGATGATATTGAAAACGAAGCAACTGTATGACCGCAGATAATTCTGTTAACGGAACCACCAGTATTGCAGCCTTAAACTCTCCCTTCATTAAGGCTTTAGTTCTCCAAATTCGCGGGCAAGATAGTTACGGATTTTACCGTAATTGGTCAGATGAATTAATCCTCAAAGCTTTCGTAGTTCCCAAAAAAAAGAAACGCGAAATCCCCATTGATGGTGAAGTTGATGCCGCAACCCAGGCACGGATTTTAGTATTTTTCCGAGCTATTGCTGCCAGAATTGAACAAGAAACCAATCTAATATCTCAGGTTGTAGTTAACATCAATCATGAGGGCTTTGGCTGGGCGTTAGTATTTTCTGGAAGGCTTTTGCTAACAGTCAAAACATTAAGAGATGCTCATCGCTTCGGCTTTGAATCTCTAGAAAAGTTAGCAGAAGAAGGCGAAGCTTTCGTCCAAAAAGGATTAGATTTAGTTAATCGCTTCCCAGAAGTAGGTAAGTTATAACTTTTTGTCATTAGTCATTAGTTATTCGTTATTTAAACCCCTCTCCAAACCTCTCCCCCAAAGGGAGAGAGGCTTTGAAATTCTGAATTTTTCGTTAAAAACGCAGAATATTTCTGCCCCTCTCCGACGCGGAGAGGGGTTGAGGAGAGGTTTATTAAAGTCACGTTTATTCACAAATGACAAATGAGAATGGACAAATAACCAATGACCATCGAGGAATTGAAAACCCAAATTAAACGCCTCAACAGCAAAGCAGGTCAAATGAAAATGGATCTGCACGATTTAGCCGAAGGTTTGCCAACAGATTACAAAACACTTATGGATGTTGCGGCGGCAACTTATGAAATATATCGTCAACTTGATGAGTTGAAACAGCAGCTAACAGCCTTGGAGAACGCAAAATGAGTAAAACTATTGAAGAGTTCAAAAAACTAAGTGATGCCGAAGAATATTTTCAATTTTTTGAGCTAGATTACGATCAAAAAATTGTCAATATAAATCGTCTTCATATATTGAAAAAATTCTCGCAATATATCCAAGAAATTGATGATAATTCTGCTGATTTAAGTGCAGAAGAAAAGCTCAATCAATATTGCTTGGCTTTGCAAAAAGCATATCACGTATTTCTCGAATCAACACCCCAAGAACAAAAGGTGTTTAAAGTCTTTAAAGACAAGCCAAAAAATGTAATTACGCTGACAGAACTCTCTTCTGATTAGGAGGTAAATAGTGGTTAACCTAACTCCTACCGAGTTAGAACGTTATAGTCGCCAAATGATGCTGCCTAATTTTGGCGAAGCGGCTCAGAAGCGCCTGAAGTCAGCGACAGTATTGGTGACAGGTGTGGGGGGATTAGGTGGTACAGCCGCGCTTTATTTAGCAGTAGCAGGCGTTGGCAAGCTAATTCTAGTCCGGGGTGGCGATTTGCGCCTTGATGATATGAATCGTCAGATTCTCATGACTGATGATTGGGTGGGTAAGCCAAGGGTATTTAAAGCTAAAGAAACCTTGCAGGCTATCAATCCTGATATCGAAATCGAAGCGGTTCATGATTACATTACCGCAGAGAATGTAGATTCTTTGGTACAATCCGCAGATATGGCACTGGACTGCGCTCATAATTTTACAGAACGCAATTTGTTGAATGCAGCTTGTGTACGCTGGCGCAAACCAATGGTAGAAGCTGCAATGGATGGGATGGAGGCTTATCTGACAACGATTATTCCCGGTGTCACGCCTTGTTTATCTTGTCTGTTTCCCGAAAAGCCTGATTGGGATCGGCGTGGTTTCTCGGTGCTAGGTGCTGTTTCTGGGACGTTGGCTTGTTTGACGGCGTTAGAAGCAGTCAAGCTGATTACTGGGTTTAGTCAGCCTTTATTGTCACAATTATTGACAATAGACTTAAACCGGATGGAGTTTGCCAAGCGTCGTTCATACCGCGATCGCTCTTGTCCAGTATGCGGTAATAGCGCGCCTTGGAGATATTCACAATCTCCATCAATGGAAACCACCAGTAATTTTACAACTTAATATTTTCGACCTTTGTCATTAGTCATTGGTCATTTGCTCTTTGTGTTCACAAATGACCAATGACAATTATCACAAAAATTCCAAATTCTAGATTAGAACAATCAATCGCTACAGATCAGGAGATTTAATGACTGTTACTTTAACAGAAAAAGCAGAATTTCGTTTGCGGGCTTTCCTGCGAGGTTCCGGTTCCGATGACAATAGTGCAACTAAAGGCATCCGAATCTCTGTCAACGGTGGCGGTTGCAATGGCTATGAATATGGCATGGATGTCACTAGCCAACCCCAACCAGATGATTTAGTAATCCAGCAAGGTAGTGTGCTGGTTTATGTCGATGCCAAAAGTGCGCCTTTGTTAGAAGGAATCGTGATCGATTTTGTCGAAGGGCTGGTAGAAAGCGGTTTTAAATTTACCAACCCTAACGCAACTAGTACCTGCGGTTGTGGCAAATCTTTCCAAGCAGGAGACTGTACGCCAACTGGTGTCCCTTGTACCTAAAAGAGTTATCTTTTAGTGTCAAGTTAAACCATTGAGGCTTTACGTAAACGTACTCCGCACCAAATGTCAGAGACACTAGCTATAGCGGTAGTCACATAGGTTAGAACATTTGAAAAGCTTGAATGCCAGGAATAATAATTTTACCTCCTGCCTTCTGCCCTTCGGGTTCGCAGTTGCTCATGGGGGAAACCCCCAAGACCGCACTGTCTGTCTTACCTTCTGCCTCCTGCTATAAAACTCATCAAATGCAGTGTCTTCCTATTCATAGTTTCTCGAAGAGGAGACTGACACACTTCGAGAATTAACCGAACCGTAAAGAGGAGAATCGGAAAATGGCTACCTATCAAGTAAGATTAATCAACAAAAAGGAAGACCTCGATACCACAATTGAGGTAGATGAAGAAACTACAATTGTGGATGCAGCCGAAGAAGCCGGCATTGAGTTACCTTTCTCTTGCCATTCAGGTTCTTGCTCTAGCTGTGTAGGCAAAGTTGTTGAAGGTGAAATTGATCAATCTGAGCAAATCTTTTTAGATGACGAGCAAATGTCTAAAGGATTTGCGCTATTGTGCGTTACCTATCCTCGCTCTAACTGCACAATCAAAACCCACCAAGAACCTTATCTTGTTTAACTGACACCAAGCGACTGGAAGTCGCGGCTATACAGACAAAACCCGCTTATCGCGCTTGCGCTGCCCTTGGCGCACCACGCGGGTTGAAAATCTTGGTTTCATACTAGTCCGCGCAGGTGGTTACTGAGCGTAGCCGAAGTGCGGACTTTGTTTGTATAGCTGCGATTTCTAATCGCCAAAACTATTTTTAGCTTTATTTTTATGGTGAAATACATATCCCCGACTTGAAATAAATCGGGGATATTATCTATACAGTTGGTATACAGTTGGTAAATTATTTATTAATCGACAGCAACGATCACATCTGATGCTTTAATAACTGCATAAGCTTGTTTACCTTCTTGCAATCCCAGTCTATCGGCGGATGATTTGGTAATAATAGAGACTAACTCTACCCCAGGGGCTAATTCTAAAGTTATTTCGGTATTAACTGAACCAGTTACAACCTTCTTAACAGTAGTTTTTATCGCATTACGTGCGCTAATTTCCATTTTTTTATTTCCTTTTGAAAGATGCTAGTTTCAAACAATACCAACTTTTTAGAATAACAAAGAAGTTTTTTAGATTTTCTTTATAAATGTAGCAGATATAGATTATACAAAATGAGTTAACTAAGCGATCGCAAATAAAAATACTCCATTAGGGAGAAAAATTTAATTGCAATAAGTTGCAAAATTCATAGCTAATGGATGATTTATTTGCTTAAGATTTTTATACATAAATTGCACCAATAAAACTTAACTTCAAAAAATAAGTGTTGCCCAAAAAATAAACATATAAGACTCATTTTTTACTTTTGAAAAAATTCAGTATATTATTACCTACCTTCTTTGCTGTTGCCTATTGCCTGACTACACAAGTATGTTCAGTAATCAAACCGGATTCCTATATTTATATAGAGCGTTGGCTTTAAAAGCAGATTGAGTTAAAAGCATATTTTTTAAAATCTAATGTATTTCCTGATGCATTTTGATAATTTTTTGAGTTAATTAACTAATATCTTTAAGAGAATACACACTTGTTTATGGAACAAACTGATCAGAGTGATAATATATAAGTAAGCTAAATTGTTGCTAGTGAACCAAACTTCAGCAGCAAATGATTACAGGGTTATCTAAGACGTTTCTACCTAAATCCTGGTACATCTGAAAGTTAGACAGACGATGCGATCGCTTCAACAAGATTTTAGGGAAAATGTGTAAATCTTATACTTGCAATTAATGATTCTACTAAGTAGAACTTAGGGTTAATACTGCGTAATACCTGTGTCTAATTTTCCTAATGCTTAAACTAAGCAAACACAGTTTGGGAATAAGTGCAGCAGTTTAGAAATTCCCTTACTTGCAATACATAAGGAGCAGGAATTATGCGAGCCAAACATATTATGACTCAAGATGTAGCTACCATTCGCGGCTCTGCTACAGTAGCAGAAGCAGTGAAATTATTAAGGCTCAAACAACTGCAAGAATTAATTGTAGAACCTCGTCATAGTGGTGATGCTTACGGTATTGTGACTGAGAGTGATATTGCAGGCAAAGTGGTTGCTTATGGAAAAGATCCTCAAAGAATTTATGTTTATGAAATAATGAGCAAACCCTGCGTCACTGTAGATCCTGACCTTGATTTAGAATATGCTGCAAGGTTATTGATAAATACAGGAATGCGGAGTGCGCCTGTCATCCGAGGTGAATTACTTGGGATGATTACTATCAGCGATATTATCCACAAAGGCGACTTTGTAGAAAAACCAAAACTCCTATTCTTGCAAAAAGAGATATATAAAGCTGTCTCGAATGCACGGGCAATTTCTGCGAACTACGGCCCCGACTCTAAACGCACAATTGAAGCTTGGGATTTCGTAGATGAACTCGAAGCTGAAGCTGGTTTTTATGGCGCACCCAAGCAAGAGAAATCTTCCAGAGAGCTATTCTCTGAAGAACCGAAACCAATGGTATCTGGGGAACAGCCTAACCAGACAATGAATGCTGTCTAATGAGGATGTCAGAGAAGTATTTCATACTTCTCTTGATTACCCCCCTTAATCCCCCCTTTACAAGGGGGGAAACTAATAAATCTAATTCCCTCCCCTTTACAAGGGGAGGGTTAGGGAGGGGTAAAAGTTCATCTCATAGACAGTATTTTCAAACAGTTTTTTATGAATGGTGGGCATTGTCCACCATTCCCTTTTGTTAGTGACTTGAGGCAATTTATGAAGCAACACAGCCAACAAAGTTTGAGTAAAACAACTTGTGAATGGTTAGTAGCAAACAATTACAATCCTGAAGATTTAAATCAACCTGGGGAAAATGGCGATACAGCTTTGATGAAAGCTACCAGAGAAGGTAATTCTTCAGTCGTTCAAGAATTGATTAGTGTGGGTGCAGATATTAATGCCAGGAATAACGATAATAACAATGCCTTATGGTTTGCTTGCTTTGGCAATCATTATGAATTAATTAATTTGCTTTTAAAAATGAAAATAAATATCGATAACCAAAATGATAATGGCGCGACTGTTTTAATGTATGCAGCTTCGGCAGGCAAAGCAGAAGTTGTCAAGTTACTTTTACAACATCATCCCAATTTGAGTTTAAAAAATTTAGACGATTACAAGGCTATAGATTTTGCCAGTACTGTCGAAGTTTTAAGGATGCTGAAAGATGCTGCAAAATGATTTATCTAGCAAAAACTTTCATCAAGCGACTAAACATTCTTACCTATCAGTGCAGCTTGATCCTAATTATATAGACTCTACAACTCAACCATCTGCTTTTAAGCGATATCCAAAATTTTATCGCAGATTGCAATTAAATCTCAATCATCCAATCCACTCATTCATTTATTTAACAAGTGCAATCACCCTAGAAAAGGCTTATAAGGATGTAGCCTACAAACTACGTGTAAATCCCTCGGCAGGTGGGCTATATCCTACCGAGATTTATGTACAAATTCGAGGAATTCCTGAAATAGTTGATGGCATCTACCATCTAGAAGTTGAGAATAATTGTCTAACACTCATCTATGAATTAATAGATGATGGCTTAGAAAGTTATATTATACCGGGCAAATGTATCAGGGGAATCATTTTTTTAATTAGTTGCGTTTATTATAGGTCTAGTTGGAAATATAAAAACAGAAGTCTGAGATATTGCTTTTTAGATAGCGGACACCATTTGGGTACAATTGCCGCATCGGCTTATCTTCATGACAAAGATATCCAGCTAATTTTTGACTTTGATAAGTTAGCTCTTAACTTAGACTTAGGTTTTGAGAATAAAGAGTTTGTGACTGCTTGTGTTTTATGTGGGGATGTAGAAGAAAAGAATCTCAGACGCTTAAGGCTGAAAGTTCCTTTTGTTTGTGGCACAGATTATTTTGAAGCTAATCAATTTATTGAAGATAGCTATGAGGTAACAGCGTTACAAAAGAGTTCCCAACAACAGCTAGAGCATCCAAAGTTTAAGTTTGACAAGGACAAATTTTATCAAACTGTTTGGCATAGACGTTCAAGTAGACGTTTCCGGAAACAGGTAATTTCTCAAGAAGATTATTTCAGGATATTGCTAGAACTAAAGCAACCAATTCCAACAGAAAGTGGTGAAGCAATAAAAGTTTATTCAGTCGTGCATCGGGTTGAGGGGATATCCCCTGGGTTATATCAAGACAACCAGCTAATAAAAAGTGGCAATTTTAGCGAACATACTGGTTATTTATGCATTAATCAAGCTATTGCTCGTGATTGTGCAGTAACTTTGTTTTTAGTGTCCGACTATACAAATTATCAAACCGCTATGCAATTAGCAGGTTTTCTAGGACACCGAGTTTACCTGAGTAGTAATTACTTGGGGATACAATGTAGCGCAATTGGTGCTTTTTATGATGATGAAACCCAGAGTTTCTTAGAAACGACAAAAGATATCCTCTACGCAATAGCTATTGGCAATTAGTAGTTTTGTAAGTAGGGATGGTTAGGTATATGTATTATTTCAATGATGATTATCGTCCAATGCAGCTGACATCGGCAGATATTATTTTACGTCAACAATTAGAGCATTCTATTAGTAGATACTTTTACGAAGCGTGCGATCGCACAATTCAAAATCTTCTATCTAGTTGTCGATGGTATGTCACAACCGATGCCAATGCAATGACATTGGTAATTGAATGTACAGATCCCGTTACCAACTGGCGAGTCCTACAGAAAATCGTACCAATGGCAACATTACTCCAGACCATTGTTAGCAGTGCAAAAATTCGCGTTTGTCCTCCTGAAAGCCAAGGTATACCTTTTGAAATGAGGGTAGATGAACTCGCTGTTTACCGTGACATGGCTGGCTAGAAAAGTGCGTGAATGAGGAGAGTAGGAGAGGCCAATTGACTATTGACCATTGACCATTGACCAATTACAAATAATTGCAACTACCTCTTCAAAAACCAGGTCAGCAGAATGTTTAACTTCAGGGCTTAACTCTAGTCCAAAGCCAAGATTTGCCGCCTCAATTAAATAAACTGTCACATCTTCAGGAAAATCACCTTGAAATATTTTCCGTCCGGCGGCTAATGCATTATCCCATCGAAAATCATGCAAGTTATAACTAGGTTCCGGCAAAGCTTCCAATTCTTTGCCCGGAACCTTAAATATTGCACCCGCTTCGGAATTAGTTGAACTTGCATCAATAACTACTAATTGTTTACTACCTCTAGCTTGAAACATTACCTCCATCCCTGCGGTTCCACAGTCATACACGCGCACATTAGGGTGAGGATTTTCGGTTAGATATTGTTGTAAGCGTTGGGCAATAATTACACCTACAGCATCATCGCAGCGATTGAGATTGCCGCATCCAATAATAGTTAGCATCAAGATTGAGTTACTAAAGCATCTGCAAATTTAGTTAAAGCACATTAGATAAAAATATTGCTGTTATTGATTACGCACTATAATTTCTTCAATCATTCGTAAATAACAAGATTCCCGAATTCTTTAAGAAGTCGGGAATCTAAGCCTCTTCATTTTTGAGGAAAGTCTAAAGCCCCCTTTTTAAACCTTTTGGGGGATCTGAGTGCGTAAGTCCTGAAACTAAAACGTAAAAGTAGTACGAAGTACACCAACGGTTGTAGTATCATTGTTGCTATTACCCTCTGGATTAAACAAAACAAACGCACCAGGGGTAATGCTAATGTTATCGCTAACTTTCAGGCGATAATATGCTTCTAAATGGTAAGGAGTAGCGCGATCTTCACCATCTGGGGTGAGTAGGGCATCACCACTAGCATCACTACGATAAAGCGGCTGACCAAAAATAATCCCCGCAGCATTTCCGGCGTTGAATAAATCGTTAAAGTGCAGCCCTACCATCCAACTTGTAAAGGTAGTAGAAGCATTAATCGTATCAGATGAAGCATCAGCAAATATTGCTGCACCGTAGCCAGATAAAGCTATTTTGGGAGAAAAACGCCATGTTACCGTACCCCCTACAGAGTCGAGTGTGACAGGTGTACCCACCGGAACACCAGCTAAAGCGCCGATGTCACTGCTAATTAATCCTGTGCCTAAAATATTGATTTCGTGATAACTGTGAGAGTAGTTTAAGCCAACATCGAGATCACGAAATGGTTTTAAGGTTAACTGTGCAGCTATAACACTACTACCACTAAACACACCAGCCCCCAAAGGTGTAGTAGAAACTCCTGAACCTGGTATTGCCTCATCAGGAGATTTTTGGGGCAGGTTGGCATTAACACTGCCGTATAAAGCCCTGAAATCCAAACTTGGGGAAATATTAAAAATAAATCCTGCTGCTGATGCTAGACCAGTACCGGAAGTTCCACCAGAGACACGTAACACAGGATTTAAATTTCCAAACCGAGAAATTGATTCCTGTCCTTCACCATAAAAAGGTGTAATTGTAGGAAAAGCATCAGATGTTTCCGCCGCAGTTCCTGCAAAGACAGTAAATTTGTCACTGATAGGCGTAATGTACAGCAATTTATAAAGGTCAACACTGTTTGCGCCAATTGTTGATAAGGTTTTAACGTCAAGACCTGGAAACTGTGGTTCAAAACTTGTACGCGCGCTACTTGAACTTAGTACACCAGAAGCTAATCCCAAACTGCTTTGCAAGCTACCTTCGCCAGTTGTACCACCCAAAAAGTTGTAAGCTTGCAAGCCAGTAATTAATAAATCTTTTCCTGTAAAGCTAGTAGTCAGATTTAACCGCACTCTATTTACTAAGATGATGTTAGGGTCACTCCCACCAGGAGCGCCGCCAGTGGCACCAATACCAGCAATAATTGCTTCACCATTAAGTTTGGTAGTAGTAGAAAACTGATTAGCTTCTAGTTCTGCTGTGCGGGTTTCTAAAGCATCTACTCGACCCCGCAATGTTGCCAGTTCTGCTGCAAACTCTTCTTGCAGTCTTTGTAAGGTTGCTAAATCTTCTTTTTTAACTAAATCAGTAGTTGCAGTAGCAATTAGTTCATTGATGCGTTCTAAACAAGCGTTTAAGCCAGCTGCAAATTCATAACGAGTCATCGCCCGATTGCCGCGATAGGTGCCATTAGGATAACCTGCAATACAACCATAACGCTCAACCAATGATTGTAGTGCTTGAAATGCCCAATCAGTCGGTTGTACATCCGAGAATTGCGATACGGATGTTACCTGGGAAAATTCATCTGATTGGGAAGATGAATTTGTCGGTTGTGGTGTAGTTGATTGCCCAGAATTAACAGTAGAATCTACTACTAAATCTTGACTTTCTGGCGGTTTCGTTACTGTTGGATTATTGATGAGAACTTTGCCAGAAATAGTGCTGTCATACTCATCAATTTGTTTACTAGTTGTACTACCTTGATTAGCTTCTAAATTTTTATCGGCTAAGTCTGAAGGCGTGACTGCTTGTACAGGCAATAACCCGCACAATAGCCATAATAAAACTACTCCACTAGGAAAAGCTAGTAGATGCTTTGGCATAACAACTCCCCACACTATACTAAATATGAAAAACTTGATATTAATGTTCTAATGCTACTGATAAATAAATTTAATGTAGTCTTAGGAAGCTAATCTTGCTAAATTTAAATTTTTTTAAATCAAAAATTCCTTAGCTGATTTTGCTTATTAGAACATAGTTTTTTCTTTTTCTTAACAAGTATTAAATTATAGTAAATACTATTTTTGGGAAGAATTAACAAGCAAGATTATTCATTATTTCTATGGTTATTATTCCAAAATACTATGGTTATTATTCCAAAATCTTGTTTACTGAAGTGTATTTATATGGTATCTAATGGATAAAAAGCGGCAACTTAGCTGTCAGCAGAGAATATGGACACAAAGAAACTCAGATATTGCACGAGGCGACTTCATTTGTCGGGGCTAAGTGCAACATCTGAGTTAACTTAAATTATCGACCTTGTTTCGCGGGGATTTTGCAATGCTTGAATTGTCTCTACAATTTTAGCGATCGCACCCCTACATCCTCTACACTCCCAATACGGTTCGGTTAAAGGGGAAAGGCGAAGGGGAAAAGGGGAAGAAAAAACCTTTAACCCTTACCCTTTAACCTTTTCCCCAAACCAATTCTTAGTTCAAAATGCTTATCCGAACCGTATTGTCTACACTCTTACTGGTAGTGCTGTCAGAATCGACTCATCACCCTTCAAAAATTCCGGTGTGGTGTGATAGAGTGCTGCATCAATCCGACAACCTTGATAAGCTAAGACGTACAATTCTTTCAAGTCGTTCATCAGTGGATAGCGTGGGTTTGCACCTGTACATTGGTCGTCAAATGCTTGTTCTGCCATCTCTTCTAATTTGGCGTAGAACTCTTGATCTTCATCGCCTAACGCTTCTTTAATCGTGGTCGGAATATCCACTTGCTGTTTAAGATTTTCGATCGCAGCAATCAACAATTCCACTTTCTCATCGTCTGTATTCCCGCTTAAACGCAGGTGATCAGCTATTTGAGCATATCTCTCTTTGGCGTTAGGATATTTATATTGTGGGAAAATTGCTTGCTTAAATGGCATATCCGTAGCGTTATAGCGGATAACGTGCGAGATAATCAAAGCGTTAGCAAGACCGTGAGGCACATGGAAAGTTGCACCGAGTTTGTGCGCCATTGAGTGACAAATACCCAAGAAAGCATTCGCAAAAGCCATACCTGCAATTGTGGCAGCATAATGTACCTTTTCTCGTGCTTCGGGGTCTTTAGCACCATTTTTGTAAGCACTTGGTAAATATTGGAACAATAATTTGATTGCTTGCAGTGCCAAACTATCTGTAAAATCGTTTGCCATTACTGATACGTAAGATTCCAAGGCATGAGTTAAGGCATCAATCCCACCGTATGCTGTGAGTTGTTTCGGCATATGTGCGACGAGTTCCGGGTCAGCGATCGCAATATTTGGAGTTAGTGCATAATCTGCTAAGGGGTATTTCACACCTACTCTGTCATCTGTCACCACCGCAAAAGGTGTCACTTCTGAACCTGTTCCGGAAGTTGTGGGGATAGCCACCATGATGGCTTTTTGTCCCAAAGGTGGTAATTCATATACCCGCTTGCGGATATCCATAAACCGCATCGCCAAGCCATCAAACTCGACATCGGGATGTTCGTACATCAACCACATGACTTTGGCTGCATCCATTGGTGAACCACCACCAATGGCAATAATCACATCTGGTTGATAGCTGTTAAGTAAAGCTAATCCTTGATTGACATTAGATAATGTAGGATCAGGTTCAACATCGTGAAAGACATCATGTTTCACGCCAAGTTCATCTAACACCTGGGTAACTTTATCAACTATCCCCAGCTTAAATAATTGTTTATCTGTAATGATAAACGCCCGTTTCTTACCAATTAAATCTTGTAAAGCTACAGGTAAACATCCATATTGGAAATAGATTTTAGGTGGAACACGGAACCACAACATATTTTGCCGACGTTGCGACACCGTTTTAATATTGACCAAGTGATGAGGTGTAACGTTTTCGGAAACTGTATTACCTCCCCAAGTACCACAACCTAAAGTTAAGGATGGGTCAAGTTTAAAGTTATATAAGTCACCAATTGCACCTTGAGAAGATGGAGTATTGAT
Source organism: Nostoc sp. FACHB-152 (assembly GCF_014697475.1). Classification (GTDB taxonomy): domain Bacteria; phylum Cyanobacteriota; class Cyanobacteriia; order Cyanobacteriales; family Nostocaceae; genus Nostoc_B. The sequence continues at coordinate 66,020 of NZ_JACJRV010000002.1, forward strand.
CAGGACGCGTCCAGTTCTCATCCGATGTTCAAAATAGGAAATATCATCACGATTGGCGGGATTTGTATACAATACCGATGTATGTCCCAAGCCTCCGAATTCTACCAACTTCTCAGCTTTATCTACAGCTTCTTGAAAATTTTCGGCTCGGTACATCGCCAAAATGGGCGATAATTTCTCGTAAGCAAAAGACTCACTCAATCCTACAGTTTCGACTTCACCAATTAAAACTTTATATTTTGGTGCTTGGGCAGAATTATCTGCTGCATTTGGTAGTGAAATTCCGGCTATCTTGGCTAAGTTGTCTACTGATTGTCCGACAATGGCCGGGTTTAATCTACCGTCTTGCAAAATTATACTACCCAGCTTTTCTTTTTCCTCGTCATTGAGGAAATATGCACCACGAGAGGTAAATTCCTGTTTGACTTGTTCGTAAACATCATCAACCACAACAACTGATTGTTCAGAAGCACAAATCATGCCGTTGTCGAAGGTTTTACTTAATAAAATCGAACTGACAGCCGTTTGGATGTCTGCGCTACTATCAATTATCGCTGGCGTGTTACCAGCACCAACACCTAAGGATGGATGACCGGAAGAATAAGCAGCACGTACCATTCCAGGGCCGCCAGTAGCTAAGATTAATTTAACTTCTGGATGCTGCATTAAAGCTTTGGATAACTCTACGGTTGGTTCATCTATCCAACCAATAATATCTTCTGGCGCACCTGCCGCGATCGCCGCTTTCAGAATAATTTTCGCCGCTTCTACCGTGCATTTTTTAGATTTCGGGTGCGGTGAAAAAATAATCGCGTTCCGAGTTTTTAACGCAATCAATGCTTTAAAAATTGTTGTTGCTGTCGGATTAGTTACAGGTACAATTCCGGCAACAATACCTACAGGTTCAGAAATTTTTTGAATCCCAAATGAGGGGTCTTCTTCAATCACACCGCAGGTTTTTTCGTGTTTGTATTTGTTATAGATAAATTCTGAAGCAAAGTGATTTTTAATTACTTTATCTTCTACAATTCCCATTCCTGTTTCGGCAACAGCCATTTTTGCTAGGGGAATCCGTTCTGCATTAGCTGCTAATGCAGCCTTTTTAAATATTAAATCAACTTGTTCTTGAGAGTAATTTGAATATTTAACTTGCGCGTTTTTCACCCGTTGCACAAGTACTTCTAATTCTTCAATATTGGTCACGTGCATATTTTATCCTTTAGCAGAATTTACTTTAGAGAATTCACTTATTCAGCATCAACAAATCAAACTTTATCCTACATAATTTAATTGGTCAAATCGCAAAAAGATTCTTACTGTGAAAGATATCTAATGCTGCTTTTACTTGTTCTGGAGATGGTGTAGGGGTATCTTTTAACAAGTACTCATAACCTAATGCTTCCCATTTATATTCACCCATTTGATGAAATGGTAAAACTTCTACTCTTTCAACATTCTTGAATGGGGCAATCAATTCAGCGACACCAGCAATATTCTCTGGGTCATCTGTTAACCCTGGAACTAAAACAAACCGAATCCAAGTAGGTTTATTAATTTCATTGAGATATTTCGCAAATTCTAGTGATGGTTCAAAGTTTCTACCTGTAACTTTAGTGTAAGTTTCTGGTTTTGATGATTTAATATCCAACAAAACTAAATCAACAAATTCTAATACAGATTTAGCAGACTCTAGGTTACAAAATCCTGAAGTATTTAACGCTGTGTGAATTCCTAATTCTTGACAACGTTTAAATAATTCTCGCACAAATCCAGCTTGCATTAGTGGCTCTCCACCACTGATTGTCACACCTCCACCAGAATATTTCATATAGGATGAATATTTCTGAATTTCTGTTACCAGTTCGTCAATGCTGGTTTGTTTACCATTTTCTAGGTCACGACAATCAACATTGCTGCAATAAAGACAACGTAATGGACAACCAGATGTAAAAATTACGAATCGAATACCAGGCCCGTCAACGGTTCCACAACTTTCTACTGAATGTACGTAGCCAGATGTAATAGTTTCTGGCATTGTATGACTATGTTCATGTTTGCAATGTTCAAGTGGAGAAGTTGGGAATTCTAGATTGTGCATGAATATTACCTAATGTGACATAGCTCATCAATCTCTCTTTCGTCTCTACCCTAAGTTTTATCAATCTCTCTTTCGTCTCTACCCTAAGTTATAGATACCAAATGTGAGGAACTTGTGGGGAAATACTGCTCAACACGGTCAATTTTAGAAATTAAATTTTGTTGTAGGTGATCCCCCGTAGATATATATCTAAATAGACTTTTGGAGCTTTTAACCTTGACTTAAGGAAGCTAAGTAGATCTCAAAATTATGAGTTTACCTTATTTCTTTTAATCACTTATGTAGTGTGGTTCGACCGTAAGAATACTTAACTTTTGGGGGGATCGCCCAGATGCGTCAGTAACTACTCTTACGAATTCTCCGCAGGGTAGTTTTCTTTTCACATATCTTGATTATTGATTTCTGAGAGTGACAAAACATTGTGGGAGCGAAGAAAGCGCCCGTGGGAAGCTCACAAGTTTCTCAAATTTTTTATGTAGATTTAGGCTGAGAATAAAAAATCACCTTTAGACCAACTACGGACAAATAGCCTCCCAAGTAAAATGGATAGGACATTAATACAGAACCCTCAAGAACGTCTGGTGTTAGTCACAGCAGATAAGGTGAAGCTAGAGGGCAATTTAGTTATACCGAATAGTACTACAGGTATAGTTTTATTTGCTCATGGCTGTGGTAGCATCTGCTATAGTTCGCGTAATCGCTATGTAGCTGGAGTTTTGCAACAAGCGGGACTAGGAACTTTACTATTTGATTTGCTCACTCCAGAGGAAGAAGAAATTGACCTGCGGACAAGGCATTTGCGCTTTGACATTAGGTTATTGGCTTCGCGGTTAGTAGGGGCTACAGATTGGCTGACACAGAACCCAAACACTAGTCATCTCAAGATAGGTTACTTTGGAGCCAGTACAGGAGGTGGTGCAGCCCTCGTTGCAGCAGCACAACGTCCAGAAGTTGTCAAGGCTGTGGTTTCTCGTGGCGGACGAACAGATTTAGCTGGTGCAACCTTAGCTGATGTCAAAGCACCAACGCTAATGATTGTGGGCGGGTATGATCTACCAGTGATTGCAATGAACGAAGATGCATTAGAACAATTGCGATCGCCAAAACATCTGGAGATTATTCCCAAAACCACCGATTTATTTGAAGAACCAGGTGCATTGGCAGCAGTAGCACAATTGGCTAGTCAATGGTTTAGGCGTTACCTCAATCATGGAGTATAAAAGGATGACGGTGGAGCTTTAAATGAATGTAGTACAGCGTCGAATTGGTCTTGAGCAAGAGTTTTTTCTGGTAGATGAAAAAGGCCAGATGAGCAATCGCGCCGATGAATTTTTGCAGGGTTGTCACTTCATGGCGCAAGCACAAGGTTTAAACCCAAATTACTTTGTGCCAGAGTTTGTCAAGAGTATGGTAGAAATTAACACACCCCCTGCCTACACTGGTACAGAATTAGCCAGAGTTTATCTTAAAAATCTCAAATTGGCACTTTCCGTGGCACGACAGATGGATTTACGCCTTTATCCTCTGTCTAGCTATCCTTTGCATATCATGCCAGTGATGCGCGATCGCCCTAATTACCATATCCAAGCAAGGACTGTCGGCTATGATAAATTTCTGCACGCTGGCAAATGTACTGGTACACATCTACATTTGGAAGTTCCGCCTGGGGTAATTGACCCTCGTGTTGCAGTATCTTACAACTCAACAGCAGCAGAGCGAGAGGAACTACTGAATATCTACAATTTAGCTACAGCTTGCGATTCAGCACTCATTTCCTTGACGCGGGCTTGTCCCTTTTATGAAGGACAAGCCATCGGGCTAGCCTCGCACACAATTCGTTATCGAGGTAGTCAAGCCTTCGGTTGGGAAGGAGTTTACACCCATTTGCAGCCTGTGGGCGGACTCATGCCTTATGCCGAGAGTGTAGAAAGTTTAGTTGAACAACAATTTGCCCGTTATTACGCTTGGTTACAAGCGATAGAAAAAGCTGGAATTGAACCTCACCTGTTTCTAGAAGCGGGAGGAAGCTTACTCAAGTCAGCTTGGAATCCAGTTAGACTCAACAAACTCGGCACTGTAGAAATAAGATGTATAGATAGTAACTATCCATCAGTGATATTAGCTGTAATTTTACTACTAGAGAATGCGGCTAATAGAGTTAGACGCGAGAAGTTAACAGTTAGACCAGCTAAAGGAACGCAGATATTTGAATTAGTAGGCGATCGCCTTTATGTACCAGATTTTGAATATCTAAATGGTGAATTACTCTATACCTCAGCAACAGAGGGAGTCAAAAATCCCAAAGTTAAGGCTTACGTCGATTCAATTTTGCAGTTTGCGGTGGCAAATGGTGGCGAAGGAGCAAATTTTTTGAGAAAACTTAGCCAAGACCTCGATCATTATCAGACAATAGAAGCTGCAATATTACAAGAGTTCACCCCGACAACTGCTCAACTGACCTTAGATGTTGGTTTGCGTTTAGTACTTGAATGTTGTGACAAGCTAGAAGCACAGGTTTCATGGATAGACACAGAAAATCCCCTAACAGCGTTAGATACTGAGGAAAGATTGTTACTACAACAGCATTAATAGAAAACTAAAATTTACTCAAAACTTAAAACTATGGATGTTAAAGAACTTTTAAGTCGATACGCAGCCGGAGAACGAAACTTCCACGGTATTGTATTAACAAAAGCAGACCTACGAGGTGTTAACTTGGGCGGTGTAGACTTTGGTAGAGCGGATCTACAGGGAGCTAACCTAGCCCAAGCATCCATGAGTGGAGCTAACCTGTGTAAAGCAAATCTTCAAGGTGCGAACCTACAACACGCAAATTTATCGGAAGTGATTTTTAGTGGAGCTGATTTGTGTGAAGCTACACTGACAACAGCCAACCTCAATGAAGCAGACCTTAGTGGTGCATATCTTTGTGGTGCAGACTTACGTGATGCAAGTTTGCATATGGCATTACTCAGTGCCGCAAACTTGCAGCGTGTAAACCTCAGTGATGCCAAAATGAGCGGAGCAAGGATGTGGAAAGCTGATTTGCGAGAATCTGACCTGAGTGGTGCTGATTTAAGCGAAGCAAATCTAAGTGAGGTCAACCTGACTGGGGCAAATTTAGATGCCACAGATATGAGTGAAACTTTTTTAACTGGAACAATTATGCCTGACGGTACTATTCATAAATAGTTGATTTTCATATCATGTCCGGCTAATCAGTTGTGATTCCATACATCTGTGCAAAAACGACAAAACCCTCTCCCCTGCACCCCTGCCCCCTTGCTTTCAAGGGCAGGTTTTTAGAACTGGGTAGATGATAGGATAAAACCATCGTGACACAAACTGGGTCATGAACGAGTATTCAGGTTTAAGTAGTTGGATAGCGATCGTTAGCCAAAAGCTACCACATCTAAGTCAGCCACAGGCGAAGGTATTGGCAATGTGGAGTTTTGGAATGGGAATGATGCAATCAAGCGGTCTAACAACAGTAGCAGTATTTTTAGCAGAACTATTGGGTGAGAAAGAAAATACAGTCCGGCAAAGATTAAGGGAATGGTATCGAGATGCAGGTGATAAAAAAGGTAGTCATCGACAACAAATCGATGTGACAAAGTGCTTTGCACCATTACTGAGTTGGATAGTCCAACAGTGGCATTCACGGGAATGCCAACTGGCGTTAGGAATGGATGCAACCACCTTGGGTAATCGGTTCACAGTCTTGGCAATTAGTGTGTTGATTCGTGGATGTGCTGTACCAGTAGCATGGAAAGTAGTCAAAGCCAATCAAGCAGGAGCTTGGAAACCTTACTGGTTGGAACTATTTGACCAGTTAAAGGATAGCGTTCCCAAACAAATGACTGTGATTGTTACTGCTGACCGAGGATTATATGCTGATTGGTTGTATGCCAAAATCATGGAATTAGGTTGGCATCCTTTTTTACGTATCAATCTAGGTGGACAATTCCGCCCAGGAGATTCTACGGATTGGATACCTCTGAGTGATACTGTCCCCTTTGTTGGCAGTACTTGGTGTGGTGGTGTTTGGTGCTTTAAAAGCAATCCTATTAAATGTACACTGTTGGCTCGTCACGAAGTAGGTTATGCTGACCCCTGGCTGATACTTACTGATTTTCCACCACTGGAAGCATCTGCTATGTGGTATGGAATGCGTTCTTGGATGGAATGCTGCTTCAAAGATACTAAACGTGGTGGTTTACACTGGCATCTCACAAAAATGACTGACCCCAAACGTGCTGAACGACATTGGTTAGCCATCGCTCTGGCAATTTTATGGTTGGTCAGTGTTGGTGGTGAGGCTGATGCTACCAACACAGGCAGTAGTTATGATGATTTACCAGCAAATCATGTGGCACGTAATTTACCTCCTGCTTTCCAACCCACACGCCTTTTGAGTTGTTTTCGTCGAGGTTTCATCAAGGTTATCGTTGCTTTGTTATTGGGTCAGCCTCTTCCTTTTGGTCACTTTTTCCCTGAACCTTGGACTACTCATCTCAACTTCTCTTCTGCCTAAAAAATAAAAACCTGCCCTTGAAAGCTGCCCCCTTGCCCCCCTGCGGCCTTCATAAGTCTTTAACCGGACACGATATCACTGGTACTGTGGCGTTTGAAAAACAAGATCCCCGACTTTTCTAAAAAGTCGGGGATCTAATTATATGGCGGATTTTAGGGCGTTCTGAAATCTAAAAGCGTTCGTGGAATGTCCTTTGAATCACATCAAGTTGTTGTTCTCGCGTCAATTTAATAAAGTTGACTGCGTAACCTGAAACTCTGATAGTTAGCTGCGGATATAACTCAGGATGATCTATTGCATCCAACAACATTTCTCGCTGCAAGACGTTCACATTGATATGGTGTCCGTCGTCATGGAAGTAACCATCCAGCATTCCCACGAGGTTGCTGATTCGCTCACTGTCCATCTTTCCTAAAGCAGCAGGTACGATGGAAAAGGTGTTAGAAATCCCATCCTGCGAGCATGAGTAAGGAAGTTTAGCTACTGATTCTAGGGAAGCTACCGCACCTTTTGTATCTCTTCCGTGCATAGGATTTGCACCAGGCGCAAACGGTTCTCCGGCTTTTCTACCGTCGGGTGTATTGCCTGTTTTCTTCCCATACACAACGTTGGAAGTAATTGTTAATACTGATTGTGTGGGGACGGCTTGGCGATAGGTTTTATGTTGACGCAATTCGTTCATGAAGTTGGTAACTAAATCTACCGCTATTTCATCAACTTGATTGTTGTTGTTGCCGTATTTAGGGAAGTCGCCAGTGATTTCATAATCAACGGCTAATCCGGCTTCGTTGCGTAAAACTTTGACTTTTGCGTATTTGATGGCGGATAAAGCATCTGTTACTACCGATAAACCAGCAATACCGCAAGCCATTGTGCGTAAAATGTCGCGGTCGTGCAGTGCCATTTCGATGCGTTCGTAGCAGTATTTATCGTGCATATAATGGATGACGTTGAGAGTATTGATATACGCTTTCGCCAACCACGCCATCATTGTTTGTAACTGATCCCACACCTGTTGGTAATCGAGATATTCGGAAGTTATCGGCGCGATCGCAGGTGCAACTTGTTCACCCGATTTTTCATCTTTACCGCCATTGATAGCATACAGCAAGCACTTGGCCAAATTGGCTCTCGCGCCGAAAAACTGCATTTGTTTGCCAATTCTCATGGCGGAGACGCAACAAGCGATCGCATAATCATCTCCCCAGTATGGACGCATCAAATCATCGTTCTCATACTGAATCGAACTAGTATCAACAGAAACCTTTGCACAGAAGCGTTTAAAGTTTTCTGGTAGATTTTCCGACCACAAAACCGTTAAGTTTGGCTCTGGTGCAGGCCCTAAATTATACAAAGTATGTAGGATGCGGAAACTGTTTTTAGTTACTAAAGGTCTACCATCTTCACCTACACCACCAACACATTCTGTTACCCAAGTGGGATCGCCTGAGAAGAGTTCGTTGTAGTCTGGTGTCCGCAAAAATCTCACCATTCGTAGTTTCATCACAAAATGGTCTATGAGTTCTTGCAGTTGGGATTCAGTAATTTTTCCTTCTTTTAAGTCTCTTTCAAAGTAAATATCTAGGAATGTCGAAACTCTTCCCAAAGACATCGCCGCGCCGTTTTGTTCTTTGACAGCTGCGAGGTAGCCAAAATATAGCCACTGCACAGCCTCTTTAGCTGTGGCTGCGGGTTGGCTGATATCAAACCCGTAGCTTGCCGCCATTGCCTTGAGTTGAAAGAGTGCTTTGATTTGTTCAGAAATTTCTTCGCGTAGACGAATTGTATCTTCGTCAATAGCATCTAACTCCAAAGATTTGAGTTGGGCTTTTTTTTCATCTATAAGACCATCAACACCATACAAAGCTACTCGTCGATAATCCCCGATAATTCTGCCGCGTCCATAAGCATCAGGTAATCCGGTAATGATCCCAGAGTGTCTACATAGGCGCATTTCACGAGTATAAGCATCAAATACGCCATCATTATGGGTTTTGCGATATTTGGTAAATATCTCTTCGGTCTTGGGATTGAGTTCGTAACCGTAAGCTTTTAAGGAATCTTTAACTATACGAATCCCTCCGAACGGCATGATTGCACGTTTTAGAGGTTTTTCAGTTTGCAATCCTACTACTTGTTCTAGTTCGCGGTTAATATAACCCGGTTGATGGGAGGTAATTGTAGAAACAACTTCTGTATCTGTATCTAGAATGCCCTTTTCGCGCTCAAGAGCCATTAAATCTTTGACTTGATCCCAGAGTGCTTGAGTTGTTTGGGTTGCACCTGCTAAGAAAGATTGATCGCCATTGTAAACGGTGTAATTGTTTTGGATGAAGTCACGAACGTTGATTTCTTCAGTCCATTTGCCAGTTTGAAAGCCTTGCCATTGTGCCAACATCTTATGTTCCAGTTGATGAAACTGATAATTAACTGCGGTATCTTTTTCGGGATAACGTAGCACATTTGACTTAGATAATAGCTCAATTGAAAAGGTATCAATTTGTATGAGTCACGCAAGAGGTCATCGTTATGCTGGTTTTGGAAGACTATTAAATTTTTATTGTTTGTTTCGTAATGTGTAATATAGCCTGAGTCATCAGGACAATAGGCGGCTGATGTCGCTGTTCGTCTTGCACACAGGCAAAATCCACCGGCGCGGGTTTCAATTCTTGAATGTCTGTAAACCTTTAAGATTGCATAGAAAACTTGATTTTCTAAAAAATTGTGCAAAGTTTTTTTATCAAAAAATACTACGGTAAATCGACTGATGAATAGTATAATTAGAGAATGCGATCGCTTCCGCTAGGGCGAAGTGATTGCACGCAGTCATCATTGCTGCTGAAGGCTATGCTTCTTTGAGCCAAGCAAGAGGTTGCAATGTTTTACCTAAGAGATGGATACCTGATGGCAGGTGAGAAAATGTCAAAGATATACAGCAGGGAACAGGCAATAGGGCTGAAAGTCCTCTAATACATGGCTTTTTTCTGAAAGTCTGTACCTCATTCACCTGCAATCTGCTGTAACTTTTAAATCTAGGCTCGCACCTGCTTTTTACTCATATCCAATTCAAAAGGTAGGACATATCTGCATTAATTCTTGGTCAAAGGATAACTATAGCCAAATGCTGAGAATTGACTAACAAAGCGACGTGAAGGGAGTTGTCAGCTTTGAAAATTATTCTGCCAAAAGACATAGCCACAGAACTTAAAACTCATCTGCCTGATGATGTAGTAGTTGTGCGTGTAGACAACGAAGGTAACTTAGATGGAGATGCTACAGATGCGGAAGTTTACTTTAGCTGGTTTTATCTCAAACCGACAACATTAAATAAAGTATTAGAATCTGCGCCGCAATTGCGTTGGCATCATGCACCAAATGCAGGTGTAAATCACATCGTCACACCCAAATATTTAGAACGTAACCTCATTTTGACTAACGGTGCAGGAGTTCACGCGATCCCCATTGCTGAATTTGTGATTGCTTATATTCTGTCTTATGCCAAAGAACTTCCTAAATTACACAAACAACAACAAGAACATAACTGGCAAAGAGGTTTATCAATTCAAGAATTATTAGATAAAACCATATTAATTATTGGTGCTGGTGGTATTGGTCAAGAAATTGCATCCCGCGCGAAAGCTTTTGGGATGAAAATTTATGGCAGTCGTCGTCATCCACAACCATTACCTAACTTTGATAAAGTTGTTGGTGCAGATGAATGGAAAGCACTCTTAGGTGAAGCCGACTATGTTGTGATTGCCACACCTTTAACCTGGGATACTAAAGGCATGATTGATGCTGAGGTATTGCGATTGATGCGTTCTAATGCTTATTTAATTAATATTGCGCGTGGTGCAATTGTCGATGAATTTGCATTAGTTCAAGCAATCCAAAATGGGGAAATTGCCGGGGCAGCTTTAGACACGGTATTTACAGAACCGCTACCGCCAGAGAGCTTATTATGGTCTTTACCCAACGTTTTTGTTACACCCCATTGTTCAGGTAATTCTCCGAGAACGAAAGAGCGATCGCTTGCACTTTTTCTCGACAATTTTAGTCGTTATCGCAACGGTCAACCTCTGCGTAATGTCGTAGATCAAACAGCAGGTTATTAGCTCTATTTTGCTAGTTTCAAAACCCCTAAAAATATATTCAACAATACAGTTCAAAGGCTTTGTCTCTGTTATGAGACAAAGCCTTTAAATATAATACATTGCAGGTAAATGAGATTCAAATTTTCTTCAAAAAGCCATAGACTGAGATGCTTGCAACCCTGTTGCTTATTGCCTATTCCCTGCTGTAACCGCAACCTAAAACGTTACATTATATTTATCAGCAAGTTCAGATATTTTTTCATACTGCTGAATTGCTGCTTCTGTGATTAATTTTTGTGCCTCTTCAGGAGGTGTGCCATTTTCGGGAATTGAATACTTAATATAAATGGCAACAAAATCAGCCATGACTGCCGAACCAATCAAACCGTGACTATCAGCTTCTTGACCAGCAATTGTGGATACTAAACCCGCTTTGATTGGGTCTGGTTTCACTTTCATGAACTGGTCAATAAGTTGCCAAATATACTCATTGGGAATTAAATCTTGTAACTTGGTTGGGTCAGGAGTAAATTCTATACCGGCGGCTTTTGACTGCTCTAAAACACACCATTCTGTAAATTCTTGCAGTGCTGGTTCGGGAAGTTTGGGAAGATATTTGTGTAGTTCTAAATCAGACACAAGCTTACCTTATAAATTTCAGGTTTGTTGAAGTGTATTAAGGCAAGCCTAACGCACTGTTTCCAGTGGTTTTAGTGTGTTACGCTACGACTGTTGAATAAATAGTAAAAGCTGTTAGACTTTGGTGGGATGCGATGAGGCTCACCGTCTATCTTCACAAGCAAACTTCTTATCCAAACCGAACCGTATTGGCTCTACTGAAGACCAGCAATTAAATAGTCGAAGTAACCGTTCACTTCGTTAGCGTCTTCTGGTGACATCATAGAGGTGGCGGTATTTTTCATCCCACGGATACCTTCGGCTACGGCTTCAAGAGGAGTACCAAGAGAGCGATACATTTCACGAGCGCCTATGACCCCAAGTTCTTGAATGGGTGTAGTATCACCAGCCACGACACTATAGGTAATCAAACGCAGGTAATAATCCATATCGCGCAGGCAAGTTGCAGTCATTTCTTGACCGTAAGCATTACCTCCAGGTGAGACAATATCTGGACGCTTTTGAAACAGCTGATTTCCAGCTTGTTTAATTATGCGCTCCCGATTTTCTGTTAAAGCCTGAACAACGCGCAGACGGCGTTCACCATTTTTAACAAAGTTTCTAATTGGCTCTAGCTCTCCAGGGGTAAAATAGCGAGCTTCGGCATCTGCATTGAGAATTGATTTAATAATTAGGCTCATTATATAGACTCCTGCAAAAAATTAAATTACGTTTACTACAGCAATATTTCAAGGCTGACTAACTATAGCAATCTTATTTGATTTACAAACTACTGATTGAGGCAGGCAATAGATTTATTTGAATATCCTAAACAGATGGCTATAGTTAACTGATGAGCAGCTACTAGTTGAAATTTGTATTTACTTTCTATCAATGCTTACAAGTCTAGAATTAAAAGGGAAAAAGTAATGAGAACAAAAATAGGTTCTTCCCACGGACAGATTCATTTTTAATCTAATGAATGTAAGATTACTGCCATTTTTTACACTTACTTATTCACTATAGCAGTTATATTTCATTTTTTTACAGTTAGGCATTTTAGGTATCGATTTAGTATTACTGGAGAAATTAAATTTATATTTTTTTGTATAAAATAGATCCAGTAAATTTGGATATTTCAATTTAATTGATTAGACCAATTTGTAACAGTAGCTACTATTTTTTAGAAAGTAGGCTATAGTGATGAATAGATTACACAAAACTAGGTAAAAACCTTGGCTGATATAATTGATACTGCCGTTAAGGCTGGTTCTTTCAATACCCTAGTTGCTGCAATCAAAGCTGCGAATCTGGTAGATACACTCAAAGGTGCTGGCCCATTTACTGTTTTTGCACCTACTGATGAAGCCTTCGCTAAACTTCCAGAAGGAACAGTAGATAAATTACTTAAAGACATTCCAAAACTCACAAAAATTCTGACGTATCATGTCGTTTCAGGCAAGGTACTATCAGGTGATGTTGTTAAGCTGAAATCAGCTACCACAGTAGAAGGTTCTGATGTGAAAATTGACGCTTCTAATGGTGTCAAAGTAAATGATGCTACTGTTGCAACAGCAGATGTTGCTGCTGATAATGGTGTCATTCACATTATTGACACAGTATTAATTCCTGCCTAAGTAAATGCTTAGATAGAAATAGTTAGATGTGGGGCAGCAATTATAAATAATTGCTGCCCCACATCTGTTTAGATGCATTTTATATAAGATTATATTTGAGTCTAGAATAAATTTCTCTAGAAGAAATTTTAGAGATTTTGTAAGTAGGGACAAGGAATTAGAGACTAGGAACTATTAATCAGCAGAGAATAAAAATTTCTCTATCCCCAGAACCCAATTCCTCATTCCCTTATACACGAGGAGTTTCTCTTGTGATTAATTTCCAACCTTCAGCTTGATCAATTACTTTTATCGAATCTAGTTGGAGATTCTGAAGAGCATCTGAGTTAAGTAAAAAGTATGGTAATTCTTTGCCGTTGTAGTACCAATAGTATTGCAATTCTCCAAGTGTAGCGGGAATAATTGTGCGATCGCTATAAAAATCTAAGGAAGAACGATGGTAAGGAAAAGAGGTATAAATCTTTTTCACAGGTAGTTTGGCACGGGATATCATGGCGGCGACTGGTTTAACAGGATAAGTCTCAGATAATTCCCAAACCCAATAGTTAGATTTCATTAATAAAAATAGTGAAATATAACTTCCCCAAAACAAAATTCTTAAAAATTGTCCGTCGCTTCTTTCTGCCAAAATAGCTGCCAAAATCATGGTTAAAGCTATTGCGGCAAAAATCAGTTGTAAATCAGTTTTAGGTGGTATACCCCAACTAAAATAAATGCTGCCAGCAGAAGCTACAACAGCCAGTATAGACAAAGTAATGACCCAACTACGCGGGTAAGTTGGTATTAAAGATGAGTTTTCTGTGTCTGCTAATAAGTTTCCGAAAGCTAAAGCTAAACCTGGATAGATTGGGAATATGTACCACGGGAGTTTGGCAGCCATTAACGAAATGATGATTAAATAAACCCCACCCCAAACTAATACAAGTTTCGCCCAGCTAAGGTTGCGATTTTCCCAAGTCAGGCGCACAGTCTGTGGTAAAAATACTAACCAAGGCCATGTCCATTTGAGAAGTTCTAGAATGTAATACCAAGGTGCATGAGAATTCTTAGCTAGAAATGTCTCAACACGGTTAAGCGATTGATTCACTAAGCCGACTTCGGCAAAAGCATAACCATATTGCCATAGTTGGGCAATATACCAACCCAGTGGCGGCACAATTCCAATCAGAATTGCTGTCCAGAAATAATAGCTGCTAAGTAATCTGGGTGTATCCCAAAACAAAAATACAATTGCGATCGCACCGAGAAATATGCCAAAAAATCCTTGAGTTAAGCAAATTAGGCCAAAACTCACGCCAACTCCTAAGCAATAACGCAAATCACGCCGCGATCGCAACACGCACAGCATCATCACTAACAAAAAGGTGACTACTACACCATCTAACATCGCCAATCTGCCATAACGCACCACAGGCAGCATTGTTAGGTAAATTAAAGTACTATAAATAGCCGCCCAACGCTGGCGAAAGATTTCTCGACCAATGCAATAAAGTAACGGTACAGAAAGGGCTGTTAAAATTGCTCCGGGGAAACGTGTTGTCCACTCACTCATCCCGGCAACAGAGTAAGCCCCCGCAATTAGCCAATGCATCAAAGGTGGCTTGTTAAAGTACGGTTCGCCACCTAAGGTAGGATAAAGCCAACGCATGGAACCGGCTGGGGCATTCCAAATTTCACGCGCAACTTGTGCGACAGTTCCCTCATCCCAATCTCGCAGGGGCAAACTTCCTAAATTAACACTAAACAGTAGCATCGCCGCGAACAACAGTACGGCTAGCCAAACTCGATCAATCCATTTGTCAAGCGCACGATGCTGCTTTTCTCGATGACCCCAAATAAAGCTTCCTTGTTGCATATTCTACGATCATCATTTTACTAGCTGGTTTAATTACCTAGAGAACAAAGCCATCTCTAATTTTGCACCCAGTTACAACATTTGTCTTTACAATTGCTAGTTTCCAAGGTTAACTCAATTTTCTCTGACTAGCGATAATTTTTTTGAGTCAACATACCATTTTTTTTCACTTTATTTAATACTCATTGAATGATATGAATGATACAACTATTAGCAACTAGCTATGCTAATTACTCCTTAGGAAGCAGTCAATGAGTTTACCTTTTATACTAGATGTAACAATTGGATTAGCATTTATTTACTTAATCTTAAGTTTGTTAGCATCAGAAATACAGGAATTAATTACTACAATCTTGCAGTGGCGTGCTGTCCACTTAAAAAAATCCATCGAGATTTTAATAGCAGGGGATGTCAGTAAATCAGATGATAATAATGTACTTCAGTTAGTCAACGACTTATATAATCATCCCTTAATTCAAAGTGTCAACCAAGAGGCTAAAGGATTTTTAACTACATTACCTCGCAAGTTTATTTGGTTATTATCCTATATTCCTGTAATGTTGTCTCTCACAGGAGAAAAAAGAAAAAAAAGTATTTTTGGCTATGTCAAAAATGGTCAAGAAACTACCAACAAGCTAAAACATAGCGCGCCTTCTTATATACCTGCTGAAACTTTTGCTACAACCTTGATGGATACATTAGGGTTGCCAACACTGGTAGATAAATTAACAGAATCAAGACTAATTAATTTTGCAGATGAGCAATTACATGAAATCCAAAACGTATTATTAAGGCTACAAGAAAGGTTAGATAATAGTGATGATCATATTTGCCAATTTTTAACGCATACTCTTACAGAATTTAACCAAATAGTTGAAGGTGATTTTCGAGCTATTATTGCAAATTTTCAAAAAGATAAAGCTGATTTATATACTACTATTAACCGTATGGCTAAAAGCTTAGATAGATATATCAGTAGTTTTGAAGCCGAGATGCCAGAGCATGAATTAATCAATAAATCTCTACAGCGATTAAAATTTTTAAGACAAGATACTTTTGATGATATTGAACAGACAATCTGTTTAAAAGCATTGCGCCCAAACATCAACGAAATTGTGCAATTAATCAATGTAGGCAGTGAGGTTCAGCAAGAGTTTGTTAATGAGTTTAAAAATAAAGATAGTGAAGCATACCAAATATTTCAAGACCTGATTCAACGATTAGAATATCTCAGGCAAAAACTACCGCCATCTGTAGTAGGTAACATGGCGATATTAGCAAGACGCGCTCAAATGAAAGCTAAGTCAACTGAAGAAGGCATTAATATATTACGCAGAGAAATTGAGCAAACTTTCAATAATTCAATGGAGCGAGCCTCTGGAGTTTATAAGCGTAACGCTAAAGGTGTGGCATTGTTAATTGGCTTTGCGATCGCTATCATTGCTAATGCAGACACTTTGCATATTGTTAACAGATTGTCTAAAGATACCGCTATTCGCACAGCGATTGTCAATAATGCTGGCGAGATAGTTCAAACAAATAGTACTGATACCAAAGAAAACTTGCGAAGATTGAGAGATGAAACCGACCAAGTTTTGACAACTACTGCTCTCCCCATCGGCTGGAATGACACTAACTTAGATCAGCAACTTGGTAACAGAAAAAAATTTATTCCTTTCACCAAATATTTAACAATGGCTGCTGGCTGGTTTATCAGTGGAATTGCAATTTCGATGGGTGCGCCTTTTTGGTTTGATTTACTAAGTAAGATTGTCAACGTGCGTAATTCAGGGAAAAAACCCGCAGCTTCTACTCATGAACAGGAGACTGAAGGACGAAGTACTTATTAAAGATGGTCAATGGTCAATGTCCCATCAGTAACAACTCCCGCCACGAAAATATCTACCTGTCCGTCGGTGTCTTCCCAATACGGTTCGGTTAAAGGGGAAAGGCGAAAGGGGAAAGGGGAAGAAAAAACCTTTAACCCTTACCCTTTAACCTTTTCCCCAAACCAATTCTGAGTTCAAAATGCTTATCCGAACCGTATTGGGTGTCTTCCCAAATTTCTTCGGCTGTGGTTTGGCTATGAATTTTGGGGTTAGCAGGATTGCGAAACTACTGCAACATATAAGCATCGGGAGTTTTGGCGACAATTTCCTCGGCCAGTGTGATGTCTAACGACAAGCCGCTTTGCGTCTATACGCCTCGCATTCACTCTAGGGACTTCCAGAAATTAAATTATTCAACCATCAACTATCAAAGATATTGATCAGAATCTTTTTCCCCCTCTGCTCCTTCTGCTCCTATCATGATTGGATATTTTTTTAGTTGGAAGTCCCCTAGTTGAGAGCCTATGGCACACAACATTGCCCGTCTTTCCTGGCTCATAGTGTCGAGCATCGTTAGAATAAGATGGTATCTCTTAGCAGCCGCCACCATTGCCAGGGCAATTCCTGTATTACCAAAAGTAGGCTCAACTAAAGTAGTTTTGCCAGGGTGAATTAAACCTGCTTCCTCTGCTGCTGTTACCATACTGATCCCAATTCGGTCTTTCACAGCAGAAGCCGAATAGGCAACAGGCAATAGGGACTAGGGGGGCAGAGGAGGAGAAAGGAGAATATAACCAATGACAAATGACTATTGACTATTGACTCTGCACTTCATACTTCATACTTCTTAGATGTAATACATCGGACTCTGCTGTAAACGAGCTTCTCTTTCTTGGCATAAATCTTGGAGTGTATAACGGTTCAAAACCTCCATAGAAGCAACATTAGCCTGATCCCAAACTTCATAAACTAGACGTTTTTCTAAAGTGGGAGCTTCGGAAGACTCTTTCTCTTTGCGTTCACCTTCGACTAAAGTGACAATTTCTAACACAGTAATCTGCCAAGGTTCACGAACTAACACAAAACCTCCTTTCGAGCCGCGTTGACTTTGGACTACACCAGCGCGTCGCAAGTTGGTCAATATTTGCTCTAGATAACGTTCGGGTATAGGTTGCTTAGAGGTAATTTCGCTCATAGTCAGAGGTACTTTTTTCTCATGGTGGCTGGCCAGTTCTATAAGTGCTAGGAGCGCGTATTCAACTTTGGAAGACAGATCCAGGAGAGTGTAATTTTGGCTATTCAAGATTTGTACTCAATCAAAATACTACGGTTAATCGGTTGATTTTTCGCATTTTATGCAAAATTAATTTTGTCTTGGTGTTGGATGTGATAGCATCCCACTTATCAAGAGCAAATAGCTATAAGCCTATCGTTTTACCGTAGATTATCCTACAAAATGTTCCAATTGAGTTCGTTTTTTACAGGAATTAATTTAGTTTGTGATGTTTACCTCATATACCACATAAGGCCGCTTAGGCAAAGTAAAGACATCTTGTGAATTACACCGTTTTGACTGACTCACCAAAAACTTCAACAGAGTATGCTATTAACTGACTTACAAACTATTTACGATCGCGACCCCGCCGCCCGCAACTGGCTGGAAGTCTTGTTCTGTTACCCTGGACTCCAAGCCATAGTGTTGCATCGTTTAGCACACTGGCTGTATAAAAGAGGTCTTCCTTTTATCCCAAGATTTATTTCCCATCTCAGCCGATTTTTCACAGGAATTGAGATTCATCCTGGTGCAGTCATCGGTAGAGGAGTATTTATTGACCACGGTATGGGTGTGGTAATTGGAGAGACAGCAATTGTCGGTGATTATGCGCTAATTTATCAAGGCGTGACCCTTGGTGGTACTGGCAAAGAAAGCGGTAAACGCCATCCTACTATAGGCAGTCATGTAGTTGTCGGGGCAGGTGCTAAAGTTTTAGGCAATATTAATATAGGCGATCGCGTCCGTATAGGAGCCGGTTCTGTAGTTTTACGCGATGTGCCTAGTAATACGACTGTTGTCGGGATTCCCGGACGCGTAACTCGTCAAAATAACGTCACTGCTGATGTGCTAGGGCATAACAAAATCCGAGATGTCGAAGCGGAAGTTATTCAAGCGTTATTTGAGCGTGTCAAAACACTAGAAAAACAACTAGAACAACTACAAACTCAGCCAACATTAATATTACCCACTGGGGTAGATAGTGAAATCGAAATTTTACACAATAGTAAGACAAATAGCGATTCAGTAATTGAAGACTTTCTCGACGGTGCAGGAATTTAAACCAATTCGCAATTCGCAATTCGCAATTCGCAATTCGTAATTCGCTTTTTCCGTGTTGTAACGAGGATTGAGACTCCGCCACAAAACTTGCGGCTTGATAGCAGCCAGGGATTTAAACCCCTACATTTTGTTAACTCTGTCCCCTATCACCTGTCCCCTGTCACCTATTTATCACCTCAACCCTAATTGCTGCTTCAAAGCTGTGGGGATATTCATTGCTGTCTCTAACCCCCTTACACCTTCCCACTGCTGCTTTTCTCCCCAGGTCATTTCTGCCAAATTTGCATCGCTAACATCAGCACCGCTAAGAATCGCGTAACTCAGGTTACTATGGCTCAGGTTAGCACCATTCAAGATCGCACCACTGAGGTTACTACCACTGAGGTTGGCATGGTTGAGGTTGGCGTAGCTAAGGTCAGTCCCAAACAGAATTGCATCGGTAAGGTCTGCACCTTTCAAGTCTGCTTCGTTGAGATTTACACCAGTCAAATCAGCTTCGTTAAGGAAAACGTTGCTTAAGTCTACACCACTGAGGTCAGCACCCATGAACATCGCACTATTAAGTTGAGCGTTGTTGAGTTTAGCACCGTTCAGTTTGGCGTAGCTGAGGTCTGCGGCGATCAGAACAGTTTCAGTTAAATTAGCGCTAAATAAAATGGTATCGCTGAGGTTAGTACCGTTAAGGATAGCTTGGCTGAGATTAGCACCACTGAGGTCGGCGCGGCAGAGGTCAGCATGGCTGAGGTTGACTTTGCTAAGAAAAGCATCACTGAGGTTAGCACCAAACAAAATTGCATTGCTGAGGTTGGCACTACTTATTTCCGCATCCTTAAGATTAGCACCACTGAGATTGGCGTGACACAGTTCGGCATCCTGTAGCTTACTGCTACCGAGGTCAGCACGGTTCAGGTCAGCGCGGTTCAGGTTGGCACCGCTAAGGTTAGCACCGCTAAGGTTAGCACTACTCAGGTCAGCACCGCTAAGGTTGGTACCGCTAAGGTCAGCACCACTAAGGTTGGCATCACCGAAGTTAACGCGTGTGAGATTAGCACTGCTAAGGTTAGCACCCGTGAGGTTGGCATCCCCAAGGTAGGCACGAGTAAGATTTGCACCGCTAAAGTTGACTCCTACCAAGTTAGCATCACCTAAATAAGCACCTTCAAAGTTGCCACCTCTAAGAAACTCCCCAACAATACTACTAAAATTGCCAATTTCCAGGGCATCACTATAGTTAATTACTCGCAGTAGTTGAGATGTAAAAAAATTGTCTGTGTCTGGTTGCGTGGATGGATAAAAATTGATATGTTGCCGCAGTTCGTTGTGTTTTTGGGCGTGGCAGTGTATCTCTAGAAGTAAAATTAGAACGTTTAGTCCTGTTTGGATATCAATTTGTCTGATTCCTACCGCAATATTTTGTGCGGCCATATTCATCATTTTTTGCTGCGGTAAGTTGTCGTTTGGTACCGCATCAATAAAGTCGCCACGACACCAACGGTGATAAAAATCTGCTAGGCGTTGAAAAAGCAAGACAAACCTAATTTTTTTGGCAGCAATAAGTGAGTCAATTAATTGTGTAAGAATCTCTCTTGTCAAGACCGCATTGCTTAAGCTATCGTAAATTTCTTCATAGAGTTGGCGATCGCTGATTATAAAACCAGCATTTCCGGTTTCTGTCCATGCTTGCAAGCTTTTTTGCAGCCTTGGTAATATAATTTCTGGTTGGGAATTAGCCCAAGCAAATTTATTGTTTGTTTCGGTTTTTTTTACTATCTTTCTTACTGTATCCATAGAGGTAAAATTTTGTATATCTTTTAACTTATTACCACTTATATAGCTTTTAAAAAGCTTCCATATTTGAGATATTTTTGACATTTTTGTATCTGTTGCTACTAATAGTTAATATTTATGATTAAAATCTGCTTAACATTTAGTATTAGCTGTTGTTGTGAGATACTGTGAATAAAGTATAAAGTAATATATTTATTCTCTTGAGTAAATGTTTTAACAATAACTAAAGCACAGATATAAAAAGTTATTTATCCAAGTTAGACTTTAGGTTTAGTTATAAAAATAGTTATTCTATTAGCAAAAATAAAGTTTTTAGAATATTTTGACTAAATTGTGCTGTTTTTACCAGCAACTTTACTCAGCTGGTGGCAAAATGATATTTACAGAGGGTTACACAAGGAATTATTAAGAAAAATATTACAGTAAAAAGTCTAACGGAACGGAAAGATCTGCTTTTGTTTTCTAAATAGGTAAGGTACTTTTTTAGTTATCTTTACTGATGGCATGGAAATGCCTTGCTTTGCAAAATTAAAAATTAACTATAGCAATCCGTGTAGGAGATTCCAACAAATGTATTGCCTATTGCCTATTGCCTGCCTCCGCAAGAAGTTTGTAAATCAAATAGGATTGCTATATCTATGTTTATCAGGGATGAGATAAATGAATAAAGTAACTTTTTATGTAATTTTGTTGCATAGTTTATTGTTAGGAATAGGAACAGCTGGTGCTGAGTCATTACCTACTAATTTAACCGATAAAAACTTACGCGATAACCAAAAAGCGAAACCTAGCTTACAGGTTCAAAGTACTAAAAAAAACACAGAAGTTAACAAGATTAATACTGAACCTGCCTGGAAAAAATTACCATCGCCGCAAGTTTGGGTAATTAATCAGCAGCAAAAGCCCGAAAGTCAGCCTTTTGCTTGGGTAGTAGAAAATACCAAAAAAGCCCAACAGCAACCATTTTTAGAAGTTGGTAAAGCAGCAAAAAAGCCCGGAACGAAGCCTAGTTCTACTGAGAAACCATCCAGTAAGGATGATTTAGAACCTTTTGATGAAGTAGTTAAAGATACAGAGAAAAAGGAGGGGCTGTTTACCCTCTATCGTAATAAAAAAAAGAATAAAATTTATCTTGAAATTAAACCAGAACAGCTAAATGACAATTATTTAGCAACTGCCACATTAGAATCGGGAATTGGAGAACGTGGCATTTACAGTGGGATGCCATTGCAAGATTTTCTGTTTTATTGGCAAAGGGTGGATAATAAATTACAGTTTATCGTCCGTAATGTCAATTTTCGGACAAGGGAGGGAGATCCACAAGCGCGATCGCTTGCCCGGTCATTTAGTGATTCTACCCTCTATATGCTAGATATCAAAAGCATTCATCCACAACGCAAAACCATTTTGGTTGATTTAGGTGATTTGTTACTATCAGACTTAGCGGGATTATCTAGTAGTTTAGGTGTAACGGCAAATTCAGATCAGTCTTATTTT
This sequence comes from Nostoc sp. FACHB-152, assembly GCF_014697475.1. Classification (GTDB taxonomy): domain Bacteria; phylum Cyanobacteriota; class Cyanobacteriia; order Cyanobacteriales; family Nostocaceae; genus Nostoc_B. The sequence goes on from NZ_JACJRV010000002.1 coordinate 88,305, forward strand.
GGTGATGCTAAGGCTTTTCCCCATAACGTAGAAATTGAGTCAGTGCTGAATTTTTCTAGTGGTGCTAACAGCAGTGAAAAAGAAGTATTGAATTCTGTCACACTACCAGACTCTCGCGGTTATACTTTGCGGGTTCACTATAGTTTCTCACAATTGCCTAATAATGGTTACCGTCCACGTTTAGCTGACGAACGGGTTGGTTACTTCATCACGGCTTACCAAGACTTAACTAAAGACAATGATGATCCCTTTGTACGCTACATCAATCGTTGGCATTTAGAAAAAGAAGACCCGAAAGCAGCTATCTCCCGTCCGAAAAAACCGATTGTTTTCTGGATTGATAATGCTGTTCCCCTTGAATACCGTGATGCCATTAAAGAAGGCATACTGATGTGGAACAAAGCTTTTCTGAAAGCCGGGTTTAAAGATGCCATTGAAGCCCGGCAAAGGCCAGATGATGCTACTTGGGATCCAGCAGATATTCGTTACAACACAATTCGTTGGATTAATACAGTAGATGGTTACTTTGCAATGGGGCCATCTCGCGTTAATCCCCTAACTGGAGAAATTCTAGATGCAGATATTTTAGTAGATGCTAGCTTTGTGCGGGCGCTCAAGAGTGAGTATCGCAAAATTATTCAACCAAGCCAAAACGAAAACCGCACATCATTATCAGCATGGATGCAAAATCGCTTTTTGTGTAGTAGCGGTTTAGCAACAAAAGATAAAAATCCTCAACAGCCAGAACAAAGTGGGTTGTTACGAAATTTATCCAAACTGGCTGGAGAGTATGATTTATGCTATGGCATGGAAGCTGCTAACCAATTTGCCTTTGGTTCGTTAGCCATGACGCTTCTGCCAGAAAATAAAAGCAGCCAAGACCAATTAAAAGAATATATTCATCAATATTTACGTCTCATTATTGCCCACGAAGTTGGTCATACTCTTGGTTTGCGGCATAACTTCCGGGGTAGTACCTTACTATCTCCTCAGGATATGAATAATAAGGAGATTACCCAAAACAAAGGTTTAACGACTTCGGTAATGGACTACATTCCGCCGAATATTGCACCTCAAGGTACAAAGCAAGGAGATTATTTCCCGAATGCGGTGGGTGCATATGATGATTGGGCAATTCAGTATGGTTATGAACCATTTCAAGCCACAACTCCCATTGCTGAAAAGTCATTTTTGCAAGACATTGCCAATCAGTCATATAAGCCAGAGTACAGTTATTCTACAGATGAAGATGTCTATGACCTCGATCCTACAGCCGATGCTTGGGACAATAGTAATAATGTGCTGGTGTATTCACAATGGCAACTAGATAATTCGCGGGTAATGTGGGATCGTCTGAACAAGGGTTATCCTACAGCTGGTGAAAGCTACAGTGATGTCAGCGAACGCTTTAGTACGGTTTTAGGTAATTATTTTCAACAGATTTACTATGTCAGTAAATATATTGGTGGGCAATCTTTTTATCGTGTCAAAGGTGGGGATGTTGCCTCTAACAAACTCAGCAATGGCCAAAATAAATTACCATTTGAACCAGTACCAGTAGAAGAACAACGGGAAGCTTTAAAAACTCTCCAAAAGTATGTGTTTGCCGAAGATGCCTTAAAATTTTCTCCCGACTTACTGAATAAATTAGCACCTTCTCGCTGGCGGCATTGGGGTAGCTATCCACGTGTTGGCCGTTTAGATTATCCAATTCACGAGTTAGTTTTATTCTTTCAGAGTGGGGTATTGCGGGATTTACTCTCAGGCGATCGCCTCTACCGCCTCAAGGATCTAGAACTAAAAAATCAGCCCGAAAAAGCACTGACATTACCAGAGTTATTTGATACGTTGCAAAACGGAATTTGGACAGAGGTAATCAAACCCCAAGGTTCAGGTTTGCAGATATCTAGTTTGCGACGTGGCTTGCAACGAGAATATCTCGACATCTTAATTGACATGGTGTTGCGAAAACAATACGTCCCAGAAGATGCCCGGACTCTAGCTTGGTATAAACTCAAGCAATTAGATGAAAAACTCGCCCAGGTAAATTCTAACGATGAATATAGCAAAGCCCACATTCTCGAAACACGCGATCGCATCGAGAAAGCCTTGAATGCACAGTTGCAAGGAAATTAAGCAGTTGTGATGAACTAGGTAGAATGGGACGGAAAGAGGTTAGGGGCTAGAGGCTAGAAACTAGTTTTTTTACTCGGCATTGTGAATAGCTATTCATGAGTCACAACCAAACCTGAAAAACTTTTTTCTCTAACTCCTAACTCCTAGCCTCTATCCCCTAGTTCATATCCAGTACAGACAACAATTTATGACAATTGCAGTCTCTCCCCAGTACAACTTCTTGCCTCGCTTTTACAAGTTGGCAAGCATTAGTGTACTTTCCAATATGATGGTGCCTTTAGCAGGTTTGGTTGACATTGCCTTTTTAGGGCATTTAGCAGACATTCGTCACTTAGCGGGAGTTATCCTAGCAACCATCATCTTTGACTACCTTTACAGAGTATTAAAATTTCTGCGCTCCAGCGTCAATGCACTGACGGCACAAGCAGTGGGACTTGATGATCAAAAAACTGTACTCTTGGCAGGGATACGTAGTGGCGTAATTGCTTTAGGAATTGGCTTAGGAATTCTGTTGCTGCAATACCCATTGCAAAAGATTGGTTTTATGATTTTGAGTGGTTCCCCAGACATTGAAATTGCTGGGGCTGATTATTTTCAAGCCAGAATTTGGGGTGCGCCAGCCGTATTGTTGAACTTCGTGTTAATTGGCTGGTTTATGGGACAAGAAAAGAACAGTGTCGTCCTGCTGATGTCTGTAATTGGTAATGGTTCTAATGTGCTGCTGGACTATCTGATGATTTCTCGATGGGGTTGGGAAAGCATGGGTGCTGGGCTAGCGACAGCTATTAGTCAATATTTAGCGTTGTTGGCTGGGATTATTTATGCTGGCTTGAGTATTTCTTGGCAAACTTTACCTGCGGCTTTACAAGATGTTTTCGATTGGGTTGCCTTGAAAGATACTGTGGTGCTAAAGAGCAATATTTTAATCCGATTTTTAGTGCTGATTTCTACTTACGCCATTTTCACCAACTTCAGTGCAGCGATGGGAACGGAAACCTTAGCAGAAAACGGCTTACTTTTACAGATTGCATTGCTGAGTCAGTTTACAGTTCAAGGTGTCGGTATGACAACCCAAACACTGACAGGCAACTTTCAGGGTAAAGGTAGTAAAGACCAGATGAGTTCTCTATTGACTGTTTCTATATTGACCAGTCTGGTGATTGCATTAGGTTTTGCTGCCGTGTCGGTGCTGTTTCCCGATGCCGTATTTGGATTGTTGACTAATCACACAGAGGTTAACAAACATATCAGTAATTATTCTATTTGGTTGCTGCCGCTTTTAGCATTAACTGCGATCGCTTTCATGCTAGAAGGGTACTTTATCGGTTTAAAAGAAGGTGCAACCCTACGTAACGCAGTTTTAATTGCTTTTGGTATAGGTTTTCTGCCTCTGGCGATTACGGCATGGTATGTTCATAATAACCAACTCCTGTGGATGTCGCTTGTATCCTATATGGCAATTAATATGTTCGTTCTAGCAATACAGCTACCCCGGACATTTGGTAATCAAGCTTTAGCCACTCAGCAGTAGTATATAGAGATGCGCGCTTACAGGATATTGCTGCCACTGGGCAACTACTGAGAATGTGATTCCCCATCTCACTTTGAAATTATGCGATCGCCCTATAGGAGATCGCATCTATCAGCAACTAAAATTATTGATGCGGTTTTGTTGAAGAAGCAATCGCCATTGCATATTAGGTTGGGAGTAGAGAGTAGCAAAGAGTTTTGTTTGGATATAATGTTTTTTTCAGAAATTAAATATGATTCCTATACCTATAGTTAAAACTTACTTTTCAAAATGAGTTGGCATTGGGCGAAGTCTCTACCTTTGGCATCCCGGCTGTTTTTCTCCCACTTAGTAGTGATGATGGTGGGAATAATTAGTCTTGTGATCATCAGTAAGGTATCTTCTCCACGTTTTTTTGTGCTGCACTTGGAGAGATTAGAAAGTAGAGGATTGAAATTAGTTCATGTTCGGACTGAACTAGTTCAAGGATTTGAAACAGCTTGGCGCAGCAGTACACTTTGGTCGGTTTTGGTGGGTACAACTGCGGCGGGAGGATTAAGTTATTGGGTATCGAAACGGATTATGCTGCGGTTAACCCAGATGGAACAGATTACGCAAAAGTTTGCTGCTGGGGAGTTAACAGCACGTTTACCTCTTTCTGAGATTCCCGAACTGAATCGTTTAGGTGCAAGTTTTAATCGTATGGCTGCTAGTTTAGAGGGTGTGGAAGCACGGCGGCGAGAACTAATTGGTGATATGACTCACGAATTACGGACACCTCTAACAGTTGTGCGCGGTTATTTAGAAGAATTAGCCGATGGCGAAATAGAACCTTCACCAGAAGTTTATCGGCGATTAGCCAAGGAAACTAGGCGTTTAGAAAGATTAGTTAACGATTTGCAAGAATTATCTAAGGCAGAAGCCGGTTATCTGCCAATTAAGATCCAACCAGTAAATCTGCGTCCTTTATTAGAGTCTTTAGTCGAAAGATTTAGCGAACAACTTTTAGAAGATGGGCCGATACTGCGCTTGGAATGTCCATCATTACTTCCTATGGTGTTAGCAGATATCGATCGCACTGAACAAGTTTTAGTTAATTTTGTCGGAAATGCTATCCGCTACACTCCCAAAGGGACAATTACTGTGCAAGCTTGGACGGAAGCTGCTAAACTTTGGATTGCCGTTATAGATACTGGGATTGGTATAGCCCCTGATGATTTACCCCACGTATTTGAAAGGTTTTGGCGCGCTGACCAATCACGCGATCGCCATTCGGGGGGAACAGGTATTGGTTTAACTATTTCTCGGCGTTTAGTGGAATTACAAGGTGGTCAGATTAAAGTAGAAAGCGAATTAAGTGTTGGCAGTATATTTAGCTTCTGTCTGCCTTTAGCTTGAAATAGCAGGTGACAGGTAACAGGGGACAGGTGATAGCCTTAAAAGTGTTTTTTTGTCTAAGTTTTATCCTTTTCATTATTCAAAATCCCTACACCCTTATAACCTTTTTACTCTGTTCCCTGTTACCTGTCACCTGTTCCCTATATATACAAGAATTTGTCACAAGCTAGTCGCATCAAAGACACACTCAATTGATAGTTTGAAGATATTCAATATCGAGTGTTTAATTAATTTTCGATATGACTACTTTTGTATTGGCTTCTATCTTAGTTAGTTTACTGACTGCATCTGGTTGGGCTGCGATCGCCTACTTATTTCCCAATCATTCCCAAGACTAACCCTGCTTCTTTTGAAAATAGCTCCAAATAATAGCTACGATCAGCAGGGCATGAATAAGTTTTGAATATTAACTTTAATTAACTTAAAATTTATTGGGGAAAGCTGTAAGTTGAATCAACTTGGATGTTAGACTTCAATCTTCTTTCCAGCTTTCGCTGCCCAATAGGTCAATGATTCTGTCTCTGAGCAAGAATTCGTTTTTTTCTAGCTCAAGTTCAAAAAATGCCCAGTCACGCTCAGGAATATATTTGCATAAAGCATAAATTGGTCGTTGACGACTAATAAGACCTTTTTCGACCAATTGACGAGCTTCTTCCTTGATAATTTCGATGTCGTATTTAACAGCAATATCCATAAGTTGTTCCTTTGTAAGTAATCAAGGAATTAAAAGCAAAACAATGGACGCTTTGCTTCTACTCTAAAATTATCAAAAATATTTGAGGAAATTGTGAAGTAATAGAGCATTTAGGCTAGCTAATTTCTAACACTAATATGCCTTCATCAATAAATATAGTGAAATTTTGTGCTTCAAGCAGACACAGCTAAACAACTATAAGTTATCTATGCTTTGCTCAGAATGCCATATTAGCATTAACTTTTTATCAGCCTTGAGATAGAGCAAGTTTATAAAAGTTAAACTTATTTGCAGAAGTTTATATAGTTAATCAGTTAATCTTCTTGCTCTAAGGCATACTTTGCTTGTAAAAGGTGCTGTTTAAATTCTTCGTTGACGGTAGGATATTTCAGGTTCAGTGCTTCTAATTTAGAACAGATAATATCAGCCACTACCATCCGCATAAACCATTTGCGATCGGCAGGGATGACATACCAAGGAGCATGGGAAGTGCTAGTGTGATAAAAAACATCTTCATAAGCATCCATATAATCGTCCCAAAATGCTCTTTCTTTAACATCATTTAGCGAAAACTTCCAGTTTTTTTCTGGAGAATCTATTCTGGCTAAAAACCTTTTTTTCTGTTCTGCTTTTGAAACATTCAGAAAGAACTTAAGCACAATAATGCCATTTTCGACCAAATATTTTTCAAAATTATTGATTTCTGTAAAACGCTGCTGCCAGATTTTATTACCTTTTGGAATGTGAGGGATTTGCTGCTTTTGGAGTATTTCTGGATGCACACGAACAACTAACACTTCTTCATAATAGGAACGATTGAAGATGCCAATTCTTCCCCTTTCTGGCAAAGCCTTCATGCTTCGCCAAAGGTAGTCATGGTCTAATTCTTCACTACTGGGAGATTTAAAACTAAAAACTTGGCAACCTTGGGGATTAATCCCCGACATTACGTGTTTAATGGTGCTGTCTTTGCCAGCAGCATCCATCGCCTGAAACATAATTAGCAATGCATAGCTGTTGTGGGCGTAAAGAATATCTTGATACTTTGCTAATCTTTCTATGTCTGACCGTAATTTGAGTGCTGCATCATTTCTGTCATGATAATTGGCTGTATAAGCAGGGTCATAGTTTTTCCGCAGAGAAATCTTTGAACCTGGAGGAACGATAAATGCATCATGATTCATAAAAAGTATGAAGTGTGAAGGATGTAGGATGAAATATATAAGGTGCGATCGCCTGTGCTACCGTTTTTTTAGTATCTTTGGCTTAACAGTTGGTCGCATTGTTTCTCGACCGAGAACAAACATTCCTGCGATCCCTAAGCAAACAAACCAAACATATTGATACCAATATTTGCGAATCTGTTCTACTGTACTCAGTTCTGGATGCAAGGTCTTCAAATACAGTAACAGCACCAGGATCATCAGTGCGCCAAAACCCACAAAGCTTAAACCTACACGCAGCCGTACAGGTTGCAATTCCCAATCATTAATTTGTTCTAAATCAATTTCTGCTAATTCTTGTAAAGATTCCTCCGCCACAATTGAGGCTGCTTGCATTCTATTACTCAGCTTGGGCGGCAAAATTGGCACTAATGTAGCTACAGCAGGACGACGTAACAAAGCTTCAGTATCTCGCAATAGTTCTAGTGGTTTCCGCGTTGTAGCTGATTGAGCAAACTCTGTAGTTTCTGTAGCGGTTGTAACGGTGGCTTTGCCTTCAAATTCCATAGCAGGCTATAGAAGAAACAGGATACAAATAGCCTAGCGAATCAGTTGAAGTCGCGCAAATAAGTTTGATGTCTATGTGTTTTGTTCAAATTTCACTACAAAGACACATAGACATAAAAATCAAATCTATAGCAAACCGTGTAGGAGATCCAACAAAATCTGTTGCCTATTGCCTATTGCCTATTGCCTGCCTCCACGACTAGTTTGTAAATTAAATAGGCTGCTATGTAAAGCTAAGATTGCAATTGTTCTAATCTTGCCAGCACTTCTTGGCTGTGAACAGATGGATTAACTTTTACAAAAGTCTCACGCAAGATACCTTCGGGGTCGATGATAAAGCTGTGGCGCATAGATACATAACCAATCCAAGAACCGTAAGCTTTGCTGACTGAGCCAGTTGTATCAGCTAACAGAGGGAATTTTAATCCCTCAGAATCGCAAAATTCAGCATGAGAATCTACATCGTCAGCACTAACACCAATAATTTGAGCATTTTTTTCTAAGTATTTAGGTAAGTCTTGCTGAAAACGGCGTGCTTCGATAGTGCAACCAGCAGTAAAGTCTTTGGGATAAAAGTAAAGTACTACCCACTTCCCACGCAAGTCAGAAAGTGAGATTTTGCCATCGCCTGTGTTAGTCGGCAATGTAAACTCTGGTGCGGCTTGATTTACCGTTGGTAGTTTACCACCCATCGCATTAGCCGCAGGTGATAAGTTTAACCAACTGATGAGAGCAAAACAACTAGCAATTAAGATGCTGAAAAAATTGCGGCGAGAAATCATGGTACAGACCAGAATCACAACTTTACATAAGTTTACAATTCTTGGTTGCTATTATCACCCTGGTCAGATTCACTAGGTGTGTCTGTGCTTTCAATATATTGGCTATCTAATAAGAAAGCACCCATAGAAAAGCGGATACCCCAATATCCTCCAGGACGGCGGTCAAGAACTATACCTTCTTCGCCAAGATGAATCACATCTGGAGGACGCAGCATCGGCATTGGGTCGGCTGTTTTAACGTAGGGTGGTAGCGCGATAACTCTGACTTTACTACCAATAGTGAATTCTTTGGACATAGAAAAAAGCTAGAAGTTTGAATTAACTCCTAACTTTATACTAAAGGGATTGCCGATTTAATTGAAGTAAAAGAAATCTGTTGGGAAATTAGGGAACGCGAAAGGGGATGCAAACTTTTCCCCTATCGCTATCTTCTGCAAGGAAGTTTGTAAAATTTTGATGTAGTTAGCGGTTTTGTTGACGACGCTGCTGCCAATTTTGACGTAATTGCTGAAGTTTTGTTCTTTGTTCTGAAGTCAATACTGCATCCATCTGCTGTTTAGCAGACTCTTTGATGGCTTGAATGCGGTTTTTCTGGTCTTGAGTTAAATTCAAATCAGCAAAACCCTTACCCCCACGACCTAGGCGTTGTCCTGGTTGACCTGCTTGACGTTGGGCGCGGCGTGCTTCAGCAGCTGCTTTTAACTGGTCTTTTTGTTCTTGAGTCAGCACACCTTCAATTTGTGTGCGAGTATTGCGACGAATTTCTTTAAGTCTAGTTTGTTGAGCTTCTGTGAGTCCTAATTCTGCCCAAGCACCTTTTTTCCCTTGACGAGGGCCTTGTTCTTGTGCTTGCGCTAATAGCAAAGGAGAAGCAGAAGATGTTTGAGCTTTAACAGCAAATGAGGTTGTAGTTAACGTAAGAGCAACTGCACTAGCAATCAACGATAATGATTTAAATTTCATTTGTTACCTTGTTTTCCATTCCCGTTGGGTATGTCATCATCATAAGAATTTGTTCTTAGTAATCACATGAGCATAAAGTCACGTTTATACCTATGACTTTAGTCATGCTTACTTTCTTGGCTATTTAAGTAACAATAAATTGTAAATACCATAGTTAGATCAAACTATTATATTTGTCCTAAATAATCTATGAATCAAAAAAATCATGACTTTTCAAATAAGTCATGATTCCGAAATTGCAACTTTTAATCTAAATTCTAAAATCCTTATGAGCCGTCCTATCCAATTTAACAATCATCCCTTTCGGTTTCTATTATATTTAGAGTGGATATTACTAACGCTTGCTATTTCAACCTCTATGCTACCAGAGCATTCGCCACGATTAGCAAGTAAGTTTCCTGAGCTTACTATTGGATGTTTAATTGTCTTTGGTTTAATGGGTTTAAGATTACCTACAAGCAACCAGAAAAATAAGATAATTTACACAGCAATTGAAATTTTACTACTATTGCTAATAGGTTTATATGGTGGCAAAACTGCTAGATTGTTTCCTTTTTTATATCTAATTTTAGTAACTCGTAGTTGTTTAATTTTTCAATTGTATGGACGTTTAGTAGTTACAGGAATGTCGTTCGCCTTGTTTTTAATAACCTTAAATGCTCGCTCACCTCGACGTTTACAGCCACAAGATATAGAAAAGTTTCGGTTTTTTACTTTTAATACAGCACTTTTATTTGGATTGAGTTTGCTTTTTGTTTTATTGTTAATGAATACAGTTTTATCTGAACGTCAGAGTCGAGAAAAACTAGCGATCGCTAACGAACAACTCCGGCAATATGCGTTGCGAATTGAAAATCAAGCTACATTAGAAGAACGTAACCGTATTGCCAGGGAAATTCATGATTCTTTAGGACACTCTTTAACAGCTTTAAATCTTCAATTGGAAACAGCTTTAAAATTATGGCAATCTAATCCCACAAAAGCACAGGTATTTTTAGCAAGAGCAAAAGAGCTTGGTTCTAAAGCTTTAAAAGATGTTCGCCAATCAGTTTCAGCTATGCGGACTAATCCTTTGCAAGATAAAAGTTTAGCACAGGCGATCGCTATTCTTTTAGATGATTTTCATCGCGCTCATGGTGTTATCCCAATATCTAGAATCAATATCGATAATCCTCCACCAACAGAAATTAATATTGCTGTTTACCGCATTATTCAAGAATCCTTAACTAATATATCCAAATATGCAAATGCAACAGAAATTATCTTAGAACTAACTACTACTAAAAATAGTTTATATCTGATGATTCAAGATAATGGCAGAGGTTTTGATATTCAACAAAATACTACTGGATTTGGTTTACAAAGTATGCGCGATCGCACTTTAGCCTTGGGTGGCGATTTTAATATTAACAGCAATCCTGGTTCTGGCTGTCAAATTACAGTTGAACTTCCTTTACCAAGGTTTATGAAATGATTAAAGTTTTATTAGTAGATGACCAAAGTTTAATCCGGCAAGGGCTAAAAGCATTATTAGAATTAGAAACAGATTTAGAAATTGTTGGAGAAGCAGAAAATGGTGCAATAGCTGTAAATTTAGTAGCACAATTACAGCCAGATGTTGTGTTGATGGATATTAGAATGCCTATCATGGATGGAGTAGCGGCTACCAGAGAAATTCAACAGCGTTTTGCTGATACTAAAATTTTAGTGCTGACCACTTTTGATGATGATGAATATGTAACAGCAGCATTACAGAATGGGGCGATGGGTTATTTACTCAAAGATACACCTTCAGAAGAATTAGCTGTGGCAATTCGCGCTGTGTATAAAGGTTATACTCAACTAGGGCCAGGAATAGTTAAAAAACTGTTGAATCAATTTTCTAACGGTAATAAGCAAACTCAATTACAGCCAGTCCCGCCTAATTTAGCTGAACTTACACCTAGAGAAAAACAGGTATTAAAGTTAATTGCTACAGGTGCTAGTAACCGCGAAATTGCCCAGACGCTATACATCTCTGAGGGAACGGTAAAAAACCATGTTACCAATATTTTGAATCGGTTAAATTTGCGCGATCGCACTCAGGCTGCTATTATCGCTAATACATTTTTATCACATTTAGATGAGCCTGATTAGATACGATCTCAGTTGTAACTAATCATGAAACAAAGCTAAACACTCATCCTTTAAAACACCTTTTGTCACCTTGATATTTCTAAAGGACTTAGCTATTATCTCTTCACAAGAAATATTTATCTGTGACTGATGAGTCGAGATTAAATCTTGGATTGAAACACCATAGATAATTTCTGATATTCCTGTCCAAACACAAGCTGTTGCACACATAGGACAAGGTTCACAAGTTGTATATATGGTGTAGCCTTCCAATGAAGGGTTTTTTAATTTAGCTGTTAAACTGCGAATAACATTAATTTCTGCATGGGCAGATGGATCGCTATCTCGCTGCACAGTATTATATGCTACCTCAACAACTTCGTCATCTTTGACAATCACAGAACCATAGGGCCAATCACCCTTTTTTGCCGCTTCCAGAGCTAAACGCATAAAATATTCTTGGTTCATTGTTATTATCCCTAGATAAAAATCATGGTCGATCATATCTCATTCATCATGAGATGTAAGTAAAGATGTTTAAGGTCGAAAAAATATGTTACTAACTAGAGAAAAAACAGAATTTTATTTAACTGATTTGGAAACATTTACAGGTAAAGCCATCAATCTCACAATTGCTGTTTTAGTTTTAATTTCATCAGTAATTTTTGTTGCCCAAACTTATAATCTTCCTGATAATATTAGGTTCGAGCTAGATTTAGTTGATAATGTCATCCTCATTATTTTTGCAGCAGAATATGTTCTCCGAGTTTGGAGCGCAGAAAATAAAGTCAAATATATTTTTAGCTTTTATGCAATTCTTGATTTAATGGCTATCTTACCATTTTTTCTAGGTGCAATAGATATTAGCTTCATTCGCCTACTCAGATGGTTTCGGATTTTGCGGTTAATTAGGTTTATTAACCAAAAATTCTTATTTAGTAGTATCAGCACGGAAGATAGTTTAATTTCTGTACGGATATTATTTACTTTATTTGCAATTATTTTTATTTATTCAGGTTTAATTTATCAAGTTGAGCATCCAGTTAATCCCCAAGTTTACAGCACATTTTTGGATGCATTTTATTTTTCAGTTGTGACGATGACAACTGTAGGATTTGGTGATGTTACACCGATTTCGGAAGTTGGTCGGCTGTTAACAGTATTGATGATTTTGACAGGCGTAGTATTAATTCCTTGGCAAGTCGGAGATTTAATTAAGCGTTTAGTGAAAAATGCCAACCAGGTAGAAACAGTCTGTTCTGGTTGTGGTTTGGCTTTTCATGACTTAGATGCGGCTTTTTGTAAAAGATGTGGTACTAAATTAAGAATTAGCAGTGGTCAGTAAAAATTAAATCCGCGTGTGCAAAATATATCAATAACAAAAAGCCCACATTAGTGGGCTTTTTAAATTAATTAAATGATAGCTTTAATTAGCGTTTTGCCAACTTCTTCGACATCTTCCGCAAGCGAATTGATTGAGGTGTAACTTCCACCAACTCATCGGGGCCGATGTATTCTAATGCACGCTCTAAGCTCATGTCTATTGGTGTTTGCAACTGAACCAATTCATCACCACCCGCAGCGCGGTGGTTAGTTAACTGTTTAGTTTTGCAGACATTCAATTCTAAGTCTTGAGGACGATTGTGTTCGCCCACAATCATACCTCTATAAACTTTAGTACCGGGAGTGATAAAGAATGAGCCTCTATCTTCGGCGTTCTTCATGGCGTAGAAGGTAGAAACACCTTCTTCAAAGGAGATGAGAACGCCTTTGTTACGGGCTTCAATATCACCACTGAGTTGACGGTAGTCTAGGAAACTGTGGTTCATGATGCCTTCACCACGGGTCATCCGCATGAATTCACCACGGAAACCAATCAAACCACGGGCGGGAATGACAAACTCTAGCTGGGTGCGATCGCCACTTCCAGGTTGCATATCTTGCATTTCGCCTTTGCGTTGTCCCAGACGTTCAATACAGCTACCAACCGCATCAGCAGGAACGTCTAAAACCAAGAGTTCATAAGGTTCACAAGGTTGACCTTTGATTTCGCGGTAAATTACTTGTGGTTGGGATACTTGAAACTCGAAACCTTCGCGGCGCATGGTTTCAATTAAGATACCCAAGTGCAGTTCTCCACGACCGGAAACTAGGAATTTATCAGGAGAATCGGTTTCTTCAACACGTAATGCAACGTTGGTTTCTAATTCGCGGAATAGGCGATCGCGCACTTGTCTTGATGTTACCAATTTACCTTCTTGACCAGCAAAGGGTGAATCATTTACCCAGAAGGTCATTTGTAAGGTAGGCTCATCCACTTTAATTAGTGGTAAAGCTTGGGGTTCTGTTGGGTCAGTGATTGTTTCACCAATGTAAGCATCAGCAAAACCAGCCACCGCGACAATATAACCGGCGGTAGCTTCTTCCAACTCGACCCGCTTCAACCCTTCAAAACCCATCAACTTTGTGATTTTGCCTTTGACAATGCTGCCATTCTCTGTTACTAGAGCCGCTTGCTGTCCAGCGCGGATTGTACCGTTGTGAATTCTACCAATCACAATCCGTCCCAGATATTCAGAATAATCTAGGGTTGTGACCTGCAACTGTAGGGGCTTATTAACGTCACCTACTGGTGGTGGAACGTGTTGCAGAATCGCATTAAACAGGGGTTGCATATCCACTGCTTCTGCTTCCATGCTTTCTTTGGCATAACCTGCCATACCGGAGGCGAACAGATAGGTAAAATCACACTGGTCTTCGTCTGCGCCTAATTCTAAGAACAGATCTAAGACTTTATCAACAGCAACGTGGGGGTCGGCTTTGGCGCGGTCGATTTTATTGATTACAACGATGGGGCGCAGCCCTTTTTCCAAAGCTTTTTTCAATACAAAGCGCGTTTGGGGCATGGGGCCTTCATTGGCATCAACAATTAGCAGACAACCATCAACCATACCGAGTACACGTTCAACTTCACCACCGAAGTCAGCGTGTCCAGGAGTATCAACAATATTGATCAGCGTCTCTTTGTAGCGAACTGCTGTATTTTTAGACAGAATTGTAATTCCGCGCTCACGTTCGAGGGCGTTGGAGTCCATGACGCAATCCGGAACGTCTTCGCCTTCGCGGAAAATGCCGGATTGTTTGAGGAGTGCATCAACCAAGGTGGTTTTGCCGTGGTCTACGTGGGCGATAATGGCGACGTTACGAATTGGGAGCGTCATAGAGGCTTTTAGTGAATCTAGAGAGAATTTTACAATTTACATTTAGGTCTAGGCTGTTGTAACAGAATTGGGGATGTTAAGCAAATTCTGTAAAGAACCTTTAACAATTCTAGCGTAATTGACACAATTCTAGGGTGACTTTGTAAATGTGTCAGCGATGAAAAAATCAGGTGGTCTGAAGAAATCAGTAGTTTTTGCTTTACACAGAACAGATCGTTAATTTCTCTCAGGGCATTTATGTATTGAAAATGCCAAGATTGACACTGAATTTAGTAGCAAAATAACAATGGCTTGGGTTTCGGGGCAGCAATTACAGAGTGGCAAATACACTATTGAGAAAGAAATAGGCGAAGGCGGTTTTGGTATAACTTATCGAGCTAGAGATAATAATGGGGATTACGTTGTTATCAAAACACTGAATGATCAAGTACAACGCAGTTCTAATTTTGCTAAATTTCAGCAAGACTTTCTTAATGAAGCAATCAAATTAGCTAAATGTAGCCATCCCCATATTGTGCAAATTCATGAGGTTATTAATGAGGATTCCTTATGGTGCATTGTGATGGAATACATTGATGGTGAAAATTTAGCCAGTAGGGTTGAAAGCCAAGGCGTTTTATCAGAAGCAGAAGCATTACGTTATATTCAGCAAATTGGTGAGGCTTTGATAGTTGTTCACAATAACGGACTTCTGCATCGAGATATAAAGCCACACAATGTTATGTTACGGGCAGGTAAATCAGAGGCGGTATTAATTGATTTTGGTATTGCAAGGGAATTTTCGCAGAATTTAACTCAAACTCATACACAAATGTTAGCCGATGGTTTTGCACCAATTGAGCAATATGACAAGCGAGCAAAACGAGGTGCTTACACAGATGTTTATGCCTTAGCAGCAACATTATATTGTTTGTTAACAGGTGAAATACCTACAATAGCTCCTATCAGGGCTATAGGTACATCATTAGAGGAACCAATAAAAATTAACTCTAGTATTAGCAATAAAGTGAATCAAGCGATTATCAGAGGTATGGAACTGAAGTTAGAAAATAGACCTCAATCAGTACAAGAATGGTTAGCATTAATTTTAACAAAAAATATTATTGTGAATTTTCCAGCAATGCTTGGTACGTGGTACGGTCAGTTTGGAAGTGGAAAAGCAACTCTATCAATTACTCACCAAAACAATGATTCATTTGATGGAATTTTAATATACAAATTTTGGAGCGGAACATCAAAAGTGGCTGTAGAAGGTAATGTTAATGCTGAAACCAAAACAGTAAATATAAAAGAAATAAGAATAGTGTCAGGTTATTGGAGGTTAGGAGAAAATCATGGGATTTTATCATCCGATGGTATGCAACTCTCTGGTATTGGAAAGGATAAAGAAGGCTCGTATACCTGGAAATTACAAAAAGTAGTTTAAAGTCTAATATTTCTCTGCTGTATGGCGAAAATAAAAATAACCAAAACAATCATTAATTAGCTTTAGAGACATTGTGAACTCTGCGCTTCAATGGTTAGATTTAAAATAACCAGTGCGTCAACAAAATACCATGCTTTCCGATCGCTTTACCCAAGCCCTGACCTATGCTACAGAACTTCACGCCAACCAAGTACGTAAAGGTTCAGGTGTACCATACATTGCTCATTTATTAGGTGTTGCCAGTATTGCTTTAGAATATGGAGCTAATGAAGATGAAGCGATCGCATCTCTTTTACATGATGCCATTGAAGACCAAGGCGGTGCTAGCACACGAGAAGAAATTCGTTGCCGCTTTGGTGACAATGTAACGGCAATTGTTGATGGTTGCACTGATGCTGACACTACACCCAAACCGCCTTGGAAACAACGAAAAAAAGCTTATATTGCTCATATTCCTCAAGCTTCTCCGTCAGTTTTGCTTGTATCTGCTGCTGATAAACTCTACAATGCTCGGTCTATTCTCAAAGATTATCGCTTATTGGGGGATTCTCTTTGGCAACGCTTTCAAGGCGGCAAAGATGGTACTCTGTGGTATTACCGATCGCTAGTCGATGCTTTTAAACAAACTGGTAATCTGGAAATTTTTGCCGAATTAGAACGAGTAGTCACAGAAATCGAAATTTTGGCAACCACATAAAAATAAAAATGAAGCACGAAGGAGAAAAACTTCCTGACTTCATACTTCAAAATTTAATGTTTATTTACACCAGACTGTAATCTGAATAACAGTCTTTTTTTGGCTAACGGAACATACTACTTACTGAGGTATCTTCGTGAATCCGCCAGATGGTTTCTCCTAACAGATTCGCCACCGAAAGTACTACTAATTGCGGAAAGCGTTTGTCTTCTGGTAGAGGTATCGTGTTTGTGACGATGACTTCCTCAAACAAGCCGCTTGACAACCGTTCAATTGCTGGGGGGGAGAAGACTGCATGAGTAGCACAGGCATATACCTGACGCGCCCCTTCTTCACGCAGCAACCTAGCTCCTTCGGAGATGGTTCCGCCTGTATCAATCATGTCGTCTACCAACACGGCTGTCTTGCCTTTAACATCGCCAATTACGTTCAAGACTTCCGCCACATTATGAGCTTGACGGCGTTTATCAATAATGGCAAGCGGGGCATCATTCAACTTTTTCGCAAATGCTCTCGCCCGTGCTACACCACCGACATCAGGAGAAACAACCACCAGATCATGCAGTTGTTTGCTGGTAAGATAATCGAGTATCACTGGCGAACCGTAAACATGATCAAAGGGTATATCGAAGTATCCCTGAATCTGGGCGGCGTGCAAATCCATTGCCAAAACTCGGTCTGCGCCTGCTTGGGTAATGAGATTAGCAACCAGCTTGGCTGTGATTGATTCTCGCCCTGCGGTTTTGCGATCAGCACGAGCATAGCCATAATATGGAACAACTGCTGTTACCTGTCTAGCCGAAGCTCGACGACAGGCATCAATCATAATCAGCAATTCCATCAAGTGATCGTTAACTGGTTGACAAGATGGTTGAATTAAATAAACATCACAACCTCGAATTGATTCTTGGATTTGAACATAAAGTTCTCCATCCGCGAATCTTTTGCGAATCATTGGCCCCAAGTCCATGCCCAGGTAACGAGCTACTTCTTGAGACAGTTGGATGTTGGCAGAGCCAGAAAATAGCCGCAGGCGGTGGTTTTCAGTTAGTCCTGTTGCAACTGGCTGCACTTTTAAAGCGGCAGAACTAAGCACAGCAGATCCTCGAAGTGCATTCATGGCGAGATTATCAGTTAGATATTTACCAGATTTAACCGGGATAGGCTAAATAAACATCTGTGAGCTTTATTTAAGCTTTCATAAAAAATTTAAATGTTTCTCAATAGAACTATCATCAGTCCATTGTTCAGTTTTTAGTGGTAAACAAACCATTGAATTTGTAACTGACATATAGTGTGTAAATTAGCCCCGCAGTTGAGTTGTTCTCAACAACCAAATTTCCTCTAGATCAGCCTGGTAGAGTAATGCTTCTACCAATTGTATTGATAACTGAGGTCAGTCTTTTTCAGCTTAAGTGAAGTCAGACTATAACTCAGACAGTAGAAATACCCAAAAATAAATTCTTCTGGGGCAGAAGAATATTTTATGATACCAGCTACAAAATTATAAACTGACAAACTAAGTTTTTGGATTATTAATTGGATAAAAAATTTTCAAATTAACAAAATTAGCTGCCAACTTGGGGTGATTAGCCAGATTTAGCACGAGTAGAGCTATAGCCTGGGGCATAAGACTATCTTAAAAGTCTGCCTATGTCTGGGTTTTATCACCTAGTAATGTCCTAACTACCTCTGCTATTGCTATACCTGGAGATATTTTTTGGATATCTATGCAAGTTTTTCTCTAGTTCTTGTGATCAGTATTAAATCAAAAGCGATCGCACCATTTCTTAGGATAAAATATCGCCGCAGGTAACTAACTGCCTAGTCGCTTACGCATAAAAATTAAAAATCAATGGTATGAGTAAGGAGTTCTTTAGCTAAGGAGTATGAGGATAAATATTTAGCATTAAGCGATTCAAAACGCTCAAAAGCTGATATTTTCAAATTTACCTAACCTCTCAACCCATCTCAAAGAAGAATTTTTTGTGTAAGACATATGTAAGTACTTTTCTGACTGATTGTAGTCAGGTTTTTGTTTCTCATCATTACATTTAAATTTATTTGTCATGCAACCACCAATTACAATTGGCACTGTTTTGCAAAATCGTTACCGGATCATTCAAATCCTTGGACAAGGAGGGTTTGGCAGAACTTATCTAGCCGAAGATCAGCGACGCTTTAACGAACTGTGTGCGATTAAAGAATTAATTCCTGTGGCTGTGGGGCCTGCGGCTTGGGAAAAAGCACAAGAGCTTTTTCAGCGAGAAGCTGCTATTTTGTATCAAATTGAACATCCCCAAGTGCCAAAATTTCGGGAACGATTTGAGCAAGACCACCGCTTATTTTTGGTGCAGGATTATGTTGCAGGTAAGACTTACAGAGATTTACTAGTTGAGCGGCAAACTATTAAGCAAGCATTTACCGAGACAGAAGTATTGCAGTTACTTCAATCATTGTTACCTGTATTAGAACACATTCACAGTCGCGGCATTATTCACCGAGATATTTCTCCAGAAAATATTATTTTACGAGATAGCGATCGCCTGCCTGTATTAATTGATTTTGGCGTAGTTAAAGAATTAGCAACACGTTTGCAAACTCCCGATAATAATGTCAACGTTACCAGTGTTGGCAAATTGGGCTACTCTCCCAGAGAACAAATGCAAACAGGACAAGTCTATCCCAGCAGTGATTTATATGCCTTAGCAGTTACAGCTATAGTGTTACTAACAGGTAAAAAACCTTCGGAGTTGTTTGATGACACTCAACTAACTTGGAATTGGCACAGATGGGTGAGGGTAAGTCCACAATTAACTCAGGTACTTAATCGGATGTTACACCCCTTGCCGAGCGATCGCTATCAGAGTGCGGCTGATGTCATCCAAGCATTACAATTTATTGATCAACCTGGAGTAGCTACACCTCCAGAATTATCAAATTTTCAAACAGTTGCGGTCGGTCGTCGTCCCGATGCAGTTCCACCACAACCATCTAACCGACCTGATCCCGTAATTCCTCCCAGCCGTTCCTCAGTATTAGATAATCCCTTAATCCTAGCTGCAATTGGTAGTGCTGTATTTATCCTAGCGGGTGTTGGTTCTTGGGCGTTGGTCAGTTCCATTCGTAGCCAGTCCAATTCCCCACCAGACAACACAACACCACCAACACCTCAGGCTTTCCCTTCACCAGTAATTACTGGCGGGACAACATTAGCTACACCTACTGTTGAACCTACAATTACCAGAAAGCGTCTCAACCTGGGAGAAGCTAACACAGTTACAGTAGAAGATTCTCTCCAAGCTAATCAAGTTATTCAATATACTTTCTTTGCCAAAGCCGAAGCTAAGTTAACTACAGCGCTGGAACAGGGAAACGGTATTGCACTTACTGTCTTAAGCCCCAACCGTCAGCCCATTGATACCAGCGCGCAGCAAGTTACATCCTATACAGGAATATTGCCAAATAGTGGTCGATACACAATTGAGTTAGCACTTGCCCCAGGAGTTAGCGAAAGTGATTATAATCTCAGGGTTGCAGTAGAAAACCCACTTGCACCTACACCAACATTCACGCCAACGCCCACACCCACCCCTACACTAACGCCAACACCCACACCTACATTAGATTTTCCCACCCCTACACTAACGCCAACACCTACACCTACATTGGAGTTTCCTACTCCTACAGGCGACAGCAATAACACACCACCAGTAGAAACGCCTCAACCAACACCTGAGACGCAAAACACACCGTAAAACTGGGAATATAGGATTTATATTTGATTTGAAAAAATCTCGCTTGCTTAGATCCCCGACTTATGTAAGAAGTCGAGGAGATTGTTGTTCACTGCTATAAAATAATTAATATTGAGCTACATCAAAGTAATTCACTACATAACTATTTTTAAAGCAGATTGTTGAATACATTACTGATTACTGGAACTGATACTGAAGCTGGCAAAACCGTTTTAACAACAGCATTAGCCGCCTATTGGCAAAAATATTATCCGCAGCGTCACTGGGGAATTATGAAGCCAGTACAATCGGGAATTGGCGATCGCGAGTGGTATCAAAATCTGTTTAAGCTAGAACAATCGCCAGAAGAAATTACACCTTTGTATTTTCAAGCACCTCTAGCCCCACCCATCGCCGCCGCTAGAGAAAATCGCCAAGTCGATTTAGCTGTGGTTTGGAAAACATTATGTGAGTTGCGATCGCGCTACGAATTTCTTTTGGTAGAATCGGCAGGTGGGTTAGGTTCACCAGTCACCGACGAATTAACTGTTGCTGACATCGCTGGTGACTGGCATTTACCTACAGTCTTAGTAGTTCCAGTTAGATTAGGTGCAATATCTCAAGCAGTGGCAAATGTGGCATTAGCTAGACAGTCACGGATAAATCTCAAAGGTATTGTACTGAATTGTGTACAACCGCGAACTGATGCAGAGATTGAAGACTGGACACCCAAAGAAGTCATTGAATCATTTACTCACATCCCCGTTTTAGGTTGTTTGCCTTATTTTGATAACCCAACCGATTTAGATAAACTCGCTGAAGTAGCATCCAGTTTAAATTTAGAGGCACTAAATATTTTAAAGAAATATTAAACTGAGAACATAACCCAATCTCAGCCGTCTTCTAGTAGCTTGTTACAATGGTTTCCACATTTCCTAATTCCTATTCTGTTGACTTATCGCGTGTACGCCTCTCTATTCGCTCATTGCAACCACAATTAGTCGAGTGGCGGCGACGGTTACATCAACAACCAGAATTAGGCTTCCAAGAAAAACTGACAGCTGAGTTTGTCTCTAGTCAATTGCAAGCATGGGGAATTGAATATCAAACTGGCATTGCTAAGACGGGAATTGTAGTGACAATTGCGGGATCAAAACCCGGTAAAGTATTAGCAATTCGGGCAGATATGGATGCTTTGCCCATTCAAGAACTCAACGAAGTACCCTATCGATCGCAACATGATGGTGTCATGCACGCTTGTGGACATGATGGACATACTGCGATCGCATTAGGTATAGCATACTATCTCCAACAGCATCGAGAAGACTTTGCCGGCACAGTCAAAATTATCTTCCAGCCAGCCGAAGAAGGGCCGGGAGGTGCAAAACCAATGATAGAGGCGGGGGTACTAAAAAACCCCGATGTTGATGCGATTATTGGTTTACACCTGTGGAATAATCTCCCTTTGGGAACTGTCGGTGTCCGTGCTGGTGCATTGATGGCGGCTGTAGAGTTATTTAACTGCACAATTTTAGGCAAAGGTGGACATGGTGCAATTCCTCATCAAACTGTTGATTCGATTGTAATTGCAGCCCAAATTGTCAACGCCTTACAAACTATTGTGGCGCGGAATGTTAACCCGATTGATTCCGCAGTCGTGACGGTTGGCGCACTCCATGCTGGGACAGCACACAATGTAATTGCTGACACAGCAAACATGAAAGGCACAGTCCGGTATTTTAACCCAGAATTTGCAGGCTTTTTTAAACAGCGCATCGAGCAAATAATCGCCGGAATTTGCCAGAGTCACGGTGCCAACTATGACTTAGAATATATAAGTTTGTATCCACCAGTAATTAATGATGCTGGTATTGCAGAATTAGTGCGATCGGTTGCTGAAGAAGTCGTAGAAACTCCAGTGGGAGTTGTGCCAGAATGCCAAACAATGGGCGGCGAAGATATGTCATTTTTCTTACGCGAAGTTCCTGGCTGTTACTTTTTCCTCGGTTCTGCCAACCCAGAAAAAAACTTAGCTTATCCCCATCATCACCCGCGATTTGATTTTGATGAAACTGTTTTACCAATGGGTGTAGAAATATTTGCCCGTTGTGTGGAGAAATTTTTAAACAAAAGCACGTAGATTCTCCCAGGTAACAAGCATTGAAGAACCGCAGAGGCGCAGAGGAGTAAGATTTTTAGAGAGTTCTTACGTAATTTTTAATGTTTCTGCCTTCTGCTATACCTCAAGCGATCGCTAGACCGTAATTAGATATAATCACGTCAATAACTTTGATACATCCAATATTGTGATTGCTATCTACCCCGGCAGCTTTGATCCAATCACCTTAGGCCACCTCGATATTATCCAACGTGGTAGTCGGCTGTTTGACCAAGTAATTGTTGCGGTGCTGCGTAACCCTCAAAAAGTTCCGTTATTTACTGTGCAGCAACGACTAGAACAAATTCGGATAGCTACGCAACATTTACCAAATGTCGAAGCAGATAGTTTTGATGGACTAACTGTAAATTATGCCCAACAACGCCAAGCACAAGTGTTGTTAAGAGGTTTACGAGCAATTTCTGATTTTGAAGTAGAGTTACAGATGGCACACACAAATAATACTCTCTCTACTCAAATTGAAACAGTTTTTCTGGCCACATCAAATGAATATAGTTTTTTAAGTAGTAGTGTGGTAAAAGAGATTGCAAGATTCGGTGGTTCTGTCGATCATCTTGTTCCCCCGCACATTGCTTTAGATATATACAAATGCTACAACCACACCTATCCAACAGCGAACCCAACCACAACGGCAACTATCCTCCTCCAGAGTATCCCAATGGAGCCGTCAACGGGGACAATGCCAAGCCAGGAAATGTAGATATTCAGCAGGAACTCAACCGTCTAGAAGACTTGATTCTCTCTGGTTGGCGAGTTCCTTTAACAGGGCGCACATTCATAGACGAAGAGAAACTGTTTGAACAGCTGGATTTTATTCGTGTTTCTTTACCATCGGTATTTCAGGAAGCCGCAGCAATTCTGCAACACAAGCAGGAGGTAATGTTAGAAGCAGAAGAATACGGACAGCAGATTGTAGAAGCAGCCCAAGCCAAAAGAGCGCAAATTTTGGCAGAAAGCGATATTTTGCGACAAGCAGAACGAGAAGCAGAACAGCTACGGCGAAAAACCCAGCAAGAATGCGAGAAAATGATGCAAGAAACCCTGGACGAAATTGATCGTAGGCGGCAGGCTTGTATGGAAGAATTAGAACAAATGCGTCAAAATGCGATCGCCCAGGCGCAAGAGATAGAAGATGGTGCTGATCAATACGCTGATACTGTCCTGGAAAATATCGAGCAAGACCTCAAGGATATGTTACGAATTATTACCAATGGGCGGCAACAATTACGACAAGAAAATCAATCCCAAGGTTATTCTTCCAAAAAAAAATAAGGCAGGCGGTGGAAAAATGAATAACCACCTTCTGCCCTAATTCCGAATTAGTATCAAACACTAACTCTACTGTAAGATTTTTCTAGCCTTATCTTGTTTTTGCGGCAAAAATCGCAAATTATTTCCAGTGCATGACCTTGCCTTAAGATCAGAATTATTTCAGCATGGTAACTGTTGATGAGATTCTACAACAGTCATCTGTTGATGAAATGGAAAAGTTGGTTGCATTACTGAAGAGTAATAGCAAATCCACTTATAAAGCAGAACAGTTCAGTTAAGCATTTCTCTTTCTCTCTGCGTTCTTGGCGTTCTTGGCGGTTTGTTGAAAAATTTGACTTTGATCAAGAGTTTTAGCCTTAAGTGAACCGTATTGACTTATAAAGCAGAAGAACTTATTCAGGCAAATTGATTGCAGGATTGCGACTAAAAAAACCTCGTGGAACTAACTTAAAGCCAATGCGGTGAACAGGCATTACAGGCCAATCTTCAGGCCGAGGTACGTGTGTCATTCCCATCGTGTACCACAGTACTATGTCTTCATTTGTTAAAGATTCATTATCAGCAATATATTTTGGTAAACCTTGCCCTGGTTGAGTTTGATTAGGATAATTACCCCCAGCGTAAAGTTCATCAGGTTTATATTTTGTTACCCAAAGGTGATGCGTAGCAAATTCTGCCCTTTTACGAATTTCTGCACCTTCTGTAGGGAAGAATATTGAGTTGCCGCTTGGCATTAACATATATGCAGGTGCATTATCTAATACATTCTTTTTATCTGCACTAGCAATCATCCATTCTCGGCTATGCTTCATATCTACATCGCGTACAGCAGCACTTTCTGTTATTAAGGGAGTTTCTTCTACTGCGATCGCATTTCCTATAGGATTTTTATCATTTATCGGCAAAGAATTAATATTCATCTCCATTACCGAATTTGCTTGGCCGTCTACATCCATATCTAGACGATAATTGAAAAAATGCTGATGATTTACACCGAAAATATTCTTTGCTATCAGCCGTCCATAGGAATTATTAGCAGACTCTTTCTCTAACTCTGTGCCTTGTACCAGGACAATTCCACTTAATTCGTTCTGTACCTCTAAAGTTCCGTCTTGGTGGAAAATCCAATTAATGCTGTAATCGTAATTATCAACTGTTGCAATTATCGTTACAACTAATTCACGATTACGACGAACATCATTACGCTGAGTATTATATTCATAATGTTTCCAAAGAATACCATTATCGCGCTCATAAATACCAACAACGCTGGGCATTGTATAAGGTTCTCCCTGTTCGTTGGCAAATACAGCATCTAGTAAAACTCCGTTTTCAGGGATATCTTTACCTAACTCCAGGGTGTTGGCTAACAAACCAAAGTTATATTCACCAACGTCAAAAGCATTACGAAATGACCAAGTGGGATTAGGATCGCCATAAGGGACTACCATCTCTGATAAGTTGGCACGATACAAAACTGGTCGAATATTTTCCCCATCTTTGTAAGATACTAAGTACAGCACTAACCCATCACGCGGATGCATCAAATAGCGGAACTTCCAGCCTTGCCAGCTAATTTCATTGCCATTAATTTGGAAAGTTTTACCATTGGGTTGGAGAATTTTTAAGGGTTTTGGTACTGTTAGTAATTTACCTAAAGATTTAATATCATAGTTCCAGTTTTCTTTAGAGAATGGTACTATTCCTTTGTCTATAAAGCTGGCAACTTCACCCTTATTTAAGTTGACTGTTACTAATACACCTTCAATTGGACTACCGTAATAATTCCAGCGATCGCCTCGATAATAAGATAATGCCCGACAAAGGCGATCGCCTTTTGCTTCTTCCTGTTTGCTTAAGATTCCAGCAGCCCAACAATTAATTTTGACATCATCAAAATCTTTAATTCCGCGTTTTTGCATGGCTTTTTGCCATCGTGGATCGGCTTTAACTACTTGCGTTGCTAGTTGATATTCGGGATTGACTAATGCAGGCTGAACATTAGCTATTTCTTTCCAAGAACTTAGCGACTGCTTTTTTAAGTCAACTATACCTTCATAAGTTTTGTTTTGAGATCGCTCGTATACTACTAAAAAAGCCTGTCGCGGAAATTCTTGATCTGCTGTAAAATTTAAAACTTTATTTTTATCTGGTTCCTGCAAAGAAATCACAGGAAATACAGCCATCTCGCTTAAAGTTTTTGCCTTTTTAATCACATTAACGGCTGTTGTAATTTCTGCCTCTGTTAATGGGGTTAGTGGATGGGAAATCGGCGATTGTTGAGCAGATATTTCTCCTACCCATCCAAAAAATATAGCAAGGCAGATAACTATACTAATGGTTAAAAAAGAAAACCGCAGTCTCTTAATCATCTGTCATGAGCCAACAAGGAACTTATAGTTATTTCCAAGTACGAGCCAAAAAACCGATAGATTTTATGAAATAGCTCCCCGGCTTTTTTGAGAAGTCGGGGAGCTAGTATCAAAATTACACACTTATTAATTATGCAGAAACCAAGCGACGGAGAGATTCAACACGACGTTTGGCAATAGCATTATTAGGAGCCAATTTCAGAGCTTCTTCGTAACTTTGTAAAGCCTGAGCATTTAATTTTTTTCGTTCATAGGCATGACCGATATTATTTAATGCCACCACATAATCTGGTTTATTTTTCAGTGCTTCTTTGTACTGACGAATTGCTAAATCATATTGCTCTTGAGCAAAGTAAGCATATCCAAACCCATTGTAAATAGGCGCAACGGCTTCTTCACCTTCCTCTTCAGCTGTTTTGAGAGCTTTTTGAAATAGCGCGATCGCTTGGCTATACAATTTTTTTTCAGAATAGATACAGGCTAACTCATAATATTCTTGAGTTGTACCTTTTTCTTTCTCCAACTTTTTACGCAACCGCGAAAATGAGCTTTCTAACCTCCGAGTTTTGAAAATCTGGCGAAAAACACTCACAACAGCAAATGCGAGAATTCCTACAATGATCGTGAGGTAAACAACAGCTAGACTATTATCCATCGCCTGCTAAGACAAATATTAAAACTAGTTTCTATATCTATTATCAACCCTGGAGGGGGATGATATCGTGTTCAGTGAAAGACTTACAGCAGGGAATAGGCAACAGGCAATAGGCAATAGGGTTGAAAGCCTGTTGATATATGGCTTTGTTATTAAAATTTGTATCTCATTTACCTGCAATGTGCTGTATCATTCAGTTCGTAGAGAGCAGAGGCTTAGGGGAAAAGTTTTGTAGTGCTTGCACAGATGCATGGAGCCAAAACCAATCAGCCTGGTAAAGTCACAAAGGACAAATGACGAATGACTAAATTATGGTAATCGCCAATATTGAGCGCGTTGCTTGAGCCAACCTTCTGCTATATATCGAGCGATCGCTTCATTTACATTACGTCGCAGTTCGTCGTATTGCAATCCCTTGGGCAGAACTACAGATAAAGGTTCTGTCGATAACTTAGTTGGTAACAATCTATATTGAGGATATTGTTGCACCCAACCGCTAAGAACGCTGGCATCGGCAGCAAAAGCTATAACTTTGTTATTTTCTAGTTGCTCTCGTGCTTCCTGGTAAGAATTGACTCCCACTAATTCAGCATTGGGAAGATAATAACGTACTTGAGCAATTGTATTAGAGTGATTGAGTACAACAACTTTCCGCTTTTCTAAATCCCGAAGTTGCTGTATAGAGGTATCTTTGGTAATTAAGTAAGTGCCATCGTAGTAGTAAGGCACACTGAAACTAACTAGGCGGGCGCGTGATTCTGTGGCGGTAACTCTGGCAATAGCGAAATCGACTTGATGATTTAAGACTACAGATAAGCGATCGCGGTTTGCTACAGGTTGCAACTTGACAGCATCTGCTTTACCCAGTAAATCAACTGCCAAGCGTTGCGCCAAATCAATTTCTAAGCCTTGGAGATTGCCGTTAGCATCCCTAAATCCTAGGGGACGCAAGTTATCTTTAATCGCAATATTAAAATAACCACGTCGCTGAATTTTTGGCATTTCTGCGGCAGATGCAGGTAGTCCTGTGACTAACGTCAAAAAGCAGAAAGTATAAATGGTAGCGGGTAATACCAGATGTAACCGGATAAAGGATAAAGGATAAAGGATAAAGGATGAAAAAAAGATTTGTTGCGTCACTAATTTTTTGAGTAACAAGCTCATCCCTTTTAAACCCCTTGATTTATGTTCAAGGTAAGTTTCAGCCTTCATACTTCATACTTCATCCTTCAAAGGTTATTCATCCGATACCGCCTTTATGCTTTAGCTTGGCTGGCAAGTTCAGCTACTTTGCTAAAGCTAGCAGGATCGAGAACTGCCAATTGTGCCAACATTTTGCGGTTGAGTTGGATATCAGCTTTTTTCAAGTTGCCAATCAACTGGCTATAGCTCAAACCATGTTGTCTAGCAGCAGCGTTAATCCGAGTGATCCACAGACGACGAAAATCGCGTTTGCGCTTTTTGCGATCGCGGTATGCACTGCGGAGTGCCTTCATTACTTGCTGGTTAGCGGTTCTAAACAGAGTGGAGTGAGAACCACGAAAACCTTTAGCTAATTTGAGAATTTTATTGCGGCGTTTACGAGCTACGTTACCGCGTTTTACGCGAGTCATATTTTAATTCCTGAAAGCCTGAAAAGTTTACATTACAAATAAGGAAGCATCAAGCGCACGTTTTCTTCGTCGCGCTCGTTGACAATTGCCATTTTGGAAAATTTACGCTTTTTGTTGGTACTCTTGTGTTCTAACAAGTGGTTCTTAAAAGCTTTGCGACGGACGATTTTACCGCTACCAGTAGCGCGGAACCGTTTCGCTGCTGCTTTACGGGTCTTTAGTTTAGGCAT
Organism: Nostoc sp. FACHB-152; assembly: GCF_014697475.1. Lineage (GTDB taxonomy): Bacteria > Cyanobacteriota > Cyanobacteriia > Cyanobacteriales > Nostocaceae > Nostoc_B. Next base: position 117,035 of record NZ_JACJRV010000002.1, read on the forward strand.
TGGCTGGCTTTAAATTTGACAATTCGACACGATCCATAATTATATACTATTCTCATTACTGAATTGCCAATGTAGAGACGTAGCTACGTCTCTACATTTTGTTGTTGACGATCGCTTCACAAATCTACCGTTCAATATCCGGGTCTAAGACGATTTGAGAACCAGATTCGTTAGTATGATAAGTCCAAGACTCACGGCGCACTCGCACAATTACTTCCCAACCTTCGATGGGGTTGTATTCTTCAGTGCAGATTTCGCCAAAGTTGAAGACACAACGATTACTAAAAGTTTTGCGTTTAGCTTGAGTAATTCTTAAATCCCTCTCATCCTCTCCAGAACGTCGAGCCGCATCACGCAAGATTTTATCTGCAATCGCTCTTGGAAGTCGCTGATTATTTTCTGAACCTGAGTCGGAAATTTGCGGATCTAAAACGATCCGATTACCAGACTCATCAACATGGTAAGTCCAAGACTCTCTCCCAACTCGCACAATTACTTCCCAACCTTCAATTGGGTTGTATTCTCTGGTACAAACTTCACCAAAGTTGAAGATACAAGGATTACTAAAGGTTTTGCGTGTAGCTTGCGTAATTCTGATATCACTAGTATCTACATCAGAAGAACGACGACCAGCATCGCGTAAAACTGAATTAGCGATCGCTCTTGGTAATCGAGTGTTAGTGTCTGTATCTGAATCTCCATTTTGTGGATCTAAAACGATACGACTACCAGATTCATCAACATGGTAAGTAAAATATTGATTTTGAACTGTAACAACAACTTCCCAACCTTGAATAGGGTTATACTCCCTAGTGCAAACTTCGCCAAAGTTGAAGATACAAGGATTACTAAAGGTTTTGCGTGTAGCTTGCGTAATTCTCACCTCGCCATTTGAGACTCCCTCACGCCGCGCCGCATCACGAATTACGGAGTTAGCAATTACTCTTGGTAGTCGATTTGAGCGATTACGAAAGTGGTCAGGTAAGCGTTGAGAAAGTTGGATTGGTTCGCCACGTGGAGCAGCTTCAGCCGTGTAATTACCTGTTAATCCCTGTGCAACAGACAGCAAGCTTGTTAACGCAAGGGTCAAAACAACACCTTTAGGAAGCTTGCTAGTGCTGTTGATTATTGAAGACAAATGAATATTTTCCATACCGTCATACCTAGAGGCTACAGGCTAGAGGCTAGGGACTAGTATTTTTTACTCAGTAATGCCAGTTATGACAACTTTGGAACCCAAAGCAACGCACTGGCTCCTTAGCACTCTGCACTTTTTCAAGCTAAGTTGACGGATGATCTGATTTGATTGTTGCTATTAAGTAGGTCGTCGTGAATATTTATCGTCAGGATAAGGCAGGAGGCAAGAGGCAGAAGGCAGAAGAGAAGAGGCTTTTAGCTTAATTAATCTTTCGTAACATAGTTAGGTTTTTTCTCACCGACTTACTTAGGCATTACGAATTGTATTACTCAAACTCTGGTGGCCAAAGTTCTGCGATCGCTAATTCCCAACCTGGAAGTAGCTCTGGTATTGTTAGTTTGTCGTTGTCTTTTAAAACGAGTGGTTCAAGGTTAGGGCGATAAACTTTGACTAATAGTTGGTCAGGGTCGATGAGAATACCAACAGTCGCTCCTAGTTGTAAGAATAATTTAATTTTTTCTTCTAGTGGTCTGAGGCGGTCGCTTTTGGATTTCACCTCAACCATCAAGTCGGGTACTAACTCTACAAAATCACGCTGAGTTTTTTTGAGTCTTTCGGCGCGCACAAATGAAACATCTGGAGCGCGTAAATTTCGCTTTTCAGTATCGCCAGGAGTTTCATTAGTTTCCAGACTAGGTAAGATAAAACCAGCACTAGAACCAGTCACTCTGCCGAGTTTGCGAGGCATGACCCAGACGTTCAAGAACGTCAACAGACGAGAACCTATTTCGTCTGATTCATAATCGGATGGCCCCATAACAATAATGTTCCCCTCGACAAGCTCCATCCGCCAATCAGGATTTTGTGACTGTAATTTTTCTAAGTCTTTAATTGTTAGTGACATAAGGCATAACTCGCTTCATAAGCGATCGCTTTCTATAATATTAGGACTTACGCACAAGTAACAAGAAACGTAGACGCGCAAGCGGCTTGCCGCAGGGTACCACAAAGTACGCAAAGAACACAAAGAAAAAAGAGTTTGAGATAGTTTTTCTGTTAAGTATGCTTGACTGCTCTTGGAATTAAATAAGTAACGCACCAACGAAATTTTAAGGTGCATCTATTTCACTTCGGTGTTTAATATTGTCAAAACTATATCCTAATTCGTTAATAAACTTTTCCACTTCATCTATACAAGAAAAGTAATAGTTATCCTTTTGTCTTATATCGTCTCCAGTTTCATATTTTCCAATTTCATGAACATCTCGCCGTAGTTCTTTAATAATTACATGATATGGTGTTTTTTCTCTCTTTTCGGCTTCTCTAACTTTAATTTGATAAAGGTCTTCGTCTAAATAATCTTCTCTTTGAGGCGTGAATGATAATTTCTGGAGTTTATTAATTAAAATCCATCCCAAATATTCACGGTCATCAGTTTCTTTTATAAAACCCCATTGTTCGCCATTACTTAGTTTTTTCTTCAGTTCTACTTTATCCATATACTTCTTTTCAATTAAATATAGTTAGTTTAATTTCATACTTCATACTTCACACTTCATACTTCAATTGATTCTGGAAACTGCCGCTTTAATGCCGGAAACACAGGACAAGGGGCTTGTTCTTGTAAATTGTCTGGCTTACTCCAAGTGAAAGGTGCTTTATGTGCGGCAGACATCCATAACAGACGCTTGGCGCGTGTCATAGCAACATAAAGCAAACGGTATTCTTCAGCAGTTTTTAAGTGTTTGGCTTGTTCCCAAGCTTGGGTAACATCCGGTATACCAGATTCTCCGTGGAGAGCGGCACGAATTTGGGCGCGTGCTACTTCTGATAATGTGAAGTCTCCTAAAAACTGGCTTTGAGGCGGAACCCAAAACCGACCAGGAATTAAATTTTCATGCAAAAAGGGAATAAAAACATAGTCCCAATCCAGCCCTTTGGCTTTGTGCATGGTAATAATAGTGAGTTGATTAGGGCGGGTATAGTGTGCTTCTAAATCTTCGGTTTCTACAGGCTCAAAGCGTTCGGAATTAACAATTTCGCTTAAAGCTGACAGCATTGTACCCATTGAACTACCACCAGCTATTTGCTGATTGACTCGTTCTGCAAGTTTGTCAGCAGTTGCTAATTCTGCTTGGTCGTAATTCAACGCCAAAGCCAGGAAGGAAATTAATTGGTAAAGAGGAAGTTCTAAGCGGGCGCGGAGTAGGCTACGGCAAAGGTGAGCCGCTTTTTCTGCTGGTTCTGGTTGGGGTGCTGCTAAAGGGCCAGGATATAAAAACTCTTCTGGCAAACTAGCGAGGGCGTTGAGGTCTTGGGTAGGAATTAATTGCCTTTGTACTAATACTTCTAAGGCAGCTTTAAGATAATCTGGTGAGTGCGGTCGATCGCAAAATTGTAATAATGCCAAAATTTCTTGCGGTACGTGCGAACGGCGATCGCGTTCTCCTACATCGTACAGTGTAATTTTATGCTCTTTACATACAGGTGCCAGCATTTCTGCTAACCATCGGCCTTGGCGATTTTCTCTCACTAATACCGCCGCCCGTGTATTTGCTGGGTCTGGTGTAAATAACTCAACTACTCTTTTAGATAGTAGTTCGACCGTGTGATGAATATCACGAGGTGTGTATAATTCTAAACCTCTACCTTCCGGTGCAGGGTTGGCATTTTTTTGGGGATCACTGACATCAACAGGATAAATTGTCTGTGGGCGGAAGGGTGAAGAGGCGTTAAGATGAGGCGACTTTTGATTTTTCGCGCCGTAGAAACTGTTCACCCACTCCAACGCAAAGTTAGCCGCCGCAATTATAATTCTCGTACTGCGACCAGCTTGATTCATTGTGGCTAATTTTTCAACGCGATCGCACTCCTCACAAAATTGCCGAAAATAAATTGGGTCGGCTGGTGTAAAAGTTGAGTTAATTGCTTGGTTAGGATCGCCAACTCTAACTAAATTTAATGGGGAGTGGGGAGTGGGAAGAGGAGACGGGGCAGGGGGCAGGGAGTAAGGGGGAAATTTCTCTTCCCTCTGCTCCTCTGCTCCTCTGCTCCTCTGCTTCTCCTCATCACCATCGCTTGCCAAGATTTCTAACAACCGGGTTTGCAATGGACTAGAATCTTGGGCTTCGTCTTCAAAGACAGCGAAAACTTGGTTTTGTTCGATGCGGCGCGCGCTGTCATTTTCTAACACTCGTAGGGCGGCGAGAATCATATCGTCGTAGTCGATGAAGTCGCGCGATCGCATTAAGTTCTGATATTGTTCATATAATCCTGCCGCTATGCTTAAGATTGCATATTCATCGGCAGTTTGTTTACTCCACTGTTGTAGTTGTTCTGGCGATAGACCAGAACTTTTTGCTTCGTGAATTACTGTAGTTGCTAAGTCTGGCAATACTTCTGTTCGCAACACAGATTGACGGCGTAATCTTTCAGTTTCTTCACCATCAAATTGTTGCCCTTCTAGTAAACGAAAATATTTTTCAGGATTGTTGTTAATCCATTGTTCTACTGCTGTGCGAATTAAGCGATGGCTTTGGCTAGGCGTAATTAATGTCAGATTTTCTAACTCTAAACCTGATAAATCTGGATAACGACTAGCTATATTTAATGCCAGACCATGTAATGTATAGACGGCAAAACCTGTTTGTGGTAGTGATAAATCTTCACGTAAATATTTACGAATTTTCGCTTTAATATTGGCAGCCGCAGAGCGAGTAAAGGTAACAACTACTAACTGGCGATGAACGGATGAACGCGAAAGGGCTAAACTTTCATACTGACGCGCAATTGCGATCGCCGCCGCCGCCGCCATACCTGTAGATTTACCCGCACCAGGAACAGCAGAAACCGCCAATGGCCCCGATAGCCAATCCGCCATTTGTTGTTGTCCCTGGCGTAAGCCATTGCGAATTGCTAATATTTTTGCTCTTAAAGATGATACAGGTGATGACTGCGATATTTCCGATGAGACAGATTCAACTGGTACAGTAGCAGTAAAGTTAGTATCTGACATGGAGAATTTTATACTTTTGGCTGATGGGCAAAACAATCTAATTAAGTGAATAAAAAGGTAGTATAAAAATTTTTCTTTTCCTCCTATATGTCTCAGAAATGAATATTTAACTTGAGTAATTTATATAATTTTTAAGCAATAGATACAAATAGGCATTTTTGTTTATGTGTATTTATGGTGAACAACTTTCATAACTCAATAATGACCAATAACAGACTTTATCTACATTATCTAAGTTTAACTGGGGCGATCGCACTAGGTGCTATTTTGCGCTTTTGGCATTTAGATTTAAAACCTTTATGGATGGATGAAGTAATTACTTCTATCTTTAGTTTAGGTAAAAATTATCAAGATTTGCCTTTGGATGTGGTCTTTCCTTTAGAACGAGTCCAGGAACTTTTCACCTTTCAAGCTGGGGTAAGCTGTTCACAAATTGCCATGACTCTCAATACTCAGTCTACTCATCCACCGTTATTCTTCTGCGCCATGTATAAATGGCTAAGTTGGATGAGTCCTTTAGGCACAGAATGGGTAGCAAAAATGCGATCGCTACCTGCCTTATTAGGTGTAGCTATAATCCCTGCAATTTATTTGGTAAATCGCATTGCCTTTTCCAAGGCTGCTGGAATTACAGCAGCCTTGATTATGGCTACTTCGCCCTTTGCCGTTTACCTATCCCAAGAGGCAAGACATTATACTGCGCCGATGTTCCTGATCACTTTATCGTTGTTAGGACTGATGCAAATTCAACGGGATATCTTTGAGCGATCGCGTCTGAGATTCTGGCTTTGGCTATTGTGGACTATTATTAATAGTATTGGTATTTATATTCACTACTTTTTTAGTTTAGCATTTATCGCAGAAGTTCTTACTTTAATTACTATAATTTATCATCAAAAAATAGACTTTGCTTTAACAAAAAAAATATTTATTTTCCTTTTTATTTCCCTTACTAGCGTTGTTATTAGCTTTATTCCTTGGTTGCTAGCAATTTTCAATCATGTTCAGCGTACAGAAACAAACTGGTTGCCTACGCCTACTTTCATTTCACCCATTTATCAAACTATAATTAACTGGGTGTTGATGATAATTGCACTGCCTGTAGAAAACCAGCCGCTAACAATTATGATCATTAATGGATTACTAATGGTAATCTTTTTTATTTGGTTAGGGCTAAAAATATTTCAAGGCTTGAGTCTTCTGTGGAAACACAATACAACTCATTTATCTACCAAGACACTTTTATGTTTTAGTATATTTGTAATTTTAGAATTTTTTATTATTACCTATCTATTTGGCAAAGATATTACTGTTGTTCCTAGATATAATTTTGTTTACTATCCAAGTATGTGCGCGCTTTTAGCAGCTAGTATTAATGCCAAGCCAAAGTCAAATTTTAACAATAATAAATTAATCTCAAAAATTGTAATTATTAGTATTATTAGCTGTACCTTTGTTGTATCTAACTTAGCCTTTCAAAAACCATTTCAACCAGATAGAGTTGCTCAAAATATGAATTTAGAGCCAGCTACTCCACTAATGCTAATTACTGGCTATGGTAATTATCAAGATGTGGCATTAGGATTAAGTTTCGCTTTAGCATTAGAACCGCTAAGAAATGTAAATACATCAATGAGAAAATTAGATAATTTTGCTTTTATCAAAAATCAATCTAATTTACCGGTATTCTGGAATAAGCTTTCACAATTAGCTATTCCCGCTACTCCTCAGTTGAATTTATGGATAGTCGGCCCTGGTATGAGAAGACGCGATTATCAACCACAGATTACACTAGCTGAAAAAATTCTTTGCAATATAGATCCTAAACAGCACTATCGTCTAGGGATTCCCTATCAACTTTATCGCTGTAACAAAACATAATTTCAGCAGCCGACTATCCACGTCACTTTTAAAAAATTAACTATTCGTCAATCAGCCAGGGTTCTTTGATGACTTCTTCATCCAAAATTCTCTTGGGACGCACAATTACAATAACTTTTCCCAGAATGGAGATATCTGGTTCAGTTTCTAGCCATTGAATATCTAAATCTCCAGCATGATCAACAACAAAATAGCTATTAGCATCCCATTGTCTTTGTGCGCGATCTACAACTATCAGCACTTCTTCTTTGCTAGTTTTTGTTTGATTAGGAAGGCGATCGCTGTTTGCTAACATCACTACCGGATCTTGTGCATTTAACAACACTTGCCAACCAGGTACTGGTACCCAAGCTTGTTCGCCAGCAAACTTAACCATCTGAAATGGTTCTATGGCTGTAATCATAGGTACAGCTTGCAAGTCTTGTGCTGTCAAAGGAAATTTACCCACAACCGGGACAATCCGAGGTAATTCTTCTTCGGAATCAAGGCGGTAGAAAGGCAGCAGGGGAGCCGGACGTTTAGGAACCACGGAAAAATCAACTAGCAGTTGTTCTAATTGCTTCCTGGCTGAATCGGTATGAGCAAAACGCAATCCTTTAGCAATTAAACGAGAGCGTTCTGCCAAATCTGAATTTTGTCGTGCTAATTTCCATGCTTGGTAAGCAACTGCATCCCCTACATGAGCCGAAAATCCCTCTGGTAATGTACGTAACCAAAAGTAATCTTTGATCGCTTTAGCTATATCTCTTGCGCCATCTATATCAAGTTTGTGAATAAAACTTAGTTCTGCCGCCGCCGCCCGTTCTTCTTGAGTCAGCAAGCGTAATTCATACAATACATCACTACCTCTTGTACTGTAGTGCGATCGCGCTGCTTCTGATATCCCAACTTTTTCTATAGAATTGTAAACTTGCGCGCCAACCACTACCTGATTTTGTTGAATCGGCTCAAATCCCGTGGCTTCAAAAATTTCTTGGGGATTATAACCAGATTTTTGCAGAGTAGCGATCGCCCATCCCCACTCCACCCAATTACCTTGCTTTTGCCTCAGCTTGCGAAGTAACTCTTGTGTCTCATCATTTGCGAGAGGTTGAGGATTTTGTGTGTTGGGTGGTAAATCAGTCATAAGCTAAAGTGACAAATAACAATTGAGAATAGTACTGATATTTGATCGGCAAATCTTATTTTAATCTTTAACAGCCGAATACCTTTACACTCTACCGCCAAACCAAATTATAAGTTATGAATAATACACACAAGTTATGCTTGGAACTATATCAGTAGCTTTACCCAAGGCTTAGTAACTCGATATCAACTAAGCTTAGTTTGGAATATAACAATATAGTGAATATTTACAGGAATTATCTCATGGATAATCCCATACAGGAAATAAATACAAGTCGTCGTTCAGTGGCTACCTTAGAAAGAGCAAAAAAACTGAAGATATTGGTAGTTGACGATGAGCCAGATAATCTTGATTTACTTTATCGTACTTTTCGCCGCGACTTTCAAGTTTTAAAAGCTGAGAGTGGGATCAATGCCCTAGAAGTTTTGGCAGCTGAAGGTGAAGTAGCAGTCATTATCTCTGATCAACGAATGCCAGAAATGAAAGGCACTGAGTTTCTCAGCAAAACTGTGCCTCAGTTTCCAGATACAGTCAGGATAATACTAACTGGTTTCACTGATATTGAGGACTTAGTAGAAGCAATTAATGCTGGACAAGTCTACAAATACATTACAAAGCCTTGGGATCCAGGTGAACTTAAGGCTGTAGTTCAAAGAGCCGCCGAAACCTATGACTTGCTAAAGCAGCGTACAGAAGAATTGCGTCGTGCTAATGCTCAAATGGCTTTGCTGTCGGTTTTAGTGCAAGTTACTCAAGCCGCAGATAGCTTAGAATCTATTCTGGAGCCGATAGCTACAGCTTTTAGTGATAGTTTTGCTGCTGATGGCTGCATTTTGCAGTTAGTTGAAGGAAACCAACTAGTTGCAACTCAAGGTAGCCATAGCCAGGTTGGTACTTTGGTAAATTGGCTAGAAAAAGACAGCTTGGCAAATGAAGCGATCGCTACCGGAAAAATGCAAGTAGCCTTAAATGTAGGTAAAGATCCTAAACTGGCAGCTTTGGCACACTATCAAGATTCGGGCGTACAAGCACATTTAATTATTCCAATTACCTACCGGAATGGTATCTTAGGAGTGTTGTCACTCCAATGGAAGCAGCCTTGCTCCCTGCGTGAGGATGAACTGAACCTGATTAATTTATCAGGGCAACTGGTAGCGATCGCACTTAATAGTAGTCGTTGCCATTAAGCACAAGTTTAGTCAAGAGTCCATAGTCCATAGTCCATAGCGAGGTTATGTTAACTCTTGACCACTGACTATTGACTATTAACCAATGAATCAAGATGTTCGTGCCATTTTTAACAGTATTGCTCCAGTATATGACCAGCTAAATAATTGGTTGAGTCTGGGACAACACCACATCTGGAAAGAAATGGCTATCAAGTGGTGTGATGTTGAACCTGGAGATACTTGTATTGATTTATGTTGTGGGAGCGGCGATTTAGCCTTGCGTTTGGCACGACGTGTAGGTACAACAGGACAAGTGTATGGTGTGGATTTTTCATCCAACTTACTAGCAACTGCTAAAGAACGCTCTCAACAACAATATCCCCAGCCTCCTATATCTTGGATAGAAGCAGATGTTCTCAATTTGCCCTTTGAGGATAATCAATTCGATGCTGCAACAATGGGCTATGGTTTAAGAAATGTTAAAGATATTCCTGGCAGCCTGAGAGAGATTCACCGAGTTTTAAAACCAGGTGCAAAGGCAGCGATTTTAGACTTTCATCGACCTAATAATCAGCAATTCCGCGCTTTTCAACAGTGGTACTTAAACTCTATAGTTGTACCAATGGCTGAAAGTATGGGCTTAAAAGAAGAGTATGCCTATATCAGTCCCAGCTTGGATCGTTTTCCGACAGGAGATGAACAGAAAGCATTAGCTATCCAAGCTGGTTTTGCATCAGTTACACACTACCCCATTGCGAACGGTATGATGGGAGTGCTGGTACTCAGTAAATTTTAGATTTTCGAGTTAAATTCTAGATTGGCTCTGCTGGTAACAAAGCAGAAGCTTAATTATCCAGAAATTAACACCTGATTCTAAATTTTCCAAACTCAAAATTGGCAAGTCCAAAATCTCGTGGATTGGTCTCATCTTTGGCTTTATGTGTCTCCTCCGATTCTAGGCGGAGTAATTGGCTATTTCACAAATGATATAGCCATCAAAATGTTATTTCGTCCTTACCGAGCCATATACATTGGTGGACGAAGAGTACCCTTTACGCCTGGTTTGATCCCCCGCAACCAGGAACGTCTAGCTAAAAACATTTCCAACACAATTATGGGGTCGCTGCTTACGCCAGAAGAATTACAAAAACTGGCGCGGCGCTTGTTGCAAACAGAACGAGTGCAAGGAGCGATTTTATGGTTATTACGCCTAGCAATTGAACAAATTAAACCAGAAAAAAACCAAAAAAGCACCAAAATTGTGGCAGGGATTTTACGTGACTTATTAGGAGAATCGTTGCCACGGTTGCTGAAGGTTTTAGCACGAAGAGAAGATTTTTTAGAGGCGCAAATCAATCAGATATTTGACCAAGTACTGCTGGAATTACAACTGAGTGACGAACAAGCGACGCGTCTCGCTGACTGGTTATTACAGACCGTTGTACCACCAGATGTATTGCGTCAAGCGATTATTGATTTTTTAACAGATCGCACGATTCAAATTATCGATGAAAGCTTTCGAGAAAAAACCAGTGGAACTTATTGGGTAGTAGCGAATCTGTTTGGTTTACGCAATACTTTGACCAGATTAAGAACTTTTTGTTTGGATGAAAAAGAAGCGACAAATGCGCGTTTGCAAGAATTAACTCAAGATTTGCAACTGCGCGATCGCTTGAAAAAAATCCTGCAAAATTTATCATTGCAAAACTTACCTATTGGTACAGTGCGTCAGCTACGCAAAACGACACGCGAAACAGTTCGTCATTATATTCAAACCAGTGGTAGTGATTTGTTACAAGGCTTAACTGATTCTGTTAATTGGGATAATATTGCCACGCTGCTATTAAATCGTCTGAGTGCTTCGCCTGTTGTTAATTCCTCTTTGGAAGTTGTCAGCCAAGAATTAGCTTTGATTTTAGAACGTTATTTAGAAAAAGATTTAGAAGCTATTGTTGCTCAAGTAATTCCCATTTTGTCAATAGACCAAGTAATTATTGACAGAGTAAAATCAACTTCTCCGGCTGATTTAGAAGACGCAATTGAAGGAATTGTCAAAAATGAATTACAGGCGATCGTGACTTTAGGAGGCGTTTTAGGTTTTATTATTGGGTTATTCCAAACAGGCTTTTTCATATTCAGCCAGCAGTAGGTTATTTTAATTAATAGTTAAGTAGAGACGTAGCAATGCTACGTCTCTATATTATTTGTACTTACTTACCTAGCTACTGCTAACCAGTTTCTCGCCCTTGAGCATTCTAACTGCGGCTTCAAGTAAAGCCTCTTCCAGATAAGGTTTAGTAAAGTAACCGCTTGCGCCTAGTTGAATTGCCATTTGTCTGTGTTTGTCAGCACCGCGTGAGGTGAGCATTGCGATTGGTAGGTGGTTGAGACTGGAATCTTTTTGGATGCGTGAGAGTAACTCCAGACCGTCGCAACGGGGCATTTCAATATCGCAGAATACAATATCACAAGGTAATCCAGAGCGAAGTTTATCCCAAGCTTCTTGTCCATCACGGGCTTGTTCAACCCGATAACCTGCTTTGTTAAATGTCAGAGATAGTAATTCTCGAACTGTAATTGAGTCATCAACAATCAGCACAGTTGGATCAATTTTCTCAGCCTGAGCTTCGATAACAGCAGGTGGAGCTTTTTGCTGCCAAGTAGAACCACCAGTGTATTTAGACATCCGCCCTTGGAAGATGTCGATAATTTCTAACACGTCAGCAATGGGCATAATTCGACCATCGCCCAGGACGGTAGCACCTGCGACACCAATTGGTTTCGGTGCTGGCCCTTCAAATTGCTTGATTACAATTTCTTGTTCGCTGAGTACTAAGTCAATTTGTAAAGCAATTAAGGTATTGCCCGATCGCACCACAACTACAGAAACAGTATCATCATCACGAGTACCACCGTAAACATTACCGCGACTCAACTGGCGATTAAAAGATAACAGGTCTTTCAGTGGTCGGAATGGCAATACTGTATCGCGCCAAGAAATAAACGATTGCCCATCAGCATTATGCTGAATATTCTTGGCTGGTATATCTAAAGTATCTTCCACACCATCCATCGGGAAGGCTATCCGCGCTTTATCGGAGACACAGCAGAGAGCTTTACAAATACTTAAAGTTAGTGGTAAGCGAATTGTGAATGTCGTTCCCTTACCAATAGCCGAATCTGTATTGACAGTTCCGCGAATTTCGCTAATTTCGGAACGCACAACATCCATCCCCACGCCACGACCGGAGATTTCATCAGCCTGATCTTTCATACTAAAACCAGGCTGGAACAACAGGTCATACACTTCCATTCGGGAGATAGTTCTTGCCTGCTCTTTAGTAATCATCCCAACTTTCACAGCCTTCGCTTTAACACGTTCTGGCTCAATACCTGCACCGTCATCACCCACAGAAATTACTGTTTGGTTCCCCTGATGGAAGGCACGGATTGTAATTTCTCCTACAGGTGGTTTTCCTGATGTTTGACGTTCTTCTGGTGTTTCGATACCATGAGCGATCGCATTATTTAGCATATGAGTGAGCGGATCGGTGAGATGATCCAAAATCATCTTGTCGATTAAGGTATCACCACCTTCAATGACCAACTCCACTTGTTTACCGCACTTGATAGCGTTATCCCTAACACCACGCCGCAAGCGGTCAATCGCCTGAGAAAACGGCACCATGCGAGCGCGTGTTAATCCTTCTTGCAGTTGGGTTGTTACCTGACGGAATTGCCTTGCGACTCGCTCAGTTTCTTCGGTCACAAAGTCAATGTCACTCGCCGACTCTCGCACCCGAACAATCAGTTCAATCATTTCCTGAGACAGCGTATGGAATGGGGTGAACCGATCCATTTCTAGCTCACTAAAACCCCTGTCTGTATCATGTTCTGAAGTTGGCTGGTGGTTGGGTTTTTTGTGGCGAGTTGCTAGCAAAGAAGCTTCTAAAAGCGATCGCTCATATAACTCCTGCATTCTTGCTCCCACATCCGAAAGCTGTTGCACTTGAATTAATAAGTTATCAAGTGACTGTCGCAGCCGTTCATGATCCTGCTCTAAGGTATTACGATTGACAACCAATTCCCCAACTAAGTTGCTCATATCGTCCAGTTGCTTAACTGGCACTTTCATCGTTTCTTCAAATCTGGCACTGCGCCGACCCGTAGAACGATTCACTGTACTGGTGTTTGGTTTGACTGGCGAGGCGTGAGATATAGTTTTATCTGCTTCTGCTAACAGTTTTTCCAAATCACTAAATTCATCTTCTAATTCTGGTGATGAAATAGTACTGTTTGCAGGATGATTCAGCGCAGCTGGCGGAACGTCTTGGATATAACTGTTGTGAATTGCTGGAGTTGGCTGATTGTCTTCACCTAATAATGCTTCCAAAGCAGCAAAATCTTCGGCGGCGATCGCACCAGCATCGCTTGGTGGTTGTGTCTCACCTAGCAATGCTTCTAGATCAGCAAATTCATCATGATTGTCCTGTGTTTCTGGTGTTTTTGTTAACTCTGTTGGAGAGATTGCCTCTAATTCTGGGATGTCAACATTAATGTTTTCCACCTCAGTGATTGGTACATCTAATGATATTTCGCTAGTTTCTAATAATAGTTCTGATGAATCTGCTGTTTCTCTTAATACATCAATTGCAATAGTTTCATTAATATTTTCATAAATCTCTAGTTTTAATCCCTCTTCCTCCGCCACCTGATCTGCCATTAGTTCTTCTAAGCTGGCATCGGCTGATGGAGTAAATTCTGTTAAAAATAAATCAAAATTGTCTGTAGATGTTTGTTCTTTGATTTCAGAACTATGACTATTTTCTATATTTAATAGTTCAGCAAATAAAGGTGCTGCATCATCTTCAAGGACTGGCAACTGCGAAAACTCGATTATTTCTGTTTCTGCAATTAACTTATCTAAGTCTGCATCTGATTCACTAGTTTCTGTAGTGAATAACTCATCTAATAAACCTAATTCTACATCTTCCTGAATTATAGTTTCGTTAAAAGATGCGATCGCTTCTATGTTAGTTTCAGATAATTCTTGAGAATTGCTATTTGGCAATAAATTCAAAGATGCATTATTTGTAATGTCTAGTTGAATATTAGTTTTATCAACTGACAATTCTAATTCCTCAAGAGAACTAGGTTGATTTTCCTCAGATTGTGTATCTAAAGAATCAAATAGATTTAGTTCTAGCTCCCCGAAGGTTTGCGGAGAATCCCCAGATAAGACTTCTGAAGAGGTGAATTCTGGAGTGAAATCTACAGCCTCAGGTTGGTTAAAACTGGGCATCTCTGGCAAAGACAAATTGCGATCGCCAAAGGTTGGGGTCATTAATTCCCCAAATAAATCATCTTGAATATCTGAAGTAAATTCAATATCTGGTTGGAGGAAAGTTAGCTCAAAATCATCTCCATAATCTTCTGTAATTCCAGAACCAGATTCTTGAACATTACCAAAAATTTCCCCAGAAGCCGCAGCCGCGAATAAACTTTCTTCTAAAGCTTTGGCGACATCTTCTTCTATAACTGCATCAAATTCTGACTGTGTTTCTACTTCCTCAGTAGAATTCCAAAAGCTACTCAAATCTTCATCAGAATGAGCAAAATCTGTTTCTATAACAACAGGACTATCAAATAAGTCATTGATTTCTAAGTTATCTGTAGGTATCAGGACATTTTCTTCAGTTTCAGCAAACAGTCCATCTAAAGTGTTTAACTCAAATGATGTTGACTGAAGCTCTGCTACAGATTCGTTAGGTTTTTCTTCTAATATATTTGTATCTGAAGTTTCTAAGAATAATTCATCTAAAATGCTTTGTTGAGCAGCAGATACTTTATTAACTGGAACCTCAACTTTTGGTTGAGCTACTTCGTTGTGAGCCAGGTTTAATAAGTCATCTATTGCTTCCTCTCTACTTGTTTGTGCAGTAGATTGCTGGGGTTGACTAGCAACCTCTGACAATTCCTGTAAGCTTTCTGCTGAGTTTGTAGCAGTTTGGAGTTCTGTATTCTCTTTTTCTAAGAAATTATCATCAAATAATAATCCTAAATCTTCTGTTGTGCTGAAGGTAGCAGATGGATCATCGAAGCTTATTTCTTCATCAAAAGTTAGAAAATCGGCTAGGTCACTATCATTATCTTCCGCAGGAATATCTGTAATATCTATTCCTAATTCATTAACAGAATTAATATCAATAATTTCTTCTTGTTGCCAAGTTTCATCTAATTCTGGCGTTTCGCCTTCAAATAAATCAGCTAAAGTATTTAACTCTGCTAATCCAACCTCTGGCCCGTGATGGTGAATTCTATTAACAGTTAGTGGCGTATCGTCTTCACCAAACAAAGAATTCCCAGTCTGTGCTTTAGTCAGATTATCGATATTATCGCTGGCGATCGCACTCGGTTCTTGTTTTAGCTGTTGGGTTATCTCTGTCAGGCTTGTAACACTGTCTATTGGTTGTACAGTTTCAACAGGCAAAACTTCTTCATGAGTCTGGGTTTCGCTGGTTGCAGCTGGTTCATCGTCAAATAAACCCAGAGTCAAGTCAAATAAATCAAGTTCGGGTAAACTCAGCAGTGCTTCTAGTTGCTGACTAATAACAATCTCAGCCTCTCTACCTTGGAGAACTAATTCCTGAGCTTGTTTAATTTCTGTAATAACAATTTTGGCTAAAGTAAGATAAGTATTTTGATAATTGCCGATCGCATTAGCTGCTGATTGACATAAATTAGACCAATTAGGAAGATGCCATTTCTGCCCTAACTTCTCTAATTGACGACAACACTGTTGAAGATTTTGCCGTGATTCGGATGTTGCTTGTTGTTTAAAGAGTAGCAACATTTCCCGCAGAGCTTGTAGAACATGATTTTGAAAATCACTCCAATTATCTGGTGCGGTTACGGCTGGGGATGACGTAGATAAAGGCGATGTGGCTGGTTGTTGAGTCTTTTCTTGTTCTGTTGAAGTATCCCTTCGCCAGAAAATTTCTGTCAGCGAATTAACACTCTCAATTGTCGGTGTTTGTAGTACTGTCTTTTCATCATGGTCTGGGCCACTATTACCTTTTTGTACTAGCAGTTCTAAATGATCATTCAGCCATGTGAAGACTGGTTCAGCTTCCGACATTAGAGTGTTGGCGGCTTCTTCCGATAGACCAAAAGGCCCGCTCAAATGTTCTAACAAAGCTTTGAGGGTATCAGCTACGCCCAAAAATAGAGACTCTAATTTTTCATCAACTCGAATTGGATGCTCTTTGAGGATTTTAAAGCAATCTTCCAGACGATGAGCCGTGTGCTGGATGCTACTCAGACCCAGCATTGCCGCTCCTCCTTTAATGGAGTGGGCTGCCCGGAAGACTTCGTTGAGCATTTCCGGGTCGTTCAAGGTACTTTGAAGATTCAATAACCCCTGTTCAATAGTGTTCAGGTGGTCTCGCGCTTCTTCGATAAAGTAACCCAAAATCCGCTGTTGTTGTTCCGGCAGCATAATTTTTTAGTCAAGAGTCAATGGTCAAGAGTCAATGGTCAAGGTCAATAATCAATAGCATCAGTCATCAGTCAATAAGTTGAACTATGGACTATTGACTATGGACTAATGACTAATTACTTTGATTCGAGGGTATCTACACGGAAACGCTCAACGGAAGCAATTAAGTCACGGGATACACCCACTAGGTTTTGGAGTGCGCCAGAAACTCGCTGTGCTTCCTGGGAGGTTTCTTGGGCTGTGAGTTCTACTGATTGCATAACTTGGGCGACAGCACGGGAAGTTTCGGTCTGTTCTACCGTATCACTGGTAATTGAACGCACAAGAATATCAATCCGATTCGCTACTTGAATAATATTTTCCAGCGATCGCTTGGCTTCTTCAGCCAGTTTTGTGCCTTTAATTACCTGTTGTGTGCCTTCTTCCATTGCGTTCATTACTGAGCTAGTTTCACTTTGGATTTGCATCACAATCTGCTCAATTTCTTTTAAGGATTTAGCGGATTTATCTGCTAACTGGCGGACTTCATCAGCTACGATCGCAAATCCTCTTCCGGCTTCGCCTGCCCGTGCTGCCTCAATACTGGCGTTGAGAGCGAGTAAGTTGGTACGGGAGGCAATTTGCGAAATTAAGGCCACAATCTTAGAAATTTCTTGAGAAGATTCTGCTAGTCGCTTCACCTTACGGGTAGTTTCTGCTACAGTTTCTCGAATTTCTAAAATCCCGGCGACGGTGTTCTCTACCGCTTCCCCACCTTTGAGAGCGATGCTACTAGCATCACGGGCAACGGTTTCAGCTTCCCGCGCTGCTTCTGCTACCCGTTGAATGGAGTCGGTCATTACCTGCACAGAATTTAAGGTGACTGCCAACTCTTCTGCTTGTCGCAAAGCGTCACTAGATAAAGCTCTCGCAAAGGTTTCAGAATTTGTCGCACCTTTGGTTACTTCCCTGGCTGCAACTTTTACCTGTTGGACAATATCGCGCAGGTTTTGAATTGTCAGGTTAAAAGCATCGGCAACGGCTCCTAGTACGTCGGCTGTCACCTCAGCTTGCACTGTTAAATCACCTCTGGCTGCTCCTTCTACGTCGTCTAGTAAACGAATTACTTGACGTTGCAAGTTTTCTTTGGCTTCTTCTTGTTCATCGGCTTTGCGTTGGGCTTCATTGGTAGTTGTGAAAATCACCCGTGCCATTTCGTTAAAGCCGGTAGCCAAGAGTCCTAATTCATCCTCGGAATATACTGTTGCTTGAACATTGAGATTGCCTTGACGGACGGCATCAAACTGATTTTGCAGATCCTTAGTCGTCCGACGAATTTGCTTGATAGTGAGATTGCCCATAAAAGCGGCAGTTGCAAATCCAGACAGTCCGGCAGCCAGGGACATTGCCCAACCTGTATTGCGGATGGATTCTCGCTGTGATGCTGGCGAAAAGGAAGTAGCACCAAAGCTAACAATAGCTACAACTAACGCCGAGAATATACCTACAGTACCAGCAACTAATAAAGGCTTTTTATCTAAGGAAGCATTTTCTAAGGGTGCTAACCAACCTTGCTCAACACTAGCAACCGCTTCTAGTTTTGAGACATCAGTTTGCGTAAATATCGGGACTGCTTCTTGAGAACCTGTAATGGTGAACAATTCCTCATCGCGATCGCTTGCGGAATTATTGGTTGTCGGTTCTGTAAATTTATTGTGGGGACTACCAGCAGTTTCTAATGGCCCGGACAACATCACATCCCCAAAGCTAGCTTCTGCATCTGCTAATTCAAACCCAGGAATGTTGCCCAGATCATCAAATTCATCAAAATCGTCTAAAAACTCGATATTGCTTTTAGAACTGTTGTTACTACCTTTATTATCGTCATCTGAGCCAAAGGCTGATTCAAATGCTTCAAAGTCAAAATTATCATCCCCATCAAAGGAGTTGGTATCGAAGGTAGTACCAGCCTTTAGTGGACTTTGCCAAGAGAAATCATCAGTAGCAGATGAGTTAGTTGTTGAAGAATTCCCACTAAGTTCTACTTGGTCTAACCAATTACTGGATGTAGTTGTAAATAAATTTTCTTGATTGCTTTTTAATTCATTGTTTGGTGCTGTCACATTGGGGATATCCTTGGAGGATTCCGGTAAACTTTCATCCAGAGTACCCACTTTCAATCCCAAATCTGCCATACCTGGCTCTGGATATTTTTTTCCGATAAATTCAGATGAGGTATCTAAACTATTAGTTGTTGATAAATCAACTGGCGCAAACGGAGAATCAACACTATTACTAGCAAAAGGTGAGCTTTCGTAACTTTTATCTATGTCACTGTCAAAGGAGTTAGTAGAAATTTCGGACTCGTCTAAATCTAGCGATGGTATCTCTTCTTGCCAGAAAGCTGGTAAATCTAATGTTATTTGTGCCTCTGAGTTAGCATTAAGTTCCTGACTATCTGAAAATTGGCTTAATGCAAAGGGATCATCAATAATAGATGATTCCTCAGCCGTTTTCTTAATGACAATACTATCTGTGGGAATATCAAACGGATTTAAAGATTGTTGAGATTCTTCAAAACTGTTTAGCTCAGTGTTGTGGCTATCTAGGTTAGCAAACGTTCCTAAATCTTGTAAATCTGATGTATCTAATTCGGCAGCATCAATATCTGCAAAATTTATTGGTTCATCAAGCTCTCCAGGGTTTACCTGAGCCTCTAACGGCTGTAGATATTGATTGATATTCTCCAGCCCATTTTTAGCAAAGCTAATAATGTCTGGTTCATCAGTCAACTGCAAAACTTTCTGATATTCTGCTTTGGCGACATCATACTGCTGCAAAACATAGTAGATGTGACCCCTCAATAAATGGCAGTTGGGGTCATCTGGTACATTCTGCACTACCTGATCAACTAAGGTAGCGGCAAATTCATAGTCTTGTTCAGCGTAGGCTGTACAAGCCTGCTGATATGTTTCCAGGTAATCTTCTATACTAGCTGCCATTTACTCCCCTCCAATATCATCCTGCCCACCTCGCACTCCGCACAATTGCCGTTTGATCGAGCAGTCGAAGACACTGGTTTTTTTTAGCACCTATTAACCACTCGCCACGCAAAAAGGGAGCCATTGTATCTGGTAGATTTGTTGGTGGCATTAAATTCTGGACATCCAGCCAATCCATGCCTCCAACTTCGTCCACTGCCAAACCAACTATTGTTTCTTGCTCCTCAATCGCAATCACTGAAATTTCTGCTCTATCAGTATTTAACGCAGTTACTTCGCCAAGAAATTGACCCAAATCAGCCACCCAAATTACTCGACCTCGTAAATTTAGAGTACCCAAAAGTAAAGGCGAAGCATTAGGTATTGGCGTGATTCGATCAGGACTTAATTCCATGACTTCACGAATACCAGTGGCTGGTAGTGCAAACTCCTGATGCGAGGGAATGTAAAACCGTAAATGTAACTCACCTTCAGGACTTTCTACTTGTAATTCAGGACGAAAGTGGTCTTGACCATTTCCACTCAAAAAGTCCGGTAACTTGCCCATGTTGTATTCATCCTTATCCTCGCAGCAATTGTTTGACTGTTCCTACCAATTCAGTTGGTTGAAATGGTTTGGCTATATAAGCATCTGCACCCTGTTTCATCCCCCAGTAGCGGTCAAATTCTTCACCTTTAGAAGAACACATCACTACGGGAACATTTTGGGTTTTGGGATCAGATTTTAACCGACGGCACAATTCGTAGCCATTCATTCGCGGCATGACAATATCTAAGACCACTAAATCTGGATGAGAGCTTTGAATGGCCTCCAAGGCTTCTAATCCGTCACTGGCATAGATGACTGTTAAACCAGTGGCTTTCAGGAGGTCAATAATCATTTCCCTCTGCGCGATACTGTCTTCCACAATCAGAACTGTACTCATAAATGCTCATCTACCTCCTGATGTAGACGTTCCTTTTTGGAACATTCCCTGAATCTCCGTAATAAGTTATGTATAAAATTATGCTATTATTTTTCTATTTCCTAGATAATAATTTGGCACTGGGGTTGGTTGATTCTGTGATAACATTTTTTACCCCATGTTTATCGATTCCACAAGTCTTCTATTTCTTTGGTGTTCCCATAAAAGACTTGTAATTAACATATTTTTCAACCAGCATGACTAATTCAGAATCATCAAACGGTTTGGTTAAATAATCTGTAGCCCCGACCATTCTTGCTCTAACGCGGTCGATAAACCCGTCTTTACCAGTGAGCATAATAATTGGCACCAAGCGAAATGCCGTGGAATGCCGCAACATATTACAAATTTCGTAACCGTCTAATTCGGGCATGGCGATATCGCACAAAATTAAATCTGGTCGCAGTTGAAACATTAAACCCAGAGCTTCTAGGGGTTTAGTTAGGGCGATCGCTTCATAACCGTGTAACTTTAAAATTGACTCTACAGCCTCACATATCGTTGTTGAATCGTCAATACAAACTATTCGTGGGTAATAGTTTTCTTCTCCTCCTGACTCTGGTGTTAATGTCCGCAAACTATTTGTAGCTGAGTCTACTAGTTGCAACCAACCTTGCTGCACGTAAGGAGAGATAGCCTTAGCAACTGTCAACAAGTCTCGGTTGAGATAACGTGCCATTTGGCGTAGGGTAGTTTTGCCATCTGCCCAATGCTGTAGCTTCTTAAACGTTGTTTCTGACAGTGACGAGTTTAATTCTACTGTGTCAGCTAATATCGGTAATTGTTCAGGCGACTGAATCTGCGGATATAATCGCTTCCATCCTTGGACTTGCTGTGTAATTTTCGCCATTAAAGGCGCAATCTCAAAACTAATTAATTGTGGTGCTAGGGCGGCTCCTTGACGAAAAATAAAATTACCTTGGTGTAAACTCAGCAAGTCAAATAAAGTTTCTTGCACTAAGCGATTAATAATACTATGAGCTATCTTAGGGCTGATAATATTTCGCTCTAAAAGTGTCCAGAGATAGCCATACTCAGGCACATTTTGTGTTGCTAAGTAAATATTCTGCTTTTGATTATTAGATTGAGTCTCGACTCGGTAATGACGTAAGTAATCGTCAATCCGCGATAAATTACTATCGCCTGCTTGGCAATAAATAATTTGACCATTAAGGAAAAAGACAAACCAAAATTGTTTTCTGCTATGGTGATTTTTTACAGACTCATCTTGTGCCAGATTCTCTTGTGTATCAAAACCTGCTTCGACTAAAAGTTGTCCAGTTCGCTGCCCTAACTCAATCAACTGCAATATACTGCGAATATCAATTTCATTTAAATTTCCTTGCATTTAGCTCAACGTTACTCCTTGTTTTATTCCTGGCTTAAGTTTGCCCTTTAATTTCTGATAAATTGACCATAGGTACAGTAACTTATTAGCTCCGTGTCTTAGCGATATTATTTCTATTACAACTAATGTCTATCAGGAGATACATCTAGTCACAAACCGTAAATTTTCGTAATAGAGCTTGAGTAAAGATAGTGATAACACGGAAGTCATCATCACTGTTACAGTACAAAATATAAGGCGGGAGCAAATCGCTTCTATAAATAGTTTTGTCTGTCTTGTTTTCCTACACTAAAGTGAAATAAGACAAGCTAACAGAATTATCTGAGGTATATCTCAAAACACGGGCATTAAGTACGCAAAAGGACGAACGGTGTGCTGTATTTAGCAGAAGTACAAAAGCAGAAAGGCGGCTTACTTAGTGGTGGTTCTAAAACCGAATTGAAACTGCTAGCTTGTCAGCGAACCGACCAGAATTGGAGTACTGTGTCGGAAGATGTGATCACCGCAGAGGAAGCAAGTAAATTAAATGATGGCGCACTAGTGCTAGTAGAAATGAATCCTAATCGTCAAGTACAGAGGATTCAAGAAGCAGGGCGGCCATTAGTGAATATATTGCAAAATTTTTCTCGTCAGCTAGAAAAATTTAAATTAAAGGAAGATGAAATAGATCAGTGGAAGCAGTCACTAACATTCCAGGCGCAAGAAATGAATCGCCGGGAAATGGAAATGGAGGTGCGCTTAGAACAGTTGCAACAACTGGAAGATGATTGTCAACGTCTAGAAGAGCAAAAACAGGAAATTGACTCATCTAGAGAAGAAGTTGAAAAATTAAAAGCTGAAATTGAGCGTAACCGTCAAGAGTTAGAAGGCGCGTGGGAGCATCTGCGCGGCGAACAGCGACGCTTAGAAGAACGACAAGCCCAGTTGCAACAAGGTAATGTTTTAGATGAAGAACAAAGTCGGGTGATGAGTGATTTATTAAATCGCTTATCTAGCCGTGTTGCACCAACGGAAACAGTCAGAGAACATCTGCATCAAGCTTTTGAATTAGTCGAACAGCAACAAGCAGCTTTAAACCCTCACTGGGAACAACTGGAGCAGCAAAAAACCTTAGCAGCACAACAGCAAGAAGAAGTTGAGCATCTTGCCCAAACTTTAAGCGATCGCCAAAACGAATTGCAACAACTACGTAATTCTTTAGAACAGCAAACGGCTCAATTAAAAGTAAATACTGCAACGATTAGTAGTAAGCAAGAATATGCTCAACTAATCAAAGAACAGTTGCAATATCAAGAAGATTTATCTCATAAAATTAACTCTTTATCTGCCATTTCTAGCGATAACTCTAATTATAAAATTGATATAGAAGCATTAGAAAAAATGCCTTTAGATGAACTGCAAAAAACAGTTCAGGAATTAATAAAAAAATTAGAAATTGATTCTACCTTCGTCCACGAGCAGGAACAAGAACTGCAATATAAGCAGGCAGATATAGAAGAATTACAACGCAAACTTAGCCAAGCTTCTGGCCAGGAGCATAGCAATTTGGAAATTGAACTGGCAGATGAAAAAGACCATTATCAAATGCTCAACAAGACTTTAGAAGGTCAACGCCGTAGTTTGTTGCAGCATCAAAAAATTATTCAGCAGCACCAAAATATATTGCTCCAGCGACAAGGACAACCCGTTGCTGCTAGAGAAGAAGTTAACCACCTTGACTTTGCTCCGATTTTGTCTCAAATCAATAGCCAAAGACAACAACAATCGCAAGAGCTACAAAAAATCGAACAGCAAATTGAGCAAATGCGCTCTGCAATTGACCTAGATCAAGGAATGATTGATAACCAAACTCATGATTTAGAACAAAAACAACAAGAAGTTAAAACTTTAGAAGCTAATTTAGAGTCTTTAAGAGTAGCTGCTGCTGAATGCTGGAGCCGAGTCAATTTATATCAAAATACATTACAGCCAATTCAGGATTCTTTGGACAGTTTGCGGCACAAACTACAAGGAATTAGTGATTCTTTGGCTCACGTGCAAGAAACTGGTGATTATCAACTACAAATTATTACCGAGATGCGTCAAACTCTCCAAAGTTTGTTATGTCAGCCAGAATTATTAGCGTCTTGAGAATTAGAGACGTTGCAGTGCAACGTCTCTACAATATGACAATCCAATCACCTTGTACTTGAGCGATCGCACCACCAGGAAAGGGATCGGTTTGTGAGCGATTAGGTGCTATGATTAAAGCCGTTAATTTTTCAATATGTTCAAAATTAGGTGCTTCCGGTAAAATTTCTCGCAATACCTGTCGCATAACTCGACGTTGTAAAGCTTTTGGTGCTTTCTGTAATACCCGACGATTTAGTGTTAGAAAATTTTGCTCCCCACTTCCAACTCCCAACTCCCCACTCCCTATAACCGCTTCTTCTCGCAATTGCTGAGTGGCTTGTTCTAAATAATCTACATCTGCTTGCAGTAATTCTGCTGTTTGAGCTAAAGCTGATTCTATTTTGGGGTTAAAGTTTGCTTGCAAATAGGGAATTAATTCTTGACGGATACGATTACGGGCATACTTAACATTTTGATTGGTAGAATCTTCCCAAACAGGTAATTGAAAATCTTGACAAAATTGCCCTGTTTCTTGACGAGTAATTTCTAAAAGTGGACGCACTAGCGTAATATCTTCAGATAAAGGACGTTGCCAAGTTAAGGCTTGCAAACCGTCTGCACCAGTGCCACGCATTAAATTATAAATTAGGGTTTCGGCGCGATCGCTTGCCGTGTGTCCAGTAATTATGTATTGATAATTGTATTGTTGGGCGACCACGCTTAAAGCTTGATACCGCCAATCACGCGCCGTCGCTTCACTATTTACAGGTTTATGGGCAGTTTCTAAATAAAAATTTAAACCCCAATTTTTAGCTAACTTTTCTACATGATGAGCATTAGCTTGCGAATCCTCACGCCAGCGATGATCGCAGTGAGCAATACTTAAATGCCATCCCCATTTTGGTTGTAAATCTAATAGTAATTTAATTAAGCAGAGAGAATCCTGCCCACCAGAAACAGCAACTAATAGCCGTTCATTTTGTTTAAATAAATAACGCGATTTGATAGTTCGATGAATTTTTGCATGTAGGGGAGTCCATACCATTAATAATTTGTAGTTAAAAATTACCAATCAATTTCACCCCTCTTTATGGGCAAAGAGGGGTAAAGCTATTAAAAAAACCAACCGTAAGAATGTAAACCTTTACCTAAAAGATTCACACCGAGATAACAAATCCAAACGACAACGAAGCCACTTGCAGCTAAAATTGCGGGGCGACGACCTTGCCAACCGCGAGTAATTCTAGCGTGGAGGTAAGCTGCAAAAACTAACCAAGTAATTAATGCCCAGGTTTCTTTGGGATCCCAACTCCAGTAAGAACCCCAAGCTTCGTTTGCCCAAACTGCACCGGCAATAATTCCAATTGTTAGCAGCGGAAATCCTAACCCAATGATGCGATAGCTAATGTTATCCAGAGTTTCGGCAAGTCCCAAGCGTTGAGGAGAAAGCGGTTCAGCAACTACCGCGCTTTCTGATTGCGGATTAGTCACTAAATTCAAAACGGCAGTGCTACCGTTACCGTTGTTAGTGTTAGTTTCAAAACGACGCGCAAAACCGTTATTATCTACAGGCGGTGTTGTTGGCTGAGTAATCAGTTGACCTGCTTTGTGTAAGCGGTAGCCACCAGTTCCGACAGAACTACCTTGTAGTTGAATATTTTGACCGCGAGTAACAACCAAAAAAGCGATCGCTAACACTGAACCTACCATTAAAGCAGCGTAGCTCAACATCATAACGCTGACGTGCATCATCAGCCAGTTAGATTTCAACGCAGGTACTAAGGGTTCTGCTGCTTGCATATCTGATGGTAACGTCAAGGCAGCAAAGGCTGTGATTCCCATTGCTACGGGGGTAGTAAAAACTCCCACCAAGCGGCTACGACTACCATTTTCGGCAATTAAATGGACTGTCGTGATTCCCCAAGCTAAGAAAAACAAAGATTCGTACAAGTTGCTCAGGGGAAAATAACCTGCTTCTATCCATCTTGCACCGAGCAGGGTAGCAATGCAAAGATTAGCGATCGCCATTCCGGCTGTTCCCAAGGCGGCTATTGCTGGCAGAGTTGGAAAAGCTGCTCCTACCCAATACACCAACATGGTGAGGAATAGTACAGCAAATGCGGCATTGTCTAGCCAGTTCTGGAGTACAACCAGATTCATAAAGTGTTCTCCCCAGTCGATTTCTGAAAATTTTAATTTTGACTGTTTTGATCCTACCTATTTATATGCTCACGATAGATAGATAAATCAAGGCTATATAAAAGTAAACACACTAACATAGAGAAAAACAGGTGTTTTCCTCAATATTCCCCAACTAAGTTTAAATTCAACGATTTGAACTACTAATGTTGGGATGAATATTTGAATTACTTGAAGCGTTTGAGTTACTAGCTTTTTTTAGAGATAGAAAAATATCGTAGCGTGTACTGCGACTATCGCTCACAGCCGTTGTTACACCAATTGAACGAGTTGCTTCTAAGAAATTTTTTTGTTTGGGGAACAGAGTATTAAGAGTAAAGTTATTTACCATCCGTTCCACATCTAAGAAGAATTGCCCATTGGTGGGATTGGGTTCTGTGGGAACTGTTTGTTGATATGACAGATTACTAGCTAGTGTTTTGTTTGGTTTAGGAACAATCTTATCGGTGATCGGCGCGCCTAAAACTAAGAAAGCGATATCTTTATCTAACCAGCCGTGACTAGCAGTTAAAGTTCCAAAAGGCCCAATCCAGTTAACAACAGGTTGACCGGCGACGGTTCCCTGCTGAATCTGAAATTGATATTGAGTTTTAATCACATCATCGAGCTTTTGCAGAGAAGATTCAGCTAATTTGCGATCGCTCACTTTTACCATAAACACCAACCCGGCTCTAAAATCTCCTGGGGTATTGTTTTTTGGTGTATTAGGAACTAAAGAAACAGCAAATTCACCTTTCATCCAACTCAGGAAATCTCGCTCCATGTCGAGAGTCGTTAGAGATTTTACACCACTCCGCAGTTGGTCTGGTGATACGGGTGAAAGCGGATTCCCTTGCGATGTTAAAACGTACTCTCCCCACAAACGTTGTAAGTTACTACCTGATAACATCATCAAGGTTTCTGCTGGCATCCGTTCCTGCATATTGCCTGCGGTGTTATCTAGTGATAGTAGGCGTTGGCTTTGCGGCTTCAGCCAAGAAACGCCTTTTAAACGTATGCCTTCTGACTCTAAAGTAACAGTTCCGGCCAAACCTTGATTATTTTGCAGCTGCGCCAAAACTTGGGCTGGTAAGCGGCGATTAGGCGCAGTAGTAGCGATTTTAGCTGCTGTTGGCACATTCACATAAAACTGAGCAAAAGCACCATTCTCAGCAATTTTTGGAAAATTATCAGCAAAACCACCAACTGTGGCTAGAGATGTTTTATTTTTATAGGCATCAATTGCCCGTTCTGTAGTTTTCGGATTATCAGTGATAACTAAATAGCGACCATCCAATAATGTCGCTGAAAGGTTTGTTCCAGATTCTCCTTCGCTTTGTTTAATAGCGATCCCTTGATAAGTGCGCTCAGTCCATTTGCCTGTTTTTAAACCTTTGGGTTGAGCCAAGATTTTCTTAGCCAGATCAGAGTTTTTGACTGGCAAAACCATCACCATTGATTGTTGACTATTAACAGCAACGCTATCAATTGCCACAGGCTTGGCGGTAGCTTGAGTAGTGTCTGGAGCTAGAATTGCAAAGGTAACTTCTTCATCTACCCAAGGTTTAATATCTTGCTCAAAGTTATAACCGTTACTAGTCAGAAAGCGATCGCGTAACTGTAGTAAATTTTTTTGTAACTCTGCTTGCGATTCTTTTGTGCCGAACTGCTGTAATTTCTGCCATTGTTGGGAGTCTGTAGTTAGAGAAACTGCAAACAAAGCATCACTCGGAATAATATTTGCACCTACTAGGGAATTTTGCGAAAATAAACTTCCTTGGTTTAACAACCGATAGGCAACGCCGCCACCAATAATTAACAACCCAGTAGCCGAGAGCGTTAGTGCCAAAGACGGTTTCTGCTTTCTTTTCTTATTAATAGACACAATAGGCATCGCCATTGAAACCAATACCTCATACTTGCGAATTCTTTGCTTGGTCAAGTAAACTCAAGCTTTTCCCATAATTGTGGGCATTTCTTTAATAAATTTCTCTACTCTAAACTTTTGATCATCTTAGGATAATCGAGTTCAGCTATATAAAGTAGTACTTTTATTAGTTAACCTTTCTAACACGCTTTGTTCTATTTGGCAGGAAAGACTTAGGATGAGGGATAATTTTTTCCAAACATTCTGAGGATATAACTAACTGCAAAAAGCTGCAAGTAATCAGTAATCTGTAACCTTTATTACTGACATAACTTAAAGATTTTGCATTTAATGGTCTAAAAATTAACTTTAATTAGCAATTTTAATAAGTTGTTAAATTAGTGTTAGCGATCGCTGCCTCATTTTATACTTTGCCATTAGCAGAAACCAACTGCATCGGCCCTAAATATTTGGTTAAATAAGGCGAAAAAACCTCATAAATTAAAGTTAGAGGTTGCCCATGATGCCAAAACAAGTAGTGACGACCCCAAAATGGCCCAGCCACATCAAAACCAGACTGGAGTGCTGTCGATTCTCCATAGTAAATCCCTCGCACATCCCGATACAACTCTGTGCGTAAACGAGCTAAACTTGCCCAAATCGGCAATGAACGATTTTGCAAATAATCGTCTACATGGCTCGCTTCCCACCATGATGTAGCATAAGCCAATCTCTGACCCGAAGCAGTCCGCAGCCAAACTTGTCGTCTTAGTCGTGGCCCTGGTACAGCTTGAATTAAATCCGGCGCATCATCCGAGTCCATACCAATCAATGACATATCAATGACATCAACTTCAGTTGGCTCGCCTGTCAGTAATTCTAAATGCCTAGTTGGAGAACCGTCACCTAACAGCAGCAATTGCCAGGCAGGAGCTAGCTGCGTGTGCGGCAAACTTTTTTGGATGATTTGCTCATCCCCTTGCCAAATTGGAGTTAGGCGATGCCAAGCTGCTGGCATTGTTGAGTTGTTTGTCAGAGAAAAAATAGCAGTCAATGTTATTTACAAAAGTTCATCTATTTCTATAAAAGCACAAAAAACCTCCACTCATGCTGGCCTCAAAAGTTAATAGTCAACAGTCTTAGGCTTTTTACCCTTGACTATTGACTATTGACAGTTGACTATTCACCAAAAAATGCGGATGGCGAGACTCGAACTCGCAAGGCAAAGCCACACGCACCTCAAGCGTGCGCGTATACCAATTCCGCCACATCCGCGAGAGTTCACTAAATGACCAATATAGCATAACAAAGTGATTATAGTAAGGTAATATCTAATTTTGCAAAATTTACCAAAAATTTAGATGAACATATTCACAAATTTCCCGAAGGTGGATATCAGACTAACAGAAATGTAATAGCGCACAAGTGATATTTAAAAGGGTATAGCTACTACTCAGATGCTCTGCGCTTAATCAGCCTAGTGCGGGAAACTAACCCAGACAGGCAAATGTGATGTTGTTAGTCTAGTTAAGACCCGTAGAGGCTTACAGTTAAGAGCGTATATACAATGCTCAGGATGAGGTTTAGGGAAACTCGGATCTTAATTTGCAACCAAGTAAAAACTCTGTTGCAAATCAGATAAGAGAAAATGTCAATCTACGGGTACTAATATTTCGACGCTAGAAAATGAAGTTTGACAAAATATTAATTGCTAATCGGGGAGAAATTGCTCTTCGCATTCTCCGCGCCTGTGAAGAAATGGGAATTGCGACTGTTGCAGTTCACTCCACCGTTGACCGGAATGCTCTCCATGTTCAACTCGCTGATGAAGCCGTTTGCATTGGCGAATCTGCCAGCAGTAAAAGTTATTTAAATATTCCCAATATTATTGCTGCCGCTTTAACGCGCAATGCAACTGCCATTCATCCAGGTTATGGCTTTTTATCAGAAAATGCTAAGTTTGCCGAAATCTGTGCCGACCATCATATTGCTTTTATTGGCCCAACCCCTGAAGCTATAAGGTTGATGGGAGATAAATCCACAGCCAAAGAAACGATGCAAAAAGCTGGAGTGCCAACAGTACCAGGTAGTGATGGTTTGGTAGAGTCAGAACAAGAAGGATTGGCACTGGCTAAAGAAATTGGCTATCCAGTCATGATTAAAGCCACTGCTGGCGGTGGTGGACGCGGGATGCGTTTAGTACGTTCTGAAGATGAATTTGTAAAACTTTTCTTAGCTGCCCAAGGAGAAGCAGGCGCAGCCTTTGGTAATTCTGGCGTTTATATAGAAAAATTTATTGAACGTCCACGCCACATTGAATTTCAAATTTTGGCAGATAACTACGGCAATGTTATTCACTTAGGCGAAAGAGATTGTTCAATTCAACGTCGTAACCAGAAATTATTAGAAGAAGCCCCTAGTCCGGCTCTGGACTCTGATTTGCGGGAAAAAATGGGTGAATCTGCTGTTAAAGCTGCTCAATTTATTAACTTTACAGGGGCAGGAACAATTGAGTTTCTCTTAGATCGGTCTGGTAAATTCTACTTCATGGAAATGAACACCCGAATTCAAGTAGAGCATCCTGTAACCGAGATGATTACTGGCGTGGATTTAGTAGCTGAACAAATTCGGATTGCTCAAGGAGAAAGGCTAAAGCTGACTCAAGACCAAGTAGTTTTGCGTGGTCATGCTATAGAATGCCGAATTAACGCCGAAGATCCTGATCATGATTTTCGTCCTGCACCGGGACGGATTAGTGGTTATCTTCCTCCTGGTGGCCCTGGTGTGCGAATCGATTCCCACGTTTACACCGATTACCAGATTCCGCCCTACTATGATTCTTTAATTGGGAAGCTAATTGTTTGGGGGCCAGACCGCCCAACCGCCATCAACCGCATGAAGCGCGCCCTGCGGGAGTGTGCTATTACCGGGCTACCTACAACTATTGGGTTTCATCAAAAAATTATGGAAAACCCACAGTTTTTACAAGGTAACGTTTACACCAATTTCATTCAAGAGATGAAACTTTAGCAAATCAGGAAGTAGAAAGGTAAAGGGAAAGCGTAAAAGGCTGAGAGATATCCTATTTTCAGCTGAATACCTGTCCCTTTCCTGATCCTGAACTCAGGTTAATTTAAATTAATCGTAATTAAGCTGTTAGCCTCTCCAAAAGTTTAGGGAATACTGACTGGCAGGAAGCCTAAATCAATGTTGATTTTTGGGGTGAGGTTTACAAATGTCGCAAAAAAGTAAGCAAAGTATCGATGAAAGGTTTGAATCCCTCTTAAGATTGGCTCAAAAACAGAATTGAGAGTCTTGAGCAAGATTACTTACAAGAGAATGTCATAGAGGCAACATCAGAAGAACTATTTGAGCTTGAGAGTTTTTCCTCAAGAAAAGATATTCTTAAGAAGAAATTGTCAAAATATATTGAGATTAAAAATGAGATTGAGTTTTGCATTGCGCTGAGAAAGCAAGTAACTCAGGGATATAGTGACTATCTAAAATCGCAAGGTCAGCAGGTACATCACAGACCTTCATTAGGTAATCACGATTTAGATAGTATTCCTGATCCAAATCTCTGGGAGGAGTGAAGCTATACGTATCTGCTTCTCGCTTGATTACTTTCTGAAGCAATTTTAAGATTAAACTTTCAGGTATTACTAAGTTCGGTCTTTGCCTGAACTAACTGGGAGAGCAGTAATGTCATTTAAGACAATTCTTGTTGCTGGTGCAAGTCGTGGCATTGGGTTGGCTGTTGCCGAACATCTGGTATCCCAGTGCGATCGCCTACTAGCAGTATCCCGCACTCAGGCTCCTTTTGGAGAATGGCTTCAAGTGGACTTATCAGATATGGCAGGTGTGGAAACAGTAGAAACAGCGATCGCAGATGATTGCCTGGATGCGTTGTTATACATGGGAGGAACCTGGGAAACCCATGCGTTTACCAGCCAGTACCGCTTTGAAGATTGCTCTAATGCGGATATTGCTCAGGTAATTGCCGTGAATTTGGTGGCTCCAATTCTGCTGGTTAAAGCTTTATTACCTGCCCTAAGACGCTCAGAAAATCCGAAAATTATTTTTATGGGTGCGCTTTCTGGTCGAGATAATTTTCCAGGGAGAGAAGTTGCCAATAGTGCATCTAAGTTTGGCTTACGGGGTGTGGTGCATTCATTACGCGAAGAGTTGCGATCGCAGCAAATAAGTGTAACAGTGATTAATCCTGGTAATGTTGGCACACCCGAAGTTTTGGCTGATCTCGCAGCAGATAATCTCACAGGCGGTGAGGCAATTCCTTTAACAGATATTCTCAGCATTATTGATTGCATTCTCTCTTTATCACGAGCCACCTGCATTAAAGAGATTGATGTGCCTGCAATGTTAGGCAAGGGCGCTTGATAGGTATTAATTCCGCATAGCAGGGTAAGGTCGAGAGTCATTGGCAGTGGATTTGCCAATGTATTTTGTGCTTGATTGCGATCGCCCTTCCTATACGATTGATAATTAGGCGATAACTTCGTTAAGCTGCGCTAACGCATCATGCCCTATTGCCTAGCTAACTCGTGTCAGAGGTTGGGACAGTAGTTTGAAGTTACTTGCGGGGTAATCACAATCAAAATTACTTGGCATGGTGGCTGTAACGACAATTTGTAACTACAATTGATTATTGTAGCTGTCGTTCAGTTATGGAATATGAATGGGATGAAGCAAAACGTCTTGCTAATCTCCGTAAACACGGCATCGATTTTATCGATGTTCCAACCGTATTTGATGGCGATATCTTAACGGTTGAGGACAATCGTTACAGTTATGGAGAGCAGCGTTTTGTCACATTCGGTTTGTTGCAAGGGCGAGTCATTGCCGTTGTCCATACAGAACGTGAGGATTGCACCCGTATTATTTCTGCAAGAAAAGCGACGAAATATGAACAACGAACCTACTTCGAGCAACTCTCAAACTGATTGGCAACGATTGGATGCGATGAGCGATGAAGATATTGATTTATCAGATTGCCCAGAAATTACACCGGAAATGTTTGCGAAGGCAGTTGTACGACAGGGCTTACCTGCGACAAAAGCCAAGGCTCAAGTTACACTCCGCATCGATAGTGATGTATTGGAGTGGTTTAAGTCTCAAGGGCGAGGCTATCAGACGCAAATCAATAAATTGCTAAGAGCGTATATGGAGGCACATCAATAACAGGCGGGTTGATGTTGCATTTGACAACGAGGCTGTGGCAGCCTAACAACCCCAATGCACACCGACCGCCGAGAGGTTTTCTGCGGCGGGTGATTGGGAATGTTCGACATCTAAACTATCTGTAGATATGCAACTAGAGGGCTATTAGGCAGTAGCGATATCTGTTCCGCTCCTCTGTGTACAGAGAGCGATCGCCCTTACTATATGATTGACAATTAGGCGATAACTTCGTTAAGCTGCGCTAACGCATCATCCCCTATTCCTTAGCTAACATGAGACATCATGGTGATTAATCCTTGCTGACCTAAAAGAATTTCCCGCAACAAGCTGAAAATACCTACCCAAATAATTGGGGTAATATCCACCCCACCGATTGGTGGTACTAGCTTACGCAACGGAATTAAAAATGGCTCGGTGGGCCAAGCGATAAGATTAAAGGGCAACCGATTCAAATTTACTTGCGGATACCAAGTAAGAATAATGCGGAAAATAAATAGAAATGTCATCAACCCCAACAAAGGGCCAAGAATCCAAACAGCCAAGTTAACGCCAGTCATCAGTTTTAGCTACTATCTTTCAACAAAGAAAATTCTGAGACGAAAGTGAGAAAATTTTAAGCTTTGTAAAGCTTTCTCTATATATATCTTATTTCAAATGCCAGTTCTGAATAACACAGAAGCAATATTGCTGCTAAATATTAGGATATTTAAAGGTTTTAGCTAAAAAATATACGCCTAGTTTCAAGAAATACGGCGACAAAAATACTAGTCCCCAGTCTCTAGCCTCTAACCCCTAGCTTTACAGCTTATGTTCAGATACTTCTCAAGAAACTGCTACACCATTAGAATTATGATGAAGTATGTAAAAAAAGGTTGAGAACAATGACACCATCTTTAGCAAATTTTCTTTGGAGTCTGCTTTGGGGTACCTTGATTGTCGTTATCCCTGCTACCGTTGGCCTAATTTTCATTAGTCAAAAAGATAAAATTCAGCGTTCTTAATCTTTTGGTGGGTCATTTAGGCTCATACATCCATTGTCTGTCAGCTATGTACCTAATTGCATAACAGCAAACAACCCTCATAGTGAGGACAAGGTATACTTAGCTGACAGATATCAGTTTTTAGGCTGGTGATAAATAAACAGCTTCAGAAGTTATTTGCCAAAAGCTTGGAAGCTTAAATATATTGTGATTAATTAAAGTAGTGATTTTAATTGTGACTCGCTAACATAGATCGTGATATTGGGATAAAGAACAATGCTAAATTTTGGGCTGAACTCAGCCAGTGTTCTGGCTCAGGTCAATGTAGGGACGAACTCAGCCAGTATTATAGGAATTTTCTTGGCTGTGGCTGGGGCAGCACTGTATTTTATGCGGACTGTACGCCCAGAACTGTCACGAGATCAAGATATCTTTTTTGCTGCGGTCGGCTTACTCTGTGGTTTTATTCTTATTTTCCAAGGGTGGCGTTTAGACCCAATTCTGCAATTTGGTCAGTTGCTTTTGGTCGGGACAACGGTGTTTTTTGCGGTTGAAAGTATTCGTCTGCGGAGTATCGCTACCCAGCAAGCCAAGCGCAACACTCCAATTGTGGATAGAGAACGAGAGGTCAGCGATAACTATTCATATAAGAGACGCAGAGACTATGAGGCTGAAGTAGAAGACGAGTATGAGCCTCTGCCTTATGAAGAAGAAGAGCCTCCTGTACGCCCAAGAATTCGGGGTAGCAGAGATGAACGCTTATCTCGTGATGACTACAATGAGGAACAACCACCCCGCCGTTCAACTCGTCGCACTAGTAATGAACGGCCAGAAACAACCGATAAAAATCGTCGCCGCACTTCTGGGCGTTCAACCAGTCGTCCTACGGAAAGATATGAAGATGAAGAAAGTTGGGGTTCTTCTTCGACTAGGCCGGTTGACGATTGGGAAAGTTCCAGTGATGAGACAAGAAAACCTTCTCGTCGTGGCAGTAATGGCACGCCGCGTCCTGAAAGCCGTGAAGATGATGTTCCTCCCAGACCAAGAAAACGCCGTCCCCCAACTGAAACAACTTCTCGCCGAGACAGTATAGATGATGACGTAATTCCGGCTGATTATGTCCCATATAAACCGATTGGTTCTTCAGATGATGAATCGGATAATTCGACAAATTTTGATGATGTATAAAACTGTTGGGATAGATGTAAGCTAGAGGCGATGTAAAAAATAACAGTTGAGGTGAAAATTTTTCCGCCTACTTTTTGGCTCCAAAGACCGATTCATTGGAGCCTGGTTTTTAGTTTAACAAGCTTGCTTGTTTCCTGTAGTTCTAGTGATATTCCCTTTGGGCCTACTTCTCTCAATAGCCGCTACACAGAAGAACAACCGGCATTGAGTGGAAATGGGCGTTTTTTAGCATTTGTATCAAATCGTAACGGTAGTCACCAACTATTGGTGTACGACTTACAACAGCAAATATTCCTGAGGACACCTGGGTTAAATCGACC
This sequence comes from Nostoc sp. FACHB-152, assembly GCF_014697475.1. Lineage (GTDB taxonomy): Bacteria > Cyanobacteriota > Cyanobacteriia > Cyanobacteriales > Nostocaceae > Nostoc_B. The sequence goes on from NZ_JACJRV010000002.1 coordinate 153,000, forward strand.
AGAGACGATCGCAGAAAGTCCCAGCTTGAGTTATACCGGGCGTTATATTGTTTATTTGACTAGCGATCAAGGTAGACCAGTAGTTGCTTTTTACGATCGCGCTACGCAACAATCACAAGTTTTAACGCCTGCCTATCGCGGTTGGGTGCGAAATCCTAGTATTAGTCCTGATGGACGTTATGTTGTGTTTGAAACTGCTAGCCGTGGTCAGTGGGATATTGAAGTTTTAGACCGTGGCCCCAATGTTGAATTAGATATTCCTAATGGTGCAACTGTAGATGCGCCGCCTAATTGATGAGGTAAGGGTGCTGGGGTGCAGAGGGGCAGGGGGGAATAACTATTGATTATTGACAATTGACCAATGACTAACCGCACTATTTTTATACCTATATTTGCTTGCTGTAGTTTGCTAACTGGTTGTTTTGGTTATCCCCGGTTGGTGAGTTATCCTTTCGATCCTGGGGGACGGAGTATTAATAGTTTGGCTTCAGAATTAAATCCCCAAACTTCTGGGAGATATATTGTGTTTACTAGCGATCGCCGGGGTAGCCAAGATGTATATATGTTTGATACCCTAACTCGCAATTTAGTTGATTTACCGGGTTTAAATGCTTTAGATGCGATCGCCTCTCACCCTAGTGTTTCTCAAGATGGACGTTATGTGGTGTTTGCTGCTAGTCGTCAGGGGCGATCGGCTATTTTTTTATATGACAGAGAAACTCGCCAATCAAGGAATTTGGCGAGTAATTTACAAGCAGAAGTTCGCAATCCTACTATTAGTACTGATGGTAGTAGGATAGCGTTTGAATCGAGCAATAACGGGCAATGGGATATTTTAGTTTATGACCGTTTTGGGCGACCTTTGAATATACCCCAAGACCCTAGATGAAATAAAGTATGAAGTCTGAAGTGTAAAGTCTGAAATTTTAGCCTTCTGACTTCTTTGTTTTTTGTACAGATTCGATGAGCGATCGCACTTGTTCTGTGCCTTCTGATGGTTCAAAAGACAAGGGGAATTTACCCCGAACAATCATTCGCAAGCCTAACGGTGCGATACCGAGTAATCCCCTGAGATCACGAAAGTAATTACCCACAACTTGTAAACCAAATTGGCGTTCATCAACCCAGCCGCCTTCTTTTACTAATTCAACCAAAACTTTGCGGTGACGAATTGAGCGAGAGGCAGTTTTTTCTTTATGGGTGAGAATTTCTTGTTTAATTTTGGTGATTTGTTCTAGGGGTGCAACTTCCATTGGGCAAACTGAATCGCAATATAAACAACGAGTACAACCCCACACTCCTTTAGTATCTTCGTTGTAATTTTCGAGGCGATTTTCTGTGTCACTATCACGCGAATCTGCAACCATGCGATAGGCTTTGGCTAAAGCATGGGGGCCGACAAAATCTGGATTCACTTCACGGGCATTACATTCTGAGTAGCAAGCACCGCACATAATACAATTACCAGTTTGATCGAGGAGCGATCGCTCTTGCGGTGTTTGTAAAAATTCTCGTTCTGGTACTTGTCTAGCGGCTGTACTTACATAAGGTGCTACTGCTTCTAAATTATTCCAAAAACTATTCATGTCTACTACTAAATCCTTCAACACGGGCATATTACCCAGAGGCGCAACCGTGATTTCTGGAATTGAATTTGCAGTGTTTGCTGAGGATTGTATTTTTTGTAATCTGGCGATTTCGCTGCCAACATTTTCTTTACAAGCTAAAGCAGAACGCCCATTGATTCGTATCGCGCAGCTGCCACAAATCGTATTGCGGCAATTTTTACGATATGCTAATGTCCCATCTTGCTCCCATTTAATTTTATTTAGACAGTCAAGAATGGTATTACCAGGTTCTACCTCTAGACTGTAACTTTGCCAAATAGGAGCAGAATTTTGTTGTTGCCGAATAACCTTAAAAATAACTTCCATTATCACCAACCAACATCTTAAAATTGCTTTATCAGCCAGATAAATCATGAGTAAAGGCTGATAAGTCCGAAAATTGGGCTATACTCTTGTTGCTCTTAATTCCCTGCCGTGTGTTAATAGGCTGATGAGTAAAGAGCTACTGATTCCTTTTTAAGGATAACCATTAAAATTTTAGTTGAATTAGCTTCTTGACCAAGATTTATGTTAAGCTCTGTGCTTTGATACTAAACAGGCGATCGCATCTGAGTGTTCAATTTACCTGTTTAAAAGTTCAAAACAAAAGGTCTTTCCCGGAGAGTGAGCTAAGTTAATTCCTTACATAGCGAAATTATTCTCACACAATATACCTCAAATGCTTAATAGATCTTTATAAGATATCAGCTACAGCCAGAAGCTACCTATTCAGAAATAGTTATAAATGATGGTTACTTATTTTCCTGATCTGGATGTGTTCAAGCTGATAATAAACTTCTAATGGTAGTTTTAAAGCACTTGACAGATGTGCAACATATTTATTCCCCCTAAAGACATATCCTCAAAATACTTGTCTGCTGATTGCCACGCAACAATAAACCCACAGGTGAAGCCTGACTGTATTTTTGTCTATGTTCAATCTCCAACATCAAAGAATGTTGCTGATTGCTCAAAACTGCTTATCTAAATTTAGATAAATTTTTATAAAAGTGATCCAGCAATACTTACACTAGCTAATAAAGCAGAAAGAAAATCCCTTACTGGTTTTTGCGTCCTTGAGCTAGATGATTTAGATAAAAATTTGCTGGCAATTTAAATTCAAAATTAAACAACTATTTTGCTATTATTAGTCCATGCTAGTATTTAATATACAATTACGAAGTAACTAAATCAGTCTTAATCGCCGTATAAGCGCGGTTCTGCTGCTTTGTTTTATCGTAATGTAGAGACAGAAATTTTGTGTCTCTACAACTGGGATACAAGGATGTATGTTCTCAGACCATATTCAAATACCATGCTGTCTTAAGCTTAAGAGGAAGAGTAGTTAAAGCCTACAACTCAAGAGTAATAAAGACAAGCACTGAAAGTGGAAAACCTGCAATTTCTTGGGTCTACTACATTATTGAGAGTAGAAACAACCTCATTTGTAAAGGTGGCTTAAAGTTACACCGCTACACTAGTGCCAAAAGAAAAAATAATTTTATTTTCGTTGGCAAATCATGGTTAAAAGTGCCTTAAAATCACCAAATTAAATACCTGTGACAATCCTGACCCTAATCTGTTGCAGGTAAGCAGAATATAGGCGCTTGTGGCTCCTCTATCAGCAGGAATTCATCTTTCACCCCAGTATTTTGAGCATCTTGGTGTAGATACTCAAAATTTAAATACTGGCATCAGAGGACTTAATTTATCAGTTTGGAGAGAGTAAGGAAAAATTGAGCGTAATGACTGAAACTGCAACCGCACCATTAACTGGAAAAGCGCTGCTTGCTAAAGTAAAAGAACTTTCTAATTTACCAAGAAGAGAAAGAGCAAAGCAGTGCGGCTATTACACTGTTACTAAGAATAATCAAGTACGTGTCAATCTCACTGATTTTTATGACGCGTTGCTATCGGCTAGGGGAATTCCCTTAAGTCCAGAAGCTCCTAAAGATGGCCGTGGACGCGAACCGACATATCGAGTTAGTGTTCATCAAAATGGTCAAATTGTGATTGGTGCAACTTACACCAAAGCAATGGGTTTAAAACCAGGAGATGAGTTTGAAATTAGGCTGGGATACAAGCATATTCATCTGATTCAACTAGGTGAAAGCGATAAAAAAGACATCTCCCCAGATGATGTTGATGAGATAGATGAAGATTTAGACGAAGAAGAGTAAATTCGTCATTGGTAGGGGAAAGTAGCAGGTAAAAGCTGTAATACTTATTCCTACCAAAAAAGTAAATAACTCTTTTAGGAATGCTGTACCAATAAAAAGATACGATTAGATAAGTGGCTAAAGCTACAAGTTTTAGTAGAGTCTTGACAAGAAACCTAAAATTTATTGTGCAAGCGGTCTAGCGTGTTTTTTTTATTTATTTGGAAAAATTTTATTCAGCCATCAGCCAACATCCCACTGTCATTTATGGAAAATGCATCAGTACCTGTTGTATTGATGGCTTTTTTTATTAGCTGGGTAGGATGTTGGATTCCCTTAGCAGCTATATCAGCTGTTTTTCTTCATTGGGAACCTAGCAAACCTTTACAACCAGAGCAAAAGTTACCTTTACTTGTTTCACTTTATTTATTAGCTCCCTTAGTACTTTGGGGAGTTATTTACTTATATAAACGGTCTTTTGCTAATTATGGCTTAATAGTTAATCTTTCTCTACTAAAAGGGTTAGGGCTGGGCTTTAGTGTGGGACTATTCAGCCTCAGCTTAATGTTTTTGGCGCAATTATGGTTGGGTTGGTGTAATTTTGAAAAGTCTAATCTCAAATTACTGCCATCTATCTTGCTGCCGATTTTATTAGTAGCTTTATTAGTCGGTGGTATAGAAGAGTTAGTTTTTCGTGGTTTTTTGTTAACTGAATTAGAACGGGATTATCCGCTTTGGTTAGCTGCGGTAATTTCTAGCTCTATTTTTGCTTTGTTGCATTTGGTTTGGGAACAGCAGGAAACTACACCACAAATACCTGGACTGTGGCTGATGGGCATGATGTTAGTTATGGCCAGGATTGCAGATAAGGGTAGTTTAGGTATTGCCTGGGGGCTTCACACAGCATTAGTATGGACGATCGCTAGTATAGATACAGCCCAACTGATAACTTACACAGGTAAAGTTTCAGTGTGGTACACAGGTAAGTACAATAAACCCCTAGCTGGCGTAGCAGGGATTATTTGCGTTGTCGGAACTGCATTAATTCTTTGGTGGATGTCACAGACTATTTAATCAGTTTCTCATTACTAGTCTTTAACTTAGGGTAAGCAATGCGTTTGTGATGGAATTGCTGCCAAACTTCTACAAAAATTTGAGCAATTTGTGACATTTCATCGCGTGTTAACCCTGAGTCTACAAGTTGATTGTCTTGCCATCTGGCACGGAGAATATTATTCAGTGTAGTTAAAGCTTGTTCAGGTGTGACATCTTTGAGCGATCGCAATGCGGCTTCACAAGCATCTGCTAACATGACAATTCCCGTTTCTCGTGATTGGGGAATTGGCCCATCATAACGGAAATCAGCTTCGTCTACTTTTAAATTGGGGTCTGCTTGGGCTTGCTGCTGTGCTTGGTGATAAAAATAAGCAATCAGCATTGTACCTTGATGTTCAGGAATAAACGCTTGAATTGCTTTTGGTAACAGGTGTTTGCGTGCCATCGCTAACCCTTCGCTGACGTGCTTTTTGATGATTTCTGCACTTTTCCAAGGGTCTTGAATTTCGGTTTCATGTTTATTTGGCCCGCCCATTTGATTTTCAATGAAACCTAGCGGATCATGCATCTTGCCAATGTCGTGGTAAAGAGTTCCAGCCCTGACTAGTTCGACATTGCATCCTAGTTGTTTAGCGGCCGCTTCAGCAAGGGTAGCCACAAATAATGTATGTTGGAAAGTTCCTGGGGTTTCGGTAGCCAGTCTTTTTAATAAAGGGCGATTAGGGTTCGCCAGTTCTGCTAACCGAATTGGAGTGACTAAATCAAACAGCTTTTCTAGATAGGGGCTGACACCCAAAGCTACGATACTCCAAGCTAAACCTGACAGAGTGAATAACCCGGCTTCTTGAAAAACTAAATACCAACTTGCACCAAATGCTGCCCCACTCAAGAGATTTAAAATCAAGTAAACACTGCCTTGAGTGGCAGCAATAGCTACACCTAATAGTGCTAGTTCTTCACGCGATCGCAGTCTTTGAGCTATACAACTAGCTAATATCCCGCCAGCTGCACCAGCTATTAGGGAGATCTTACTGATTTCTAAACTTATAGGTATAACCAAAAAGAGTAATCCGACTACAGTTGCACCCAAAGTTCGCCCGTAAAAACTTCCTAACAATAAACCAACGGCACTCCAACTAGTGTGAACGATACCCATTGCGATCGCTCCTGGTGTACTCAGTGCCAACAGCAATACCAAAAGATGATCACGTTGTCGCAACCCATACTTATTTCGCTTTTCTATCCAAATGAAAATTCCAATTGCGCCGGTAACTAAAACTGCTAACTTTCCTAACCCTTGCCAGTTATTTTCCCGACGAATTAGTTGATAGTGTTCCAACACCTCAAACTGCCAAGGAGTAATTTTTTGCTCTTTATAAACAATCACCTCACCTCGCTTAAGTGGCACTATTACTGGTAAAACTCCTTCTGCGGCTTGCTGTGCCTGCTGTCGGGTTTTTTCTTCATCTTTTTTTAAATTTGGTTCTAGGACTTTCAATAACAGCTTATTCGCCAAAGCTTCAGCATCATTTGGGATAGCAGCTTGCACGTGTAGATTCACTGCATTCTCTAAAACATCAGGCGGTAAGCCTTCTGGGATTCCTTGAGTCAGAATGCGCTCGGCTATTTGACGAACTGCTGTGTGCGTAGTTGTCCAATCATCATCAGATAAATCTAAAATCACAGTTTCTTTGTAAACTGTCTCTGGATTCTTATTTTCTAACTGGGAAAGTTGCGATTTAGCTTGAGAATATGCTTTGCGTACTTGAGATATTTGCTCTAATAACGAATTTAAGTTCTGCACAGAGGTACTCATACGGTAAGCGTCTAGCTCTGCTAACGCTTGCTTAAAGCTATTGTTTTCGGGTACTTCAACAAATTGCACTTCTTTAGATAACTTGGGCAGAATTAAATTGTCGGAATCCGTCGATAATCGTAATAAAGAAAGATATTGAGAAGTATAACTTTTTCTAAATTTTTCTTGCCCTGGTTTTTGTTGATCGGTACTAGTTTGCTTACCTTGTAAAAGCCCTAGTTTTTGTTTAATCGTATTCTCTAAACCTAGTAAGAGTGCTTGCCATTCTAAATCAGAACAAGCGCGCAAATACTGTTGGGTACTCACTGACAGAACTGAGATATCAAAAAAAGGAAAAGAGCCAATAGCATTCCGAATTTCGTTACCTTGAGCTATAATTTCCTGCAAATTTTGTTCAATTTTCTTAGTCGTGTTGGTATCGACCATTAATACTGTTACAGATTTTCCTCTAACAGCTTTACGTCGAGCTTCAGTTTGTTGTTTATCTTCAAGACTAGTAGAGTAAGGTGCTTTAAACGTCTGGGGTGAGGGAGTACTTATTTGTAATTCTGGTTGGTTATATAGCTTATGGCCTAGTAATCCTGTCAGAGATATTACGGCGATCGCAAACACAACTGAGGAACGTTTTTTGTGTATCCAGCCTAAAACGACTGTATTAATTCCACCATGAGTTTTAACCGATTTTGCCATTGATCTGGATACCGTTGCTCGTTTTTGGTGTTTGCTGTCATTAGTAATTTTTAACAAACACAGCCGTAAATTGCCGAGTATGTTATTTTCAGAGTTACCACGGCAGCTATAGCTATTTTGATTTTTCTTAGCCAGGAATTTTTCAGTTCGGCATACAATGTAACCTCGCCAGTAACTCAACTTCTGGGTTAAATTCTTAAACAAATGCTGCTTTTTCATCACCTGTGGTTGCTTACTTTGATAGCTCAAAACAAGACAATCCTAAGAAAAGTTTAAGCTGTGTTCAGAAATAGTTAGCAAGGATAACCTAAGATATCTGTCTACAGAAATAATTTGTGAAAAAATTAATAGATTTCTTACTGATCAATAGTGGCACAGCATTAACGAGAACGAATGACGCGAGGCGCGGCAAAGGCAGAAACTTGTTGGTTAGGCATCATACATCCTTCTAGCTGGCTGTGCCTAGAATGTAGAGACAGACTATATACTCCCGACCACACAGCCACAAGTGCATCAGCCAATTCTAACACTTGCAAAAAATTGAGCCGTTCCTCAGCCGCAGAATCTGTTGATGAGGACAGAACCTTCCATTGGGGAGGAATCCCTGCTGTACTGTTGTAAGCCCCAGATAATGCTCCTGCGATCGCACCTATAATTTGGGAATCTAACAGCCTTTGATGCTGAGTCGCCCGTAAGAGTGTCAGGCGAAAGTCTTCTAAAGTACTAAGAAAGTAGTAGAATGCCATTGCGATCGCACTACTTGTTTTATCTTGAGTACTTAACTCAGCAGCTGCTTTATCTAACCCAGCATATTGAGCTAACAAATCATTAACTTGTAATAATTTTTGTGGTAATGATGTTGGTGTCTCACCAATAAAAGCATTTATTTGGGGGATAAGAGTTTGAGAATCAAGTTTTTCAGTTAAAGATTGAGCGATCGCATATCCTATAGCTAATACTCCATCCCGTACAACTAAATCATCACTCCAAATTTGGGAAGCTTCCAACAGTTTTTGGCGCAATTTTTGCGGATGTTCATGAACAAAAAGTGCCACTGGTAAGGTGGCAATGATTAATCTTAAAGTAACTTTATTACTTGTATTTAAGTCAGGTAGTATTTGTTGCTGACGCTGTTGCCAATCATTTAAATCTAATTTGCCTAACTCCAGCAGGCTTTTAGCACCCAATAGCATTAATTTACCCGCTTGGGAGAAACTTTCAGCTTGTTGTTCTCTAGTTATGGCTAAATTAGTACCTAGTAAAGTTCCTAGTAAAGTTCCTCTAAACCGGCTGACAAGTGAATAGCGCATATATTCAGGGACTTAAGACTAGGGGCTAGGATAGTTACAAAATACAAATGACCATTGACAATTGACTATTGACTCTTCAAATGATGCACTAAAGCTTGTAAACCTAACAGATAACTTTGTGCGCCAAAACCACTGATTTGTCCTATAACTACAGGAGCTATATAAGAATGATGACGAAAATCTTCCCGACGGTAAATATTGCTCAGGTGTACTTCTACTGTAGGTAAATTAACTGCTGCGATCGCATCTCTTAACGCCACACTAGTATGTGTATATGCTCCAGCATTAATTAAGATGCCTTGGTGCTTTCCCAAAGCTTCATGAATTGCATCTACTAAAACCCCTTCATGATTGGACTGCATGGCAAAAATACTCGCCTCTACCTGGTCTGCTTTTTCTTGCAACAAGCGATTGATTTCCGCCAAAGTTAGCGCACCATAAATCCCAGGCTCTCGCTGTCCCAGCAAATTCAGGTTTGGCCCATGCAGTACCAAAATGCTTAAAGATTGCACCCTCAAATTCAGTCCCTTTAGATTTAGCGACGACGGGAGCGTTCATTGACTGGAATCGGAATCAGTTCCGGTTCCGGCTCGGCTTCTGGCCCTAGCAGGGCTTCAATCAGCTTGCGTGCCATTTCCTTCAGCTTTTCCAGTACCTTTTCTATATAGTCCATGAACTGACCGCTCCTGAGATACTACCTCTTGCAATTAACAGCTACGCGGAAATTGGCTTAATATTACACGTTTGGCTGCTAACTTGGCTGATCCAAAATTTTTTATTTTTGGTATTAGCCATTTGGAAAGTTTTCTGTTGTGATTTCCCTTACTTTTTAGAGTATCACATCAATAACCTAATGAACTGCTTCTAGGGATGGAAGGTTATATTGTATCAATAGTCAATAGTCATTGGTCAAATGTTCTAACACTTTTGACCCTTGACTTGTGACATTAATTAAGTATTACCCATCATTTTTTTTAGCAGTTGTTTTGGTTGACTTAGCAGTTGATTTAGTGCGTGAGCTAGTTGTTTTGCTTGTCTTGCGAGTAGATTTAGATGACGATGCTTTACTAGCTAACAACTCCAGAGCCTTAGATAGTGTCATATCTTCTACCGATTGCCCTTCTGGAACACTTACGTTAGTCTTACCATGCTTGATGTAAGGGCCATAAGGGCCATCGTAAATATTCACAGGTGAATCGTCTTCGGGATGGGAACCCAATTCGCGTAAGGCTGCTTTGGATTTGCTGTTAGTAGAACTCCGACCTTTTTTAGGTTCTGATAATATTTCTAAAGCTCGTTCTAAAGAAATTGTTAAGACATTATCAGTAGCTTTTAAAGAACGGTAATCTTTGCCTTCCTTGCCTTGGTCGTGAACTACGTAAGGGCCGTAGGGGCCAATACTTGCTTGAATTCTGCCAGCCGTAGCTGGATGAGTTCCCAAGGTACGCGGAAGGGCCAAAAGACCAACAGCTATTTCTAAAGTGACATTTTCCTTTGGCAAGTTTTTGGGAATTGAGGCTTGTTTTGGTTTAGGATTTTCTTCTGTTTTGTCGCCCAATTGGACATAAGGGCCGTAAGTCCCAATTTTGATATAAATTGGCTCACCTGTTTCGGGATGACGACCGAGTTCGTCAGGGCCAGTAGTTTTTTGCCGCAACAAAACTTCGACTTGTTCAGGATCGAGGTCAGCAGGTGTTAAATCTTTAGGAATAGAGGCTGTAACTACACCTTCACCATTTTCGACTTCGATGTATGGCCCATATTTGCCAATGCGGACTTTCGCTTCTAAATTTTCTAGCTCTACGGTTCTAGCCTTAGTAACATCAATTTGACTTTTTTGTTCTTTGACTAGGGTTTCTAAACCTTTGTCACCCAGATAAAATTCCTTGAGGTAAGGTAGCCAGCTAACTTCACCTTCGGCAATATCATCTAAAGTTTGCTCCATTTTAGAAGTAAAGCCAGGATCGACAATATCGGGAAAGTGTTTTTCTAGTAAGCTAGTGACGGCAAAGGCTGTGAAGGTTGGAATTAAGGCATTATTCGTTAATTGAGCATAACCTTTATCGATGATTGTGCCGATGATGCTGGCGTAGGTACTAGGACGACCAATACCTTCACTTTCTAGGGTTTTGACCAAGGTGGCTTCAGTGTATCGGGCTGGTGGTTGAGTTTCGTGACCAACTGCTTCCAGTTCTTTACAATTTGGATGATCCCCAACTTTCAGGCTGGGCAAGATGATTTCTTGGTCTTCTAGTGCGGCTTCGGGATCGTCTGAACCTTCAACGTAGGCGCGTAAGTAACCAGGAAAGTCAATGCGTTTACCAGAAGAACGAAAACCTGCATCTTCGACTTGCAACTGCACGGTAATTTGAGTTTGGCGGGAGTCTGCCATTTGACAGGCGACGGTACGCTTCCAAATTAAGTCGTAGAGGGCTAGTTCTCGTCCGCTTAACCCAGTTTCTTGGGGCGTGCGGAAGGTGCTACCAGCTGGGCGAATGGCTTCGTGGGCTTCTTGCGCGCCTTTGGATTTGGTGGTGTACTGCCGGGGTTGGGGGCTGAGATATTGCTTACCGTAAAGTTTTTCTACACAGTCACGGGCAGCTGCGATCGCCTGTTCTGACAAATGCACCGAGTCTGTACGCATATAGGTAATATACCCTTGCTCGTACAAACTTTGAGCAGTCCGCATGGTGTCACGTGCCGAAAGCCGTAGTTTGCGGTTCGATTCTTGTTGCAGGGTTGATGTCGTGAACGGTGGCGCAGGTTTACGCGTCACTGGGCGTTCTTCAATATCTGTTACATTCCAAGTTTTACCCGCCAGCCGTTCTTTCAGGGCTATAGCATCAGCTTCTTGGAGTAACACGACATTGCGCCCAGCCGCAATTTGTCCCGTTGCCGAATCGAAATCGCTACCGTTGGCGACTTTCGTACCACCCAAGGTGACTAACTGAGATGTAAACGGGGCTTTTCCTTGCTCTAAGTAAGCTTTTAAATCCCAATACGTTCCTTCATGGAAGGCGCGGCGTTGGCGTTCCTTGTTCACCAATAACCTTACTGCTACCGACTGTACTCGCCCAGCAGATAATCCCCAAGCGATTTTTTCCCACAGTAAGGGAGAGAGTGTATATCCCACCAACCGATCTAAAATCCGCCGTGTTTCTTGGGCGCGTACTAACTGCTCATCGATAGTGCGGCAGTTTTTCAAAGCTTTTTTGATAGCCTCTTGGGTGATTTCGTGAAACACCATCCGCTTGGTAGGAACCTTGGGCTTGAGCAACTGGTACAAATGCCAACTGATGCTTTCTCCTTCCCGGTCTTCGTCAGTTGCCAGAATGAGTTCTGTTGCCTCTTTCAGGGCATCTTTCAGCTGGGTAACAACTTTCTTTTTGTCTTTGGGGACAACATACACCGGTTCAAAGTCTGCATCCACATTTACCCCTAGCTGCGCCCATTTTTCCCCTTTGATAGTCGTAGGGATTTCACTTGCTGACTGGGGTAGGTCACGGACATGACCCATAGACGCTTCTACCCGATAGTCTTTTGGCAGGTAGTTACGAATGGTTTTAGCTTTTGTGGGAGATTCGACGATGACGAGAGTTGACATGGAGATTTAAAAAAAAAAGATAGCTGTCAAGCTAAAAAGTCAAGTTGGGGCAATTTTTGTGAAATGTCAAGATAAAATTTCGAGCTTGGAGGCTGTGATTTAATCCTCACACAAACTGCCTGTTAGTGCGAAAATCGCCAAACTTCAGGTGTAGCCTTTCCTAAAGCATAGGATAGGAGAAGGTTGGATGTGAATTTCCAACTATTTCAATCTTTAACTTATCTCAGGCAAATTGGCGACTACAGTTAGCAAAATACTGCCCAAGTGTATTAATACGGTACTTTTTATATTTTGTAACTACAGAAAATACAGAAACATAGTAAGCGTAGATTGATACTACGTATTTATCCTGACTGGTATGCTACTCTCTGTAACTTTTTAGGTTGTGCCAAAATTAAATCAAAATTGAGATGAAAAGCGAAGTAGATTTTCTTACTGATTGCTAGGAGTTAAGACAATGAAAGCGATTCGTCAAGGTGATGTCATTTTACTACCTGTACAGCAAGTTGACGGGCAAAAAAAGCTTGATTTAATTTTGGCAGAAGGTGAAGTCACAGGACACAAGCACCGAATTAGTCAGGGACAAGCAGAATTATATGAGCAGGATGGTAGCCTGTATCTGCGTGTTTTATCGGAGACTGCCTTGTTAACTCATGAAGAACATCAGGCAATTCCTATACCTCAAGGTAACTGGGTAGTTAAAATTCAGCGTGAGTATGAGCCAGAAGGTTGGCGATATGTCGCTGATTGAAAAATTAACGCCTGAGCAAGAGGCTTTGATTCCAGTTTATCGAGAGAAGTGGCGAAAGACTGCGCTTTCTACGGAACGGATTGATAGAGAGAAAGCGGCTGAAGCTGTGAAAGCTGTTTATCAATTTATGGGCTTCGATGAACCAGAGATTGTATTTTTTGATAGCCCTTATGCAGCTTTACAAGAATTTTCGCTGAAATTAGTTAAGCCTATTTCTAATATAAATGCTTACAGAATTGAAAACAAAATTTTTAGTCCGTTAAGCAATCATATAGAATTTAAATTACAGAGTAAAGAACTAGTCAATTTTATTAAAAAAGAAATTATTTACAAGTTAATAGATAGTAGATTACCAATATATGCTCCGTCTATACTGCAATTAGACCTTAATATTTTTAGCTTGAATTACATATTGCCGGAACTATTGATAGCGGAAGTTCGTTTTATTGATTTTGGTATATCTGAGTTAAATTGTGATTGCTTTCAACAAAATTGGGTTATATTACAAAATTTAATTAAAAATTGTGGTTGGATTTTCCCTGATGAAAATATAGCAATTTTATGCGATCGCCCGATTCATCTGCGCTTCGATAACGAAAACCGCCTCCACGCCGAAGGGGAACCTGCAATACAATTTGCTGATGGATATAGCATTTACTCTTATCATGGCGTAAACTTGCCTGAAAAATACGGTAAGATTCATCCTCAGCAATGGGAAGCTCAATGGTTATTAACAGAAACCAATGCTGAACTGCGACGAGTGTTAATTCAAGGGATTGGTTACAGTCGCATTTGCCAAGATTTACAAGCTATTGAATTAGATAATTGGGCTGAATATACCCTGTTGAGAATTGATAGTGATATTGATATTGAACCCATCTATTTATTAAAAATGACTTGTCCAAGTACAGGATTTATTCATGTCTTGTGCGTTCCACCAAATATGGTGTCAGCACGAGAAGCAATTCGCTGGGTAAATGGGGAAACTGACCCAGAGGATTTTATAATAGAAACCTGAAAGATTTAAATTTATTGAACCTCTCCGCAACCCCTCTCCGACGCGGAGAGGGGCTTAAATATCATTAGTTTTTAATGCGAAAATAAGCTTTTAAAGCCTCTCTCCTTGCAGGGGAGAGGTTTGGAGAGGGGTTTTAAAAATTTGTGTAACCCACTTTAAATTAATCAATAATATAGTTTTTAATATTTATTAGTCTTGGCAACTGAACCAGAAAATACAACACAACTTAATCATTTCACACCTTATTACACGCAAAATTACGGCTCAATTTATTTAGGTGATAGTCTGCAACTAATTAAATTTTTGCCAGAAAGCAGCGTTAACTTAATTTTGACATCACCACCATTTGCTTTGATACGCAAAAAAAAATATGGCAATGAAAGTGCAGAAAAATATATCGAGTGGTTTCTGCCTTTTGCTTGTGAATTTAAAAGGGTTCTTACAGATAACGGCTCATTTATTTTAGATTTAGGTGGTGCTTATCTTCCTGGTAATCCTGTACGGAGTATTTATCAATACGAATTACTGGTGAGATTATGTAAGGAAGTCGGCTTTTTTTTGGCGCAAGAATTTTATCACTACAACCCAGCACGACTACCTACCCCGGCTGAGTGGGTGACAATTAGGCGAGTTAGGGTCAAAGATGCAGTTAATGTGGTTTGGTGGTTGTCTAAAACGCCAAATCCCAAAGCGGATAATAGAAAAGTCTTAAAGCCTTATAGCCAAAGTATGCAGCGATTACTCAAAGTTGGTTATAAAGCTAAAATGCGTCCTAGTGGACATGAAATCTCTGATAAATTTCAAAAAGATAATCAGGGTGCAATTCCACCGAATTTACTAGAAATTCCCAACACAGAATCAAATAGTGCTTATTTACGTCGCTGTAAAGCTTTAGGAATTCACCCCCATCCGGCGCGTTTCCCTCAGGGGTTTGCTGAATTTTTTATCAAATTCCTAACTGATGAAGGTGATCTGGTTTTAGATCCATTTGCTGGTTCAAACACAACTGGTTTTGTTGCTGAGACTTTACATCGCCAATGGATTTCTTTTGAAATTAATCAGGATTATGTTGCGGGGAGTCGTTGTCGGTTTGTTGAGTAGCCAAATCTAATTGAGAGTTTAAAGTAAAAACTGAGGAATTTTTACTTAAATCTCTCCATCCACTTGCATCTTATGAACCTGATCTGCCAAGTCTTGACGATTTTCATCGTCAAGCTTATCAATCGCTAACATCCCCATGAGGATGACTTCTTTGAGAGTTAAACGAGTTGAATGTGCCTGTTTTTGCACAATCTCCTTAATAATCGGACTAACACCGATCGCTGTACTTGCTCTAGCCACAAAACAAATTTAAATCATTCAAGACACCGCCTAAATCTTAGCATTTCCCTCTAAGTTCTTGTAGATAACTTATATTCAATTTAATTTCTCAAAAGAGGGTATATGCATACTTAAACACAAGTAATTTTACTTAAATAACTTTGCTCGTTGTTGTTAGTTATTTTTGCAGTGTCCGTATTTAGTTAGCAAATCCGCAAGCGTGCTTGGAGATACATTTTTAACACAGTAATAAAATAGAGATCGCGTGTAAGCCTTGACATGAATTTGAATTATTCACTTTACATCAATAACAAACTTAGAGAAAATACTTTAGTCAAATAGTAGTCCTCATACCCGTAGAATAAACAAAAATCAAGTATTATTCTATACTTAAGTATAAATTTAACTAAGTTCCGTAAATATATTGAGTACTTAAGTCAAAATGTAAAGTATATGTAAATAGCAAAATTAGGAGCAATACAATTACGTTAACCAAAAAACTTTGAGTTTTTATAGCTTGGTGTGACTTTAAATTTGCACAAGTCAATAGTTCACATACTCTCATGAGTGCTTGATCAAATTTATCTCCATAGCTGAGAATGTCCTTTTTTGAGAAAAAGCTTCTTTAAAGAGATTTTAAAATCGCAATATAATCTTGATAAAATACTTTACATTACTACAAAATTTACATAAAAATCATAGTTTAACTACAAAATTTGATCCTGAACACAGGTAACTAATGCTGTCATAAGGAAAAGTACTAAGTATGAGGAAATATAAAGCGATGAGGAACAATTATCTGTTGACAGCCAGCTTGTTAACAGGATTGGTAATACCAGCATCGGCTCTTACACATCTGTCGAATATTCTGGCAGTAAGTTCTAGTTCCCTGTGGCATTCACAAAATAATTCATTTTCAACGGCACAAATTAAAAACTCTCCTAATATAAATAAATCCTCATCAGAATTTAGTTATCAATCTCTATCAGCTTTAAAAGCGCAATCAAAATTTGACTTAAGTGTTAATATCTCATCATCCCAATTTAGTGGTCAAGTTTTACAACTTGTACAAAATGTACAGTCAAGAATTGATGAAAAAAATATTCTTGATTCTAATGAATCATTGCCAGAAAATATTGAGCAAGGTTTTTTAGTACCAAGCCAATCATTATTTGAGCGTAGCCTTCAAACACCGAGTTTACCACTGATATCAGGTAATCAACTTTATTACCAAAGACTAGCGGCTTTAAAAACAGGTCAAATTTATACACGTATATATAATGATTCGCAATCGGCTTCGGAGTTAAGTAAAAAAAACCAGCTAACTTATGAAGATTGGAAAAATTTATTAGCTTTAGAAGCAAAAGCCGTTACTAAAGGACAAGGCCATAACTATTTGAGCATTATGGTTGGCGATTCTTTAAGTATGTGGTTTCCCCCAGAAAAACTTCCTAGTGGCAAACTCTGGCTCAATCAAGGTATATCAGGTGATACTTCTGGTGGAATTTTAAAAAGATTAAAAGCATTTTCAGCAACAAAACCAGAAGTTATTTATGTGATGGCGGGAATTAACGATTTACGCAAAGGGATAGATGATGAAATTATTTTGCGTAATCATCGCCAAATTATTCGCTACTTAAGGCAGGCTCACCCAAATACTCAGATATTTGTACAATCAATTTTACCAACACGCTTAACAAAAATTTCTAATAGTCGGATTCGTCAAATTAATTCACAACTGGCTGTGATTGCTCAACGAGAGGGAGCTAATTATTTAAATATTCACGGTTGGTTTACCGATTCTGAAGGTAATTTACGTCTAGAGTTAACGACAGATGGACTGCATTTATCGCACGAGGGTTATGATGTTTGGCGCTCGGCTCTTGAACAAGTGGAGTTTAAGGCTACTCAGCGTGAAAATGAAAGATTGCGATCGCAATATTAAAATTTATGATAGTTAATGATAGAGATTCTATAGCCATCCGAACTGTCATTGAAAGTCAATTAGCCGCCTTTCAACAAGATGATGCTGAAGCAGCTTTTGCTTTTGCTAGTCCAGCAATTCAAGAACAGTTTCAAAGTGCAGAAAATTTTCTGCGGATGGTAATGCTGAATTACCCAGCAGTTTACCGTCCTCGTTCAGTCTTTTTTGAAAAAATTACCACTGTCCAAGACAATATCACTCAGCCTGTGTTACTTCTGAGTCCTCATGGCGTGCCGTTGAGGGCATTATATTTTATGGAAAAACAACCCGATGATACTTGGAGAATCAACGGCTGTATTTTAGTGTCGGTAGAAGCGGAAATTATTTAATGTCAGTAAACAGTAATCAGTTAAATATCGAAAGTGTTGGTAAGTTAAATCTAATTTGTAACTTTTAAATTCTGGTGTAACACTTGATTTAATTTGCCGCTACGATAACCTTCTAAGTCGAGGGTGACGTAAATGAATCCAAATTCTTGGAATGCGGAAACTACGGAGGGTAAATCAACTGACACAACAAAATCTTTAACTTTTTCTGGTGCTAGTTCAATACGTGCTGTATCACCTTCAGAACGCACACGCAAGTTATCCCATCCGAGTTTTCGCAGATAAATTTCGGCTCTACCGACTCTTTGTAACTTAGCTATAGTAATTTCTTCACCGTAAGGAAAGCGGGAACTTAAACAAGGTTGAGCAGGTTTATCCCACCAAGGTAAGCCAAGCTGTTGGGAAAGTTGACGGACTTCTAATTTTGATACACCAACTTCTGCTAAAGGCGATCGCGCGCCTCGTTCTTTGGCGGCTTGAATTCCTGGGCGGTAATCGTGCAAATCATCAGCGTTTACCCCATCAACTACGTAGGGGTAGCCTAACTGGGTAGCTAATGGTTTGAGAGTGTCATGTAATTCGCTTTTGCAAAAATAACAACGGTTGACAGGGTTAGATGTGTAATTAGGATTTTCCATCTCGTAGGTTTGAACGATTTGATGGGGAATCCCAATAGTTGCGGCTTGAATTTTTGCGTCTTCTAACTCTTCTGGTAACAACGAAGGAGAAACAGCTGTCACCGCCATTGCGCGATCGCCCAGCACATCATAAGCAATTTTGGCAACTAAAGTACTATCAACACCCCCAGAGTAAGCAATTAACGCGCGTTCCATTTCGCTAAATAAGGCTTTTAATTGCTCAAGTTTTTCTATTAACGTCATTTCCCCAATCCTGGCTAAAGCTTTACAGTTCCTAATACATTTAATTTTAGAGCTATAGCCGAAACCAGTGTTTTAGCTGCTTGTAGTTTTATCTTGTTGCGGTAATTTAATATACTTACCTACCAGATTGGCTAACAGTGGCAAGTCAAGAGGTTTAGAGATATATTCATTTGCGCCTGATGCTAAACAAGTTTCGCGATCGCCTTTCATCGCCATTGCGGTTTGGGCAATTATCGGAATCATTTGATATTCAGGCTGCTGACGGATTTGCTGTACTAGCTTCAGTCCGTTTTCATCTGGTAACTTAATATCTATTAAAATTAGCCCTGGTTTTTTCTGTGAGAGTGCTTCCCACATTTGGCTAGCGTTTTTAATCCAAGTTACGTGATAACCAAACCTTTCAAGATACGTTTGCATCAACTTGCCATTAGGTAAGTCATCTTCCACCAACAAAATGCTTGAGTTACAGCTAGAGGTAATAGGTAGATGAGATGAAGGCGTAATATCTCTGGTAGAATCTCCCTCAATTCCCTCCACTTCTGTTACTTGTTTCACAGGCAAAATCAGACTAAACCGCGAACCACAGTTAGCTTCGGATTCTACTGTTACGGAACCACCGTGCATTTCAGCAAGTTTGCGAGTCACAACCAAACCCAAGCCTGTACCTTCTTCACGAGTAGTTACAGAGTTAGCAATCTGAACATAAGGTTTAAAAATTTGAGTTTGGTCTGCTTGAGAAATACCAATCCCCGTATCCCAAACTGTGAAACGTAAAAATGTACCTTGAACTAAAACTTGTAAGCCAACAGAACCACTTGGAGTAAATTTGACGGCATTAAATAGCAAATTTAATAACATCTGCTTGAGCCGTAAAGGATCAGCAACGAGAGTTTTAACTGTAGGATCTAGTTCTAAACACAATTTCAAACCTTTGTTAGCAGCTTTCTCTTTGATTAAAGCTAAAACATTACGGCACAGTTCTGGTACATCCACTTCTTCATACTGCACTTCTAACTGATTAGCCTCAATTTTAGAGAGGTCTAAAATGTCATTGATTAGTGCTAAAAGGTGTTTACCGCTAGATTGAATAATATTTAAATATTCTTGATGGCGTTCTCTGCTTGGGTCATAACCTTGAGCTAACAGCAGATGGGTAAAGCCGATAATCGAACTCAGAGGCGTGCGAATTTCGTGACTGGTGTTTGCCAGAAATTGGTTTTTGAGTTGATTCGTTCTTTGTAGTTCTTGATTAGAGCTACCTAAATATTGAGACTGCTGGTGCCAAGATTTGATTTGTTCAAGTCGTACTAAAGCCTCAACACAATATTGAGCCACCCTGGTCAATAATTCTGATTTTAGTTGGAGTTGAGATGCTGTGAGAATTTCCCTAGAAGCATTACCAATAATTAGCCAGCCAATAGTGTCAGAATCACTAGCTAAAGGCCAGACACTCGGCATTTCTTGATTTGCTAACTGTTGTAAATCTTCGATTTTGATTGTGTCTGCTAATTTCAACCGCAGCTTTTTGCCTTTTTTAGGCATGATTTCTATGGCTGGAGATGGTGAAGCAGAAATGTAACAAACTTTAGCAAATGTTGATGTTGGTTGAGCTAAGGCGATCGCTACTCTACTATTGTTCAAAGCAACATCGAGTTCGTTGACCACAGTTTGAAAAATTTCTGCTTCTATAACTTCTACCTGTAAGGTACTAGCCCCAGCAGAAAGGAGATAATCATGCAGGCGATTTTGCAGCTTGTTCAAGCTGCGCTCCAACCACAACTCAGCACGGAGTTGTTGAATTGTTGCCAACAGTGTTGGCGTTGTATCTACCTGGGAGTTTCGTTCTGGTAAGCTTGAATACTGCTGCATGGTCAACTAGACCGCTCTGAACAAATGTAGTCTTATGCAAAAATGCGAACAAGATTCTATGTATATTAGCTCACAAATCTTTTTTGTTGATAAATCATAACTTTTACTATTAATGGTAAACGACGTAACAATATTTTTCGACAAAGACACCCAGCTTAAACCTTTTTAAAGTAACTTATTTAGTTAAAACTCATGGATACACAGCTTATACAACTGATTGTCAATGGCATTGCTTTGGGGAGTATTATTGCTCTTGCTGCTGTAGGACTGACCCTAACCTACGGGATTTTACGGTTATCTAATTTCGCTCATGGTGATTTCCTCACCTTGGGAGCTTATTTGACTTTCTTGATAAATACTGGCGGCGTAAATATTTGGCTATCGATGATTTTGGCAACGGTAGGCACAGTAGCGGCGATGCTGTTATCAGAAAAGTTGTTGTGGTCAAAAATGCGATTGATTCGCGCTACTTCGACAACACTGATTATTATTTCGATTGGTCTAGCCTTATTCTTACGCAATGGTATTATTTTGATTTGGGGAGGCAAAAACCAAAATTACAATCTTCCTGTAACTTCTGCTTGGGAATTTTTTGGTGTAAGAATCCCGCAAAATCAATTGTTAGTGTTAGGTCTAGCAGTATTAGCCATTGTAGGTTTGCATTACCTCCTGCAAAACACAAAAATTGGTAAAGCGATGCGAGCCGTGGCAGATGATTTAGATTTAGCCAGAGTTTCCGGTATCAATGTTGAGCAAGTGATCCTTTGGACTTGGGTGATTGCTGGTACACTTACGTCTTTGGGTGGCAGTATGTACGGTTTAATTACAGCAGTGCGCCCCAATATGGGATGGTTTTTAATTTTGCCCTTGTTTGCTTCTGTAATTTTAGGCGGAATCGGGAATCCCTACGGCGCGATCGCCGCAGCTTTTATCATTGGTATTGCTCAGGAAGTCAGCACTATTTGGCTAGGTTCTCAATACAAACAAGGTATTGCCCTGCTGATTATGATTTTGGTGTTGCTCATTCGTCCCAAAGGTTTATTCAAAGGCACGATTTGAGCAACACCAGTCCGCTTTTAACTATTCAATCACGTGGAAATAGTAAGCGGCTACCAAGAAGTTAACAGCTAAAAGCAACAAAGCCCAACCTGTGCGAAATGGGTAGGGGGGTTTTGCTCCACTTTGTGCAACTGGTAAGTTCGGAGTTTGATCAGCCATTAAAAGTTCTCCTAAATGTTATGACTTTTTCAGAAATACCAAATAGCTGCACCAATTACCCACATTCGTAAGAAATATTTGTCTAGCTCAACAGTAGGGGATAGGAGACAGGGGACAGGGAACAGGGTAGAGGGGCAGAGGTGCGGGGGGCAGAGGAAAGTAACTAATGACAAATGACTAATGAACAAGCATTTCAGACTTCAGACTTCTCACTTGTCTCTTCTCCTGCGTGGTAAGAACTGCGAACTAGCGGCCCGGAACGGACATGGCTGAAACCCATTTTCCATGCTAGGCTGCCCAGTTCATCAAATTCCTTCGGAGTCCAGTATTTTTGTACTGGCAGATGTTCTAAGGAAGGGCGCATATATTGACCAATTGTTAAGCGATCGCATCCTACAGATCTTAAATCTGCCATTGTTTGGATAACTTCTTCTACTGTTTCTCCATGTCCCAGCATTAAACCTGACTTTGTGGGAATAGTCGGGTCAATTTCTTTAACTATAGCCAAGACTCGGAGCGAGCGATCGTATTTTGCTCCCCGACGTACTCTGCTAGTTAACCTTTGTACTGTTTCAATATTGTGATTAAAACAAGCTGGCTTGGCCTTGACTATCATCTCTAGCCGTTGGCGTTGTCCGGCTTCTCCCGCACCTGCACCACCCCAAAAATCAGGAGTTAATACTTCAATCTGAGTTTCTAGATTTAATTCCCTGATAGCTGCCATTGTTTTTACAAAATGGCCTGCACCTTGATCTGGCAAGTCATCCCGTGCTACAGAAGTCAAAACTACATAACGCAATCCTAAAAGCTGTACCGACTCGGCTACCTTTTGTGGTTCTTCTAAATCAAGAGGCATTGGTGCATGACCTTTATCCACTTGACAAAAGGCACAAGCACGGGTGCAGGTTGGCCCCATAAGTAAGAAAGTTGCCGTTTTTTGGGCGTAGCACTCTCCCCTGTTTGGGCAACGTCCCTCTTCACAGATGGTGTGAATTTGACGCTGCTTAATAATGCGTTGCACCGTAGAAATTTCGCTGGCTTTGCCAATAGAGCGACGTAACCAGCTAGGCATAGCGATAATCTCTGACTTAAATTGGGCTGGTTGTAACGGAGTCATAAGTATCTCAGGAAAATCCAAAAATAGTGTTCTACATCAAGCAAGATTTAAGCCTTAAATATCACCATGACACAAATTGCTAATACTACGGAGGTAAGTTTTATAGAACACTGGCAATAAAGCCATTTATACCGAAATATACTATCCCCCAATTCATCATAAATTTGGATATAGTAAGAGGACTTTCAAAGTCAAGTGGCGTAAGCCGTTATTCAATTTAAATTTTCTGTTAGAGTAACCAGTCGTGGCAAACAAAATTTTAGTTATTGATGACACTACCGTTGTTAGAGTTAAAGTTAGAGAAATGTTGCCTCCGGGCAATTTCGAGGTATTAGAAGCTAAAGACGGAGTCGAAGGGCTTAATTTTATCCGTCAAGAAAAGCTCAGTTTGATTATGTTAGATTTCTTACTACCCAAAATGAGTGGCTGGGAAGTTTTTCAACAAATTCAAGCCCACCCAGAGTTAAGAAAGATTCCCTTAGTAATCATGTCGGGTCGCAAGGAAGAAGTGACCGAAAAAATCCCTGCACCTTTTGAATACTTTGAATTCCTGGGTAAACCATTTGATAAAAAACAATTAATTGATGCTATTAAATTAGCAATGGCTAAAGCCAAGCTACCCCGTCCAGAACCCGCTTTGGTAGGAGCAGTTGCCGCTAAAAATATCAGTAGTACAACTACGCATACTAGTACAGAGGTGATCGCTGATCATGCTACAGTAGCCACAGTCAGTGTTGAAAAGACTGCCTCAGCAACAAAATCTGAAACTGAAGCCACTTCTTTAGCAGAAATCCAAGCATTGAATGAGAAAATAGTTAAAATGCAAGCTGAGATTGAAGGCTTGAAAAAACAGTTGGCTCAGGTAGTAACTTTTATTAAGCAGAAAGTTAAGTAGTATTTGCTCCTATTTTTCTTTGTGTGTATTTAATAGTTTGTTGTCAAATAATTACTCAGTCAATATTGCTTCTAAATAGTAATTTGAACTAGTACCATCTGTAAAAAGTACAAATAGTAACTAAGTTTTTTTGTAATGTAATATAATTAGTGCTTACCAATACTAAAAAATATTACTTCTTGGATAAATTATGTATGGAGTGCATATAATTAACCTACCTAATATTTAATGAGCCGAACTAGTATATTGGAAAGGCAAGCTTATCTTAAGTTAGTGACGGTTATTTATCTATTAGCTGATAGAGCGATAAAATGCAACTTCATACATAATTTGTATGAGTAACTTGCTTAAATTAGTTTATGTTTGCTCCTCATAGCATTCGACAATTAAATAGAAAATACTTTAGTTTATAGATATTCCAGTCAAAATACAGCAGGAAACAGGCAATAGGCAATAGGCAATAGGGGTGAAAGCCTGTTGGTATATGGCTTTGTTCTTAAAATCTGTATCTCATTTACCTGCAATGTGCTGTAAGTATGATATAGGAATCATATTTGATTTCTAAAAAAATCAGTAAGCTCAGATAAGGCTTCTTTCCTACTCTCTACGCCATGTCTACACAAGTAAATTCGGAAATTAAACCGGATTTATATGATTAAGCTTTGCTAACTAAATAAAAACTGGGATGCGCCTATAATTATCACGATTTATGGAGTGACTGAGCTTGCAAACTAAGCGATCGCAACCACAAACCTAACATCATGAATAAAATACCCCTACTCAGTCACGAGTAAGAGTATTTTGAAAAAGAAATTTTAAATTTAACTAAATTGCTCAATAATTCCGCCGCCTAAAACTTTTTCGCCGTCGTACCACACCGCAGCTTGTCCAGGTGTAATACTAAATTGGGGTTCATCAAATACTAAGCGGACGCGGGAATTTCCCAAAGGAATTACTGTCACGGGTACAGGCGTAGAACGGTAGCGGACTTGCACTTCGGCGTGAATTGGAGTGGCTGGTTCAGCCATAGAAACCCAATTGACCCGCCCTACTGTACATTCTGGCTGAGTTACCTTAGTGCGATCGCCCACCACTACACGATTATTTACAGCATCTAATTCAACTACATATAACGGTTCAGCCGCCGCAATTCCCAAACCTTTGCGCTGACCAATGGTGTAGTGATGGACACCATCATGCTGTCCTAAAACTTTGCCTGTAGTGTCAACAATATCGCCTTTTTTGGGAGCAAGATATTTATCTAAAAATGCCCGCATGGAACCGTTGCTTTCTACTAAGCACAGGTCTTGACTCTCAGGCTTATCGGCGGTTTTTAAACCGTATTCATTAGCAATTCGGCGCGTGTCAGCTTTTTGCAGTTCACCCAAGGGAAATACGGAAGCTGCTAGTAAATCTTGAGACAAATCATACAAAAAGTAAGACTGGTCTTTGTTGCGATCAACTGCTCTTAATAATTGGTAACGCCCAGTTGTTTCGTCATAATTAATCCGGGCATAATGACCCGTGGCAATGCGATCGCATCCCAATTGTTCACGGGCATACTCTACCATTGGCCCAAACTTTACCGTTTTATTACACTGTGAGCAAGGCAACGGTGTGATTCCCGCACTATAACCAGACACTAAATAATCAACGATATTTGTCTGAAAGACATCCCGAATATCGACAACTTGATGGGGAATTCCCAACTGTTCGCAAATATAAGCCGCGTCGATCATTCCTTCAGAGCAACATTGCCCTTTGCCTTTCATTAGCCAAAGGGTTAAACCAATCACTTCATAGCCCTGATTGTGCAGGATAGCAGCAGCAGTGGAACTGTCAACGCCACCGGAAAGACCAACGACAACTTTTTTCATATGTCTATATTTTTTTAAGCTAGCAGCAGCTGGCGACAGAGATTAAAACCAATAATTTCATTACTCAAGGTGCTAGTAGAGGCTTTTCATACAAGCACAATACGGCAGCTGCGCGACTGCTAAATTATAGCATATATATCTCAAACCCTTGGTAATTAAGCACTTGAGCTAGTCACTGAATAATTAGTAATCCGTAATTACAGTAGCTCACAACAGAGTATCGCTAATTAAACATCCAAGTTAAACTAATCCCCAAGTATGCAAAACAACAGAAATGGAAAGTCAAAGTTTTGATGTGGGTGAATATGTTGAGCAAATGTCCTTATTGTTGGACTTGGAAATAAAAGATGAGTATCGTGATGGGGTGGTAGCAAATTTTGAGAGAATTAAAGCGATCGCTCAACTCGTCAATTCTTTTCCCCTACCTGAAGAAATCGAAGCTGCACCCATATTTGAACCTTAGTATGCTAGTGCTTACTTTGATACTTTAGTAAAGTCACTGAGTTTTAAATATCACTAGTAAGCTTAAGATATTAGCCGACATTGCTATTGGAAATATGACATGAATAATTTCAATGCGGCTTCCTTGAAGTCTGCGAGTGTCGGTAAATTATTATTGCGTTTACTGTGGGTACGTTTAGGTTTTGCTGGTGTTGCTGTTCTATTCTCTTTGTTGGACGTGATAGCAAAACCAATTTATCAACTAGTGGCAGGAATAGATGGACTAATATCAATAGTTGCGTTGATTATTAATATAATTTCAGTTATTCTTTTTTTGATTTGGCTTCATCGGCTTCATGCTGATTTAAAAAATCTTTTTCAGGAATACCCTATTACACCAGGAGGTGCAGTAGCAAGATTTTTAATTCCTGTATACAACATTTGGGGAATGGCAAATGTTTTATCCACCTTTGCTGATAAATTTAAGCCAGAAGGTGGTGATTTGACTAGTTTTAGTGAAGAAGTTAGGGCATCCATAGGACTTTTGTATGGTTTTACAATAGTCTCACAAGCTTTGACTCGGTTTCTTTTAAAGGAATCTTTTAACAACCCTCAAAATGAATCTCTTACGGTTTGGTATTTGTTATCTACTGCTTTAGATTTAGGAATCGCTTTTGTTTTGTTACAACTTACAAAAAATATGGGGACTGCTGTTATTCAAAAATCTAAACGCGTTATTGCCTAATATATGGATTTAGACTCAGCCAATGCCTTATCAATAGCAGCCGCCGTGCGCGTTGGTAAACTTAGCGCGGTGGAAGTGATTCAAGCTGCGTTAGCCAAGATTGCGGCGCAAAATAATGAACTTAACTGTTTTACTACTATCACTACAGAAACAGCTTTAGCAGATGCGGCGCGAATTGATAGAGAAATAGCCCAAGGTAATCATCCTGGATTATTGGCTGGTGTGCCGTTTGCTGTCAAAAATCTTTTTGATATTGCTGGTTTAACAACCTTAGCTGGTTCAAAAATTAATGCCGAAAATCCTCCCGCCAGCCAAGATGCAACAGCAGTGGCGAAGTTGAAAAAAGCTGGTGCTGTGTTGGTTGGTGCTTTAAATATGGATGAGTACGCCTATGGATTTGTTACAGAAAACTCCCATTATGGTGCTACTCATAATCCTCATGATTTACAAAGAGTAGCTGGTGGTTCTTCCGGTGGTTCTGCGGCGACGGTGGCGGCTGGGTTGGTTCCATTCACACTAGGTTCAGATACTAATGGTTCAATTCGCGTACCTGCGGCTTTGTGCGGTGTGTTTGGTTTCAAACCAACTTACGGACGCTCATCTCGTGCGGGGGTCGCTTTATTTTCTAGTAGTTTTGACCACATTGGGCCATTTGCCCGTTCTGTACAAGATATCGCTACAGTATTTGATGTGCTGCAAGGAGAAGATAATCGCGATCCAATTTGTACAAAACGTCCTCCGGAATTTTGCTTACCACAACTCAATCAAGATATATCTAATATTAGAATTGCCATTGCAGATGATTATTTTGTTCAAGGTGCAGCACCAGAAGCATTAGAAGCAGTTCAAATCGTAGCAGAGGCTTTAGGTGTAACTGAATATGTCACGATACCAGAAGCAAAACGCGCCCGTGCAGCTGCTTTTGTGATTACAGCTAGTGAAGGGGCAAATCTGCATTTAGATAAATTAAAAGTGCGTCCGCAAGATTTTGACCCCGCAACACGCGATCGCTTTTTGGCTGGGGCATTAATTCCTAGTAGCTGGTATTTGCAAGCACAACGGTTTCGGCGATGGTACCGCGATCGCATCCGAGAAGTTTTTCAAAATGTAGATATAATTCTTGCACCAACCACACCAATTTCAGCACCATTGATTGGTCAGCAAACAATGATTTTAGATGGTGAAGAAATTCTGGTTCGTCCCCATCTAGGGTTATTTACACAACCGTTATCTTTTATTGGGTTACCTGTTTTATCAGTACCAATTCAACGTTCTCATGCTTTACCTTTGGGTGTGCAATTAATAGCCGCACCTTACAATGAAGCATTGATATTACGGGTAGCAAATGTGTTAGAGAAGCAAGGTGTAGTTACCGCATCAGTAGTAGAATAAATCAGATTTAAGAAACCAGAAAAGCAGATGAAAGTTTTCTTAGCTAATAGTGTGCATCTGGAAGGTTTGGCAATATTATTTGATAATTACCGTATTTTTTACAATCAGACATCAGATATTAAAGCTGCCAGAAACTTTCTGCAAGAACGTTTTCAGAATAATGACTCCTTAGTATTTGCAGTTAAGGATAATGAAGAAATAGTTGGTTTCACTCAGCTTTATCCCAGCTTTTCTTCAGTGTCGATGAAGCGAGTATGGATATTAAATGACTTGTTTGTGCAAGAATCATATCGCCGAAAGAAAGTGGCAACATTATTAATCAATACTGCACAAGAATATGTAAAACAAAGTGGAGCAATTAGAGTTATTTTAGCAACTCATTTTTCTAACATAACTGCTCAAAAACTTTATGAATCACAAGGATATACTAAGAATACAGAATTTTATCATTACGCTTTACGATTGCAGTAGTGGCTTAACACTTTATAATAGTTAAAATCTAGATTTAAGTGTATAGTCTAGACATAAAATACAGCAGACTCAAACACTGACTGGGTTACGGAAATGGTATGGATATATTTCGTACTGTCTGAGAAATGGTAATCAGATAGGATAGCTGATAAAGCCAAGTGAACGTTCGATTTTAGTTTATCATTGCGATCGCCTGCCAGATTTGTTAACTGGAGCAGATATATTGACAGTGTTAGAAAGATAGATTGAACGCTTTCACTTGAGCAAGTATTTGGTTTGTTTTAACGGAACTATGAATCATTCCAAAATTGGGAAATTTCCTAAAATTATTTATTTAGGAATTGCTATTTTAATTATTATTGTTATATTTACCAACCTCTTCAGCGATTCTGTTGAAATTAGTTCCATAGATTTTATTGGAGAAGCAACATTAGCTAAAGGATTAACATTTCAAACAACTGAAGTAGGCGGATTATCAGGAATCACCTACGATGCCAAAAATGACCTTTACTATGCTATTTCCGATGACCGAGGACAAAAAGCTCCAGCCCGTTTCTACACTTTCAAAATCGATTTAAGACAAGGTTCTTTAAAAAGCGGTGGTGTTGTTACTGTCAGCGTGACCATGCTATTAAATAATAATGGTCAAAACTTTCCGGTTGGCGAGACTGATACAGAAGGCATTGCTATAACTGATAAAGATACTGTCTTTATTTCTTCCGAAGGAAATGCAGGCAAATTAATTAATCCTTTCATCCAAGAGTTTTCTTTATCATCTGGTAGAACAATTACAACATTACCCATCCCAAACAAATTCTTGCCAGACAAGAGTGAGCAAAAAGGTATCCGTGATAATTTGGCCTTTGAAAGCTTGACTATTACACCCAATCACAAGTATTTATTTACAGCCACGGAAAATGCCCTCATCCAAGACGGGCCAGCAGCAAAACCCAACTTTGGTACATCTTGCCGAATATTGCAATATAATCTATTCACTCACCAAGCAGAAAAAGAATATTTATACCAAACTGAACCAGTTGCACCATTATTCGACATAACTGGCAAGTTTGCTAGTGGATTACCAGATTTATTAGCTTTAGATAATCAAGGACATTTCTTGAGTTTAGAAAGGTCTTTTACTGGGTTAGGATTTGCTGTTTTTCTGTTTCAGACTTCCTTAGCTGAAGCTGATGATATCCAAAATATCAATAGCCTTTTAGCAGTAAATTCTCAAAGTATCAAACCAGTTGCTAAAAAACTCTTGTTAGATTTACGTACTTTAGACGTTGCTTTAGATAACATTGAAGGGTTAACCCTCGGCCCTTGGCTACCTAATGGACAGCGTTCTTTAATCCTTGTCAGCGATAACAATTTTAACTCTATACAACGTACTCAATTCCTGGCTTTTCAACTCAAAATTGACCCCCCTCTGCTTAGGTGGTTCCGTCGGCTTTTCAATTGATCTTAATAGCTTAAGTTTAGTTAGACACAGCAAGCGATCGCTTCTGGTCATATTTGGGGTTATTACTGCCTTTTGACCGTAGAATCACTGTTATTAGGTACTATAAACCTTCAACTTATTGTTTGTTTAAGTGGATTTCCTCATCCATTTTCTTTCATTAATATGTTACATAATAACTAAGAAATTTTGCCGAGAAATATCCCACATTTTTATTAAACGTTTATATATTATTAAAGTAACTTTTGTAAATCATAAACAAATCTCTAAATTTAGAGTAATTAAGCATGGTTACAATTAAAGCTTGAATAATAGTTTCCAATTATTTTATAGCGTAATATTTCCAAATATGGTAATTCCCAAAACCGAAGTTGATATTTATATTGGAAAGTTTCTAAATAATCGCTATTTAATAAAAGATTTAATTGGCAAAGGCGGGATGGGTAGGGTTTACCTAGCAGAAGATGCAGCTAAAGGTGGTATGTTAGTTGCTATAAAAATCTTAATGCTGAGTCTAGGAAGCCAGCAAATATCTCAACGTTTTGCCAGAGAAATTTTTATTGGCGCGCAGTTAGGCCGTAAAAGCCAAAATATTGTCCGTGTATTAAGTTATGGAATAACGGATGATAAAACACCATTTTATGTTATGGAATATCTTCAAGGTAAAAACTTGAAGCAGATTCTCAAAGTACAACCATTAACACTAGAAAGATTTTTAGATATTTGTTATCAAATTTGTTTAGGATTGCAGTGCGCCCATCAAGGTATTACTCATAAAGGCGAAATATATCCCATCGTTCATCGAGATATCAAACCAGAAAATATATTCATTATTGATGATTATAAACAAGGCGAGATTGTCAAAATTCTAGATTTTGGTATTGCTAAATTTTTAACAGAACGTAGCGGGATGACGCTAACAGATTCTTTTATTGGGAGTTTACCTTACTGTTCTCCCGAACATATGGAAGGACGTAAACTTTTAGATGTACGCTCTGATATTTACAGTTTAGGTGTGTTGATGTTTGAAATGCTGACAGGGAAACATCCATTTCAAACAGATAGTAACTCATTTGGAAGTTGGTATCAGGCTCATCGTTTTCAAGTTCCACCTACACCACAGGAAGTAAACATCCAATTAAAAATACCGCAGGCATTACAAAAATTATTGATGAATTGCCTAGCTAAAGAAGTAACAGATCGTCCACAAACAATTAGTCAAATTTTGGCAATTTTAGATAAAATTAAGCGACAGGTTAATAAGGAAACTGCACCCTTAAATAATAGCTTTCAAGAATTATCTCCTGTAAAACTAATACCAGTAACATCAATATCAGAGAAAGAGTGTTTACAAAAAGTTTGGCCTAAAAATAAACCAATAGCATCTATTGGTTTTCCTTACTTATTACATACAACTCAAGGTATTATTCCTACTTTTTGGGCTATGTTACCCAAACAAGAAATTAATAACTTTTCAGACAAGGCTTATAGTACAGAATTTATTTCTAAAATGAACGTATATCCAATGTTATTATGGGTTACTGTACTATATAATGCCCAACTTTCTATTACTAGGTGGTTATCTTACTTTTTAGATTTAAGAGATAATCGAGGAGAAAAAATAGTGCAGATATTAGCAGATAGAGGCTATTATCATCTACTCTTTTTTGCGCTTGAAGAACCAACACAGTGCGCTCATGTCATGACGTTAACTCTGACAGCCAAGCAAAAACAGCAGTTAACAGATTGGTTAGAATTAGAGCAAAAATCTCATGATGATCTGGCTTCTGAACAAGCTAAAGCTATTTTAAAATCAGAATATCAAAAACTCAAAACAGATATTTTGCAAAAATTAGTAGAAAAACAACAAATTGCCAAAATGGGATTCAGAGTTTGGATTTCTCAGCTATTTGAAAAATTTCTGCAAATTCTCTCACGCTCTTAAAAAATAACAAAGTTTCAATTACGGCAACAGCAGAGGTTGTAAAAGTGAATCAAAACTCATTCATCTCTACACACATTACAGGATTGCTTGCCAATCGTTATCAACTAAAGCAGTTGATTGGTAGTGGTGGCATGGGTGAAGTTTTTTTAGCTGATGATATTTTACTAGGAGGAACACCAGTTGCCGTCAAATTTTTAGCTCAAACTTTCTTTACCTCAAAGATGCAACAAGACTTTGCTCGTGAAGCAATGCTGAGTGCTGCTTTAAGCCAAAAGAGTCTGCATATTGTGCGAGCTTATGACTATGGTGTGAGTGCAGAAGGAAAGCCATTTTATGTAATGGAATATTTAAATGGCAAAAGTTTGAAAGATTTACTGCCGATGCCATTGCCGAAGTTTTTGATTTTAGCACGTCAGATTTGTTTAGGCTTACAATGCGCCCACCAAGGTATTAATATTGATGGCAAAACTTATCCTCTAGTTCATAGAGATATCAAACCTGCAAATATCTTAGTTATTCCCGATCCGATCTTAGGAGAGCTAATCAAAATCCTAGATTTTGGGATTGCTAAATTTATTAATTATGCAAATACAGCTAGTACTAGCAGAGGGTTTAACGGCACTTTGCCATATTGTTCTCCTGAACAGTTAGAAGGAGGAGAAATTGATAGCCGTTCGGATATTTATAGTTTGGGTGTCATGATGTTTGAGATGCTGACAGGTGCTAAACCTTGGCAGCCAGAAACTGATTTATTTGGTGCTTGGTATAAAGCACATCACTTTGAAGCACCCCGAACGATCGCTACTGTCAGCCCTCAACTCAAAATACCACAACAACTTAATAGTTTAATCATGGCTTGCTTGGAAAAAAAACCAAGCGATCGCCCACAAAATGTAGCAGAAATTCTCCAAGTTTTAGGCTGTTTGGAAAAGTCGAGTTGTCAGAGCTTACCTAAACCTTTAGCCTCAAAATACAATCCGCAATTTCCTGTGGGTGCTGAGTTATCTCCCCTCCTCAAAGCTAACTTTGCAAATCTTACATGGCCACAAAATAAACCTATTCAAGAAATTGTCTTTCCCCATCTATTAAATACTCCGCAAGGCACTCTCGGAACACTATGGTTGATGCTACCTAAACAAGAAATTAAAAAACGAGTGTTGTGCCAGCGTTACAACCAATTTATTTTCATCACATCCCCACACCCCATGTTGCTTTGGGTAACACTGCTCTACGATCAAGAAATCGGCCCAAAATGGCTACCCTGCTATTTAGATATGCAAAATCCCCAAAACCAGCAGGTGGTTTATTCGTTGGCAGAACATGGACGCTACCCCTTAATTTGCTTTACTTTAGAAGCTCCTCACAGTTGTATCAATGTTCTCAGCAGTCACATAGTTAACACCCAACGACAAAGGTTAAAACTCTGGGTAGAACAAAGCAAAACTCTACCACCAGCTAATCAAGCTTTATTAAGCAAGAATTTGTTAAAGCAGCAGTATAAACAAATGCAGTCTCGTATCCTACAGCACTTGGCAGCTAAACCACAGGTTTTTGCTACTAGCTCAACTTAAAAAATTACCTTCGCAACCACTTGCATAATTTTGTTTAAATGCTAATATTGTTAATCGTCGAGTAAAAGCCGCAGCTACCAAAGCTCAAGCAAAGAAAAAAACACTTGACAAACCTAAAGAAACGCGCGATAGTAATAAAGTTGCGAATTAAGGGACTGTAGTTCAATTGGTTAGAGCACCGCCCTGTCACGGCGGAAGTTGCGGGTTCGAGCCCCGTCAGTCCCGTTAAAAAAATGAATAATTAATGCTGGCTTCTGATGAAGCAAGTAATCATAACCAGTACCCACATTTTTATTTTAAGTATTTTAAGCAATTGCTCAAAACTCAGCGTTGAGAGAGAAGCTCAAGACCGAGTTATCGAAATACACTCCTGGGGTGTGGCTTGCCACAGACATTTGAACTGAGGTGACTCAGCAATTGTTATATTGATCATGCTTTGTGAAAGAGAGAATTAACTGTGACTGTTAGAGTCCGTATTGCTCCAAGTCCAACTGGAAATTTACATATTGGTACAGCTAGAACTGCTGTATTTAACTGGCTATTTGCCCACCACCACGGGGGTAAGTTTATTCTACGCATTGAAGACACAGACCTAGAGCGATCGCGCCCTGAATACACAGACAATATTCTAGCTGGGTTGTGCTGGCTGGGTCTGAACTGGGATGAAGGCCCGTTTTACCAATCCCAACGATTAGACCTTTACAAAACAGCAGTGCAGAAGCTCTTAGATCAAGGTTTAGCTTATCGCTGCTACACCACCCCGGAAGAATTAGAGGCGTTGCGAGAAGCTCAAAAAGCTAGAAACGAAGCCCCTCGTTACGACAACCGCCACCGTAACCTAACCCCAGAACAAGAAGCGGCTTTCAAAGCAGAAGGGCGTAACTTTGTCATTCGATTCAAAATCGACGATGACCGCGAAATTGTCTGGAATGATCTAGTACGGGAAAAAATGGTTTGGCGGGGTAGTGACCTTGGCGGTGATATGGTAATTGCCCGTGCCTCAGAAGACGGGGTAGGTCAACCCCTATACAACTTTGTGGTTGTGGTCGATGACATCGATATGCAAATCACCCATATTATCCGGGGAGAAGACCACATAGCTAACACCGCCAAACAAATTCTTTTATATGAAGCCTTAGGGGCAACAATCCCTGAGTTTGCCCACTCGCCCCTAATTCTAAATATGGATGGGCGCAAGCTATCTAAGCGAGATGGGG
The DNA here is from genome assembly GCF_014697475.1 of Nostoc sp. FACHB-152. Taxonomy (GTDB): domain Bacteria; phylum Cyanobacteriota; class Cyanobacteriia; order Cyanobacteriales; family Nostocaceae; genus Nostoc_B. The sequence goes on from NZ_JACJRV010000002.1 coordinate 187,739, forward strand.
TGACTTCTATTTCGGACTTTCAAAAAATGGGCTTTACGCCAGAAGCTTTAGTAAATTACATGACTCTGTTGGGTTGGTCGTCACCAGAGTCCACCCAAGAAATATTTACTCTAGAAGAAGCTGCCAAGGTATTTAGCTTTGAGCGAGTCAATAAAGCAGGTGCTAAGTTTGACTGGGCAAAACTTGATTGGTTAAACAGTCAATACATCCACCATATGCCAGTGGATAAACTGACAGATTTACTCATCCCTTTTTGGCAAGAAGCTGGATATCAACTAGACGGAGCGAAGGATCGTCCTTGGTTAGAGCAGTTAACTGCTGTGATTGGCCCTAGCCTGACTCGTCTGGTAGAAGCTGTAGAAATGAGTAAAATATTTTTCAGCGAAACTGTAGAATTTAGCGACGAGGGCAGTAAACAACTGCAACAAGAAGGTTCTAGTGCTGTGTTGAGTGCGGTAATTGCTGCCTTAGAAAGTCAACCCGGATTAACAGAAGCCACCGCCCAGGAAATTATTAAACAGGTGGTAAAACAACAGAATGTGAAGAAAGGGTTAGTAATGCGATCGCTCCGCGCCGCCTTAACTGGAGATGTCCACGGCCCCGATCTCATCCAATCCTGGTTACTGTTAAATCAGATTGGTTTAGACAAGCCAAGGTTGAATCAAGCGATTAATTCGTAATTTCTAATTCGTAATTCGTAATTCGTAATTGAGTCTTGACGAATTACGAATTTATTTTTTTGAGATGAAGCAATTACAAGCTACGAGAAATCTTAGCTATCTCATACCAAATTTAAAATAATAGTCAAATCCTCTCTGCTTGGGAACTTACTAGGTAAAATTCGTGTCTTTCAATCCACTGATAAACCTATGTAATTACGATGTCTAAAACATATTTAAATAGAGGGATTAGACTATCTTTGGTGGTAGTGGCTTTTTGTGTCACATTAGTAACAAATACCATAACTAATGCTCAAGAAGCACCAGCAATATTTGGAGATGTAACTCTCAACCACCCATTTTCTCCAGATCCGATGAATGTTAGGGGTATGAGTGGCGGTTCCATCTCTGGAAGCGAAGTTGCCGGCAGGACAGCAACAGCCACAGGCCCATGTACTGGATTTGTGGATGAAGCACCAGACCATACCTTAGAACTCACGACCAAATTTGATTACCTGAAGCTACAAGTGCAGAGTCCTGAGGATGTAACAATGATTGTCAAAGGCCCTGGCGGTACTTGGTGCAATGATGATCTCGATGGTAAAAATCCGGGTATAACTGGTGAGTGGCTACCAGGAAATTATCAAGTTTGGGTAGGTTCTTACGATCAAGGTCAGTATTTCCCCTACACATTAAAAATTACAGAAGTCAAGTAATTTTGGCAGGCTGCATCTAACAAAGGTGCTGTTCTCAGGAGTGTTTTGGTGTTCAATGACTAAGTGGAAATAGGTGTTGAGCCAGATCTCAGAGAATTGGTATAAGTTGAGAAAAGGCATAGCATTGAGGCGCGAGGTGCAGTAGTAGCATTTGATTAAAAATGATTAACTCAGGACTTTTGGAAGCAAAAAGCTTGGCTTTAGGCGGGTTCAGCTTCTTTCTATGCTTTTGGGATTGCTTTTATCGTGCAATGTTGTATTAAAATTAAGTTAAATTTAATTAAGATTCTTGTCAGCGTCGCACAATTATCATAAGGCTGTTGAAGCTTTATGGTTTTTATGGCGATGCACGATTAGACATCAGATTAAACAAAATGGATTAATAAACATCCGTTGCAAACTTAATCTGGGTAACAAGGTGAGGCAGTGCGTTGCGGTGAACCACTTGCGGTGGAAGGGTTTCCCGTCCCCGAAGGGGGTTCCCCCGGTTGAAGCAACTGCCGTGAGGTAAGTAGATTGGGGTTAACTCATCAACGACTGCCAAACCACTTGGTGATTACACCATCGGTTCCTAGAGATAATTAATTGTATTGGCAGAGGCAAATTAAGATGAAATTCTCCTGGAGAGTACTAGTACTCTGGACATTGCCTGCTTTGGTAATTGGCTTTTTCTTCTGGCAAGGAGCATTTGCTAATGTTCCTGCGGATATGGGTAAGAATGCCGCTAATACACGCATGACATACGGCCGCTTTCTCGAATACTTGGATAGCGATCGCGTCACTAGTGTAGATCTGTTTGAAGGCGGCAGAACAGCAATTGTCGAAGCTGTCGATCCTGATATCGAGAATCGGATTCAGAGGTGGCGGGTAGACCTGCCAATTAGCGCACCTGAGTTAATTAGCAAACTCAAAGAAAAACAAATTAGTTTTGATGCTCACCCCATGCGGAATGATGGCGCAATCTGGGGATTGTTGGGTAATCTTATTTTCCCAATTTTATTGATTACCGGATTGTTCTTTTTGTTCCGTCGCTCCAGCAATCTCCCTGGTGGCCCTGGTCAAGCAATGAGCTTTGGTAAATCCAGAGCGCGTTTTCAAATGGAAGCCAAAACTGGCGTAAAATTTGATGACGTGGCTGGTATTGAAGAAGCTAAAGAAGAACTACAAGAAGTCGTCACCTTCTTGAAACAGCCAGAAAGATTTACTGCTGTAGGCGCACGCATTCCCAAAGGTGTGTTGTTGGTTGGGCCTCCAGGTACAGGTAAAACATTACTCGCAAAAGCGATCGCTGGGGAAGCTGGCGTACCTTTCTTCAGTATTTCTGGTTCGGAATTCGTAGAAATGTTCGTGGGTGTGGGTGCTTCTCGCGTCCGTGACCTATTTAAGAAAGCCAAAGATAACGCTCCCTGTATCATCTTCATCGATGAAATCGACGCAGTTGGTAGACAACGGGGTGCAGGTATCGGTGGCGGTAACGATGAACGGGAACAAACCCTCAACCAGTTGCTCACCGAAATGGATGGTTTTGAAGGTAACACAGGCATTATCATTATTGCTGCTACCAACCGTCCCGATGTATTAGATTCAGCCTTGTTACGTCCCGGACGCTTTGACAGACAAGTAACTGTCGATGCACCCGACATCAAAGGACGCTTGGAAATTTTAAGCGTTCATGCACGGAACAAGAAATTAGACCCCAGCGTATCACTAGAAGCGATCGCTCGTCGTACTCCTGGTTTTACTGGTGCTGACTTAGCTAACTTACTCAACGAAGCGGCAATTCTTACCGCTAGAAGACGTAAGGACGCAATCACCCTCCGCGAAATCGACGATGCAGTTGACCGCGTAGTAGCTGGTATGGAAGGTACTCCCTTGGTAGACAGCAAGAGCAAACGCTTAATTGCTTACCACGAAGTTGGACACGCTTTGGTTGGTACTTTGCTTAAAGACCACGACCCCGTACAAAAAGTTACTCTAATTCCACGGGGGCAAGCACAAGGTTTAACTTGGTTTACTCCCAACGAAGAACAAGGATTAATTTCTCGCGGTCAACTAAAAGCCAGAATTACTGGTGCTTTGGGTGGTCGTGCAGCCGAAGAAGTAGTGTTTGGTGCTGCGGAAGTAACAACTGGTGCAGGTGGAGACTTGCAGCAATTGTCTGGAATGGCACGGCAAATGGTAACAAGGTTTGGGATGTCTGATTTAGGGCCTCTGTCCTTAGAAAGCCAACAGGGAGAAGTCTTCTTAGGGCGTGATTGGACAACCCGATCTGAATATTCCGAAGCGATCGCATCTCGGATAGATGCTCAAGTAAGAGCGATCGTAGAAGAATGTTACGATAATGCTAAGAAGCTCATCCGTGAAAATCGCACCGTCACAGATCGCATAGTCGATTTACTCATCGAAAAAGAAACTATTGACGGCGAAGAATTCCGCCAAATTGTTGCTGAGTATACTGATGTGCCTGATAAAGCTCAGTATGTACCACAACTGTAATCATTAACTCTTTTCTGGTTTGTGACCTAGAAATAAGCAACTAAACAACAAAGGGGGATAGTACTTACTATCTCTCTTTTTTTATTTAAATAGTCAAAATTAAAGAGTTAATGATTAGACTTCCGGCAAAAGTCCCTCTTGTAAGTTGGGTTTTCTTGACTGCACTCAAACGAAAAACGCTGTATGTATGCAAGAAGTCTATTGTAGAAATTAACGATAAAGTTAATTTATGTAATTTAATGGCAAGTTATCCTTGAGAAGTTAACTTTCTAAAACTACTGACTCAAGGTTTGCAAAGCTTGCAGCTTGAGAAACTATGGTAACTTCTCTCTGTGCATTTTTGTTGATAATGTAAGTCACACCTCTATACATTAATTTATAAGTTGTTGATAATACAGGAACTTCAGCCGACTTATTATTTGGATCAACATGATAAGTAATCCCCCTGTATCTTAAGTTATAAGGTTTTCCTGAAGGGTGAACTGGCTGAAATGGTTGTTTTGCTTTTTGGCTGGGTTGGTATTCATAAGTCTGTCCCCGATAGTAAAGTTTCATATTGCCTCTAAAATACTTGTTAATAGATTCAACAGGGGCTAATTATAGACTTACGCAAACCCGGAATAAATTTACAATTTTTAACATATATTCCCATACAGTTCAGTTAAGACTCAAACTCTTTGTTAAAGTCATTTTTTAACATAGACCACGTAGCGTCTCCGTCAGGAGAAAAGTACTACAAAGGGTCCAAAGAGGAGGCAGGGCAGCGCGTTCGGTTGCCAGACTTGTACAGCTAAAGCGGAACTCGCAGGGTAGCGACTACCGTCGCCAAGAGAAGAAAAAATTACTAACTGAACCGGATTGACTTATATTCCTATTTAGGCAGAGTGCGATCGCACATACTTTCATCAGTCTCACGTTACCAGGAATTAACTTGAAGAAAAGTGCAAATTAGATGCGATTAATTTATCTACGGATGTGCTATCAAGTGGCTGAGAAAAAATGTATCCTTGGGCGAGTTGGCATTGTTGGTTTTGAAGATGTCTTAATTGCTCTTTTGTTTCTAAACCTTCAGCAATCACATCGATTTTCAGACTCTGTGCTAGGGAAATAATCGCCTGAACAATTTCTAAGTTTTCGCCGTTAGCACCAATCTTGCTGATAAATGAACGGTCAATCTTCAATGCGCTAGAGGGAAAACGGTGCAGGTAACTCAATGATGAATAACCGATGCCAAAATCATCTATATGTAACTGAATATCCATTTGTCTTAATTGCAAAAGCATAGCAGTGGCTGATTCAGAATTTTCCATCAGTACAGTTTCCGTAATCTCTAACTTTAAACTGCTGCCTTCTAGACCAGTCTCTTGGAGAATTTGATGAATTTGCTCAATCAAATGCGGGTGGGAAAACTGTTTACTAGAGATATTGACACTGATGGTTAAGGGTAGGTGAGTCGGATGTCTTAATTGCCAAGTCCGCATCTGATGACAAGCTTCACGTAACACCCAATAACCAATCGGTACAATCATCCCCGTTTCTTCCGCTAACGGAATAAACCTTTCTGGTGAAACAAATCCTAGTTCAGGATGTTGCCAACGCAATAGTGCTTCAAAGCCAGTAATGTGATAAGTTTCTAACGAGACAATTGGTTGATAGTAAACCTGAAATTCCTGGCGTTCAATTGCCCGTCGCAGATCCATTTCTAGCTGTAATAGCTGGGCAGCTTGAGTATACATACTCTCATCAAAGATGGCGTAGCGTGCTTTTCCTGATGCTTTAGCACGATACATGGCAATGTCAGCGTCACGGATGAGTTGTTCTGGATGGTTATAAGTGCTGGTGCTTAAAGCGATACCAATACTGACAGTAGTGTAAACTTCTTTGCCACCAAGATTAAAAGTTTTTGTTAAAGCAGTATTGATTCTAGTAGCTACAAGTATGACATCATTTAAGTCTTTGATATCCTCTAACAGGATCGTGAACTCATCTCCACCTAAACGCGCAACTATATCTCCGACACGCAAACACCTTTCTAATCGCCGCCCCACGGCTATGAGTAATTGATCCCCAATCAAATGACCAAGGCTATCATTAATCACTTTAAAGCGATCCACATCTAAGAACAAAACAGCGAATTTGTAGCCAGAATTAAGTTTTGTTAACTCTAGTGATCGCTCTAACCTTTCTACAAATAAAGCCCGGTTGGGTAGCCCCGTAAGTGAGTCGTGAGAAACATCATGAATTAATTGGGCTTCGGCTTGTTTTTGCTGGGTAATATTTAACACCGTACCAATAAAGCGAAGCGGTCTGCCGTTAGCATCATAGTAGACTTGGCCTTTTGCCCTGACCCAGCGTTCAACTTGATCTTGGAGACCGATTGTGCGATACTCAGTGTCATAAAAGCCACCCGATGCTGGGTTAAATGTATATTGAACAATTCCTTGAAGGCGATCGCGGTCATCGGGATGTAAACCTGCAAAAAATATCTCTGAGGAAATGTAGGCATCGGGCGGTAGCCCAAACATGGCTTTGCAGGCAGTATCCCATTTCAATTCTCCGGTTACCAGATTCCAATCCCAGGTTCCTAATTGGGCAGAGGTAATCGCCATCTGCAAACGGTCTTCATTATCCCGCAGGGCTTTCTCAGACTGTTTGCGATCGCTAATATCCTTGAACAAGATGGCAACTTTGCGTCTCTCTGGCTCCTCAATGGGAAAGGCATAAACATCAAACCAGCGATTCATTGCGTCAGAGCCATTTTCAAAGCGCACAGGTTCGCCCGTGAGAGCAACTCTGCCATAAGTCTCATACCAAAATTCTTCTAGATAGGGAATAAGTTGGCGTGCTGTGTTACCCTCTGCTTGCAGGAGTCCGGTTTGCCGCTCAAATGCCGGGTTAGTTTCTAGAAAACGATAATCTATCGGCTTATTGTTCTCATCAAACAGCATTTCAATCACGCAAAAGCCATCTTCCATCGTTTCAAACAGCGTGCGATAGCGTTCTTCAGATCGACGCAGGGTTTCCTCTGCCTTTTTGCGCTCCGTAATCTCTTCGCAAACGGTATTGATGCCAATCACTCGCTCGCCATCTTTTAACGGCAAAAAGCTTTCTAACCAGATACGTTCTACTCCTGGTTGTGCGGGAGTTTCCCCTCGAATTTCGATGTTTAGTACTGGTTCTCCTGTTTCAAAGATAGGGCGCAGCAGATCTTCGGCAATATCCGCGATGTTAGGCAACAACTCTCGAATCGTCCGTCCAATATGTTCCTCTACAGACAATCCATTGATTTGAGCCAGTCGTTCGTTAATCCGCACAAAGCGCAGATCGGTATCAAGAACGTTCAACCCAATGGGTGCAGACTGGTAGATGCTTTCAATTTCTATCAGTTGCTGTTGCAGCTCTGCCTGGCTTTCCTGTAACTGGGCAGTCCTTTCGGCAACGCGCTGTTCTAATTCTTCGTTGGCACGTTTTAGAGCGGCTTGGGTTTGTTTTTGTTCTGTGATGTCACGAGCAACGCAATACATCACGCCTCTGTCAAGCTGCGGTGATGCTGTCCATGCCAGCCATCGGTAGTAACCATCCTTTGTTCGGTAACGATTTTCAAAATTGAGCGTGGGTGCGCCTGCCTTTACCTTTTCCAGTTCTGCCAGCGAGATGGAGTGGTCGTCTGGATGTACGAAGTCTAAAAACGGACTGGCTAATAATTCTGCTTGCGAGTATCCGAGGATTTGGGTAAACATCGGGTTGATCCGCTTAAAGTAGCCATCCAGACCAACGACTGAAAGTAGATCTAGCGATCGCTCAAAGAAAAAGGCTTCTTCTGATAAAACCAATTTATTCACGATGGAGGCAACAGAATCTTCAAAGGTCATAACAGAGTTTTATTCATAAGAATGCCGAAAATAGAAGTAAGGGTAGTGTAGATAAACATCTACCAATTTTTTGCAGACAATGAATAGCACAGTAAAATTTTTGACCTTGGCTACTGTCACCCTTGCCCTATTATCTCTGGCTGAACTAGTGTTAGCACAACAGGCAAAACTGACACACCAATCCAAAGTATTTATTAATGGTATTGGCCCTGTGCGAGTCGGGATGAGCGTTACCCAAGCAGCCAAAGCAGCAGGGACTAAATTAGTTGGCGATCGCCCAAATAAAATCTGCTACTATGTCAGGCCTCAAGAAGAAAAGCATATAGGTTTGATGATCAGTGGCGGTCGTGTTGCCAGAGTAGACGTATATAAAGATAGTCAAATTACCACTGTTAAAGGTGCGAAAATCGGTGATCCTGAAGCGCGAATCAAATCACTTTATCCAGGACAAATTCAAGTCTCACTCCATAAATATGTTCCTGGAGGACATTACCTAACTTTTGTACCTAAAGACCCTAGCGATCAGAATTATCGGGTAATATTTGAGACGGATGGCAAGCGTGTAACTGGGTTTCGTTCAGGCCAATTACCGGAAGTTGAATATGTTGAAGGATGTTCATAATCAAGATTTATCGTTGATCAAAACTCACGCTGGTTAAGATCCCTGACTTCTTTAAGAAGTCAGGGATCTGATCATGCACTACTGAAAAAGTTAATAAATTCTCTCTACTTCATCTACCTCTTTGGGAACCCCAGCCGTTAGCACTTCGTGTCCTGTAGGTGTAACCAACACATCATCTTCAATCCGAATCCCAATACCAATCCAACGCGGGTCTGTTGGTGGTTGGTCTTCGGCTAGTTTCGTATCTGGGACAATATAAATTCCCGGTTCCACTGTCAACACTTGACCGGGTTGCAAAATCTGCGGTTTATCATCACCGTGTTGATACACACCTACATCATGAACATCCAAGCCTAACCAATGGCTGGTGCGATGCATATAGTATGGTTTGTATTTTTCTTCTTCAATGAGTTTATCAACTTCGCCTTTAAGAATGCCAAGGTCAACTAAACCTGTGGTAAGGACGCGCACGGCGGTATCGTGAACTGATTTGAAAGTATTACCTGGTTGGACTTGAGCGATCGCTTGTTTTTGCGCTTCTAATACAATTTCATATAATGCCTTTTGTTCTGGGGTAAACTTGCCACCGACAGGAAATGTGCGGGTGATGTCAGAGTTGTAATAGCCATAAGCACAACCAGCATCAATTAATAGCAAGTCTCCATCTTGCATTTGACGTTGATTTTCGATGTAGTGGAGAACGCAAGCATTCACACCAGAAGCCACGATAGAAGGATAAGCTGGCCCCATTCCACCCCGCAGACGAAAGATGCGTTCAATCTCGGCTTGGATTTCGTACTCATAACGTCCGGGTTTGGCGATCGCCATTGCTTGATTATGTGCTTCAATAGCGATCGCAGCTGCTTGGCGCATCAGTTCTAATTCGGCTTCTGTTTTCACCAGCCTCATACTGTGAAGCACTGTACAGGTATCTTCGATAGCAATTGGCCCTGTACCCCGCTTGGGATAAGTCCGCAGTAGACTTTGGTAATGATGGAGAATTTTTTCATTAAAACCGCGATCGCGGCCTAAGTGATAATAAATGCGATCGGCTTTTTCTAAATATTGCGGCAACTTTTCGTCTAGTTCGTTGATGGGATAAGCTTCATCCGCACCATAAATCTCTTTGGCTGCATCTACCCCACAACGATAACCAGACCAAACTTCCTTCTCCCGATCCTTTGGCTGAACAAATAAAACAAATCGATGTTCTGGATGATGAGGTGTTAATACTGCAACCGCTTCGGCTTCATTGAATCCAGTCAAATAAAAAAAATCGCTATCTTGACGATAAGCATATTCGACATCGTTGTGCATTACTGCCATTGGCGCACTCCGAAAAATTGCAGTGCCATTACCAATTTTTGCCATTAACTGTTCGCGGCGCTGCCGATATTCTAATTGCATATTGGTTCAATTTGTGAACTTATTGTATTATTTTACACATTTAACAACTATAGGCTAAACAGATAAAGCCTCTGTGTAGTTGCTTGTTTAAGTTATTTTAACTAAATATTTATCGCTCTTCTAGTCATTAATTATCTCAGAGTGCAGATGTTACTGATTTGAGGATTGATCTAAATTAGATCCCCCATTGACTGCCTCAAAGATGCAGTATAAAGCATCAATTTTTTGTATATTTATAGAAAAAATGTTTTGAAATCAGCATTTTGTTATGAATATTTTGTATTTATTGAGCAGCTATATTTTTTATTACTGCTAACTAAATAACAAATGTTTTTTATATATAAAAAACATGACATAGACAAAATATGCTGACAAATTTAGATATTGATTATCAAGGGCTTGCAAAAAATCAAGAAATCATTTAAAGCAAATTTTCTATGTAAATAAAGACAAATATTCATTTTTAGAAAATGTTTACAACAGAACAATAAAAGATGAATAACTGTTATTTAATTACAGAAATCAAAGTGGTCAGCAGGTTAAAACTTTGAGAACAACCAGTGATAAAAACACACTATGCCTGCAAATCAAAATTCCTCAGCATTTGTTAGAGATAATAACAACCTTTTTTCTGCATCAATTGCTAAATCAAATGCATTGTTAAGCAACAATGTTTTTAGCAGTACTGATTTAAAACCTAGTGCTTCAAGCTCATCTGCACTAGCAGGCAATAGTTCTCCAACAATCCCACAAATTCAAATTCCAACAGGCAGCAGTAATCCTAATCCCAATCCTTACTTAAAAAGTGCAGCGATCGCACCTGATTTTAACGGTGATGGCAAAGTTGACAAACTGTGGGTTAATGCTCAAACAGGTGAAGTGATCATTCGCTTAATGGATGGCGCTCAAGTCCTATCCCAAGGTTCTATGGGTAAATTGGACATCAACTCTTGGACTTACAAAATTGCCGATTTTAATAATGATGGCAAAACTGACTTTTTATTGCGTAATTTCAAAACAGGCGAAAATAGAATTGCATTAATTGATGGCACTAAAGTTGCTAGTACAGCAGCTTTAGAGAAAGTTGATCCTAATTGGAATCCTTTGATTGGTGATTTCAATGGCGATCGCAAAACTGATATCTTCTGGAATAATGCCCAAACTGGTCAAAATGCCATTTGGTCAATGGATGGCACTAAAGTTGTCAGTGCCAATGTTCTAGAGACAACAGCAGTAGGCTTAACTCCTACCGTTGTTGATTTCGACGGCAATGGTAAGAGCGATATTTTCTGGCGCAACCCTAGCACCGGTGCTAATACTGCTTGGTTCATGGATGGCGCGAAAGTTAGTAAATTTAATCTCCAATCTCAAGCTGCTGGCTGGAACGCAGTTCTTGGGGATTTCAACGGCGACTTAAAGACTGATATTCTGTGGAGAAATACTTCCACAGGTGAAAACAAAGTTTGGACTGTAAACGGTATCCTAGTCTCTGAAGGCGCAGTCAAAAAACTTGATTCATCTTGGAAAGCTAACATTGGTGACTTCAACGGTGACGGCAAAACAGATGTCTTCTGGCACAACGAGAAGACTGGTGCTAACACCGCTTGGTTGATGAATGGTACAGCAATTAGTTCTGAAGCCTTCCTCCCCAGCAATAGTGCAGCCTTAACACCATCGTTTGGCGACTTCAATGGTGATGGCAAAACTGATGCCTACTGGCGCGATCAAACAACAGGTACAGATAAAATTTGGACAATGGATGGCACCAAAGCAACAGAGACTACTGTAGCTGAAAAAGACAGACAGGGTGCTGGTTGGTATACAGCCTAATAATTTAATAGTAGAAGGCAATAGTTTTTGCAATTTATTATCCTTCTGCTAAGGCAGTTGCTCTAGGTATCTGGAGCAACTGCCTATTTTATTGATAATAGGAGGTAATATCGTGTCCGGTTAAAGACTTATCATTAAGACCGCAGGGGAGGGGGGGAGAAGGTTTGCTGTTTCTGCACAGATGCATTTAATCACAACTGATCAGCCGGACATGATATAAAGCATTACTGTTATTGAGATTTACACACTCAGAATTCTTGGCTGTATCACAGCATTGTTTATCTACATCAAGTAGACTCATCTAGCCTCTAGCTCCTAGTCTCTAACCTCTTTACCCTTTTTAACCTACTATTTGCCACCAACCAAAAGCAGGGCCAATAAAACGGATAGTTACCCAAGCAACAACCATACCGCCAATTCCAATCCAGGCTCCACGAGTAGTCCAAGTCACAAACAATTCGGATTGCCTTTTTGTAATCGGAATCCAAGTTAAAATACGCTCTTCTTGACCGTATTTTTCTCCCAGTGTTTCTTTACGACGTTTTGCTTCACCCATAATTACTAATTCAAAAATTCAAATTGCGTTTATGTTTATCATGCCAAAGATGCGATCGCATCTTTAAGGCAATTTATGAGGTTCAAAATGTGCGAACAAGCTGATGATAGCGTTTGTACAGAGGTGATCGCACTTATGTTGAAAAAATGTAAATGTTAGAGGCAATAGGCAATAGTTGACTCTGGACTCTTCTTAAGCAGAATTTTCTTTGTCAGGGTTGGCAAATAGGCTGGGATCTAGGTAGTTAATGCGTGCTAGGGGACTTAGAGCCGCTAGAATTTGTGAGCCATAGCTACGGTTGACGACTCGGCTATCGAGTAAAGCTACCACACCTTGATTTTCTCTGACAGGAGCGATCGCTCGTTGCAGTTCATTTAAAGCCGATGGTAATAAATATAAACGAAACCAGTCTTGGTGCGATCGCTTGTAATGTGCTACCCTCCCAGCCACTAGCGGATTTTCTAAAGATGGCAAGGGTAATGTAGCAATAATTAATAGATGGGGCGCGGGTAAAACATTTTGATGTTCTCGCCAATATTCCCAACCACTAATTAAAATCCCATTTTCATCTAAACAGGTTTTTTCTACCTGCACCCGTGAACCAAACTCTGATGCCAAAATTGCGCCTACTTGAGCCTTAAGTGGCACATCCCCCACTAAAACCACAGTTAATCCTGGGGCTGTTGCACTCAGACATAGCAAAGTGCGAACTTTGTGAACAAAGGCTGCTTGAAATTCTGGTGTGTTAGGTAAAGGTAACTGATGGGGTACATACAGTTGAATAGCTTCGGCTTGGCTATCGGAGGAAAATTTCAAGCAAGTTACATCATCTAATCCCAGGCGTTGCCGAAACACAGGAGCTTCTGTTTCTGGTTCTAAGGCACTACCGATTAAAACTACTGGCTGTCGTTGCCAAATCGGTGAGAGAATTTCGCCCAGTTCAATCGGGGCATAATTTAACGAAAATAAGCCTTGCCGGCGGGCAATAGTCGTCCAAAAAAGATGGGGTGGGCAATCGACAAAAGAATTTTCATTACTGCATTGAAATTGCTCCCAGAAATTTTGCCAAACTTCAGGAATCTTATGTAGCTCTAATTCCGAAAAAAGACCATTAATAATTTCTGCTTCTGGTTGGGAGATGAGATAGCACTCATAAGGGTTCGCTGGGTGCTTAAATACTTCTTTTGTTAGCTGTGTTCTAGCAGTCCCAATTGCTTGGGCTTGATTGGGACAAGCAAGCATGAGTTCATCCCAGTCTTGAGGTTGCACAGTTTGGACTAGCTGATCACGTATCCAATCTTCTAAATCATCTACTCCGTCAATAATTGTAGGAATACCTGGGGGAAAAGCTTCAGAAGATGTTAACTGCCCTTTTAACCAAGCTTCTGGGGAAGTGAGGAGTAGTCCTTGGAACTCCGAATTAGGCCAAGCGTCACCTGTCCTGATTGGTTTTTGAACTTGTAACCACTGTTGTAAGCGGGGAATTTCTACTTGCAACAGACGTTGTTGCACTGTTTCTGGAGCCACAATAATTACAGGGCCTTGCCACATCAATGCTGATGCGACAAAACTAGTGCGATATCGTCCTTGATAACCACAAGCAGCCCCGACTTGAATTAAAGCACTACGTCCTAAACGCAAGGCGCGTGCCACCAACCGTGCCATCGTCAAATGATGGGGCCAGGAAGGGAACCCCGCCTGCGATCGCAGGAAGTTATGTAGTGACAAATGAACTTCTGCCTCAATCACACGCTTCCAATCCCATACAAAATGATGTGTTTATTTCCATTAGCCCCATTTCTATTATTCAGTTATCAGTGAACAGTTATCAGTTACCAGTTATTAAACTGATAACTTAGACTGTTCACTGTTCACTGTTCACTGTTCACTGAATTAAATTATGCCAACTTACACAGGAATTTCCAGTGAAGCCTTCAGGCATCCACTGGATCGCCAAGCTGAACAAGCTTTACGCAATTTACCGGGATTCGATTTAATTGCCCGTAAGTTTGTGGAATTTGTCTACGAACGCCCGCAGTTAGTTTATCTAATGGGTAACGCCATCCAAGTAGGGCCGAGGCAATATTCCACTATTTATCAGATATTTCGGGAATGTGTGCGAGATTTGGACATTTATCCAGAACCAGCACTGTTTGTTTCACAAGACCCGCAAGCAAATAGTTATGCTCTAGGGCGAGAGAACCCTTTTATTGTCATAAATACAGGCATACTAGACTTACTAGATGAAGCCGAAATTAGGGCGGTGCTAGCCCATGAACTGGGGCATATTAAATGTGGTCATACTATTTTAATTCAAATGGCGATGTGGGCGATGAGTGCTGCTTCTGCTTTGGGTGAATTAACCTTTGGCATCGGGAATTTCGTTTCACAAGCCTTGATCTACGCCTTTTTTGAATGGCGGCGGAAGGCTGAATTGACAGCAGATCGTGCCGCATTGTTAGTAGTTGATGACTTAAATACTGTAATGTCTTCAATGATGAAGGTGTCTGGCGGTAGTCACAAATATGCCCACGAATGTAGTTTACAGGAGTTTATTCAGCAGTCAGAAAGTTATCACGCATTAGACCAAGATGGGCTGAATCAAATATATAAGTTTTTGATGTACAACGGCGCACAGGGCATCATGTTGACCCATCCCTTTGCTGTAGAACGCATACGTTATTTAAGGGATTGGTCAGTATCCGAAGAATATCAGCAAATTCGCCGAGGTCACTATCCGCGATCGCCAGCCGAAGGTGCAGTAAATGTGGCATCCGAAACCTCCGCAACTGAAGCAGAAAATTTACGTCGGCAAATTGAAGAATTACAACAGGAAATTAATAGAATGAAAAATTCTCAGTAGAGTGCAGGATGGGCGTTATAATGCCCATCCTGCACTGGGTTATTTTTATTTACACTTATTGATTAAGTTTAGTAAAATATAAGACTTTTTTATAAAATAGAGCTTTAAATAAGAATTTTTTAAACATAGGCTTTTGACCTACTTATTTAAGCAAAATTTCTGTAGCCTGATTTATATTTTGAGATTCCCTAATCACCGATAATACTTTTAGGACAGCTTGGCAGAAATCAATATTCCAGAAAATTTGCCTTCTGTATCCTGCTGTTTGCCTTTTGCACATTGGCAGCAATATTATCTAAACTACCATCAAGATTCAAAATTTTAACTTGAATCTTGCTTAACTTCAGCATGAAATTTCCTGTAGGCATTCCTCAAAATGGTAATTAATTTTCCCAAATGGCTGTCTGTGTTAGCTAATATTCTGGCCCTTGTCATCTTCATGCCGGGAATTGCCTTAGCTACACCTTTTCAGGCTAACTCTAGTATGATTTTGACTCAAGCTAGCTTTGTTCCCAGCTACTTAATTTCTGATTCTGAAGCTGATTTTACTCCGCAAGAACGCCAACAACTTCAGGCTTTGCGTCAACGTCGCAACAAAGAAATTACTAAAATTTTAAGTTCAGCACAACGTGACAAGCTCAAAGAAAAGTTACAGGCTGGAAATAATATTTATCAAGCTTTAGAAAGTTTAGATTTACATCCAGATCAAGAAAGTATGATTAAAGCTGTTATGCAATTGACAAACTTGAAAATGAAGGGAATTTTATCTCGGCATTCTCTACAAATAGGACAAAAATAGCTGATGTAATTGCACAGTAAAGTGATGAGATTTGTAAGTTTACATCTGTGTCAGCAAAAAGCGATCGCTCAACTTATGGAAACAGTTGACTAACTTGAACTGCAATTTCTGGAAAGGCAACCAAGTTTATTGATACATCTTCATCTAAAATTAACTGTTGATTGTAATCTGCAAAATTAGGTTCCCGGAAAACATCAACCTGACGCTGATTTACATCTAAGATCCAGTATTCTATAATTCCTGCCTGAGCATAAAGAGGAGCTTTTTGTTGGTGATCGCTTTCTAGTGTTGTATCCGCCACTTCAATCAATAAAAACACTTCATCAGGCGCAGGATGATGATCAACGTACTTTCGTGAATTGATGCGGACAACGGCAATATCTGGTTCAGGTTCCGAGTATTGACTTAACTGAATGGGGTCTTGTACACGCACTAAAGCGACTTCCGCCAACAGCCGCTTCAGGTAGTCAGATGCACACAGAGTTGTAGCGGCGTGGGGGGGATTTTTCGCACTCATGGGTATGACTTGCCCCTCAATCAGTTCCACTCTTTCATCGGCTGTAATTATACCTGTTGCCAACATCCGATGATATTCATCTACATTCCATAGGCGTACATTGGTTTGTGTCATAATGGGATTCCTTAAGCGATCGCATCTCAAATTTCCCAAGCGCAAAAATCTCTTACTGTCTACTTTTGCAGCATCTATAATTAATCTTGCCCTATTCTAGTTCGTTACCATGTCGGAAGAAGATCTCCGTGCCGCAAGGCTGGAAAAAGTAGACCAGATCAAGCAGTTAGGGGCTAATCCCTATGCCTATCGTTGGGAATCTAGCCATCACGCAGCACAGTTGCAAGATAAATTTGCTGATTTAGCCAACGGTGAAGAAGTTGATTTAGACGTTGCGATCGCCGGACGGATTATGGCGCGGCGTGTTTTTGGTAAATTAGCATTCTTCACCTTGCAAGACGAAACTGGTAATATACAGCTTTATCTAGAGAAAAGTCGGATTCAAGAAAGCATGGCAGAGATTGATGCTGATGCTTTCAACCACCTCAAGCAACTTACAGATGTAGGCGATATTCTAGGCGTTAAAGGTACTATTAAACGGACTGAAAAGGGCGAGTTATCAGTCTACGTCAAACAATACACCATCCTCACAAAATCCTTACTGCCCCTACCCGACAAGTGGCATGGATTGACAGATATTGCTAAACGCTACCGTCAGCGTTACGTTGACTTGATTGTTAACCCCGAAGTCCGGCAAACTTTTCGCCGTCGCGCCCAAATTACCGCAGGTATTCGCCGCTATTTAGAACAGCGAGATTTTCTCGAAATTGAAACGCCAGTTTTGCAAAGTGAAGCCGGGGGTGCAGATGCACGTCCCTTCATCACTTACCACAACACCCTAGAAATGGAATTGTATCTGCGAATTGCTACAGAACTCCATCTCAAGCGGTTGATTGTCGGTGGTTTTGAAAAAGTGTTTGAATTAGGGCGAATTTTCCGTAATGAGGGAATTTCTACCCGCCACAACCCCGAATTTACCACAATCGAACTTTACCAAGCCTACGCCGACTACAACGATATGATGGCGTTGACGGAAGGAATTATTACCACCGTCGCCCAAGAAGTTCTCGGCACATTGCAAATCACCTACCAAGGCGAAACTGTAGATTTAACACCACCTTGGCGACGGGTGACAATGCAAGATGTAGTTAAAGAAGCTACAGGCTTAGATTTCAATTCCTTCCAAAGTTTGGAAGACGCAAAAGCCGCAGCTAAAAATGCTGGGATTCCTGGAGTAGATGAAGCCCAATCAATTGGTAAGGTACTAAATTTAGCCTTTGAAGAAAAGGTAGAAACTAACTTAATTCAGCCTACCTTTGTCATTGACTATCCGGTAGAAATTTCGCCATTAGCAAAACCGCACCGTTCTCAACCCGGTTTAGTAGAACGATTTGAGTTATTTATTGTGGGACGGGAAACTGCTAACAGTTTCTCAGAATTGACAGACCCTATCGACCAACGAGAACGTCTCGAAGCCCAAGCAGCAAGAAAAGCAGCTGGTGATTTAGAAGCCCAAGGCGTAGACGAAGATTTCCTGACAGCGTTGGAATATGGAATGCCACCCACAGGCGGTTTAGGTATTGGAATTGATCGGTTAGTAATGTTATTAACTGATTCTGCCAGTATTCGGGATGTGATTGCTTTCCCCTTACTCAAGCCGGAAGGCAGCTTTATTAAGGAATTTCGCTATGATGCAAAAACTCAAACACTGACCATTGAATTTAACAGTGGAGGTGTGTACGAATATTATAAAGTACCACCTGAAGTCAAAGTCGGTCTAGAGAACGCACCGTCTGATGGTCAATACTTCAACAAGTTCATTAAAGGGAAATTTAAGTATGAACAATTGAGTTAAGGCAGTAAACCCTTAAATTGTATGGTGCGTTATAGTAACGCTTAACGTACCATATTGATTGGTACGTTACGGCTATTCCTCATTCTCAGAAACGCCTAAATCTTTGCATAGCAGTAACACAACACCACTGGCTACAACGCAGGGAACCCACACAAAGCACTGACTCCCCTACTGAATATTTACCCGTTTTGTCTTTTTAACTCTTGTATTAACAATTGGCAGCGTTTACTAGCTTCTTTAGCTTGCCTCATTAAACTTTTACTTTGTTCGCGGTTGGTTTTACTAATTTCTACCGCTTGTTGACTAAAATGTACTGCTTGTTTACCTAGTTCTTGAATGCGAGTTTTTAATTGTTCAACGGTTTTCATTCACTCTCCAATTCAGAAATCAAAAGAACTGATGCCTAATAAATAAGGTGCGTTGGGCAAAGCCACAACGCACCCTACTTGTAATAACTAATATTAATTAGCTACTTCAGCCAATTCAATGACGCGCCCTTCGTAGTCTTTAACTAAAAAATTTAGTGGCTTTTGATTGCGAATTTTGAATTTTAAACCACGGGTTTCTACCCGCATCAAAATCATTTCTAAGCAGTCGCGATCGAAACAAACGTGACGCTGCTGGTTTTTGTTACCTAGACTTGCCCCTGTAATAACGTGTAATTGGGTATTTTTCTTTAATTGATACCACAGCCCTTCGCTGGCATTATTCATTGTTTTGCTAGACCAACTGGGACTTGCGGACATATATAAAGGGTCAATCCCCGCCGCGCCAATGGTTTGTTCATAGTTGTAGTAGTAGTGCAAAGGCACTTCGGCGGCTGGCAAATCTAACAGCCCTTCGTACAACTGTCGCGCAATTTCTAAATCTGACACCATGACGGTGTGGACTTTGGGTGCGCTAGTGAGAAACATCCACATTGCACCAGCATATGCTGCTAGCAGCATCACCATGATGCCTTGAGTAGAGAATAAGCTATCCAAGGGCAGGGATGGTAAAAATGAGCCTAGAGTCAACGGAGCAAGCGAAAACTGCATTACATTAGCTGCTATAACCATGAACAAATGAAAGATTGTATAAGGGAGCCGCTTTTATTTTTATCGATAAAGACTAAAATTAAGTCCTCGTTTCTAGTGTACCAATACTAAAGTAGTCTGAGCTTCGGTAGCAACCAGACTTACATTAAGACTTTACGGGTTTGACTGTGGGGCTGTTGTTATAAACATTATCTTAACAACTATCAGTTGAAGGCTTATGCAAATTCCTCATTTTCCAGAAACTAATCATCCGCTTGTGAAGTCGCTGTTTCATCACAGTGACCAAGAACTGCTGAGTTTATTTCAGCGATATCCTGAGACTGGCAAGTATTTTACGGCGATTTTTTGCCGTTATAGCCCGATAGTCTACACCTTAATTCAACATTCGGCGCGATCGCCTGTACAGGCAGATTATCTGTTTGCCATGACTTGGCGACATATTTATTACGAACTCGGCGGTCTTGACTTAGAAAACCCGCCGCCAGGCCATGAAGGCTTAACTTTACAAAATTGGCTGATTAACATCACAGCTTTTTGTATTAACGAGATTGAATTACCACCAACCGAAGCTATTCATTATTCTTTGCAAGCTACTTCTCCACCTTTATGGTGCTACGTAGAAAAGGCGTTAGACCAATTACCGCCAATATTAAGATTGATGGTGTTGATGGCGCAAACTTTTCATTGGAGTGAAACGAGAATTGCTGCGTATCTGCAAGCAGAAGGCGAAAGAATTGCCCCTGCCGAAGTAGCCAATTTTCTTCAGGAAGGCTATCGTATGCTAGAGGACAAATTACCTGCTGACATCCGCGCTATATACTTGGGCGAAGATTTAGTTTCATCATCTACTACGTAATATTGCAGATGTTAATGGTAATTATGCCGCAACAAATAAAACTTTTACAGAAACTTTATACTCTAAACCGAAATTTAACGGGTAAGTTTTATGCAGCAACGGCATTTATTCCCAAAACATCCTGTTTTGGATTCCGCTACCAAGTTTGACTCCAGAAGCTATGGATTTTGGCTTCTTAAGGGTGTCGCTACCTGGCGACGAGTGGATTCATTTCAATTTTTTAGTTTTTCTTTTTTACTGTTTACTTTTTTATTGAGTCCGATCGCAGCGAAGGCTAGCGATATTACACAACAACTTCATCGTCCGTTAAGCAGTTCCAGTTGGCAACAATCGAGAGATAAAGCTGATAGTTTGCTACGGATTGGTGAACAACAATATAAGTCAGGACGCGCTGATAAAACTATTGATTCTTGCTTGCAAGCTTTAGAAATTTATCACTCAATTAGCGACTATAGAGCTACAGGTTTAACTTATGATTTACTAGCCAAGGCTTATATTCAACAAGAACGTTATAAAGAAGGAGAAGATGCTTTACGTAAAAGATTAGCGATCGCGCGTGATACCAAAGATTTTCAAGCGCAAATTTTCGGACTAAATAATATAGCTGCACTTCTCCTGCAAGAGGGTGAAACTGTAGCTGCTGGTAGCACAATTCAAGAAGCATTAAAAATTGCTCAAGATGTAAAAAGCATCGAAGGTCAAGGACTTTCGTTGAGTAATTTAGGTTTAGTAACTGCCAGATTGGGTGATTACAATAAAGCGATTAAAATTTATGAAACCGCTTTAACTTATCGCCGTCAAAAAGGTGATGCTATTGGTGAAGCTAACACTCTCAATAATTTAGGTGATGCCTATCTTGCTGCTGGAAATTATCAAGATACCATTGGTACTTATGGGGCGGCAATGCGGATGGCGAAAATGAATGGCGATCGCACCAATCAATTACGCGCCATTGATGGTTTAGTCAAAGCGCACAGTTCCGTAGGACGCAATGAACGCGCTTTTGAATTACTGCAACAGCGTTTAATTTTGGCGCAAGAATTACAAAATCTACCAGAACAATTGAAATCTTTTGAATCTTATGCCCAGTTATACGAGAACTTAGGTAATTATTCTACTGCGCGTAATTTTTACGAAAGAGCAATTGCGATCGCGCAGACATTGGAATATACACAGCAAGAACTAGTCTTGAAAGATAGATTAACTAAATTGCATAAAAAGCGAAATTAATATTATTCTGATTGGGTTTGGTAGGGTGCGTTATGCGGATAACGCACCGCTTTCTACTAAACCAAAGCCTCACTACAAATAATTATAGGAATTGCCTGCGATAACCTCGGCAAATCATGTTCTAGCAACTCTTTCATATTATGTTGATTATAAATATGTACGAGTTGCTTAAACAATTCTTCACCTGTGAAAGCATCTCGCCGCAGTTTATTTAACTCTCTATTAATAGCTTGATTCACCGAAGCACGAAAAGCTTTTTCTAAAATATTGATTTGGCTTTTTAAATTTTCGTCAGCAGTTGATTTAAAAAACATCCTCAATTCTCGCAGAATATATCTCTGTCCTTGAGTTAAACCTTGACTAAACTCTCTTTCGGCTTGACGATGTTTCACTTCTTCTGCAAATAGACGTTTGACTTGCATCACAGCAGCGTTATGGTCTTTGGGAAGCATCAAAGTAGGGGTAGTATCATCAGCTTTAATTGCACCTAATATCCGAGGGATATCTCTAGAAACTATTTCACCTTGATTATCTAATAAAAATAGTTGCTGATAGCCTTTAATATCAGGTCGATTAGGATCAGAAGCTTCACAGAAAATATATGTACCCTTGTTCATCGAAAATTTAGCCGTGCGAATACCATGCGGTAAATTGGCGATGCGTTCAAATTCTCCAGGGTCTTCTTTTTGTAACTTTCTCAAAAGTTCTTCGGCTTCATTCAAATCTAAGAAATTATCTTCATCTTCGTTATCAAATAGACTCAACTGTTTACCATTTTGTTCGTAAATGGCATACATTGCTTCTTCATTCAGTTGTTCTGTTTTGTCAAGAATAGCAGCATCTTCGCCAATAGTGTCGTGAATTTCTTGGATTCGGTTTTTCAGCTTTTGTTTTAATCCTAAATTACGTTCAATTCCGAGTTCTGGTAAAAAATTATAGCCATAAATTACATCTTTTTCACTACCAATGCGGTCAATACGCCCAAAACGCTGAATTAACTTAACTGGGTTCCAATGCAAATCATAATTAATGATTAAATCACCATCTTGCAAGTTTAAACCTTCTGCTAATACATCAGTAGCAATCAATGTATTCAGTTCTGATTCTCCGGGTTTAAATTTATATTCTTTGTTTGCATTAGGCGCAAATCTGCCTACTACCCTTGCTTTATTTTTGCTGCTACCGCTATAAATTACATCAATATCTTTATGTTGACCATCTGGGTTTAAATTATCGAATAAATATTTGGCGGTGTCAGCATATTGAGTAAATATCAATCGTTTTTTATCTCGAAGATTGGGTTTAGATAACCATTGAATTAAAGTCTGTAGTTTAGTATCTTTATCAGGGGTGATGGGTTCGACTAAAACCAAAATTTTTTCCAGCAGTTTTATATCATGTTCAATATGCTGTTGTAATTTCTCCGCGTCAAAATCAGATAAATCATATTTATTAGATACTTGTTTTAATGCGTCCATCAAATCTTGTTCTTCTGCTTGGTTATAATCTTCCGACAGCAGAGTTTGGGCTTCTTCTCCAGCAGGTACAAATCCTCGAGATAATGCTTTTAAAAACCTTTCATGCACTATCAGTAATTTTTTAATAGTTTGTCTAAAAGCGTAAACACTCGACTCAAAGCGTTTGAATAATAATACTCGCATTAAACCCCGCAAGTTAGAACCTGCACGTTGTAAAGTGTTATAAGGTTCTTGCTTTTGTTTATCTTTTAAAACATAGTTCCAGAGTCCATAACGCGCATAGCTAAGTTGATTTTGCGCCCCCTTACCTTGTAGGGAAGGGGGTTTGGGGGTTAGGTTCTTACGCGGTTTACCCATGTATTGGCGTAAATCTTGATAAAGTCCTTGGTATGTATCTTCAATGCTGTATTCAATAGTTTCTAGTTCGCGTTTCGGGAAAAAGCGATGTTGACCACCAACGATGACATAAGCACGTCGGGTTCCGTCTAGGTATTCTCTAAAATTAGACGGGTCAACTTTTTGATGAGTTTTAGAATCAAAACCGTAAAAACGTAAGATATGATTGCGGGTACGACGAATTAGAATATGAGAAAGTAATTCTGGTAATTTTTTAACTCCTTTATCTACTAATTGAAAGTATTCTTTTAAATTAGGTGGGTCTATTGGTAAATCGGTTTTATCATCTTGGTGAAATAATTTTAACTGGTAGTAAATGTCCCAAGCACTTTTATTGCGCGGAGTAGCTGTTAATAAGCAACAACGTTTACCAGCAGCTAAAAAAGCTTCGACTACTTTGTATCTTTGAGTTGTGTGATTTCTTAAGTTATGGCTTTCGTCTATTAGCACGAAATTTCTATCTTTAAATCGAAAGTCATCTAATAAAACTTTGACTCCGGTTTCATCATCTTCTTTCAACATTCCCATTGAAAGAACACGAGCGTTTAGGTGGTAAACTTCATTATATCTATCCCACATTTCTATTAGTGGTGCAGGGCAAATAATTAAAGGACGGGCGCGTTCTTCTTGTTCAAACCTTTTAACTATTGCAGCACCAATAAAACTTTTACCTAACCCTACGACATCGCTAACAAAAGCACCGCCATAATCTCTGATATTTTGGACGGCATTATTAACGGCTACTTTTTGAAATTCAGCTAGTTGTTTACTAATTTCGTCATCTATAATTAAATTTTTAGGTGCGGTATCTTCTAACCTGTCTTTGACTAAAGTATATAGAGTTTTATAATAAACATCATAAGGACGAACAGGTAAACCTGCCCAAGATTGCTTCATTTCTCTCATTAAGGCTTCGTTAAAATCTTCCGCTTCATCCCAGAGTTCATTAAACCATTGGGTTAATTCTGTATGGTTATCGTTACCATGAATCATGACATTTAATTCTGTATTATGAGTAATTCCAGAGAGTGTAAGATTAGATGAACCGACAATGGCAATTCCTTTTTCGGTACGTTCTAAAGGTCTACCTTTATTATCAAAAACAGTACCGTAGTCAAAAATATAAGCTTTAGCGTGTAAATTCCCTTTAGTATAAACGCGAACTTGAAGCCGTTTTTCTTCTATCATTTGTACTAAACTTTTGACTAGTGTTTCGGCTTCATCAGTTTGATCCATTAGTTCTATGCTGGAACGAATATTCTCTGCTGTTTTATCTGTTATTTGTTTTTCTTGACTACGCTTAGGATATTTTTGCGCTTCTATTTTATCGGTAATTAATTCTAATCTGCGATAGCCTTGGGCAATTTGTTCAATAGTTTCGCGGTTGCTAGTGTTGCCAATTAATAAGCGTAATTCTTTAATATTAGCAAGGCGTTCTGCAATGGCTGTAAAGCCGGAAATGAAGAAATAACCTACTGCGAAATGTGCTGCTTCTGATGAGTCGAGAATGCGTTTTATTTGGTCTACTAGCTTGTGGTTGCGATTGTCTATAATGTCATGTATAGGCATAATCTTGATATGGTAGTTTGAATAAAAATATGAGTTATTCGGAAGAGCTTGAGAAGTTGATAGAATCTAACACTACAGCAATTCAAGCTTTAACTAATTTAGCCAAGAGGATTTTTATAAAAGTAGCTAGTGATGTATCAAATATTTTTAGATCCCCCTAAATCCCCCTTAAAAAGGAGGACTTTGAGCAATGATTCCCCCCTTTTTAAGGGGGGCTAGGGGGGATCAAGATCCAGTTTGATACTTTTCAAACAATCTCTAATGCAATTTAGATATTGAAATACTTAGAATCTCGTAATCAATAAGTTATGTAAGTGGAATTCTACTTTTTTTAGCCAAATTTACTACTGATGTATATATCCCCGACTTCTTCAAGAAGTCGGGGATATGATTTTAGTTTCAAGATGTTAAAACTTCACTAAGAATTACAACAGATAAATTAGAGACGTTGCGAAAGCCTTTATCATTTCAACGCTATAAATAACTGGTGATGTATCGACATATACTAAACTTGAATCTGGAATATTTAATCTTCCCATGATTCACGTTCCTCTTTTAGATACTTGTCTACTTCTTCAGCAGTTTTGAAAAGTTGTCTCCCAGGTAACTCGTTAAGAATATCTACTGCTGAACGCTTTTTAGTTGCTGCTTTCTCTGGCAAAATCACGAATACGTCTACGCTATCGCCTATTTGTGCTTCGGGGACTTCAATTTCTATTTTGTTTCCTGGTAAAACTTTGGTGGTGATACGTAAAGCTGATTGCATAGTTTTTTCCTCAATTTTTCTTAATACTGTAGGTGAGATTGTTGTTTTCTCTATTGTCCTACAGTCCATAGAGGGCGGCGACGCGTTGATCTATTTCTTTCTCATATACTTCACAGTTAACGCCTTTTGCGTCTAGGCATTTTTGCACTAGTTTGGATATTGCTTCGCGTTCAGAAGTTGATGCGTTGGGGATAGGTACTTTATTCATGTAAATACTGCGTAATTCGATGCTTTTACCTAATAGTTCAGAACAGTGGCTTTTAAGGTAATCCCATATCAATGAAGAATTTAGTATTCCTAAGAGGTAAAGTTCTGGGATAGGAATAATAAAAGATTTATCATTAATAAATACTCCTTTTGTATCTAGGGCAAATCGCGGTTCTTTAGCGATAACAGGATAGATAATTTTAGGCTTACTAAAAGCATCTACATATTCTGCTCCATAACGTGCCATACACCACCAGTTATATCGACCGTCTCGACATTCAGGGCGTGCTTTTAGTTCTTGTTCCCATTTAAGAAGATGATTTTTTACAGCAGGATAATTATCTATTTTTAAATCCCAAGGAGAATAAATGAACCATTTATCTTTATAATTTATCTGCCACTTACGAACATCATCGCCAATAGCTAACGGTTTAATGATTTCTGCACTTTTAGGGTCTTGATTAATAAGTTCTGCCCGTTTTGCCCCATCAATAATAAATGCTTTATTAAAACCAGTTTTTACACCGTAATAAATATTTCCGTTGACATACTCGCCCAATTGGATACCTGCTGCTTCCATCTTTCGTAAACGATTGACAGAGGTTGTATCAGTTAAAGTCCAATTTTCACCTTTTAAAGCATTATAAGGTAATATATGTCCGCTATCTTGAATAATTTG
This sequence comes from Nostoc sp. FACHB-152, assembly GCF_014697475.1. Lineage (GTDB taxonomy): Bacteria > Cyanobacteriota > Cyanobacteriia > Cyanobacteriales > Nostocaceae > Nostoc_B. The sequence goes on from NZ_JACJRV010000002.1 coordinate 214,203, forward strand.
TTTTACATCAGGGTAAGGAGATTTCAAAGATTTTACTTGTGTAAAAGTGGGTAAAACATCATTTGATTGTTGATTCTGAGCAATAAAAATCATCACTAAGACAGCAGCACTTTGGAATACTGGTAAATCTCCAAAATCAGTAATACTGTGAACTTGGCAATTATCAGCAATATGCTTTTTCAACTTATCCCCATATTTTGCGCGAAACCACTTATTAGATGAAATAAACGCTAACATCCCACTTGGTTTTAAAAGCTGCAAAGCACGGGCATAAAAGAAACAATATAAATCAGATGTACCTGTATAAACAGATGGATAAACTTTTTGTAATGTTGGCTTTAAATCTTTAATCAATTCTTGTCTAACATAAGGCGGATTTGCAACCTGAATATCAAACCCACCATCTGCAAACACCTCTGCAAATTCTACCGCCCAATCAAAACCTGTTGGTGCTTGAGTGCTTCCATTAGTTATTAGCCGAATTTGTGTTTTTAATTCATTGATTTCTGCTTCTAATGTTCGCTTTTTACCTCCTTCATGGGTTCGCATATATTCCGCTTTCTTTTGACTGTATTGATTAACTAATTCAGTCCTAATCATTCCAGTCGTCGCAGGGCTAGGTGCAGTTAAACTATCACCAATCTCAATTTTATATTTCAGGTTTGGCAGTGGGTTTGGTTTTGCACCTTGATATTCAACAGCTAGTGATAACCATAATCTCAACCGGGCAATATTAACTGCAAATACATCTTTATCTATTCCATATAAGTTATTTTCGATAATTTCTAACTTGCGCCGATAAACAGTATTTGAATCTAATCCTTTTATGGCAAACAAACACTGGCGTAAATCTAGTAATTCGTGCAGCATACCTAATAAATAGGCTCCACTTCCGGCAGCTAAATCACAACATCTGACTTTGCGTAAACTTTCTAATATTGCCTCTGGGTTAACTAAATTATCTGGATTATGTTCATCAACAAATAAATCTATACTATCGCTTGATTCTGTTGTAACTTGAGTTTTTAAATATCCTTTTAATGCCTCCCGCACATAAAAGAAACTATTGGTTTAGGTGTATAATAACTTCCAGATTCATGTCTACCTGTAACAAGTTCCTCGAAAACTTTGCCTAACATTTCGGGATCTACAGCCACTTCAACGTCAAGCGGTGTACTTTCGGTAACGGTGAAAGCAAAGCGTTGAAATAATTCATGCAAAATACTATCTATACACTCATCAGGAATAATTATTTGCGGATTTTTATCATCTTTGTCTTGTTCAAAAAGTCCGCCATTTAAATACGGAACACTACCAATTAAGTCTTTGAGAAAACCACCGTTATTAATTCCGGTAATGTCATATTCTGGGCTGTTATTTAGTCCGGAAAAGAATAGGTGTGAAAGTCTATCTCGATAAAAATTGTATTTAGATTCAGCTTGATTAACTTTATAGTCTTCCCATAAAGCTTTTAAGTAATCATTTCTTTGCTGAAATTGCAACCAGCCTTTTTTCTCAATAAAAACAATAAACATCAAACGGTTAAATAACTTTTGCGTAAATAACCGCTTATGTTCATCACCACCAATTCCTTGAATTAATGCTTCAACTTTCTCAAAGGTACGCCGATATTCTCTGAAAAACTCCTGCGTTACAGCTTCTACGTCAAAAGCTTCATCATGGCGTGTTTGAATATCTAAGGGTGATGCGTTGGGTATTTGTTCTAAATCTAATAAACTAATTCTTTCTGTGGCTGTGCGTAGTTGTTCCCCTTGTCCAACTGTTATCCGGCGAAAGAGTTTACGCTTTTGTATTGAGTTATCGTATTTAACGTTTAAAAAATGCCAGTGCGATTGTGATTGGTTAGAAAATATGAATAATGTATAAGGATGTTCTTTGAGAAGTTGATTAACAATTCTTCTTTCAGCTTCTCTGGATAAGTTTTCTGATTTTAGTTTTGTATAAATTACATGAAAAGCATTGTTAGCCCCTCCAACCGCTAATAATAAAGGGTCGCCTTCAATCTCATCTTTAACGATATCCGTGAATTTGCGGCGAGAAAGTTCTTGATTTATTCGTTCGTAATTTAGTTGACTCCAGAATAATTTTTTTAATGAATCAAGGTTGTTTAAATTCTTGAGGGAATTTTGTACTGATTGTTGTAGTGTAGATGTGGCAATCATGTGTATGTTTGTATTTGTTGTGTGGCTTTATAAGCGCAACATAAATGACCGCCAAGCTGATAACTTGCAGTAATTGAATAAAATTATTTGTATGACAAGTTGGTGCTAGTTAGATAAAAATCTACTGCGCTTATATTGATGAATACATACCAAATTATTTACCCTAATTAGTCAATTGGGTAATAAGTATTTGATTAATTTATAGCCGAGGTTAGTACCTTAAATTAAAAAGATAGGGGAAACAAAAATAATAAATATATGCAATCAATTTATGATTGCTATACACACCTTTTAAAGGATAAATATATTTTCTTGAGCAACTTCATCTCAATTTAATTTACATATGTAATATACGCCTACCGCGATTATACAGAGACTGAAAAAGTTCAGTAATTATATGTAGATTTATATGTAAGCAAGTAGGGTGCGTTATGGATTTTAGTTTTAACACCCTGTAAATAGAATGGTGCGTTGCGCTGCGCGACAACACACCCTACAAGCTGTTTTAATTGCTGGGCGATCGCACTCCCAAATCACCTTAAAATTTGCTCAATCATCCGATTTGCTTGGGAACCATAGCCACCACCAAATAAGTTTAAGTGGTTCAAAATGTGATACAAGTTATACAATATTTTGCGATTTTCATAGCCGAAATCTAAGGGAAAAGTTTCGTTATAACCTTGATAAAAAGCTGCTGGAAAACCACTAAAAAGTTCAGTCATGGCAATATCAACTTCTCTGTCGCCATAATAAGTTGCTGGGTCAAAAATTACTGGTTCTCCTAACACAGTACACCCAGCATTTCCGCCCCATAAATCGCCGTGTACTAAGGATGGTTGTACTTCGTGTTGGGCTAATAATTCAGGAATTGCTGCTAGTAATTCATCTTGTTTCGGAAAGTTACCGCCCCGCCTTCTAGCTAACTGAAATTGATAACCAAGGCGATGTTTGCAATAAAATTCCACCCAGTCTGCTGTCCAAGTGTTGATTTGGGGCGTAGAACCAATAGTGTTATTCATCTCCCAGCCGAAACCATTTTGGCTGGTTGCTTTGTGCATGGCGGCTAGCTTGCGTCCCATTTCTACCCAAGATTTGGTGTTACCGCTACCCATTTCTAGCCATTCCAAGACGATATAGCCAGAATCACCAGTTGTTCCCCAACAAATCGGCTTTGGTACACGAATACTATTTGTGGCAAACATTTGCTTTAATCCCAACATCTCAGCTTCAAACATGGCGACTTGCGATGCTTGGTTGAGTTTGACAAAGTATGTTGTTTCACCGTTAGAAACGGCGTAGCCTTGGTTAATACATCCGCCACTCACAGAACGCCGTTGTTGAGTTTGGAATTTTTCGCCAGTTACCCGACTAATATGGGCATCAATTTCAGTCCAATTCATGAGATTTTGTCAATAGTCAATGGTCAATGGTCATTTGTCATTTGACCATTGACTAAAATTTACACTGGTTTCATGACAACTACACCATACGCGGCTGGGCAGAGATACTGATTGGCGGCGAGGAGTAAGTCGTTGGCTTCTTGTTGTTGAATGTGGGCTGGGTAGTTGAAGGCTGGTTCTAAATCTCCGACTAATGATTGATAGAAACCATATAAGCCGGCGCGATCGCTTGGGGTTTCGTTACCAAAAATAAATCTGTTGGCGACGCGTTTACGGACACGATCAATTTCTTTGTCTGTGACTAATTCTGTTTGTAATCTGCGGATATGTTGAGCGATCGCTTCTTCAACGGCGGCTATGTTTTCGACTGCACATTTAGCAGAGATATAAAATGTACCTTGGAGTAAGTTACTCATATTGCTAACTGCGATCGAAGAAACTAATCCGCGTTCTTCTCGCAAATCTCTCACCAACCTTGATGTCCTACCATGTCCTAAAATTCCAGCTAATACATCTAATGCATAAGTCTGATTTAGCTGGGCTAATCCTGGAACCCGCCATACCATGACTATTCGTGCTTGCTGAAGGCTTTCATCTACAAATTCTCGACGTACAATTTCTGTAAATGCAGGTTCGGGATTGATAGTTGACGCTTGACTATATATAGCTGGTGGTTGACGGTTATGTACCTGTGTAAACCCCTCAGCAATAGTTTCGATTAATTGTTCTACAGGTAAATTACCCACCGCCACAGCAGTAATCGACTGGGGTTGATACCAACTAGTATGAAAATCTCGCATCTGCTGGGGTTGCAGCCCAGATATTACCGATTCTGGCCCCAACACTGGACGGCGATAGGGTAGTACATCAAAAGCCATTTCCATAGCGCGGCGAAAAGTCCGACGGTGGGGATTATCTTCGGAACGTCTGATTTCTTCTAAAACTACAGCACGTTCACGTTCAAAGGCATCATCAGGAATACTAGGATTAAATACGACATCTATTTGTAATGGTGCTAATTCGGCAAAGTCTTGCGGAGCCGTAGTTATATAGTAATTAGTGTAATCTTGGCTGGTAGCAGCATTAGTAACAGCACCTCTCTCTTCAATTCGACGTTCAAACTCACCACTGGCGAGTCGCTCAGTTCCTTTAAAAATCATATGCTCTAAAAAGTGAGCCATACCGTTGATGGCATCAGATTCTACAGTTGAGCCAACCCTAATCCACAGGCTGAGGTTGACAACTTCAATTGGCATTTGCTCTGCAATGATTGTCAAGCCATTGGGCAGTTGATGTAGTGTTGGGGAATTGAGACGCGGAGTTTTTAACAGGGTTGAAGTCATGGGTCGTGGTGAGTGAACAGAGTTCTTACTCCTTTATCTTATCTGTCACTTAAATCCATCACCCAAATCATACCTATAATCTGATTGGTTGTGATTATCACCACTGCCAAGAGTTACCAAGTTTGCAGTGATCATCAAGAAAAGGAAAAGATTTTCACAGTGATGCTGTTGAACCTTTTCCTTTTAATTATTCACCTGATTGATAAATATAGGACTAGTATTTGATTTTTGAAAAAAATCAGTCCATTATTACCTGTCTTCTTTTGGGTTGCCTATTGCCTATTGCTTAAACCTGATTCCTATAAAAGCTTTTATACAAAATTGAAATCAGTAGCAATGTTCACATTGGTTGTATCACGAATTAAAGCAATCAAGTCACCTTGATAGAAGACTCGTGTATCAAGAGCAGAAGTACCTTCATAGTTGCCATAACCAAGGGTGTATTGGCTAGCAGTACCTTTAGCTTCAATATAATCAATAGATGACCAGTCTGTAATTGAAGCGTAGCCTGCGCCTAGATAAGAAACACCCCAGGAACCGCCGAGTATGAAGCTATCAGCCCCACTACCACCAGATAAGGTGTCATATTCTGTGCTGCTGGTTGCAGTATTATAACCATTGATGCGATCGCTACCACCATCACCATAAATAGTATCATTGCCTCCACCACCACCGAGGTAGTTAGAGGAACTCGTACCATAGATAGTATTATTGAGTCCGTTACCATATCCACTGTAGGCAGTGCCTAACAAGCTCAGGCTTTCGACATTTGCTGTCAGAGTATAAGTAGAAGCATAAGAGTAAACAGTATCTGTACCCTGGTTGGCAAACTCAGTAACTACGTCAGAACTGTTATCAACAACATAGTAGTCATTACCACCGTAACCATACATAGTATCCACCCCAGCCCCACCGTTGAGATAGTTAGCAGAATTCGTACCATAGATGGTGTTATTGAGTCCGTTGCCATATCCACTGTAGGCAGTACCGAACAAGCTCAGGTTTTCGACATTTGCTGTCAAAGTGTAAGTAGAAGCATAAGAATAAACAGTATCCGTACCCTGGTTAGCAAACTCTGTAACTACATCAGAACTAGTATCAACAACATAGTAGTCATTGCCACCGTAACCATACATAGTATCCACCCCAGCCCCACCATTGAGATAGTTAGCGGAATTCGTACCATAGATGGTGTTATTGAGTCCGTTGCCATATCCACTGTAGGCAGTACCGAACAAGCTTAGGTTTTCGACATTTGCTGTCAAAGTGTAACTATAAATAGAAGAGTAAACAGTATCAGTACCCTGATTTGCAGACTCAGTTACTACGTCACCACTGCTATTGACATAGTATCGGTCATTTCCACTGCCACCATACATTTTGTCTTCTCCGGTGTTGGCAGTGGAATAACTACCTAGAACATCATTGCCTGCTAGTCCATAGATAGTATCGCTAGCAGCAGTACCTTCTAGGCTAGGGTAAAGTACTCCATTTTGAGTTGTGTTGTTGTCATTGAAATTAGTCCCAAAAATAGTCGCCATACCAGTTTTTTCCTGTAAAAAGTCAAGTTGTTTTATGCAGATTTAAAATTATTTAAATCTGTTATTTACCTTTGCCGGATTTTGATATAAATGTGAAATTCTCAGTAGCGGTACTACTATTTTTTGGCAAAATAGCTACGCTACATTTTTACGGTAAGATTGGAACCTCGTATTTCTACTTAGGTATACTTATTGATCAATCTCGCTAGATAGAATTTCTGTAAAATTGGAATTTTGTTACAAAGCTTAAAACTTGCTGACTCCGCAATCTCAACAATCAATCTGGGTGCGTCAGTCTTGCTAATGGTATAAGACAACAAAAATGCCCGACTTCTTTGACAAGTCGGGCATCTAAAGCCCAGCAATTTTTACACAATAAAATTGGTATATAAAAATACTAATACTTTAAGTCGATTTCAAGACTAACCTAGAAAGCCAAGCAACATTAATCACAGTCTTTGCAGCTAGACAGTTTCGCACCATTCCATTTCTATAGCTGCCGTATAAGCATAATTATCAGGAAAGTATGTAACTTTTGTAATTCTAAAGTTCTGATTTCGCCAAATAATGTACTCTCCTAAGCTTGGGACTCTGGGTAATTTAATTGTTTTAGCTTCTGTATCCTGCAATCCCTTGTCGGATTCGATTAGGTTTTGAGGGATGCCATGAGCAATCACGCGAATTTGAACCATTAACCATATGTCACGGCAAAAATGAACAAAAGTCAGGATATTTGTAGACTTTTGCCGTGGTATGAGTAAAACATCCAAAATTTTACTATCTTTTAACATACTGATATCTCTCCCAATTTACATAAGAAAATTTATGCATTTGGATAGATGATATCTAGAATCTTTTAAATTTCCTATGTGTTTTTGACAACGGTAGAAGGCTTTGATTAGAGACGAGTCAATGGTTAAAGCCTAATTAATGTTTCTCGGTAATCTAAAATTATGAATAGAAATATTAAGAAATATAAAGTAGATATCAATGTCCAGTGCTGTTATTGACAAAAGTAAATCTCGTGTTGTGGTGATTGGTGCAGGTATTGGAGGACTGACGGCTGCGGCATTATTAGCGCATCGTGGCTACAGCGTTTTAGTCCTTGACCAAGCCATTGTACCGGGAGGCTGTGCTTCTACATTTAAGCGTCAAGGGTTCACTTTTGATGTCGGTGCAACTCAAGTAGCCGGGTTGGAAGCAGGTGGAATTCACCACCGCATCTTTTCGGAACTAGAAATTGATTTACCAGCAGCTACTCCTTGCGACCCTGCTTGTGCAGTTTATCTCCCAGGGGAAACCACGCCTATTAATGTTTGGCGCGACCCAGATAAATGGCGGGAGGAACGACAACGGCAGTTTCCAGGAAGTGAACCTTTCTGGCAGTTATTAGCGACTTTATTTGATGCTAGTTGGGAATTCCAAGGGCGTGACCCAGTTTTACCGCCGCGTAACTTGTGGGACTTGTGGCAGCTAGTTCAAGCAGTACGTCCCAATACTTTTATGACTGCGCCTTTCACGTTGTTGACGGTGGGTGATGCCTTAAGGTTATGCGGAGTGGGTAATGACCAGCGTTTGAGAACGTTTTTAGATTTGCAATTGAAGTTATATTCTCAGGTGAGTGCGGAAGAGACAGCGTTACTATATGCAGCAACGGCATTGAGTGTGTCGCAATTACCCCAGGGATTGTATCATCTGCAAGGTAGTATGCAGGTGTTAAGCGATCGCCTAGTCGCAGCATTAGAAAGAGATGGTGGGCGGTTATTAATGCGTCATACCGTCGAACAAATCAAAGTTGAAAACGGCAAAGCCACCGCTATTGTCATCAGAAACCAGAAAACAGGCGAAGTCTGGACAGAAACAGCCGACCATGTAGTAGCTAACGTGACAGTCCAAAACCTAGTGCAACTATTGGGCGACAAAGTTCCATCAGGTTACAAACAGCGCGTAGAAAAACTACCACCAGCATCAGGGGCATTTGTTGTGTACTTGGGTGTAGATGCCAGTGCCATTCCTGTAGATTGTCCGCCCCACCTGCAATTTATGTATGATGCCAACGGCCCCATAGGCGAGAATAATTCCCTGTTTGTTTCCGTCAGCCATCCTGGTGACGGCCGCGCACCCCAAGGTAAAGCGACAATTATTGCTTCTTCCTTCGTTGATTATCAACAATGGTGGCAGACTCCAGATTATCAAGGGCTGAAACAACAATATACCCAAGAAGCGATCGCTCGTCTCAACCAATATTTTTATCTCAAACCCGAAACCATCATTTATCAAGAAGCCGCCACACCCCGCACCTTTGCCCATTACACAGGGCGCGATCGCGGTATAGTTGGGGGCATCGGTCAAAGAATACCCACTTTTGGCCCCTTTGGTTTCGCCAACCGCACACCGATTAATTCCCTGTGGTTAGTTGGCGACTCCACCCATCCCGGCGAAGGTACAGCTGGAGTGAGTTATTCCGCATTGACAGTAGTTAGACAAATTCAGGCAGAAAGAAACAAGGCAATAGGTAATAGGCAATAGGGAAGAGGATTTGACTTGTTTGTTTCATTCATTGCGGTGGTGTGCCGCCAGTGCAGATGCGCCTAAGAAACACAGGCCTCTAGCCCCATCTTCCAGCCAACGTATTTGAAACAACAGATAAACACTGATAAATTAGCAGTGTCTATCTGTGTTTAACTAATGAATTACGACACAGCCCGTAAATTGCTGATATCTCAAACAATCACAACTGAAGACAACCCTGATGCTTTATTGATGCGGATGAAGCAGGGAAAACCACCTGTTCCTGGCCAGATTACCTCAATTTTGTTGGCATTAAAAGTTTTGTTTGAAGCCCTCAAAGATGTACCCAGCCTAGACCGAGAATTAATTTATGCGCTTTATCAGTTAGGTGTAAAGACGCAACATTTATATGTAGCTGGACGCAAAGCTGGGGTAGATTGGCCGCCGCTACTTAAAGAAGATTTAATTAGAATTTCTCTGGCTACGGAAAGTATTTTTTCTGGTGTATGGCAAACCCCGCCATCTGGAGGCTTGGGCGGGGGATAAAGTTCAACGAGTTTGCAATTCTGTGAGTAATTTATTTACATCAGTTTTGAGTAAAACTGTCATTTGTCCAGTAAAAGCTTTACCGTTTCGAGGTTTAGCTATTTCTATCCAATAAGCATAGCGATCGCCCACACGTAATTGTCCCTGTAAAGCTTCTTTAATCGGAGTTTTCGCAAAACGAGCCGAGTTGACTTCACCTTGGCTAGGGTAGTCATAGGCCACTTGAGCTTGATTAAAATCTTGATAGATATCGTAGCCGTAAATCACCCGCAAAGATTCTTGCAAGCGTTGAAAGCTCATGCCGTTAATAGCATCATACATAGCCAAGCGTTCATAACGAATCCGGCTGCGGTCTTTGGAAAACTCCACCTTACCCGGAGGTAACACCGAAGCTTGAAAAGTAAAGCGTTGGGCGGCTGTATCACTCTTCTGAACATACAATTTTTCGCCACTTCCAGGACGCAATGTAGGATGGGCGTTCATCCAAGTAGTAACTTCTTCCGTACTTTGCCCTGGTAAAGCATTGGCTGGATAATCAAAACCTATTCCCACGCCCAGCCAGGGAACTAGAGAACAAGACAAAATTAAAGCATTAACCAAAGATTTTTTTAGCATTTTTATATTCGGGACTCACACGGAAATTGCCCAGTTATGGGTTAAATATAGTTTTCCCGTTTTATTGTGAGATTATTTCAATTTTGTTACGAATGGGTATTTCACCTTATAGAAACAAGCAATTTCGCATCTCTACTTCAGATCCCCGACTTCTTAAACAAGTCGAGGATCTAGCTATTTGCTGAAATAACTTTTGTATCAATTTAGTTTCAATTTTGGAAACAACCTGAACAATAACTAGAGAAACAGGCTAGCTTAGTGTATAATTTACTGCCGCACACTAATAGCTATGGTAAAAGAATTAGCAATTCGCACCTGTGGATTAATTAAGCAATTTGAGCGGCATATAGCCGTTAATGATGTTGATTTAGAAATTCAGGCGGGTGAAGTATACGGACTAATTGGCCCAAATGGCGCGGGTAAAACAACTCTCATCCGAATGTTGGCGACAGCTGAGGAACCAACAACGGGTGAGATTTATATTAATGGCGATCGCATGGTACGTGGCAAGAGTAATGCAACTATCAAGCGTTATCTTGGTTACTTACCCGATGACTATCCTCTGTATGAAGATTTGACAGTTTGGGATTACTTAGACTATTTTGCGCGTCTGTATCGTTTGCGAGAACCACGCCGCACTCAACGTCTGCATGAAGTTTTAGAACTTATCCAACTGGGTAATAAACGCAACAGTCTGATTTCTACCCTGTCGCGGGGGATGAAGCAGCGATTGAGTTTAGCACGCACCATCATCCATGAGCCAATTTTACTATTACTAGACGAACCTGTATCTGGACTTGACCCCATCGCCAGGATGCAGTTCCGCGAAATTATCAAAGCGTTGCAAGAAGCTGGGATGACAATCTTAATTTCTTCCCACGTTCTTAGCGACTTAGCAGAATTATGCACTTCTATTGGCATTATGGAACTGGGTTTTTTGGTAGAAAGTGCCTCACTCCAACAACTGTACCAACGCCTCGCACGTCAGCAAATTGTGTTGTCAACATTGGGGAAAGTAGACGCAGTTATTAGCGAATTGCGAAATCATCCTTTAGTGGAAGAATGGGAAATTCTTCCTAGTAAAAATAGCATCCGAATCAACTTTTCTGGAAACCAAGAAGCTTGTGCGGAATTTTTGCGATCACTTATTCAAGCTGGCATTCCCGTGAGCGATTTCCATTGCACTCAAGAAGATTTAGAAACTATTTTCCTCAAGATGGGTCATAAACAAGCATCCTGAAACATTATCTGCATACATTTAGAGAATTTCATCTATGTACCTTAATCTATTAGACAGAATAGGCAACTGGAATCCACAATTTTTTCGAGAAATTAAAGGTCGCCTTAAAGGTTTTAACGTCTTATTATCCTTAGCCATTTCTTTTGTTATTCAATTAATCCTTTTTCTTTATCATATTGGACAATATCCTAATGATAAATATCCTATGAGTGGGAATTATTGTAATTTGAGTAAAGGTTATGAACAACAACTAAGTTCAGTTTCCCAACTCATCGAACAAGTTCAGCAAAAAATTAATTTTTATAGCGGTAACAAAAAATATGATATAGCAATAACTCAACAATTCAAAACAGAACTAGTATCTCTACAAGCACAAAAAGAGCAGTTAAATGATACATTGTATAAACAATCTTGCCCCATTGAGCAATTAAACATCCAAATATGGTGGCAAGACCACTGGCAATACATTTTTCTGACGCTATGTGTAGTCTTTATCTATACTCTTTTAGTAGCAGGCACTTATTTATTAGTAAATAATTTAGGACAAGAAGAACGCGGTGGTACTCTAAATTTTATCCGTCTCAGTCCTCAATCAGAAGCCAGTATTTTGATTGGCAAAATGCTAGGAGTACCAATTGTTATTTATCTGATGATTGTTGCTGCTATTCCTTTACATCTATGGTCAGGATTTTCGGCAAAAATTGCTTTAAGTTCCATTTTTAGCTTTTATATAGTTCTGGCTGCTAGTTGTTTCTTTTTCTATAGTGCAACACTATTATTTGGCTTGCTGAACCCTTTGTTTAGTGGGTTTCAACCTTGGTTAGCTAGTGGTGTAGTTATGGTCTTTTTGATGATAACCATGCAGATGTCATCGTATAATCAAGACCTCCACAATACAGCAACTTGGTTAAGGCTGTTAAGCCCTTTTGATATGACCAAGTATTTGTTCCCAAGTTTAATGCAAGCAGGTAGCCCATCTACAGTACAAGATGTACAGTTTTTCTATCTACCAATAGCTAAAAATTCAAACACTTTTTTGGGAATTCATTTATTGAACTATGGTGTTGGGTCATATTGGATTTGGCAAGCATTAAAGCGACGCTTTCGTAGTTCTAATGCGACACTAATTAGCAAAACTCAGAGTTATTTACTAGTAACTTGCGCTCAGATAGTTTTTTGGGGATTTACTCTGCAATATACGAAAAACTATTGCCCATATAACCCTACATATCAACCCAAGAACTGCTATTACGATTTAAATTACCAGATAAGTCAAAATTTTAGCTTTTTAGTATTCTTCAACTTAGTTCTACTATTGGGCTTACTGGTTATTTTGTCTCCCCATCGTCAACAAATACAAGATTGGGCAAGATATCGTCATCAAGAAGCTGCTAGTCATAATAATGTTAAAAATAACTCTTGGTGGCGAGATTTAATTTGGAGTGATCATAGTCCTGTAATAATAGCGATCGCAATTAACCTTATGATGGTTACCATTCCGTACTTAATTTGGATTGTTATGGCTCCAGCTTTAAATATTAACCATAACAACAGCATAGATTGGGTAAACAGTATTGGCAGAATGAAAGCTCTTTTAGGAGTGCTTTTATTTATGTGTATGATGATGATTTATACGACCATAGCTCAGAGAATGCTATTACTAAAAACACCTAAGCGTGCATTATGGGCAATTGGAACTATCGGTTTAGTGATGTTTACTCCACCGATAATTTTAGGAATGTTAGAAATCACGCCCCAAACTAATTCTTTCTTATGGCTATTTTCTACATTCCCTTGGTTAGGAATAGAAAACTCAGCAACAACAACAGTTTTTATGGCATTTTTGGCTGAGTTAACTGTTTTAGGATTGTTAAATTTACATTTGACCAATCAGGTTAAATTAGCAGGAGAGTCAGCTACAAAAGCATTATTAGCGGGGCGATAAGTCAGCAGCTAGTAATTAGAGGTTAGACATCACTCATAAATATCTAGCCTCTTAAAGCATAAATCATCACTAATCATTGAGAGTAATAGTGTCCATGCAAAATTTTATCAACCAATTAGGTAACTTGAATCCACAGCTATTTAGAGAACTGAAAGGTCGCCTTAAAACCCGAAACATTTTGTTAGCAACCACTATATCTTTGCTGGGTCAATTTATCTTATTTATGTCTTTCCTAACCCAGATACCTGCAAGTTCGCGTGTGTTGAACATATCTGCCCATAGATATTGTACAGGTGCAGCAGAATATGGTTCATCCCAATGCCTCAGAGATGGATTAGATAATATCATTATTAACTGGCAATTGTGGTCGTTTGATGCCTTTAATTGGCTGAGTATTATCGCTGGCTTTGGATTATTAGTAGCAGGAACATATTTCCTCATTCATGATTTAGCTACTGAACAAAGGCGAGATACGCTTAATTTTATCCGCCTTAGTCCCCAATCACCACAAAGTATTTTATGGGGAAAAATGCTTGGGGTTCCTATTCTATTTTATGTTGCGGTACTAGTAGCAATTCCGTTACATTTATGCTTAGGTTTAAATGCTCAACTCCCATTAATTCAAATTTTGGGTTTTTATGCAGCAATACTTGGTGCTAGTTTTTTATATTTCAGTGCTGCATTGCTATTTGGTTTAGTTGGTTCTTGGCTAGGAAGTTTTCAAGCTTGGTTAGGTAGTGGCACATTATTAGGTTATCTCATATTTACTAAACAAGCGATCGCACCTAATTTTTCTACTGATACTCCAGTTACTATACTTGGGCTACTTAACCCATACTTTTTGATTCCCAATGCTGAAATTGAGCGTCAATTTATCAGCGATATCCCGCAATTCACTGGCTTTAGTTGGTTTCTGTTCCCATTAGGAGATAATTTCGCTCTGACTGTTTGCTTTGCTTTATTGCTTTATTTTGCTGGTGCATATTTTATTTGGGAATCTTTGCAGCGTTGTTTTCAAGGTTCTACCACTACAATCTTAAGTAAAAAGCAGAGTTATTTACTGACGGCTTGCTTTACTCTCATCACTTTAGGCTGTGCTAATTGGCAAAAATTAGTTTTTACTAACGAAACTGGCAATTATTTGCTGCAAGAAAATATAGCACTTCTAATGGTTTTAGACTTTGGGCTATTTTTATATTTAATTGCAGCCGTCAGCCCTAGCCGTCAAACACTACAAGAATGGGCGCGTTATCGACACATTTCTTATATCCAAGGAACTAAACGTAGTAGTTTAATCTATGATTTAATTTGGGGGGATAAAAGTCCGGGAATTTTAGCGATCGCCATTAATGCAGCAATCGCAATTACAGGTTTATCATTCTTGGTTTTAATTTCTCAAGCCAGCAACGATAATAAACTAAATGGCTTAATTGCATTGTCTTTTGCTGGTAGTTTAGCCGTAATTTATGCAGCTTTAACGCAATTAATTTTGTTCATGAAAAATGAGCAACGGCTATTATGGGCAAGTGGAGTACTAATTGCTGTCATTGTATTACCACCAATCATATTAGCTCTGTTTTTCTCTAATCCTAGTAATCACCCTATTGTCTGGCTATTCTCTGTCTTAGCCCCCATATTAGCTTTATCTCCCTCAGGAGACTATAAAATATCATTTGCACCTTTTCTGGCAATTTTAGGACATTTTACTATCACGGCTTTGTTGGTATCTCAACTAAGTCGAAAATTGAAAAAAGCAGGAGAGTCTGCAACTAAAGTATTGCTAGCGGTAAATTGAGAAATAGCTAGTACAGAAACTCAATTTACCTAAGTGAACTTTATGAAATAACCCGCTTCGGCGGGTTTTGCTTTTTTAGAGGGAATTCTAATTGCTAAGGCTGAGTCTACCAAAATCAGCAATAATAACTTAAAGTCAGCTACCAACAGTCAACCATGCCGCAAAATCGCCAAATTGCTGTTGAATTCCGCGATGTCAGCTTTAGCCGTAACCATCGCAATTTAGTATCTAATCTCAATTTCTCTATCTATCAAGGAGAAGCTTTAGTATTACTTGGACGTAGTGGTAGTGGCAAAACCACGACAATGAAGTTAATTAATCGTCTATTTACGCCAACAAAAGGTGAGGTAATATTTGATGGCATTTCTACAAATCAATGGGATGAAATTAAACTGCGGCGCAAGATTGGATATGTAATTCAAGAAACTGGTTTATTTCCTCATTTCACTGTAGAACGCAATATTGGTTTAGTCCCTAGTTTAGAAGGATGGAAACCAAAACAAATAAAAATGCGAGTTAGTGAATTGTTGCAATTGGTAGGTTTAGATCCCGTACAGTTTGCTGGGCGTTATCCTCATGAACTTTCGGGAGGGCAAAGGCAAAGGATAGGCGTAGCAAGGGCTTTAGCCGCAGATCCCCCAGTTTTATTGATGGATGAACCCTTTGGCGCACTTGATCCCATTACCCGCTTAGAATTGCAACAGGAGTTTCGACGGTTACAGCAAGAACTAGGTAAGACTGTGGTTTTTGTCACCCACGATATTCAAGAGGCTTTTGTTTTAGCATCAAGGATAGGTTTAATGTCTGACGGAGAACTGCTAGTATTAGGGACAAAGGAGGAATTTCTGCGATCGCAACATCCAGAAAGCCTAGCTTTTATTCAATGTCTGCGTTCTCTGCAAGACAATTTATGAAAGACTTTTTCCTTATCAAGTATGCCCCAGAAATTTTTCAGCACACGCTAGAACATCTATTTTTGGTAGGCATTGCTATCACAATTGCAACACTTATCGGCATTCCTTTAGGGATTTTAATCACGCGTCAAACTCGCCTACGCCAACCAATTCTCGGTATTGCCAATGTATTGCAAACTATTCCAAGTTTGGCACTATTTGGTTTACTAATTCCTGTACGTGTAATTGGTGGTATTGGTGTTGTGCCAGCAATTGTAGCTTTGACTTTATATTCTTTTCTGCCGATAATTCGTAACACTTACACAGGAATTACAAGTGTAGATCCAGCGATTATTGAAGCTGGCAGGGGTATGGGTATGACTGATCAACAATTGTTGTTACAAGTCGAACTGCCTTTAGCTATAGGTGTAATTTTAGCTGGGGTAAGAGTCGCCACAGTCATCGCTATTGGAATTGCCACTATTGCTGCCGCCATTGGTGCTGGTGGTTTAGGCGTGTTTATTTTTCGCGGAATTGCAGTGGTGAATAATGATTTAATTTTAGCTGGGGCAGTGCCAGCCGCTATTATTGCATTATTTGCAGATTGGCTAATTGGTTTGTTTGAAAAAAAATTGAAAATCAAAGTTTAAAAAATGAAAAGATTTTTGATGTTTTTCATTTTAACTTTTGCTTTATTAGTAGCGATCGCCGCTTGTAACCCCAACGCTAACAATACTACTGGCGATATTGTTGTTGCTTCTAAAGATTTTACAGAACAAGATATTTTAGGCGAACTCTTAGCCCAACAAATAGAAGAAACAACCAATCTCAAGGTTGCGCGTCGTCCTCGTTTAGGCGGTTCTTTTGTTTGTCATAATGCGATTCTGGCTGGCAAAATCGATGCTTATATCGAGTATACAGGCACAGCTTTTACTGGTATTCTCAAACAGAAATCTCTGAATGATCCAAAAGAAGTTTATAAGAAATTAAAACAAGCCTATGCCCAACAATTTAAGCTGGAAGTAATGCCTAGTTTGGGTTTTGAAAATACTTTCGCAATGGTAATTCGCGGCGAAGACGCGAAGAAATACAATGTTCAAACTTTATCTCAGGCTGCACAATATACACCCGCATGGCGCGGCGGTTTTGGCTACGAATTTTTAGAACGAGATGATGGTTTTCCGGGGTTAGCGAAAACTTACGATTTACGTTTTTCTAAACCACCGCAAATTATGGACTTGGGTTTAATATATCGGGCGTTAGTACAAAAGCAAGTCGATATGGTAGCAGGAAATTCTACTGATGGACAGATTGCTCGTTTAGGTTTAGCTGTGTTAAAGGATGATAAAAAATATTTTCCACCTTACGAAGCAACGCCAATTGTAAGGCAAGAAGTGTTAAATAAATACCCGGAGTTGGGACAGGCGATCGCTCAACTTTCTGGTAAAATTTCCGCAGATGAAATGCGGCAATTAAATTATTTAGTTGAAGGCGAATTAAGAGATATTAAAGAAGTTGTGCGTGAGTTTCGTAAATCTAAGAGTTTAGCCTCACGCAAAGACGCATAGACGCGAAGCGGCTTCCCGCAGGGTAGGCGCAAAGTTTTTAAATGGAGAAGTTATGAATATTAAGTTACATAAAACTTTTAAAACAACTGTTAAGGCTGCAATTATTTGGTTTTGTGTTTCAAGCGGAACGGTTATTTCTCAAACACTACCTGTCTCATCTAACTTGATTACCTTTAATTCCGATGAAGGAGAAAAGCTATTAATTCAAAGTCGCGCTAGAGAAGATTTTTTTCCTTTGAGTATGCAGTTTGTCACTCAAAATAATCAAGCATTCTGTGGCGTTGCAAGTAGTGTAATGGTGCTGAATGGTTTGGGAGTTCTCGCACCAGAATCACCACAGTATTCTCCCTATAGAGTGTTTACTCAAGAAAACTTTTTTAGCAACGAAAAAACTAAAAAAGTTATCACGCCTGAAGTTGTTGCTCGTCAAGGTTTGACTTTAGATCAATTAGGAGGATTAATTGCTAGTTATGATGTCCAAGCCAAGGTTTACCACGCGGCTGATACTAATTTAGAACAGTTTCGTAAGCTAGTATCAGAAAATTTGAAGCAACCTAATAATTTTGTAATAATTAACTATTTACGTAAAGAAATTGGTCAAGAAAAAGGTGGGCATATTTCACCTATTGCCGCTTACAATGAGCAGACAGATAGATTTTTGATTATGGATGTTTCTCGTTATAAATATCCGCCAGTGTGGGTGAAAGCCGCAGATTTATGGAAGGCTATTAATACTAAAGATATAGTTTCAGGTAAGACACGCGGCTTTGTTGTAGTGAGTAAAGTTAATTAAAGGTATCAATTTTTATTTATTATTTACTCGATACGTACTTAATTTTACATTTAATTGCTATAAATATAGTGTAGTAAATATGTTTTTGTTGGGTTTCTTTAAATAACCATTTATTATTAGAAAGGAAATATTTAACCTTTTGTTACTAAATCCACGGAGCATTCTCAATCAAAGCATTTAACATCTGCTGGAAGTTTTGGCGGAACATTACAGCTAACAAACCGCAGAATATTGTAGTTGCTGCCATCACCCACCAAAAGTGAGCGATGTGCCATAGGCCGCCGAACAGGGCAAAGATGATTAGTCCAGCAGTAGCCCCCCCGGCAAACAGTAGAGTTGTTTCTTTAGCGATTTGTTTGAAGACGCGTGGTTTTGATTCCATAAAATTATCTTCTGCTGGTTTAAGCACTCGTTGCTCTATTGTAACGAGATGATGTTATTGACATGAATTTATAAAGTATTGATCTATGAAAATTTAAATAATTAACTGCGAGATCAAGCGATAGGCTAAGACATAGCAAACCAAACAGTATACAAATGTCTATCTTTACGAAACCCAAACAGGTTGTATTTACTGTCTTTTCCCTTAGCGTTCTCTGTTACAGCCAAGTTGCATCAGCGACTACCACCTTACCTCTACGCAGCAAAAAGGGGATGGTAGTATCTGCTAATCCTCTGGCTAGTGAGGCGGGACTGGCGATGTTACGCAAAGGTGGGAACGCGGTTGATGCAGCAGTCGCCACAACTTTTGCAATATCTGTAGTTGAGCCTTTTTCAGCCGGAATTGGTGGCGGTGGATTTCTGCTACTGCATTCTGAGAAAACTGGCGAGATGAAAGCTTTGGATTTCCGGGAACGCGCACCAATTAAAGCAACAAGAAATATGTATTTGGATGCACAAGGAAAGGTGCGTCCGAATGCAAGTGTGAATGGTTATTTGGCGGTGGCGACACCAGGAACGGTGGCGGGGATGTATGAGGTGCATCGCCGTTATGGTAAGTTGGCGTGGAAGGAAGTTGTCAAACCTGCGATCGCTCTGGCTAAAAATGGTTTTATTTTAAGTAAACAGCTAACTTGGCGCTCAATTCAAGTTTACGAAAACCGTAAGCCAGTAATCCTCCAGAATTCAGCCGCTAGTGCCATATTTACCCGAAATGGCGAATTTTATCAGCCTGGAGAAAGATTAGTGCAACGCGATTTGGCACGCACTTTAGAAAGCATTGCTGACAATCACCAAAATTTTTATACTGGAAAAATTGCTCGTGCGATCGCTTCTGATATGGCACAAAAAGGTGGTCTAATTACTTTAGATGACCTCAAGGCATACAAACCAATTTGGCGAAATCCTCTCTGCGGTAGTTTTCGCAAGGCTAAAATCTGTTCAATGCCACCACCATCATCAGGTGGCGTTCATCTATTGCAGATTTTAAATATTATCGGTGACACTGATTTAAAATCTTGGGGATGGCATTATCCAAACGCTTTACATTTAATGACGGAAGCGATGAAGATTGCCTACGCAGATCGCTCACAGTATTTAGGCGATCCTGATTTTGTTAAAGTACCTGTACAAGCCCTCATCAGTCCAGCTTACGCCAAAAAACGCCGTCAAGAAATTAATTTAGATGTGGCGAAACCGGCATCACAAATCAAGCCAATAGATCCAGAAACGCTCAAAGGTTTCGGTCAGGTGGGGAATCAAATCGTCCCCCTACCTAACAAAATATTACAACTGCAAGCTACTCGCTACGAATCTCTAGAAACAAGCCATCTTTGCGTTGTGGATGAACAACGCAACGCTGTCAGCCTGACTTTTACAGTTAATCTTGGTTTTGGTTCTGGGGTAGTGACACCAGGAACAGGAATTTTACTCAATAACGAGATGGATGATTTTGCCTCTGCGCCAGGAGTACCTAACAACTTTGGCTTAGTTGGCAATGAAGCGAATGCGATCGCACCCCGCAAAACTCCTTTGTCGAGCATGACTCCGACAATTATTACAGAAAATAATCACCTCCGAATGGCAGTGGGGGCCCCTGGTGGCAGCACAATTATCACGCAGGTTTTGCAAGTGATTCTCAATGTGCTGGAATACAACATGGACGTTGGTGCAGCTGTCTCCGTTCCACGCATACATAATCAGTGGCTTCCTGATGAGTTGCGTGTCGAACCTTGGGGTTTGGATGCTTTAACTCTGCAAGACTTACGCCGCCGTGGACATAACATCAAGGAAGAAAAAGCTCCTTGGGGTAATGCTAACGCGATCGCAGTTACAGCAGATGGCAGCTTAGAAGCAGCGGCCGATCCTCGCGGTGAAGGTTCGCCTAGAGGCTGGTAGACAGTTATAGCAGGATATAGGGAACAGGTGACAGGTGACAGGGTTAAAAGCCTTTCATTATCTAAATTTTCTCATCTGTCAATGTTCTAACTACCTGAGCTATTGCTAGATCACCTAATGATGCAGTACTGCCGTTGTTGGATGTTTCAAAATTCTTGAAGACTCAATTTTCTAATTGCAACTATTGGTTCTGCACCATTGATTCTGAGTATTCAACTTGAGTGCCAAACTCATTAGCTCTGGCACTAGGAACTAATGTCCAACCAGCCTTCAGCAGTTTTTGATAAGTTGCCCACCCCTTAGAACCACCAGGAATTTGATAATCTCGTACTGCAAATTGAGGATAAGCTGTGTAGGGTCGCCAACCTTTACTGGCCTCAACTTGCAAATATAAAATCTTCTCACTGTTGTCGCCAGACTTAGATAACCAGCACATTTGTCGATGCATGGTAAACTCCTTA
Source organism: Nostoc sp. FACHB-152 (assembly GCF_014697475.1). GTDB lineage: Bacteria > Cyanobacteriota > Cyanobacteriia > Cyanobacteriales > Nostocaceae > Nostoc_B. The sequence continues at coordinate 235,374 of NZ_JACJRV010000002.1, forward strand.
TTGTTTAGCTAAATGCATAATTACAGACTTTTGTCAAGTCTTACATCACCCTTATGGGATAATTTTTGATTTCCTTAGTATGTGTCCATATACCTACAAATTGGTTTAGTAAAATTACGTAAGTCAATTGATAGATTCTCCAGCCCAACTTTTTAATGTGCAGCACAACAAGATTACTCCATCATCAACCAAGAATACTTTCTAAAATTTCTATTTGCTGCGATTTTTTGGCTAAAAAGCTGTTGATAACTCAATATCTTTCACTCCGTGACTTTTAATGATTCATAATCGCTGAGAGGCGCGATAATATAACGCCTCTCAGGGATAGTTCACTGGCTATGAGGGCAATGTTTTTCTCATGGTATCTGCGGTTATTGCGAATGTATGTAGCAAGAGTTACGTTTTTGGCTTATGTCTGAATAACGAATGATTTGTTTTGCTAGTTACACTAGTAAAATTTTCTTATCTCCTTATACTTAATCTGCTCAAAACATTTTTTTGAGTGCAAGCATCAAATGCTGATGACTGTTGATATTCACAGCGATGAGACTTAAAAGTTATAGTCGTAGTTAGATACGTTAGGAAATTTTGACACAGTGAATGCTAGCAATAGCAATAGTTTTACCTTATGCCTCCTGCTTCACCAATAATCGTGCGAATTTCCTTGACGATTTCTGCGTAGTCAAAATCTGACAAAACTGGTGTTGCACCTTGGATGTTAATTGGCTGTGCTAAATCAATCCATGACTTGCAACCACCATATTGCGAAAGATAACTTATTTCTTGCACTTTAGGTAGTTTATAAGTTCGTAGCAGCAGAACATACAAAGGCTGACGAGGTTTCCATTTCAGGCGATCGCTAATAAAATATTCATTCCAGATATGAAAGGGGAGTAAAGCATTAACAGTAGACTCCTCACTAATTGGCAAAATATCTGTAATTTCAGCCCAACTACCGATGCGAACCGTTTCTGGATGCCAACCAGAAGTTACTGGACAGACGAGATTGGCATATTCAGATTTTAGCAGGAACGGCTGTTGATGTTCATAGGTAGGGTAAAGTAAAACCTGTTCATGAGCAACTTGGAAACGTCCGTTTTTCTCATGAATACCGCCTTTACGCAGTAACATGATTGTCTTGCCACTTTCTAAGGCATTTATCGCCACAGACCATTCTTTGAGAGCAGATATCGTAGTCAAATCCATCAGCATCTACTGTAACTCTGATTTAATTTCTAGCTAAGACCGTTAAAGTATGAAACTATCCGGGGAAATGAATTAGGGAAGCATCATGGAAAAGCGAAAATTAGGTAAATCGGAAGTAGAAATCACACCCATTATTGTGGGAACTTGGCAAGCTGGGAAAAAGATGTGGGTGGGAATTGAAGACGCTGATTCGATTAAAGCCATCCGCACCGCATTTGAAGCCGGAATCACCACTGTAGATACAGCCGAAGTTTATGGTGAAGGTCACTCTGAACGCATTGTAGCCGAAGCTTTAGCAGATGTGCGCGACCAAGTACAGTATGCCACAAAAGTTTTTGCCAACCATCTTAAGTATGATCAGGTGATTGAAGCTTGCGATCGCTCTTTAAAAAACCTCAAAACCGATTATATTGACCTTTATCAAATTCATTGGCCTTCCGGTACTTATAATAGTGAAGTTGTGCCAATAGAAGAAACGATCAGTGCTTTAAATCATCTCAAACAGCAAGGAAAAATTAGAGCCATAGGTGTTTCTAACTTTTCAGGCGCGCAATTGGCAGAAGCATCAAAATATGGACGCATTGATAGCTTGCAACCTCCATATAGTTTATTTTGGCGGCAAGTTGAACAAGATGCTAGACCCTATTGTATCGAAAATCAAATTTCTATCTTGGCTTATTCACCCTTAGCCCAAGGATTGTTAACCGGAAAATTTAAACGTGGACAAACATTTCCGCGAGAAGATAACCGCTCTGCAAATAAACTATTTCAAGGCGAAAACTTTGAACGCGCTCAACAAGCTTTAGATAAACTGCGTCCGATAGCAGAACGCCATAATTGTACATTGGCGCAGTTAGCATTGGCTTGGTTAATTGCCCAACCCCAAGCAAATGCGATCGCTGGTGCGCGTTATGCTGAACAAGCAAAAGATAATGCTGAAGCTGCTAACGTTAAACTCTCAGCCGATGAAATTGCTGAAATCGATGCGATCGGGCGAATTGTCACCGATCATTTAGATCAAAACCCAGTCATGTGGAGTTGGTAAGCTGATTAGATCCCCGACTTGTTTAAGAAGTCGGGGATCTATGCCTTGATGCAAATAACTAATGACAAAGATTGCAGAAGTAAACAAAATGTCAACTTTAGTAAACTAGGGCTGACTCCTCAATAAGTGAGTGCTAAATTAAATATCAAGACATCAAACAAGATATAACCAAATTTAAAGGGCAACTGACTATGATGTCTCCCGTCATCAGCCCAAGCAAATGTTCAGCATACTATGGTTAAAAGTGGTAAAAGCCAACAGATTTAAAAGGCAAAACCAAATCCCAAAGCGGAAAAACGAAGATTGCTGAGTTTGCTAGTTGTTAAGTCCACCTTAGTTGTTTACTCTCTCAATTAATTAGTTAGTTTAAAAAATTTGAAACCTGTGAATTCCCAAAAACCTGGTTCCCCCGAACCAGGTTTTATGGTTTTTAGAGATATCTTGGCAATTTTTCAGTAGCGCATAAAATAGTAAAACTACATAGCCTGCTGGAACATTTTGATGAGCAATTATAGATTTTTACAGACAATTACTTCAGCAATTATTATCGCTACACTTGCATTATCTTGTGACACTACTGTAACTAGAAAGACAGAAGAATCTAGAGCAAAAGCAACTGCACAACAAAAGTCTCAGCCAAAAATTGCCTATGGGGAATTGATCATTAAAGAACAATCAGATTATTTGATGATTCCCGTAAATGCCATTGAGCAAAATAAAGAGAAAGAAAGCGGATTTAGTATAGCATCGCGTTCTTACGAGAAAGATAACGGCATATTATATAACATAGTGTTTTATCGTAAACAAGATGGTGAAACTCATCTTCTTCTCAATAAAAAAGCAATTATCGACTCCTTTGATTTTTTAGAATCAAAGATAGCAGGTAAGCCGTCTATAAAATTTTGGCTATATAAAATTATTGACCAAGATACAAATCAAGATAAAACCCTAAACACGGATGATGCAATTATTGGCTATATTTCTGATTTATCTGGTAAAAATTTTCAACAAATTACGCCTAATAAGTCTAAAGTTATCAATTGGGTAGTGCTTCCTAGTCAAAATGCAATTTTTATCAAAATTCTTAAAGATTCTAACAATGATAATAAATTTACATCTGAAGACCAAACAAATTTTGTGAGGGTAAGCCTTGAGAAGCCAAGTGTTGGTAGTGAAATTATTAGTGAAAACCTAGAAAAAGAGATTAAATCATACGTACAGCAATAGTTAAAATTTAGTGTTATGTCGTAGGCTAATGCACATTGATAAAAAGATAGTGCGTTGTCGTGAAGCGCAACGCACCCTACTCCTTAAACTAACCTCTAATCTCTAGCCTCTCATCTCATAGACAAAACCCAATCACGAAAAAGTTTATTTACCTGATCGGGTATTTCATCGTGGGGACAATGACCGGCTGTGAGAAAATATTCGGTAACATCAGGATAATATTGGCGAAACTTTTGAGAACGTTCTCTAGCATTCATCCAAGGATCGGCTTCGCCCCATAAAATTAATAAAGGACAAGTTAATTGCTTTAACAGCACATCAACTTTTTCGCCTTGAGGACTGCTAAATACAGAAACAAATACATCAAATGCGCCTTCATCGTAAGCAGGCCGAGAAATTTCATCTATCAGTTGTTCTGTAATTACAGTTTTGTCTAGATAAACTTTTTCTAAAGTCTGGCGAATTACCCAACGTTGGCGCACATATTGAAATAGCAAAAACTGAGATAAGGGTTGTTGAAAAATCCATTTCACACTATCACCCAATAGTTTTTGTATAGGTGAAGGTTGTTTAGGCGGTTGGATTTGTGATTGTAAAGCTTCTGGTTCCGATGTGGGTGGGTTGTCGTTAAAGGGGCCAGCACTATTGAGTAACACCACCCCAGCCGCACTATCAGGATGTTTAGCTGCAACACACAAGCTAGCATAGCCGCCAAGAGAATTTCCGGCTAACACGGCTTTTTGACCAATGACTTCACTGATAAAATCATGGAGTTGGTCGCACCATAAATCACCACTGTATTGCAATTTCGGTTTATGCGATCGCCCAAATCCCAACAAGTCGATCGCATAAACTTCAAAATCTTGATACAATCCACTGATATTCTTCCGCCAGTGGTCTGTAGAAGCACCAAACCCATGCACCAACAGCAATGGCGGACGTTGCGGTTTTGGTTCTCCCGCACGCACATAGTAAACTTTATGCCCACGCCACTGCCAGTATTGCCCAGGAATTGGATTTGTAGAGGGGGCTGTACTTACTTGCATGATTTAAACAAATGTTAAGTATCTTTAATAATTGTAGAGCAGGAGAACTATGAATTATGAAGTATGAAGTATGAAGTATGAAATTCTACCTTTTGACAAATGACTATTGACTATTGACTCTTCGAGGGATAAAGCCATGACTCAAGCTTTACGTAAAATCACAACATTTCAAGAATTTGTCGATTGGAAACCTGAGAATGGACGTTACGAACTACATGATGGAGTAATTATTGAAATCCCACAGCCATTAGGAGGACATGAAGAAGTTACCGGGTTTTTGTCTAGAAAACTAACTGTAGAATTTGACAGATTAAATCTTCCTTTCTTTATTCCTAATCAAGCATTGGTTAAACCATCTGAAGATGAATCTGGTTATTTACCAGATGTGCTGATATTGAATCAAACTAATTTGATAAATGAACCACTATGGCAGAAATCATCAACTGTAATTCAAGCTGCATCAATTCCTCTAGTTATTGAAGTAGTTAGTACTAATTGGCGAGATGATTATTTTACAAAATTAGGTCAATATGAGGAGATTGGTATTCCTGAATATTGGATTGTTGATTATCTTGCGCTTGGCGGTCGTAAATTTATTGGTAATCCTAAACAACCAACTATCTCAGTTAACTTTTTAGTTGATGGCGAGTACCAAGTTAACCAATTTAAAAGTAATGAACGCATTATCTCGCCAACCTTCCCAGAATTAAACTTGACGGCTGAACAAGTTTTTCAATCTGGCAACCAAGACAGGGGGAACAGAGGAGCAGGGGAGCAGGGGAGCAGGGGAGAATAACTTTTGACTATAGACTATTAACTCATAACAAATGACAATTGACTAATGACTAATGACCAATGACCATTGACTAATGACCATAACAGGCACAACTAAACTTTTAGGGGTAATTGGGCATCCGGTAGAACATTCGCTGTCACCGATTATGCACAATGCAGCACTTACGCAGTTAGGCTTAGATTATGTATATCTTCCTTTTCCCATAGACCCAGAGAATTTGGCAGTTGCGATCGCAGGTTTTGCGGCAATTGGGGTAAAAGGTTTTAGTGTGACAATCCCGCATAAACAAGCAATTATGCCGCTACTTGCAGAAATCACTCCATTAGCTCAAGCTATAGGTGCAGTTAATACTGTCACCCGCCAAAATAATCAATGGGTAGGGACAAATACAGATATTGCAGGATTTATTTCACCTTTGCAAACCACCTATCACCAAGACTGGAGTCAAAAGGTGGCGGTAATTTTAGGTAATGGTGGTGCAGCGAGGGCGGTGGTTGCAGGTTGTCATCAACTGGGTTTTGCGGAAATTCATGTTGTCGGACGCAACCAACAGCGATTAACAGAGTTTCGTGATAGTTGGGGTAGTTCACCACTAGCGGATAATTTACAAGTTCATACCTGGGACGCATTAGCAAAACTTATTCCCCATGCTAATCTATTGGTGAATACAACTCCGATTGGGATGTATCCCAAGGTAGATGACTCACCTTTAAATGCAGCAGAAATAGAGAATCTGCCTGAAGGTGCGATCGCCTACGATTTAATATATATTCCCCAACCTACAAAATTTTTGCAACAAGCTCAACAACAAGGTGCGATTGCGATTGATGGGTTAGAAATGCTTGTTCAGCAAGGTGCAGCCGCGTTGAAAATTTGGTTACAAAAAGAAACTGTACCTGTAGATGTGATGCGCGAAGCACTAAGCCAGCATTTAGGCTTAGTTTGAATCTGGCGACAAAGTTAATGGTAACTCAACGGTAAATCTTGTCCAACCTTGACCGCTACTAACTGCGATCGCACCTTTGAGGTATTCTACTAACTTTTTTACCAAAGCCAAACCTAATCCTGTGCCGCTATATTGTACAGATTCCGCCACAGGAATCTGTTGATTAGCGTCAAAAATCGAAGTTTTATCTTGACTTTCAGTTTCAGGTATCCGGTAAAAAGGGTCAAATATCCGTTGTTGTTCTTTTGCGGGAATTTCTACTCCAGAATTGCTAACTGTGATTTGGATATAAGAAATTTCTGGTTCAGGTGATTCAGTTTTAGGGATAGAGAGATTAGTTAAGGAATTTAGACCAACAGTAATGGCTATCCTTTCTCCCGATGGAGTGAATTTACAGGCATTATTCAGCAACTCTGAGACAATCCTAGTTAAAATTTCCAAATCAGTTACTAAATTTGGTAAATCTTTGGCTACCTCAACGTTTAAAATCAGCCGTTGAGCTTGCACAATTTCTTGAAAGCCTTCTGTAATATGCAGTAACCAGTCTTGGAGACGAATAGAAGTTAATTCTATAGGATAGATATCTGCATCAAGGAAGCGCATATTTAATAAATCGTCTACCAAATTTAGCTCGCGTTCGCATTCGTAACGCAAAATATTAATGTAATGTGCTACAGATTTTATTTCTGGAGGTTTGCCTGTTTTGTTTATGCGTCGTCTATCTAGAATACTTTCAAGCATCGTAATTGCCATTTTAATATTTGACAAGGGCGTTCGCATTTCGTGGGAAGCGGCTGCTAAAAAATCTTCTTTCAACTGATTCAGCCGTTGCATTTCTGCCATTTGAATTTCTAGTTGACGGGTGCGTTCCGCAGCTAGGTTGCGTTCTTCCTTCAATCTGCGTTGCGTATCATCTCGAAATACCATCACCGCACCTGTGATTGTGCCGTTGTTATCACGCAAAAGAGCGGCACTATCAGCCACAGGAATAGTTTTTCCGTCTTTAGTCAGCAGTAAAATGCGATCGCCTAAATATACAGTTTGTTGTTGTTGCAAGGCTAAAGTAACCGGATGGATTGGCGGAAGTTGAGTTTGCTCTTCGATGAGTGGCAAAACTTGGCTTACCTCCTGATTTTTGGCTTCATCTAATTGCCACCCTGTGAGTGCTTCTGCAACTTGATTCATGTACTTTACCTGCAACTGGGAATCAACCACAATCACCCCATCTCCCATTCCCTTAAGAACAGTACTCAAAAATTGCTCACGTTCATAGCGATTCAGTGCCGTTTGGATAGCAACATAAAGTTCTTGTTCTCTGACAGGTTTAAGAATATAACCAAAGGGAAATGTTAGGGTAGCTCGCTCTACAGTACTTTGATCAGAGTGTCCGGTGACGTAAATTACAGGAATTTGCAATTGCTCCCAGATTTGTTCTGCCGCGTCAATACCATCTATCTCACCCCGCAATCGGATATCCATCAAAATCAAGTTCGGGTGCAGCTCGTTGGCTTTCTCAATCGCTGCTTCTCCAGAATCTGCAATATCAACAACTATATATCCTAAAGATTCTAAACTTTCTTGTAAGTTTATGGCAAGAATATACTCATCTTCAACAATAAGAACTTTAATCTTTTTATTGCTAATATTTGAAGAGTTGTTTATCATATTCATGCCCTGCTTTTTGTAACTTTGATTTTAAATTCTGTTCCCTGATGAGAGTTAATCTCAAGGGTTCCTCTTAACTGCTTAACCAATCCCTGAACAAGAGTTATACCCAGCGTCTTTATCTTTTTAGTATCAAAGTCAGCAGGTAAACCAATGCCGTTATCCCGAATTATCAATATTACATCGCACTTGTTTTGTTGACTTAAGCTGACCTGAATTTCACCAGTCCGGTTATCAGGAAAAGCATATTTTAAAGCGTTAGAGACTAATTCATTGATAATTAATCCGCAAGGGATAGCAGTTTCAATGTCTAAACTGGTATTATCAACTTGAATATTTAGTTTAATAAAATTTGAACTAACATTGTAAGAATCAAATAAATGAGTTGTCAGGTCTGGAATATATTGTGCAAAATCAATATTTGCTAGATCAGCTGAGCGATAGAGTTTTTCATGAACTAAGGCTATAGAGGCAATGCGGTTTTGGCTGTCACGTAGAATTGCCGTTGCTTGTGGGTCTTGAGTGCGTCGGCACTGCATTTGTAATAAACTGCTGACAATGCCTAAATTATTTTTCACGCGATGGTGAATTTCTTTGAGTAACACCTCTTTTTCTTTGAGAGATGTTTTAATTTGTTCTTCAGCTAGCTTATGTTCGGTGATATCTTGTTGTACAGCCACTAAAACTGTACCGTATTCAGGATGCTCAAAAACAGATGCAGTCGCTTGGCACCAAAACCCAGTACCGTCTTTTTTGACATTATGGATTTCGTAAGTCGCCTCACTATGTTGCAGGATAGTATGCGTTATCCGTTGAGTAACTTCGTCTGGGGTAGTATTTTCATCTCTGTAGTTGACTATTGATACATGGCGACCGATTAATTCACCAGGTTCATAGCCAAACATCTGCTCAAATTTTGGGTTGGTATAGACAAAAATGCCATCCACTACCCGCACTAAGCAAATTCCTTCTGCCATGTTGCGGGTAATAACTGCTTGCAATTCCAACATCTTTTGGGCGCGTTTTTGTGCAGTAATATTGAGGCTACTACCGACGATGCGGTAAATGTGGGAATTTTCGTCTTTGAGGGGAGTTAAGCTAGTAATCCACCAAGTTTCTTGACCTTTAAAAGGTAGACACTCTTCATAAGTAATGGTTTTTCCAGCAGTTACACAATCCTGATAATGCTGTCTGACTACTTTTGCTACAGCAGGAGGAAAAACCTGTTCAGGAGTTGTGTCTTGCAATTCATCTATGTGTAAGCCTATTAATTCTTGGTGGGTATAATTCACACTCACACAATAAAAATCATTATCTACAACATCGACAACAAAAATCGACTGTCCGACGCTATCGTAAATACTGCGTAAGAAATGTTCTTTTTCTTGAAGTGCTTGCTCGGCTCGTTTGCGTTCTTGTAGCGCAGCTTGCTGTTCGCTAATATCAATGACTATACCTAGCATTCTGATTGGCTGATCTGCTGGGTTGTAAATTGCTTGTCCTTTAGCTGCTAACCAATGAATTTCTCCATTAGGATAGATGACTCGGTATTCAGCCTCATAATTAGTATGGTTTTTTAAAGCCTGAGATATTGCCTGTTCAACTTGGCCTATATCTTCTGGATGAACACCATTACGCCATAATGGATAATTTGCTTTAGATATTTCTGGGTTTAAACCTAGTAAAAGAAAGTGGTTGTCGTTCCAAATAAGTTCATCTGTGGCAATATCCCAATCCCAAAGACCGATATGGTTAAATTCTAAGGTGAGGCGCAGTTGCTCTTCACTTTTGGCTAAGGCTGCTTCTATACGTTGCTGTTCTGCTTCGGCACGCTTCCTAGCAGTAATATCTGTTACCCGTACTAATTGCATCACCCGTTCGCCAACGATAATCGGTTTTGCTGCGATATTTCCCCAAAAGAAATTACAGCGTTTGGTAACATATTCAATTTCTCGACTCCAGAAGCCTTGCTGGTTAATTTCCTCGATAATGGCTGTTCGCTCTTGAGGAGTAAACTTTTGTTTTTGTAAGCTGCTACCATCAATCCCTATCAGTTCTGCCTTACCAAAAGCCTCAAATAATTCTACTGCTCGCTGATTACAGTCTGTAGTTAGTAATGTTTCTGCATCAACTAAAAACAAGGCATCAGTAGATTCATTAAAGATGGTTTCTCTGAAATCTCGACTATGAGTGATTTCTAATTCGATTTGTTTACGCTCGGTTATATCTAAAATAGCCCCAAATAGCTTAATTATTCGCCCTTGAGTGTTATAAGCTACCTCGGCTTTAGACTCAACATAGCGCAATGAACCATCAGGGCGGATAATGCGATACTCAACATTAAAGTGGGTTCCTTCAATAACTGCCCATAAAAACTGGGATTGCAAAGTTGGGCGATCTTCTGGATGAACCATTAACAGGAATTCTGTTTGGGTTGGTGCTAATTGAACCGGACTGAGACCAAATATGCGAAAAGTTTCCGTTGACCAAATGTGCCTTTCATCACCTAGGTTCCATTCCCAACTGCCTACATGGGCGATCTTTTGAGCAGTAGCTAACAGTGCTTCGCTACGCCTCAGTTGTTCTTCGGCTTGAAAGCGATCGCGCAGTGCAGCTCGTTGTTGACTAATATCTCGACCTTCGGGAATTAACAAAACAACTTGGCCATTCTCGTCATGCAGTGGACGTAAGGAAAAATCAATCGTAGCTACCCGATTATTAGCCCCCAGAACGTCCACTTCATAGCGGACAAAGTTTCCTTGTGCTGCCTGGGAAATTGCTTGTTTAAGTTCTGCTTGAGTTTGGGATGAAATCGTCCACCAGTGTGTCTCCCAAAAAGGTTTATTCATTACATCTTCAGGGGTCAGTCCAGCAAAAATCAGGGCGGTTTCGTTTGCTTCTAGCAGAATTCCCTCAACACTCAGCAGCCCGGTAAACTGGAATGTGTTGTTGAAAATTGCGCGAAATCTGCGCTCACTTTCTTGTAAAGCTTGTTCTGTTTGAATGCGATCGCGCAGCGCAGTTTGCTGTTCGCTAATATCTTGGGCTGTACCAAAAAGACGAATCGCTTGGCCATCGGCGTTAAATTCTGCTTGCCCTACGCCTTCAACATAAATCATCCGGCCATCAGTCCGGGTAGCGCGCAGGACTAGTTTGTAAGGTTCACCAGTTGAGATGGTATGCGCTACAGCTTGTGCTAATTTTTGGCGGTCTTCAGGGTGATATAAATCTAAATTTTCTTCATAGCTTGGCTCTAGTAAGGATAAATCTCTACCAAACAAGTCAAACAGCCCTTTTGACCAAGTAATTTTCCCAGTAGCAAGATCATAGTCCCAATTACCAAGACGAGCGACTCGCTGTGATTCTTCTAACCGAGCTTCACTCTGGCGGAGCGTTTCTTCTGTGCGCTTGATGTCTGTTACATCTACTACCAGCCCATCCCAAGCCACGCGACCATCCTCTAAATGACGGGGTGAGGAACGAAAATGAAACCATTTGGGTTGACCACTAGGTGTGCAGATTCGCAGTTGAATATCAAATACCGATAAATCTCGCATAGACTGGTCAACTGCTGCTTGGAGGCGGGGGACATCCTCAGCGATAAACTGGCGATATAGCAAACTGGAATCTTTGAGTGCATCTTCGGCTTTAACTTCCATCAAATTCTCAATCCCAGCACTCAGATAATAAAAGCGATCGCTCCCATCTAGTTCGCGGATTACCTTATAAATTGCACCGTTAGGCAAGTTATCACCAATCCGCCGCAACAAGGCTTCCCGTTCTTGTAATGCCTGTTCTACCTGTTTACGGTCTGTAATATCTTTTGCTAGCACAAATCTGGCTGTCTTACCTAACCATGAGATAGGATGCGAGTTAATTTCGACATCAATCACCTTACCGTCTCGCGTTTGATGTTTTGCTTCGCACAGATAAACACAAGGGGATAAAATTATCGGATCTAACACAGTACGCAACAGTTCAGGAACCTCTTCCGGCGGGCTAATGTCAGCTAATGTCATAGAGAGAAATTCTGACTGAGAGTAGCCATATTTATGGGTTGCTGCATGATTTACTGCCAGAAACACCAAAGTGTCAGGATCAAAAATCCACATAGGATTAGGATTATTTTCAAACAGCAAACGGTATTGTGCCTCTGATTGTGCCAATGCTGTTTCTATACGTTTTCGCTCAGTAATGTCCCCTAGAGAACCAATGAGGCGGACTGGATTACCTTCTTCATCCCAGATAGCTTTTGCCCGTGAGCGAAACCAACCATAACTGCCATCTTGGCGACGCAGCCGATATTCAGCATGATAATCTGGAGCTTGTCTCGACAGATAAGCCTCTTGTTGTGCTATGACACTTTCTAAGTCTTCAGGATGAATGCGGATGCTCCATTCATCATCACTATTGCTCAGTTCGTGGCGTTGATATCCTAACATCTCATACCAACGATCAGACCGGAAGGTTTGATTAGTCGATATATCCCAATCCCAAATGGCTTCATCTGTACCGGCGATCGCTAATTGCCAACGTTCTTCATTGCGCTGCAAGGTTTCTTCTGCTTGAATGCGATCGCGTAGCGCAGCTTGCTGTTCAGTGATATCAACACTAGTACCTGTAACAATCCAGCAGTTAGCTTGTGCATCATAGCGAGAGGCATAGGTAGCACCAATCCAACGCCAGGAGTTATCTTTGTGAGCAAATCGATACTCGACTTTGATTGTGCGTCCAGCAAAAATATCGGTAAATAATGGCTTGATTACTGTTTCCATATCCTGTGGATGCACGCGCGACATCCACAAGTTTGTATCGGACATAATTTCTTTGGGTGTATAGCCAAAGAGAGTCTCACTGCCGACAGATTGATAAATATACTCTGCATGACGATTAGGGAACAGTCGAAAACTAACAATTGATGTAGCGATCGCACTGTTGAGAATATCATTTAACGTAGTTTCCCTTTCTAACAGCAATTTCGTCATTTCCTGACACAGAGAGACTTCTCGTTCTATCTCTGCGGTTTTAGCATCAATCGTTTGCTGGAGATTTTCAACCACAGTAGACAATTCAATGGCGTTGATGATCCCTAATGCATTAGGTGTGATCACATCTAGCACTTGTCCTTGATTGTCGATTACAGGTAAGTGGCGAATGCAATGCTGGTGAAATAGTTGCCGAATAGACGAAAAATTCTCTGCCTCTTCTTGACTGACTGTGATTACAGGTTGAGACATGAGTTGAGCAATTGCCATGTCCGCAAAAGATATATTATTAGCAAGCGATCGCACAACATCTCGTTCTGTGAAAATGCCAACTAATTTCTCTTGCTGAAAAACCAGCGCATAGCTAGTTTGCGCTTGATTCATCAGCTGGATGACATCAAATACAGATGTATTATGGGAAACTTTTAGCAATAACTGTTGATAGTTTTCATCCAAGAGACACAGTTCAGCAATATCCATCTCAATCAGTGGTTATTGGGCAACAGAAGTCAATCTTAAGGAAGATTAGGCGTTTATGCCACTTATGTTAACTTGATGGGTTTTGTACTTGGATGTGAAAATTTGAAAACTTAACCCTCTGCGGGAGAGGGAATAGGCTAGGACTTACGCACTGAAGCCTGAAACCTAGATCCCCCCTACCTTTTCAAGGGGGGAATTTTTCTTCAAGTCCCCCTTTTTAAGGGCAGCCAGCGCCGTGGGCGGGTTTCCCGACTTGAGGCGACTGGCGTGGATTTAGGGGGATCAGAGGATTTGTGTGTACACGGTAGCTTTACAAGGGAAGGGTTAGGGTGGGGCGATCGCACCACATCCTCAAAAAGAAAACAGATGGATAAAATTTACCCATCTGTAGCTAGTAAGCGGAGGTATAAACTTGTGTATTAATTAGCGTGTGCTAGTTGTGGAGATTCAATCGCAGAAAATTTCACAGCTTTGACGAATTCTTGCAGCACATCTTTCAGCCGTTGTTCGAGTTCTTCATCTAGCTGGACGCTATCATCAGGTTGCTTTTGAATTTGTTTGTCTACTGCATACACGGTGGCGAGAATATGCCTTGCACCTAACTCCCCAAGGATGGGTTTCAGGGCATATTCAATAGCTAACAAATGGGCAATTGTGCCACCAGTCGCCAGAGGTAACACAACTTTTCCGGTCAATGATTTTTGCGGGAGTAGGTCTAAAAATGCTTTAAGTACGCCTGTGTAAGCAGCTTTGTAGATTGGGGTGGCAATAATTACACCGTCTGCTTGGGCTAATAAAGCTTTGGGTTGTTCTAAGGCAGGGCTGTCATACTTGCCAAACACTAAATCTTCCGCAGGTAAATCGCGCACAGAAATAATGTCTATATGCAAGCCTTCTGTTTCTAAGATTTTGGCGGCATATTCCAAAATACCGTAGGTTCTTGAAGGATGGGAAGGACTACCAGCGATCGCTAGAATCCGAGTCATGTAATTAAACTCCTAATTTATACAATTAATTCACGGTGATTTTGTCTTGTTGGTCTGCATAGCCTCGGCTGTGTTGACCTTCTCACTCAGTCGTTCGTAGGGACGGCGTAAACTCATAGTCTCGACTTCCCAGATGTAGCCATGAATCACCACATCATCGGGAATCAAGGGAGATTTACGTAGTAATTCCACCTGCTGTTTGCAGATTTCGTCCACATCGGTAAACGTTTTAATCCATCTAGAAAAAACGCCTTTTGGTAGTTTCAACTCTGGTAAGGCGGGATCGACTGCAACTTCATCCACATCAATACCTCGGCTGCGTAAAATCTCACTCAACAAGTCTCCGGAAGCTGTCATCATGCCGCACTCGGTATGGTTAATCACAATAATTTCTTTGCTGTTAAAAAACTGTGTGGTTAACATCGCTGACCGAATGGCATCATCTGTAACTAACCCGCCAGCATTGCGGAAAATATGTGCATCTCCTTCCGCAATGCCTAAGGCTTTTTCGACTGGTAAACGTTCATCCATGCAGGCTAATACCCACAAGCGTTTATTGTTGGGTATGCCTAACTGCCGCCGCAATGCCCAAGCTTCTTTTTGGGCAAGTTTTTCGTCAATTTGTTGATGCAACATAGCGGCTAATCTCCCATTCCTTTATTCATTAGGATATGGACGCAGCTTTTGGCTGACGCTGCTGCTTAAGGAATTCTTCATTAGCGACAATCTCGCCAAAGGGACTTAAGACGTGTTGTTCCTCGACTTTGGGCAAGTTCTCTAACGGTAAACGCCCAAATAATAATTCAGCAACGCGATAGGCTTCTTCTAAATGCGGATAGCCGGAAAGAATAAAAGTATCAATACCCAAGTCTGCATATTCCAACATTCTGGCGGCGACTGTATCGGGATCGCCTACTAAAGCTGTACCTGCACCACCCCGGACTAATCCCACACCAGCCCACAAATTCGGACTAATTTCTAAAGCTTCCCGACTGCCTTTGTGTAACTGACTCATGCGGCGTTGCCCTTCAGAATCCATCCTCGCATAAACTGTTTGGGCTTTGGAAATGGCTTCATCATCTACATAGCGAATCAATTGATTGGCTGCGTCCCAAGCTTCACTCTCGGTTTCGCGCACAATTACGTGCAGACGAATGCCAAACCGCAAACTTCTACCTTCAATCTTTGCAAGTCTGCGAACTGCGGCAATCTTCTCGGCAACTTGCGCGGGAGGTTCACCCCAAGTTAAGTAAACATCGACGTGCTTGGCGGCGATTTTTTGGGCAATAGCCGAGGAACCACCAAACCACAATGGCGGATAGGGTTTCTGCACAGGTGGAAACAGAATTTTGCCATCTTGAATATCTAGGTAGTCACCTTTGAGGTTAACTGTTTCGCTATTGACAAGCGATCGCCATACCGTCAAAAATTCATCTGTTAATTCATAACGCGCATCATGGCTCAAATGCAAGCCATCTCCGGCCGCTTCCACAGGATCGCCACCAGTCACAACATTAATCAACAACCTGCCCCCAGAAAGGCGGTCAAAAGTCGCCGCCATTCTTGCGGCTAAAGTTGGCGACATCAACCCCGGACGTATCGCCACTAAAAAACGCATCCGTTGGGTTAAAGATACTAAAGTTGATGCCACAACCCAGGCATCTTCGCAAGACTTACCCGTTGGTAACAAAGCCCCTGTATAACCCAGGTCATCCACTGCCTGTGCAATTTGTCGAAAGTATGGAAAGCTAACAGACCTGCCGCCTGTGGCTGTTCCTAAGTAACGCCCATCGCCGTGGGTAGGGATGAACCATAGTAGCTGCATGAATCCTATCCTTATTAAAAGCGGTATCTCTATCGAATTACCGTATTTTATCTTGGATAAGAGTATTGCATATCCTACTTAGGTAAGCAAGAGATTTTTGAAAATAGGGGCTAGGGGTTAGGAATTATAAAAGTTAAGGCACAAAAGCCAACACGCCCACAGGAGAACCAGAACCACCACGTAGTCTTAGAGGTGCGATCGCTAATGTAGTACCCTTGGGTGGTAGTTGGTCTAAATTGGAGAGATTTTCTAGGACAATACCAGACTGTGCCAATACCAGACGGTTAGTAGCAAAACTACTATCATGTCCAGGGTCTACTCCATGAGTATCAATTCCCACGCCGACAATTTGCCGTTGGTTGAGTAAAAACTGCGTAGCATCGCTGCTAAACCCTGGAAAGTGCATCATCCCTTGACTATCCTGGTTAAAGAATGCGCGTCTATCTCCCCACTTGTGTTGCCAGCCAGTGTAAAGTAACACTAGACTACCGCTGGCGATTTCGCCATGTTCTGCTTCCCAAGCCAAAATATCGGCAATAGTTAAAGCGTAATCAGAATTTTTAGCTGCGGCTATGCAGATATCGATAACAACCGTCGGCACAATCAACGATTCAGCAGAGTATTTGTCTATACTTGCACCATCAGCGAAAAAACTATTGGCGGCATTAATATGAGTCGCGCTATGTTCCCCCAAAGAAAAACGCCGCAAATAATAACCATCATCAGGAATTTCGGCAACAGTCGTAAATTCTACTGGCGGGTCGCCTGGCCATTGAGGGATATTTCTGTCAATGACATGGCTAAGGTGGATAACTCGTGAGTAGGTAATGTGCATAAATGGTCAATGGTCATTTGTCCTTTGTCATGTATGATTTATCTTTCTTACTTATCACTTCTACGCCCTTTCTTATCACTGACTAGGTGCGGTTGCATCTTCAAAAGGACGCACAATAGGCGGTGTGGGTGTAATTTTTGGTTGGAAGATGCCTTGTAATGCTTGTTCTAGAGTTTGCGCCATCACAATACGGTTTTCATAAGCCACAACTACCCGCACTAAGGTGGGCAAACTGTTTTGTGTGGCTTCTAAGTAAATAGGCTCAACATACAATAAAGATTGCTCGATGGGAATGACTAATAAATTGCCTTGAATTGCCCTAGACCCCTGGCGGTTCCATAAAGAAATTTGCTGCGAAATTACTGGGTCTTGGTTAATGCGTGCCTCAATTTGTTCTGTCCCGTAAACGAGGCGTTCTTTAGGAAATATATATAACATGAGCTTACCGTAATTGTCACCATCCGATCGCGCTGCTAACCAAGCAATTAAATTTGTGCGTTGCCTGGGGGTGTAAGGTAACAGTAAAAGAAATTCTTCAAAAGGTACGGTAGGTAAGCTGGTGATTAAATAATATGCTTCGACTGGGCGCGCTTGGTTGCCATAGATTTCGTTGGGGATTTGCCACTGGTCTTCCCGGTTGTAAAATACTTGGGGGTCAGTCATGTGATAAGTTATCAACTGCTCGGCTTGGATTTGGAAAAAGTCAACCGGGTAGCGGACATGACTGCGGAGAGTGGCTGGCATCGCACTCAGGGGCTTAAACATCTGAGGAAGGATGCTGGCCCATGTATTAATGATTGGATCTTTGGGGTCAGCAATATAAAAATTAACAGTGCCGTTGTAAGCATCAATCACTACTTTGACGGAGTTGCGAATGTAATTAATGCTATTTTTGCCAGGGTCAGAATAAGGATAGCGATCGCTGGTAGTATAAGCATCAATAATCCAGTACAAATTATTTTTGATCCTGGGAAAATCAGAGTTAGCATCGGCAGCGACTAGATAAGGGTCACTATCAAATTTCAGAAAAGGTGCGATCGCTCGAATCCGTTGATTGATATTGCGTCGAAACAACACTTTTGTATCAGGCAAAAAGTCGCGGGTGAACAGCATTTGCCAATCTTTCAAATACATGGCAAATAACCAGCGTCGCCACCCAGTTCCAATCGAAACGCCACCTAGCCCATCATAGATGTTGTAAGCATTATCGCTGCCACTGGGATAATCTAATTCCCTGGCTCTGGTGCCAGTCATTACATATGTATTCGTAATCTCACCGTAATAAATTCGCGGTAGTCCAATTGGAATGCTGTTCCGAATACCTTCACTAGAGGTTGTAAGTGCGCTATCTTCATTACTAGCAATATCTTTGACAAAGTATTCTGGTAATCCACCCGGCCCGACTGTATTCACAGGACTAACTGTGAATCCGTAGCCATGTGTATAAATTAGATGCTGGTTTACCCATGTCTGCGCCTGCTGCGGTACAGCAGTATAGTCTAATTCCCTTGCAGCAATTAATACTTGTCGTTTTTCTGCTGAGGTTGATGTTGCTTCAGGTGCTATTGATCTGTCTGAAGTTGCATCAGTTGCTAGAGTATACCGATCAATATCAGCATCAGGAAAGCGGTAGTAGGGGCGGATTTGTTGCAATTGGCGGTTAGTATCTAATAGGGGTCGCTGATCCCACAGACGAATATTCCGAATTGTCAAGGCATTAGCTTGGATATCAGCTTCAGTTAAAGTTCCTTGAGGGTTAAAGGTTCTAGCATCAATAATCTCTAAATCAAATGCTTGGCGAGTTAAGGCAATAGTACGTTGAATGTAAGGTTCTTCTCGCTGTAATTCGTTAGGCAAGACGATTAAATATTGCACTACAGTTGGTAAGACTACGCCAGCAGCCACACCAACTACCAAATAAATGCCTAAGCCATAAACTACCAAGTAACGATAACGAGATGTAAATCGCCAAAAAACTGTGCGCCATAGGAGGTAAAAGGCGATCGCAACTGCCAGAACACACAAAACGGTGTAGGCTGGTAACTGAGCATTGACATCGCTATAACTAGCACCATAACTCACGCCCTGTCTGGAATACACTAACTCATAACAACTCAGCCAATAACTCAAGGCTACCAACAACATCAATAAGCCACCCATACCATACAAATGACGCTGCTGCTGGGAGGAAAACCCTAGAAAAATCCCTTGGCTTAAGCTGTCTGCTGAGAGTAGGTAAGTAAGGCTAACGGCTACAAAACCAAATAGAAATAAACCCATCAACCAGAGTTCGAGTAATTCCCAGGCTGGTAGAGAAAAGATATAGAAGCTAATATCATGTCCAAATAAAGGCTCAGAATAGTTAAAAGCAGTAGGATGAAAATATTGCAGGACTTTTGCCCAGTTATGGGCAACTATCCAACCAAATAGGAGACTGAATACACAGGCGATCGCTGTCAGTAAAAGTCGGGGATAAATTAAAATAGCGATCGCTACTCCTGCAACCAAGCCAATAGATAAAACTTGACTAGAAATCTGCGTTCCTAACTGCCAAATTGTTTCTAGCCGGAATACAGACAAAACAGGTAGCTCAACTTTTTTGACAGAAGCTTGCCAATATACCACAGCAATCTGACCGTAGTGAGCCAGCATTAACCCTACCAACAAGCTCAATATCAAAACTAGAGTTAGTAACCACCGCAAATTTAAAGGCAGGGTGTGTGTATAAGTGATGTGGCGATCGTGAATTTTTGCATATTGAGGACTGAGGAAGTTTTTTAGTTCAGCCTTCAGCCCTCCTTCTTCAAAAACAATTTCTTCTGTTTTCAAAGTGGGAGAATATTTCAGCCGTTGGGCTAAAAATAAATTGCCAAACAAGTAGGCTGCACTGATACCAGTTACTACCAACCATAAAGCAACCTTAGTTACCACCCTCAATAAGAATACTTGCAGATAGCCGACTTCTTGGAACCAAAAAATTTCCGCTCCTAGACGGGAACCTAAATCGAACAAGAACCACAGCCCTAGGAGGACTATTATGATTCGCCAGCACCATTTTTTTAACATCTTTCGGTAGCTAACCTATCTGCACAGGACATCTTACAGCAGGGAATAGGGAACAGGGAAGAATTTTACTTATCATCTGTCACCTGTAACCTGTTACCTGTCACCTAAATCATTCGGAACCCATCTTAAAAAACAACGATTACCTTCCTGTTGTGTGATTTCTGCACCCAGACGATGGTAAAAGTTTAGTCCCCGAATATTGCGCGCATCAGCATTCCAAGCTAGGTGAGTACAATCATTTTCAGCAGCAATTTGAGCTAGTCGCATCATTAATGCGATTCCTGCGCCTTGACTTCTCATTTCTGCATCGACATACAAATCATCAAGCCAAATGCTAGGTTGTCCTGCAAAGGATGAGTAGCGAAATCCATATAAAGCAAACCCAACCTCACACAGGGAAGTTTCGGCGAACAAAACGTAAGCAAAAGGAATTGCGCCAAACAGGGTTTTGTGTATTTTTCCTTCTGATACTTGCAATTCGCCAGTGAAAGCACCAATGTTGCGATCAAACTCTGCTTTTTTCTGGATAAATGAGAAAATTAGCGATACATCATCGGGAGTAGCTGTTCTGATTTTCATAATTTAAACGCAGAGTTACGCAAAGTTAGGCGCAGAGTATTTATTTGGAGAATTAGTTACTTAGTTATAATCTTTATCGGTTAATATGGCGATCGCATACTCAAGATACCAAAATTGCCTGATATTTTTAAGGTGTGAGACTTAACTCTAAATTATGCTCAGTAGTGTTGACCGTTTGTTATTTGTGCGACGAGTCCCGATTTTTAAGGAATTACGGGATGATTTTATTGTGCGCCTGACTTCAGTGATGCATGAGTTGTCATTTCCGGCTAACTATACCATTTTTAGACAGGGTGAAGAAGGGCGATCGCTTTACATTGTGGTATCAGGTAGAGTTAAAGTTCATATTGGCAATAAACTTTTGGCAGAAGTTGAACAGGGTAAATACTTTGGTGAAATGGCAGTATTTGATACTCAAACCCGTTCTGCTACCGCCACCACCCTAGAACCTTGTGAATGTCTAGAATTGACCCAAGAACAACTCTATGATGCTATTGAAGAAACTCCTGAAATAGCTGTCAATATTATTCGTGAACTATCGCGTCTAATTCGTAAATTGAATGACAGTATCGACGTGAATCATTCATAAAATCATAATTTAATTGATCAAACTTTGCAGCCAAGTTTCATCTTCTGGAGATAACTTAGGAATACAAGGTTGAGTGTAGTTAATAGCCAGTTCCAACCTAGCACAGTCATACACCCGATTTAATAAAGGTTGTAATTCTAACAATGGTTCTGGTTCTCCCTTACGCAGAGGAATGAGATATTGGTTAAAATCTCAGCAATTTTTTTGACATTGCTGAATAAATCGCTGGGGAATTTCGACACTCGCCCCCCAATGTAAATGCACATAAGAAGCATGAATATTAACAGGTATATTCCATCCTTCATATCCCATGTTTTCTTCGCAATCATAGCGATAAGTTTCAAACAAAGGCTGATAGGAATTTAATTCTAAGCTGGAACGATGAAACTCATGTCCGTAAACAGTTGTACCTGCGTCTACTAACAGACTATCTTGTAAAGCTACTGCTCGACGATAACCTAAAGTTAAACGTTTATCCATGTAAGCAGAGGTTGGTATTACTCCCACCATTGGGTAAGAATTACCAGCAAAATCGATAATTTTTTCACACAAATACATTAAGCCACCACACTCAGCAATTGTCGCCATACCTTGCAAAATCGCTGTTTTTACTGATTCACGGGCGGTGCTATTTGTTGCTAATTTTTGGGCAAAAACTTCGGGAAAGCCACCACCAAAATATATTCCTTGCACACCTTGGGGTAAATCATCCTCTAGTGGACTCCAGAAAACTAACTCTGCACCTAATTGTTGCAATAAATCAAGATTGTCTTGGTAATAAAAATTAAAAGCGCGATCGCGTGCAACTGCAATCCTCACTACAGGAGAAGTTATAGCAGATAAGACCTGATTTTCCCTATTATCCCCATTCTTCAACAAAGGTAATAAACGTTGCCAATCGAAGCAAGTATCCCCTAAATCAGCCAAGCGTTCTATCACCGCATCTAATTCGCTGAGTTCTGCTGTGGGGACTAAACCCAGATGACGGTCAGGAATTGTGATATCATCTTGACGACGCAATACACCAAGAATAGGTAATTGTAGAGATTTTAAAGAATCTTTGAGTAACGAGAGATGGCGATCGCTTCCAACGCGATTGAGGACTAAACCAGCTATTTTGATTCTAGGGTCAAACGAACAATAACCGTGAGCGATCGCAGCCACAGAACCCGACAAGCGACTGCAATCAATTACCAAGACTACAGGTAAATCCAGTAACCGCGCAATATGCGCCGTACTAGCAAAAGTAAATGGGTATTGAGGAAATTCTTTCCCACTCCCTACTCCCCACTCTCCACTTCCCATTACACCATCAAACAACCCCATCACCCCTTCCACCAAAGCATATTCACTAGCTTGGCTGTGATTAGCAAAACATTTCTGAACGTAAGCTTCCGAAGTCAACACTGGGTCTAAGTTACGACAAGCACGACCTGTGACATACTGATGAAACATTGGGTCAATGTAGTCTGGCCCTACCTTAAAAGATTGCACCTTACCACCACGACGACATAAAGATGCTAAAAGGGTGAGTGTAACTGTTGTCTTACCCACCCCACTACGTTCTCCTGCAATTACTAAAGCCATAAGAAGGTTAAGAGGTTGTGACTAGCTTAAATCTTAAAAGATTAGTATACCGTCACCGTGAAAATACGCTGTGTAGGAAGGAATAGTGAAAGCGATCGCATTTTTCCTGAAGCTACTCCATACCTTGTTCAGCACCGTTCATTAGGTGCGTGTAAACCCAGGAATTATAGAGGCGATCGCCAAAATCTATCTTTAGTTATGTGGTGAAAGTTAAACTACACACTTTCTTTTGAGTAAATAACCTGCACCAATCACACCAAACCATAAAATACCTAATGTAGCAGTTGGTTCAGGAATATTTGCTAAACCTCTTGGAGTCAGCCCACCCAAAGAAACTGTATACTCACGAGTATTTTCATTGAATGAAATATTATAATTGGTTGGGTAATAAGCATCTGTTGGATACGACTGCGGTAGTTTGAGATTTTCAGTAAAACTTTGTTTACTTTCCAAAAATGCTTTTGTAATCATCGGTTCTAAAAAGGAATATTTTCCGTCATAAAAACCGTAGATAAAAGTTTTACTAAAACCCTTCCCTTGGAATTCATCTGAACCAGGATAAATCCAATGTGCGCCTTGTCCTTCTTCTCCACTACCTGGTGCAAGAACATAATCTTCTGGGACAATTTCTGGTGCAGGAGTTTTATAAACTATAGCTTCATTTGCACCTGTGACGGTAATCTCTTCTCTTTGTTCAGGTGTGATGGTGTAAAAGTGAAAGTCGAAATGAGGAACGTTGTATATTCCTGTTGGCCCATGTCCTTGGGGGTTCCAGCCGAAACCAATATGGTTAATGGCAGTCTCAGAAGCCTGTCCTGGTAAAGAAAATTCGTACTCAATGTTCTCTGTTGGTAAACCTAACAGAGCATCTTCAGATATAGTAAGTCCAATTTCTGAAGGCTTATTATTATCATCCACATTCACATAAGCACTAACAGTACCTTGTCCTACTGCTTGTGAAACACTTCTAAAAGTTGCAGCCTGAACTACACCACTCATTCCTAAACTAACTATTGTTGTTACCAAAGAAGCCAGGGATAAATTCTTCATGCTTGTTATGTTCATAGCTGCTTATTAGCTGTTTTATCATTGGTAATTTTTCAAAATAGAGGCTGTCTTAAATATTTAGTAATAGATTCTTGTTAATTACTAGCCTCTATTCAAAACTGATTTTCTTCAAAATCTATGGCAGATAATATCATACGCAGAAACACGTAATTTAAGTAGGTCGTTGTGAATATTTACCGTCAGGATAAGGCAGGAGGCAGAAGGCAGGAGGGAAGAAGCTTTGAGCTTAGTTAATCTTTCGTAACATAGTTAGTTTTTTCTCACCGACTTATTTATATAAAAATAGAAAGCATCAATGAAGTAGTATAATGAACGCAAAAAACCTCCCAATTTCCACAATAGGGAGGCTTTTTTGAAAAATTGACTCAGTTGAATCTAACTCTTCGCTGCCAATTTCAGAGTTTGAGCGATAACTCCTAAGCTATCTTCAAACAGAGTTTCGCGTCCCCAACGTTGTACTTGCTGACTCAGCAGTGCTTCCGCTTTTTGTTCTGACAGTGAACTTACTTGTTGGTACAAACCAGCAGACTGAGCGCCGCCTTGGGTTTCCATCCGCATACAACCGCCAGTTTCTGTGCAAATTACAGTGCTACAGTCTGCCTTGGGATTAGTGGAACTCAGACGCAAAGCAATTAAGTCACCCGCTACATCGCCGACATCAGCCACGGGAACGCCAGCTAACTCGACTTCGATTTGTTTTTGGTCTTGGGCAACAAAGCGAATACGAGTGATATCGTAATCATCGCTTTCCTTTTGGTAGGAAATGGGCATCCATTCTAAGCGGCTGGCCAACCAACCAATAAACAAAAGTGCTTGGGTAGAGTTGCCTTTTTCATAATCAAGCATTACACGGTCAATTTCTGTGAGTGCGTCACGACGATGGGGTGGGTCGTAAGCTTCCGCAGTCAATTCTTGCCATGCAGCCAAACGCCGCCAATTGAGGTCAGCTAAAGGTACACTGTTTTCTATCAACTCTTGTAAGCTGAGTAAATCATTTTCTGGCTCGTTGAAGTTGCAAGAATCAACTATCACGTTGTTGCAAACTGCTGCCAATCGCTTAAATAATGTGTTGTTGGGGTCGGGAGTTGCTTTCCACCACAAGAACTTAGGTAGACCACCAATTAATAGTGCCGGAATCATCCCACCAACTCTTTCTAAAGCCGAGGTCGTACCAGAGAGAGTGATGTATTCGCAACAAACAAGGGTACTGGAAGTCTGCTTTTGGATGGGACAGTAAGCAGAAACTTGGGCTTTTACACCTTCATCTTCACCTGCGATCGGACACAGGGCAATAATGCGGCAAGGGTTACGTAGAGCAATTTCATCAGCAATTGTGGGGCTGGTGGTATTGAGGCTATACGCACCATTACTGTTGACAACTCCATTACCTTGGCGTTTAGCATATTCTTCTCGCAATTTCGCCAAAGTTTCTGGTGTTGCAGTGCCAGTTTCTAGCAGTTGATATTTCTTTTGTGCTTCCCGTAGGGCTGTGTCTGTCTGCGGCCCTAAAATGCCATCAATGGGGCCGTTATAAAATCCCAGAGATGCTAATAGATATTGAGTTTCTTCGGGTTCGTAAACCACTAAGGTAAAAGTTGTAGCACGAGTGGCAGCAGGTAGTGCGCCATCTTCACCAGTGATGCCATAACTTTGCCAAATTTGATTCAATTCCGCTTCGATTTCATTAAGCGAAACATCTTTAGGGGCTTGAAGTGAAAATATGGTAGGAGCTTGGGTCATAGCTATTTAAGTATGAAGTGTGAAATATGAAATATGAAGTGTGAAGGCTGTAATTTTTTCATACTTTAGCCTTCAGCTTTCATACTTTTAAAGTCTGCGCCAGCGACGGCCATCTTGGTTAATCAACAGTTCTGCTTCTGCGGGTTCCCAAGTGCCAGCTTCATACTGAGGAATAGTGGCTGGGTCTGCGGGCGCGTCCCAAACAGAAAGGGCAGGGGTAACTACTTGCCAAGCTGCTTCCACTTCGTCAGCCCTGGTGAACAATGTTTGGTCGCCCATCATACAATCAAGAAATAGGCGATCGTAGGCATCAGAGGTGGCTTCGATACCGAAAGAACCGTAGCTAAAATCCATATCTACGGAACGAGTACGGAATTCTGCCCCTGGCATTTTCACATCAAAGCGTAATGAAATTCCTTCATTAGGTTGAATCCGCATTGCCAAAATGTTGGCATTTCTCTGTTGGGCGGCGGACTGGAACATAGTTGAAGGAACTTCGCGGAAATGGATGGAGATTTCGCTGACTTTTTTCGGCATCCGTTTGCCAGTCCGGAGGTAGAAAGGCACACCTTGCCAACGCCAGTTATCTACCAAAAATTTCATCGCTACATAAGTAGGTGTACTAGAGTTAGGTGCAACTCCTGGTTCTTCTCGATACCCTGGTACTTGTTGCCCTTTCATCCAACCTGCACTGTATTGCCCACGAATAGCTGCACGAGACAAATTATGAACATCAGCCAAGCGAGTAGCTTGTAGCACCTTAACTTTTTCTGTACGGATACTATTAGCATCCATTGAGTTGGGTGCTTCCATTGCTGTCAAGCAGTACAGTTGCATCAAGTGATTTTGCAACATATCCCGCAGTGCGCCAGCTTTTTCGTAGTAACCTGCCCGGTCTTCTACACCTACGGTTTCCGCAACGGTAATTTGTACGTGGTCAACAAACCTACGGTTCCACAATGGTTCAAAAATCGCGTTGGCAAAGCGAAACACGAGCAAGTTCTGTACGGTTTCTTTACCTAAGTAGTGGTCAATGCGGTAGACTTGGTTTTCTTTACAATACTTCTGTACAACAACATTGAGGCTTTGGGCAGAAGCTAAGTCTCGACCGAAGGGTTTTTCAATTACCAAACGATGCTTGTAGGGGTCTTCTAGCATTCCGGCTCCGCCTAATTGCCGGATGGCTTCGGGGAAGAAGTTGGGAGCGACGGAGAGGTAGAACATCCGGTTGCCACGTGTTCCCCGTTTTTCGTCTAATTCGCCCAGTAGATCTTTTAGTTTGTGATAACTTTCGGGGTTGTCTATGTCACCGGGACAGTAAAACAAACCTTGCGAAAAATCTTGCCAAAGTTCTTCGGGGTCAACACCACCGTGTGCTTCCTCCATACCTTTCCGCATTTGCTCACGGAAGTATTCATGACTCCATTCCCGACGCGCAACACCGACAATGGTAGTTTCTGGGGGAATGCGCCGTTCTTTCCGTAGTTTGTATAATGCTGGAACTAGTTTACGCCAGGTTAAATCACCAGACGCGCCAAAGATAACTATAATTTGGGGTTCGGGCATCCCTTGTTGTTGTAAGCCAACGCGCAAGGGATTTTCTAGCAGACTGACCATAACAATTTCGGATGTTAGTTTGGGAAGTTTGGATAGGAGGGAAGTATGAAGTATGAAATTTCAGACTTTACACTTCATACTTCTTAGTCCTTATACAGGTGACAATAGCTTGACTTTATTTTCTAAAGAGTTCATCAAGGACTTGAAAGGTTGAACGAACTTATCAATACCTTCAACTAATAGTTCATCCATTACGGCATCAATATCAATATTGATGTCAGGGTCTTTCAAGCTTTCGATAAGTTGATAAGCCTCTTCAACGTTTGTTTCTACACGATCGCCTACGTCGCAGTGGTCGGCACAAGCTGCTATTGTCGAGGGTGGTAAGGTGTTAACGGTATCGTGACCAATTAACTCATCGACGTACATGACATCGCTGTAGTGGGGGTCTTTGGTGCTGGTACTAGCCCAAAGTAATCGTTGAACTTTTGCTCCTTTAGCGGCTATTGCTTGCCAACGCTCGCCATTGATAATTTTCTTGTATTCTTGATAAGCTATTTTGGCATTAGCGATCGCTACTTTACCTTTGACGGCTCGCAGTCTGGCTTCTAAGTTAATATCATCCGCGCCACGCGCCAATTTGGCATCGATTTTACCGTCAATGTTGCTATCAATCCGACTGAGGAAAAAGCTAGCTACAGAAGCAATTTTGCTAACGTCTTTCCCCTCGGCTGCACGTTTTTCTAAACCTCCAATATAAGCCCAAGCTGAATTTATGTAGCTTTGTACAGAAAATAACAAAGTAACATTAACGTTGATGCCATCAGCTATTACTGCTTCTACGGCGGGTAAACCGGATTCTGTACCAGGAATTTTAATCATGACATTTTCCCGGCCAATTTCTTGGTAATAGCGACGGGCTTCGTTGATGGTGGCTTGAGTATCATGAGCAATAGTTGGTGGTACTTCGATACTCACATAACCATCAAGTCCATTCGAGGCTTCATATACGGGGCGTAAAATATCACAAGCATTGCGGATATCTGCAAAAACTAAAGATTCGTAAATTTTATCGATTGGTAATCCCGCACGTACTCCCGCTTCTATATCAGCATCATAAATTGCATTACCGGCGATCGCCTTTTCAAAAATAGCTGGGTTGGAGGTAATTCCCGCGATTCCTTGATTTTCTACTAAATTCTTGAGTTCCCCCGATTGAATAAGGTCACGGGTCAAATTATCCATCCAGATACTTTGACCATATTGTTTAATCTCTTGTAGATGATTAGTGGTCATAGCTATACTTCCTCCGTTTAATGATGTTTCCAAGCGAACTTGGCAAATCCATCAGTGTGATAGTGACTTTTGCATTGTGGCTTTGCCCATCACTTATTACATCGACCTGCTGAGATAATCTCTACTTCTTTTGTTGTAAGTAGCGATATTTCTCAGACCTCATCCCAAGTGAAGATTAACTGAGTCATTGGTCATTGGTCATTGGTCAATAGTCAAGAGTGATTCTCCCTTGCCTATTTTTTTGCCAAACCTAGTGACCGTTTTGAATAAAAGACTCAACTTTAGCAACTGACTCTTTGCTACCAATAATCAGAGGTGTGCGCTGGTGTAATTTTTTCGGCACGACATCTAAGATATCTACTAATCCTGTGGTAGCGCGACCGCCTGCTTGTTCAATTAAAAACGCTAGAGGAGCAGATTCATATAACAAGCGTAATTTACCTTCTGGCTTTTGAATTGTGCCTGGATAAAGGAACACACCACCTTGAACTAAAATTCTATGAATATCACTTACCATCGCGCCGCTATAACGAGCTGTGTAACCCTCTGTACGGTGAACATAGCGAACATATTCCCGAATTGACTCTTCCCACTGCCAGAAATTACCTTCATTGACACTATAAACAGAACCGTGGTTAGGAATGCGGATATTTTCTTCGGTCAGAATAAACTCACCTAGGCTAGGATCGAGAACAAAAGAATGAACCCCTTTACCGATACTATAAACCAGCATGGTGCTAGGCCCATACAGGATGTATCCGGCAGCAATTTGCTTGCGGCCACTAGCTAATAAATCGGTAGCTAAACCATCCGTATCAGTACCTTCTTGTTGGCGAATGGCAAAAATTGAACCCAAACTGAGATTAGTATCAGTATTAGAAGAACCATCTATTGGGTCATAAAGCAAGGTATAACGACCTATAGGGCAGTTTTCAGGGATATAATAGGGGTTTTCCATCTCTTCGGAAGCAAGGCGGCAAACTAAGCCACTTTGCTTAAACACCGAGATAAATACATCGTTGGCATAGACATCCATCTTTTTGACGGACTCGCCTTGAACATTCACATCCCCAGTAAAACCGAGAACGCCTTCCATTAAACCTGCGTGGCTAAGACGACGGGCAATTAATTTACCTGCTAAGGCAATGCGATTCATCAGTGCGCTTAAGTCTTGGGCATCAGGCCCAAAGCTCTGAAGTTGCTGGAGTACGTGACGAGATAAGGTTGTACAATCGCGATCTAGAGCTTTGTCCGTATTATGCTCGATTGACAACTCCAGAGATTCTGGCGCTTGAGCCATGTTTGTTTCTCCCTAGTGATTAGCTAAATAGTTGGGTTGAAAAAATAGTCCGTAGCAACTGATAGCTGCTGCTTCTATCTTAGAAAGGTAATTAGATAACCTGGATATGACTTTAGATAAACTAAAGAAATGGATAAATTTTGGCTGAGTTTTCCAAAGCAAAAAAGTAAAGTTGCGTCTTGAAGCGTAGACGCACATAGGACTTACATTATGTCCGGCTAATCAGTTGTAATTTGATACATCTGTGCAGAAATAGTACAACTTTCTCCCCTACCCCCTTGCAGTCTTAATGACAAGTCTTTCACCGGACACGATATTACGCACCCAAATCACACCCATGCGGAAAAAACCGACTAGCCATGAGATCAGTTTTTTACTCAAAACCAGTCGGGTGTCGTTATTATTGCTTAATACTTACAGCAGTTTTTCACTAATTAAGCCTGCTGCCATGAGTTCTAGTTAACTCCAGCAAATAAAGTTCTTGCGTAACTAGAAGACAATTTGTTATTATTAGCATCCAGCTTGTTTAAATTTCTTGTTTTTTCGCCCAGTCACCTCGTCGGTTATCATCTCTTCGGTTGTCTTCTCGCGGTTTGGCTTTGTTCACTCTAAGTTGACGGCCCATCCATTCTGCACCATCTAACTCAGTAATAGCTGCATCTTCTTGAGCGTCTTCTTCCATTTCCACAAAAGCAAAGCCTCGCATCCGCCCTGTTTCACGATCGGTAGGCAAGACTACTCTTTTGACCTCGCCGTAGTCTGCAAAGACTGCTTTTAAATCTGCTTCAGTAGCACGGTAGGAGAGATTACCAACGTAAATAGTCATGTGGATCACGTAATTTTCAACAAACAGCGATTAGTTCAGCGAGAAAACAGATCTAAACAAACTGCAAATCTTGCATCGTCGCTTCTGATTCATTGATGGCGAATGTTGTAGGGCAGCAGTCGTGGTGCTGGCATAACTTCAACTAAACTGTCCATGCGGCTGAACTTACGCTTACGCTCATATGATAACTGATTGTGACATTTTTCAAAGTATGGGATATTACAATCCTCAATAACATAAAATAAGCCAATCTTATATATTTTTTTAAATAGAGATTTTATGTTAAGATACTTTGTTAATTTAGATTATTTTTAATAGGATTTAAGATTAAAAATAGCTATTTATAAATACTGGTATTTTCTAGAAAACACAAAAAAATTACCTGCAACTCCCCTTAACCTAAGAGAAAAGAAGTTGCAGGTTTTAATTAGCAATGAGAATTGAAATTAGCAATAAATTTACTCAATGGAAATGCTTTGTGGGCCAGTAGCTCTACCGTTAGCACCTCCAGTTGTTGTAGTGGTGGTAAGGCTAGTCACGCCTCTCTGTTGATCTAGCCAACTTTTGACGGGATCGTCTTTAAGGTTGAGTCGCAGAACACCAGAGGCAAAGCCACCTAAGAATGAGGCTGGGTGCTGAATGAATTCTTTAAAGATGGGTGATAATTCATCAAGAAACATTAAAAATCTCCTGGCACTGCCATAAAAATTATTACTTTTTTATCAATCGTAACGTAGGGAAGGGGAATAGGGAGTAGGCAGTAGGGAATAGGGTAATTTCTACTACTCCCACTCACCACCCCCACTCCCTAATTAAGAAGTTGGTTGTTGATCTGGGAACATACACTTATCAGAATCGCAACCACTGGGGCCGGCTTCTGTTAACTCGCCGGAATCGTAGCGACTGAGTACAGCACAGAAATCATCAGTTTTGCGTCGCGCTAGCACTTCTTGAGATAAACGCTCATAAGTTGCTTTGTCTATTGGCTCAAATGGCAAGCGGGGAAATGATTGTAAATCGTCAAATCGTGCTAACAGTGCGGCGGAAATATAGCCCTCATCATTTTGGATGACTTCGTAAATTCGCGCTCCCAAAGGTTCAACTTCATCAGCACGTAGTTCTAGGGTAGCTGATGTGTTGTGGGTGACGTAATGACGCTGAACTTGCATAACAAAATCAAATTGAGCTAAGACAGAAAACTTAGAAACATCAATTTGATCAGCACCAGGTAAATCAGCCCAAGGTACGGCGACAGGAATTTCTACTAACCATTCACTGACGCGGGGATCGAAGGGATCATTTAATAAATTTCCCTGTTCATCCTTGTCAGATTGGGAGGGAATGACATGATACCCATAGTCAATACAAGCTAAGGCTACTGGGTCATTTTTGCGGAAAGTGATCCGGCGAATAAATCTTTGAGCTTTGGGTGGATGCCAACCAGAACTAGCACCAGATAACAGAGATTTAGTTCCACTGGGTTGGACTGTAGTACAACGATTAGGACGTTTGAGATGATGGCGATCGCAATAATCCCACACTGCCTTATGTACTACTTCTTTCCAAAAGCTGAGATATTTTTCTTCTTGGTGCTTAAATGCTAACCCTTGGGGAGTTGCAGGTCTACCTTCTGCCCACCAGCGCAACCAGTCCACACCAAAAGCATGGACAAAGAAATCAAATAAACCAGTAAAAGAAACTCCCACAATTGGGTCTAATTCTCGACTGTATTGATAGCGCGGTTCTAAAAATTTATGATTCAAAAGTGTGGCTACAGATAACGCCCCAGCAGTGAAAGCTTCCTCTTGTTCTTTATAGTTAAATGGGTCAATTTGATTGAGATGAATCTCTGAAAGATTACAGTGAAAATTGCTACCAATAATTTCCATTTTTGTTAACCCAGAGGCTCTTTATCCTCTAGTTCTACGAGTTCTTTATTCCTCGTAGATCCGACTATATTTTCTACTAAAAATTTAGTAGCCGGAGACTCGTGGAGCCGTTTTTAGAACGGAGGTAAAACCTAGATTATATTCTTTTTAAACCACGGGCTTAAAAAGTTTCACTCTCTAGTCTGTACAGTATCTAAGGCTTTTTAGTTCCTTTGATTACCTCGGTATTCCCAATCGCAGGGTTCACCGATTTTCCCCGGTGTTTAACGTGAGGCAAAATTACTTACCACACGGATTTAAACCAAAACGAGCTAAACGATGTTCTAATTCATTAGCATCAATTTCTGGATAGCGTTGTTGTAACCAATCTTTAGCTTTTCCTTGCTCGTAAGCTTGTAAAAACTCTTTTTTCAATGCTTGGGTAGAAAGCAAATCAATGTTAGCTCTCGCTACAGCTTCCCCAGCCCATTGAATCGCACCTTCGCCACTATAATATTGTTTCTGAACAGCTGCGATCGATTCTTCTAAGGTTGGCTTGCGGTGAAATACTCTGGTATGATTCGCCATCCGTAAAGCATCACGCTCAGGATCAATGCGCCAGTTACCGTTTTCATCTTGCTGCCAGAGGTTATCTTTGGCTGTAGCTCCTAATTGATCTTCAGCAGTAAACTGACGCATACCAGCTGATCGCCGGATGTTACCTGCAACAATTGTTACAGCAGCTTGATCAATTAATAAGCAGCATTCAACAGAATTTAATTGTCTGCCTAAAGCTTTGTTTAAGATGTCAGCACAACGCTGATAAAGTCCCGGTAATTTCACAGGATTGGCAACACCGCCAAAACCGTTAAGGGTTTCGCCAGCTTGACGGACATCGCTCAGATCAATAAATACTTCTACTTCACCAGTAAATCTTTCATCCGTGGAAAGCTCTAAGAGGGTTTGATAAGATGCAACCCAACCTTCCCGGCTATCGCCAACATGAATGGTAACGCGGTTGCCTTCTATATCGGTTTGTGTAAATTCACGACGTAAGTTTTTCGGAGTGCTGCCGATTTCGCCTTGTACAGTGACATTGAGGTGATTACGGATGGCAGGCAGTTGATCAATATACTGTGGTTCGATGATGGTTCCTGTGCCGCAGCCCATCATGGCCAAGTCCATCATCAAACCGAAGGCTTTCCAGTCTTGGAGATTGGTGGAGGTGCAATTATATCCGCCGGAGAAATTCTTGGGTTTGGTGATCCAATCTGTACCTCCTACCCACAACCAACGGCCACTAGGTAAAGCTTTGAGTTGGCGTTGTGTCTTTTCTAGAAGGGCTACTTCTTCAGGGCTAAGTTTACCTAATTCGATTAAGCCTTGGATGGTGCGATCGCACACCTCATCCCAAGATTCTCTCAGACCTGCCGCAGTTCGGCGGCTATAAGTCCTAAAAAATACAGGATTCGCTGCTGGCGCGGTTTCGGGAAACGTTGCACCCTGACGTTTTTTTTCAAGCTCTCGAACCATAATCAAGTCTTGTTGGTTTTGAACAGATTACGACTATACGCCAAGTAGGTTGAGGATAAAAGATTGCAAAATTTTCCACTTTGCGCTAGGTCTGTAGCTGTACCAATTGCAACGCACACAATGTCTCTTGCTCCTTGGCGAGGTGCGATCGCTCGCGCTCTGCATCGCAACCGTAGTCTTGTATACGCTCGTTACCTACAATTGGCTACAGTCCGGGCAGATAATCGTCCTGCTAATCGAACTGTTGTCTTTCGTGACTTTCTCAAAGATACCAATCAGCTAAAATTTATCACTGATACGCGTAGCGATAAAATTGACCAAATAAAAACCCAACATTGGGCGGAAGCCTGCTGGTATTTCCCCAACTCGCGCGAACAGTTTCGTATTGCAGGCCGCTTGACTTTGGTAGATAGTGATAACGATGTACTACAATCAGCCCGCCTCACTACTTGGCAAGAATTAAGTGATGCGGCTAGGTTACAATTTGCTTGGCCTCATCCTGGTAAACCTAGGGACGCAGCACCAGAAGCTTTTACACCACCAGCACCCGACCCTTTGCAACCAGTATCAAACTTTTGCTTACTATTACTTGATCCCGTGCAGGTTGATCATTTAGAGTTGCGGGGCGAACCACAAAATAGAAGCATTTATCAGCTTGATGAAAATCAACAATGGTTTTGTGAGGAGGTTAATCCTTAAGAAGGGGCTAGGGAAGCAGAGGAGCAGGGGGGCAGGGGAGCTTTTTAGTTAACTCTAGAATTGACATAAACCACTATTGTAAGTTTTCTCTGCCAACTTCTGTGTATTGAAAAACACAGGACTTTTCCAGTGATACAAAAAATCATGTTTTAAAGCAAGGGGTTTAGGCGTTTAAATACCTGCACCATCAAGAAATTCTTGTATAGCTTTATCTCTGAGGCTACATAAAGGAGCTTCTTGTTTTGGTTCTGGTTCATTGTCAGCAAAAGCACCAACTAAAACAGGTGTTTTCGCAGCAGGTTGTCGGCTTTGTATAGTTTGAATTTGTTGTTCTAATGCTTCAATGCGATCGACTAAAGCGCGAATGACTTCGGCTTCTGAGTCAGGTAAGTTGTTGTGTTCAAGAGGCGCAACCCTGACTCCAGAACGATAGACAATCCGCCCAGGAATGCCCACAACAGTACAATCAGAAGGCACATCTCTGAGAACGACTGACCCCGCGCCAATGCGGACGTTATTACCAATGTGAATATTGCCCAGTACCTTTGCACCAGCACCGACTACAACATTTTCACCGACTGTAGGGTGA
Source organism: Nostoc sp. FACHB-152 (assembly GCF_014697475.1). Lineage (GTDB taxonomy): Bacteria > Cyanobacteriota > Cyanobacteriia > Cyanobacteriales > Nostocaceae > Nostoc_B. The sequence continues at coordinate 270,713 of NZ_JACJRV010000002.1, forward strand.
CGTTTACCGCTTTGTTTACCAGTACCCCCTAAAGTCACACCTTGATAAATCAAAGCATAATCCCCAACGATCGCAGTTTCACCAATAACTACACCCATCCCGTGGTCAATAAATACGCCTTGCCCAATTGTTGCGCCTGGGTGAATTTCAATACCCGTCAAAAACCGCGATAGGTGGGAAATGAAACGGGGAATAAAAGGCAAACCAAGATGATGTAGCCAGTGCGCCAGCCGATGAAAAAGCAAGGCTTGCAAACCAGGGTAACAAACCAATACTTCTAACCAGTTACGGGCGGCTGGGTCACGTTCAAAGATAATGCGGAAATCAGCACGTAGTGTAGATAGCACGAAATAGTACCCTCGGAAAGCAAAACGAGTACCATACCATATTATCTTTTTCAGTGCTATTTAGATTTTCTTGCTTTATGTCTCAAGAAACAAGGCAGGAGGCAGGAGGGAAAAGGGTTTGAGTAGTTTGTTTCCTTCGTCGTGGGCTTGTGCGGTTGTTCGTAATTCACCCGTTTATTTCTTGTAAACTCTAATTAACGGTGTCAGCTTTGGTTGATTGGGATTAGTTAGGTCTAATTTATAAGCTGTGTTTAATATATCTTCTGTTTTCTTGCCTTTGACTGTAATTATAAAATTTGCTGTTTGAAGGTTCTCCCTTCCAACTTTTTCAATCACCTTGTCTTGAATAATCGACACATTTTTTAATCTTTCTGGTAGCCGTTTATTGGGCTTCCAGAGGCATAAAACATTTGTAGAGTTGGGAAATTTTAGTAGTTGGAGAGTGTATTTTTGATTATTAACTTTAAAATGAGACGACTGTAAGATTACAGCTTGATTTTGTGGTAGGATTTTGCGAAATACTTCTGGCGTTCTTTCATGACGGTTGCAGTTTCTATCGATAATTGGTTCTCCAGCAAATGCAGGCTTTAATAAGATTGATACACTTGCAGTGTAGAAACTGAAACTTGTTAAAGTAAAAGCAATAAATTTAGAGTAATTAAGCATAACTTTAATTATTAGTATTGCCATCAACGACGAAACGACAATTTAGGTTGTTCCTCAAACGTAATAACTAATAGTCATTAACCATAGCGACAACAGTAGATAAAGGTACTTCGGCAAAGTACTGTTGTTGAAATTGTTCTTCGCTGATGGTGGCTAAAAATTGGGCAATGGCTGTATCAGCATCAGTTTGAGAAACATTGCTGGTATTGCTGGTGATTTGTAAAGAACGGTCGTTTCTGATAACTATGAATCCACAATATTTTAAAGCTTTGATGCCTAAAAGTAAGGAGCGATCGCTTATCTTTAGTTTGTCTAAAAGTTGGCTGCGGGTAACTGGTTGGTTTGTGCGACTAAAATATTTAGCAATTCCTACAAGAGTGACCCAAATTTCTTGTGGTGGTTGGTGGATAGGTTTAGACCAAGCAAGGACTAATTGTTGATTATTATAGAGCGTTCTTTGCCACCAAGCACGCAAATTATCCCAACTAGTGGGGCATTCTTCTAAGATGAATGTGGGAGTGGGGAGTGGCGAGTAGGGAGTGGGTAAATGGCGATAATCTAAGATTTGTGCTGAGTGTTGTTTTTGGAGTTCTAATTCCTCACTAGGACGGACGGCAATTAATCGAATTTCGTAGCGTTTTTTGAAACTGTTGTAATCTAATTCTGCAATGCAGTCACATCGACCAGGAGGTAATTCATCTTTGTAATGACCCCACCACACACCAGGAAAAGGGCTTCTCGTTGATTCATCCCGAATATCAAATTCGGCTTTAATATACTGTACCTTTTTACCTTGCCAATCTTGTTGATTGCGATGCCAAGCATTTTCAAACCAACAGTTTTGAATGATTAATTTTGGTACAGGATTTCCCATACCACATGGTTCTAATAGTTTGAGTTCTAAAAATAATTCTTTGCCTAAATCTGCTACAGTTACTTTTAAATCTGCTTGGACTGTGGGCATTAAATTTGTACTACCCAAAGATTGCCGCAATTGCTGATTTATTGCCTGTGTAAATAAGGGTATATTTTCCACTGGTAAACTCAAACCAGCAGCAAAGGGATGCCCACCAAAGCGATGCAATAAATATGCTTGGTCTTTGACTAATTGGTATAAATCAACAGAATTAATAGAACGGGCGGAACCTCTGGCTAGGGGAGTTGGGAGTTGGGAGTTGGGAGTTGGGAGTGTTTCTAAGCCGCCATTCCCTTCTGTACTTAGTAGGATAGTCGGTCTGCCTGTTTCTTGGGCAACTTGTCCTGCGACTAGACCTAAAACACCTGCTGGCCACTGAGAATCTTCCAGAACGATGACGCTGGTGGTGGATAAGTCTAGTTGATTCAGCTTTTGGGCGACTTGGGTTTGTACATCTTTTTGTAAAGACTTGCGGCGGGTGTTGGCGAGTTCTGTTGCTTCTGCTAGTTCATTGCAACGTTTAGTATCCCGACTAGTTAACAATTCAACACAAAAACTTGCATCGCCTTGAATCCGGCTGACGGCGTTAATGCGTGGCCCTAAACCGAAAGAAATATCTGTGGGGCGATCGCCACTTTTTTGGCACAATTCTAATAATCGTCCTACCCCTGGCCTTCTTCTGGCTGATGCTGGTTGTTTAAAATCTGCTTGCAGTCGTTGAATTCCCAACTGTGCCAAATATCGACAATCACCTTTTAACTGCACTAAATCAGCAATTAACCCAACTGCAACTAAATCTAATAAATTCTCCAATGGGTCTTTGGGAATATGCGGCAGAGTTTGATAAAGTGCTTCTACTAATTTGTAGGCAACCGCTACCCCAGAAAGGTTAAATAAAGGATGTTCGCCCTGTAAATAGCGCGGATTAATAATTGCTGTAACTGGTGGGCGTTGGGCTGGTAATGTGTGATGATCTGTGACTATCACATCTATACCTAATTGTTTGGCATAAATAATTTCATCAATATTTGTGCTACCCGTGTCACAAGTAACTATTAATGTAAAGCCTTGTTTTGCTAAATTATCTATTCCTTGATTATTGAGTCCGTGAGATTCTCTGAGGCGGTTAGGAATGTAATAAGTTAACCCAACATTTTGCTGAAAAAACTGCCCTAAACCATCCCACAAAACAGCACTAGAAGTAATACCATCAGCATCAAAATCTCCCCAAATTGCCACTTTTTCACCAGCATTGCGCGCTTGTTGTAGTCTTTTTACTGCCAAGTGCATTTCTTCTCCAAATTCAAAAGGAGAAGCTGGTTGATAAGTTTGATAGTTAACAAAAGCGGCTAATTGTTGAGTATCTTTAATTCCCCGTTGCCATAATAATTGCGCTGCATAAATACCACTTGATGCAGGCGTATACTCTTTTACTGCTTGAATAAACCAATCTGGTGGTTGTTCAGTTGTTGCAAGAATCCATTGCATTTTGTCATTGGTCATTGGTCATTGGTTATTTGCTCACTCTCTAACCTCTAGCCCCTAATCTTCACTGATTTGCTGTTCACTTACTAAGGGATTTAACACTACTTCATTGATCACACCTTCAACTTTCCGAGCGCGAATTGCCGGACGCGATCGCCTATAACCTGCTCTTTCTGCTTTTTGGTGTTCGTAATCTATTAGTCTGCCATAATATGGGTGCTTGCTTAAATTCATCGACAAAAAAATATGCTGGCGGATATTACCAAAACCTTTGCGATTAAAAAATTTAACTGCTGGTACATTTGTGGGATCAGTATCTACTAACATAAATCTTGCCCCATCTTCAATCATCCGGGCAACAACTTTATCAACTAGTTTGTCAGCCACCCCTTGTCTTTGAAATTTGGGGCTAACACCTAGCCACACAATATAACCATAAGTCCAGGATGCTTTGGTAATAATAGTTCCTAAAATAAATCCTGCGATTTCTCCGTTAGTTTCAGCAACTAAGCAATATTCTGGGTCTGTGTTATAAAGTCCAATTACTTCCCATTCATCCCAAGTTCGATATAGATATGGATATAAATCGCTGGTAAATAATTCTTCTCCTAAATGGTAGACGGGAGCGATATCATCAATTCCTAATTCGCGGACATAAACTGCATCGCTGTCATCAAAGTTAGTCATATAGGAATCCGGTTTGATTACTCATCCAAACTAAATTCGGTAAATTCGGGTTTTCCAAACAGCATATTTTTATCTACTGCTGACAATATTTTATTATTGGTGCGAGTGTTATTTAAACAGCGACAAACTAAATGGGCGACATCTGCACGGTGGATGCTACCAATTATACGTGTATCTTCTGTTAACACACCGTTGTTTGTTGCTGGTTCTGATTTTAATCCACCAGGACGGATAATTGTGTAAATCAGCCCGCTAGTAATTAAATGTTGTTCGGCTTTGTCTTTTTCTAATAGAACTAATTGTAGCGCAGCCAATACTTGCGGAGACAATGCAGCAACACTATTACCAGTACCAATGGAAGTTACGAGAATAAACTTTTGTACCCCTGCTTTGACTGCGACATCTATCAGATTTTTATTTGCAGGATAATCGGGTCTTTCTGTATCTGTGGGTAACCCGCCAATAGTACTGATAACCGCGTCGATAGGTTCATCTGTCAGCATTGCTTTTTCGACATCACTGACATTCATCGCATCGCCTACAACTACATCAACACCTGAGGCTGTTAATTCCGCAGCAGTAGATTCACTCCTCAGGAGTGCTTTCACTTTCAGTTTTTGTGCTGTTAGACATTTGGCAATTTCTCTACCAACACCCCGACTTGCTCCTGCTAAAAAAATACTAGATGCACTTGTCATAATTAATTACTGAACTACTGGTTACTTTCGCTCCAGGGATTTTATCAGAATTTCATAGTTGTTGCAGTTCCCTGTACCCTATTCTCTTATACACAAGTATGTTCAGTAATTAAACCGGATTCCTATATCTTTTAGCAGTGATAGCAAAATTTACACTCTGCTATCACCTCTTTCTTAAAATGCTTTGTCCGCTATCAAAAGCTTTTAGCTAAACGTAAGTACAGCCGAGTTGACTAAGATTGAGAACGTCTACAGGTCTAGCTGTGAGGCTGGTGGTGGTTCCGTCCCAAGGATACATTAGGTCGTAAAGATTATGTCCTGAGGGGCCTCCACCAGTAGGTGCATATTGTTGAGCCGGGTTTTTGGCTTGCCATATTGCCCAAAGCCTGTCTACATTAGCATGGTGTATAAAGAAAACAGGATCATTTGGCGAAATATGGGGACTACTCATATCACCACCAATCCAAGCGTGTACTTGGTTGTGTAATTGTCGTTTACCAAAGACACCTTGTGCATTCAGATAGCCTTCTGTGCGATTCCGATAACTAGGGCTACTGCCTGCATTCCACGGAGCTTTATCGTAAGGAATTTCACCAAGTGATATATTTACATCTGTCTGAGTTGGTAAGGTAGGAGCAGAGGTAGACTGACCAAGCCGACGTTGTAAACCTCCTTTTGGGTTGCCATTCAGATTAATAGTTACCCATTGACCAGCAGCAAAAGGCCCCGTCTTGACTACGTTATTTGCCAGAGGATCACCAGTACCACCCATGAAATCAGCAGCCCAAATTGGTGAGTTCAAAGGATCGTTTGTATCTTGAGTCCAATCCCAATAAGGAATTGTTACACCTGGCACGACTTGTTGCAATTGTTTTTCAAATCTCAAAAGGTAATAACGATGCCAAGCAAGAAACGCAGGCCCGCCATGTGCAGTATTGCGTAATCCTCTACTATCACTGGGATCACTACGCTGAGTTGCGTTAATATGCCAAAGCACATATTCATCATAGATACTACGACCAGTAATAGGACTAATTTTGGTTTTTAGTCCTTTGATTGCCTGGATGAAGCATTGTTTTTCAAAACTAGTTAAATCTCTAACATTTTTACGAATATTTGTCATATTTTCCTAATGTTAATAACACGAATTCGTTGGCAGATTTAAGTGCTTATATTAATTTTTTAATCAAGAGTAGGATCTGTTTTTACTTCTTGATCAGGAAAAACTAAGTTTAAATCTATTATGGCTTTAGCAATATCTTCAGGCTTGTCAAAATCACAAAAGAAAAGAGGCGTTACATATTTTTTACTTTTCTTATGTCGAAGAATTTTAATTACTTTTTTATCAATAAGTAATTCTGTAGATGCATCAAATATATCGTCTATTAATCCTTCTTTCCAAAGCTGGAACTGGGATTTGGTGATGATCTTATATTTTCTGAGTTTATATAACTTATCTGGTATTTCCTGAGCTTGGGCTTTCCTAATGAAAAAATTGTTCATAAAAGGAAAACTGCTGGTCACTGCTGCTCCAGCAACTGTAAAGCTAATTAAACTGATAATTTGCCGACGAGAAAATCTAGAAAACATAATTTTTTTCCATTGGATTTAATTGAGTTTGAAGATAGTTTCTAGTTGAAACATTCTAAAGTCAAATTAATTTAAAAGGATAATATTGTAAATTATCCTAATAAGATTTTTATAATTTAATCCTTTTAGTAAATTTCTCTATAAAATATCTATAAAAATAAGATTGAGTTGGAATAATTCGGTATATTTATGCGTCCCCTATTTGCTATTTATTGTCCTACCCTAGCCTGTGGCAAACCGCTACGTGTCTACGGGAACGCTTTCAGATCGCTAATGTCAGTCGCTCAGAAGCTATTATGTTGTTGGCGTAGCGTCTCCGCTGGGAAGAATATCGCTGCGCTAACCTCGCGGCAAACTTGTCCACTGCATTGGAAGGGTTTCCCTGTTTATAGTTGCACTCTGCGCCGTTTCTTGCAGAGTAGTAAGTACTGTCCAAGAAGGAGGCTGACATTCTCTGTTGCCTGTTCCTTCCCTACACAAGTGTGTTCAGTCATCAAACCGGATTCATATATGTAGTAATTTTGCTTCACATTGATACTCTCTTCAGCATCTGCTCAACTAATGATCAACCTAGGAGAGTAAATTTTTGCATTTATATTAATAGACACATAAAGATTTCCCTAACGAGCTGATGATATATACCAGCGAAGGTAAATCATACAGCATAAGGGATAACAGCACTGATAGCAATTTACACAAACAATTTTCCCTGGTAAACTTATGATACATACCATTGGCGGTAAATCATACAGTATGGGGATAACGGTACTAGCAACAATTTATACTGATTTTCAGGTAAATCACAGAGATTGAAGATTTATTTGAAACACAGGCTTATGTTGATTTAGAAAAATTTAAAATCAAAATTTAAGCTGCACTATTGAAATTGTGAATAAATGACTTAAACCCTCTCCTCTGCCCCTCTGCTCACGGCAGTCGCTACAACGGGGAGAACCCCCGCAACGCGCTGCCTTTCCTGCACAAGAGCGGTCTAAACTGCTCTCTTAGGTGCTTAACAGCTTATCATTTTTGGTGGGATAACTTTTAGAGCGTAGGTTCTAAAAATTAGCAAAAATAGTTAACATTAGCCTTAATTTGAGCAATCTTGCTAATAAACTGCAAGCTTCTCTTAAATCATACTCTTGTTTACAAATATTACTGTTTCTGGAGCAACAGTATCTCCGACTCTAGTTTAGTTAGAATTGTTTAACATCATTTAATTCTAAATACCTCATACCAATTGTAGATTTGAAATTTTAGGTTAAAAGTCTAGCCTAAAGAATACTTCACAATCTCACGACAGGCTTATGTTAGTCTCGTTTGGTATCAATTAGTTGCAAGCAGAATTTTGTGTGATGTTCACGGGTATACAATTCACAAACGTAAATTTACAAATGTGTTCTGTTAGACTGCGAAGATCACCGAATTTCTAATTTACTAGAGGTTATAAACTTGAGTAATTACGTTGGTATAGCTTACCGTAGGTATGCAACATTGTGCCGCAGAAATGCAGATGGATTGGATTAGCTTACTAAAAGCGCAGCAAGCTGATTTCCTTCAACGTGTTAAAAAACCTAAAACTTACGACTTATCTTTGCTAGACAGTCAAGTTAAAGGTTGCCACAGCGAAATTATGGCATTTTGGGGTGAACCATTGGCAAAAATCCGCGAATTTTCGCGCCAAAAAGCCGAAGTTCTTGCCAAAAATCCGCCACCCATGCCGCCAGAATATCCCGAACCGCCAGACTGGGTGATTCCATTTCCCAAACACTTCCAACAGCAAGCAGAAGATTACCTTTTGCGAGAGCAAATTGTTGAGCAAGTGATGGTTGAACGTTTGGGTAAATTGGTGAAAAAATTGCCCCAAGACACCATACAAAATATGGTTTTAGATGATGAGGGCAATTTACGTGGTGAGAGTAAATTTACATACTTACTAACAGATAACCCAAAGTTAAGTATTCAAGTTTATGCAGCAGATGGAGAAAGTTTTAATGGTATAAAGAAAGATAAAATTAAGTGGTCAGTTACCCAAGATGATTTACGTAACCACCAAGTATTAATATTTTTGTGTCTATTTTATCCATCTAATGGTAAATTGGGTTACGAAAAACACGCGGTAATTGCTGGTTTTTTACCTAGTAATCAAGTCGAATTTAGTGAAACAAAATCTTATGTAACTCCCAGTAACTTGTTATATGCGGGAGGTTTAAGTTGGTATTTAGATTTCCTAACTGCTAAAAAGAATCCTAAAAAGGATACATTGCCAGCAGTTGAAGAACAAGCGATCGCGGAAATTATTCAAATAGTCTCATCAGACCATCCCCGAAAGGAAATTATTGGTGATTGGGAATGTTGGCAGACATTAAAAGGACACACTAAAGGTATTTATTGCCTAAGTTTTGCTTCGCGTTGCCATAATGGTTACATTACACCAATTTTGGCTAGTGGCAGTCGTGGTGAAACCAAACTTTGGGATTTAAGCAAAGGCGAATTAATTGATACTTTATCCGAGTATCCTTGGATAGTTTCTGGTTTAGTAGATGATGTCAATTCTATCGCCTTTAGTCCTGATGGGCATACTTTAGTCAGTGTTGGCGCAGACTCGAAAGTTAAAATTTGGCACGTAGGCGCATTAGAACTGCTCGATATTTTACACAAGCATAATGGTGCAGTGCGGTGTGTTGCCTTCACCCCTGACGGTCGTATGGTAGCCACTGGTGGGGATGATAGAAAAGTGTTGTTTTGGGATTTGATGGAACGTCAGGTAGCGATCGCGCTATCGTTAGATGATACAGCTGCCCATTGCCTAGCTTTAAGTCGAGACGGTAAAACTCTCGTAACTGGTAGTTACCGCAAAATCAAAGTTTGGCACACAGAACAATTCAGCGAATGTAAAACCCTCCAAGAAATAGAACCACTACACAGCTTGACTGGACATTCTCACATTGTGCGTTCCTTAACAATTAGTGATGATGGGCAATGGCTAATTAGTGGTAGCTGGGATCATACAATTAAAATTTGGCACTTAGAGACAGGAAAATTAGTTCGCACCTTTAAAGGCCATACTGATAGAGTATATGCGATCGCTCTTAGTCCAGACGAGCAAATCATCGCCAGTGGTAGTGCTGATAAAACTATCAAGTTGTGGCATTTAAATACAGGAGAATTGCTAGGCACATTTACAGGTCATAGCAATATAGTTACAGCCTTAGCCTTTACAACTTCGGGCGATATGTTGGTCAGTGCCAGCTTAGATAAAACCATTAAAATTTGGCAGCGTAGTTAATATATTAGGAGGCAGGAGGTAAAACATGACTATTTCTGGCATTTACAGCATTTTTCATCTGGATGAGATCCATTTTTCTAGTCTCTAGTCTCTAGCCTCTCTCCCTTTGAAATGTGTACTGCACAAAACTGAGAAACGCTATACTCTCTCAAAATGTCCTAATTTATGTGACTACAGCCATAAGTGCAATATATTTTTAAGCCAAAACGCAAAATCTCGACTATTTCCTCAAGTCAAGTCATGATTGAGTCGAGCTAGTCGAGATAAATGGTATGAAAATTTACCCTGAAGATTTAGACTGGGCGGTTTCCCAAGGCTTAATTACCGCAGAACAAGCCAGCGCGTTATGGAATGCACTATCTGAGCGTAACAGCGATCGCCCGCAATTTAATTTTGTCAATGTTAGTTTTTACTTTGGGGCCTTAATAGTCATCTCAGCCATGACTTGGTTCATGACATTAGCCTGGGAATCAGTTGGTGGTGGTGGGATTTTTTGGTTAGCCATTATTTATGCCTTCTGCTTTGTACTTGCAGGTAGCAATCTTTGGCAGCAACGAGACATGAAAATTCCAGGAGGGTTGCTATTTACAATTGCAGTTTCGTTAACCCCTTTGGCAATTTACGGGCTGCAACGCGCTACAGGATTTTGGACTCAAGGCGATCCTGGTACATATCGAGATTTTTATATCTGGATTAAAGGCAGTTGGTTTTTGATGGAATTGGGAACTATCATTACAGGTTTAATTGCCCTGATGTTTGTGCGTTTTCCCTTTTTAACTGCTCCCATCGCCTTTTCGCTATACTTCATGTCGATGGATATCACACCATTATTGTTTGGTGAAAAAACGTACAATTGGCAACTAAGACTATTAGTTTCCTTGTGGTTTGGAATCGCTTGTATTGTCGTCGCTTATTTAGTAGATATCCGCATTCGTAGACGCAATGGCGATTTTGCTTTTTGGTTATATCTGTTTGGGTTACTCGCCTTTTGGTTTGGTCTAACTTTAATGGGAGACAGCAATGAATTCCAAAAATTTATCTATTGTTTAATTAATGTAGGGTTAATCTTACTATCGGTATTGTTAAAACGCAAAGTTTTTATTGTTTTTGGCGCGTTGGGAGTTTTTGCTTATCTAGGACACCTTGCTTACAGCATCTTCCAGAATGCAATTTTATTTCCGATCGCGCTCACAGTTTTGGGAATATTCATTATTTATTTAGGAACTGTATATCAACGCAACAGTACTAATATTGAGCTTTTCTTAGAACGTTTATTACCAGATACTGTGAAACGCCTCTTACCCAGAGAGTAAGGTTGTCAAAAAGAAGGGTGTAGGGTGTAGGGAAAATCAGTAGGGGCTTCCCTTTGTGAAGGGAGTAGATTGTGTATCCCAACGACATGATTTTCCTTTTCTCCCTAACCCCACTCAGCCACCCCCTACACCCTAATTTTGGTCATTAGTGATATTGTGTTCGGCTGATCGTCCTATTAACTGTGTCTTTAGACTACAGTGACTCCTAGCGTATAAGAACCAGGATTAAAAGAGCCAGCAGAGAAAGTCCCGCCATTTTGAGGGAAGTAATCATAATCACTTACTGAAATGGAGTAAGTACCTGCTCCTAGTGAAGCGGTGATTGATGTATTGCCAGAACTCAGTAGGTTCCCGGCACTATTAAATATGCCGAGAACGGGATAGATATTGCTATAACTGCCTGTGTTGATAGTTACAGTTCCTGAATTGGCTAAAGAAAATGTGAAAAAGTCGAAATCAGGATTGTTCCCTGGAAGTGTTGCCAGTTGAGCAGAGGTATTAACTTCTGAACCTGATGTTAAAGTACCTAGCTTCTCAGCAGTGGCTAATGTGTTATTTGTCCCTTGTCGAGCATTTTCTTTTTCGTAGAACAGGAAGTCGTCACTATCAAGCCTCAGAGACGAAGCTTGCACAACACCAATTAGTTCATCTAGCTCTCCCCCTGAGTTGTCCAGAAATACCCTTGTATCGGCTCCAACCGTCTGCAAGCGATAGTCTCCCAGTGTTCCTTTGAGCTGGATTGTATCCTCGTTGGAATTGAAGCCACTGATAGTAGCGTAGTCTGTCAAACCACTAGTTGCACTGTTGTTATCGTCATAGAAGACATTAGTAGCGTCTCCAAGTAAGAACTGATCTTCTCCAGGCCCCCCAGTTAGGATATCAATCTCCCCTAATCCAGGAGAACCAGAACCTTGAGTATCAACGCCTATGAGAACATCGTTTCCAGGCCCGCCAAGGAGAGTGTCATTGCCGACCCCGCCATTGAGGGTATCATCGCCTTCCCCTCCTTCAACTCGGTCATTGCCAGCCCCGCCAAACAGGCTGTCATTCCCATTTTCACCGAATACGAGGTCATTACCTTCCTGACCATCAAGAAAGTCATTGTTACCCCCACCAAGCAAGGTGTCATTGCCGCCTCTGCCAAAGAGGGTATCACGGCCGACTCCTCCAATCAGGGAGTCGTTAAAACTAGAACCAAAGACTTGCTCGATATTGAACAGGACATCATTCCCGGCTCCTCCACTGGCAGTTCCAGTGCTAAGGTCAACGGTAACTCCGGCAGTGGCATTTGAATAATCAGCAGTATCAGTGCCAGTCCCACCAAAGAGTTGATCATCCCCGCTTCCGCCTTCAAGTATGTCATTCTCACTGCCACCAAGCAGGGTGTCATTGCCAGCCCCACCAAGTAGGGTGTCATTGCCTTCTCTACTGATGAGAGTATCACTCCCGTCCCCACCATCAAGAAAGTCATTGCCAGCCCCACCAAGCAGGGTGTCGATGCCACTGCCGCCTAGCAGGGAGTCATTGCCGTTATCGCCATTTATAAAGTCGTCGTTAGCCCCGCCAAGAATGGTGTCATTGCCGTTATCGCCAAAGAGCCGGTCATTGCCAGCACCACCATTAACAGAGTCATTACCATCCCCACCACTGAGGAAGAAGTCACTGCCAGCCCCGCCCAAGATGGTGTCATTGAACCTAGAACCAACGATTCTTTCAATGCCTAACAGGACATCATTCCTACCTTCTCCAGTAGCGGTTCCAGTGCCAATGTTGATCGTAACTCCGGCAGTAGCACTGAAATAATCAGCAGTATCAACGCCAGCTCCACCTTCGAGTCGGTTATTGCCAGTCCCACCACGCAAGGTGTCATTGCCAGCCCCACCACTGATAATATCGTTGCCTTCCTCGCCATCAAGCAGGTCATTGCCAACTCCACCATCGAGGGTGTCATTGCCACCTCTACCAAAGAGGGTGTCATTACCGCGCCCGCCAGTTAGGGAGTCGTTGAAACCAGAACCAAAGACTTGTTCGATATTAAACAGGACATCATTGCCAGCCCCTCCACTGACTTTTCCAGTTGCTAGGTTGACGGTGACACCGGCAGTGGTATTTGAATAGTCAGCAGTATCAATGCCAGTCCCACCAAAGATTTGGTCATCTCCGTCTCCGCCTTCGAGTAGGTCATCGCCAGCCCCACCAAGCAGGGTGTCGTCACCAGCCTGACCAATCAAGCTGTCATTGCCATTCTCGCCATCGATCTGGTCATTGCCAGCCCCGCCATTGAGGGTGTCAAACCCTTCTCCGCCAAAGAGTTGGTCGTCACCGTCTTCTCCTGAGAGTCGGTCACTTCCTTCATTGCCTTCGAGAAGGTCATTATTGGCTCCACCAAGAAGAGTATCACTACCGTACCCACCAAGCAGGGTGTCGTCACCGCCCCTGCCAAGGAGTTGATCGTCATCGTACCCGCCATCAAGTTGGTCATCGCCGAACCCACCAAGCAAGGTATCATCGCCGAACCCACCAAGCAGGGTGTCTTCGCCGTCTTCACCATTGAGAAGGTCATTGCCGTCCTCGCCCTCAAGCGAGTCATTGCCTGTGCCACCCAAGATGTCATCATTGCCGCCCCGACCAAAGAGATTATCATCACCGCCCTGACCAAGGATAGCGTCATTCTCAAAGGTACCAATTAGAGTGTTATTCCTGTTGTCTCCAATAAGGTCTGCCATATCATTCCCCTCGGTTATAAGTTTGGTTCAGAGATATTCGCTGGCAGAGGTGTCCTCTATGAGTAGCCCTGCCAGTAGAAGAAACCTTAGATAAGTGGTTTAAATAAATACAGCATCTACTCAGACTGGTTCCTTAGTCTAGGCACTGACTAAACAACAGACTCATACCATTTTGGATTTTAGATTTTGCGAAAAGTTGAGACACTGCGTTGCGCGGGTTTCCCGCGTTGTTCGCGTAGCGTCTCCAATTAGGAGAAGCAAGTGGCTCGACTTGAGCAAACTTTTCAAGACGGATTTTGGATTGTAAAACATTTGTTGTATGACCGTTTGAGCTATCCATCTGTCGCAATCATTTTTCAAATTGGTATCAGTTGTAGGCTCACCTTTCTAAGTAGGTAGACATTTTTAAATAAACACACCTATCTAAAGAGATTCAAACTTACTTCCACTTCGCTATGTTATTATTTCGGAAATATTGTTAAAACTTTACATAAAAGAACTACTATCTACTAGCAAAAAAAGAATATAACAGTTATACGGTCAACATCTGCTACTCAGTAATCACTGAATTTTACACGCAGTATATGCAACAAAAAATTCAAAATTTTTTAATCATTAGGTTATGCTGAACTTAAAATTTGGCAAAACAAAGATTAAGAGTTACTAACACAAAATTATTTAAATAATTAGCTAAATAGGTAATTTTAAACCCTACCATTGCCAAAATAAGAATATGAAGAGGTATGGCGTTTAGTAGTAAAGTTATGCATCTAAATATTGACAAAGTAGTACATATAAACCAATACGGTTCAGTTAGTGCCACAAACCTTAAACTACTTAGGTTGGGTTGAGGAACGAAACCCAAAATTCAGGATGTTTTGTTGGGTTACACTTCGTTCCACCCAACCTACAGTTATGTTTAACTAAACTGTATTGACATATAAACTATAAATTAAGCAAGGGAGCGATCGCACTTTGGTAAGAGTAAGTAATTAAGCTTTGATGGTAAAGTCCAATGAGAAAGAAGTCCAACAGGCAGTAGCAGATACATCTATGATGAACCAACTCCAAGAGTACAACCCTAGCGGTGTAGGTGAGATTAATGGCAACCTCTTTGGCTTGCCGTTTGATTATGAGTCGGCAAACTTAATTGTGTTTGCTGTACCTTGGGAAGTTACTGTTTCTTACGGTGCAGGTACAGCTAACGGGCCGCAAAGGATTCTTGATGCTTCTATTCAATTAGATTTATTTGATTTTGATAACCCCGATGGTTGGAAACAAGGAATTTTCTTAGTAGAAATTCCGCAAGATATTTTAGATAAAAATAATTACTATCGCACTTTAGCAGCACAAATTATTGAAAGGCAGGCACAAGGTAAAGCCTTAACAGATGCGCCAGATTTAACACCTGTCCTGAATGAAATTAATCAAGCTTCTCAACAAGTAAATCAATGGTTATTTACACAATCTCAAGAAGCCATAAATAAAGGTAAGCGAGTTGCCGTTATTGGTGGCGACCATAGTTCACCATTAGGTTATTTGCAAGCATTAGCAACTAAATATAATAATTACGGCATTTTACATTTTGATGCCCACGCAGATTTACGCGTTGCCTATGAGGAATTTGAATTTTCCCACGCATCTATTATGTATAATGCCTTAAAACTACCGCAAATCTCGAAGTTAGTGCAGGTAGGGTTACGCGACATTAGCCATGATGAAGTGCAAATGATTAATGAATCTCATGGTCGCATTGTCGCTTATTACGACCCAGCGATTAAGCAAAAGCTATATTCTGGAACTACCTGGATTGATATCTGCCGGGAAATAGTTAATCATTTACCAGAAAACGTTTATATTAGCTTTGATACCGATGGTTTAGATCCGAAACTCTGCCCAAATACAGGTACACCTGTTGCTGGAGGGCTGGAATTAGAACAAGCTTATTGTTTGGTGCGGGAATTAGTGAATAGTGGCAGAAAAATTATTGGCTTTGATTTGTGTGAAGTTGGTGATGCGGAGTGGGATGGTAATGTTGGGGCGCGAATTGTTTACAAACTAGCGAATTTCATGGATTTATCTCAAAGATAATCACAGGCGATCGCATTCTGCCATAAACCCCAGGGCGAACGCAGAGGATGTCTGAAACCCTTACTAGGTCAGGATATTGACGAAAAAAGAGGATAAATCATAAAACGCGGAAACCCTTGTTATTAAAGGATTCTTATACTTTAGATGCGTTTGCCCTGCCATAAACCCACAGCTAAAACAAACTAAGGTAATTTGGGTTGATAGCACAAAGATAATTTTAACCCTGAGCAGTAGCAACTCTCAGCCATAATTTGATGTGTTTGGTCAGCTATCCAATCATAAATTTGGGCAGCTTTTGCTAATGCCGCCTGTTCAGAACGATAAAGTCGAGGACTGGGACAAACAACTGCGCCATTGATGTGTACGGCAGCAATTTGCCAATAATCGCTGCCTTCACCCTCCGGTATAATTTCTAGAAATCCGCTATTATAAGGCTCAATTCTTCCGATGTTCATGTGCTAGACCGAACTCTAAACCTATACTACATCTGATGATGTGTAGTCTTAGCCCGCCGCAGGCATAGCTATTAATCAAGAATTTTCGATACAAATTCCCATGATTCGGGAACACTAACTCCAGGTTAGTAAGAGATTGCAGCTATGGTCAGCACATTTGAGGTTCAACTCCCTGGTTATATTATTCAAGACAAAATTTACTCAGGTACACGAACACTAGTTTACCGAGGCATTAGGGAGCAAGATCAAAAACCTGTGGTGATTAAGCTGATGCGTTTAGAATACCCCAGCTTTCACGAACTTCTACAATTTCGTAACCAGTACGTCATTGCTAAAAATCTCGAAATACCTGGTATAGTTAAACCCTACAGCTTAGAAACTTACCATAACGGTTATGCTTTAGTTATGGAAGATTTTGGCGGAATATCTCTAAAAGAATGGGGAATAGAACAGAGAAATACGCTTTCCATCAAAAATTTCTTACAAGTTGCAATTCCTATTGCAGATATCTTAAACCAACTACATAGCGATGCCTGCGGTGGGCTACGCTTACGTGTCATTCATAAAGATATTAAACCAGCCAATATTTTAATTAATCCAGAAACCCATCAAGTAAAACTGATAGATTTTAGTATTGCCTCGCCCTTACCGCGAGAAGTGCAAGAAATCCAAAGTATCAATGTTTTAGAAGGAACTCTTGCCTATTTATCTCCTGAACAAACTGGACGTATGAACAGAGGAGTTGATTATCGTACAGATTTTTACTCTCTTGGTGTAACTTTCTATGAAATATTAACTGGACAATTACCGTTCCATTCAGATGACCCGATGGAGTTAGTTCACGCCCATCTTGCAAAACTACCTACACCACCTCATCAAATTAATCCTGAGATTGCAGTGGTAATTTCGCAAATTATTACTAAACTAATGGCGAAAAATGCTGAGGAACGCTATCAAAGTGCTTTAGGCTTAAAATATGATTTAGAAACTTGCTTACATAGCTTAAAAGAAACCGGGGAAATCTCAGTTTTTGAGATTGGTAAAAGAGATATTCAAGACCGTTTTATTATTCCAGAAAAGCTTTATGGTCGAGAGCAAGAAGTTGAAATATTACTAGACGCTTTTGCGCGAGTTGCAGATGGCACATCAGAATTAATGCTAGTAGCAGGCTTTTCAGGAATTGGCAAAACTGCTGTTGTTAACGAAGTCCAAAAACCCATAGTCAAACAGCGTGGCTACTTTATCAAAGGGAAATTCGACCAATTCAATCGCAATATTCCTTTCTCGGCATTTGTACAAGCATTCCGCAATTTGATGGGGCAGTTATTAACAGAACCAGATGCGGTAATTCAAGAATGGAAAACCAAAATTATCGAAGCTCTAGGTGAAAACGGTCAGGTAATTATTGAAGTTATTCCCGAATTAGAAATAATTATTGGTCAGCAACCACCAGTTTCAGAATTATCTGGGAATGCTGCTCAAAATCGCTTTAATTTATTATTGCAGAAGTTCATTCAAGTATTTACTACCAAAGAGCATCCATTAGTGATATTTTTGGACGATTTGCAATGGGCTGATTCTGCTTCATTGCAACTTATAAAATTATTAATTGGCAATAATAAAAATACCTATTTATTTTTAATTGGAGCTTATAGAGATAATGAAGTCAACCCAACTCATCCTTTAATATTAACTTTAAACGAAATTCACAATATAGGTACAACTATTAATACAATTACTCTGCAAAACCTCAGCTATTTAAAACTAAATCAGTTAGTAGCGGATACATTGGGTTGTGCAGAAGAGTTTGGCTGGTCTCTTTCACAACTAATTTATCAAAAAACTCAAGGCAACCCATTTTTTACAACTCAGTTCCTCAAAGCATTACACCACGATAAATTGATTGAGTTCAATTTATTAGAGAGATGTTGGCAATGCGACATCACAAAAATTAATCAGCAAGCCTTGACAGATGATGTGGTAGAGTTCATGGCATTTCAATTGCGAAAGCTACCTCAATCAACCCAACAAGTTCTGAGACTAGCTGCTTGCATTGGCAATCAATTTGATTTAAAAATACTCGCTATTGTTTCTGAACAATCAGAAATAGAGACTGCCACTTATTTATGGAATGCTTTACAAGAAGGATTAATTTTACCTCAAAGTGATGTTTATAAGTTTTATGTTGGTGAGGGAAATCAAACAGTTTGTCAAGAAAATTCTGAAATTGTTGCATATAAATTCCTGCACGATCGCGTTCAACAAGCCGCTTATTCTTTGATTCCTGACGAACAGAAGCAAAGTACTCACTTAAAGATTGGGAAATTACTTTTAGATAACACATCCTCGGCAGCACTAGAAGCTAATATTTTTGAGATTGTTAGTCAATTGAATCAAGGAATTGATATCATTACTCAAGAATCAGAAAAGTACAATCTAGCGCAATTGAATCTGATAGCAGGGAAGAAAGCCAAGGCTTCTACTGCATATAAGGGAGCCGTTAAATACTTGGCATCAGGTAGAGAATTGCTGTCAGAAAATAG
Source organism: Nostoc sp. FACHB-152 (assembly GCF_014697475.1). GTDB lineage: Bacteria > Cyanobacteriota > Cyanobacteriia > Cyanobacteriales > Nostocaceae > Nostoc_B. Next base: position 289,519 of record NZ_JACJRV010000002.1, read on the forward strand.
TTGGGATAGCCACTATCCACTGACATTTGGATTGTATCGAGAACTTGCTGAGTGTGAGTATTTAACTGGCAATTTAAATCAAGCTGAAAAACTGTTTGATTTGGCGTTAGATCATGCTCAAGATAAATTTGATAAAGCAGATATTTATGCTATTCAAATGTATCTGAAAATGACTCAAGGTGAAAATATTCAAGCTGCTTGTGAGGCGGGATTGCAAGGTTTGAGTATCTTGGGGATGCAATTACCACTTACTGTTGCAGAACAACAAGCCGCGATCGCAACCCAACTAGAAGAGTTAAAAACTAAACTTGCAACAGTTCATCCAGCAGATTTATTTAATCTACCTGAAATGACAGACCCCGTTAAGAAGGTCTGTATGAGTCTTTTAGCTGACCTTTGGGCTGCTACTTATATGGCAGGGCTTCAATACCTTGCTGTGCTAAGTTCTTTACTGATGATTAATTTATCGTTGAAATATGGCAATGCCCAAGCTTCTGGTTTTGCGTACTGTCTTTATGGTATGAGTTTAGCAAATCAAGGAGATTATCAAACAGCTTATGAGTTCGGCACATTAGCTTTAAAACTCGATCGCCATTTTAATAGCACTAAGTTTATTTACAAAACGAATAATATTTTTGCACACACGATTAATCCCTATAATCGGCATTTGAAAACGAATTTAGCCGTGTCAGAACAATCGTTTCAAACCAGCCGGGAAGCCGGAGATGTGGTGTTTGGTGTCTGGGCGGTTTCGTTTCTGATTTGGGCGATGTTAGTCAAAGGCGATCGCCTAGCCGATGTTTATGCAGAAACAGAAAAATATCTCAGTTATGTCCAGCAAGTGAACGATGTAAATATGCTGTATGCCTTTACATTACAGCGACAGTTCCTCCTCAACTTGCAAGACTCCTCTCACACAACAGATTTATTGCGCGATCGCCACAACCAAGAAGTTGCATATATAGATGTTTGGCGGCAAAAGCAGAACTTTGAACATGGAATTAATTGGTACTGCTTTCTTAAGCTACAACTTTCTTACCTTTATGAACGTTATGCAGAGGGCGTAGCCGCAGCCGCCGAAGCACAGAAGACACTGCCAGCCAACGCTGGATTTTTCCCAATTATTCAATACCATTTCTATTACCCTCTCTGTTTGGCAGCACTCTATGGCACTGCAACACCAGAGGAACAACAGCAGTATTGGAACCTTCTGCAACAACATCAGCAAATTATTCAAACATGGGCGGATAATTGCCCAGCCAACTTTCAACATCGATATCTGTTGCTATCTGCGGAAATGCTCAAAATTTCTGGTAGAAGCATAGACGCAATCGATTTGTACGATCGCGCCATTGCAGAGGCCAAAATCAACGAATATATCCAAGAAGAAGCGATCGCTAATGAACTCGCTGCCAAATTTTACCTAGAATGGGGTAAAGAAAAAGTAGCCGCAGGCTATATGCAAGAAGCTTACTACTGCTACGCCCGATGGGGAGCATTAACTAAAATTGATGACTTAGAAAAACGTTATCCCCAACTATTGCAACCAATTCTGCAACAGCGACAACTCAGCCTGAATCCCTTGGAAACTATTGCCAATATCGGCTTGACTCGTAATTCTTCATCCACTCGCTCGAATAGTAGTAGCAGCAACAGTATTTCTGATGCTCTCGATTTTACCTCGATCCTCAAGGCTGCCCAAGCCATTTCCAGTGCTATCGAGTTAGATCAACTAATCGTCAGTCTCACTCGCATCATTTTAGAAAACTCTGGTGCTAAAAAAATTGTCTTAATTTTGCCCCAAGAAGATACTTGGCAAGTACGAGCAATTACTTATATCAATCACGAAGCAAATTCTGGGTGTGAAATACAAACTATCCTGGAAACACAACCAGTAGATACTTGCCCAGACATCCCCAGACAATTGATCAATTACGTTAAAAATACTCAAGAAACAGTAGTAATTGACAACTTAAGAACTGATATTTCTGGCTTGATTGGGGAATATATGCACTTTGTCCAACCCAAGAGTGCGTTATGTATGCCGATTCTTAATCAAGGGCATATGGTAGGTATTCTTTATCTGGAAAATAAACTGACTCAAGGAGTATTTACAAGCGATCGCCTACTTATTTTAAACTTCCTCTGCACTCAAGCCGGGATTGCTTTAGAAAATGCTCAACTTTATACCGATTTACAAGCAAGTAAAGCTATGTTGCACAAGCTTGCTAATAATATTCCTGGAGTTATTTACCAACTCTGCATCAGTGCGGATGGTGCTGCTTCTATCCCATACATCAGTTCTGGTTGTTACAAACTGTACGGAGTAACAGCAGAGGAATTGATGTCTCAAAACCAAAGCTTACGTGGTTTAGAACATCCTGATGATGTTGCAAAAATTGAGCAGATGATGTGGGAATCAGGGCAAAATCTCACGCCTTTTCAACATGAATGGCGGATTATTACACCAACAGGCCAATTGAAATGGATTCAAGCTGTATCTCAACCCGAAGCGCAAGAGGATGGCTCTCTTTTATGGGATGGAGTAGTTCTAGATATTACTGAACGCAAACAAGCAGAAGCTGCTGTGAAGCAAAAATCTGACGAGTTAGAACAAGCATTACAAAACTTGCAGCAAGCACAACTAAAAATTGTTCAAAGCGAAAAAATGTCCGCTTTAGGTAATCTTGTGGCGGGTGTTGCTCACGAAATTAATAACCCTGTTGGCTTTATTAATGGCAATATTCAACCAGCATATGAAGGTGTGCAAGATTTATTTAATTTGCTCGACCTTTATCAAGAAAACTTTCCTAACCCAGGTGAAGAAATTGAGTCAGAAATCGAAAACCTTGATTTAGAATATCTGCGAGAAGATTTACCAAAATTGATTTCTTCAATGAAAGAAGGGGTGCAACGCATCTGTGAAATTAGTAATAGCTTGCGTACATTCTCGCGCGCTGATTCGGAATATAAAGTTCCTTTCAATATTCACGACGGCTTAGATAGTACGCTATTGATTCTCAAACACCGACTCAAAGCTAACGAAACTCATCCAGCCATTGAAGTCATAAAAAATTATGGGAATTTACCGCCAATAAAATGTTTTCCTGGACAGTTAAATCAGGTGTTTATGAATTTATTAGCTAATGCCATTGATGCACTGGAAGAATCAAATATTGGGCGTAGCTATACTAATATTCAAGCTAACCCGAACTTGATGACTATTACTACTAAGCTGAGTGAAGATGGCAAACAAGTCAATATTAGTATTAAAGATAATGGTATGGGAATAACTCAAGAAGTCAAAGACAAAATCTTTGACCATCTTTATACTACTAAAATGGTTGGCAAAGGTACAGGGTTAGGATTGGCGATCGCCCAGCAAATTGTGGTTGAAAAGCACGGTGGTACTCTCGAAGTTAATTCTGCACCAATGCAAGGAGCAGAGTTTGTCATTAGCCTCCCAAGGTAAATGATAGAGTATTGAGTGTTAACCACCAGCAGCCAACACTCAACACACAACGAAGCTCATGAGTGATTGTGTCATTATTAAGACCTAATAGCTGAGTTTTTTCCTGATGCGCTTCTACCGAGAGTACGAAAAGCTAGATAAGATCATAATCTTGCTTTAATTGTGGTTTTCCGTAATATAAAGTCGTGGAAGCTCGATATGTCACATCGATTGAATTTACGCTATGATTAATCGTATGTGAAAAGCATCTAGCAAAGTAACTTTGATGACGGTGTATAGAAAGAAACTACTAAATTTTAAACACTATTTAATTGCCGTCTCGGTTTGATTACCTGAGTTAGATAAACTTTCATTCACAGCAGCAATTCTCTCAGCTATTCAAAATATCTTCACCGGAGGATAAATTAAATTGACCTCTAACACACTTTTCCAACGCATCAATCAACATCAATACTTGCGTGATTTGCGCAATAAATTGCTGAATCTTCACCGGATGTTATTGGAGACAGAACGCATCACCTATGAACAAGTTCGCGGACGAGTAACTAATGGAGAACTTCTGAAACTTGTCATCGCCGATGAACAATTTGCTTGGTTACATAAAATTTCTCACTTAATTGTACAAATTGATGAAACGCTTTCATCCGATCAACCTATATTGCCAGAAGATGTGCAGAATTTGATTGCGAATGCGCGGGATTTAATTGTACCTTCAGATGTTGGTAATGAGTTTGCCAGAAAATATTACGCTGCACTCCAGCGTGAACCTAGCGTTGTGTTGGCACACGCTGATGTTTCAAGTTTTCTAGCCACCAAGTAATTTAGACAAAGCCAAGTGTATGCACTCTCAAGTATTTGAGGGTGCATATTTTTTTGAACGGCAATCGGAATTCATTGATTCATCTATCTGACGCACGATAAAATCAAGCAAAGACTTTCAAAGTCTAGCAAATTGTATTTGGAAGTTCCATTAGATATTTACAAGCGGTTTTTTAAGTATCTATTCATTCAAACTGTAGTTAGTCCGTTATTAGTATACGACGTAGAAAAGCAGGAGGTTGCCCAATGGATAAATTAAATTTGTATCGTCAACTAATTCAGGATTCATTATTAGCTGAATTAACCTTGCCTCAGAGGATGTTTGAAAAGTCAGTAGTAATGTATCAAATACTTTGAGATCCCCCTAAATCCCCCTTTTTAAGGGGGATTTTAATTCATTTTCCCCCCTAAAAAAGGGGGGCTAGCAGGGTGGTTTCATACAAGCAGAGAAAAATGACAACTGTATTTCAAAGCCTCTCTCCCCGTGGGGGAGAGGTTTGGAGAGGGGTCAAAATCTGGGCTACAAAACGAGAAATCAGGACTTATAGATTTTTATTTTTTCGTATGAAACCACCCTGTCCCTAAAAAAGGGGGGCTAGGGGGGATCAATGAGTGCTACAAGACACATATAAATACTTTTAAAACAACCTCTCAGAGAAGTTTTTCCTTGTTAGGGGTGAATGATGTTTGGGTACTCTAGATGAGAACTGCTACTCAAGAAAATGTAGCCTTGAGTCTATGAATGAGGCGTTAAAGTGAATCGCATAAAATCTAATCCAACTGGAATGTTTGCCAGAGTTACTATTATTATTCTCTTAATTTCGGTTCTAGGTGCTGTTCTCTTCGGTTGGCCAGATAACATCAAAAAAGCACTAATAGCTTTTTGGGTTGTTGTTCCTCCCCTTTGGTTGTGGTTTGAGTTTTGTTACTTATACGATCGCGGTATTACTCCGTTTCCTAAAGATTTCGAGAAGTATAAATATAGTCAGGAACTCTCAAAGAACCTATGGTTAGCTATCTCAGCAATTTTGTTATTTATTTATTTTGGGAAGTTGCCAGGTTTTGAGTGATATAGGGTTTGATATATCTGTGTTGAATCTGCCCTTTAGCTGTCAGTGGGAACACAACCGAAAGATGATTTCATCTCAAAATACGCTAACTTTATCTGTTTTTTCCCACGGTAAATCTATATCACTTCTGCCTACATGGCCATAAACTGCTAGATGGCGATAAAAACCGTTTTTATGAATTGTTGGCAATTGTCTTAAATTAAATTGTTTAACAATTCCTGCCAAGCGGAAATCAAAATGCTTTTCTAACAATGTAGTAATTTCTTCATCTGATATTTTACCTGTGCCAAAAGTTTCGACTTGCACACTCACAGGACGAGATAAACCAATTGAATAACTTAGCTGTACTTCGCATTCTTGGGCAAGTTCGGCAGCGACTACATTTTTAGCTGCATAACGAGCTACATAAGCTCCAACTCTATCTATTCTAATGGGGTCTTTGCCACTCAAAGCTGAACCACTATGTTTAGAATATTCACCATAGGTATCTATGGCGTTTTTTCTGCCAGTTAAGCCAGAATGTACTGCCGGGCCACCTTTAATAAATGCCCCATCAGGATTAATAAATATTCTGGTTTTGGCATCTGGGCGAATTTCTTCATTCTCAAAAACAGGTTTAATTACTGTTTCTCGAATGTCATCTTGTAATTGCTGTAAATCAGGTTTACCGGCTTTGTTTTGGCTGGCAATTACGGTAATACTATGTATTCTATAGGGACGGCGATCGCGGTATTCTACTCCGACTTGAGTTTTGCCATCAGGAGTGAGATACGGCAGAATATTTTTTTGTCTGACTTGGGTTAATTTTCTCGCCAGTTTATGCGCCAACCATATCGGCAAGGGCATGAGAGTAGATGTTTGATTACAGGCAAAACCAAAGACTGTAACTTGATTGGTTACAGTAATTTTTTCTATTTCCTCATCAGATAGATTATGTTCATCAAATAAGTGAGATTCTCCCTTAGGTAACTCTCGTAAACTAGTTAAAATGCTACAGGTTTTGCTATTAAATTGTTTTTGTTCGTAACCTACCTGTTCTATTACTTGTCTGGCTATATTTGTAAAGTCTACATTAGCATTCGGTTCAAATCGGGCTGCAATAAATAAAATGCCTGTTGAGGCTGCACATTCGGTAATAACTCTGGCGTAAGGGTCTTGTTGTAAAAAACGGTCTACTATGGCATCGCTGATTTGATCACACAATTTATCAGGATGACCTTCGGTGACTGATTCGGATGTGAACATGAAGTCTTTTTTCATAATTACGAACCGCAGAGACGCAGAGGGAAGAAATGCTTAATTTAATTGTGTTGTGTTGTCTGGAGGAAGTAAGGATACAGTATTGGGATTTAGCTGAATATTTTTGGTAGATTCATTCAGCAGGAGAGGCCACAATGCGCTACCAATAATGACGGCAGTATCAACAAAGTTAACGGGTGAAATCTTTAACAGACTTCTCAATTGGGGAACTGCGATCGCTAAAATCTGAATAGCAAAGGAACCGACAATGGCAGCATTTAAATAGGAGTTGCGTGGCAGTTTCTCCTTACTCAATAAGCTGTGATGTTCAGAACGGCAGCTAAGTGTATGCAGCAGTTGGGCTGAGGTTAGGGTAAAAAACGCAACGGTACTCGCTTGGGGGCCAAAACCATATCTGCGGATGGCGTAGGCGTAAGCTGTTAGGGTACTTACAGATAGGGTGGCAGACTCAAACACAATCCTACCAAAGTCTGATTTTTTAATGATGGGTTCGTCGGGGTTGCGCGGTGGTTGACTCAAAACTTCTGGTTCTGGGGCTTCCATCGCTAATGACAAACCAGGAAAGATGTCGGTAACTAAATTCAGCCAGAGTAGTTGAATGGCATTTAAGGGTTCGCCAATACCAACGGCGGTAGCAACCGTCATCACCATGATTTCGCTGAGGTTGGTGGCGAGGAGGAAATGTACAGATTTTCGGATGTTGTTATATATTGTCCTACCTCGACTGACTGCAACAATCATCGTTTCGAGTCGGTCGTCTTCTAGGACGATATCTGCAACTTCTCTAGCGACATCAGTACCACCTTTACCCATCGCTACACCAACTTGTGCGGCTTTTAAGGCGGGTGCGTCGTTAATACCATCACCTGTCATCGCCACGACTTTCCCGGCTGCTTGTAAGGCTTGGACTATTTGTAGTTTATTGCTGGGGCTGATACGGGCAAATACATCTACTTTGTCGCTGAGGGCGGTTAAGGCTTCCGGGGTCAGGTTATTGATATTAGTGGAATCGAGGATTTCTAATTGTGGTTCTCGACTTAATTCTAATTCTTTAGCGATCGCATAGGCTGTTGGGCTTTGATCTCCGGTAATCATGACGGTGGCGATCCCCGCTTGATGAAAGTCTGCAATTAGTTGTTTCGCACCTTTGCGGATGGGGTCTGCCATACCGACTAAACCTAACCAAATCAGGTCTGATTCATGATGATTGTTTTCCCCCTCAATATGGTTGTATGCTACTCCTAATACTCGTAAGGCTTTACCTGCCATGCGATCATTTTCAATAGCGATCGCTCGTTTATCTTCCTGGGTTAATTCTACTATTTGCCCATCTTTTATCCATGTTTGGCAAAGTTCTGCAACTTCGGTAGGGCTTCCTTTGACTGCAACCAAATTTTGTCCATCATGAGTTTCATGAATTGTACTCATGAGGTTACGATTTTCTGATCGCAAATTGGTTTGCACTAGGGGATACTTCTCTCTGAGGTCGATAATATCTACCCCAGAACTAATAGCCATGTAAATCAGTGCGTTTTCGGTTGCTGAACCGATGACTTCATATTTACCATTTCCCTCACGACTCACTTGGCTTTCGTTGCAGAGAACTGAGACATGAATTAGCTTTAACAGTTCATCGTTGTTGTAGGGATTAATTTTTGCTTCGCCTTTGATAAATTCCCCGTCAGCAACTTTGATGTGGTGCGTGTTGTTTTGAATTTCGACAACTGACATTTTGTTTTCTGTCAGCGTCCCGGTTTTGTCCATGCATATCGTCTGGACGGAACCTAAGGCTTCAACTGCACTCAAACTACGCACTAGGACGCGGTTGCGGCGCATATCGCGGATACCGAGGGCGAGGGTAGTTGTCGCCACGGTGGGCAAACCTTCAGGAACCGCCGCCACAGCTAGAGATATGGATGATTTCAGCATTTGGACTAAACCATATCCCCGCCACACACCCAAACCAAAAACTAAACCACAAATACCCATGCTGATTAATACTAGCTGGCTACCCACTTGGTCTAGTTGTTTGGCTAAGGGCGTTTCCACTGCATTAGCTTCACCCACCAGTTGTTGGATATGACCCATTTCGGTGTTTTTGCCTGTGGCGACTACTACCGCCAGCCCTTGACCACCTGTAACAAAAGTTCCTTTATAGGCCATGTTCAAGCGATCGCCTAATGGTATATCCTCACCCATAAGGTAATCATTAATTTTACTCACAGGGAGACTCTCACCAGTCAGGGCAGATTCATCAATACTCAGGTTATCTGCCTCAATTAGTCGTGCATCTGCTGCTACATAACTGCCGGGTTTGAGAGTTAAGATATCTCCTACAACTACATTTTCTGTAGGAATTTCTCTGGGGTTGCCGTCTCTTATTACCCAGGTTGATGCTGGTTCTCGATTTTTTAGGGAGTGAATAATTTTTTCTGATTGGCTTTCTGTGGTGTAACCAATTGCCGCATTGAGAACTACAACGCCTAAAATTACTGCTGCGTCTATTACTCCACCCGTGAACAGAGAAACGACCGCCGCAACTCCTAATAATGCCACTGGTAGAGATTTAAATTGCTCAATAATTATGCTTAAATTTGAGCGCGTTTGGGTTTGGGAGAGGACATTCAGCCCATATTTATCTAGATTTGCTGCCGCTAACTCACTAGACAACCCTAAGGTTTGAGAGGTATCTAATTTGTGGATAACTTTATCTGCTGACAGTAAATACCAGTTTTCTTGTGTTTGTTGCTGAGAATTTGTCACGGCTAACTTATTTGATTTTGATTTCTTTTCGCTTTTCTTTGCTGTAACCAAATTGCTCTTTTTCTTAAAGGTTAATAAAATATTTTCGATGATTGCTGCTATATCCTTATAGCTTTTTTCTTTGGGGAAGTGAACCAAAATTTTGCTAGTTAACGGATTCGCAGAAACAAAATTTATTTCTGGATAATTTAAGAGCGATCGCTCTAAATATGTTTGGACTTCTGGTGAGTTATAAAGTTCTGTTACCTTATATCTAGCTCTACCTTTAACTTGAATATGTACTGCTTGAATCACTGCAATTTTTGCCCCCGTACTTCTCTCGCAAAACTGCAACCACAAAAATTCATCTTCATTTGAAAATTATAGTAGATGTTGTTGAGATTGTTGTTGTTAGCAATGTTAAGTCTTTCAAAGTCTATAACCAGATTTATCTGATTGGCTGGCTAATTTTTATCTATGTTTATCTTTAACATTAAGTTTCATGAATCTGTCGAAGTTAAACCCAGCAAATATAAGAATCCGATTTGATTACTGAACATACCTATGTAGTCAGCCAACAGGCAACCGAAAAGAAGGCAAGTAACAATGTACTGATTTTTTTAAAGTCAAATACTAGTCTTATATGTACCAAGGTAGATCATCAGAAGCTTAATGAAATGATTGCCTATTTCCATCAGCCAAAAGTTACAGAGATTATGCAATTTTCTTTCCTTACCAAGGATTAAATCTTCAAATACTGTAATTTTCAGAGAAGCTGGGAATTTCAGCCTCTAGACTCACGTAATTAGTAAATATGAATGTTAAGAATAAAAAATAGGTTAGACCAATTGTAAATATTGGTTGTAATCAAATTGATCTAAAAAAAATAATAGAGAAAAGTAAGACAATGACAACTTCCACTGATAACCGTCAAATTCAACAACTGCGATCGCTCATTGAAGGTATTGACTATGGTATGTTAACCACAGTTAATGATGATGGCAGCTTACACAGTTGCCCTATGTACTACAACAATGAAGTAGATGCAGATGCTACACTCTGGTTTTTCACTTCTACCAATTCCCACAGAGTGAGTGAAATTGAACATAATCAGCAAGTGAACGTGAATTTTACATCATCCCAACAGCAGCGTTATGTTTCCATTTCTGGCACAGCGCAGCTGATACAAGATCGGAATAAAATGGAAGAATTATGGAAACCAGAATTACAAACTTGGTTTTCTCAAGGTTTAGATGAACCAAATCTGGCTTTACTCAAAGTGAGTATTAAACGGGTAGATTATTGGGATAGCCGTTCTAGTTATCATCCGCAAACTATCGAGTTCTCCTCATAATCTCGTCTTGTAATTAGCAGAAAGTAATTCCAATCTAAAATCTCAAATCCAAAATTTTATCAGGGGGTAGATTTTATGCCCTATCCAAAGATTGATGATTTGCCAGATTCTGTAAAACAACACTTGCCTAAACACGCCCAAGAAATTTTTCGGGCTGCATTTAACAATGCCCTAGAAGAATATGAAAACGAAGAAAGTGCTTTTCGTGTAGCTTGGAGTGCAGTTAAGCGCGATTATGAGAAAGGCGAAGATGGGCAGTGGCACAAAAAGCCAGATAACTAACTTTGTGTTAAATTCTACTGCTAGTAGGATGAAAACCAAAAAGTTATTTCTTTAGTTAGACGCTATGAAAAATAATAAACGGTATTTTTCTTACTGGCAGTAGTAGTAAACATCCGCCCTGGGGATTTCACAAAACAAAGGTAAGTGTCTTAGTCATTCAGACCTGATCACTAAAATTTTGTGAATATTCCCAGGTTATTTCTTCTTCACCCCTACTCCTTTGGAGAATTCATTTCAGTCTCGCCTTGGGGATGAGCATTTTCGATATGCTTAATTAAGCTTTCAGCCATCTCTACAGATGCAATAATCAATTGCTGTTCTATCTGCCCATAACCACCCTCATCGCTGACTTGGGGGTAAAGATGGGGGTTAGATAGCATCGCTGCTAGTAATTGCGTTGCAGTTTCTTTTAGTTCATAGATTTGTAAACTCACACGCTGCCTACCTCCGGTTTATGGCTTGTCTAGTAATAATTTACAGATTGCTTCATTTAAGACTTTGGTAATTTCAATCCTAAAAACCTAAAAATTACCTGTCCTCTGACTAATGGGGCGACATCACCAATTTACATATCTATCGCAAAGATGATGCGCTTTTTTTAGTCTCTGACTAAAAATCTGCGACTAGGCAAACGCACCCAATACCTTTTGGTTAAGGGGGAAAGGGGAAGAGGAAAAAGTAGAAGAAAACCTTTAACCCTTACCCTTTAACCTTTTCCCAAAACCAGATTACAAGTTAAAAATGCTTAACCGAACAGTATTGCAAACGCACCTACCTAGATAAGCTGATAATAGATATATGAATAAACGCTATTTTTTAGAGGCTAGTGCTGTATTAGTCGGTACAGCCTTGTTCTCATACTTAATTGATCAGAGGTCAAGAATTGTGGCAAGTTCTAACACTGAATTTGAAATTACTAAGTCTGAAGAAGAATGGCGTAAAACTTTAACGCCAGAACAGTTTCATGTTTTGCGTAAGCATGGAACCGAGCGTGCTTTCACCAGTCCACTCGATAAGCAATATACTCAGGGAACTTATGTGTGTGCTGGTTGTGAATTACCGCTATTTACATCAGACACCAAGTTTAATAGTGGTACTGGCTGGCCTAGCTTTTTTGCACCAATTGAAGGTGCGATCGCAACTACTACAGATCGGTCGTTTTTTATGACTCGTGTGGAAGTGCATTGCAGCCGTTGTGGTGGACATTTAGGCCATGTATTTAATGATGGCCCTGCACCCACTGGTCAACGATACTGTATGAACGGTGTGGCGTTGAAGTTTAATCCTGCTTAACAAATCGGGCAGTTTAGATCCCCGACTTCTTCAAGAAGTCGGGGATCTTGTTATTTACAATGTTGCTGCTAATTCTTTTAAACGCAAGTGTCCATCCCAAAATACTGACCAGCCATCCCCTACCAACACAGTTTCCACATTACTCAACTGCGCTAGTCTGCGTACAGAAGCAAATGCTGCCTCTGGATTTAAGAGCTTTTCTTGTGCCAGAATATTCAAAGTCCCGGCCCGGTGCGCCCGAATTAAATCTCCAGTAATTAAGGTGGTTTCTTCTATTAGTAACGCTAGTTCTCCGGGAGTTTTAGAACCTTGGAGTTCTATTGTCTTTAATCCTGGTACTAACTCATCACCATCCGACAACCAGCGATCGCAACCTATCGGAAAAGTTTCTTTCTCTGCTACTGGCCCTGCTATTTTGGCATAGGTTTGACTCGCAATTTCCTTCGCTGATCGAATATGTTCAGAATTCGTCAGCACAATCCAAGCTACCCCCCCCAAAGATTCCAGGTGATTCCAATCATGGTTTGATAAGGCTACTGGGTCAATTAAGATATTGCCATCTGGACGAATCCAGGCAATCCCATTGAAATCTATGTTTCTTGCAGGATTGAAACAAGACCAAGTATAGAGATCGGGACGGTGCAGGCATTTCATGATGATTCTGGTTCTGTACCTTCAAGGAATCGTGGTTTAAGAGAGATGCATCAATAATGTATCAGTAATTTAGCCTGTCGTCCAAAGCTTGCACGAGATTTGCCTCTTTCTTGGCACAGTTTAGAATCAGATCCTTGACTTCTTAAAGAAGTCAGGGATCTAAACTTCTCCAAAATTAAATTAATTGATTATTAAACTACTTTCGTAAGTTTCTATCTTTAGGTAAATGATTTTTTATTAAAAACTGCTTTATACAACTTTAATAATATTATTTTATTCCTCTATTTGTTAAAGAATTATTACATTGTCTGCTGACATATATAGCTCTAAATTGAAATTTCTAGATGTGAATTTGAGTATTTTCATCAAACTCTACTGTTTAACTAGGGTTTGAAAAGCTTTAACAGCAATATTTTTCAGAGAAACCTCATGACTTTATGGGTAATTATGAAATAAATTCCGGTAATTTTATCGAGATTCATTGATTTAAAAACTATCTAAATAGCCATATTGACCGCTAAAAAATCTCATATTAATGTTGTAATTAGTCCAGCCAAGGACAAGTAAAAAGCATCAAAAAATAGGAGATATTCTTATGATGATGATGATGGCTGAATCCATGACAATGGAAATGCAAACCTGCATGAACGCTTGCATGGAATGTCACAAAATGTGTATGGAAACTATGGCTTACTGCATGAGCAAAGGTAGTAACCATATGGATATGAGCATGATGGGCATGATGCGCGACTGCTCGGAAATGTGCATGATGTGTATGAATATGATGATGGGCGGTTCTGAATTTATGGGACGCACTTGTATGCTGTGTGCAGAAATGTGCGATCGCTGTGCCATGAATTGCGAACAAATGAGCGAAGATTCCAAGATGATGGAATGTGCTGCTGCTTGCCGTAAATGTGCAGAAGCCTGCCGCTCTATGCAAATGATGCCTGCTTAATTTAATTAACTACTTCGCAGAAGTTTCTCTGCAACCTATGATTCAAGCGCCTAGACTTTAACAGTCTGGGCGCTTGAAGTTTTGTAAATAGTTGAGTAGGGAGTAGGGAATGGGGAGTGGTGAGTAGGGAGAAGAATAAATAATAAGCTATTACCGCTTGAGAGACTATTTTTGAAGAAGAATTCAGGAGTCAGAATCAATTAGTGGGGGATTCAGACCCGCCACTAATTGTTCGGCGATAGCCGTTACCGTAGGGTAGACCACCAAATTTTCAATTTAGCGGGGGTGCAAAAACGCCGCTTATTCATCCGCCAGTCGTTCAGAATTCCTTCCCAATTCTGACTCCTGACTCCTGAATTCTATTTAGATAAAGTAAATCTTAAGTAGGGTGTGTTAAGGCGATAGCCTAACGCACCTTGTTATTTAGCGGTGGGTTAGGTGATTAAGTTATCTTTTTCGTGAGACATCATATCGAAATTAGCACCTAACACACCCTACAGCAATTTTATTTTTACTAGCCCCTAACCTCTAGTCCCTAGCCTCTATTTCCAAGCCTGATGAAACACTTAAAATCCCGTTCGCAAGATTTGCGGAGTTTGTTTGAGAACAATATCACAATTGAGTATGTGGCAGAACCGCTAAAATCTGTGTCAGCGCAAGCAGACGTAGCAGAGGTTTTGCAATGGATGCGATCGCAAGATTTTGATGTTGTGGGTATTGAAACGGAAGATAATATCATTGGCTATATTGAACGCTCTAGTTTAATGCAAGCTAAATCGGGTAAGTGCGGTGACTATCAGCGAGTGTTTCATTCTCAAGAATTAATTGCAATTTCTACGCCACTGATTAAGTTACTGCCAATTTTGCGACAAACTCCCCGATTATTTGTCTTAGACTGCAATCAGGTAAGTGGGATTGTGACTTGTGGAGACTTGCAAAAAGCACCTGTAAGAATGCTACTGTTTGGCTTGGTGACGCTGCTAGAAATGAATCTTCTGCGACTAGTAAGGCTTTACTATCCCCAAGATTCTTGGCAAAAATGCCTGAAACCAGAACGCTTAGAAATTGCCAAACGTCTGTGGCGCGAGAGTCAAGAAAGAAATGAAGCCACAGATTTATTAGACTACCTCCAGTTTTGTGACAAACGAGAGTTGGTTTTAAATCAACCAGAACTGCTTGAGCAACTAGAATTAAAATCAAAACGGTTTGGGGAAAAGTTTTTAAAATCTGCTGAACAGTTGCGTAACCGATTAGCTCATGCTCAAAATTTAGTTACTGGTTCTTCTTGGAAAGATTTAATTTCTCTAGCAGAAGCGATGGAAACACTGTTAATCCGTTGTGAAGAAATCGAGTAAGAAGGCTACGGTGTACACACAAGTGGTATCTGCGCGGGTTTCAGGCGTTATGGACTCCTTAAATTGTCATTACGAGCGCAGTGATAACGGAGCGAAGTAATCGCATAATCCCGTAATTTTGGCGATTGCTTTGTCGTTCCTCCTCGCAATGACAGACTTTCAGAGCGATCGCAAAACCGAAAGCTAGAAGACAAAACCAAACGATAGGTAGGATTTCAAGACTTGTGTGTACACCGTAGAGTAAGAAGGGGAGAGGCAATAGGCAATAGGGATAATGCCTGCGGTGCGTTTGGGGTTAGTGCTGGTTAAATTTCGCAGTTTGCAAGGTAAGAAATCAACCGCAGAGAACACGGCAGAATCAAGAGTTAAGATTTTCTTGTGGGATGGGTGTCCGCACCCGTCCTATATTTAAGGCGGGCAAGATGCCCACCCCACAAGATGAAATTAGCCTTACTCCGCACCTTCGATGGGTGCAAAACCTTGGCGTTGAATGTTTTCTGTAATTGTGCGCGGTTCGAGGAACTGTAGCAAGTAGTCAGGGCCGCCTGCTTTAGAACCAACACCAGAAAGTTTGAAGCCGCCGAAGGGTTGTCGAGCCACGATCGCCCCTGTAATATTGCGGTTAATGTACAAGTTGCCGACTTCAAATTCTTCTTGGGCTTGCTGAATATGGGAAGGTGTACGCGAATACAACCCGCCAGTTAAAGCGTAATCTGTGCCGTTAGCCACTTTTAATGCTGCGGCAAAATCTCTTACTTTAATTACAGCTAACACAGGCCCAAATATTTCTTGTTGTGCAACTATGCCATCGGGTGGTACTTCACTAAAAATAACTGGGCCGATAAAATATCCTTGTTCTGGTGCGGCTAACTCTAGGGCTAACTTTGCTTCTGCCTTACCCTTTTCAATATACTCGCGGATGCGATCGCGGGCATTAGCATCAATCACAGGCCCTACTTGCGTACTAGGTAAGTCAGCCTCGCCAATATTCAAGGATTTTGTCGCCTCAACCAACCTCGCAACAAAAGTATCATAGATTGATTCAACAACTATCACCCGCGAACAAGCCGAGCATTTCTGCCCACTGTAACCAAAGGCTGACTGCACAACGCCCACAACTGCTTGGTCTAAATCAGCACTTTCATCCACAATGATGGCATTCTTCCCACCCATTTCTGCAATAACTCGCTTCATGTGCCTTTGCATAGGCTTTAGAGTTGCCGCCTCTGAATAAATGCGACAGCCCACCTCCTGAGAACCAGTAAAAGCAATCACATGAGTATCAGGGTGACTTACCAAATATGCCCCAACTTGCGAACCCTTACCAGGGACGTATTGAAAAACACCTTGAGGAATTCCCGCCTCAACCAAAATCTCTGTGAGTTTAGCAGTAATAATCGAAGATGTTTCCGCAGGTTTCAGCAGCGTACAGTTACCCGTAACCAAAGCAGCTACAGTCATCCCACAAGCGATCGCCAACGGAAAATTCCAAGGCGAAATCACCACCGCCACGCCTTTAGCTCGGTAGATATAACGGTTTGTCTCTCCAGGTACGTCATAATTAACACCTTGTTCAATCCGTTCCATCTCATCAGCGTAGTAGCGGCAAAAATCTATCGCCTCCGAAACCTCTGCGTCAGCCTCCTTAACAGGCTTACCAACCTCTAAAACTATCCAAGCCGCCATTTCTGCACGGCGTTGTTCCATCAAATCCGCCGCCTTGCGTAAAATATCAGCGCGTTGCTTCACAGGCGTTTTCCGCCACCCAGGAAACGCCGCCTTCGCCGCTTGCATCGCCTGTTCCGCCTGTTCCACACTAATCAATCCAACCTTGCCAATCACCTGACTAAAATTAGAAGGATTAACCGAATCAATCACATCCTGAGTCTTAACATACTCCCCATTAATCAACGGCAAATAAGTCTTCCCAAACTCCCGACGCACACCCTCAAAAGCCTGCTCCGCCTTCCTCCTTCTCTCCTCCTCAGCATAATCAGTATCCGTCGCCCCCACAAAACTCCCCTCTTCCTCTCCGCGTCTCCGCGCCTCTGCGTGAGAATTCAAAACCGGAGGTGCAAGCAGTTCCTCAACCGGCTTATTCTCCAAATTCTGCCGTAAAAACGAACTATTAGCCGTATTTTCCAACAACCGCCGAATTAAATACGCCATCCCCGGTAACAATT
This sequence comes from Nostoc sp. FACHB-152, assembly GCF_014697475.1. Classification (GTDB taxonomy): domain Bacteria; phylum Cyanobacteriota; class Cyanobacteriia; order Cyanobacteriales; family Nostocaceae; genus Nostoc_B. Next base: position 306,961 of record NZ_JACJRV010000002.1, read on the forward strand.
CACCGTAAGGACAATAAACTCTAACTCGATAACCCTTATCAACCAAAGCCTTAGCTAACTTATCCCCCATCCCGTACAAAACTTGCATTTCAAAACAACGGCGGGGAACCTTTAAACTTTCTGCTATAGCAATTGCCCGTGCTTGCGATCGCACATTATGACTACCAATAGCAGCATATACATATTGATGATTTTCCAGCAACAACTGGGTTATCGCTTCAAAATTTGCATCTGTCGCCACTTTGTCATTGTAAACAGGCTGAGGCCAATGCTTCTGTGCCGCTTTGATAGTTTCCTGATCCCAATAAGCGCCCTTCACTAACCGAATAGTTAGCGGATATCCGCGCTGCTTCAACCAAGCAATTACATTTCTGGCATCTTGTTCACTATCACGCAAGTATGCTTGGATTGTGATCCCTATATCTGTACGTTGACGAAACTCATCTTCTAACAATAACTTTTGCAAAATATTCAGAGTTAAATCTTTATACGCATACTGTTCCATATCAAAATGGATAGCTGCACCTAACTCTTTGGCATAACGTAATAAATTACGAATGCGATCGCTAACTCTTTCTTCACTACCTTTAGCATCTAGAGGGTCAAATTGTGAATAAAAAGCCGTTAATTTCACAGAAACTTGGACTTTTGGTAGCTTTTCACCGTCTGCTTCATCAATAGCCGGAATATGATTCCAATTTTTCGATGCTTCGACTAATTGGGCAATTAATTCTTGATAACGTTCTAAATAAGACTGCGCCTCTACTTCTGTAATCACAGCTTCACCAAGTAAATCAATAGTGAAAGCCATTTTTTCCTTCCGCAGGCGTTCAACTGTTTTGATAACTTGTTTAATATTTTCGCCAGAAATATATTTATGTGCTAAGGTTTCAACCGCAGTCGAGACTGTTGTTGCAGCCACTTGTCCCGGCATCGAATCGGGGTTAGCAAAATTTAACATCCCCTTGAGGGCGGCTGGCAATTCGACAGTTTCATCGCCTAAATATTCTTGTAAATGGGCGGCAATTTCTGGCTTACTGCGTAACGCTGGCAGAGTATCAATAAAGCGAAAAAGTTGCACCCGCAAACCAGGATTACTCATTGCCCAAGCTAGTAATTTATCATCCCAGCGCATTTGGTCGCGCAAGGAAGCTAAAAACGAGCGATTTTCTTGAGTAGCTGTTAATAGTTGTTTAGCAATTTCCTGGGTTTTAGGTTCGTAGATGCTTGTTTGTACTTGTAATACCACAGATAGTAATCTCCTTAACAGTTATCAGTTATCAGTAAAGAATGAGGTGTTTATCTTTGGTGAAACACCACACCAATTGGTAGTAGGCGTTGGTGGTGGGTAACAGCCCCGCACCATCCGCCGTGATCACTGTTTACTGTTCACTGTTTTAATTTAAGACATAACTGATTGTGTCCAGTCTGCCTCTTCTATTGTGACTCTTGGATTTTGCTGCTACCAGTTTTAGAGGGGCTAGAGGTTAGAGAGTGTAAAACAGTATTACGGCGGAGGGAGTAGGGGTGAGAGGTTAGGGACTAGAGGCTAGTATTGTTTATTCACAGTATTTGCAAGATAGCTAATCATGAGAAAAACGTGCAATCAAACATAAAAAATTCTCTTCTCTCACACCTAACCTCTCACCCCTAGCCCCTAACCTCTATTCTTAATAAATGTGGAAAAATTTAGCTTTAACACCTTTAACCATCGCAATTATTTGTCAGGGAGGTTGCACAAACCAGCCAACAGATAAACAACTGGAAGTATGGCGCACTGAAGCGATCGCACGCAATGCGGAAATTGTGGCAGATAACGCCAAAAAAGCACAGCAAAGTCAGTGGAATTTAGTTATTCAAGGTGAAACGCCAACTGGCAAATCTCTCAAGTTAAATTGGCAACAGTTACAAGCTTTAGCAACCAACCACGTAAAAACAACCGATCCTTTAGATATACAGCATTCTAGCGATCTTTTTGATTTCCGTGGTGTGCCTGTGTCGGCACTGCTGGAACAGTTTACCGTAGCTAATCATGTGACGGATGTTACCTTTGTTTCCTTTGATTCTTACCAAACAACCCTCAACCTAAAAGATTTATGGAGATATCCAATTACTCTAGCGATCGCTAAAAATGATAAACCAATTCCCCGCGCTCAAGGTGGTCCACTTTATTTAGTCTTTCCTTATACTCAGTACCCACAACTAAAACAAAAGTATAATGCTACTAATTGGGCGTTTTATGTTAGTCACATCGTAGTCGGGACTGAACCAGCCAAACTACGGGTTGGTCAACATGAAGTTAACTTGGCTACCTTAGATAAATTACCACAAGTCACCTTAGAGCAGACAGTCGGCTATAGAATTTCTTGGCCCAGTGGCAAAGTCAAACTCTATGGAGTCAGGCTGCGTGATGTTTTCAATACCCTCAAAGAACCACTACCTCAACAGGGAGGCGTAATAATTCGTGGTAAAGCACCGTTTTATGATGATGCTCCGGTGCGATTTTCTACCAAAGATTTAAGTGAGTGCGATATTTTATTAGTCACTCGCTGGGGTGAAAGCCGCGAATTAATTCCGGCGAAGATGGGAGGCCCGGTAACTTTAGCTTTCAGTTCTCAATGTCCTGCGAAAATTAGCCAGTCGCGCTGGGTAACATTTGTAGAAGAATTAACCACTACGCCATGAAATTATTTAGTTTCCGTTCGATTCGTACCCGAATCATGACTGCGACGACACTATTAAGTGTGGCGTTAGTGGGTTCAGTTGTTTTGGTATGGGCAAAAACTGAAAGTACTCTTTATCGAGAACAGAAATTAAATGAAGCCAGATTCTTATCTAGAGTGTTAGGAACCTCCACCTTTGCTAATCACCTGGATGAACGCAACTGGAGTCAAGTCCGCCTCAACTTGAATGCAATGCTACGGGAAAACGAAGACTTTGTGTATATTTTGGTTACTGATGCACGTTTAGGAAATCAGATTATTGCGGCTTCTCCTGAGTATTTACAAGGACAATACATTCCCGATATTGTGCCAGTGACCGTGAGCAATGCAGCGCAGAAAGTGTCGCAAAAGTCTAGTTCTATTGAAACGTTTGCATTGGCAGATATCCACTTTGCCAATCATATCAGGGCTAAACGTGGCGATCGCATCATCGAAGTAGCTACATCTATTCAAAGGCTATCCGGTGAAAAAATCGGTACTTTGCGGTTAGGTGTGTCTCTACATCAGGTTAACCGGGCTGTAGCTCATGCAGTCAATCAAGCATTAATAGTTGGTGCTATCGGACTGTTGATTAGTTGGGTATTCGCTTATATTCTGGCTAGACGCTTGAGTAAACCTATTCGTCGCTTGCAAACGAGTGCTGCTCAAATTGCGGCGGGAGATTTACAACACCGCGCAGAAGTTACCAATACAGATGAAATTGGTGCGTTAGCAAATTCGTTTAATGAAATGTCTGCTGCATTGCAAAATTCATTTAGTAAATTACAAAGAACTTTAGACTCATTTAAATTGTTTGTGCCAAATAAATTTATTTTAGCGATCGCACCCCAAGGAATTGAAAATATTGAAGTAGGTATCGCTGTCACACGCCACATCACAATCTTATTTTGTGACATTCGCGGTTACACCTCCATGTCAGAGATGATGACACCAATAGAGATATTTACATTCCTCAATGACTACCTAGCTTGTATTGGACAAGTAATTGATCAAGCCGGTGGTTTTATTGATAAATATATCGGCGATGCCGTGATGGCGTTGTTTGATGATGAAAACACTGATGGCGCACTTAAAGCAGCAATTTTAATGCACCAGTCACTAGATAAATTTAATAAAGAACGTATCGAAAAAAATCTACCCAGAATTAACATTGGCATTGGGCTACATCGTGGTGAAGTAGTCATGGGTACAGTCGGATTTACCTGCCGCATTGATTCTACAGTCATTGGTGATGCAGTTAATATCGCTTCTCGAATTGAAGGGCTGACAAAACAATATGGTTGTAAAACTTTGGTAACGGAGTCGATAGTTAAGAGTTTAGCTCAACCCGAATTATTTTCGTTGAAATTGATAGATAAAGCTGTAAAGTTAAAAGGCAAAGATGAAGCGATCGCTGTTTATCAACTTCTTTAAGAAACTAAGATCCCCGACTTCTTAAAGAAGTCGGGGATCTGTTTGTTCAGTAGATATGCAAATTGCAATAAATATAGCAACCCTAAATAAGCTTTAAACAAATCTATAGGACTAGTATTTGATTTTTTCAAAAATCAGTACATTGTTACTTGGCTTCTTTTGGGTTGCCTATTGCCTGACTACACAAGTATGTTCAGTAATCAAACCGGATTCCTATATTAGGATTACAACACATTGATCCTGCCATCATCCTGAATATATACCGAGCGATCGCCGGGAACGCGTGCAGTGGGACGCAGTTCTACCCGCAAGGTAGCTAAATTAGGTTTAGAGAGATTAGCTTGTATTGATCTACCTGTTTCATCCCAAAATATTAAAGATGTGTTTGGTTCAGTACCTTCTATCTGTTCCAATTTTAAAGTTTGTCCCGGACTGAGCGAAACTGGCTCAGTAATTGAAGGTTTTTGGATTTTTAGTACGCGGGGTGTACTGTTTACTACTTGTATGCGGATACGCTGGCCTGGTGTAAATTGAATGGGAGCTTTCCCACAATTAGAAGCACAGGTTCCAGCCAGTGAAATGTTTGAGTTATTACTTGCTGTCAATAGCAAAGTAGTGGTAATTAATAAAGCTGATATTAATTTAGACATAGTATTAGATTTACACAGTTGGTGTTTATGTAGATTTGAATACCTCAGCGTAACACCATACTTAATCAAGTTATATTAGTGTAAATCCTGATACTACGAAAAACGCACCCTAGAGTACATCAGAGTTTTTGCTTCAGTTCTAATAATTACTATTGAGTAATGGCGCAAACAGCAAATATTATGTATGCGCCTGTACCAACCTACAATCACTATTTGCTTTCTTGCATACTTCTAACTATTTTGGTCACTAGCTTTCTGGGGGTGAATCTCACAGATTCAGAAAGTAGCTTATTTTTGACTCCAGTAACAACAACCGTTTTGTTATCGAACAAAGCTTTGTAACCGATTTTAGCTACAGTTTCCGCATCCATAATTTTTTGACCACTGACCATTTTGGAATTTTCCATCGCAGCACGTTTTTGGAACCCTGACTCTGTAGGGCCTGGACAAAGAGCAGTTACAGATACACCTGTACCTTCTAATTCATTAGCGATCGCTTCTGAAAATGATAATACATACGCTTTACTTGCAAAATAAACCGCCATCAACGGGCCTGGCTGAAAAGCTGCGGTTGAAGCCACGTTTAAGATTCGCCCGTAACTTTGCTGCACCATGTCTTTCAGGAATAACTTTGTTAAATGGGTGAGACAGACCACATTTAACTGGAGCATTTGCAATTCAGCCGCTAAATCGGTTTCGTTAAATAAACCATAAGTGGCAAATCCAGCATTATTGATCAGAATATCAATCTTGATAGAAGCTTGTTGCAACTCACAAAATACTTCCTCTGGTGCAGAAATATTAGCTAAATCTTTGGCGATAACTTTAACATCAATACCAAACTTACTTTTTAATTCATCGGCAATTTGATTTAGTTTTTGCTCACTTCTCGCAACTAAAACTAAGTTGTAACCATCTTGAGCAAATAACTTGACAAATTCATAACCAATACCACCAGATGCACCAGTAATAAGAGCAGTTCTTTTGCCATTACTCTGCATAACTCTTCCTTAAAACACGAATAGATAATTACTGGCTTTCCACTATTAAGATTACTTATTTTTTTTCAGGCTTCTGGACATTGCACAGTAAATAACACATGGATAAGCTAATCAGCATTTAAGCTGCACTATTGAAATTGTGAATCAATGACTTAAACCCTCTCCTCTGCCCCTCTGCTCCCCTGCGGTTTAAACTGCAAATTAGGTGCTTAACAGCTTACAACCCCTCCCCAACCCTCATGCCAATGCAGCTTATGCCGGTAAACCCGTCCACCGCCAGTTGCGCCAGGGTGCCGTGAAAGACATCACATCACCATCTGGGGGCTTGTATCCCCAACCCTACACTCCGCCCCAACGGTGCTGCACATCTTGTTCAGTTGTGATGAAGCGATTTTTAAGAGTTAATGAGTACTCTTAGCATTCAATTTTATCAATGGTAGTATGAACTCATATACCGAAACAACTATATTTAACCAGAATCCTCAGATTCTAAACCTAAACTCATCAACGATCTGCCTACCTCCATAAACAATGGGGGTATTTTTTTGTCTATTTTCTTATACACGCCGCATCTTCCGAGTCAAGCACATAAGCAATACTTTGCATCAATGCCAGAAATTGTCAGATAGGAGGATAAATGCTACTGTATGCCAAAGCTTGAGTTAAAAGTTGCGTTCTTAATAAGAAAAAATGCAACACACATACACTATTTTCTTACCTTAGGCCGATTAATAAAAATAGATTTTAAATTAAAAAGACATTAAGCAAGATCAATCAAGATCAATAATGATTTAAAAAGTTGTGTAATAAACGACAAAAATTTTTCAGATGCCATGATATTGTCTTACTTGATCAAGCAAATATGCAGATATTAATAGTTTATATCAGTTGTAATAAAAAAATATGCAAAATCTATAAGTAAAAAAATATGCATCCAAAGTGGGTTGCCAAAAAAAATATTTTGTGTAATTTCAGGTTTTAAAAGTATGCAATGAAATTGCCAAAACATAACACAACTCGAATTTTTGTGAATTGACAAAATAGATACAGGAAAGCATTTACCACCAGTTTTGACAACCAAATTAAGTTACTCAGGAAGACTCACTTATGAATGCACTCTCCATTACGAAGCTTGCTGCTCCAGATCGATTTTGGTATACAGGAGTTGGGAAAAAAGTCTTGATTGACGTAGGTAGCGATCGCCCAAAAATAATTACTACAGCTGGACAGAGTTCGGGTTTTGAGGCAACTGCCAGCTACACTGATCCACAGACAGGCAAACTCCGGTTATACAGCGATGGTCAGCTAATCTTCAATGGACAAACTCATCAAATTTTAGAAGATGGGGTTTGGGGTGCAACTAGTTGGTCTGCAACACAGGCAGTGGCAATAGTCCCATACCCTGATGGTAATCCTGACAGATTCTACATCTTTACAAACAACAACCAGACGATATACTACTCGATTGCCGATTTATCCCAAGGGACTAACGGCTCAGTTATTCTTTTAAACCGAAAATTAACAAGCAAAGCGGATAATCCAGGGGAAGCTTTGGGTGTCGCGCCGCATAGCGATGGCAAATCTTTTTGGCTACTGATTTATAACGGTAGAACTGAGATCCGTTCCTACTTAGTAGACAAAAATGGTATTAATAGCAAATATGTTTCCTCTGCAACTAGGTTTCCCGAAAATCGGCTTAACTCCTTAGTAGGTAAAAGAGTTCACAAAGGTTCAATTATTTTCAGCCCCAACTGGAACAAAGTAGCCTTGGGTGTAGCAGGATTAGGAATTGCGATCGCTAAATTTGACCGCACCACTGGCAAAATTAGTCACAGCGATTTTTTAATTCGTGGTTCTGCTGGGTACTCCTGCGCCTTCTCACCTGACAGTACAAAGTTGTATTACGCTAAAGGTGATTGGGAATTTGGACAGTGGAACAAACATACCTTAGAAGGCTGGAGTGCTACACCACACCAAATGGACTTAGTTACTGAGATAGAAACAGAGATTGATACATTAGCAATTGGCGATATCACTGGCTATTCTGGGTCAAGGTTAGCTCCTGACGGCAAAATCTACTGGACAGGACAGGGCAAATCTTTTCTGGCTGTGGTGGAAAATCCCAACGCACCAGGAGACGCTCTGATGTTTAATCCTCATGGCTTATCCTTAGGAACTGGTGTTTGTGCTAGCTGGAATCTGCCAACACAGACATTTAGCTTCCAGAAATGATGAGGATTTATATCGTGTTCGGTGAAAGACTTCTCATTCAGTCCGCACAGAGAGCAGAGGAAAGGATTCCTCTGCTTTCTAAATATGCAAATTAGATTTTTAACAGCTTATACTAAGTTGCGTTCAGAAATAGCATTCCTACTCCAATACGTTTCGGTTAAAGGGGAAAGGCGAAGAAAGAACCTTTAACTCAAACCCAGTAACCTTCTCCCCAAACCAATTCTTAGTTCAAAATGCTTATCTGAACCGTATTGGATGCATATTTGTGTTTTTCCATCCATTGGCGCATTTCCTCTTCAATACATTATTGGCAACTTAATTTGTTGCTCAAAACTTACCATTGCGAAAAAGGAACCTTTGCTAAGTTGCTGTTGAAATACCTAGGATCATCGGAAACTTCTTCACCAATCCAATCTGGTAATTCAATTTGTTGTTGTTTATCACTTAGTTCAACTTCTGCTATTATCAATCCTTTATTAGCACCATCAAACTCATCAATTTCCCAAGTTAAACCCGCCCAGTCTATTTTGTAGCGCACTTTCTCGATTAATGGGCGATCGCATAATGTATCTAGCATTTCTTGAGCATCTGCCACCGGAATTACATACTCAAATTCAGCGCGAGTATATTTCTCGCTGCGCCCTTTAATTGTTAAATAACCTCTGTTATCAGCAATCCGAACTCGGACTGTAGCTGCTTTTTGTGTAGAAATATATCCTTGACGATAAACACTACCCTGAGCTAGTTGTCTCCAACTATCTGATTTGACTAAAAACTTTCGCTCTATTTCTTTTGCCATATTATACCTTTTTATTGAATTTTAAAGCATAGATTATGTAAGATTTTGAGTCTTTAATTGTTGTAATTAAAGTTAAACAAAGTAAATTTTAAGTTTTGCTTATTTTTTGGTTTTTTCTACTTTTTCTTACTATATTCATCTTATCGTTTTAACCAATGGAAATATCAGCTAAAACACCAAAAAAAGTACACTTATTGCTATATCACAATACTTAAAAAACGGAGTAAAATTTTATGGATTTTCAAGATTTTCTTCGGCATCAATTTAGCCATGTTGTTATGGGAGAATTTAAACCAGGTAAATTTGAAGCCGCAAAAAAAATATATGAAGAAGCAGTATCAACTTATACAACAGGTTTCAAAGGAGCCTATTTGTTGCAAGAACCAGGAACCGATAAAGGCATCTCCATAATTTTTTGGGAGAGTGTCGAAGATATGGAGGCAAGCCACAATGAAGTTTACCAAAACATTTTAAAAAAAATGATGCCTTTATTTGCCGAGCCACCACACAGTTTAGTCTATGAACTGGTTTGTGAAATTCAACCGAAAGAGGAAAAGCAAGAGAAAGAGGAAGTCTGAAATCTAAAATTTTATCTTTTAGGCTGCTGCGTTTTGAGTTGAAAGTGTCGAGTGCCGAGTAAAAATACTAAACTCTAGTAGTTCACCACACAAACTTTGTACAGTGGTAAGCCCAGGAGCGGAGGAGAGGTTACAGTTCAAGCTCCTCCGCTCCCCTGCTCACGCCAGTCGCTACAAGTCGGGAAACGCGCCCAACGCGCTGGCTCCCCTGCCGCCTATTTTTATCAAACTTAAAGTGAAACGGTATTACTGCTAGGATTTAGCATAGTACAAGAGAACTATAAGGTATGGAATGTCTGAGTTAATTCTGTTTTGGCATCGCCGTGATTTACGCATTTCTGATAACACCGGGTTAGCTGCGGCAAGAAGGCAGAGTCCTCAAGTAGTCGGTGTATTTTGCCTCGATCGCAATATTCTCGAACGTGATGATGTTGCTCCTGCAAGAGTAACATACATGATTGGTTGCTTACAGGCATTGCAAGAGCGATATGCCCAAGCTGGCAGTCAACTGTTGATTCTTCATGGCGATCCTGTACAAGCAATTCCAGAGTTAGCAGCAGCTTTGAATGCTAAAGCCGTGTTTTGGAATTGGGATGTTGAACCATATTCCCAAATCCGCGATCGCACTATAATTGATGCACTCAAAGAAAAAGGTATTGAGTTTCTGGAAGAAAATTGGGATCAAATTCTGCATTCCCCTACAGAAATTCGCACAGGTGGCAATGCACCTTACACGGTTTATAGTCCGTTTTGGAAGAATTGGAGTAGCAAGCCAAAAGCCAAACCTGTAGAGAACTTGGAAGCGGCGGAAGGACTAACAGCAGCTGAACAAGAAATTGCTAAAAAAACAGGTGCGATCGCATTACCGACAGCTAAAGATTTAGGATTTATTTGGGAAGTTGGCGACTTAGTAATTCAACCAGGTGAAGCCGCCGCCCAAGAAAGATTAGCAGAATTTACTGATAAAGCCATTACCGAATACCAAGAACAGCGCAACTTTCCAGCAGCTGACGGCACATCGCAATTGAGTGCTGCTTTGAAATTTGGTGCAATTGGCATTCGCACCATCTGGCAAGCCACTGTTGAGGCGCAAGAAAATAGCCGCAGTGAAGAAACAGCAGCCAGTATCCGCACTTGGCAACAAGAACTAGCATGGCGGGAATTTTATCAACACGCTATGTATCATTTTCCAGCATTAGCCGAGGGTGCTTACCGCGAAGCCTTTAAAAACTTTCCTTGGGAAACCAACGACGAACATTTTCAAGCATGGTGCGAAGGTAGAACAGGCTACCCCATCGTTGATGCAGCCATGCGCCAATTAAATGAAAGCGGCTGGATGCACAACCGTTGTCGGATGATTGTGGCTAGTTTCCTTACCAAAGACTTGCTCATCAGTCCGCAATTGGGCGAAAAATATTTTATGCAAAAACTCATCGATGCAGATTTATCGGCGAATAATGGCGGCTGGCAATGGAGTGCTTCGAGTGGGATGGATCCCAAACCTGTGCGAATTTTTAACCCAGCTAGTCAAGCACAAAAATTCGATCCTGATGGCGAATACATCCGGCGATGGTTGCCAGAATTACGATCTATAGATACAGAATATTTAGTAACTGGTAAAATTACTCCTTTAGAGCGTCGTGCTGTTGGTTATCCTGAACCTATCGTGGATCATAAAATACGGCAACAGCAGTTTAAACAGCGTTATCAAGAGCAAAAAAGTTTATAGCAGGTGATAGGTGATAGCAGGCGACAGGCAATAGGGTTAAAAGTCTTCTAGTATATGGCTTTGTTCTTAAAATCTGTACTTCATTTACCTGCAATCTGCTGTATATGCTTTGGCTATTGCTATAACACTAGAACTATAGCAGGGAACAGGCTTAAAAGCCTCTGAAGAGCTATCCAGCCACTGCTACCTTATACCATTTCACGCACAACCCGATACACATACATCATGTAGAGACGTAGCATTGCTAAGTCTCTACAAAAAGATATAGCAGTCGAAGTAAAGGTTAGGACAAGCACTAATCATAGAATATAGACACTGACTTTCAAACCTATTCCCTGTTGCCTATTGGCTGCTATGGGTTTCATATTTATGGAAATTGGTATTAAAACATTCTAGAGATAGCTCCCCTAACTGGCATAACCTAAGCCAAAATATACTTTTCCCAAGACAAGATTTTAAGTATATACTCACACGGCTGCCGCTTATGTCATCATCTCCGGAGCGCCCGTTAAAAATTCATCTGACGCTGCCATCATCTCATCCCCAATTACTCGAAGGCTTAGATTTATGGCTGCGTTTAGGTTTGATATCTGATGCCCAAGTTAGGCAGTTGTGCCGCGAATTTCTGACTTGTACAGTTGTGTTACAACCGCAAACTCAGCAAGAACCACAGGTAGCGGTTGCAACTACGAGACAGCCAGAAAGACCACTAATTGCTTCTTTACCACCACAGCCACAAAAAGCGACTCAACCCAACTTTGTAACGAGAATGTTGCAATCTCTAGGGGAAGAATTAAGCGTGCGTTGGCTGCTTTTTTTAGGCGTGTTTTTAGTAGTGCTGTCCTCTGGGGTGTTAGCAGCAAGCCAGTGGGAAAGATTTCCCGCAGCCGGACAGTATGGAGTGCTATTTGCTTATACTCTCACTTTTTGGGGCTTGAGTTTTTGGACTGGTAGGCAAGATAACCTAAGATTAACAACTCAGACATTGCTGATTGTGACTCTATTTCTCGTGCCTGTGAACTTTTGGGCAATGGATAGCTTCGGGTTGTGGCAGAATCCTGTGAATTTATTGGCAGTTGCGATCGCTGCTCCTATCCTCACAATTATTACAGTTTTACTCTGCGACAATCGCACAGTTTTACCCAACTCCCGCACCAGAAGATTACCACTCATCAATATTCTGGCGTTGAGTTATCTGCATTGGGGTTGGCAATTACCAAATTTCCCCTTAATTGCTGTGTATGCAGCGATGATCGGCACAACTATTATTACCATCTTTCACAATCGCCAGCGACCACCCACAATCCCAGAAAATCAAGGTGAACAACGCAGCAACATCAGTAAAAGTTTATTTGTCACTGTCATTGTTTATTCACTCATATTGTTACTATCACGGGCAATTTTTGTTGCTGGAGTGAATGTAAATCAACTGGGGTTAGCGATAGGGATTTGCGGTTGGTTGATTAATTGGTTGGCTCAGGAGAGGCAGGGGAGCAGGGGAGCGGGGGAGCAAAGCCTCTCGTTACCTTGGGAACTGTTGGGTAGTATCTTACTGTTTCTGGGTTGGGCTGTAGCGGTAGTAGATTATCCTTGGCAAGCTTTGGCTGTGAGTGGTTTGGCTTTGTGGTACGTCAGTCAACATTTGCAGAGATATAATCTTCAATTTGACTTAGCAGTCATTTTCACAATCGGTTTACAGTCGATTTGGCTGGGTTGGCGGTTAGTACCTGCGGGAATGCAACAATGGGCGATCGCAACTGGTATTTATCTCACCAAAGCACAAAATGAACCTTGGGCGTTGCTGAGTGTGGCGTTATTTCCATATTTAATATTGATGTTGGCGTTGTGCGATCGCTTGCGTCGTTCTGAAAAACGAGATTTAGCTGATTTTGGTGAAGCACTAGCTTTATTATTTGGTACTGCTTTAACGACAATCTCCACAGTCAATCCTACATTGCGATCGCTGAATTTAGTTTTTTCTACAATTACCCTGGCTGTTGTCACTAAACGCCGTTCACCATCCCCCACGCCTCTGATTTACCTGACGCACTTTATCGGCGTGCTGGCATTGTTTTCTACCATTGATTGCCTATTGCCGAATTTACCTAACTACCTGTGGGCAGGTATTGTATTAGCGGTGATGGTTGCAGAATGGATATTCAGTCTTGGCAATAGTGTATGGCAACGGAGTGCATGGCATATTGGCTTAGGACTATCTATTTTAAGTTTTGTGCTGTTGGCGGTAACTCTCGAATCTGCTTGGTATGGTGTAAATCCTAAGCAAGAAAATTGGGGAGCGATTTGGTTAATTACGCCGTTAACGCTAACAGTTTTAGCGAGTCGTACCACTGCACAACGTCGTAATACTCGAAGTTTCTTAAGTCTGTTAGCTGTAGTAATGGCACAGTTTCTCACTCTCCCAGTACTGGAAACGAGATTAATTGGTTTGGCTGTGGGTACGGGAGTGATGTATGCCAACACACGCTATTTAAGGAATCAACCAACGGCGGGATTCACCATCGGTTTAGGATTGAGTTTGCTGGAGGCGTTGCTGTGGCGAGGAATACCGGGATTACCCCGCCTAGCTGTGGCTGGGTGGTTTGTAGTAGGTGCGATCGCTACTTTAAGTTTATGGTTAGCGCGAACAGTATTACAGCGACGTGAGAACGAGTTAGCAGTTATCTATGCAGATGCTAGTGATAAATGGGCGATCGCTTTATGTAGTGTTGAGTTAGCAATGCTGACACTACACTCAACGTTAGTTTATCAGGGAGCCGTTGCACCAGGATTATGGTATCTAGTTGCTATAGCTATTACCTTGAGTGCAATTGTTTATCGGAGTTGGCGCGAACCGACAAACTGGGCATTTTACGGCATTGGTTGGTGTGTAGAACTGTTAATTGCCGAGGTGCTAGGCTTTGGAGAACGCTCTATAATTCGAGTGGCGATCGCAAATATCGCCTTAGGTTTATGTACTCAGCTTTTAGGGGAATGGTGGCGACGCAGATCTCATTCCGAAAGGCTTCCTAGCAGTTTGCACATTTTGCCATTAATGTATGGCGCATTTAGTGTCTTACTGCGGTTGAATAGTTTTACCGAAACCACAGGTTTATTTACCTTGGGTGTAGCGTTAATCGTCATCGGTGTAGGTAGAAGACACCCAGACTTTAAACCCCTACTTTACTTAGGAATTATCGGCGTATCAATTTCTGCCTACGAACTCTTGTTCTATCAAATGTCTCAAGCAAAGGGAGGCGCAATAGGTGATGGTTTGATTGCGATGTCAGCCTTGGGTACAAGCATCATGTTAGTTTACAGCAGGTTAGCTCCTTGGTTGAGTCAATACTTGCGCCTTACCTTGCAAGAAATTAAAGGCATTGCTCATCTTCATTGGGCTTGGAGTAGTCTACTATTAATGGCCGCTATTAGTCTGCCGATTCAAAACAACCGTTTGGTGGGATTGGGTACAGGTGGATTATTAATTATTTATGCCATCATGCAAGGACGGCGTTCTGCTGATTATCTGCCGCCTGTTTTTGGCAGAATTAGCATAGAAGATATGTGGGTTTACCTCGGTTTATTAGAATTAGCCGGGATGAGAGTGTATTGGCGAGAAACCGCCGTCGGGCAGTTGATAACTGGGTCGTTAGTACCTTGGAATGGTGCGATCGCTTGTTTAATAGCTTACTTTTTATACAGCTTACCCTGGGAAAATTGGGGTTGGTCAAAAAAACCTTGGCAACTCGCCGCATATATTCTGCCGTTAGTAATTCTGTGGGAAACCAGACTGCAAGTTTACTCGATTACTTTGGTACTTGCAGCAGTGTTTTATATCATCCTATCCAAGGTGAGTGATAATATTCGCGTTAGCTATATCAGCGTTGCCTTAATTGATTGGGCGTTGTTTAAATGGTTTTATGATTTACGCCTGATAGATAGTTTATGGTATGTTGGCGCGATCGCTTTATCCCTACTGTACATTGCCCAAGTCGATACTCAACTAAGACTGCCTGAATATAAAGCATCTCGGCATACATTAAGGCTTTTAGGTAGCGGTTTAATTTGTGGATGGGCAATTTTATTTCATCAACATCTACCTTTCATCCCCGGAATTTTTAGCCTCATCGCTATTTTTGCCGGACTAGCTTTAAGAATTCGGGCTTTTCTTTATATTGGTACAGCCACTCTTTTAATTACTAGTGTCTATCAATTAGTAATTCTCAGCTTAAGTTATCCCTTTTTAAAATGGATTATTGGCTTACTAGTGGGCATTGCCCTAATTTACATAGCTGCTAACTTTGAAACTCGCCGCACCCAACTTAATAACCTACTTCGCAACACTAGCGGTAACTTTCAAGAGTGGGAATGATTCTTTACAGTAGGCAACAGGCAATACAATACTTTTCGGTTAAGCATTTTTAACTTGTAATCTGGTTTTGGGAAAAGGTTAAAGGGTAAGGGATAAAGGTTTTCTTCTACTTTTTACCCTTCCCCTTTCCCCTTTAACCGAAAGGTATTGACAGGCAATAGGGTTGAAAGTCTTTTAGTCAATACTGTTCGTTTAAGCATTTTTAACTTGTAATCTAGTTTTGGGAAAAGGTTAAAGGGTAAGGGTTAAAGGTTTTCTTCTACTTTTTACCCTTCCCCTTTCCCCCTTAACCTAAAGGTATTGGTCTTTTAGTGACAAGGCTAAAATGTTGCATTATGAATCTCTTGTGGGATGGGCTAGAAGCCCCACCATAAAAGTTATATTTATGTACTACTTTAGTCTAGACAATCCACTACTTAAAATACTATTGCCTATTGCCATTCCTATAGCAGCTTAAGTTGCTCACCCCACTTCTTTAGCCGTAAAGCAAAAACCAACATAACAACGCCAAAGAAAATAGCATAAGCCGCAATTATCCATACAATATTCATCGTTTCAGCCAAAGGCCAAATAACTAATAAAATACCAAAGACGATGGATGCAATACCGGCTCCTACCAGTAACCATTCATTTTCAACTTCTCGTCGTACATAATTGGCTGCAATAATTTCAAAAATGCCAGTGATAATTGCCCAAGCTGCTGTTAGATAAAGCAGAACTAATGCAGTAATATCTGGCCAAATAAAAGGCAGAACTCCGGCTGCAATACCAATTGCCCCTTCGATTAACAAAAACCATCCGTGAATATTGTTTAGATGTTTCAATGCAGCGATCGCTAATAATATTCCACCACCCAGGGCAAAAGCAGCAAATAAAAATACTAATATTGGCAAAGTAAATTCTGGCCAAAATAGCGCGGCTGAACCAAATATGATAGCAAGTATTCCCCGCAATGCGAGTGTCCACCAATTTCGCGCTAAACGTTTTCCTATTCTTAAATGCCCTAGGTTTTTTTTCATAGCTTGAGGTCATTGGTCAAAATGCAGGAAACTAAAAAATAAATTTTCAAACTTATACTTCAATACTTTTAAACTCCAGAAGGAAAAGTCTCTGGTGGTTCACCCATTTCTTTATACTTGATTCGGTCTAAAGGTTGAACGCCTTTAGTATCATCAATATGAATTAGGGCATCAAATTGGTCAGGAAGACAAACATCAAAATAATGGCTGACGCGCTCAGTTTTTGGTCGGTAAATTACACCAATTGCTCTTTGTAGGCGGTTTTTTTTGAGAGCTTCAATGGCAGGATGCGCACCTCTTAAGATTAATAAAAACTGTGTTATTCCAGTCTGATGAAATACTGCTTCGTAACTTTCTGGTAAAGCAGAGCGAACTTGCTTGAGTTCGGCGCTTCCTCCCCAATGAGAAGCAGCAATAACTGTACCAGTATATGTACTAAACCCAATTAACACTGCATCATTACCATAGCGTTCACGCACTAACTGACCAACATTTAGTTCACCCATTCTTTTCATATCAGTTGCTCTTGCATCTCCTAGATGAGAGTTGTGTTCCCAAACAACAATTTTGGTTTGTTGTCCTTGCTGATCAAAATGGGCTATTAGTTGGTCTAGAGTTTCTGCCATATGGCGATCGCGTATATTCCAAGATGATTCCCGTTCGTGGAACATTGTGCGATAATACATCTCAGCATTTTTCACTAGGCGCGCATTCTGTTCGGCGTAAAAATATTCATCCGCCGCCAAACAACCATCTTTGTGAAAGTACTCGTTTGTCCGGTTTTGTAGTTCCCGCAGCTGATTGATGACTTCTTCCTCACAGGGTTGGGCTAGTCCCAGACCAGTAGCATACCCATAATTTTGAGTGTCTTCACCAAAATGCTCTAAGCATGAGTAACGCTGACGAGCGCGATTTGCTGCTTCTGGGTCAATGCGATCGAGGTATTCAATAACTGCGTCTATAGAGCTATACATACTGTACAAATCTAGCCCATAGAAGCCAACTTTCATTCTATCTCTCGGCAACTTATCATTATATTCACGTAGCCAGTAGACAAAGTTTAAAACATCAATATTTCGCCACATCCAGGCAGGAAATTGTCGAAACCCAGCCAATGCTGCTTCTGGTGTTTGGTCATGACTAACACCCTGCACATAACGATTCACACGATAAGCATCAGGCCAGTCTGCTTCTACTGCTACCGCCGTAAAGCCTTTCTCTTGAATTAGTCTTTTAGTAATTTCGGCCCGTTGTTGATAAAATTCATGAGTTCCGTGGGAAGCTTCACCAATTAGAACGAAACGAGCATCACCAATTAAGTTCATCAATTGGTCATAGTCTTGGGCTGCACCTGTGAGCGGATATGCAAATTCACGCACCACATCGACGAGGTTGGTTATGGTTGCGTCTGGCATAAGAATTATTTGTTAGTCAGAATTTTACGAGTTCTTAGTCAGCATTACTGCGTAAGCTAATACTGATATTTATGACACATATTTAATGAAGTCACTTACTCAACTCAGCATAAGAATTTCTTAATTCTTTTCCATCTGGCTAACGGTGCATGGTGTTAAATAGTTTAATCTCCCTAAGGGAAGACATAGCCGAGAAAACCTAAGTAAAATCAGCCTGTGGCTGTCGCGTTCTTATGTTGAATATCCTCGTGCTAATACCATTTCATTCAATTAAAAACACATACAGCAGTTTTCATCCCACTGAGGTACATTCCTCTCGCCCCTATCTACTTGTACTGTACTCAACCGAGAAACGCTGTAATTTTTCTAGCGGCAATTATAGTTTGCTAACCCTCTAAATAATTGTTGGTTGAGTGTAGCTCTGGAAGACTTATGCATTTACACTCAACCAACAATTCTTAAAAGCTTGATTGCCATCCCCACCTCTGATCGGTGGTTCTACCAAGAGAGCTCAATCCAGATAGTTCGCAATCAGAAAGTATCAATCGTGTACTATTACGCGAACCAGGCTGTCCTTCTACATCTATGCATTTGTTGGATAATCCATTCCTCAGAAATCCTGCACCAATGTATTCCCACCTTTGATCTGTGGCACTACCAAGAGAGCTAAATCCAGATAGTTCGCAATCAGAAAGTATCAATCGCGCACCATTAGTAATACCAGGTTGTCCTTGTACATCAATACATTTGTTGGATAATACGTTTCTGATAAATCCCCCACGAATAAATTCCCATTTCTGATCTGTGGTTCTACCAAGAGAGCTAACTCCAGATAGTTCACAAGTATAAATTTGCAACTGCGCGCCATTAACTGCGCCAGGCTGCCCTTGTACATCAATGCACGTGTTTGATAGTTCGTTTTTTATAAAAATTCCTCCTACTTGAGCAAGAGCATTTTGATTTTCTAAAACGCTGGTTGCTCCCCATAAAAGTGACCCAACGAAGCCAACCGTAAGCACTGTAAGCTTGTTTAAAATAGGTTTCACAAGTTTTATCTCCTTGAGCGAAATGTTCCTGAGACATAAAGCCGTTGATAAGCTGAAACATACATTTATTGCATAATCACTTCATAGAGGTTTTGACTGTTGAGGGTTGACTCTCTACATTTAACAGTCAACCCTCAACATCATTCAATATGCAAATTAAATATGGAGCAGCTGATTAATTCTCTTTTGTAAAGCAACTTGTGTGCAGCAAAGCCACACTTCAATTAGGAATTTACTTAAAAGAAGACAAATTCAGCTGTACCTTTCAACGGGGTAAGTTGATAAGTCTGTGTTTGCCCTTGGTTAAATTGCGGAATTACAGAAAAACGGTTAGTTGTTGTAATGCCATAAGTTTCAATCTTGGCATTATTGGCTTGTCTAAGATTTATCCGGGGTAAAAGCAAACTAAATGTTGTGGAACCAGTATCGACTGTTCGGCGGATAATTACAGTCACTAATGTGCCAATTTCTGATTCTGTAGTTTGGATTTGATCTCCGGCAAAATCTAATTTTTGTTCTTTGTCTTCATAATGGAAATGCGGCTTTCCAGTAAGGCTTGACGCTGAGTAATTGACTTTGACTTGCTGCCCTCTGGAATTATAACCACTGAGATTGTACAAGTTTGGTGTTTTTTCTTGGGCATAAGAAGGGATTACAGGTATTGCTGTTAACGTCATACCTAATGCTAATGAAGCAATTAAATTTCTTGCTTGCATAGTTAAAAAAGTTCTCACGAATTAATTCATTAAAACAACTACACAGAACTTACAAGCGATTTCGGAATTGCCAATAAATTATTTGAAACACGACGAACTACATTGCGACCAAGTTCACACAAACCATCTACTTTCCCAAGTAAGCTGTTAAGCACCTAATTTGCAGTTTAGACCGCAGGGGGGCAGAGGAGATGGTTTAAGTTATTTATTCACAATTTCAATAGTGCAGCTTAAATGCTGATTAGCTTATTCATGCCAAAACAGGTAATGCCATCAGCTACACCAATGGCATTACCTGTTTTGTCTTGAGCATGGTCTTGCAATTTCAACCCCAGTTATGACATACTCAGGTAAATACGGTAAATTAGTCGATTTAGTGGTGTTTAATTGTTGACTCAGAAGTTTGGCGGGTTGATAAGCGTTTAACCCCCATTGCTCATACTTAAGCCAGGAATAAACAATGCTAAAAGACGCGCAAGGACTTGATGTTACAACAGACTCACCAGAAGCGATCGCTGCTATCAACCAGTTTATAGATCAATCTCTGAGTTATGGCAAAGATGCTGAAACTGTAATTCTCAAAGGTGTGAAGGCAGATCCGGGCTGTGCAATGGTTTATGCCTATGCGGCGGCCTATTACCTAACTCAAGAAAATGCTCAGGCTTGGAAACAAGTTAGACCATTACTAAAAGCGGCTCAATGTAATTTAGTAGGAATAACGAAACGAGAACGGTTGTATATCCAAGCGATCGCAGCTTGGGCGATGGGAGCTATTGATCAAGCGATCGCATTACATGAAGAAATAGCGCGTAACTATCCTCGTGACCTGATTTCTGTGCAGCAGGGACAGTATCACTACTTCTATTTAGGTGATAAAGAAAGATTGCTCAATATTGCTCAACAGGTTCTAAGAGCTAATCAAGAAAATCATTATCTCTATGGTATGGTTGCGTTTGGTTTAGAACAATGCCATCAACTAGAAAAAGCCGAAGCAATGGGTCGAAAAGCAACTGCAATCAATCGTCGCGATCCTTGGGCGCATCATGCAGTTGCCCATGTCATGGAAACCCAAGGCAGAGTAGATGAGGGCATCGCTTGGATGGAAAGCCTTGCTGATACTTGGGAAAACTGCAACTCTATGCTGTATACACACAATTGGTGGCATATAGCTCTTTACTATCTAGAGCGAGGCGATGCACAAAAAGTATTGAGTCTATACGATACTCATGTGTGGGGTAAGGCGAGAAAAGAATCTCCCAAAGATCAGGTAGGGGCGATCGCATTGTTGTTAAGGTTAGAATTGCGTGGTGTTGATGTGGGCGATCGCTGGCAAAATTTAAGTGATTATCTTTATGCACGTATTGACGAACACGCTTTGCCTTTCCAAGATTTGCACTACATCTATGCCTTAGCTAGAGCTAGAAAATCTGACTGGGTGAACCAAATGCAGCGCAGTATGCAAAATCATGCACTAATGGTGAATCCATACTTGCGTCAGAACTGGTTAGAAATTGCGATTCCGGCTGCTAGAGGGATGGTTGCTCATGCTCAAGGTGACTATTCAACAGCTAAATTCCAATTAAAAACTGTATTGCCACTATTGCATAGAATCGGTGGTAGCCATGCTCAAAGAGTCTTATTTGAGCAAATATATCGAGATGCCCTATGGCGCAGCGAAAAGCAAAGTCAGATGTATGCAATTGCTGTCTCAACCAGAGGATAAAAGCTATTGTGCTAAATCAGGCGATCGCTAGCTGATCGCCTCATATCCAGCCTTGATTGCAGTATTGTAGATTGTAGCGATCGCCTCATATTCTGATAAATCTACAGCCGCAAAACGTCTCACACCAACTTGTTTCATTGCCGTTTGTAGTTCTGCATCTGGATGAAGCAGAGCCGCTTGAATCTGCTGAGTTAGCAATTTATCTAGATGCTGATTTGCTACCAAAGGAGGCATTGGACATGGCCCGATTACTTCCACCACGCGCAGATAATGAGATAAATCAGGACTTTCCCGTAGTTCCTGCTCTAACACTACACTATCAATACCTGCACAATCTGCCAGCCCTTCTACTACCCAACGAATTGAACGCTGGTGAAAGCCTGATTGAATTGTCTGGGCAAAAAAGTTTTTCGGGTGTCCGCCTTGTAATAATCGATGTCGGATCAAATTGTAGCCACTGTTAGATCCAGGGTCGTTATAACAAAAGGTTTTACCTGCTAAATCTGCAAAACTGAACAGATGACTCTCAGCATGGACAATCACATCCGTAAAGTAAATCGGACGGTTTTGATAACGTGGTGCTTCCATGACGGGAGCAACTACAGGTTGTAATGTCACGACTGGACTAGATCTAACTAGAGGTAATCCACAAATAAACGCTAAGTCTAGTTGATCTGTTAATAGTATGGGATCTGCTAGTGGATCATATTTGCTTTGGTGAAACTGAGTTTCAATTCCCAACACACGACCTAAATAAGTCAGTATTGCTTCGTAAAACCAGAACCAATTGGGAGCTAAGTAAGATATAACTCGCAGCTTTGTTGGTTGGCTCACTTGCTACTCTCTAAATCTAATTCATCTTGCTGTGTTGGAACTATCAACAGCTTGCGGGAAGACCAATGAATACTCACGAAAATCAAACTCATCAACGTTAAAAGCATGATGCTAAAAACTATGCCGTAGCCTTTAGTGTGCCACCATAGACGCTGGAGAGATATTTTAACCAGTCGCACAGGTCGCCACAGGTCTTGATTAACGCTTTGAGAATTATCCATACTGATAGTTAAGGATACTGTGTTCTGTGGCGCGATTGTCATTTTTACTACTCCTGAAAGTTATGAAAGTTAAATACGGTAATTCGACTGGTTTAGTGGTGTATTTTAAATATGGCATAGCTTGATGCAACAGGCAATCCCTAATCTTTTTGATGCGATCTCTGGCTAGTAAGCTATTAGGCATTTAACTTGCACATTATTAATTTAACGTGAGTTCGACGGAGCTAAAAAACCCCTCTCCAAACCTCTCCCCCTGTGGGGGAGAGGCTTTGAAACCCTTATCTTTAGTTGAAATATCACAATGTTTTAGCCCCTCTCCGCGTCGGAGCGAAAAGTTGAGCCAGTGCGTTGGACGGGTTTCCCGGCGCAAAACTTTTCAAGACAGAGGGGTTGGGGAGAGGTTCATCGAACTCACGTTAATTTAAGGAAAAACGTCAATTTCTCTCCCCTGCTCCTCTGCGCCCCTGCGGTCTACACTGCAAATTAGGTGCTGAATAGCTTATTAAGTGCATCACCTCAAAACCTCTCCCCTGCTCCCTTCCCCCGTGCTTTTTCATGTGTCACGCTGGTAATGAAGATTTCAATGCCTTGTTTCAAGTCCCAGTGAGAATGTCTAATCAAGTTTGGTTATCACAGTTGCGAAAAAACAGAGCGATCGCTGTCATCCGTGCGTCAAAAATGGAAATAGGCGAACAGATGGCAATGGCGGTAGCATCTGGAGGAATGCAGCTAATAGAAATTACCTGGAATAGCGATCGCGCCGCAGAATTAATCGCTAAACTACGCTTAAAATTGCCAGATTGCATAATTGGTACAGGTACGCTGTTCAACGTGCAGCAGTTAAAAGATGCGATCGCCACAGGAGCGCAATTCTTATTTTCACCCTATGTTGATGGTGCAATGATTGCCGCAGCAGTAGCAAAAGATGTGCCGATAATTCCTGGGGCGTTGACTCCTACAGAGATTGTTAGTGCTTGGCATCAAGGAGCTAGTTGTGTGAAAGTCTTTCCTGTGCAAGCAGTGGGGGGAGCCAGTTATATCAAGAGTTTACAAGGGCCACTGGGGCATATTCCTGTCATTCCTACAGGTGGGGTAAGATTAGATAATGCCCAAGACTTTATCCAAGCGGGGGCTGTGGCTGTTGGTTTAAGCAGTGAATTGTTTCCCCAGAAACTGGTAGCGGCAGAAAATTGGCAAGCGATCGCCCAAAATACAAGTCAGCTAATGCAGCAATTAGCGTAGCAAAATACACACTTAATGAAGTCATAGGCTAAAAAGTAAAAAGGAAAATAATTCCCTAGACTCTTAGAGTGCAATAGATTATGAAAAGCCTGATTAATTCTGAGCCGATGCGTCACTTAAAAAAAATTGTTCTAAGTGCAGCAATATCTTTAAGTGTAATTAGCATTGCAACAAGTACAGCCGCAAGTGCAAAAACCGCGACAATTAAACAAACTATCCAAACTCTACAAAAATCAGACCAACGTTGGATTCAAGTTAATCTCTCAACACAAAGGCTAATCGCTTGGGAAGGAAAAAAACGAGTTTACGCAGTGGCTATTTCCACAGGTAAAAGGACTACTCCGACGCGTGTTGGTAGTTTTAAAATTCAATCCAAGTACAAATCTGCTCGGATGCGCGGTAGAGACTATGATGTTGCCAAAGTCCCTTATACAATGTATTACCAAGGTAGCTACGGAATTCACGGAGCCTACTGGCATAAAAAATTTGGTACACCAGTCAGTCATGGTTGCATAAATGTTGCTCCTAATCATGCCAAATGGTTATTCAACTGGGCATCACTAGGAACAGCCGTAATCATTCATAAATAGACTAGCAAAAAATTTATAGCAGGGAATAGCTTTGAAAGCTTCGTTTGTTGATTAGCTTGTGTCCTAACCTTTACTTCGACTGCTATATAAACAAAAAGAAACAGTAAACAGTTATTAGTGAACTGTTTACTGCTATAACAACAAATCAAGATATTACTAGAGTCGGCTCCGGAATCGCAACAATTTAACTTGAAGTAAGGAATAGCAGACTAGATTACTGTAGTCAGCCCACATCATACTGCGTAAATCCTGTGGAAAATTACAAGTGCAAATATCGAGCCAAGCAAGTTTGCACTATCTCAAATCACAAACCAAGTCTAGAAATCGCAAGCAGTAAAAGGCACATTTAAGCTAGATACAAAGGTAGAAATACTTCTGAGTCTAAAGGCGGAAAACCCTATCTTATCCCTTTAGACCTACTTACAAAATCCAACCTTAGTACGTAGCAGCTTACTTTGTCATAGATAATACTGGTATTAATAGACGTTATTGGATGAGCCGTGTAGATTTTCCACAAACAACAGGGAATTAGTTTGAAAATTTGTAGTTCTGAAAACTACAACATATTTTTTTGTTGTTAAAAGGTGATGCATAATGCAAACCCGGATTCGTAGTGTTGGACTTCGTCGCTCAGGGAATTTTTTGACAGGTATAGCATTGCTGTTAGCGACTTTTTTTTCTTCGTCGTTACCGACAACGGCTGATCCCAACTCTGTGATTGCAACAGCAGCGTCAGTCAATAACAAAAGCTTCAAAATATCTGACAGTCGGCAAGTTTCACAACCTCGGCGGATTGAAATTGATTTATCCCAGCAACGCTTACGTGCATGGGAAGGCAAAAAGCTAGTTTATTCGTTCCGCGTATCTACAGGCAAACGAGCCACCCCTACACCCGTTGGTAGATTTCGTATTCAGTCAAAGTATCGCACTAATAGAATGCGGGGTCAGGGCTACGACATTCCTGATGTGCCTTATGCAATGTATTTTTATGAAGGCTATGCGATTCATGGTGCTTATTGGCATAACCGATTTGGCACTCCCGTCAGCCACGGTTGCGTAAATTTGCCAGTTAAGCAGGCGCGTAAGCTATACAGTTGGACAACGCCAGGGACTTTAGTATTAGTTCAACGTTAAGGTTAATTTTGATAACTTAAGGATGGGCTTTTGCCTGTCCTTGATGTTTTTCTGTATTGGAATTTGTGAATTTCATACTCAACGTAACTCAATATAGCAACCCGTGTAGGAGAGCCAAACAAATCTATTGCCTATTGCCTATTCCCTATTGCCTGCTATATCTTGAGTGCGATCGCCTGGATGATTAGAGCATTGAAAATCACTTTAGTTATTGAACTGTTTACAATTCAGAATTCTGGTTTTTTTTTGGGTAAAAACCCAATTTCCTGGCGCAGTCCATTGAACACAATCTCGTCCTTTTGCCTTTGCTCCATACAATGCTTGATCTGCTGCCATAATTATTGCTTCAAAACTAGAATCAATTTGAGGAATGACTGTAGACAAACCAGAACTTATGGTGACACAAGAACTCACTGATGAACTCTTATGGGGAATAGCAAGCGAGCGCACAGCAAAACAAATTTTCTGAGCAATTTGAGTTGCTCCCTGCTTGTTTGTATTAGGCAAAATTACTACAAATTCTTCCCCACCATAACGAGCTACTAAATCGGTAGGACGCTGAACAACATTTTTAATAGCTTGGGCAATCTGAAAAAGGCAGCTATCCCCTAAAAGATGACCATAAGTATCATTGTAAAATTTGAAAAAATCAATGTCGCAAAGAATAATAGAAATAGGCTGTTGCTCTCGGATCATGCGCTGCCATTCAACAGAGAGATACTCTTCAAAGTGTCTGCGGTTAGCTACTTGAGTTAAACTATCAACATTAGCTAATTGTTGCAATTGTTGATTAGCAATAACAAGTTTTTGCTGTAGCTGCGATTGCTGAATCAACATTTTTACCCGTTGTCGCAAGGTTGTCCATTGAATAGGTTTAATCAAATAATCTACGACACCTAATTGAAATGCACGGTCAACTGATTCTTGATCTTCAAGACCTGTAATCATTAAAACTGGAGTGTGGTTGCTAAAATCAAAAGACCGCAACTTATCGCAGAACTCGAACCCATCCATATCTGGCATGAGGGCATCAAGAAGTATAAGATCGGGGCGCACTTGCTGAAAAATACTTAAAGCCTCTGTACCATTGTTGGCTTCTGCTACTTGATACCCTACTTCCTCCAAATAAAGTCGTAGTAACGTTCGCATGGATGGTTCATCGTCAACAATGAGAATTAAACACTGATTTTCTTGAATAGTGGCTCTCATTATGAGGGGAATGGCTAAATTTTTCCTATCTCAGCGTGTTACTTTGTATGATGCAAAAACTCTCGCTCCTTGATAAATAAATTATTGACTTATTTTATCGTCTTCAGAATTTAGCGCCTCATAAGTATTTTTGAGCATAATATTTATTGAAACGCAAGTAGTCTTGATTCTAGATGTAAATACTAACACGATAATAATGATGTAACTCAAATTACGCCAATACCAAAAGAAGGATTTTCAGTTAATTATGTAGCCAGCAAGTATCAGGCTATATACTGAGACTAGCTCTGTCAAAGCAAGGAGCAGCGAAGAGTAGACTTCAGCAGCACCCTACACATAGCACACTGAAGCTAAGTAATAGTTTTTTTGACTTCGAGCTAGTTTTAACGTGAATTCGATTACACTAAAAAATCCCTCTCCCTACCTCTGCCCGACGCGGCTACCGTGTACACACAAGTCTGATAAAATTGACTAATAGCATTTTGATCCCCTTAAGCCTTCAAAGGTTCAAAGTTCAGCCTTAGAAGCTCAAGTTTCACCATCAGAGGTTCAAGTTTTACCCCAGCACCCTCACTTCTCGCACTCCCAGCCCAAAGTACTCTCTTTGAGAGCAACTTGGTATCAGCAGATAACCTTAACTAAACCGTATTGCTACAAAGGCAACACGATCGCAAATTCAGTGCCTTGATTGAGAGTAGAATTTACCTGAATCGTGCCACCATGCTTTTCTACTACAATTTGATGAGCGATCGCTAATCCCAGTCCAGTACCTTTACCTAGTGCTTTTGTGGTGAATAGACTATCAAAAATCCGTTGCTTTACGTCGTCTGTCATGCCCATACCATTATCTGAAATGCGAATCGTTACATATTCAGGGCTTAACTTCTGAGTGCAGATGTTAATTGTCAAGGAACCATCTACTCGTTTTCCCTGCTGCCAAACATCTTCTAAAGCATCAACGGCATTAGCCAAGATATTCATGAACACTTGATTGAGTTGTCCCGGATAACACTCAATCTTTGGTAAAGAAGCATATTGTTTGATAATTTTGATTTCGGGTCGTTGCCCCAACCCTTTGAGACGATGCCGCAAAATTAATAATGTATCGTCCAGCCCCTCATGGACATCAAACATCACCTTTGTGAATGTGTCAGTGCGGGCAAAATTTCGCAGCGATATGGATATATCTTTGATTCGGTCTGTGCTGACCTGCATGGAATTGAGGAGCTTTGGTAAATCTTCTAAGATAAACTCTAAATCTGTTTCGGCGATCGCATTTTGAAGGACAAGTGGTAGTTGGGAATAATTTTGCTGACATAATTGCAGGACATGAGTGAGATCGGCAATATAATCTTGAGCCGGATGAATATTGCTAATAATGCAGCTAATAGGATTATTCATTTCATGTGCTACACCTGCTACCAATTGACCAAGCATTGAGAGCTTTTCTTGTTGCACCAGTTGCACTTGTGCCTTTTGTAATTCTGTGGTGCGTTCTATAACTTTTTGTTCAAGGTTATCGGTCAATTGCTTCAGTTGTAAATGCATTCGCACTCTGGCAATTACTTCTGCTTGTTCAAAAGGTTTGGGAATATAATCAACGGCTCCTAAAGAGAGTCCTTTCAACTTATTTTCAGTATCCGCCAACGCTGTCATAAAAATAATTGGAATACTTTGCGTTAATGGATCAGCTTTGAGTCTCTGACAAGTTTCAAACCCATCGATTCCAGGCATTTGCACATCTAACAAAATCAGAGCAGGTAGTTTATGCCGTACAAGTTCAATTGCGCTTTCTCCATCTTCGGCAACTCGAACCGCAAAACCTGCACTTTTGAGTGCTTGTGATAGTATCGACAAATTAGTGGGATTATCATCAACAATTAATACAAAATCAGAGTTTTTCATTAGTTAAAAAATTATTTTTATAGAGGAAATTGAAAAACAAATAATTACTATCTAATAGGAATTATTTACAATTTATTTGACCTGGTTTATCCACTGCTCTAAAATCTCTCGCAGTTTTTTGATTTGGAAATTTTCAGCAAGTTGGATTACTTGTTGACTAAAATCAACATAAACAGGGTGATGAGTTTTCAAGTTATTGGCTTCCTGCAATATGCCATCAACATCGCCATGTTTTGCCAACTCATACAAGCAACTCAATATCTCAATCGCAGGTAAAAATATATCCTGAGAATCTGACTGAATAGTATTTTGGTTACGCTTTAAAACAACTTCCGATTTTGGTGCATAAATCCAGACCAAATTCAGTTTGACTCGCAGTAATTCCAGCAAAGTTTCAGCTACAACAGGTTTAGATAAAAAGGCATCTGCACCGACATCTAAACTCTGATTTTGATCACTGTCAAACACACTGGCAGAGGAAGCAATGATGGCGATATTTTTTAACTGAACAGATTGCTTGATGTGTTGAATCAGTTCAAAACCATCCATTACAGGCATGACTATATCAGTAATGATTAAGTCAGGTTGAGATGCAACAGCCTGATCAATTCCCTCTTTGCCATTACTAGCTTCTAATAACTCAAATCCAATTGGTTCTAACAAATTTAAGATTACCGAACGGTTTTCCCACTTGTCGTCTACCACTAAAATAGTGCGTTTTTCACCTTGATAACCTGTGATAGCACCTTGTTGCATCACCCTAGAACTTGCAGCCCATTGTTTTGCTTCTCTTAATTCCACTTCAAACCAGAAAAGGCTACCTTGACCAAGTTGACTTTCAACTTGCAAACTGCTACCCATGAGGTTAACAATTTTTTGACTAATAGCTAATCCTAATCCGGTTCCTTCAGACTGTTTTTTAATTTCTCCGACTTGCTCAAAAGGAAGGAAAATTTTCTGCAATTGGGCTGATGTCATTCCCACGCCTGTATCTTCTACTTGAAAACGGATTTTATAATTAGTGATTTGTTCTTGATCATTTGTGAGTTGTTGTGTTTCTTGACTAATGACATTGACTTTTAAAGTTACTCCCCCTTTATCTGTAAATTTGATTGCATTGCCTAAAAGATTAATTAGAACTTGCCGCAGTCTTTTCTCATCAGCATGAATACCAACCGGGATTTGAGCATCGGGCTGATAGTTGAAGGTAATCACTTTTTGATCGGCTTTAATGCGGCAGATTTCGACAACTCCTTCTATAAATGAGGGAAAATGGAAATCTATGGGATGTAACTCCATTTTGCGAGCTTCAATTTTAGACAAATCCAGCACGTCGTTAATTAAAGTTAATAGATGAAAGCCGCATTGATGGATGATTTCGATTCCTTTGTATCCTTTTTCTGTTAAGGTTTCAGTTCGTTGTAGGATTTGAGTATAGCCGAGGATGCCATTCAACGGTGTTCGTAATTCATGGCTCATACTGGCGAGAAATTCACTTTTGGCTTGATTGGCAACTTCGGCAATATTTTTGGCTTCATTGAGTTGGGCTGTTCTTTCTTCAACTCGTCGTTCTAGTTCATCATTCGTTTGCCGCAATCTCATCGCTGATCTTTGGTTTTCGCTAGTTACGGCAAAAATCACAAAGGTAGTGATAGCGATAACACAAATAAATGATTGCAACAAAATGAGCGATTCATTCGGTGATAGTTGTTTGGCAAAAGAACCGAAGCCTTTAACAGTGCCAAAAACTGCGATCGCTGACACAATCAATACAGCTAGAGTCGAGATCCGCGCTTCAAATCGAAATGCCATCCAAATCAACGGCGGAATGACCATGTATTCAATTGGGTATCCCCCAGAAAAGGCAACCCGCACAATTGCCATAATTGATAATAAAACAAATGCAAGTTCGAGAATTTGCTGCCGATGAAAGCTTCTGGGTGATGGGGATTTTTGCAACCATACCAGCACTAAAGGCGTAACAATCAAAATACCTGTACTGTCTGATGTCAGCCAAGTTCGACAAATGTTGCCAAATGCTTCCCAAGGTGCAATACCACTAATACAAAGTGTCAGCGCAGCCAATATAGAACTGATGAGAGGGCTGGGTAGAGTCAGGACGATAAATTTAAAAATATCTTGCGATCGCTCTAAAAAATGGCGACGCTTAATAAACTTTTGAATTAAAAATGTTGCTATAAAAGGAGTAATTAGATTGACAGCAGGAATTATACTACTAATTAAAAGATTGTTTTTAAAAAAAAGAATATAACTTACAGTAAAATCACTCAAAAATATGATAGGCCAGATACGATAGCCTACCAATAACATTCCCGCTAAAAATACACCAAACGAAGGCCAAAATGCTGATGCACCATTAACAAATGTCATAGATAAACCCATGTATCCCAGTCCGAGATGGACAATAGGAATAATTAACGCTGCTATGATAAATGGGCGATCGAGCTTGGCTAGAAATTGCCGCTTTAGCGAATTTAGCTGCATCTGTGGTCTCCTTGCAGATAGCCGAATGACAGTAACCCTCAACAAAGGTTGTCTAGCTTATGATTCCCAAAAGCGGTTGTGACTTTCATCATCAAGAAGAGATATGGTATAGCTGTCAACCACTAGGCTAAGTGCAAAATAACTTCTGACACGAATATTGGAAAACCAGAATTTTAAAACTCGCGCAAAGAGTTACAGTTTTGTAGTTTTGTAGGGTGTGTTATCGCGCCAGCGTAACGCACCAAGGTAAATAGTTTCAATCCCTAATAGGGATTAGTTAATGTTGCAACTCGGCGTAATCCTTCCCTAGCATCTTTGATTAGATGTTTCAATCCCTAATAGGGATTAGTTAATGTTGCAACACCTTGGAGGTATCTTAAATGTCTGAGTTATCCTACGTTTCAATCCCTAATAGGGATTAGTTAATGTTGCAACTGCCAGTAATCCTAAGAAAGGAAGAATAGGCACAGCGTTTCAATCCCTAATAGGGATTAGTTAATGTTGCAACTTTGCCCTTCTTCTTTAGTTTCGTCATCTTCAGTTTCAATCCCTAATAGGGATTAGTTAATGTTGCAACTCAATTGTGAGCGATGTAGATTTAAGTTGCTCACGTTTCAATCCCTAATAGGGATTAGTTAATGTTGCAACCTGCCCAGTCGGTGAACTACCAGTGTTAGAGGAAGAGTTTCAATCCCTAATAGGGATTAGTTAATGTTGCAACGAATGCTTGATTTTTCTATAGTTTCAGAGAGAATCGTTTCAATCCCTAATAGGGATTAGTTAATGTTGCAACGAGTGAAGATTATTCTGGTAAGCAGCTACACGAATTGTTTCAATCCCTAATAGGGATTAGTTAATGTTGCAACGAGTCTTGGCGATTTTTGTCAATCACTGTAAGTTTCAATCCCTAATAGGGATTAGTTAATGTTGCAACAATCTACAGCCATCACCATCTTTCTCCCTGCAATGTTTCAATCCCTAATAGGGATTAGTTAATGTTGCAACGATGATGATATCCCGGTACTAGATGATGAGGATGTTTCAATCCCTAATAGGGATTAGTTAATGTTGCAACGCTGTATTCTCTCCGGTCAAGGGGTCAATACCAGTTACGTTTCAATCCCTAATAGGGATTAGTTAATGTTGCAACAAGCCTTCTTCGGCTTGTCCAACTATCAATTTTTGGGGTGAAGTTTCAATCCCTAATAGGGATTAGTTAATGTTGCAACTGCGGGAGACTGAAAGTTCGTTAGTATGAGGTTTTCAAGGTTCAATTTCGCGGATGGGCTAATCATAACACAAGTAAATGTAAATCGATTTTCATAAAATACCTGAAATCCCTACACAGCATGGTGCGCGGGTAATCATAATTAAATTTTTCTGCAAAAGCCTGTATTGCAAGCCATACAGCGATTTGTTCTGAAAGCTAATTTTCTACACCTACCCATCCGCGCATTTGGTTAAGATAGACAGCCAACTAATGAATTAAATTCTCCAACGCTACCTGCAAATCTTTGGTTAATGTACTGGCTGCTTGTCTGGCTGCATGACGGTTATTTTGCGATTTTTCCCAGCGTTCGGTTACAGAAATTGGCTCGCCTACGGTGACTTTTACCTGTCGCAAACCTAAACGAGGTCTTCCGGGTAATGTTGATTCTTTAATACGTGAGAGCATATCATACATCAGTAATGCTGTCTCGGCAAACCTTTCGCTGGTGGGTTGTTCTTTGAGATAAGTTTCGGTAACGGCGACAAAACTTTCTACTATTCGCATATGCTGCATTCGCAAGTCGGCTTCTTCAGCAATCCAATCGGCCAATCCGCGTTTTAATGGTGGTAGGGCGTTGATGTCTGGAATGTCTTCGCGGTAAATGTAATTCCAGCCGGCTTCTTCTAAACGGCGACAACGGTCGATAAAGTTTCCCTGTGCTGGAATGTCAAAATATTGTTCGGCAACTTTTAAGCCTGTATCTAGTAAGCGGTGCAGTCGAGGAATGAGTGCTTGATTAGCTATTTCTGGTAAGTCTTGATGATAAAAGCGGCGATAAAATTCTTCCATCTCGGTGATGAGATGTTCGCCTAACCGACAAATGCGTTGATGATATTCTGTGGGGTTGTTAATTGCTGAGTCTGCAATTGATTTTACTGATAAACCGCTATCAGCTTCTAATTTACGTAATAACCAATCTAGTTTTGCCCAAGGTGGCTGAACGTAACTATATTTAATAGCAATTGGCAAAATCAATACAGTTTCAGTACGGTTGGCTTTTTGTAAGTCTTCTACACACCAAAAACCCAATTGAGCAACGCCTGGTTCTAGAGGGCTGACAACGCCACTATGACCATTAGTACCACCTTCAGGTGCAACGGCGATCGGGATTTTGCCATTAGCAAATAAATCTCGCGCTGTTTGAATAGCTAGCCTATCAACTCGTCTACCACGCCGAATTGCAACTCCACCCACACGAGAAAATAACCAACCTAACCAATTTCCAGCCCATAAGGTCATACCCCGTTCATAAAGAAAGTAACTATGGAGTGGTTGTTTTAACTTGATTCCATGCTGACGCGCTACTTTGGGGAGAATGCGCGACAGTAGGTAAAGCATACAAAGGGGGTCTTCTACTTCTGGGTGGCGAAATGCCAACAAAAACCGAATTTTCCCTGCTTGGAATTGTTGATAAAGCTCGGCTAATATCTCTGTGTTTTCGGCTTCAATTTTGACAATACCCGCAGTTAACCAAGGACGAGTCCGAAAGCGTAGCACAATTGGCAGTAACCATCGCATCATCTGGAGTGCTAGCGGGTTAAACCTTTGGGGAATAAATTTTAATGGTGGTTGAGTGGAATGTATCGTTTTAGGCAAGCGGTTCTCCAGATGGTGTTTCTTGCGATTGTACAATATCGATTTTATGTTGGACTGCGATCGCCTGATTTGAACAGGGTGTAGGGTGTAGTGAAGAAGACTGTTTATGAACAAACTAGATCTGCTACTCACGATTAATCTATTCCCCCTACACCCGCCCCAACGGGGCTTGGTCATTATTTCTAGGCGGGGCGCTCTATTTTTTGTTTATTCCCTACCCCAAGAATAATTTAAATTTTTAAGTAATAACCGCAGAAGAGTGTGTATAACAATAATAAGTCTTAATTAAAACTGCACTATCTTCAGTATGCGAAAATCTTATTCCCAGGTTTTTATTTTAACGCTATCACTTTTAACTTTCTTAGATACTTTTAGTGTTGCTTTTTTATCGCCAACATTAGCCCAAACAACTACTTGTCAACAACAGCAGCAGCAAGATACACAAATTCAAATTAATATACTCGTGTCCGATTTGGAACAAGATATCCCTGCTGGTAGAATTGAACCTGCTATTTTGCGAATTAACCAAGCTCTACAAATCGCTCTGAAAGCCAGAAATTCCACAATAACAACCAATTTACTCACTCAGCTTGTCGATAGTTATTTACCCCAAGAGTCACTTTTAGGAAGATTAGCGCAACAAGTAGAACCCAGTCACAAACCACAAGTAAGCCAATTGTTAACATCGGTTACAGCCTTAACGCAGAGTTTGAATAGTGGTTACAGCGTTGCCAAAACAAAGAGTTTCACCAGACTCGCTAATTATTTTCGGACAATTGGCGAACAACAGCAAGCCTTATCTTTGCTAACCCAAGCATTGACAGCCAGCCAGTTTATTAAAGGTGCAGAATTTCAAACTAAAGCGTTAACTCCTATCGCTCAAGAATATTTAGCACTCAAGCAAACAGCACAAGCCGAAAAAATTTTGGCACAGTCGCTTGAGTTTGCCCAACAAAGTCAACCGAAAGAGCCAATTCGCAGAGTTTTAATATTAGAACCTATTGCTGTAACTTACGCTCAATTAGCTAAAACTGAAGCTGCTTTACAAATAGTTCCTGCAATATCTGATCCTTACTATCGTTCTAAGATTAGATTTGAAGTTGTTAAGCAGTTAATTAAAACTAACCAATTAGATGCAGCCCAAAAATTAATACAAAATATAGAAACACCAGAGTTTAAAGGCAAAAGCTTAGTAGAAATTGCTCTTGCTGCTGCTAATCAAGGTCAAAATAAGTTAGCAGCCGATAATTTTGCCGCAGCACTGCAAGCAGCTGGCACTGATAGTAATGCAGTTTACACTCAAGCATTACTAATTCAAATATATGCTAAAGGTGGACAGCGAGATGCAGCCTATACAGCAGCACAACAACTACAAAATCCCGAACAAAAAGCATTAACTTTAGGTATCATTGCCAACGAATACGGTAAAGCGGGACAGGTACAAAAAGTTGAGCAAATTATTACTGAATTGACTCCTTTAATTCAAACGCCAGGGGCTATAGATAATGTTGGCTATTTGCAAAATATTTTGGCAAATTCTCTGGCTGAAAAACAATATAAACTTGCTTTTGACTTAGTAAGTAAGACAAAACGTAATGATTTTATGGGTAGGGAAGATTGGATATCACGAATTGCAGATGCAGCAATTAAAGCCGGAAATATTGAATTACCTTTACAAATTGCTCAAAGTTTGGATAAAGCTGATATTGACCAGCGCAATAAATTATTACAACAAGTAGCTAATGGTTATGCTCAAAACAAACAACTAGACCGCGCTTTATCTATTATTGGGCAGATTGATAATTCTGGGAATTCACCTTATAAGGTGCAAACCCTAGCTTTAGTTGCGACTGCAACTGGTAAAACTGCACAAACAGATAAACTGTTAACCCAAGCAACTGCTGAAGCGAGAAAGTTACAACCACAACAGCGTGCTTTTGCTTTGGCTAGTATTGCACAGGCATTTCTGAAAATTGGCAACCAACCGCAAGCCCAGAAATTGATAGACGAAGCAATAAAAGCAGTTCAAATAGAAAAAGACTTTTCATTGCGGGAGAGTAACTTACAAAGAATATCAGAGCCTTTTATCGCAGCTAAACAATATAATGCTGCTGTGCAAATTATTCAGGCTATACCTACAACAGCAAGAGATTATAGACTTCCAGAGGTGGCTAAATTAGTTATTGAAAATGGTGGTGATGCCAGTGATATAGTTAATATTCTTTATAAGAAGACCAAAGAACCAGAGAGTAAAACCAGAGGGTTAATCAGTATAACTGATATATATTTACGCGCTCAAAAAATCCAGTCTGCTAAACAAGTTTCAGATTTAGCTTTTGCCGCAGCTAAAACAATTCCTAACCCAGAATCACGAGTTCTAACTTTTGGTAATCCGCCAGATATTACAGTTGTCGATGACGATGGTGATCGAGCTAGTTCTTTAGAAAGAATTGCTTTATTAAAGGCGAAATCTGGTGACTATAATCAAGCTTTGATTGTGGCTCAAGCTATTCAAGATAAAAAGCTTCGGGAGAAACTCATGCAGCAACTTCTTTGTTATAGGAATTCGGGGAGGCAATAAGCAATAGATTTTGTGGTGTTGCTGAATTAACGTGAGTTCGACAGATCATCACCCACTTCCATTCCTCTCCCCGAAGCGGGGCTACGGTGTACACACAAGCGGAAAACTTCATCTACCAAAGATTTGCAGTGCATTACGCTGGCGTGACCAAGCTAAATTGTTGCAATCATGTGATCGCAAAAGTAGTATTTGCGAACTCAAAAGCTATTTTTGCGAACTCAAAAGCTATTTTTGCGAACTCAAAAGCTATTTTTGCGAACTCAAAAGCTGTTTTTGCGAATTCAAAAGCTGTTTTTGCGAATTCAAAAGCTGTTTTTGCGAACTCAAAAGCTGTTTTTGCGAATTCAAAAGCTGTTTTTGCGAACTCAAAAGCTATTTTTGCGAATTCAAAAGCTATTTTTGCGAACTCAAAAGCTACTTTTGCGAACTCAAAAGCTGTTTTGATGTGTTCATAACGCACCCTACGAGACTACTGGAAGAGTTGAAACCTATGCTGGTCATACTTGCGTGTACACCGTAGCCGAAGCGGGGAGAGGCTTAAAAAGCTGCTACATCGGAAATTGTGGGAATAGGAGCTTTTTTAACGTAGTCTATGAGGACAGGTACTAATTTGCTTTCTAATTGAGTAATAATAGCGCGATCGCGTTCTGACCAAGTTCGCTGTTCACTAAATACACAAGGCTGCAAAATTCCCCACAGTTGACCATCTTGAGATAAGTGAGCATGAATTAACGCCCGATGACCAAAGTTTTGGCGTTCAAACTCTTTATTCAACACTTTTGGGTCTGCGGTTTCGACATCTTCAACATAAATAGATGGCGCAGTTCGCAGTGCAGCAGCAAACATTGGGTCTTCGTCTGGAAGTCCGGCTGGCTCTAATTTCCAGTCTGGGTCGCCAATTTCGGGAATATCTTGATTTCGCCGCCAACAGTGAGACACTCTGCCAAACTTAGTTTCAGGATTTCGGGAGTAGAGGAAACAGCGATCGCACTGTAAAACT
This sequence comes from Nostoc sp. FACHB-152, assembly GCF_014697475.1. GTDB lineage: Bacteria > Cyanobacteriota > Cyanobacteriia > Cyanobacteriales > Nostocaceae > Nostoc_B. Next base: position 344,461 of record NZ_JACJRV010000002.1, read on the forward strand.
TCTCCAAGTGCTGGCATTAAGTTAGATAATATCGCATCCGGCTCGCTGTGTTGGTCGAAAACACTTTGAATGGCTACTGGTAAAGCTAAGTCAGTCATGAGAAGGCAGGTTATCTTTTTGCATATCTTCTCAATCACGGGCAAATAAATACATCAACCCAACGATACAAACCGCACTTATATTGATTAAATCAATGTATTAATGTAACAAATTGATGACTGGGTAGAAGTAGAGGATAAAAAGTTGTACTTTACACTTATCCACAGCGAATTCAACAAATTTCACAATGACTGAATACGATTACATTGTGATAGGTGCAGGCTCGGCAGGCTGTGTTCTGGCCAACCGCCTCACAGAAGACGGTAAAACAACTGTGTTATTACTAGAAGCTGGTAATCCGCCTAGCTTACCAGAACATCAAGTACCTTTAGCCTGGGTAAAACTTTGGGGTACTGAAGCAGACTGGGCATATTTTACGGAAGAAGAACCGTACTTAAATAACCGTAAAATCTATTGTCCGCGCGGCAAAGTTCTTGGTGGTACTAGTGCGATTAACGCCATGATTTATATTCGTGGTAGTCGGTATGATTATGACCACTGGCAAGAATTAGGCAATTCTGATTGGAGTTACCAAGATGTGTTGCCTTACTTCCAGAAATCTGAAAACCAGCAGCATGGCGCATCTCAATTTCATGGGGCTGATGGATTATTGAGTGTGACAGATCCCTTAGCACCTGCTGTAACATCACATCGATTTGTAGACGCAGCAGTTGCATTAGGTTATGGGAAAAATCCTGATTTTAATGGCGCACAACAGCACGGAGCCGGACTTTATCAGTTGACTGTTAAAGATGGTCAGCGTCACAGTACAGCTTCGGCTTTTCTACTACCCATTTTGGAGCGTCCTAATTTAACAGTTACTACTGGTGCGTTAGTGACTCGATTATTATTTGCAGGAACGCACACAATAGGGGTGGAATACATACACCAAGGAACGATACACCAATCTTTTGTGGGACAGGAAGTAATTCTGAGTGCGGGTGCAATTGATTCGCCTAAACTGCTAATGCTCTCTGGCATCGGCAATGCAGAACATCTCAAGGCTTTAAATATTCCTGTGGTTGTTGATTTGCCTGGTGTTGGTCAAAACCTCCAAGATCATCTTCACGTTGCCGTGGCATACCAAGCAACTGTTGATTTACAACCTGACATAACCAGCAATATCGCCGAAGCAGGATTATTTCTGCATACTGAAGGTCGTTTAGATGTTGCCCCAGATTTGCAGTTTTTCTCTGGCCCTGTTTTGTGGGCGCATCCTGCCTATGCTCGTGAGGGGCCAGGATTCGGTGCTACAGCTTGTATAACTAATCCCCAAAGCCGTGGTAGTCTGACTTTGCGTTCTGCTTCTCCCCAAGACATCCCAATAATTCGGATGAATTATCTCCAGAGTGAATCTGATTCACAAAAGTTGCTGGCGGGGATTAAAATCATTCGGCAAATATTGCAATCAAGTGCCTTTGATGAGTTCCGAGGCGAAGAAGTTGCCCCTGGCATTGATAATCAAAGTGATGAATCACTTTTAGCTTATATCCGAGAAACTTGTGATACTGTGTACCACCTTGTCGGGACTTGCAAAATGGGAACTGACCAGAATTCAGTCGTAGACCCAGAACTGCGGGTACATGGTGTTGAGGGTCTACGTGTTGTGGATGCCTCAATTATGCCAACAATTACTACAGGCAACACGAATGCACCCACAATTATGATTGGGGAAAAGGCCGCAGATTTGATTAAAGCTGCCAAGCCAGTAGCTTTAACAAGTGCGATCGCTTAAGATAACGTGAGTTCGACCGATGATAAAGAACCCCTCTCCAAACCTCTCCCCGAAGCAGGGAGAGGCTTAGAAAGCTTAATTTTTTGTTCCTAACCAAGATATTAAAGCCCCTCTCCGAGACGGAGAGGGGTTGGGGAGAGGTTCATCGAACTCACGTTAAGATAGTGCAAGTAGGGGCATACATCCGTCTGCCCCTACTGTATTTGCTCAAAAGCTATGATACAAAGCGGCTGGTAATCCGTTTCATTGCTTCTTCTACATTTTCTCTGCTGTTGAATGCAGAAATGCGGAAGTAGCCTTCACCCGCAGCACCAAAGCCAGAACCAGGTGTCCCGACAACATTGCAAGTATGCAGTAATTTATCGAAGAAATCCCAGCTAGAAAGTTCGTTGGGAGTTTTTAGCCAAACGTAAGGTGCGTTCACTCCACCATAAACTGCTATCCCGGCGGCTGTAAGTTGTTCTCGAATGATTTTAGCGTTTTCTAAATAGAAACTTACTAAGGCTTTGATTTGTGCCTGTCCCTCTGCGGAATATACTGCTTCTGCGCCGCGCTGCACGATGTAAGACACACCGTTGAACTTGGTAGACTGGCGGCGGTTCCACAACTTCCACAATTCCACATCGGAACCATCAGCCGCTTTGGCTTTTAGGGTTTGGGGTACGACAGTTAAAGCGCAACGAGTTCCAGTAAAACCAGCATTTTTAGAGAAGGAACGGAACTCAATTGCACAATCTCTTGCACCTTCAATTTCATAAATAGAATGAGGTAGCGACGGGTCTGTAATATATGCTTCGTAAGCAGCATCAAAGAAAATAATCGAGTTATTAGCTTTGGCGTAGTCTACCCATGCTTTCAGGTGTTCTTTGGTCGCTGTTGCACCTGTGGGATTATTAGGGAAGCAAAGGTAAATTAAATCAACTTTTTGGCTGGGAATTTCGGCGGTAAAGTTATTTTCTGCGGTAATTGGCAGATAAACTAAACCATCAAATTCACCTTTATCATTGGCTGGGCCTGTGTGTCCTGCCATAACGTTAGTGTCTACATATACCGGATACACAGGGTCGGTAACAGCGATAACGTTGTTGTTACCAAAAATGTCGAGAATGTTGCCTGTATCGCATTTAGAACCGTCGGAAATAAAGATTTCGGAAGCATCGACTTCTGCACCTCGTGCTTGGAAATCTTGGGCTGCAATTTTTTCCCTTAACCAAGCATAACCTTGTTCTGGGCCATAGCCTTTGAAAGTTGCGCGATCGCCCATCTCTTCCACAGCTTTAATCATCGCTGTGCGGCAAGCTTCTGGTAATGGTTCGGTAACATCGCCAATTCCCAACCGAATGATTTTAGCATCGGGGTTGGCTTCGGCAAAGGCATTGACTCGCCGCGCAATTTCAGGAAAAAGATAACCAGCTTTTAGCTTCAGGTAGTTGTCGTTAATCGTCGCCATAGTAGATAGTGAAACAGGCACTAAAACAGCTTACAGCTAATTGCTATTGGCGATCGTAGGGATACCCGTGCAAAAATCCGAAACTTTACACCTCTGGGGTCTTTATGAAAAGGCTTTAACTGGAGAATATCTCACTTGTTACTTTGGTTGAGAGCAATAAAATTGCATTTTTGCATCACCTTTTAATAACAAGCAATTGCTAATAGAATCGTTATTTTTTGCCAAACCTTCATTTGAATTACTATTTTCTCTTGCAGTTAAAATTTTCACTGTTAACCCTGATATTATGGCAATAGATAATATAGACGCAATTGTTAATATAAGCCTATCGGGGGTTTTCTTCTGAGAACTGTGTTGATTGCATTGGATGCAAACTGTTTTAGGCGACCAAAAATGCTCATCAAAATCATAATAACTCATTTCTTAATTCCTTAACGCTAAAAAATACTCAACAGGATTGCTGGCATGGCAAATTCATCAATAATCTTTTGACATTTAGCTTTGAATAGCAATCAAATAGATTATGATTTAGTTCTTTGAGTTTTATGTATTTAATTTTTGGCATTAAATACAACAGCTTTTAGCTTATTTAGCAACTAATTATAAGTATTAAATCTAATTGTGTGTGAGAAGAAATACTTCTAGCAAAAGTCATAAATGCACTATGACTTTTGTCATATTTTAGTTGAAACTGCTAAAAGTTTTATAAATCATCGCTGATTTATAGTGTTTTTATAGTCTAAAATCACCATTAAATAATCAGTAATTTTGACTAAATTCCCATACAATTTCAGCAAGAAACATATGGAAAATACTATATGAATAAACAGGTCAATGTTAACTTTACTGTTGATTCCTAACGAAGATTGAGACAATTTGCAACAAACTACAACAACTACATCATCTTGCAGTGATGTCTGGTGAGAAGACTCACAGCGCACCATCTGGATAGGGTTAGGCTAGGAAAAATATATAAGATTAAAAAGTTAAAGGCTAAGATAAGTATTCCCAGGTTGTATTGCGAATTAACATGAGATATAACTTGGAAAATTATTTATTTATAGAATATTAATGATTATCGGTTGTGAATCAAAATCTGACTAAAGCCACGATTTCGATTATTATTCCAACTCTCAACGAAGCAAAAAATGTCAAAGAAGCGATCGCTAGCACTCAACCTAGTGCCAACATAGAAATTATTGTGGTAGATGGTGGCTCTAGTGATGACACAGTACAAATATGTCAGTCATTAGGTGTCAAAGTTATTTCATCATCTTCTGGCCGTGCTGTGCAAATGAATGCGGGTGCGGCGGTGGCTAGTGGCGAAATTTTGTTATTTCTCCATGCAGATACTCGCTTAAGCGTTGGGTTTGATGTCCAAATTCGTCAGGCACTATCACAACCAAAAATTGTCGCGGGTGCATTTGATTTGCAGATTGATGCGTCGCCTTTTGTTTTCAGATTAGTCGAATGGGGAGTAAAATGGCGATCGCGTCTTTTCCAAATGCCTTACGGCGATCAAGCAATATTTTTAACTAAAAAAGTATTTCAGGAAATTGGTGGTTTTCCAGAATTACCGATTATGGAAGACTTTGAACTCATACGGCAGTTACATTCCACAGGGCGCATTGTAATTCTTAGCACTCCAGTCATCACTTCCGCTCGGAGATGGTTGCAAAAAGGGGTTTTTAAAACTACCTTACTGAATCAAATAATTATCATTGCTTATTTATTTGGAGTTTCCCCCCAACAAATTCGTAGCTGGTATCGTCGGTAAAAATTTAGCAGGATTTAAGCTGTTTCTCATTTACAGAGCATATTTTAATTAAAAATTGCTTGTAGGATGATAATTACTACCTGCTGGTAAACTTTGTGGCGTTTTCCTAGTAAATATGATATTTACAAAGAACAAATTACGATTCAAGGGCAAATTTAAATTTTGTCTATTAATTTTTCTGATTGCAGTTCTGATAATTGCTGCTAAATTTTTGAATATTCAAGAATTTTTACATAGTTTAATAAATCAAGTTAACAGTCTTGGCATTTGGGGGCCTGTTGCCTACATAGGCATTTACAATTTAGCAACATTGCTGTTTGTTCCTGGTTCACTTCTAACTTTAAAAGGTGGCTGTTTATTTGGTTTATTTTGGGGTTCGGTTTATGTATTGATTGCTGCACTTATTGGGGCAACTTTAGCTTTTTTGGTTGGGCGATATTTGTCACGAGATTGGGTAGCTAGCCAAATTGATAAACATCCTAAATTGCAAGCAATTGATTTAGCAGTTGCTCAAGAGGGATGGAAAATTGTATTGTTAACTCGCTTGTGTCCTATTTTTCCATTTAACTTATTAAATTATGTCTTTGGAGTAACGCAAGTTTCCCTCAAAGATTATATATTAGGTTCTTTCGGAATTATCCCTGGAACTGTTATGTATGTTTACATTGGTTCTCTAGCAGGTAATTTAGTTATGTCTAATGTACCAATGACTCCAGAAGCCCAAATCTACGAACAATCCATGCAAGTGATTGGATTAATTGCTACGGTAGCAGTAACTATTTATATAACAAAAGTCGCTCAAAAAGCTTTACATCAAAGCATGGTAATTACAGAAGCCAAAAAACTAGAGAGTAGAGATTAGAGGCTAGGGCTAAGGACTGCTGATAAACTGTGGGATTAGTTATCTAAATATTTTGGTATTTACAAAATATGCGAAATCAAATTTTAATCCATCCGCGTTATACACAACAATTAAAGAAGTTTTTTCAGTTATTGATGTTAATGCTTGTAACTTTAGCGATCGCTATCTTCTTTCTACCAGAATTTGCCCTAGCACAAACAGCATCATCAACAAATTCCTTCAATCCCCAAACTCTTTTACGTGATGCCTTGCAATGGATTGATAGCTTGGGAACTTTGGGAGCCATAGCCTTTATCGGACTCTATATTATTGCCACCGTTGCATTTTTACCAGGTTCCATTCTCACTCTTGGTTCCGGCGTTGTCTTTGGTGTAGTTTGGGGTTCTATTTACGTATTTATTGGGGCAACTATTGGCGCGACGGCTGCATTTTTAGTTGGACGTTACTTAGCAAGGGGATGGGTTGCTAAAAAAATTGCAGATAATCAAAATTTTGCAGCCATTGACAAAGCCGTTGGTCGAGAAGGCTTAAAAATTGTTTTATTAACTAGACTTTCGCCGATATTTCCCTTTAACTTATTAAACTACGCCTTTGGTGTGACAGGCGTTTCTTTAAAAGATTATTTTATTGGGTCTGTGGGGATGATTCCTGGCACAATTATGTATGTATATATTGGTTCTTTGGCTAGTAATTTAGCTCTGATTGGCACAGAAGCTCAACCTACGAACCCTGCACTACAATGGGCAATTCGCATCATTGGTTTTATTGCCACAGTTGCAGTCACAATATATGTCACCCGCATTGCCCGGAAAGCTTTAGAAGAAGAGGTAAAAATGAAAGATGAAGTATGAAGGATAAAATTTTACACTTCATACTTCATCTAGCAACCCATGTAGGAGATTCAAATAAATCTATTGCCTGTTGCCTATTGCCTGCCTCCACAAGTAGTTTGTAAATCAAATATGATTGCTATGGAAAGAGTTATCGTTCGCCCAGTGGATGAGTATAACCAGAAGTTAGTTTCTTATGTGCATCCGCCAAATTGGGTCAATCCACAACCTGCTGATTGTTATGATTTGGTAGTAATTGGTGCTGGAACTGCGGGATTAGTCGTAGCCGCAGGTGCAGCCGGTTTAGATTTGGGTTTAAAAGTTGCATTAATCGAAAAGCATCTCATGGGTGGAGATTGCTTGAATGTTGGTTGCGTACCCTCTAAATGTATGATTCGCTCATCGCGGGTGTTAGGCGAAATTTGGCAGGCGAAAAATTTTGGCATTAATATTTCTCAGCAACAAGTTGAAGTTGATTTTCCCGCAGTTATGGCGCGAATGCGGCGTGTGAGGGCAGATATTAGTCCTCATGATTCGGCTGAACGGTTTAAAAATCTGGGTATTGATGTTTTCTTAGGTAGCGGTCGATTTGCCAGCAACAACACTGTGGAAGTTGACGGAAAAACTCTGCGGTTCAAAAAAGCGGTAATAGCTACAGGTGCAAGGGCTGTGCGTCCGCCAATTCCCGGAATCGAAACAGTCGGTTATTTGACTAATGAAACGGTTTTTTCGTTAATTCAACGGCCGGATAAATTAGCAGTAATTGGTGGCGGGCCAATTGGTTGTGAATTAGCGCAAACTTTTCGGCGTTTGGGTTGTGAAGTGACGCTGTTCCATAGCGGTTCTCACCTGCTAAATAAAGAAGATGCTGACGCGGCAGAAATTGTGCAGAATGTCTTGATTAGTGAAGGCATTCGCGTAGTATTAAATTGCCAGTTAGAAGAAGTGGTGTCAGTAACGGAAGGGAAGCGGCTTTACTTTTCTGCTAACGGTAACAGAGATTCTGTAACAGTAGATGAGATTTTGGTAGGTGCGGGACGTGCGCCGAATGTCGAAGGTTTGAATTTAGAAGCTGTAGGAGTAGAGTACGACACGCGTCAGGGGGTGAAGGTCAATGATTACCTCCAGACAACCAATGCCAAAATTTATGCGGCTGGTGATATCTGCATGAACTGGAAATTTACCCATGCTGCTGATGCGGCGGCGCGAATTGTCATTAAGAATACGCTATTTTCTCCCTTTGGATTAGGTCGTTCTAAACTCAGCAGTTTAGTAATGCCTTGGGTAACATATACAGACCCAGAAATTGCTCATGTGGGAATGTACGAACATGAAGCACAAAAAAGAGGTATTGATGTAGCGACTATTACAATTCCTTTTAATAGTGTAGACCGAGCGATCGCAGATGGTGAAGAAGCAGGATTTCTCAAAATTCTCCACAAAAAAGGGTCTGATGAAATTCTCGGTGCTACTATCGTTGCTGCCCATGCAGGTGAGATGATTTCCGAAGTCACCACTGCAATTGTGAATAAAATAGGTTTGAGCAAGTTAAGTAGTGTGATTCATCCTTATCCCACCCAAGCCGAAGCCATTAAAAAAGCTGCCGATGCTTATCGTCGCACCCTGCTGACTGCAAATACTAAACGGATTTTGGGATTTTTAACCAAGCTGTCTTAAACTTAAACAAATTGATATCGAGTATAGGTGCGTAAAGGTGTAAGTCAGCAAAATCCTTACACCTTCACACCCAATCTCAATGTTACTAACTAATTACGATTAAGAATTGAAAAGTTCATTTAGTGAAACGAAACTTTGCTGTATTGCCTGAGATAAATAATTTCTGATCAAATCCGCAGTTTCGACTGGAAAATTACCTCCTGAAAGGGCAAAAGCTAAACTAGCAACACCGAGAAATAATGCTAATAATCTGCCGAAACAACCTGGATTAATTTCCAGAAAGAATAGTTTTGCTTGTCCTAAAACAGCAATTACTAAAAAAGCAATACCTAGAATTAAAAAAATATTGGTTAAAGGTAAAGTTGTCATATTAATTAAGCTGCTAAAACTTTGTTTATCCAAATATCTATTATAGATATTTTTAATTTCAATTTCTATTCTTAATACTGACAAAGATAAAAATTGGCGTATTGGTCTTAAGAAGCGATCGCAGCACAACAACCTCTCACTTCTAGAATCAAGGCTGATTACCTCGCTCAGACATCAAAATTTGAATTCTATCAAGGTTGTACTAGACCATATGCCCCTTCTTAGGTTAAACTACACTAAGTTGGGAGGAATAGCGGATTTTATGACAAGCGTGCGAAATGTTAGCGAAAAATCGGTTTCATCTGTAAACACAGCCTCAGAGTCTTTATCACAGACTGTTCCTCAAGAAGCCTCAACCAATCTTTTCAAAAGGCTGAGAGGCGGATTTTTGCTGGTACTAGGATATTTATTATCCCCGCTATGTTGGTGGAATGACCTTTTATTCAATCTACCCATTGCTTACTTTTTTGGGTATTTATGCAGTTTAATTTCACCAAATTTGCTCATACCTTGTTCAATTATAGGTTACTGGCTTTCCAATGTTGTAGGAATTCTCTTAATGCAATTTGGTTCTAAAGATATCTTTCAGAAGGACTCCCAAGAACGTAATCTGAAAAAAGAACTGTTATCAGGTTTAGTTTCTTCAACTGTTTATACCATAGTAATTATCTTATTAATTCAGTTCAAAGTTCTTGAAACTCCTGCCTTATTCTCTATCGCTAATAGATAATTCTTGGTAAGAATTTTATCATCATGAGTCAGAGACATAAATCGATTATTCTGGCTCTTGAATTCTTACTTATAGGCTTTAAGAAGTTCACTAAAATCCCAAATTTTAGGACTTTCTTTACCAATAACTAATGGTAGTTTGCCATTCCACTTCTCTATTGCTTGCTTTTGCAGTAACTCTGGTGTTAATCCATCACGTAGTAATCTATAAGCTTCAGCTTCTCCTCTAGCTAGATTAACTTTAGCTTCTGCTTCCCTAGCTGCTTTCAAAGCTAGAAATTCTGCTTTTTTAGCGTCTTGTTCAGCAATTTGCTTTGCTTCTACTGCTTCACCAAATAGCTCAGAAAAATGGATATGGACTAGTGAAACATCATCAACAGCAATATGATAGTTACGTAAACGAGTAGTTAAAGCATGGTCTACTTCTAGTTTTACTTCTCCTCGTTTAGTAATAATTTCTTCAGCAGTATATTGGGCGATTACTGCTTTCAGCACTTCTTCAATTGCTGGATTAATAATTTTAGCAATAATATTTTGCTCGTTGCCGATTTGTTGATAAATAATATTAGACTCCTCTGGTAGGATATGCCAATTTAGAGCAACTTCAGTAAACACATCTTGTAAATCTTTAGAAGAAGCCTCAGCAGATATTTCCTGTTTTTGAACACGCACACTTAGCTTCGCAACTGTATTTACTACCGGAATAATTAAATGAAATCCTTCTCCTAATATTTGCTCTTGTACCTCCCCAAACCTCATTAATACTCCGCGTTCTCCGGCGTTAACAATGACACATGGCGTGAGAAAAATAGTAATTAAACATAAAAGTGCTGTTAATTTACCTGGGTTAGTAAAGATTTTGTTATTTTTCATATTTATATTAAATATTATTCTGTCAAACAAGAAGAAAATTTGAATAGATTTTAATGTTAATTTTATAAGAAAATAGAGAATAACAAATCATTAAATCCGAATAAGTATTGAACTATAATTATTTTTTTAATAAAACTATTAAACAACAGCAACTTGCAGCTAGTTTTATCAAGCTCAAAGCTTCAGTTTTGAAAATAATAAAAGCACCTAAACATATCAAAATAAACGGCACAAAATTACTAATGTAGCGAGTTATGGCATCTGCGATCGCTTGCTGATGGGTTAATTTATATGCTGTATAACATAAAACACCCAACAATAAAAAAAATACGCCAATAATTACCCAAAAGCTAGTTAAATTACTGCTAGCAAATAAAGGAATATAAATACTGATATTATCCCCACCATTGGCAATTGTCACCGCAGCCACAGTATAAGTTTGAGGTGCAATAATAAAATTAGCACCTAGTTCTTCTGAAGATGGCATAGTTTCTACTACCAACTCTTCTATATCATCATCTTCATGATTAACTAAACTACTAATACCTATGGCAATGGGAATTAACCCCAATAATCCAATCCAGTTTGCTCCTAACACAAAACCACCCAATAAACCAGATAAACTCAGAACTACTAGTACAATAAAACCTAAATACTGCCCAAAAAAAATATGCTGTGGTCGAAAGTGGGCATTTATTTGCGAAAAAAACAACAACAAAATCGCAATATCATCAATATTGGTAGATATAAACGCAACTACACCTGTACTAATTGCAGTGATTATTTCATTCATTCCTTTTAACTAAAAACTCAGCATGGATAAACTAGGCACATCTTTTATTGAAGGGATAATTGCCTTCGCAGCTACAAACATTGATGACATCATGATTTTGCTTCTACTCTTCTCCCAGGTAGATGTTAATTTTCGACGGCGACATATTGTGTTTGGTCAATATCTTGGTTTTGCCGCTATCATCATTGCTAGCTTACCAGGATTTTTTGGTGGTTTAGTTGTACAGCGCGAATTGATAGGTTTATTAGGACTATTACCAATAGCAATCGGTGTAATGCAATTGCTAAACAGAGAACAAGAAACCATAGAAATTCAAGAAGTAACCACTGAATTTAAACAGTCTTCATCAGTTAATTCTTTATTGTCTTTGATTTTAAGTATTTTGCATCCCCAAACTTATAAAGTTGCAGCGGTAACAATTGCCAATGGTGGGGATAATATCAGTATTTATATTCCTTTATTTGCAGGTCAAACCCTTGCTAGCTTGGGAGTAATTTTAAGTGTATTTCTTTTAATGGTAGGGGTTTGGTGTACCGTTGCTTATATGTTAAGTCAACACCCTACCATAGGCTCTCTTCTAAGTCGCTATGGTAAGGTGATTGTACCTTTTATTTTAATAGGCTTGGGTTTATTTATTATGTACGAAAGAGGTACATTTAACCTGCTACCTTGGTGGAAAAGCTAACTAGTATATACGAACAATAGCAATAAATAACGTCAATCAGTAATTAACGATTCTGGCTTTGTTAAAGGTGCTATTAGTTGATTTATTCGTTATAGCAATTTTTGTAAATGTGAAACGTATCTTTTGTAGAGACGTAGCATTACTACGTCTCTACATGATTTATATGTATCTGTTATTAACGCTGTAATTAACCGAAGCGTCCACTAATATAGTCTTCGGCCTCTTTAGTTTGCGGAGAATTGAACATATGTTCTGTAGGACTAAACTCGACTAATTTTCCGCGACGCTTGCTGTGTTCGTCTATTTCTGTATTGAAGAAAGCTGTCCAATCTGCAATTCTGGCGGCTTGCTGCATATTATGCGTCACCATAATTATGGTGTATTGCTCCTTCAGTTCTAAGCAGAGTTCTTCGACTTGGCGGCTAGAAATAGGATCGAGTGCAGAGCATGGTTCATCCATTAATAATACATCTGGTTTCATAGCGATCGCTCTGGCAATGCAAAGTCGTTGTTGTTGTCCACCAGATAAAGCAGTACCTTTTTCTTTGAGTTTGTCTTTGACTTCATCCCAAATCGCAGCACGTCTAAGGGAATTTTCTACTAATTCATCAAGATTACCTTTATAACCATTTGCACGGGGGCCAAAAGCAATATTTTCATATATTGATTTGGGAAAAGGATTTGGTCTTTGAAAAACCATCCCTACTTGGCGGCGTAATTTTACGGAATTAATTTTGGGATCGTAAATATTGCGATCGCGGTAATTTAATCTTCCCTCTACCTTAGCTCCCGGAATCAAATCATTCATCCGGTTAAAGCAACGTAGTAAGGTACTTTTACCACATCCTGAAGGGCCAATAAAAGCAACTATTTGTTTCTCAGGAATCTGCAAATAGACATCTAAAAGTGCTAAAAATCCCCCATAATATACTTTCACACCTTCAACATTAAATACATGATTATTTTGATCTAGTGTGGTGCTTTCTGAGTGACTTCTACTATTTCTGGTATAGGGCATTTTGCCAATCTCCTAGTGTCTATGCTTGCTTAATTAGAAAAAAATCCAATTAATGGATAGTGAAGCGTTGTCTAATATAAATGGCTACCCCATTTAAAGCTAAAATCAAGAGTAACAACGCAATAATTGTTGCGGCTGCTGCATTTGCAAAACCTGGTTCTGGACGAGAAATGTAACTATAGATTTGAATAGGTAACGCCATAAATCTCTGGAATAAACCAGGGTTAAATGTGAGAAAACCTACAGCACCTACAACTATTAGAGAAGCTGCATCTCCGATAGCGCGGGATATAGAAATAATTACTCCTGTTAAGATACCAGGAACAGCATAAGGTATGACATGATGACTAACAGTTTTCCATTTAGTAGCACCTAATCCATAAGAAGCATATCTGAGAGAATCAGGAACGGCTCGAATTGCTTCTCTAGCTGTCACAATAATTACTGGTAAAGACAGTAAAGATAAAGTTAATGCGCCAGAAATTAAAGCAGGGCCAAACCCAAGCAAATAATTAAAAACTCCTAAACCTAGCAAGCCATAAACAATAGAAGGTACTCCAGCTAAATTACTGATATTAATTTCAATAATTGCTGTCCACCAAGCTCTTGGTGCATACTCTTCTAAATATAAGGCGGCTCCTACACCCACTGGCACTGTTACCAAAATCACAACAAGTCCTAAAACAACGCTGCTGATAATTGCCGGACGGATACCACCTTCTTCAGGAAAACGAGAAGGAGTTTCGGTTAAAAAACCAGGCGATAAAAATCTGGCTAACCCGTCTCTAAAAATATCAAAAAGGAGTAATGCTAGGACGAATAAACCAATCAATAAACCTAATAAAAAAAGTAGTTCAAATACCTTTCCTAAAATTTCCCTTCTATTAATATTATCAGTAAATTCTGTTGTCGAATCCAGATAATCATCTCGTTGATAACTTGTAGTCATAGCTATTAGTCGTATTTTTCTTTAAAACGATTAGCAATCCAGTAACTAATAATATTCAAAGCTAGAGTAATTAAAAACAACAGCGCGCCTACGGCATATAAAGTCTGGAAATTTAGACTTCCACGGGGACTATCGCCACCAGAAATTTGTGCCATATAAGCAGTCATTGTTTCTACTGATTCTGCAAAATTAATAGTGATTTTCGGTTGTTGTCCAGCAGCAATCACAACAGTCATCGTCTCACCCACGGCGCGAGAAATGCCCAGAATAATTGAAGCTATAATTCCAGAAAGTGCTGCTGGAAGAACTACTTTAAAAATAGCTTCTAGTTTAGTAATACCTAAGGCATAAGCACCTTCTCGCAAAGAACGAGGAACTGATTGAATCGCATCTAAGCTAATAGAACCAACCGTAGGAGTAATCATGACTCCCATCATTAAGCCTGCACTTAAAGCGTTAAATAATTCTAGGGGAATTACATTCCTTAGCAAGGGAGTAACAAAAAGTAGTGCGAAATAACCATAGACTACAGTTGGTATCCCTGCTAAAAGTTCTACTGCTGGGCGTAAAATTGCTGCTACTTTAGGTTGAGCATATTCACTCAAATAAATTGCTGAAGATAAGCCTAAAGGAATAGCAACAGCCATAGCGATCGCAGTTGTTAGGACTGTACCATTAATCAACGGCCAAACGCCGAAATGTCTATCGGCAAATAAAGGTGTCCACTTAGTATCAAAAAAGAATTGAGCCAAAGAAACTTGTTGGAAAAATCCAAATGCCTCCTGAAAAATAATTACTACAATTGCAAAAGTAGTTAAAACAGAAACTAAAGCGCAAGCAAATAAAATTACCGCAATCAATCTTTCTAAGATATCTTCTGAGACATTTTTATCTAGTGACTGTCTGAATATTTGATATGAATCGTCTTGAGGATTTGTACTTCGCATAAAAATTTTGGTGAAGAGACTTTACTTTAAATAAAATTGGTAATTGGTTCTCCTGGTTTCGCTTTTTTAAATTTTGTCCCAGTTTCACTTTTAGCAAATTTTTGTTTTACTTTAGCGTAGGCTTCATCTGGTAATGTAACATAACCAACACTATCTACCCATTTCCAAGAATTGTCCAAATAAAAATCTACAAACTCTTTAACTGCGGGCTTACCATCTAAAGATTTTTTACTGACATAGATAAATAAAGGACGAGATAAAGGTGTGTATGTATTTTTAATGACGTTATCAATTGGCACAGGTTTTACACACTTTCCTGACGGGCTTTCTACAGCAACTAAATTTAATTTGTCTTGGTTTTGAATGTAATAAGATATGCCTACATAACCCAAGGCTGTCGCATCACCTGATACGCCTTGTACAAGGAGGTTTTGATTGTGGCTGGGAGTATAATCTGTTCTGCCGTTTTTAGCTTTGCCAGTCACAGCTTGAGTCATATAATCAAATGTTCCTGTATCAGAAGCAGGAGCATACAACTTGAGTTTTTGATTAGGAAACTTAGGATTCACTTGATTCCAATTCAATATTTTACCGTCTGATTTAGCACTCCAAATTTTATCTAACTCTTTAATAGTTAGACATTGAGCAAAATTGTTTTTACGGTTAGCAATTACAGCAATTCCATCTAAAGCTATGGGTAACTCTACGAATTCAATTTTCTTACTTTTACATTTTTTGATTTCTTCATCTCTGATAGTACGAGAAGCACCAACAATATCAATATCACCATTACAAAACTTACTTATTCCACCACCAGTCCCGCTTGAGGCGACACTTACTTGTGCTTGGGGTTTTACCTTGCCATACTCTTCTGCAACTGCTAAAGAAATCGGAAAACCCACAGCAGCACCATCAATACTTACCTGGCTTCTTAGTTCTTCTCCACTGTTACAGGCAGTAATACTGCTGAGAATCAGCATAGAATTTGTGATAGAAAAACTCGATTTAAATAGGCTACGAAAGCTCATAAACTATCCAATTTTAACTAATAAATTACGAGGCTTGATTTTATGCTTTTTTTGCAGCTTGCATTTGATCAAAAATTGCTCCATCAACAAAAAATTTCTTCTGTATTAAATCCCAACCACCCAAATCTTGCGATGTAAATAAAGTACTGATTTTAGGATATTTAGCTGCTACTTCTTGGGTAACGGTAGGATTCACCGGACGATATTGTAATTTAGCAAATTCGCGCTGGGCTTCTGTGGAGTACAAGAAATCAACGAAGGCTTTGGCAACTTCTCTATTACCATGCTTATCGACGTTTTTATCAACTATCGCTACAGGATTGTCGATAGAAATATTGACTTGTGGGACTGTATAAGGTAGTTTAACCCGATTGTTTTCTGCCAAAGCTATCTCGTTTTCGTAATTAATTAAGACATCCCCCTGATTTTTCTGAAAAAATAAATCGCTAGCTTCACGAGCATCTTTTGTCAGAGTTGGAGTATTTTTATAGACCTTAGTGACATAATTTAAAGCTGTGGCTTCATCACCACCATTGAGAGTCACCGAACCCCACAAAGCTAAAAATTCCCAAATGGCAATACCAGAGGTTTTCGGGTTGGCTGCTATCAATGTCACATCATCTTTTGCTAAGTCTTGCCAAGTATTAATCCCTTTGGGGTTGCCTTCACGAGTAACGATCGCCGCAACAGATCTACTAACAATACCATTTCTTGGCACTCGGTTTTCCCAACCTTTTTTGATTAAACCTGCTTGCTGAATTCTGTTGACATCGAGAGGAAGTGCTAGATGTACTATATCCGCCTCTTGCGAACCAGCAATCACAGCTGCGGCTTGTGCGCCAGAACCTCCATAACTTTGCTCAAAAGTTACATTTTGATTATGTTCTTGCTTCCACTTCTGCACAAATTTAGGTATTATCTGGTCATGAGCAGCTTTAGTCACAGAGAAAGAAACTAGTTTGAGCTTGACATCAGACTCTCCCGCATATCTGCTTTGAGAACAAGATGCGATCGCTGTACTCAAAATAGTTCCGACTAAGAACAAACTCACAAAGCTGGGAATATGACGTGCTTTCCACCAAATTGAAACTATGTGTTGGTAACGCCGTATAGCTTGCAAAAATTTATTCACAATTAAATATTCCAATTGCGCTAGATGTTGCGACTTGCTCATCCGCACCTACTCCTTGATTCACGGTATGTTGAGCGGGATACCGTTGTTCACATTATTATAAGCATCATCTAGTTGCATCTATGATTTAACTTTATTTTTTGTTACTGAGTCAGCAAATTACTATTAACCATAGAGTAAACATAGATGGTAATAATCGAGCGAATTTCTCAAGAATTCACTTGCTAGCTGGCATTTTCATCTTCGTGAAAGTACTTTCATAATTTTCCAGACTAATTACTTTTATTTATCGTTTTCAAAACAAAGAATATTTGCATCTATCGTCAATAAAGCGTAATTTTAAAACATCGAGCCAAACAAATACTGAATTAACAAAACAGGTGCAGCATGAATACCAGCAAAAAAACATTATCAAATAACGTTGATGTACCAGTAGTTCAAAACACATCCACAGAGGAATTAACACGCGGACAAAAGCTTGCCGATAAATTAGCCAGCCAAGTAGGCTCTTGGAAATTTCTGATTTGCCAAAGCACTGTCTTAGCAGGATGGGTAGGATTGAACTTAGCACCAGGAGTTCCTCACTGGGATCAGTCTCCGTTCATCATGCTCAACTTAGTGTTTTCATTTGCTTCAGCCTATACAGCCCCAATTGTATTGATGAGTCAGAACCGCCAGTCTGACACCGACCGCAGAAATGCCGAAATCGACCATCAAGTGAATCTGAGAGCGGGTCAAAATATTGAACTGCTACATCAAAAATTAGATGAATTACACGCTCAAAAGCTCAACGAATTAACTCAAATCATCAAAGAGCAGCAACAAGTTATCAATGAGCTTAAAGTAACTTTAGTACATACTCCAAAAGAGCATAATGAAACTAAAGTAGCTATATTACCAGGCTTGCATCTTCAAACTAACAACAAATTCCCTAAAGAAAGTTCTAGCAACAAACTTTTTATAATTGACCAACCAGTAGGCGACAATCACAAAGTTGTAGAAAAGCTGAATCGCCACTAAAAATCAGCAATAAGTAAGTTTTTGATTACCAAATAAGAGATTTTAGGTTACTTAAATCGATGCATTTAGAAGTTTGATCCCCGAATATCTGACGCTAAATCACATCTGTCCTGAAAGTTTTTTGAAAACAGAATATTTGCATTGCATCTAGTAGACACAGCGTTCTAATTGAGTTGGAAATGTCATCTATATCTGCACGCTTCATGAAATAGCGATTTCCTGAAAATTTACAGACATCAACGAACGCTTCTAGAAACACTATCAGCCAAGAAATTGAGAAGAGATAGAAATGAACGAACTTATTACAGCTATCCCCACCGGAATCACAGCTTTTACAGCTACCAATCTCGATGATTTAGTCATCCTCACGCTGTTATTCTCTCAGGCGAATGCCAATTTCCGCCGTCGGCATATTGTAATTGGTCAGTACCTCGGTTTCTGTACTCTGGTTATTGCTAGCCTAATGGGTTTTTTAGGAGGAATGATATTACCATCTCATTGGATTGGTCTGTTAGGTTTAGTGCCAATAATTATTGGCTTAAATCGCCTGCTGAATTGGGAGAGTGATTCGTCGTCTGATGAAGAATCTGAAATAGAAATATCTCATACTTCTACTTTCGCTAGTTTTTTATCTCCTCAAGCTTGTAGTGTGGCAGCGATTACCATTGCCAACGGTAGTGATAACATAGGCATTTATATGCCATTGTTTGCTCACAGTGCGATTTATGAATTGCTAATTATTATTACAGTGTTCTTATTGCTGGTTGGTGTTTGGTGTTACGTGACTTATAAACTAACTTGTCAGAATGCGATCGCTAATTTATTAACTCGCTACGGTAATAATTTTGTGCCCTTTGTCTTAATCGGCTTAGGTGTGTTTATTATCTTAGACAGTGCTTCCCTAACTCCAATTGCCTTGACAGCTACTTGTGTATGTTTAACGGGACTAATTAAAATAATTCAAACTTCTAAATTCAAAACTCAAAGTTTGTAATTATCACAATATATGAAAATCTTCTCCATATCCTTTACAGTGCTAGTGCTTTTAATCAATTTAGCAGTTGCATTTCCCTCTTCAGCAGACACTCTTACTTCTATAGTCAATAATCCTAAATACTTTGAAGTAGGTCAAAAAGTTATCTGGCTTTACAAAGCACGTTCTGACTCTGCTGAAGTTCAAAAAATACCTGCCGAGGTAGTCAAAATAAGCTCTAAACAAGTTAAAATTCAAATCCGCAAAGACAATCAATTCATAAATCGTTGGGTCAATCCTAACAGACTGGAAAGTTTTCCTAAGATTCACGACTCAGCATTAAATTAAATATAAATGCTTGCAAAAATTATCAACAATGGCAATAGTTATACCCTTTTACTCTTTAAATCTAACCATTAATATAGCAACCCTAAATACATTCCAAATACATCTATTGCCTATTGCCCATTACCTATTATTCAGAATCTCAAACTAGGGAGAAAATATGCAGTTCATCAAAATTATTCTTGTCGCTCTCGTATTTATCGTTAATTTGACAATTGCTCAACCTTCTTGGGCAAGCAAAGATTTCACCAAAGGGGCTGACTACGCAGAAGTAACTCAGGCACTCAATCAGCTTTTAACTGTTAGGGATAACCCTGAACAAGCTGGCTATACACCTGAACAATTTCAACAACAACTATCACAATTACAGTCTCAAAAGTATGTAATGGAAACAGCTATCAAGCGGGCGCAATGTCAGAACGAGACTGGCAGAACTTTGGGGATTTATGCCAATAAACCGAAAAAATCTCCCACCCAACTTTACTATTTAGCAGCAGGGCAAATTACAGATGATGATTGGGATTGCGATGGCATATACTTACCCGCAGGTTCTCAGGTAGTGTTAACTCCGAATGGTCAAGTACAAGAGTTAACTGAACCTATTGCTGTCAAGTTTGTCGATGGTACCCAATCAATTGCTAGAACTAATCCCGCTACTGGTGCAATTGAATTGAATGTTGCACCTGCCAAAGTTTTCAAAGCTGGTGAAGGCACTTGGTTGCTTCCTACGTTATCTCAGGCAGATATTGACGCGCAAGTTCCAAGCCCACAAATCATCGACTAAGATACAGCAGGAAACAGACAATAGGTTTAATAATTAGTTTTTGTCCTAACCTATATTTCGTCTGCTATATCCCAAAATACAGTACCTCACCCTAACAAGGGTGGGGTATTTAGTTAATATTTGCAAGTTTTTATAGAACTGGAATAAGTCAAGGTGGCTAATAATTTAGTATTTAAAATTAAACTAGTTTAATTTGACTATAGCAAACCTAAATGGAATACAAACAAATCTATTGCCTATTGCCTCAAACCTATTGCCTGCCTGCACCAGTATTTTGTAAATCAAATACGATCGCTATATGATGCATCCAATTATTCAGCTTTTTGGGCAACTGCTTGCACCAACTGCCAGACGATTTTACCAAGCATTGAATGACCCTAAATCAACGCAGATATCTGTGCAGAAAGAAATTTGCGATCGCCTAATCGCCAGCGACTATGGCAAAGCTTTGGGTATTAGTTCTGTAACAGATTGGCAGCATATCCCGATTGTGGATTACGATGCACTCTCACCTTTGATTTTAGGGCATGAAAAACGTCAGCAAATCCCCCTGACTCCTGAAGCTATTTTATTTTATGAGAAAACCTCTGGTAGTAGTGGAGCAGTAAAATGGATTCCTTATACTCAATCTTTAAGGCGATCGTTTAATCAAATGTTTTGTGTATGGGCGCATGATTTGATTATCAATGGGCCGAAATTCTCTACAGGTAAACTTTACGCTTGTATTTCACCGCAATTAAATGCAACTGAAACCCAATCTTTACAAGATGATTTAGATTATTTGGATGGTTGGTTGCGTTGGTTTTTGCGTCCTTGGTTGGTGATGCCCAATGGACTTAATCGCTTGCATAATGCACAGGTATTTAAACATCAACTGGCGTTGGCATTATTGCAGGCTGAGAAGTTAGAAATTATTTCGATTTGGAGTCCGAGTTTTCTCCAAGTACATTTAAAGTACATTCAAGAACATCGGCAATTATTACAAGCAGAATTAGAAAAACGAATATCACGCACAAGGCTGCAACTTCTGGGCGAGGATCATATTTCCTGGACGCAACTTTGGCCAAATCTCAAGTTGATTTCTTGCTGGGATAGTGCTAATGCAGCAGATCAGGCTAAGGGATTGCGATCGCAATTTCCCGGAGTTTTAATTCAGGGTAAAGGCTTGCTAGCGACAGAAGCCCCAATGACGATTCCATTAATTGCGGCGGGGGGCTATGTTCCGGTTTTAGATGAGGTGTTTTTTGAGTTTGAGGATGATGCTGGTTCCCTACATAAGTTACATGAACTCAGCATTGGCAAGGAATATACAATTATTTTGTCGCAGAAAGGCGGTTTATATCGTTATCGAATTGGC
Source organism: Nostoc sp. FACHB-152 (assembly GCF_014697475.1). Taxonomy (GTDB): domain Bacteria; phylum Cyanobacteriota; class Cyanobacteriia; order Cyanobacteriales; family Nostocaceae; genus Nostoc_B. The sequence goes on from NZ_JACJRV010000002.1 coordinate 365,893, forward strand.
GATCGCATTCTCGTAACGCACTATTATCGTCATACTCCTTGTTTAGAGTTTCTCGGACGACATCAAGCTATCAGCGATTTAGTGGGCGAAAAGTTACACGAAACTTTTGTAAGTCATGCTTTAAATAGTATCAATTTGTCAGGAACTGGTTTTAAGAGCTTAGTTCCCGTTGCAAATCCACCTTATTATGTTCTGTTACTCGATTCAGCAACAGAACCATCAGAAATTATTGCTCAAAAACTAGATCAAGCTTTATCAGAGTCACATCATTATTATCGTGCGCGATCGCTCGGTCAACTTGCACCGCCGCAGGTTTTCATCTCTAACGAAATTTCAGAAGTCTTGGCCATGCATCGCGTCCGTAGTGGAAGTGTCTGGGGTGGTATTAAGCATTCAATTCTGACCACATCACCTATTACCACTGAACTTTTACAAAAATTCAAATAATAATTTTTGTTTGTAACTTTAATTCTGATTAGATACAGAGGTAATTTACTACCCAAACTTTAATTTTGTCTGTCCTAAGATAGATGGAAAAATATTAATTTAAATTAACAAAAAGCAAAAATGTAAATCAACATTAAATATGTAATTTAAATGTTTCATATTTTGTTTTCCAACTAAAATTGAAATAGTCAAAAATTTGACATTAGTTAAGTAATCATCTTATTGAATGGCAAACATCAGTCAATTTTAGGAGAAAGTCGTGAACCTCTTACAAGACAATCAAACAGCACAATTAAAAGAAATAAGTAAGCATTTACTACAAGTAAGAGAAGCAAAGTCTATACGGCTTGAAGAAGTAGCGATGAAAACAAACATTCGACTAACTTTATTGAAAGCCCTAGATGATGAGAGATTTGATGAATTGCCTGAACCTGTCTACATCCAAGGATATATCCGTCGTTATGCAGATGTCATCGGGTTAGACGGTGCTAGTTTAGCAAAAACCTTTGCCACTCAAGTTGTAACTCCAGAATTTGATAGTCACCAAAGTCCCAATTTCGAGAATAAACTAAACATTCGTATCCCTCTTTTTATCCCTTACGCTGCCCTATTATTAGTCTCGGCAATTGGGCTGGTTTATTTACTTAATCCCAAATTATCTGCGGAATCTTTAGTCAAAAAACTCAACTTCGGAACCCCTCAAAAACAAACCGCAGCAGTTTTATCTAAACCTTCATTATTACCAACAGCCGAATCTTCTCCATCTTCAACTCAGGCACAAACCTCTGTAACCAGCCAAAATTCCACTACTGGACTACCTCTAGCCGCATCCCCCATAGCATCCCCTAACACCCCCACTAATCAAGCTGTAGCCGTCAGCTTAGAATTGCAAGGCACATCTTGGTTACAAGTAAAAGTAGATAGCAAAACGGAATTTGTAGGCAATTTAAATCAAGGAGAACGCAGAACTTGGACAGCAAAAAAACAATTGACTGTCCGTTCTGGGAATGCGGGCGCGGTACTAATTTCTGTCAACAATCAACCAGCAAAACCCTTAGGAGAGTTGGGTAATGTCAAAGAAGTGACATTTACCCCAGAAATAGACACTCAAAAGTCAATAGTCAATAGTCAATAGTCCATTGTCAATTGTAATTGGACATTGATTACTAAGTAGGAAGGCACAAATAAACTTAACTAGATAAGTCTTGGGCAAAATAGCTAAAAACCTCTTCCCTCCTGCCCTCTGGAGACACTTGCGTGGGCGGGTTTCCCGACTTGAGCAAAGTTTCGTCCTCCTGCCTTCTCCTAATTACAATTATTTATGTCCCTCTACTTATCAGTAGACCGAAAACTTTTTCGTGTTCGCGTAGCGTCTCTTCAGAAGAAGACAAGGTGTTGGGGGTCGGATGTAGGTGACAAATGCGCGAATTGTTAGGTTTTAATAACGGCTAATTAGGTAAATCATGGCTTTTTAATCATGAAAGGTTGAATTTACTCATGCTAATTAACTTTTATAGCGACTCATCAATGCAAATATTCCCTACACCCCACACCCAGCCTAAACAGAGAACTTTGTAATCTACTAACTATAGTTGCGGTTGGCGTAAGTGCCAATTAGTAGCTTGTTCATAAGCGTAAGCTACTTGGAATAATTGGTCTTCTCGCAACACCTTGCCAATTAATTGCAGTCCAATGGGCATACCGTTGTCATCAAAACCGCAAGGTAAGCTGATACCCGGTAACCCTGCTAGGTTTACCGGAATAGTCATCAAGTCGTTTAGGTACATACTCAAGGGATCAGTGGTTTTTTCCCCAGCTTTGAATGCCGTAGTAGGAGCAGTAGGAGTAACTAAGACATCAACTTTTTTAAACGCATTTTCAAAGTCTTGCTTAATTAAAGTACGGACTTTTTGCGCTTTAAGATAGTAAGCATCATAATACCCCGCCGAAAGTGCATATGTGCCAATCATGATTCGGCGTTTGACTTCCGCGCCAAAACCTGTTGCACGGGTACGAGTGTACATAGACAACAAATTCTCTGCGTCAGGTGTACGCAAGCCATATTTCACGCCATCGTAACGAGCTAAGTTGGCAGATGCTTCTGAAGGAGCGATGATGTAGTAGCTTGGTAAACCGTAGCGGAAACGAGGACAGGAGATAACATGAATCTCTGCGCCCAAAGCTTGTAATTGGTCAATAGCTTTGGTAACAGCTTGTTCAACAACAGAGTCTAAACCTTCGCCAAAAGTTTCTGTAATTACGCCAATTCGTATTTTGCCTCTAGCTTTGAGGTCTGGCCTGAAGCTAGCTGTGTAGTCAGGAATTTCTACTTTTAGGCTAGTGGAATCTTTAGAATCATAACCTGCGATCGCTCTCAACAAAATTGCGGCATCTTCTACTGTGCGTCCAAAAGGCCCAATTTGATCCAAAGACGAAGCATAAGCCACCAAACCATATCGAGAAACTAAGCCGTAGGTTGGCTTCATCCCCACTACACCACAAAAAGACGCTGGTTGACGAATTGAGCCACCAGTATCAGAACCAAGGGAAACAACGCATTCTCCCCCTGCTACAGCTGCGGCTGACCCTCCAGAAGAACCACCAGGAACCCGCGATAAGTCCCAAGGATTGGCTGTCACTTGGTAAGCAGAACTTTCTGTAGAACTACCCATTGCAAACTCATCCAGATTGGTTTTGCCCACCATGACAGCCCCAGCATCAAACAATTTTTGTGTCACAGTTGATTCATAGGGTGGCACAAAATTTTCTAAAATCCGAGAGGCACAGGTAGTCGGAATTCCCTTAGTACACATATTGTCCTTAATTCCGATCGGAATTCCAGCCAGTATGGAGATTTCTTCACCAGCTGCGATTTTGGCATCTACTGCACGAGCCTGCTCTAACGCCTGTTGCGCTGTCACGTGCAAGAAACTGTGCAATTTCGGCTCTAACGCTTGAATTTTATCTAAAGCTTCTTGGGTAATTTCAACAGCAGAACGTTCTTTTTTAACTAGCTGTTCGTGCAACTCGCGTATGGATGCCATGACTGCTCCCTTTGTAACTCAAGTCCTTGATTTTAGTACATATTGCAGAGTATTAGGAAAGTAGGAAGCGTAAAGTGTGAAGTATAAAATATAAATTTCAGATACCCTACCTTCGCAGACTACCCCAGACTTCAGTCTGATGGGCTATTTTCTAGCTAGCAGCAATGCCAAGCGGGAACAGCCTTTAACCTTAATACTTCACAGTTCCTAATCTTGGAAAAAAACCAGTACATTATTACCTGCCTTCTTTGCTATTGCCTATTGCCTATTACCTGACTACACAAGTATGTTCAGCAACAAACCAGATTCCTATATTACAGTTTAAATACAGCAAATATATACTTGATAACCGTATGTTTGCAAATCATCAAATTTGAATTGTTAACTTAGATATAAATATCAGTTATTGTCGTGTTATAGGACAGATGTAGCAATCCTATTGGATTTACAAATTACTTATGGAGGCAGGCAATAGGCAATAGATTTGTTTGAATCTCCTACAGGGATTGCTATAGCAGTCAATGTTAGCAGTCAATTTCTTCTTTTTGTGTTTCCCTAAAATATCATCTTGCTCACTGGCGCAATATTCAATTATATAAAGTTTGTTTTGGAGGTTAGAGAAATGGTAAAAATAATGACTCGTCAATATGTAGGGCAAGAAAAAGTATATGACATTGGAGTAGAAAACAACCATAATTTTGTAATTAAAAATGGATTAATTGCTTCTAATTGCTTTAATAAATCTCACTCTACCGCTTATGGCTATGTTACTTATCAAACTGCATATTTAAAAGCTAATTATCCGTTGGAATATATGGCAGCACTGTTGACAGCAAACAGTGGCGATACAGACAAGGTGCAGAAATATATCTCCACCTGTTTAAGTATGAATATTCAAATTGAACCGCCGGATATTAATAGATCGGGTGTAGATTTTACGCCATTAGGAGACAAGATTTTATTCGGATTTTCCGCAGTACGTAACGTTGGACAAAATGCGATCGCTTGTATTTTAGAAGCGCGAGAAGCAACCGGAGAGTTTAAATCACTGTCAGATTTTTGCGATCGCGTAGATTTGCGCTCCGTCAACCGTCGAACTTTAGAATCTCTGATATACTGTGGAGCCTTTGACAAAATTCAACCCAATCGCCATCAATTAATCAAAGACCTAGAATTGGTTTATGATTGGGCGCAATCGCGCGCAAAAGATAGAGCTAGCGGTCAAGGAAACTTGTTTGATTTATTAGGTGGATTTTCTACTACTGTAAAACAAACTAATAACGTTTTTGATTCTGCACCTAAAGCCCAACCTGTACCAGACTTTCCACCGCAGAAAAAGTTGCAGATGGAAAAAGAACTGCTGGGATTTTATGTATCAGATCATCCCCTCAAAGCTATCAAGTCTTCATCTTCTGTTCTAGCACCGATAAACCTTTCCCAACTTAATGAACAGAAAGAAGACGCATTACTTTGTGCGGTTGTGATGTTAAACAATGTGAAAAAAGTCACAACCAAAAAAGGCGACCAAATGGCAATATTGCAAATAGAAGATTTATCGGGACAATCAGAAGCAGTTGTCTTCCCTAGAACTTATGAACGCATTAGTGAATTACTACAAGTTGATTCTCGATTAATTATTTGGGGTAAAGTTGACCGACGAGATGAACAAGTGCAATTAATTGTCGAAGATGTAGAAGCAGTAGAAACAGTTCAAATGGTCATGGTAGAGTTAACACTCCAACAAGCAACCGCCATTGAAGAACGCGATCATTTAAGAAAAATTTTAAAAGAACTTGCCGGTGAGAAAGAAAAAGCAAAAGTTCCTGTAATTGGAATTATCCAGGCTGGTAACTCTCGTCAACTTGTCCGCTTTGGACGGCAATTTTGGGTGCAAGATGCACGTTCAACTGTTGTGTTACTTCAGAATGCTAAATTTCCTGCTCATGTAAAACATTTGACAGGTAATTAATTTAGATTGCTAAGAAAATAAGTAACGTTTATTACCTCTTTTTGGACACACAAAAACTAGTTGTAAGTTAAAAAGTGCTTCGTCAACAGTAGATTGCCGTAGCAACGTTGTAGTCGGTTCATTTTTTTAGTGGCTTATGCGGATGATGTTTTTCTGTAGATGAGAGTATCTTTTTATGCCATAGGGTGTTGGTATAAGCTAGGGAAGGAGTTAAAACTTGATGATTGCAAATGATCTATATAAATTTGTTTCTTATTGTAAAAAAATTCAACCTCAAACCCAAGAAGATATTAAACAGTTCTTTGAAGGTGTGATTGTTTTTCCTTACGATAAGGAACTTCTTTTGCAAGCTTACTTGTTTTTAAACATTAAAACTCTATTTCCTAATTGCTGCGAATTACTGTTATTTGAAAAATCTCCAATTGCAGATTATACAGATTTAGGTAAGTGTGATTTTGTTTATCTGACATTACAAGGGAATTTATTTTTAATTGAAACTAAATTTATCGATACAGAAGCAACAGGAGCAACAGAAAGAAAAAGAAGAAACAAACACAGAAACAAAGTATTTGAACAAGTTATGACTTTAAAAAACAGATTTAGTGAATATTGGGATATTCGGTTGGAACAATTAGAATGTGGGGTTTTTACTACAGATGCAGAGGTTGACTGGCGAGGCACTGGCGTGAATGTGATCACGAAATCAGTATCAATTGAGCAACTGGAAAAGTGGCGCAGAAATTATAGAAGAATTAACTAAATATTGTTCTAGTTATATTTATCTAAAATTTAATTTTTATTTAAGTGTAATTTTATGCCAATATCAAAATTAATAGAGACGCGAAACTTCGCGTCTCTAATTTTTTGGTTATTTCTTTAAATCACAAGTGGCTTTTTATTGCCAAAGACACAAGAATACAGCAATTGAAGCAAGATGCTACCAGATTTAAAGAATATTGCTATTTTCTCTAAATCATGGTTTTGGAAGTTTCAGCAGTTATTCAAAACTAACGTTTTTCCGACCTTTGCGTCTGGCTACAACTAAACCACCAATAGCCATCAAACCAATTAATGCAGATGGTTCTGGTACGGGTGCAGTTTGATAATTTTTGTAATTTTTAGTCCAGGAGTAGATACCAGTATGAGATGTTGTATCAGTTGCCGCGCGATCGCCTGCTATTGCACCTGAATCTACAGCTGAAAAGCCATAGGCATAACTAACTTGGTTATTGAAATTAACTTTGGCAATTTCACTAAATTGGAACGGAGTATTTTGTTCTAATGCTGTTTTTGCTAATTTAAACAGCATAGTATCAAATACTACATTTCCTGTGGAGTTACGGCTAAAATCAGGTGAGACTCCTAAATAATTTGGATTAGTTACGCTTTTGTTGTAAGTTGGGTTGGGAATGCTTTTGTTGTAAGTCGGGTTAGCAACAGTTTTGCCACTTACAACTATAGTTTTTCTTGTATCTATAATTGTTGCGCGGGTATCTATAACTGTTTTGCGGGTATCTACAATTGTTGGACTTAAATCTAAATGTCCAACTAAGTCAATTTTCAAATCTTTAGTTGCTTGATTGTATGATACATCTCCAATGTTAGGGTCACCAGCCGCGTTAAAACCATTGGTGCTGAGATAACTAACTAGGGAAGTAAAGTTGGAATTAAAATCTTTAAGCATATTAGAACCAGGAGTGGTTGTAATACCTGACATTAAGCCGCCGTAAGTGTCACGAAATCCTGTTAGCCACCCTGTTGCTAATGTACCATCAGCCCAATCAGCCTTAGTTACACTTTCAATTTTGATAGTATTCTTGCCCAGATTTGCTGTAAACCCTACATGGTCTGTGACTGTTTCACCTGATGTAAATAGTTCAACGTTGGTAGTTCTATCGTTATCTGTTAAAGCTGCGGTGGCTTTACTGATACTGCCTTTGTTGCTGTAATCGTTTAAAACTTGTCGGTTCACACCACCGATGCCAGTGTTATCGTATACAGCAGCACCGGGGGCATAATTCCAGCTGTTGATGTTGGGTGCTGATGTATTAGCGACACCGTTGGTGGTGAATTGAATATTAGTAGGTCTAGTAAGGCCAGTAGCGAAAGCCGCACTGGTGGAGAGTGTAGTTATGCTTGCGGCGATTGAAGTACCAATCAAAACTTTCTTAATATATGTTGCCATCTTTATCTCTTGTAAATAGACTAAAACATCTCAATACAATAGCTACTTTAGTGTTATATCTACTTTCTTTGGGTAAAGTTAGGGTGAATTTATCGCAATTTTTGGTTCAATAAAAAACCATTTCAATACTTATAGTATTTAGTGTTTTTACCGATTTTAATAGATAATACTGATGGCTAAGAAAGCAGGAAAAATGATTTAAAAAAAGTCAGAGATAATACGCATAGTTATAGAGGAAGCCGCTTTGATTACTGAACATACTTGTGTAGTCAGGCAATAGGCAACCCAAAAGAAGGCAGGTAACAATGTACTGATTTTTTCAAAAATCAAATACTAGTCCTATATATATCAATTTTATTTGCCTTTGCTATAGCCGTCCTATTTTGTTGTGCAATTTAGAGCGATGACTTCGCCAAGGCACTTAAATGTACTAGTAAAACCAGTAATTTTTTGCTCTATTTTCTAAAATTTCTGGCTGATACTTTTAATAACTATATATTTCATTTTTTGGGAGTTCCTTGCTCAACGCCACCATCAAACAATCTTTAGCTAATAAAGTTACTAAACTCATCCAAACCCCTGATAAAACGATGGATTTTTGGTGTTAGTGCGTAATTATAGTTTTATAGTACAAAAATACTATAAACTACTAAAATGCCTAACAAGCTCAGTAGCTTTATCACAGGAACTATGAAAGAAATCGAACCAAGATCCAACAGTTCCAGTTTGCCCCCCTTGTCCTTGTCGCAGCCTGCAATAGTGCCACTGCAACCGCAAAAGGAAAAAATTATCAGTGGTTGGGAGCGTTTAGTGGCACAAGCGCAGACTATCAATCAAATGGCAGCAGAGTTAGAAGCTGAGATTTTAGAGTTGAAAGCTATAGTCAGTGCTATCGACAGCCAGATTAATTATCTGCAAGGGAATCGTCAAGCGCGTCGCAGCATTTGTAAGTATTTGACTATTAGCGTCCCCTGGGTGAGACAAAAGTCAGATGAGTCTTTAATTTTGACAACACGGAAAATAGATTTATTCCGAGCCGAACGAGAAGCGGCGTTATTAGCGCAGAAACTACGGCAACAAAGTAAAAAGAAAAAATTGGCAGCGCAACGACACAAAAGAAACCAACGTACAGCAATTACTGATATGAGCCGCTCTGTGCAGGAGACATTATTCAACAAATCTTAAGATAATCAAGATTTAACTGTAGTACACCTCATTGGCTGTAACGGTTATGCTGATTTAAGTGGCACTGGTAATTTTTTGCCAGATGCCACACTGTCGTCATTAGACGAAAAAAATTGCCCTCATAGTTGTACTTTGGCAACAGCTAGAATGCAACAACGGGGACGATCAATCAATCAGCGTATAAAAGGGGTACAGAAAAGGTGTTAAGTATAAAGACACTTTTAGTGATTATCGTTGGTTTTTTACCGTCCCTATTCTCCTTATGGTTAATTCGTAAAACTCATTTACGGATACGTACCCAGCTGAGACAAGCAAGCATGAATTTTTCAGGGACAAGGGGAAGACAAAATATCATCAGACCAATGGAAGGCGATCGCTATTATATAGAAGGGGTAGGCTACCTTATAGGTGATATCAGTTGCAAATTTAACGCCCGTTCTGGCTATATTCGCTGTGCCGTTAACCCCTGTGGCCCTTGTCAAGGTTGCCGTTTTTATGAAGCTAAAGAATTTACTGGTAGCGAAAATCAAGTTTAAGTAATCAGCGCGTGAATATAGCTGTAGGATTGGCAGGCGCGATCGCACCTACAATTTACAAATCAAGCCTTTGTTTAAATATTTATGGAAAGGCTCAACATCAAAATTGGATTAAAACAAAATCAATCCAGACTCTACAAAATTTATCGGTGCGTTACGGCTTACCTACCTTCTTTGCTATTGCCTGTTGTCTACCTACACCAATATGTTAAGTAATCAAACCGGATTGCTATAGTAATGAATGAAAAACCCTAATAAAAGCAAAACTAAAACGCAAGTGTGGGTAGTTGAAAATGGCAAAAAACGCCTGCGACAAGACCAACTCACTACCGAAGAACCTTTAGAAATTCGCCTTTCTCCACATCGCACCTTAGCTTTAACGATGCGAACACCAGGAACAGATTTTGCATTAGTGGCTGGTTTTTTGTTTAGTGAAGGTGTGATTAATTGTCGAGACGATATTCAACGAATGAGCTATTGCACTGATGAATCGGTGGATGGTGAGCAGCGTTATAACATTATTAATGTGGAATTTAAATCAGGGCTAAATCCAAATTTACAGCCTTTAGAACGGCATTTTTATACTAATAGTGCTTGCGGAGTTTGTGGTAAAGCCAACATCGAAGCTTTGCGCTTGCGGGGTCATGCGATGATTACTTCAGATTTAATTGTTCAGCCTGAGATTATCTATAGCTTACCGGAGAAACTGCGATCGCATCAAGGTATCTTCACGGCCACAGGAGGTTTACACGCAGCTGCCGTATTCAATGCTCAAGGAAATTTGTTAAATCTGCAAGAAGATGTTGGTCGTCACAATGCTTTAGATAAATTGATAGGTACAGCTTTGCTAGGTGACGAGTTACCTTTTAACAATCATATTGTTATGGTTAGCGGACGTTCTAGTTTTGAGATATTGCAAAAATCTTTAGTAGCTGGAGTTCCCCTTGTTTGTTCGGTTTCCGCGCCTAGTAGTTTGGCGGTGTCTGTCGCTCAAGAATTTGGGATTACTTTAATTGGATTTTTACGTGGAGAACGCTTCAATATTTATACTGGATGGGAAAGGTTAAATATTTCTTCTTAAGCGCAAAATTATGACAGAGTTTCAAATTAAGGGAATCAACCATATCGCTTTAGTTTGTAAAGATATGGCACGAACTGTGGATTTTTACACAAACACGCTAGAAATGAAGCTCATCAAAACTATCGTTCTACCTGATGGTGGCCAGCACTTCTTTTTTGACATCGGTAATGGTGATGCTTTGGCTTTTTTCTGGTTTCCCAATGCACCACAAGCCGCACCCGGTATTGCATCTGTCAGTCCTGATGTTTGGCAAACTGGTAATCTAACCACAGCACATGGCTCATTAAACCATTTGGCATTTAATGTTCCTGGAGAAAAAATAGAAGAGTATAGAGAAAAACTTATTGCTAAAGGTGTACAAGTAACTCCTGTTTTACATCATGCTGATGTGCCTTCTGGCTTTGTTCCCGAACCTGATGAAACTACGTTTATCTCGTCGATTTATTTCTTTGATCCCGATGGTATTTTGCTAGAGTTTGCCTCAAATCTGCGTACTTTGGGCGATCAGGTACGCGATTTACAACATCAACCAGCTACAGCAAATTAATGGCTTTTCAATATACTGAGGCATATGTGGCGATCGCAACAGTTAATCACGATATTTTAGTAGATTTCTATACCCGGTTGTTCGCAAAAGCTCCTCAGACTCTGATTCCCAATGTTTATGCAGAGTTTCAGCTGACGGGGGTGAGATTGGGTATTTTTCACCCTAAAAAAAGTCAAGAGTTAGAATTCGAGAACTCAACTAAAAGTAAGATAAGTTTGTGTATAGAGGTGAGTAACCTAGAAGCAGCGATCGCACATTTAACAAATTTAGGCTATTCTCCACCTGGAAACATCTCTATCGCTTCCCACGGACGAGAAATTTATGCCTACGATCCTGAAGGTAATCGTCTAATTCTGCATCAAGCTAAGGGAGTCAATGGTCGATAGTCATTGGTCATTTGTTATTTCTCCTCTTGTTTTCCCCACTCCCAATTCCCCACTCCCTAATTTATTGAATATGGCTATCACGAACAACTATAAATTAAATCTCATCCAATGGTATCCGGGGCATATTGCCAAGGCGGAAAAGAATCTCAAAGAACAGCTAAAGCTGGTAGATGTAGTTTTAGAAGTCCGGGATGCGCGAATTCCCCTAGCGACCAACCACCCGCAAATGGGCGAGTGGGTAGGAAATAAAACGCGGATTTTGGTAGTCAACCGTTTAGATATGATTACGCCCGAAGTCCGATCAATATGGACAAATTGGTTCAAAAGTCAAGGCGAAGTCCCTTATTTTACTAATGCCCAACACGGTCAAGGAGTAAATGCGATCGCTAAAGCTGCCCAAGCTGCCGGAGTAGAATTGAATCAAAGAAGACGCGATCGGGGAATGTTACCCCGTCCTGTTCGCGCTGTGGTGATTGGTTTTCCCAACGTTGGCAAATCAGCCTTAATTAACCGCCTTTTGGGAAAGCGAGTGGTGGAAAGTGCAGCGCGTCCGGGGGTAACACGTAACTTGCGCTGGGTGCGTATCTCTGACGAGTTACAATTGCTTGATGCTCCTGGTGTCATCCCCTCTAGATTGGAAAATCAAGCAGCAGCACTAAAACTAGCTATTTGTGATGACATTGGCCAAGCATCTTACGATAACCAGTTAGTAGCATCTGCACTAGTAGATTTCCTGAATGAAATCCACATTACAGAGAATAATTTATTACCAGAATCACCGCTACAGTTACGTTACAACTTTGAATCTACATCCTATACAGGAGAATCATATTTAGAAGCCTTGGCAGAACATCGTTATCAGGGTGATGTTGAGCGAACGGCAAGGCAACTTTTAACAGATTTTCGTAAGGGATTATTAGGGCCAGTTCCTTTGGAATTACCACCTAACGCATAATCAAGCCTTTCCAGCCTTTTTTGAGTAGCCTTTGAGTAGGATCAAAAATCTCTAGAGGCGGTGTGCCTTTTTCCTAATCCATAACAGAATTTAGTTATCGGTTGGTTATGCTCATAATCGCTGCACCATGTAAGGTGGACAAAATTTGCTTCCCTAGAAATTTTTGCCAACTGTCTATAGTGACTTGTGGTGAACAATTGTGGAATGGTACCGTCTACAAGTTGGCACAGGAGTAGAAAGAGTTTCAATCATGAAGCGCAGACACAAAGTAGCTGGTTTTCAAGCAATACTCTTCAGTCTTAGCTCAATTTCAACCTATCTTATACCTGACTCTACTATTGTGGCTGCACCGCCGAGAACGCCAGATAAAACTGTTAATTGTGAGATTTTAGTAGTAGGTGGTGGACTGTCTGGAGCGGCTACAGCTTACGAGGGGTTATTAGCTGGTAGAACAGTGTGTCTGACAGAAATTACCGACTGGGTGGGGGGACAAATTTCCTCCCAGGGGACATCTGCGTTAGATGAAAGACCTACTCAACGCGATCGCCAATTCTATTCTCGTGGTTATTTAGAATTACGCAACCGTATTCAACGGCATTACGGTAAGCTAAACCCTGGTGACTGTTGGGTAAGTGACTCTTGTTTTTTGCCCCGCGATGCTCACACTGTTCTGTTCCAAATGTTAAAAGATGCCGAGAAAAAGGGCAAAGGTAAATTAGCTTGGTTCCCCAATACTGTAATTAAGGAACTCCAGCTTAATCCTAACGGGAAAATTATCGATGGTGCGATCGCTATTCAACATCAACCAGCCAAAGGCGCACCACCCCTCAATACCGCCACCCTCTCCGCAACCATTGAAGATGCCTATCGCTACCAAAACTCATCGCGGTTGACCAAAAATATTATCCGCTTTGTTCCCAAGGTTGCTAAAAAATCAACTACAAGCAATTCTCCCAAATGGTACGTTGTTGATACCAGCGAAACTGGCGAAATTATTGCCCTAGCTGATGTCCCCTACCGCTTAGGTATTGATGGGCGTTCCTTTCTCGAACCATCTTCTTCCAGCAGCAGCAACGACCCCTATTGTACTCAAGGCTTTACTTACACCTTTGCAATGGAGGCAACTAAGGAACCACAACCCCAAAAAATGCCCCCATTTTATTTACAATATTCACCATATTTCAGCTATGAATTAGAGCGACTGGCGAACTTTGACTTAGTTTTTACCTACCGACGCATTTGGAGTCCGAAAAAAGGGAAACCCACGCAATTTAAAGGCGTGAGATTTACTGCGCCTACACCAGGGGACATCTCCATGCAGAACTGGACTTGGGGTAACGACTACCGCCCTGGAACCCCCAACGATAACTTAGTTTATACTCGCCAACAATTGCAAAGCACTGGGCAGTTAAAACCAGGTGGTTGGATGGGGGGGCTACGCACAGAAACCCTGCGTAGAGGCGAAGAGAATGCCCTTGCTTACTATTACTGGCTAGTACAAGGAACCACAGATTCTCAGTTGGGTGAAGGAGTGAAACAACCGCGAACCAATAACAGATTGTTAACTGGGCTAAAATCCCCAATGGGAACAGCGCATGGCTTGTCAAAATATCCCTATATGCGAGAAGCAAGGCGGATAATTGGTCGTCCTAGTTGGGGACAACCCCAAGGCTTTACAATTTGGGAAGTTGATATATCTCGCCGCAACTACAACGATGAGTATTATCGCAAAACCCTACCAGCAGATATGTATCGCCAGTTAAAAGCGACATTAGCCGGTTTAGAAGCAGCATCAGTCATTAGTGGTCAAGTCTCACCAGATAAAGCATTACGCCGTAGTCGTTCTACTATCTTCCCTGACTCTGTGGGTATTGGTCACTATGCCATTGATTTTCACCCTTGTATGGTTCAAAGCCCACCAGAAACCCCTGGTAATCAAGAACGTCCCGGAGAAAGACGCGGTGCTGGACAAGCTTACCCCTTCCAAATTGCGTTACGGGCAATGATTCCCCAAAAAATTGACAATTTAATAGTTGGTGGTAAAAGTATTGCTACTAGCCATATTGCCTCTGCTGCCTATCGAGTACACTCCTTTGAATGGTCTTCTGGTGCGGCGGCGGGGACAGTAGCAACTTTCGCCCTCAAAAATAATATTGCACCCTACCAACTGGTAAATGATTTGCCAAAAGCAGAACCACAACTGCAAGCCTTCAGAAATTTATTACAGCAAAATGGCAACCCTATCGCCTTCCCTGACACCTCAATTTTTAACGAAAACTGGGAAGATTGGCGGTAATTTCTCTCTGGGAATTAGGAAAACACTTATCCTAATTCTCATCGCTCATACTCAGAGTAGATAACACAAAAAATATAGGTAAATGCGATCGCGCTTCAATTCAATATCAACCAGTTGTGTGGGTTAACTACGACTAGCTTGACTATTGTGTAGGTCATAGCTTTTCGGTTTCTGCTGAATTAGTGCAATCCTCTAAGTTACTTAACCCTGTTGTGTCACTCTGAGAAAAGAAAAATCAAAGCTAAATTTTCAACTGTAGATATAACGGACATTTGAGCGTTTATTTTCTAATAAAATGACTGGAATCAAGCTTTTTCGGCAAAAGTCTTATGCTGTAAGCATCCTAGATTATTCTCCAGTAAAAGTGACAGAAGAGGGTTAAACAATGAAAGTAATGGTAGAGAAAATTTATTTAAGTTTTAAAAGAATAGAACCTGGGAATTTTATGCGAAGCGTAATAATATATTTAAGCGTAAATTACTGATAATAATGAATCTAAAATTAATACTAAATATTTAATGAAGACCTCATAAAAATACATCAAATTATGTTGTATTATATTTTACAAACTATATTAAAATTAAAAATGAATTATTATCTAAATCCAATTCAAATATATACTAACAGTATATTTGCTGTATAACAGAGTGATAAATATAAACATTTCATATTGAAAGCAGCGTAGTAATACAGAGCCATAGATTTTTCTGATTGCATTAGCTTAAAATTTATTACACACTTTTTTCAGCATGAATAAACTTATTCCAGCAATCAAAGTCAAAAATCTCAGCCTTTACTACAACACCCAAAAAATTATCGAAGGGGTGTCAATCGATATTTACCAAGACAAAGTAACTGCAATTATTGGCCCTAGTGGTTGTGGTAAGTCTACATTTATTAAATGCCTCAACCGTATTAATGAATTAGAAGCAGAAGTCCAGGTTGAAGGCAGAGTAGAATTTTATAATCAAAATATTTATGAACGTCGAGTTAATTTAAATCGTTTACGTCGCCAAGTAAGTATAGTCCTTCCCAAACCAAATCTTTTTCCCATGAGTATTTACGATAATGTTGCTTATGGGGTAAAAATTTTAGGATGGCGACCAAAAGTAGAGTTAGACGAGATTGTCGAATCTGCCATTAAAGCTGCTGACCTTTGGGATGAAGTGAAAAATAAATTGCATAAATCTGCTTTAGACCTTTCTGGTGGACAACAACAGAGGCTTTGCATTGCTCGTGCTTTAGCAGTTAAACCCAAAGTAATGCTTATGGATGAGCCTTGTTTTGGTCTTGACCCCATCGCAAGTATGAAAGTTGAAAATTTAATTCAGAGTTTGCGTTTGCGATCAAACTTGACAATGGTAATTATTAGTCATAACTTGCAGCAAGTCACGCGCGTATCTGATTTCACTGCTTTTTTTCAAACTAATGAAAATCGCATTGGTCACATGGTTGAATTTGGGACTACAAAGAAAATCTTTTCTAGTGCCGTTGATGCACGCACTCGTGAATATGTCTTGGCACGTCTCGGTTGTGGTAAATAAACTATGTAAATATTTAAATTTTTGTATAGATATTTATTCGATTTGTTTTACAGCAGTTTTCATCCCAATGAGGTACGTTCCTCTAGCCTCTAGCCCCTATCTACTTGTACTGCACTCAACCGAAAAACGCTGTATCTTATGAGCAATTACTAATTTAATTTGACAAAATTAGAACAACTCTAGTATTGATTTTAAGGAGTTTTACGGTTATCAGAGACTTTATTACCTAGATATAACATGGATAATTTACTGTCTTGGATATGAATTAAGGATCTGAGCCAGATTGTCATACGGTATTTTATGAGCTATGCCACACAAACTGAGCTAAATGGCTCAGGTAATGTCACCCATATCAAGTCATCTAAGTTAGAACAACCAGCTTCTAGCCTCGCCTCTGTTAGCAAAACCGAGATAGCAGTTTTGCTATTAGATGCAGAAAATTTACAAATTAACACTGAAACTGAAAAATTTTTAACAACCGTTTGTACTTATCCGATTCAAATTAAAATTGCCTTTGCAAATTGGTGCAGCATGGGCAAACTAGATATAGATTTACATGGGCGTGGTTACGATTTAATTCATGTGCCTGTGGGTAAAGATAATGCTGACGGAAAAATGATCACTTTTGGCTCATCTATTCACGAAAGATACCCAAAGGCTAGAGAAGTTTTAGTCTGTTCTTCAGATAAAGTAATGATTAACCTTTGCAACCATCTACAGCAACATGGATTAACGGTATATCAGGTGAGCAAACAAGGTGAAGATATCACAGTATTAAATAGTTATACAGGTCAACTTGTCAGACAGGTTGCTAATTCTATCCCAGAAATTCCAACGATCGCCCAGTTTATTGCACAAATCAAAGAATTAATTAAAGCAGAACAAAAGCAGACTCAAAATATTTGGATTAAGCTAAATACTATTTCAAAAAATTATAAAAGCAAATATAAATTAACTATCGGTCAGGTTGTTGCTAAACATTTTCCTGGACAGAAAGCTAGAGAAATTTTTATTAACCATCCTACAGAATTTGTACTGCATCAAATTGAGCAAGCTGCCGAAGTTTATATTACCTTATTTGAAATCAATTCTAACTCAGTCAATAGTCAAAATGCTCCAGGAGCAAGTGATAATAAATCTCAATTATTGTCTAAAATTGCTACCAAATTAGATTTAGAACACGCACTCCAGAATATTATTAATGAATTAACTATTCACTCTCCTGGAAGCTACATTAACATAGGGCCTTTAGGAAGCCAGTTTAAGCAGCAATATGGTAAACCAATTACAGAACAAATTAAAAGCTTACAATTAAGTGGTAATTTTCTTAAATTTGTACAATCTTGTAATTCCTTTAAACTCAGAGAAACTCCAAAAGGATGGGAGATAGCTATTAAATAATCTTTAATCCAAACTCTTGCTTATCCTGGTTCGATGATGTAGGATGCTTACATAATTCCTGCTTAAGAAGGACTTGATAATCTAGCAAAAAAGGCAAAATTTAGACATAGATAAGCTCTAGTGCTAGATTTTCAGGATTTATGGAAATTGCTCACGTTCACTTTTATGTAGAAAATGCCAAAGCTTGGCGGAATTGGTTTGTAGACTATCTGGGATTTACAGCAGTAGCAAGTGAGATAAGTTCATCTCACACCCATACAGAAACGGTGCAAAGCGGTGCTATCTGTTTTTTACTGTCTTCACCATTATTACCCACCAGTCCAGTAGCCCAGTTTCTGCATCAACATCCTCCGGGTGTGGCAGATATTGCTTTTACTGTCCCAAATCTGGAAACAGCGATCGCCCAAGCAGTAGCACACGGAGCTACAATCTTAGAACCCATCCAACAATATCCCGGCTATAAGTGCAGCAAAATTGCGGCTTGGGGTAGTATGACTCATACCTTGATAGAAAAAGACCAAACCAGACCACTGCAACAAGAGACTCGCCCTATTTTTACCGCCATAGATCATATCGTTTTAAACGTAGCCATTGGTGATTTAGAGCGTGCTGTGGTTTGGTACAGCAACATTCTCGATATGCAACCACAACAGGTATTTAAAATTAAAACTGAGCGCTCGGCTTTGTACAGCCAAGTGATGGTTTCTCCCAACGGCAGCGTACAATTACCAATTAACGAACCAGCTTCTAGCAATTCCCAAATTCAAGAGTTCCTCGATGTAAATCGCGGCCCAGGAATTCAGCATATCGCTTTACGAACATCAAATCTTGTCAGTGCGATCGCCAAATTACGAAGTCGTGGTTTATCTTTACTATCTGTTCCTCAAACTTACTACACCCAGCTAAAAAAGCGGCCAGAATTTCCCCTATCTTCTTTAGAACTGGAAGCGATCGCCCAACAAGAAATTTTAGTTGATTGGCAAGCAAATACTCACAACGCCTTGCTGTTACAAATCTTTACCCAACCCATCTTTGAACAGCCAACTTTTTTCTTTGAGTTTATTGAACGCCGCTTCCAAGCTCAAGGTTTTGGTGAAGGTAACTTCCGCGCCTTGTTTGAAGCTATTGAAAGCGAACAAATCAAACGCGGTACTCTTTCTTAAGCTGAGTGCCAGGAATAATAACTTTTAGTTATGTACTAATAAAAAATCACCAATGACCAATGACTGATGACTATTGATACACAAGTAAGCTAATCTTAAGGAAAATTAACATTTAAATTCCGCCGATGCTAAGACTATTTACTGACTTCGACGGCCCCATTGTTGATGTTTCTGAACGATACTACCGTGTTTATCAATTTTGTTTAGAAAAAACCCAACGTCCAGGCCAAGCGGTACGACAACTGAGTAAACCAGAATTTTGGCAATTGAAAAGAGCGCGTGTTCCCGAAACCCAAATTGCCCTCAATTCTGGCCTTGACGAAGCGCAAGCAAAAGAATTTTCTCAGCTGCGGCGGAAAACAGTACATACAGAAGAATACTTTGACTATGACACTCTAGTACCGGGTGCTGTAGAAGCATTGTTAAAAATTCAAGAGGCGGGAATTGATTTGGCCGTTATGACAATGCGCCGGGTTTGGGAGTTAGACTTTGCCTTTAAAAAATTTGATTTAGGTAGGTTTTTTCCCGAAAATCGCTGTTATTGTCTAACTAACGATTATGTTAAGACTCGTGACATTGACGATAAGCCATTATTAATGGCAAAAGCGTTAAAAGAACTATCCCCTGTTACTGATAGCTGGATGGTAGGGGATACAGAAGCCGATATTACAGCTGCGAAAAAACACGGTATTAAAGTTATGGCTGTAGAGTCTGGTATCCGCGATCGCGATCAACTAGAACTATACCAACCTGACCTGATTGTGCCAAATTTAAGCTCGGCTGTCGCTCTCATCTTAGAGAATCGAACTTTAGTTCTGAAGTAATCACTATTAAATGCAAAATGGGTAGCAATTAGATCACAAATTAGTTGCTACCCATTATTATTTCAAAACTATTAACCTTACCGCAAAAAGCTGCTGATCAGCCACAATAATATAAATGTAAACACAGTAGAAAATTGGTCAGCCGTCGGTCTGATCAAACCAAATTGGGGTAACAACCAGTTAGCCAGTAAGCCTCCCACAATTAAGCCTGCAATTAGACCAATCAGTGTCAACAAAACGGCTCTACCGAATTTACCTTCCTTGCGATTGAGAAAATAAACACTAACACCCACCCCTACCACTAACGCTAACTGTAAAATTTGAGCACCGGCGGCAGGATAAAAAATTCCAATAGCACTCAAACCCGAATACCAAGCGCCTGGCAACAATATATCTGCCATTGATGGCTGATCTATGATTCTTTGTAGCCATGCAGGCGACTGTTCACGAGGAGTGGAGACTTCTTTCGGAGGAAATTGTACTCTTAGTTCTGGAAACCGGATACGCTCAGGGACTTTAATTTTACCTTCCTGGCGCATCCGGAGGCGATCCATTAAAATCGCATCGTAAGCCGCTTCAATGAGTTCCACACTTTTGCCATCGCCACTGTATTGCTCCAATAGGCGATTGCGA
Organism: Nostoc sp. FACHB-152; assembly: GCF_014697475.1. Lineage (GTDB taxonomy): Bacteria > Cyanobacteriota > Cyanobacteriia > Cyanobacteriales > Nostocaceae > Nostoc_B. Next base: position 386,089 of record NZ_JACJRV010000002.1, read on the forward strand.
GCATCCTGAATTTCATCAAAGCTAGCATCTTCGGACACCCCAAGTTTTTCGTAGGGATTTTGATCGCTCATGGGAGTTTATACTTCAGCCTTAGTCAGCAGCGGTATTTTGCTTTAGGAAAAACAAATTTAGTTTTACCTAAGTTAAACTAATGTTTCGAGCAACTGATATGCTCTACCAGGATAGTAGCACGGGTAAGTTAGACTGACCTGGGAATTTTAACTATAGCAACTTTAACATATTGCTAGAACTCCGTGTATCCCCTCATGTCGTTGCCAAGTAGGGAATATACTCTAGAATTTGAACTAAAAGTACTTAAAACTTAATTTTTTATGAAAAAAACAAATTTTATGTTGTAAATCTAGCAATTTCTCATACCTTGAGGCAACTTAGATGGATTAGCTTCATAATCACCAGTGGTGTCGATATCCATATCGATATTAGAATTGAAAAGTTTTAAGTTACCACCTAATTGGGAGTAAGAAGTTTTTCTAGGTTACAAAGCGACTATGGCTAATGCCAAATTAATTGGCAACTAGCTATCAAGTTGACAATTAAAATACCTGCGTTTAGAGTGCAGGTAATGCCAGCAAAATATTCTGGCTTTGATTGAAAAAGCTCCTGATTACACCATTATTTGGCTCATCAGGAAAAGTACTTACTAGCCTTGTAGATCCTTTAACAACCCCAAAGTGGAAACTGCGTCTACGCAATTGTCCTGTTAATCTTACGAATTTTTGTGCAAAGTGATGGTCATGGCTCCCGCCAAGATTCTTGTAGTTGATGACGACCCTGCGGTTCGGAACTTAATCCAACGCTTTTTGATTAAGCAGAACTATCAGGTGGAGGCGGCTGAGGACGGTAAGACTGCCTTAGCCCTATTCGAGCAATTTAACCCTGATCTGGTAATTTTAGATGTAAATTTACCAGATGTTATCGGGTTCAACCTCTGTCAAGAGATGCAAAGTCGCAATGGTGTGTTTGTTCTTATGCTCACTAGCCGTGCGGATGAAGCTGACAAAATTCGCGGCTTTGCGAAAGGTGCCGATGACTATCTCACCAAGCCCTTTGGTTTAGGAGAGCTAGAAGTCAGAGTTGCTGCAATTTTGCGGCGACAACGGGTAGTAACTACCGCAGAGCAGAAGCGCCTAGTATTTGAAAAGCTAATGATTGATCCCGTGCGACGGGAAGTGGCATTAAATAATCAGCCAGTGCCTTTAACAGCACTGGAATTTGACTTATTGCATTTTTTGGCCAGCCATCCTGGCAGAGTTTGGCGACGAGCCGAACTCATTCAAGAGGTATGGGATTATGAATATGTTGGCGACCAACGGGTTGTAGACGTGCATATCGGTCAAATTCGGAAGAAAATTGAAGTCGATGCTAGTCAACCAGCATTAATTCAAACAGTACGCGGTGTAGGTTATAAGTTTGAATGCCCTACTCATGCCCCGCAGCTAGAAACCAACCCTTGAATTTAAAATTCCTAGTCTAGAATTTTCTAACTAGGAAAATTTTTAAAACTAGATTATTTACTGCACGGCTGTTCTATGATTTTGGATTGTAGCAGGGCGCTAGTTAAGCATGAAAGCCAGCACCCCTAAAGCTACTTATGTTTTAATGAATCTGGCTCAAAATTAAATATTGTGCCAGTGCAAATCTTGTTGGCAAACAGCAATTTGTGGAATTGCTGTGCAGAATCATCTATCTGAGTTGGTAGTCATAAGATTTTGCCCGGCAGAGCGATCGCTATTTTATTATTAAAAGCCATCTAGAGGACACGGCAGGCGTGTCCATACTTAGAAATAACTCAGAACAGCAAAGCTGACACCAATGCTTTGAAATGTCTGGTAGCTTCAATTTTTCCCAGAAGTTGTACCAGGCATTTTTCATTAGCAGTGGTGAAATAAAGTTTCTAAATAGACACGAGCCGCGCGGCGATCGCTCTCTCCATTTTGAAGTAAAAAAAGTGATAATGCTGCTGTCAGTACCCGGTTTTGATCCCAATCTGGATGGGTTTCTAAATAAGTTTTGAGAGATTCATGCAGTGTTTCGGGAATTTCTGTAAAAATGCTCACCGTTGCGTTCATGAGATTTTCCTTCTCTAAGGCCAATCAAGCGAAATTGCTGACATACCATCTGCCTGTGCATCTAAAGAAACTGTTAATTTCCCCAGCGCAATCAACTAAAAAAAATGCCAGCCGAATCATTGTGCGCTAAGAGGGGGTAGGTTTGTCAATGCTGCGAAATGTTAAGAACGATTCTTAAGAAAACAAATATTTACGAAACTATCAGGGTTACAAGCAGTTTTTCGTTACTTTACTTTACACAAACTCAGTCACTTAAGTCAGCTAATCCTGGCAATTCAAAATCCCCAACAAAGCAGCAAGTGCTGATCATTTCGTTCAAACCTGTGGAAAACTACGAAAATACCTGTGGAAACCCTGTGGAATCAGTGAGGAAAATTTCAGCTAATGATAAGAATTACAAAAAGTCTGAAGTACTTGGTCAATAGTCCATAATCAACGGTCATTTGCTGAAGGTAGAAGGCAAAAGGTAGAAATTTCATACTTCATACTTTTTTCCCAACTCCCCACTCCCCAATTCATCATCGCCGCCGTTCTTGTAACTTCCGGTATACAGCTTTTAAATCAATTTGATGATGTGCTAAAGCCACGAGGGTGTGATATAACAAATCCGCCACTTCACCAGCAATGGCATCTGCTTCATCATCTTTAAAAGCCATGACAACCTCGGCGGTTTCTTCACCTATCTTTTTCAAAATCTTATTATCGCCACCGGCTAATAACTTAGAGGTATAAGAACTTTCTGTAGGATGATCGCGGCGATCGCAGATCACCTGAAACACCTGCGATAATGTATCTCCTGGCGGTGGATTAATTTTTCCTTCTACTTGGTGAAAACAGCTGCGTTCACCAGTATGGCAGGCAATATCTCCTAATTGCTCCACCACAATTAACAAAGCATCACTATCACAGTCATAGCGAATACTTTGCACCTTCTGAATATGCCCAGAAGTCGCCCCCTTATGCCATAACTCCTGACGGGAACGACTCCAAAACCAAGTTTCTCCAGTTTCTAAAGTCTTTTGCAACGATTCCCGATTCATCCACGCCATCATCAAGACTGTGCCATCTAAATAGTCTTGAACAATTGCCGCTACCAAACCCCGTTCGTCGTAGCGAATTTTCTCAACGGGAATGGCCTGGCGCAATGAGTGCGGTTCGGTAGAAAACATACCAGCTTATTTGCTCTAATAACTATGACTAATGGATTCACGATACCATTCTCAATAGTACATCTGGTATGTTTTATTGAAATGAAAACTTATCATTTAACCTAAAACAACAGCATTTCTTTCCATTGCAGACTGCATTCTAACAGCACTTAACGCAACTTTATGAGCTTTGGATGCTTCGCCATACCAATGGAGAGCCGAGTTAAAAGCTGCACGGTAAAGCTCCTGGTATGCCTCTGATAATCGATTCCGAATTTCTAACGGCAAGTCTTCATTGGACTTGTACAGCATGGTTATTTTCCTGGTTCAGCTATTTTTATACGATAGAAATTCTGAGCAGTTTTTAACCCTATCCTAAGATAGAGCTTTTTTTATTCCTCACTTTTAGGAGAGTCCCTTGGTAAATACCACAATTAAAACCACAAAATCACAAGAAATCTTTGCCGCCGCGCAAAATCTTATGCCAGGAGGAGTCAGTTCTCCTGTCAGAGCATTTAAATCTGTAGGTGGACAACCTATAGTTTTTGATCGTGTTAAAGGTGCATATATTTGGGATGTTGATGGCAACCAATATATTGACTATGTAGGCACCTGGGGACCAGCAATTTGTGGTCATGCTCATCCAGAAGTTATTGCCGCACTCCACGAAGCTTTAGAAAAAGGTACAAGCTTCGGTGCGCCTTCTGTGCTAGAAAATGTCCTTGCAGAGATGGTGATTGATGCTGTTCCTAGCATTGAAATGGTCAGGTTCGTCAACTCAGGGACAGAAGCTTGTATGGCTGTTTTACGGCTAATGCGGGCTTTTACCAACCGCGAGAAAATCATCAAGTTTGAAGGTTGCTACCACGGACACGCTGATATGTTCTTAGTGAAGGCTGGTTCAGGCGTGGCTACCCTTGGCTTACCAGACTCGCCAGGAGTACCAAAATCAGCAACTAGTAGCACCTTAACAGCCCCATTCAATGACCTAGAAGCAGTCAAAGCCTTGTTTGAAGAACACCGCGACGAAATTGCTGGTGTAATTCTAGAGCCAGTTGTAGGTAACGCTGGGTTTATTCCTCCCGATGCTGGGTTCTTAGAAGGACTACGGGAACTTACGCATGAGCATGGGGCTTTATTAGTTTTTGATGAAGTTATGACAGGCTTCCGCATTGCCTACGGTGGGGCGCAAGAGAAATTTGGCATTACTCCTGATTTGACAACACTGGGTAAGGTAATTGGTGGTGGTTTGCCAGTCGGAGCTTATGGTGGACGAAGAGATATTATGTCAATGATTGCTCCTGCTGGCCCTGTATATCAAGCAGGGACTCTGTCGGGGAATCCTTTGGCGATGACAGCTGGCATTAAGACGCTGGAATTGCTGCAAAAACCAGGTACATATGAGTATCTTGACCGAATTACTCAAAAACTATCAGACGGGTTGCTGCAAATTGCTCAAGAAACAGGTCATGCAGCTTGTGGTGGTCAAATTAGTGCCATGTTTGGCTTATTTTTCACTTCTGGGCCTGTTCATAACTACGAAGATGCCAAAAAGTCAGATACTGCCAAATTTGGACGTTTCCATCGCGGTATGTTAGAGCGTGGTGTTTATTTAGCACCATCTCAGTTTGAGGCTGGGTTTACTGCTTTAGCTCATACTGAAGAAGATATTAACCAAACTCTAGCAGTTGCACGGGAAGTAATGTCGAACCTCTAAGTAAATGCTGAGTTTTAGCTTCAGAATAGAGGCTAGGGACTAGGGGTTAGAGGTTAGAGAAAAACCTAGTAGAGACGCGATATATCGCGTCTCTACTTACGTGATAGTAAAAATACGTAGAAGTTCTACCTCAAACGTTATGATTATGCTAATAGCTTGATTTCTACTGATGCTAGCTCTTCAAATTAGCTATTTTGTGGTGATGATTGCTTAGGTAAACCAATTAAACTTTAGGAACTCTTCAAAGGATTTCCAGCATAAATTACCTGCCAAAAGTGGAGTTTGCTCTGAATAATTGAATAAGAGCGTAAATGCTCCTAGCCATTATTCGTGCAGCGAGTTGACAGTGCATGAGCTACTGCTTAAATCCTACCTGTCCCAATCCCAATAACGTGGCATATAGCATAAGGTGTCAGTCTTGTGACTCACGACTACTGCTGCGCGATCGCTATCGAGTCAGTAAACCTCTAGGTCAAGGTGGCTTTGGGGCAACATTTTTAGCTCAAGATGAAGCTTTACCAGGAGAACCGAGTTGTGTAATCAAGCAACTACGTCCCTCAGGAAACGCACCACACGTGTTGCAGATGGCGCGAGAACTGTTTGAGCGAGAAGCCAGAACTTTAGGTAAAATTGGCAACCATCCTCAAGTGCCAAGGTTGCTAGATTATTTTGAAGAACAAGAGCAATTTTATCTAGTTCAGGAATATATCAGTGGTGCTACTTTACAGCAGGAAATTAAAGCCAACGGGGTTTTAAGCGAAGTTGGTGTTAAACAATTTTTGAGTGAGATTTTACCTTTACTGCAATATATTCATGAACAGAAGGTAATTCACCGTGATATCAAGCCAGCCAACTTAATTCGCCGTTCACAAGATGCCAGAATGGTACTGATTGACTTTGGTGCTGTCAAAAACCAAGTTACCCAAGCTGCGCCTAGCCAATCAGGACATACAGCATTAACTGCCTATGCAATTGGTACTCCAGGTTTTGCACCTCCAGAGCAAATGGCTATGCGTCCAGTTTATGCCAGTGACATCTACGCCCTAGGTGTAACTTGTATTTTTCTGTTAACTGGCAAAACCCCTAAAGATTTAGATTACAATCCCACAACAGGGGAAATGATGTGGGAGCAGCTGGTCTATGTGAGTGACCACTTGACCAGCGTATTGCGGAAAATGTTAGAGGTTTCTGTTCGCAATCGCTACCAATCAGCGACTGATGTCTTAAGAGCATTAGAAATGGAGCCTTATTTAGATAGTTTAGCTAAAGGCTTGCTAGTGAAATCTGATGCTAGTCCTAAAGCTAAAGCAGCGCACCATGTAGACAATTCTGCTATTTTATGCAGCAATCCTTCGGCTGTGGCTGCTGCTAACACGGGAGTTGCACAGGTAGCAGCAGCAATTCGTGCTAGACGAGCCAAAATAGCAGAAGCAGCTAGCTCTGATGCAGGGCGAACACGTCAAACAGCGATGACGAAAGCAACAACTTTACCTAACAGTAATAGTAATGGTGCTAATACACAACATTCTAAGATTGGGCGTAAATTAGACAGTCAAACTTTATTAACAGCCTATCTCAAAGGAAGGCGCGATTTTGCCTTACATAATTTAAACTTTCTCAACTTACAAGGTTGTGATTTATCAGAAACTAATTTCCATTCGGCTCAACTGCAAAATACCAATCTCCAGGGAGCAAACCTGCACAATAGTGATTTTGGTAGGGCTAGTTTGACTCGTGCTAATCTCAGGGATGCTAATTTGGCTAAAGCTTATTTCAACCATGCTGATTTAGAAGGAGCCGACTTGCGCGGTGCCGATCTCAGTCATGCCCATTTGAGTAATGCTAATCTTCGCGGTACTAATTTGTGCGGTGCTAATCTTACAGGAGCCAAAATTTTAGATGAGCAGTTGGCACTGGCTAAAACTAATTGGATGACAGTACGCCCCAATGGAAAACGAGGCTTATTATGATTGGTTAGATACTAGTTTTTTAATTAAGTAAATTACAGCTTGATCAGTGAGAGAGTAGAGGGTAAAATATTTTACTCTATCTATAAAAAACTGTTGTATTGATACTCTTTTAACTAAAAATTATTAGAACTAAACAAGGGATAGCTAAGGCAAAATCACGATGATTTAACAATTCTGGGTTTGAATCAGCCAGAAAAATTGTTGTGACAATTTATTATTTATGTTATTTTTAAACCTAGCTTAATATTTTCTTAATAATTACTATCTTTCAAAAACAGAATGTAGTAATTACAATAAAAAAAAGTGCCATAATCAATAATTTTTTTATAAAAAGTTTCACGGTATTTCTACTGAGCAGCAATAAATAAATTGTCGAGCTTGTAGTTAAGGTCGTAAAGCTTGAGTAGGTATAGTTGCTAAATTTTTAAAATGCAACAATAACTAAAAACACAACTGTTCCTAATTGTAGGCTGAGAAGAAAGTTGATGATTGAAATCAGCAAGCCACATATGTTGGCAGTAGAAAACTCAGCTAGCGTAGCTGAGTTTCAAACTAAAGAAATAGAAAAGAAATTAAATTTATATCAGGTATTTCTCAAAATATATGAAAATCACACAAGCGTTTTAGAAGAAATCCTGAAACTAGAAAATTTATCTCAGCCTTCTTTAACTAGGCTTAAACCTAGTTACGTGCAGGGTATAGTAGATGAATCTGGGGTGTATCTGGTGACTAATTTGGGTAACAACCAAACGGAAGCCTTAATACAGCCACAGCGAATTTGGACGCTAGGACGCGATCGCCACAATGGTATTTATGTTGCCGATAAACATATGTCTCGTCGCCATGCTGCCATCCAATATCTAGATCTTAATGATGAATCAGGCTTTTACTTAGTTGATTTCAAAAGTACCAATGGCTCATTTGTAAATGGCGAACGCGTCTATCACCAGATCAAACTCAAAGATGGCGATCGCGTCCGTTTAGGCAATATTAGTTTTGATTTCTTTTGCAATCATAGCTGCCGCATTCTCCCGACAGTGGCGATGGAGTTACTGATGCAGTTGGCATCTCGTAAAAGATGCTCGATTGACGAAACATTGACTGATATTGCTATGGAAAGTTATTCACCTGAAATCTCAGGTAAAACTCTTCCATTTCCTAATAATTCTGACTTAGATTATCAAAGTGAATATGATGGCTTAAATACAGAACAAAAAGCGGAGATTTTAGACCGTTTTTTCAGCCAAGTTCCACCTTATTCGGTATAGCGAAAACAGTGAACAGTTATTATTTGTCACTATTCACTGTTTCTCTAGCAATCCTATTTAATTGGTAAAAATTGCCCTTGTTTAGAACCCCAACTTCTTTAAAAAGTCAGGGTTCTTTTTGTTCAAAATTATTCTTCTTCCTCGTATTCTTCTTCCTCGTCTTCATTGACTTTAGCTACAGAGTTAGCAGAAACAACAGCCCCCATATCTAACTTTTGGCGCACTTGCTGTTTAATTTGTTCAACGAATTCCGGCTTTTCTTCTAAGTATTTAATAGCGTTATCTCGACCTTGAGAAATGTTGTCGCCGTTGTAGCTATACCAAGCACCTTTGCGGGTCAAAACGCCTGTTTCTTCTGCTATATCGACCAGACAACCTAAAATAGAAATTCCTTTGCCAAAAATAATGTCAAATTCCGCAATTCTAAAAGGTGGTGCGACTTTGTTTTTAGCAACTTTGACTTTGACGCGGTTGCCAAATTCATCTGTACCTTTTTTCAAGGTTTGAATCCGACGAATGTCTAAGCGCACAGAAGCGTAAAACTTTAAGGCGTTACCACCAGTTGTTGTTTCTGGGCTACCGTAGGTAACGCCAATTTTTTGCCGCAACTGGTTAATGAAAATTACGGTACAACCAGATTTACCAATGTTACCAGTAATTTTACGCAGAGCTTGGCTCATTAGTCTGGCTTGTAAGCCTACATGAGCATCACCCATATCACCTTCGATTTCTGCACGGGGAACTAACGCGGCTACTGAGTCGATAACTACGATGTCAACGGCGGCAGAGCGCACCAGTTGATCGACGATTTCTAAAGCAGACTCCCCTGTATCTGGTTGGGACACCAGCAAGTTTTCAATATCTACACCTAAGGCCGCAGCATATGTAGGATCAAGGGCGTGTTCAGCATCGACGAAGGCAGCAATCCCACCTTGCCGTTGCACTTCGGCGAGTGCGTGCAACGCTACTGTCGTTTTACCAGAACTTTCTGGGCCATAAATCTCAATTACTCGTCCTTTGGGTAAACCACCACCTAGTGCCAAATCTAAGGTGAGCGCCCCTGTGGAAATTGTCTCCACTCGCATCCGGGTTGCATCGCCTAGGCGCATGATTGCTCCTTTACCGAAGCTGCGCTCAATCTGGTTAAGTACCATATTCAGGGCTTTTTGCTTACCGGAAGTGTCAGTGTTGATAGCCATTACTGCCTCTATCTATATATATGGATTTATGGAGTGTTAGGTTGGGATTTTGAGTAGAACAGATATACTATTTTAGCCAGAAAATGCGGGAATAGGATTTATCTAAGAAAGAATCGTGACATCATCGTAACGCGATCGCCACCTTATTTGAGTAGTCTTTACCCCCCTCAACTATTATGGCTTCCACCATGTCGTTTGTTAGTATTTGGATAAAGGTTTCGCGCTTTTATTCTGCCCCCCTTGATTGAGCCGTTGTTAATGACTTCTGATTTTACTGACTCTGTAATTTTAAATACAGCCCTTTCTGTTGCTGGTTTAACTGATTATATCCGCTTGCTGTTAGAGCAAGATGAGCAACTGCGGCAAGTTTGGATCACAGGGGAAGTTTCCAGTGCTAATCACCATCGTAGTGGTTTATTTTTCACGCTCCAAGATCCAGATGGGACAGCAGCAATTAAGTGTGTAGTCTGGAATACTCAAGTGCCAAAACTCATGCAGGTTCCCACGGTTGGGGAACAGATCATCATTTTGGGTAGTATCCGCCTGTATCCACAAAGGGGAGAGTATCAGTTATCGGTTTGGCAAGCTTTACCTGCGGGTGTGGGTTTGCAAGCACTCCGCTATCAACAATTACGTAATCGCTTGCAGTCTGAAGGTTTATTTGACGCACAAAGGAAAAAATCGCTTCCTCCTCATCCGCAAACAATTGCTGTTGTGACTTCCCCCACGGCTGCGGCTTGGGGCGATATTCAAAAAACCATCAAGCAGAGATACCCAGGTTTACAGGTATTATTTTCGCCAGCAACGGTACAGGGTGAACAAGCACCAGAGTCTATAGTCAAGGCGATCGCACGGGTAGAAGCAGATGGCCGCGCCGAAGTGCTAATTTTATCACGGGGCGGTGGGGCAGTGGAAGAATTAGCTTGCTTTAACGATGAGCGCGTTGTGAGGGCTGTTGCTGATTGTTCTATTCCTGTAGTTACTGGGATTGGTCATCAACGGGATGAATCGTTAGTAGATTTAGTTGCCGATGTTTGCGTACATACACCGACGGCGGCAGCAGAAAGGGTTGTGCCTGCATTGTCAGAGTTGTATGCTCAACATCAGCAGCGAATTGATGCTTTGTATGATGCTGTGCATGAAGTCAGGGAGTCGGCTGTAAATAGGCTGCAAACATTCCGTAACCGGATGCAACGTTTAGGGTTGGATAGACAGGTAAAACAAGAAATGCAAAAGTTGGGCTGGAAGCGTCAGCAACTTGTGCAAATCACCAACAGGCGATCGCAACAAGCAACACAGCATTTAGAAATGTTACGCCAAAAATTGGCAACTCTTGACCCGAAAGGTGTTTTGCAGCGCGGTTATGCAGTAGTTAGACAAGAAAATGGTGCGATCGCGCGTGCGGCTAATGATTTAACTGTCGGGCAAGAATTGTTGGTTCAACTGGGACAGGGAGAGGTTAAAGTTAAGGTTACTGAAGTGACTACAAAAACTCATAAAGATTAATGGTTAAACGCAAGAGTTCCTCGAATACTGAAAGTACTGAAGCGATCGCAGGCTGGAAGTACGAGGAGAAAGTGACAGAAATCGAAAAAATCATTTCTCGCATTGAAGCGGGTGAGTTGGAATTGGAAGACGTTTTTGAACAGTTTACTACTGCTGTTGAGTATTTACGTCAATGTGAAAGCTTTTTGCAACAGCGACAACAGCAGGTAGATTTACTGATTGAAACTCTAAATGATGAGTAGTTTCAGTTAACAGTAAACAGTAAATAGTTCAGTGGCTGTTGGGTTACGCTACGCTTACCCAACCTACAGACTAATTTCCTAGCCCCTAGCCTCTAAATTCGCCTGAAAATTAATTCTCGCACTAGTAAGAATACATAAGAGCAAAAATCTGGTACAGTAACTCGGAACCTCAGCGCAAAAATCCGTTTTGCTAGATTCCAGCTTGCCAGTGTGGCAGTTTTCAGGTGTATAGGCAACTACTAACTAGGGAAAAAAATATGAAACCTTTTCTCTTTGTCACTGACTTGGATCACACCCTCGTAGGTAATGACAAAGCTTTAGTAGAACTGAATGAAATACTCAATCAGCATCGCCAAGAGTACGGTACAAAAATTGTGTATGCTACAGGGCGATCGCCTGTGCTTTACCGAGAATTGCAAGTTGAAAAAAATCTGATCGAACCGGATGCGCTTGTCTGTTCTGTAGGTACAGAAATTTACCTTGATAACGGCGATACACCAGATGCAGGCTGGTCAGATATTCTCTCGCCGGGATGGAACCGCGAAATAGTATTTTCAGTAGCTAAGTCTTTTCCTGAGTTGGCACCACAACCAGACTCTGAACAACGCCCGTTGAAGGTAAGTTTTTTCTTAAAAGAAGAATTTGCAGATAAAATTTTACCACAGATTGAGACAAAATTACAAAAGTATGGTTTAAATATAAAGTTAATCTATAGCAGTGGTATTGACCTCGACATTGTGCCGCGCTCAAGCGATAAAGGTCAGGCAATGCAGTTTCTCCGTCAAAAATGGAAATTTGCAGCAGAACAAACAGTTGTCTGCGGTGATTCAGGTAATGATATTGCTCTGTTTGCTGTAGGCCATGAACGGGGAATCATAGTCGGTAATGCCAGACCAGAGTTACTCAAATGGCATACTCAGTATCCTGCTGACTATCGATACCTAGCACAAGGTTATTGTGCTGGGGGAATTCTAGAAGGTTTGAAATATTTTGGATTCTTATGATTAGCTATCTCAAAGGTATTATTGCTGGTGTTCAGACGGTTAGCGGTAATCGCGTCATTTTGACTCTGGAAGTCAATGGCATAGGCTACGATTTGCAAGTTCCTCAAAGATTGTCAAAGCAGTTGCCAGAGTCGGGAGGAGTGGCGCAAATTTTCACCCACTACCAAATTCGGGAGGAAGTGCCTTTACTCTATGGCTTTTCCTCACCAGCAGAACGCGATTTATTTCGTCACTTGCTAACGGTTAGCGGTATTGGTGCAGCAAGCGCGATCGCTTTATTAGACACTTTGGAATTACCAGATTTAGTCCAAGCAATCATCACTGGCAATACCCAAATCTTAATTCAAGCCCCTGGTGTGGGCAAAAAAACCGCAGAACGCATCTGTTTGGAACTGAAAAGCAAGTTGATTGAGTGGCGCAAATCAGCAGGCTTCTTCGTCGCTACAGGCGGCCCAGCACCGGGGATTTTGGAGGAAGTGCAAATGACTTTGTTTGCTTTGGGTTATACAGCCCATGAAGTCAGCCACGCCTTACACGTTGTGAGTGAAGACATTGGACTGCCCAAAGATGCCTATGTGGAAGATTGGATTAAACAAGCGATCGCCCACCTCAGCAGCGAACAAGTTCAATAGGGATTAGGGGCTAGAGGCTAGAGACTAGTATTATTATTCAGCACTTCAAGCATTGACCATTGACCATTGACTAATATCTAAGAACCTATTGCACTCAAATCTGGTTCTGTCAATGAGTTTAAAAACGTCCACAACTGCAAATCGGTGAAATCTGGAATCACCATAAATGCGCCGATTTCTTGCAGAACTTGTGGATTGTGGGTAGAAGCGATGCCAATGGTAGGAATACCAGCAGCAACGGCAGCGCGAATTCCTGAAGGAGAATCTTCTAATGCGATCGCTTTGTCTGCGTTAATCCCCAATTTATTTAAGGCAACTTGATAAGGCGTAGGGTCAGGTTTACCAGCGGTGCAATCCTCTGCCAAAATCACTGTATTAAAAGCTTCTTTAATACCTAAAACCTCTAGTACAAATTCTGCATTTAACCTAGGGGCGTTAGTTACTAATGCACGTTTTAATTGATGTGCCTCTGTCCAGGCTATGAGTTCAGCAAATCCGCTTAACGGTTGTAGGTTGGGTGCTAGTTGACGAAAAAGTGCTTCTTTGTCGTCGGCAAATTTTTGACCTTCTGCTGCTGATAATTGTGGCAAAATATCTTTGACAATTTCTGGATTCAACCGACCACTCATCCGAGATTTGTAAAATTTTTCATCAATTTCTATGCCGTAGCTTGCCAACATTTGCTGCCAAGCTTGGTAGTGTATGGGATCAGTATTAACAATAGTGCCGTCTAAGTCGAAGAGAATGGCAGATAGCATAGTTTTCTAACTGTAAATAAATGTTAACTTTATTTACATATTTTACCTTGTTTGATTCTCTTGAGAGCGAATTTGTAACCTCAAGTCAACTATTTATCTAGTCAAGGTTGTCAGAATTTAATTCACTTAAGCACTTATGCTAATCCGTAATTCGTAATTCGTAATTTGTAATTAAGATGCGTCAGATATGGCATAGTTTTCGGAGTTTGAATATGTTGCCTCATTTTAGAGAATTGGTATTATTCTCGGAAACCCAGACCTAGTAATGAGTTGAGTTCTTTTAAGTGTGATTGACGAATCAGATCTGAATCATAGAGATGTTCGTCCACAAGTAGCAATATTTAAGAAAAAGATGAAGTTGCTTACAAGAATTATTGTATTAACGAGCTTATTGCTGGCTCCTGGTTGCTCATCAGTCACGAAATCTGGAGAATCAGAGATTTCCGCAAGTAATTCCAATCACGCTGCTCATCAGCATAATCTATCAACTGATGAGCAAGGAAAGGTAATTGAACACATGGGTAATGATGCGAAAGCAAAATATTATACCCACGCTAAGGTGGCAGCACCAAAAAATTTAGTTCCGAATCAGCCTGTAAATTTACTAATTGAGATTCAAGATTCTACAGGAAAATCCCTTGACAAGTTTGACGTTTTTCAAGAGCAATTAATGCATTTAATTATTGTCAGAGATGATTTAACAACTTTTGACCACCTACATCCAACCTATAAAGGTAATGGGCGTTTTGAAATCAGTACTACTTTTTCTAGTCCGGGAGATTATAGCCTATTTAGTGATTACACACCATCTGGACAACAAGAAGCAGTGTCATTAATGCAAATTAAACTTCCTGGTTCTGTTCCACTACCTAAAAGTTTAGAAAAGTTTGAGAATACGAAAGTTGTATTGAATTCTCAGGTTAATATTAGTTCACTAAATAAAAATATCCAGGCTGGTAAGGAAGTAAACTTAAGATTCTCTGTTAAAGATGTTGCTCAAAATCAGCCAATTAAAGATTTACAACCCTACCTAGGTGAAAGAGGGCATTTAGTAATTATTAAAAGTTCCTTAACCCTGACCACTGCTGATTATATCCATGCTCATGCTCTTAAACATAGTCCAGATGGACAGATAGAATTTTTGACAAGTTTCCCTCAGCCAGGAACATATAAACTTTGGTTACAGTTTAATCGGAATGGAAAAATTAACACAGCAGATTTTTGGGTAAATGTAGTTTAGGTGTGGCGGTCGCTATAAGGTTATTAGCCAAATATCAGCTATGTTAAACAATTCATCCTTCAACTTGCTACCTCTTAATTAATGTAAATTACTTTGGTATATGTCAATTTCTTGGTATAGTAATATCGATAGTAAATGGAGGTAAATTATGAGTTAACACATTATTGAAACGCAAAATATTTGAGCTTAAAATTTATCTACTTTATCAGGTTTTTGCTTCTCTGAAGCAACCATTTATTAGTACAAAAAATTTTGCATCTATCTAAAAGTAGATTTATAAATAGCATGGTTAAAATAATGTTGCATATGGGTTGCAATTGAGTATCAATCAGTTTATTGTGTGTGATTGAATGACGTAAAATAGTACTGTTTTAAACAAGCAGTACGCTAATAAGCTAGTAGGAAGAATATATATAAACGTTTATTCTACTACATTATTAGGCAACTCGTTTTTAGTTTTGCAGATTGCAATCCAACGTTGTATTTTCAAGGTGTGTTGCATTGAGCGTTCTGTGTCACTGGACGTACAATAAGTTATAAGGGTTTGCTGGCATGAGACTATCTGAGCTAGATCCACTCATACCTATAAATAAATTAAGAGAAGAACTACTCAAACTACCTAAAGGTTATTCATTTTACGAAGAAGAACTAGTATATTTCTTATCTCGCAGAAGATGGCCTGAGAGCGATCGCCGGATTGACCGTACAACTTTTTGGCGATGGAGAAATGATAATGGAATCGAACGCCAAAAGGTCTTCAGTAGATTAGATTTCCTAAAACTCTGTCGCATTTGCGATCACTATCGCATAGATGGGACACGTAGAGAGTATTTAGCACTAATGAAACAGAAAAAAGAGTTAGCCATTATAGATGAAGATGAATTGGTAAGCTTGAAGCGTCAGAAACCAGACTTTAGAGAAAATCGTGCCTAAAAACTGGTTCTGCTCTGGTTGAATTAATTAATGGTGCTGAATTTTAAAGTTTGATTTATTCATTTTGCCATCTATCTCTAGACATAAAATACATCAATTAAATATATTTCCTAAGCCCAAGTTAAATCTTGCTATAAGAACGAGGTTTTTATTTGTATCTTGATACACAATATATAAAAACCTTTGATTTATAGAAGTTAGCAGTACCAGTATGTTCACCATTGGTGATTATGTACTAAATCAACAAACAGGTCATTTAGGTAAAGTTATCGGTTACGGATATTTAATTAATAGAAATATACAAACCGTAACTTTAAAAGTATTAGTAGCTGAGAGTGCGAACTCTCAAAAAAGAGAGTTCGTATTTGAAGATAAAGTTTCAGCATGGGTGCATTGGTCTACAGCATAAATTTGTATCTAATGTTGAGCAATTGTACTGTTAAGTTATGGCGTTATCTGGATTACCTAGGCAAGGATAAATATATTTATGATGCAGGATATTATTTTATGTATCCGAGAAGCAGCCATAGAGATAATTTGGCAAAAAGATTCAATGCCAAAAAAATTAACTGAATGCCTGATTAATCCTCAATGTGGCTGTAAGCATCCAGGACAAGAACTCAAATGCGAAGATTGTCCCTATCTGGAAGCTTGTTTGTCTTCCTTGAAGCTCAAGTAATTTAGTTCAGTTTTAGAGGCTATAAGACTCATATTTGATTTGTGAAAAAAACTTAGTACACTTTTATTCCTTTTTACCTGTTCCCTATTAAGAGTTCTCCTCTTTAGGAGTAGTTCAGGAATCAAACCGGATTCCTATAGTAACATGAGTTCGGGTTAAGCTGTTTGAGAAAAAAGCCACTCCATCTGAAGACTAGGCTTCTTAGGTTGATGACAATAAGCAATTAATCGACACAGAACATTAACGCAGAAATTAACAGGGCTTCGGTGTCTAGAATGCTCAATCTGAGAAATGTTCTTGAGTTGGTCGTGAATGGTTTCAATAATTGAGCGTTGACGTGACAAAAGCTTGTCGTGAAGACGCATCAACTTATTTTTCATGTTACGACGGGGTTTGGCAAAAAATTGGATTCCGAACTCTTTCAAAAGTTGAGAAGCAAGTTTTTCAGAAACATAGCCGCGATACTTCAAGGGGCGACAATCGCCTCTAAACCCCGCCAGATAAAGGTTTAGGAGGCACATAACCCTTGAAAAAATTGGGTGCTTATTGAGAATGAACTGTACAGTGATTAAGCGGCTACTTGTAGGGTACAGTTTAATGGTAAAAAAGAACGGTCTCGTAATTTGATCAAGACCGTCATCAAAATGCTGGCATCATTCTACCAAAACTTCTTAGAAAAATACCTAAATAAAGCACAGTTAATCACCCTAAAGATGTTGGTGTGGTTGTTACAAAATCAGAAACAGGTGAAGATAGAAAGACTGGCAGCAACCTTACCTCTACCAATACAACAAAACAGTCGTAGACGGCATATACAAAGGTTTTTAACATCGAATGCTTTGAGTGTAGTCTTATTATGGTTTCCCATCATTGAAGCAATAATTAACCAACATTTTAAAATAGGGTCACAATTAACCATTGCGATGGATAGAACACAGTGGAAAGAAAATAATGTGTTGATGGTGAGCGTGATTTATCAAAAAAGAGCTTGGCCAATACAGCAGTTTCCTGTGTTATGAGGTACAGTAACAGCAATTAGTAAACCAGTTTCTTAAATGTTGAGGATTCATTAAGTTGAGTGCAACTGAGATAACTGT
>NZ_JACJRV010000020.1 GCF_014697475.1 Nostoc sp. FACHB-152
ATTCGGTTTATAGCTTGGGTTTTCTCTATTAACCAATCTAAATTATCTAAGTTTTATTTAATTTTCTTATATTATTTTACCATAGTTACTCTGGGAGAGCCATAAAAATATATAAATGAATACAGATAAACACTGATAAAATCTCTGTGTTTATCCGTTGCTAGTAATATCTAAGTAGGATCTTTGCCGATAACCTAATTCTATAATTGAGTTTTTTAATAGTTGATATACCAAAAGATAGAAAAGCTCATAAACATAAGTGTAATTTAATAATATTAAATCAAAAAACTAGCACCTATCTAGAGGTATATTTAATTTGCATATCTAATTAGTAATCGAGAAATGAGAAGCTAAAAAATCATTGCACCCCTTGGGTTTACCAGCTACGCAAGCGGATTTACGCTGGAACATAGTCTTCATATTCTTAGGATTGCGATCGCTTGTATTAAGTATGAACTCAACAGATGTAATTGTCATTGGTAGCGGTATAGGGGGGTTGAGTTGCGCGGCTCTTTTGGCTCGCTATGGGTTAGAGGTGACTGTTTTTGAGAGTCATACTATCCCTGGTGGGGCGGCGCAAGCTTTTGAGCGTCAAGGGTTTAAGTTTGACTGTGGGCCTTCTCTCTACTCTGGTTTATCTTATAGTCCCTCTGTGAACCCTCTACGACAAGTAATAGACGCAATTGGCGTTGATTTGCCTTGTGTTAATTACGATACTTGGGGCTGTCGTTTACCAGAAGGTGATTTTGATACCTCCGTGGGAGGCGAGCAATTTTGCGAAGTCTTAGCTAAACTACGGGGTCAGGATGCAGTCAATGAATGGCGACAGTTGCAAAAGGTCATGACACCACTAGCCCAAGCTGCGATCGCTCTGCCTCCTGCTGCTTTACGCTTAGATATAGGTGCAGCTTTGACTGTGGGTAAATTCGCGCCATCGTTAGCGCAACACGCTACTAATTTTCTGAAATTAACAGGTTCTTTTGACCGCATCATGAATGGTGTGGTTCGTGACCCGTTTATTCATAATTGGCTAAACTTGCTGTGTTTCCTCCTGTCTGGACTCCCGGCTGCTGGTACTAACGCCGCAGAGGTCGCATTTATGTTCGCCGACTGGTATCGACCAGGAGTAGTTTTAGACTACCCTATCGGTGGTAGTGCGGCTTTAGTAAATGCCCTTGTACAAGGATTAGAAAAACATGGTGGG
Organism: Nostoc sp. FACHB-152; assembly: GCF_014697475.1. Classification (GTDB taxonomy): domain Bacteria; phylum Cyanobacteriota; class Cyanobacteriia; order Cyanobacteriales; family Nostocaceae; genus Nostoc_B. The sequence continues at coordinate 1,205 of NZ_JACJRV010000020.1, forward strand.
CAATTGCTGTTAAATAGTCATGTTGAGCAAATATTAGTCGAAGCTAACAAAGCAGTTGGTGTCAGGTTGCGTGATGGTCGAGAAATTCGGGCGCGGCGGGCGGTTGTGTCTAATGCTTCCGTCTGGGATACCCTGAAGCTACTACCAGAGGGCGCATTACCAAGAAAATTCTTTACCCAACGCCAAACTATACCTGAGTGTGATAGTTTCATGCATCTGCATCTTGGAATCGATGCTCAAGGCTTACCAGCAGATTTAGCTTGTCATTATATAGTAGTTAACGATTGGGAATTGGGGATTACTGCGCCGCAAAATGTTGTCTTGGTATCAATTCCCTCTATTCTCGACCCATCTTTAGCACCCCCAGGGAAGCACGTAATCCACGTTTACACCCCAGGTAACGAACCTTACGCACTTTGGGAAGGGATGGACAGGAGGAGCCAGGAATATACACAACAAAAGCGATCGCGTGCTGAAGTCATGTGGCAAGCTTTAGAAAGAATCATTCCCGATATCCGCACCCGTTGCCAAATCACCCAGGTTGGTACACCCTTAACCCACGAGCGTTTTTTACGCCGCCATCGAGGTTCTTACGGGCCAGCAATTTCTGCCGCCTCTGGTTTGTTTCCTAGTCACCGCACACCCTTACCAGGATTGATGTGCTGTGGTGACTCCACATTCCCCGGTATTGGTTTACCAGCTGTTGCCGCTAGTGGGATGATTGTTGCTAATAGTCTGGCTTCTGTGCGGCAGCATTTGACTATGTTAGAGGAGATCCTTTAGGAACTTGCAATTAAAAAAACCTGAGTTCGGGTGAAGACGTAATTATACAAAGGAATCGAAGTTTCAGCTGATCCCGAACTTAGGCTACTCATACCGTTTCACTTGTTTTACTTTGGAAAAATCAAATTTTTGGTGATTATAAAAAATTTGGTTAACCATTTAATTGCCTGCCTCCACAAATAGTTTTTAATTAATGAGGATTGCTATATAGCAACCAGTGTAAGAGATTCAAATAAATCTATTGCCTATTGCCTATTGCCTATTACCTATTACCTTCCTCCAAGATTAGTTTGTAAATGAAGTAAGATTCTATAACTGTGGGCATATCCACATTAAATTGTGATGTTTATCAATTTCTGCACAAAGAAAGAGGGTTTTTATTAACTATCTTTTTTACCATGAACCCATATCAAAGTTATTGGAGTGGAATTATGGCATATAGCAAAGTAGAAGAATTACCCCAAGATATTAAAGAACAACTTCCTGAACACGCCCAGCAAATTTTCTTTGCAGCTTTCAATGCTGCTCAAAGTGATGGTTTGAGTGAAGATGGCGCGCGTGAAATTGCTTGGAATAGCGTCAGACACAAATATACTCAAACTAAAGACGGTAAATGGGATAGAAAACCTGAAGACACAGCTCAACACAACAAAGCAATCACAACTGGTGGTAATTAATTTCCTACAAGCAAGCAGAAGTTTGTGAAACATTTTTGCTAACTTTTGATTGATTTAACTCTCTTGGCAGATGAAAGCGGTTTGTATAAATTACAAATCGCTTTTTGCTATGATTGCTCAGATCCTGAACTTCTGATTATTGATATTATCTATTGAGGTGCGTTAGGCGATCGCCGTAAAACAGACACTGCGGTACTGTTAACTAACATATGCTGATTCAAAAAGACGAAATAGCAGATTATTCTTTAATGACAAAATGGTTAAGTAATGCACAAGGATTAATTTGATTCACAACGAATCGCATGGGGATTCAGCCTATGTCATCATAGTTAAAGTGAACGCGATTCTGGAGATAAAACCACGGTTTACGCACGTCCTTTAGCACGGTTGATAGAACAGTTGCAACGCTTGCCAGGAGTTGGCCCCAAATCAGCCCAGCGATTGGCTTTGCACATTTTAAAGCGACCAGAAGCAGAAGTAGAAGCTTTAGCGCAAGCACTGGTTGACGCAAAAAAACAAGTAGGCTTGTGTTCAGTCTGCTTCCACTTATCTGCGGAACCAGTTTGTGAAATCTGTCGCAATGCCAACCGCGACAATCAAACCATTTGCGTAGTGGCTGATTCGCGTGATGTAATTGCGTTAGAAAAAACCCGCGAGTTCAAAGGCAAGTATCATGTCTTAGGGGGAGTGATTTCCCCAATAGATGGGATCGGCCCAGAACAGTTGAATGTCCAACCTTTAGTGCGGCGGGTGAGTCAGCAAAAACCGCAAGAAGTAATCTTGGCAATTAGTCCAAGTATAGAAGGGGAAACCACGACACTATATATTGGTCAACTATTGAAACCCTTTACGAAAGTGACAAGAATTGCCTTCGGCTTACCCGTAGGTGGAGATTTAGAGTATGCCGACGAAGTAACCTTAGCCAGAGCCTTAGAAGGACGGCGAGAGTTAGAGTAGGCAATAGGCAATAGGCAATAGGCTTAAAAGCCTTCGATTGTCCATGTGTCAGGCTAAATTGACATCAAGAGGGTTTGCGACAGGAGCTTTTGTTGATCTTCTAGAGGGATAAGCAAATGATCTCCTGCCCAATTTACGGGTAAACCACGATATGTACCTGGATTTAAAGAAATACGCGCTGGCTGCTGTCGTTGTAAATCGTAGACAAATAGACTTTGTTGACCATTACGATCAGCTAAAGTTAGAACAATGCGATCGCCTGCCGCAGAAAAATCCACACTTTGACCAGTAAAATTTTCTGAAGGGCTTTCTCGAAAAACTAGTTGTTTTTTTCCCGTTTTGAGAGAAAGAGCATAAATTTGTTGCGATGATGGTTGATTTGGTCTAGTTGTATAAAGCAAAGTATTTCCATCATCACTCACCGCTATTAAACTACCTTGAGCTAGTTCTTGCATCTGTTTTGTAATCGGGTTAATAGCAACAACAGTTTCCTGATTGCTATTAACCTGTTTTTTTGACACCACACTCCGCGCCAAAATTCTACCATCTGATGACCAACCATAAATATGGAATGTTGTTCCTGGTATTCCTATAACTTTAGAATCCTTCCCAGTGCTAACATCATGTATCCAAACGGCAGTATTTTGATAATTGTCTCGGTTAGAAGCAAACGCAATTAATTTGCCATCAGGCGACCATTTTGGCTGAGAAACCCAATCTAGACGCGGGCCAAATTCCTCATCTGGTTTTAAAACCGCCAGTTTGGCAATTGCTTGTTGCAAACCTTCAACATTCAGTTGCTTAACTTGTTGAGTTTGAGCATCCAGAATATTTAAAGGATTTTGTAGCTTGCTTTTACCTATAAATAAAATTTGACTAGGATTTTGCGGATTTGGTAATAATTCTGGGGTATCTGTACCCGGTTCTGCTACCCAACGTCGCCCATTTTTAGTATTGTAAACTAGCAAATCTAGTGTTAGAGATTCCGAGGAAATTGCATCTTTATAAACGACTGTTTGCCGAGAAATAGGAATCTTAGTTTGTTGACCATTCTCGTTAATTTGAATTAATTCTGGTGAATAAACCTGACGATAACCATATCTACCAGCATTTGACGGCAGAATTTTTTGAACAAATTCTTGTACTTGCTTGGCGGAAGGTTCAGTTAATAGCAATACTTCTTGCTGGCTTTCTGCAACTAAATTTAACCTCTGATCAATTTGCAGGTTGCCATAAGAGGATTTTCCTATAGATTTACAACCGAATACAGCAAATATTAAAGCTCCTGTGAGAGGAAGTAGATGTTTTTTGAATGGCATATCAGGTGAACGAAGAAAAGCCGGAGAGTTTTTTAGGGTAGGTGTTTAAGTTTTGCGAATACTTGAATAAAGTTTAAGGTTTTATAGGACTAGTATTTGATTTTTGAAAAAAATCAGTATATTGTTACCTGCCTTCTATTGGGTTGCCTATTGCCTATTGCCTGCCTACATAAGTATGTTCAGTAATCAAATCGGATTTCTATATGTTGCAATAATTATTAGATTTTTTGACCAATGATATAAACATGATTCTCAGGATATTGGTCATATTCGAGATGGCGACACGTGCAGTGATGCTCAGTAAGAATCCGCATTAAAGCATCTACCCCCAAAGTGCTGTACTCAAATTCTAGACCTTGAAAAGAACCTGAAATCTCGCTGCTGGTATGTCCGCCACCACAGGTAAACAAGAGAACTCCATCGGGTTCCAGCGCATCGCATAGCTTTTTCATAACAGGCTCTTGCATATTTAGTGGCAAATGAAAAATACTATCCCAAGCAGAAATTAAGCTGTAAAATTTTGAAGGAGTCCAACAGCAGATGTCTTCGGTGTAAAACGTAATTTCTGGATGCAATTGCTGGGCTAAATTTATCATTTCGGTGGAAATATCAAGTCCTTCAGCTTGAAATCCATGCTTGGACAAGATGTTAATAAATCGTCCGCTACTGCCACACCCTATATCTATAGCTGAGTGCCTCTTAGAAGTAAATTTGATAGCCCGCTCTAATTGTGCAATTCCGTATGACGAATCTTGATGCTGAGTTTGCCACCATCGGGCAATTTGATCATATCGGGCGGCTGTAGCATTCGGATTCATTATGATGTGAACTCCTAACTATTTTCCAATGCCAAGTGCCGCCCCTATGAGGATATAGCACTCTTATGATTTATTTTCTCATTGAGTGCCAACAAGTTTACCTGATTATGCAGTTAATACCTCTGTTTAATGCTGAGATGCTTCCTATCTATGGCACTACCCACTTTTGGTTGTTACCTCCAGTGCCAGTGGCTTCTCGTATTCCACAGCAGAAGCTACTGAGTAGGAGAGAGATATATCGTTGTACTGTACTATTTCGGCTAGTAAGGTGTAAGTAATATATCACTATCTAATTGGGGACGACAAGCTGCACAAACTGCCTGATAATTTATTTTTACTCACCTATATGTGTATCTTATTTTACTAAATCAGGACTTAAGCACAAGCTACGGAAAATCAAACCACGAGAAATAAAATTTTGAAAGGTTTTTTGCATAAGTCCTATTAATATTGAACACCTTGCTTACCTGGTACGTGGTTGTTGTTTTGACATTCATATCTCCAGATGCAAGCTCTAAGTCATTTTTTTGTGGTTTATTATATTCTTGGAAATAATTGTTATCAAACTCAAATTGAGAGATTTATGTCTACAGTACTTGCTTATCTGGAAGATACTTATAAATTTACTGATCAGGCTCACGTTGAGTATATTGGCAATGATGAGCGGGGTAATTATTGTGTACTCGATAGCACGATATTTTATCCGCAAGGTGGTGGTCAGCCTTCAGATGTCGGCACTATTGAAACGAAAGGAATTCAGATTTCTATCACTTTCGTAGGTTTTGTAGATGGAGACGTTCGTCATTATGGAGACTTTTCATCTATATCTTTAGAGAAAGGTGAAACAGTAACTTTGTATGTTGATGAAGCCCGTCGTATACAAAATGCTAAGGCGCATACATCTGGACATCTTATGTATACTATAGTCGAATCACTGGATAAAAATTTAGTTGCAGTTAAAGGGTATCATTTTCCCGATGGCTCCTATGTAGAGTTTCAAGGAAACCCTGCATTTGAAAATACAGAAACATTTATTGCTGAAGTTAATACAAAAATTAGTGAAGCTTTAAATAAAGCTACTAGTATAGAAGCTGCACTAATTACACCAGAAGAATTAGCAGCGCGTTGGTTTAATATTCCCAGTAATTTACCTCCAGGAAAACCTTTGAGAGTTGTAACAATTGACAATCTTCATCCAACTCCATGTGGGGGAACTCATTTAAAATCGCTTACTGAATTAAAAAGTGTAGTAGTTACTAAAGCAAAACGTCAAAAAGGAAATCTTAAAATTAGTTATAAATTTGATTAATTTTATGCTTTTAATGATGTCAAAAGTTTACTTTATTTATTCGTAATGGTTGTGTCATGTTTTAATTTTTTAAATCATATTCGCAACAGTACTGATACCGTTTCACTTTAAGTTTGATACAAATAGGCCGCAGGGGGCAGAGGGGCTGAGGAGAAATTATTTGTATCATTTATTTCGTGAAATGGTATGACATAACTTCTGGGATGTAGCGTAGCTTTCCAGTCTGCGCTATATTCCAGAAGTTATGACCAAAAAACTAAATCTCCGTCTGGCATTTGTCCAATAAAAGAGCTAATTGTTATACGTTCTCCAATGCCTGGTAAGACTTCATGAAAATTACGGCTATTGAAAATAACCAAATCTCCTGTGAGTGGAATATTATGCTTTACTTCTGAGTCAGCTACTAAGGAAGAATCGTAGCCATAAGAACCAGGCATTTTATATTTTTCATCTTCGGGTTGCCACTGGCGGTTGTAGACTTTGCAGATACCACCTTGGCTAGGTGCTTTGATATAAACATTCCATACTAACTGTGACTTAATATTTCCTATTCTCCACTCTGGAGCATCTAAACCTGCAAAGTCTATGTGTAACAAGGCAATATTAATCTGACGTATCAATCCCGCAAAATAATGCCCATAATCTTCATTTTCATAAGCAATATGTACTTTACTTGAAACATTCTGACGCAAAATTGTTGCCAAACGCTTGATTGGATCAAAAGATAAAGAAGTTACTTGATTATAAGTCTCACTAGCTTTTCTAACTGCATCGAAATACCCAGATTTATCTCTATTTCTATATTCAAATTGGGTAATGCCAATTCTGCCTATGGGTGGTTCTACATTTCTATAAAAATCAAACCCAACTTTTTCAATCGCTAAAGATATTTTGTGACATTCTTCAAGTGAAGCAAATTGAGAAATCCGGATTGACGGAATCTCATTTCTCAGTAATGCTTGAAAGTTTTCTGAGTTCATTTCGCAGTCATTTAAGGTTTGCCACTGCGTTGTCTTTAGCATGGTAATTTATCCTTTATATCTTGCAAATTAAATTGTTGTAATAATAAAAAATGATAGAGATATTTAATGGAGCTTTTTGATAAATTTTTATTTATGGTGACAACAAATTTGACTTTAATAGCAGTTTAAAAGAAGAGGTAAACGTGATTTATTCAACTACCGTGCGTATTATTTCATGAAAAAAATTAAATATTGAAGTTTTTGATAAAAGATGATTTATCTTTACAACTCATGGTTAGTAGCTACTAAACTCTCACCCATTTCAATACATTGGTATCTTTGTCGTATCGATAGGTAGTGCCATCCCTAGTAGTGATAGAATCCCCTTTGCTGGCTTTACTTCTAATAGTCTTAATGGAATAGTATGTTAATTCGCTCATTTCCTTATGAGAAAGTCCTTCAGTTATGGCTTTTTGAGCCAAGATAGCTAATTTATTTCGAGATTCATTATTAGAGGCGATTTGAGCATTGTCTGGAGAATTACGAGCTATATTTTTTTGGTTTCGGTAATCTTGGACAGTCACAAGTTGCCAGCTAGAGTCATGTGAGAGTTCTAAAACCCATTGATGATAATCAAATAAGCTTTCTCGATGTCCAACACTAATAAATGTTGTTTTTGTCTCTTGTAGCTGTTTATATAAACTACCTTCGTTGGTTAAATCCAAGGCACTTGTTGCTTCATCTAATATGGTGAATCTTGGATGAGTTATTAACAGGCGTGCGAAAGCTAGGCGTTGTTGTTCTCCGAGCGATAATATATTTTCCCAAGGAACTTCAGTATCAAAGCTTTCAACTCGACTGAGTAAGTTTTGCAGATTTACTTGTTGCAAAACTTCTCCCAGTTCTGCGTCGGTCATTTGACGATTAGTTTTGGGGTAGAGTAACTGTTCACGCAAAGTTCCCAAAATGATATAGGGACGTTGAGGTAAGAATAAGACTTCTTCTAGGGAAGGCCGCACTAAACGACCAGTTCCCGCATTCCACAAACCCGCGATCGCTCTCAACAGAGAACTTTTACCTCTACCACTCGGCCCGACAATTAATAAACCTTCTCCAGCTTGAACGGAAACAGACAAATTTTCGACAATTACCTGTTCATAGTTGGGTGTTTGTAAAGTGACATTCTCAAAAGCAAATTGATTTTCTTCTATTGTTTTGATAGTGTTGACATTTTCTGGCTGTTTACTTACTTCTTCTAAAGCATTTGAAAATTCAGATAAGCGCTCAACGTAACTAGAAAATCGCCCAGAAACACCAAATTCACGAATTAATTCTTCTAACGCGGACGCAAACTGATAGCTGGCTGTAGTAGCTTGTCCAACTTGTCCAAAATCAATGTCACCTTTAATATATAAAGGTGCGAGTACTAAGAGCATACCAAGTTCAATTGCACCTCGATATCCTCTGTTAAAAATTGCCTGATTTCTCTCCCAACCAATCTTGCGTTTAATATTGTTTACCAGAATTAGAAATCGGCGTTGAATTATATTTAATTCTTGTTTTTCCCCTTGATAAAAAGCTATAGACTCTGCATGATTTCGCACATGAGTTAAAGCATAAGTATAATCGCCTTTAGATTCGAGTTCTGCCTGATTGATTTTAATATATTCTTGATTTAAGTAACCACCAATAAAATTGCAGATAATTGTATAAATAATGATAACAATAGCTATTTGTTGGGAAATTGACCAGATGATTACTAAAAAAGTCATCATTTCTAATGCTTTTTCTAAAAAAGTAGCTGAAAAGTTGATAGCACTACTTGTAATCGGTTCAATTTCTTGGGATAAACGTTGATCTGGGTTATCGATGTCGGCTTTAAAGTTTATTTTGTAATAAGCACGATTTCTCAAATATTTATTTAATACATTCTGTTCAAGCCATTGATACCAATTAAGAGAAATTTGTCTTCTGAGAAATTTATTGAATCCCAGCAAAAGCGTTATAGTAACGATGCCAACAGCATAGATTGAGATAGTATAAGTGAATTTAGAATAATCTTTTTCTTGAATAATGACATCGATTAGATAGCGATAAATAAAAGTATTTGCAGCATTGATACCTACAAATAAAATTATTACTAATAAGAGTAAAATCAGCAGTCCCCACGCCCGAATTACGTCTGAGAATGCTCTCTCCCCTGGCTTTGTGGGATACCAAAAAGGGCCAGCGATCGCTTTTACATTATTCCAAAATTGGAAAAAGTCTGAAAAAGGATTTGTTGCAGGTTTAGATTGAAGAACTTGGGCTGTCATATTTGAGAAAAACTGAGATATTTTAGATTTAGATAAATTCTTTTGACTGTTAAATAATCAGTAATAATGATTGACTAACAAATCCCATTCATAACTAATTTTTAAAACATATTGCCTAGTTGTTGAGTGCGACTTAAAGCAGTAAGCACTGCATTAGCAATCACGGTTCGCATCCCACCTTTTTCTAATTCGTAAAGGCCAGCCGCAGTCACTCCCCCAGGACTCGTTACCTTGTTGCGTAAAACGGCTGGATGTTCATTAGTCTGAGACATCAGTTCTACACTGCCAGCAATCGTATGTAATGTTAATTCTTGGGCTTGTATGCGAGTTAAACCCATCTGCACCCCAGCATCAATCATCGCTTCGATATAGAGATATATAAACCCAGTACCGGCACTACTCAACGCTGTTGACATATCAAGGTAATGTTCATTTTGAGTAGCAAATTCCTTACCTAATGCTTGTAAAATGATTTGAGTCTGCGATCGCTGTACCTCAGTCACACTTGATGATGCGCTCCATACTGTAGTTCCATGTCCGACTTGCACGGCAATATTTGGCATAGTACGGACAACAGCAGGATGATTCAATCCTTCGCACAGCGATGCAATACCTACTCCACCGATAATACTAATTACTAAAACATCAGGTGAAATTTTACCTTTGAGCATAGCCATAACAGAGGCTAATACCTGCGGCTTCACCGCCAACACCACAATAGATGCGCCTTGTATAGCTTCTATGTTGGAGGTTGTAGTACGTACTCCATATTCCTTTTCTAAATGAAGGCATCGCGTAGAAAGTGGGTCGCTAACAACAATTAGTTCAGGTTTTTGAACAATCTTTGTTGATAACAATCTGCTAATTATCATTTCGCCCATCGTTCCACCGCCGATAAAGGCAATTTCTAAATTTTCAAGCATATTTTCTTCCTAAGTTATTTAGTATGTTTTTAGTTTCAAGATAAATTAGTCTGGATTACAGCTTTTAATACAGAACCTTGCTCTACATCTGCTAGGGCTTGATTAATTTCTTCTAAAGTGTACGAACGGCTAATTATGCTTTCCCAAGCAATATTTTTTCTAGAATTACTATGACGTTTTAATAATTCAATCATTCTATAAAAATGGCTGAAATCAATTCCCCAAGTTCCACGGATATCTATATGTTTTAAATTAATTTCTAAATGTGGATTTATGAGAATCTCACCTGTATTTGTGTAATGCCCAACAATTACATAACGACCGCCATTTCTCGTTATATTCAAGCCTTCTTTAACAGCAATGGGAACACCTGTGGCTTCAATCGTCACATCAGCACCATGTCCGTTTGTCAATTCCAAAACTCGCTCAATATGTTGTTGTGGATTGTTAGCATTAATTACAAGCGTTTCATCCACACCAAAGGATTTAGCAACTGCTAATCGACTCTCAAATTTATCAATCACAATTACTTTACCCGCACCTGAGAGCAAAGCCAGAATTGCTGCACTTAAACCGACAGGGCCACAACCTTGTACCACAACAACATCACCGATTTGAATTTGCGCTCTGTCAATAGCGTGTAATGCAGTGGGTAAAGCACATCCTCCAGCAATAAATTTCTTTGGCGAGACTTCTTCGGGTAGAGTAAGAACCTTTACCCCTGGTTTAAGATAAACCAGTTGCGACCAACCACCCAACAACCCCTCGTTGGCTGAATAAGTTACACCATAAACCTTGCGTTGGGGACAGCGCGTGGATGCTTTGGCTACTAGACAATACCAGCAGTTGTAACAAGTTTCGTGGACATCTAAAAAAGTGGCGATCGCTCCAGGCTGAATTAATTTACCATTGACATCATTAACCTGTCCCCCTGTTTCCACCACACGACCGACTGAGAAATGACCAGGAATAATTGGATATGGTACGCCCTCTAAATGTCCACGCAATAGATGTACATCAGTTCCACAAACCTCACTATATAAGGTTTCAATAATGATTCCACCCTTTTCTAGAATCGGGTCTGGTAGTTGTTGCACTGTTACTGGCTTATTAGGTGCAGTCATCACAGCTGCTAAGGGCATGAATCATTACCTCTCTTTTCCAAATTGCTGTTGATGTAGAGACGTTGCATCCAAAGCCTCTACAGGGTTTTGATTTAAGACCAGAAAATAATTTCACCGTTAGGAAGTAAGCCAATCATGGAAGTGAAAGCTACACGTTGTCCGTGCATTGGCTCAACATAGTGGAAGTTGCTGGTATTGAACAGCAATACATCGCCTACATAAGGTTGGAAAGCGATCGCATCGTTATCTTCAAGGACTGCATCGCTGTATCCGTAGGAATCGAGTTTATATTGCTCATCTTCTGGTGTCCAACGGCGATCGTAAATGCAGGTTTTACCATGATTGTTATCAGACAATTTCAAGTACAAAGTCCAGGAAAGTTGAGTGGTAATTGTGCAAACTTCCCAGCCAGATTGCTCTAATGGGGCAAAATCAATATGTATTTGTGTACCATTTTCAATTTTTCTGATCAACCCTGCATAATAGCTACCGTATTCTGCTTCCGAAGCAATTCGCACCTTCGCGCCACACTCTCTAAATTTCTCCATGATGCGCTCCAAGGGATTGAAAGAAGCTGCAAAAATAGTGTCTCTTAATTTAGATGCTCTTTCTACTCCTTGAAAATAATTTGCTTTACTGACGCTGTTGTATTCAAATACTGTGATGCCAACTTTTTCAATTTTAGGAGTGACATCTTCATAAGCATTAAAGTTAAGCAATTGAGATTGAGCATATAACTTCTCACACTCTTCAGGTGTAGCAAAGTCTTTAAGCCGAATCAGAGGAATGCGGTGTTCAATCAGCTTTCTTAAAAATTCTGCTGTTAAGGGATACTCTTGGTTTTTTTCCCATCCTGTCGATTTAATTTGGTTAGATGCAGCAGTCATAATATACTTCCTTACGTTTAAATTTCTACTTTCAATTCCTACTAATATTTAGCAACGCTATGTTTGCTTGTGCTTGCTGAATGCAAATTTTCAAGCGTTTAGTTAAAACCTGAACGTGTGGTTCAGCCATCATCGTGACATGATTTCCTGGAACAAAATGGACATCTACTGGTTCGCTAGAATACTCCTCCCATCCCATAGCTGAATTCTGGGAAATATCAGAGAACTTACTATTAAAATGTTCTGGAGGAGTTTCGCTGGCACGTAAAAGGGTAATTTGTCCAGGATAGGTATGTTGTGGAACATAGTTAATCAGAGATAAAGAGTTTGCTTTTAAAGCTTGCACAATGTTTTTTAACTGTGTAATTTCCGCATTAGGAGGCAACATATTCACCGTTTTGAAATGCTGTAAAACTTGCTTTAGTTGTTCTTCTACAGATAGCGATCGCAGGGTATCGTAAGAAATATTTATATTCGTAGATAGGGAAACTTCTACTGCTTTGATCGCCTCAATCAACCACCTAGCATGATCCCAATCAAGACGCTCAATTCGTGTTTGTTTGTCTTTAGAGGTTGGTGCAGGCATATCAATCATGGCAAGTAGCGCAACTTGATGTCCTTGATGAATCAGCTGAGTCGCCATTTCAAAAGCTACGATACTTCCTAAAGAATGCCCTCCCAAAAAGTATGGCCCTTGCGGCTGAACAGTCTGCATTACTTGAATATAATGACTAGCCATCTCCTTAATTCGGTTGGCTGGCTCTAATCCATCTAGATTGTTGGCTTGAAAACTGTATAAAGGTTGGTCTTCTCCTAAATAACGCCCTAAATGATAGAAGTAGAAAGGCTCACCACCAGCACCGGGAAGACAGAAGAAAGGTAACTTGGAACCATTTGGTTGAATGGGAACTAGACAAGATGAATTTGCATCATCCAAGTCTATTTGCAAAATTGTTGCTAACTGTTCAATTGTGGGATTTTGAAAGAGGCTGGTTAAATTTACATTTTTACCAAACTGCTGCTGAATTTGAGCCATTAAGTAAGGTGCTAACAGCGAATGACCGCCAAGGTCAAAAAAGTTGTCTTGTACTCCTACCTTGTCAACTTTGAGAATTTTTGACCAAATTTGCACTAATTGCAGTTCTAATTGGTTACGGGGTTCAACAAATGTATCTAAATTATTAACGTTAGCAGGTGTGGGTAAAGCGCGGCGGTCTATTTTACCGTTGGGTGTTAATGGCAACTTATCTAAGAAGACAAAACTAGAAGGAACCATGTACTGTGGCAACTTCGTAGAGAGAAAACGGCGGATTTCACGGATGATGGGCGTTGATGCTTGAGTGGGAATGATGTAAGCCATTAAGCATTCTTCAGGTGCAGTTACGATAGTCTGATGCACAGATGGATGTTGTGCTAATACTGCCTCAATTTCTCCAAGTTCGATGCGTACACCGCGAATCTTGACTTGATGATCTTGCCGACCGAGAATTTCAAGAGTGCCATCTGGAAGATAGCGACCGCGATCGCCTGTATAATACAGCAAATCTCCAGCATCATTGCGAAAATAGTTAGTGACAAAGCGAGAGCGCATTTCTTGGGCGGCGTTAATGTAGCCCAAACTGCGAAATGGAGTCCGTAAAACAATCTCGCCCGGTTCCCCAATACCGCATAGTTGATGATTTGCACCCAAAACTAAAGCTTGTGTTTCTGGAAGTGTTTGTCCGACTAGTTGCACCCCTGGTCTGGGTTCGCTGGGTACTTGGTAATAACACTTTGCCAAAGTTGTCTCTGTCGGCCCATATAGATTAACTATTTCACCTGCTTGGGGAAAAACATCTCGCCATTGCAGTACAAGCGTCTCTTTTAGAGGTTCTCCGGCTAAGAATAACCAGCGTAAGTTATGCAGAGAAACATCCGAGGGGACACTAGCTAACCATGATTGCGCTAAGGAAGGAACTGTATGGAGGACAGAAATTTGTTGACGTTCTAAGTAACGTAAAATTTTCGTTGGTTCTAACTTATCTTCTGGGGCTGGCAGACATAAGGTTGCACCACTAGTCAAGGGCAAGAAGATATCTCTGAGGACGACATCAAAGGAAAGTCCTGTTAATTGGGCAATGCGGTCTTGTTGATTAATTCCAAAGGTTTGTCTTTGCCAGCTAATAAAATGTGCTAACCCTTTATGACACCCCAACACACCTTTAGGAACGCCAGTAGTGCCAGAAGTAAAGAAAATATAGGCTGCATCATCCGCAGAGATTTCTGGTAGGGGTGTTATATGACTGCTTTCTAAAGAATTTACGGCTAATCCTGTATCTGAATTTACATATATAACAGTTAACGACTGCCATATTTTCTGGTCTTCTTGGTGCTGATTGTCAATGTAGAGTAAGTATTTAGCTTGTGCTTGTTGAAGCATTAGCTGTTGACGTTCATGGGGAAGTTGCGGATCGAGAGTCAGTAATACTCCGCCACTCAACAGAACAGCGATCGCACTGGCAATCAAGCCAAAACTAGGAGTTCCGTACAAGGCTACGACATCACCCTTTGTGATACCGTGACTCAGCATCACCCTAGCTAAAGCTTGAGATTTATTGCCTAATTCACCATAGTTCCAAGTGCGATCGCCTTGACGCACTGCTGAGAGTTCTGGGTTGCTATTTACCCAATCGGTAAAGGTTGTTGTGACTAATTCGTATTCTGGTTGTGGTATAGGTTTTGTAGGATCTGGCAGTAAAAATCGGGCTTGTGGAGTAACTAGAGAATAAAAAGCGATCGCTCTATCAGGCTCGACAACAATTTGATTCAGCAAATGGTGGTATTGTTGCAACATTTCCACCATTCGTTCTGAAGTAAATAGGTCAGCATTGTAGAGTAATTGCAGAATTGTGCCTTGTTCTTGTTCTGCAACATACAAGCTTAAGTCAAACTTAGAAGCCGCTTCTGAAACCAATATAGGTTCTACAGACAGCCCAAAAAGTTCTAGTTCGTTTTGTGCCAAATTCTGTACATTAAACCATACCTGAAAAATTGGGTTATGGCTGAGATTGCGTTCTGGCTGTAATGCTTCCACCAACATTTCAAAAGGCAAATCTTGATGAGCATAAGCACCCAAAGCTACTTCTTGCACCCGTGATAATAACTCCCTAAAACTAGGATTTCCATCCAAGCGGGTACGCAACACCAGGGTATTGATGAAAAAGCCAATTAGTGATTCAATTTCTGCACGGTTGCGGTTAGCGATCGGTGTACCTATGCAAATATCATCCTGCCCACTATAACGCCATAGCAATATTTGGAATGCTGCTAACAGCGTCATAAACAAGGTAACACTTTCTTTTTGACTCAATTGTTTGAGGGCAGTACTTAACTCTTTCGAGATTACCAACTCTTGATACGCCCCGTGGTAAGTTTGCACAGCCCCTCTAGGGCGGTCAGTGGGTAGCGATAATAAAGTGGGTGCGTCTTTTAGTTGTTGTTGCCAGTACGAGTGTTGATTTTGCAGCACATCCCCTTGCAACCACTGTCGCTGCCAAATTGCGAAATCTGCATACTGGATTGGCAGTGGTGCTAATGGTGACAGACGACCTTGAGCATAAGCATTGTATAAAGCTGCTAATTCTTGAATAAACACACCCATTGACCAACCATCAGAGACAATGTGATGTATAAACACTAACAAAGCCTGTTCTGTCTGGGACAGTACAACTAACGTTGCTCTAACTAATGGTTCATCCGCCAAGTTAAAAGGTTGTTGTGCTTGTGTTTGCACTAATTGTTGCAAAGCAATTTCTTTTTCGGTTGTAGGTAGATTTTGCAAGTCAACAATTGATACAATCCCCTGCTCCCTGCTCCCTGCTCCCTGCTTCCTAATAACTTGAATTGGTTGCCCATCAACGCTAATGAAATTGGTGCGTAATACTTCGTGGCGATGAATAATTTCTTGTAAGCTTTGTTGTAGCGCAGCTTGATTTAGATTTCCCACTAGACGCAAAGTTAGGGGCATATTATATGTGCCACCCAAAGACTGTAACTGGTCTAAAAACCACAAACGTTGTTGAGCATAAGACAGTGGTATTTCTGCATTCTTTGCCCGCCTTAATATGGGTGGTGTAGAAAGTTCTAATTCCTGTTGCTGCAATTGCTCAATAAAATGTCCTAATTCCGCAACTGTAGCTCTAGCAAACAACTCACGCAATGGTATTTCCACTTTGAAAATGTTGCGGATACGTGAAAGCAATTGGGTTGCTAGTAGCGAGTGTCCGCCCAGTTCAAAGAAATTATCATGTATGCCTACTTGCTCCACTTTCAGAACTTGCGCCCAAATATGTGCCAGCATTTCTTCAAGTGGGTGACGTGGGGCTACATATTTGTCTATTCGTTCGCTGTGTAAATCTGGTGCGGGTAAAGCGCGACGGTCTATTTTTCCGTTGGGAGTTAGGGGCAGAGAATCCAATATTACAATAGCCGGAGGAACCATGTACTCTGGAAACTTTGCCTTGAGAAATTGGCGTAGTTCGCCTATTGTAAGTTGGCAGTTCTGATGCGCTACTACGTAGCCAACTAGGCATTTATCACCCCTGTTATCTTCACGGGCGATAACACAAGATGTTTGCACACACTCATGTTGGTTTAGTGCTGCTTCAATTTCGCCTAACTCGATACGGAAGCCCCGAATTTTAACTTGGTTGTCAATACGTCCCAGGTATTCAATATTCCCATCAGGTAAATAGCGTGCTAAGTCTCCTGTTTTGTACAATTTTGAATTGTCAAAAGGGTTAGGAATGAATCTTTCCTGCGTTAGTTCAGGACGGTTGAGGTAGCCTCTGGCTAACCCGACTCCACCGATGTGCAACTCCCCTGGCACGCCTACAGGTACTGGTTGTAAATTTTTGTCTAAGATGTAAACTTGGGTATTGGCGATCGCTTTGCCAATAGTTATTTTCTCTTCATCATGACATTTGGCGATTGTTGCACACACACTCGCTTCTGTCGGCCCGTAAGCGTTGAAGAAGTTTCGACCCACAGACCATTGCTTGATTAATTCCGCCGGACAAGCTTCTCCGGCGACAATGATTGTTTGCAGTGCTGGCAGTTCCTCTTGTGGCATCACTGCTAGAGCCGATGGTGGTAGGGTAATATGCGTAATCGCATCATCTCGTAATCGCTCAATCAACGTCTGTCCTGGCAATAGCGAGTCTTTTGTTCCCAAGTAAAGCGTTCCACCTGACATCAATGCCATGACAACTTCCCAAATAGACGCATCAAAACTGAAGGAAGCAAACTGGAGAACGTGACTATTCTTAGTCAAGCCAAAAGTTTGAATCTGAGCTTGAGCTAAGTTGCATAATCCTTTATGCTCAACCATCACACCTTTCGGTCTACCTGTTGAGCCTGAAGTGTAAATCACATTCGCTAGATGAGAGGCTTTTACCTCATTGTTTGGATTATCTTGATTGTGTTGGGCGATTTGTGACCAAATTTCATTTAAACAAATAAGTTTGGCTTGATGTTTGGGAAGTCTTTCAATCAGGTTTTGTTGAGTCAGCAGCACTGAAACTTGAGCATCTTCTAGCATGAAAGCCAAACGCTCAGATGGATAGTCTGGGTCTAGTGGCAAATATGCCCCACCCGCTTTGAGAATCCCCAACAGCCCAACAATCATCTCTAAAGAACGTTCGACACAAATACCCACCAGCGTATCTGGTTTTACATTCAATAAGCGCAAGTAATGAGCTAAAGAGTTAGCACGACAATTCAATTGGTGGTAGGTGAGTTGTTGATTGCCAAACACAACCGCCACAGCATCCGGTGTGCGCTCAACCTGTTCCTCAAATAATTGATGGATACATTTATCTTCAGGGTAGTCCATCCATGTATGATTCCAATCAACTAATAACTGTTGTTGTTCAACTGCTGTCAGCAGGGGTAATTGGGAAATTCGCTCTTGAGGATTGGCGACAATTGCTTTAAGTAATGTGACAAAATGCCCACTCATGCGCGCGATAGTGCCTGCATCAAACAGGTCAGCGTTGTACTGCCACATACCTACTAATCCACTGGCGGTGTTCTGGAATAATAAAGTTAAATCAAACTTGGCAACTGCGCTTTGAGTTGGGAAAGGACTGATAGTTAAGCCAGTAAGCTCTACTTCAGATATGGGTGCATTCTGAAGGATAAACATCACCTGAAATAGAGGTGTATGGCTGAGGTCGCGTTGTGGCTGCAATGCTTTGACTAACTCATCAAAAGGCAGGTCTGCATGAGCATAAGCTTGCAGTGTACGTTGTCGTACTCGACCAAGCAATTCTTTAAAGCTGGGGTTGCCTGACAAATTGGTGCGTAATACTAAAGTATTGACAAAAAAGCCAATTAACCCTTCTATTTCCAGGCGATCGCGGCCAGCAATAGGTGTACCCACTACAATGTCATCGGAGCCTGTATAACGATAAAGCAAGGTGACATAAGCGGTAAACAGCATCATGAATAGGCTGGCTCCCTCTTGCCTACTCAAGTCGTTTAGTGCCTGACTCAGTTCTTTTGATAATTCTATATATTGGGTTGCGCCCCGATAAGTTTGAATGGCTGGTCTTGGTCTGTCTGTAGGTAATTCCAGCAAAGTTGGGGTATTTTTGAGTTGTTGCTTCCAGTAATTAAGCTGCGTTTGCAGGACATCTGTTTGCAAATATTGGCGTTGCCAAATTGCATAGTCAGCATACTGAATTGGTAGCTCAGGTAGCTCTGGGGATATGTTATTGCAGAGTGCTGAGTAAATAGTTGCTAACTCGCGCATCAATATGCCTGTTGACCAACCATCCACGACAATGTGGTGTACTGTTAGTATGAAAGCCTGTTCTAGTTCTGTGAGTTTCACCACACAAGCTCGGATCAAAGGATAACTAGCAAGGTCAAAGGTTTGACTAGCCTCAGTTGCTGCTAATCTTTGGCAAGCGATTTCTCTTTCACTTTCAGATAATTCTGTTAGGTCTATTATTGGTAAAGTGAGAGTTAATTTATCAGCAATTACCTGGACTGGCTGTTCGTTGATGGTGCGGAAGTTGGTACGTAAAACTTCGTGACGAGCAATAATTTTGTTGAGGCTTTGCTCTAATGCCACAATGTTTAACTGACCGTAAAATTTTATAGCTGTTTGCTCGTTATAGAAGGGACTATCTGGTTCTAATTGGTTTAATAACCAGAGTCGTTCTTGGGCATAAGATAGAGGTAAATTCTCAGGACGTTTGGCTTTGACGAGAGGGATATCTGTATTGATAGCGGCATTTTTTTCTTGCAAAAACAAGAGAAGTTCTGATTTACTTTGAGCTAATAAGTTACGAGTTTCTATCGTCAACACTCCCTTAGGAGCATTAACACGCAACTGCTCACCTTCCACCCACAACTTCACACCCTGGTTACGAAGGTCAGCTACTAATTGCTCAATGTTCACAGAAAAATTACCTCCAATCACCTAATTATTTATTCCTAATCAAGTTTTTTTTACTATTTATAATTGCAATTTATTATCTTTATTGCCTGTAAGTTCAAAATTTGTTTTTTACTAATTATTTACTCTAATTTTTACTTATTGGTTTGCTTATTTAAGTTATCAGTAGAGAGATGATCCCATTTTTATCAATAAAATGCAATGCCAGTTAAGACAGTTAAGACAGCAGGAAAGAGGACAGTTAAGACAGTTAAGACAGTTAAGAATAGACCTTTTGCAAAAGTCCATGTTTTAATCTCTTTCTCTGCGCCTTTGCGACGGCCTACCCTTCGGGAAGCCGTGCAGAGCGCGTCTACAAGTCAGGGAAACCGCCCAACGCTCTACCTCGCCTCTGCGTGAGACAAAAAAATAGTTATGCAAGAGGTCTAATGTATTTATATTCCAATACGGTTCAGTTAAGGTTTCGTTCCCCCCTCCTAAAACCCCTCAAAAATGAATTTAGGGGGATATTCAATGTCTGCTGTTCTAAGTTCTACGCTTAAACTACTCAATCACTTGGTACAAGATAGAAGTTATTGCATTTAAATTGCGATTTCTTCTCTCTCATTCGTACTTAAGTGAGAATTTAATTGAATTTGTTCTTGTAGCTTGGATGCAACTTCCACTATTGTGGGATATTCAAACAAACTAGCAACAGTTAATTTAATAGAAAAAATATTTCGCAATCGAGATAGAACTTGTACAGCGATTAAAGAATCTCCTCCTAATTCAAAAAAGTTATCATGGATGCCTACTTCTTTTACTCCTAATAATTCTTGCCAAATCTCAGCAATTTTTTGCTCAATTGCGTCACGAGGGGCTACATAAGAATTGGGTAAATTAGGTCTTGAATAGTTTGCTGATAATTTTTCTGACTCAAAAGTATCTGACTTTGTTTGTAAGACATTTTCTGATTTCTTCTGCCCGGATTTTACACTAAACGCAGCTGATGCAGAAGCAACTGCCATAATAATTTGATGTTCAATTGTTTCCGTTTCAGGAAAAGCAGCAACTTGCACAAAATCTTGCTCTCTTAATGCTTCAAACCACTGGTCTAGAATAATAAAAGGCTGACCAGGGCTGCGTCTTTTATCATCTAATGGTTTTAAAAGTAGACCCCAGCTAATATCAAAGTCAATTTTCGCCTGAGTTATTTCCCACACTAAAAGGAAGCCGCCAGGAGCTAATAAAGAGCGTACATGATGAAGTGTTTTATCTATATTACGAGTGGCGTGTAAAACATTAGTGGCGATGATGACATCAAAGCTGTACTTTTCAAACCCTTGCTCGGTTGGCGATTTGTCTATGTCTAGTAAGCGATATTCAACAAATGGATAGTCTTTAAATTTCTCTTGCGCTTGAGTTAAGAAGCCGCTACCAATATCAGTAAAAGTATAGCTGGTTCTTTGTGGTGGCAACACAGGTAATATAGCTTGTGTAGTGACACCAGTACCCGCACCGATTTCCAAAACTCTCAGCTGAACAGATGACGGTAATGATTTGATTAGCTGTTCCAAACTGGAGCGCACAATAGAGTTGTAGTAAGTAATTATGGATGATTCTGAATATGATGGTTTGTTTTCTTTTTGGTAAACTAGTTTATTAAAAATCTCTAATGGTTCTTGTTCACCAGTAACAATAGCCGCTAAATTTTCCCCACAGCGTTGGATTAAATCTAAATCTACTAAAGAAGAATTAGCGAACCTTGTTCTGACTTGTTTTAAATGTTCGTTAATGTAATCTTGTGAACATGATACTAGTCCAGTAAATAATCCTTCTTGTTGCTGTAGTTGTTTTTGCTCAATTAATATCTGCAACCATCTAGAAAACAATTGTTGGTAGCGGGGAGAAATATTGTATTTATCTAATAAATTTTCTAAAGAATACTTGTCTTGAGAATTACTAAAAGCCCCTAATTTTTGGAATGCAGAGTTAATGTAAGCTGTACATAAATTATCTAGCCACTGTCTATTTTCTTGATAAGTTAATTCGTCAAGTTCTGCATTTCTAATGCTTGCTTGCTTTTGACCTGCTTGTTTAAGCAGTGTCCACAATTTTGATGTTGTGGGTATTTGCGAATCTTCCCAAGCTGTTTTTTGTGGCGGGTCAATCCAATAACGTTGGCGCTCAAAGGGGTAAGTTGGTAAAGGAATATGATAATACTCATCCTGACTATAAAATCCCAACCAATCTACTTTCACCCCAGCCAACCAAAGTTGACCAAATGTGTTGAATAAAACATGAATATCAGATTGCTTTTCTTGAGGATGACGTACTGAAGTTAATACAATTTGTGCGGCTGCTTTGTTTTGATGTCTTTTAACTAATGTAGCTAGTGTATGTCCTGGCCCTACTTCTAATAAGACTTGCTCTGGCTTTGCTAATAATTTCTCTATACCGGAGGCAAACAGCACTGTAGAACGTAGATGTTGAGCGTAGTAGTCAGGATTAGTGGCTTGTGTAGTTGTAATCCAAGTACCAGTTAAGTTGGAAATATAAGGCAGTTTTGGCGGATTTAAAGTAACTTTTTTAACTTGCTCTGTAAATGCCTCTAAGATGGGTTCCATCATCAGCGAATGGAAGGCATGGGAAGTATGCAGACGGCGACATTCAATGCCTTGAGCAGCAAGCTGATTTTGTAGTGCATCTATCGCTGCTATGGAACCGGAAACTACGCATTGCGATCGCTGATTAATCGCAGCAACAGAAAGTTCTTTACCTAATAGGGATTGTACCTTGTCTGCGGGTAAGGGAACAGAAAGCATTGCTCCAGTGGGTAGTTGCTGCATCAGTTGTCCGCGTGCTGCTACCAAAGATAAAGCATCTTCTAAAGAGAAAACTTCTGCGAGAGTTGCGGCTACATACTCGCCTATACTATGACCGATCGCAGCTTGTGCTTCTACTCCCCAAGACTGCCATAATTTAGCTAGGGCATATTCAATTACAAAAATAGCAGGTTGGGCAATTCCTGTTTGTTGAAGTTGCTTTGACGCTTCATCAATCTTTTCATCGCTGGTGTAAAGAATATGACGTAAATCTAGCCCTAGTAAGGGTTTCAAAAATTCTGAACAATAATCAACTTGTTCTTTAAATACTTCCTCAGTCTCATAAATTTCCCGCGCCATGTTGACATACTGAGAACCTTGACCGGGAAACATAAAGACAACAGGCCGTTCTGTAATCTCTGTATAGTTGGAAAATACCTGTTTTGACTCTAGACCTTTGACAGCATCTTCTAAATCACGACAAACTAACATCCGTCGATAATTAAAGCCCCGGCGACCACTGTTGAGTGTATAAGCCACATCGCCTAAATTAAGTTCTGGATGCTCTTTTAAATGCGTGATTAAATTAGCTGTCGCTTTCTCCAACGCACTCGCAGTCTTAGCCGACAGACATAAAAGTTGATAATCTCTCCCCTGCTCCCCTGCTCCCCTGCTCCCCTGCTCCAACACAGGAGTTTCTTCCAAAATGACATGAGCATTCGTCCCCCCCATCCCAAAGGAACTAACACCAGCACGGCGAGGAGTGTTATCTGTCTTCCATTCTTTCAGGGTTGTGTTGACATAAAAAGGACTGTTTGCAAAATCAATTTTGGGGTTAGGTGTCTCAAAATGCAAGCTAGGAGGCAGCATTTTATGTTGCAGTGCTAATACCGTCTTAATCAAACCTGCGACACCTGCGGCTGTATCTAAATGTCCAAAGTTGGTTTTGACTGAACCAATGGCGCAGAAACCTTTTTGATCTGTAGTTTGACTAAAAGCTTGAGTTAAAGCCGCAATTTCTATCGGATCTCCTAAAGGTGTCGCTGTACCATGAGCTTCAATATAGGAAATTGTTTCAGCCTCTACACCCGCTATAGCTTGCGCTTCACCAATAACTGCGGCTTGTCCGCTAACACTAGGCGCAGTGTAGCCAACTTTTGTTGCACCATCGTTATTAATAGCCGAGCCTTTAATGATTGCATGGATGTAGTCGCGATCGCTGATTGCATCCTGTAATCTTTTTAGTACCACAATCCCAGCACCGCTACCAGCAATTGTCCCTTGTGCCTTAGCATCAAAAGTACGGCAGTGTCCATCAGGAGACAAAATCATTCCTTCTTGATGCAAATAACCTATTTTCTGAGGAATACACAGAGTCACACCCCCAGCTAAAGCTATGTCACATTCACCATTTAAAAGACTTTGACACGCTACATGAACCGCAACCAAAGAAGTAGAACAGGCTGTTTGTACATTGACTGCGGGGCCAGTCAAATCGAGTTTATATGCAACTCGTGTCGGTAAAAAATCTTTATCGTTGGATATTCCTAACTGTACGGGGTCAAATGTTCCTAGTAATTGATGATGAGAATAGATATTGTTGAGAAAATATCTATTCATCCCCACACCACCATAAACCCCAATTAATCTATTGTAGGTTTGCGGGTCATAACCAGCTTTTTCGACAGCTTCCCAAGCTAATTCTAAAAATAGGCGTTGTTGTGGATCTATTAACTCAGCTTCTTTGGCACTATAAGCAAAGAAATTTGCATCAAATAATTCAATATCTTCTAAAACACCGCTTGCTTTTACATAACTCGGATTATTTATTAAATCAACAGAAACACCAGAGTTGATTAATTCTTCATCTGTCAGCCAAGAGATTGATTTTACACCATCTCGAATATTTTGCCAAAATGATTCAATATCTTTTGCGCCAGGGAATCTACCAGCAACAGCAATTATAGCTATTTCAGAATTATTAAATTCGTTATTGTCATGCATTAAGTTTGTCATTTTACACCTTTTTTCTGAGAACGATGTTGCTGTCTGGATTTTAGTTGTTGTTTTCTTACAGCTTTAATTTCACTCTGGGTTTGAGTGCGATAATTGTTTTCTTTAATAGTTTCTTCTTTTTGAGATTTAGTCCATAAATATTTGCTAAGACTATGTATAGTTGGGTAGTTAAACATATCAACTATTGATAGTTCTAAACCCAATTTTTCTTGCAGTTGTTGATTAACTTTTACTAAGATTAATGAATGACCTCCAAGCTCAAAGAAATTATTGTAAATTCCTACATTTTCTAGAGCTAATACTTGTTGCCAAATGTCAGCAATAATGCTTTCTATCTCTGTATTTGGCATGACATAATCTAATGATTCTTGATGTAAATCTGGGTTAGGTAGAGCGC
This sequence comes from Nostoc sp. FACHB-152, assembly GCF_014697475.1. Taxonomy (GTDB): domain Bacteria; phylum Cyanobacteriota; class Cyanobacteriia; order Cyanobacteriales; family Nostocaceae; genus Nostoc_B. Next base: position 25,940 of record NZ_JACJRV010000020.1, read on the forward strand.
GACGGTCTACTTTACCGTTAGGTGTCAAGGGTAAGGACTCTAATATGACAAAAGCGGCTGGAACCATATACCCAGGTAATTTATTAGCCAGGAATTGTCGCAGTTCTTCGGTTGTGAGTGTGACATCTTTTTGTGGTACTACATAAGCGACTAAACGCTTATTACCTGGGGTTCCTTCATGAGCAATGACACAACAGTTCTGCACATCACTATGTTGTCCCAGTAGACTTTCTATTTCTGCCAATTCAATACGGAAACCACGTATTTTAACTTGGTTGTCAATACGTCCTAAGTATTCAATGTTTCCATCTGGCAAATAACGTGCCAAATCTCCAGTTTTGTAGAGACGCTCAGAATTAAAGAAATTTTCTTCTCTGCTCCCCTGCTCCCCTGCTCCCCTGCTTCTTCTGAAGGGGTTAGGAATAAATTTTTCTTGAGTTAGTTCTGTCCGGTTGAGGTAGCCTCTTGCCAACCCTACACCACCGATGTGTAACTCTCCCGGCACACCTATCGGTACGGGTTGTAGATTGCTGTCTAAGATGAAAACTTGAGTATTGGCGATCGCTCTGCCTATAGTGATTTTCTCATCTTCCGGGGTGCATTTGGCGATCGTTGCACACACACTCGCTTCCGTTGGGCCGTAGGCATTAAAGAAGTTTCTGCCCACAGACCATTGCTTAATTAATTCAGTAGGACAAGCTTCGCCAGCAACAACTATTGTTTGCAATGCTGGCAGTTCCTCTTGTGGCATTACCGCTAAAGCCGATGGTGGTAATGTGATATGGGTAATGGCATCATCTCGTAATCGCTCAATCAACGGCTTTCCTGGCAATAGCGAGTCTTTTGTTCCCAGATATAGCGTTGCACCTGACCCCAAAGCCATCAAAATTTCTGAGATTGAAGCATCAAAACTGAAGGAGGCAAACTGGAGAACGTGACTATTCTTAGTCAAGCCAAAAGTTTGAATCTGAGCTTGAGCTAAGTTGCACAGTCCTTTATGCTCAACCATCACACCTTTCGGTCTACCTGTTGAGCCTGAGGTGTAAATCACATTCGCTAGATGAAAGGCTCTAACTCCACTGTTTGGATTATCTTGATTGTGTTGGGCAATTTCTGACCAGACTTCATCTAAACAAATAAGTTTTGCTTGATGTTTGGGAAGTCTGTCAATAAGTCGCTGTTGAGTTAACAGTAGCGAAACTTGAGCATCTTCTAGCATGAAACTCAAACGCTCAGGGGGATATTCTGGGTCAAGTGGCAGATATGCACCACCAGCTTTGAGAATACCTAGTAGTCCCACCACCATGTCTATTGAGCGTTCTACACAAATACCGACCAGAGTATCTGGTTTTACACTCAATGAGCGCAAGTGATGAGCCAACCCATTAGCACGACAATTCAACTGGTGGTAGGTAAGTTGTTCATTGTCAAACACCAACGCTACAGCATCCGGTGTACGCTCAACCTGTTCCTCAAATAATTGATGGATACACTTATCTTCAGGGTAGTCAACCCATGTATGATTCCAGTCAACCAATAACTGCTGCTGCTCAACTGTTGTCAGCAGTGGTAATTGATAAATTCGCTCTTGGGGATTAGTAACAATACCTTCCAGCAATGTGACAAAATGACCAGTCATTCGTGCAATTGTGCTGGCATCAAACAAGTCAGTATTGTACTCCCACACACCCAACAATCCTTGGGTAGTGTTTTCCATCGATAAACCCAAATCAACCTTTGTAGTTCTGCTTTCTACTGGCAATGAACTAACAGTTAAACCAGCAAGCTCTAATTCTTGTAAGGGTGCATTCTGAAGGTTGAACAATACCTGAAACAGTGGCGTATGACTGAGATTCCGTTCTGGTTGTAATGCTTCCACCAACATTTCAAAGGGTAAATTCTGATGAGAGTATGCGCCTAAAGCGACTTCTCGAACACGGGTTAGTAATTCGCTAAAAGTGGGATTACCAGCTAAGTTAGAGCGGATAACTAAGGTATTGACAAAAAAGCCGATTAACCCTTCTATCTCCGAGCGATCGCGGTTAGCAATTGGTGTACCCACCAAAATATCTTCTTGTCCTGTGTAGCGATAAAGCAAGGTATTGTATGCTGCCAACAGCGTCATAAACAAAGTTACACCTTGCTCTTGGCTCAGTTTTGTCAACCTATCAGTTAACCCATCTGACAGTAGAAACTGCTGATATGCGCCAGCGAAAGTCTGCACAGGCGGTCTTGGTCGGTCTGTAGGTAGGGATAATAAGGCTGGTGCATCTTTTAATTGCTGTTCCCAGTAATTTAGTTGGCTTTGTAATACATCTCCTTGTAGCCACTGCCTTTGCCAAATTGCGAAATCTGCATACTGAATTGGCAGTGGTGTTAACGGTGACATTTTATCTTGGGAATAAGCATTGTATAAAGCTTCTAATTCTTGGACAAACACACCCATTGACCAACCATCAAAGACAATATGATGTATAAACAAGAACAATGCTTGTTCTGTCTCAGACAACACTACTAATGTTGTCCTGATTAATGATTCATCTGCCAGATTAAAGGGTTGGTGAGCTTGTTGTTGCGCTAATTGCTGCAAAGTAATTTCTTTTTCGGTTATAGATAAATGCTGCAAATCAACAATTGGTACTGATACTGTCCCCTGTTCTTTAATAACTTGAACTGGTTCTCCATTAACTGTAATGAAGTTAGTGCGTAACGCTTCGTGGCGATTAATAATTTCTTGTAAGCTTTGTTGTAGCGCAGTTTGATTGAGAGTACCATCTAGACGCAAAGCTACAAGTAAGTTATAGAAGGGACTATTGGGATTTAACTTGTCTAAAAACCATAAACGCTGTTGAGCATAAGACAGTGGTAAATCTGCATCCCTTGTTCTTGGTAAGATGGCTGATGTTGTTAGATCATGTTGCTGTAACTGTTGAATATGTTGGGATAATTCAGCAACCGTTGGTGCAGCAAATAAGCTCCGCAATGGTAATTCTACTGTCAAGCTAGTACGCACGCGAGAAACTAATTGCGTTGCTAGTAGAGAATGTCCGCCAAGTTCAAAGAAATTATCATGAATACCAACTCGCTCAACTTTCAGCACTTGCGCCCAAATTACTGACACAATTTCCTCAATGGGGTTACGTGGGGCGACATACTGATCTGATAATTGGTTGTGTAAATCAGGTGCAGGTAACGCGCGGCGGTCTAATTTCCTGTTAGCAGAAAGCGGTAGAGCCTCCAAGATGACTATTGCACTTGGCACCATATATTCTGGTAACTTTTCCTTGAGGAAGTTACGTACTTCGCTAATAGAGATTGTTTGCTCTGGTTGCGGCACAATATAAGCGACTAAGCGTTTATCGCCTGGTATATCCTCACGGACAACCGCACAAGAGGCTTGTATATCACTTAGTTGACCCAGTACCGCTTCAACTTCGCCCAACTCAATACGGAAACCCCTAATTTTAACTTGATTGTCAATGCGTCCTAAAGATTCAAGCTTACCGTCAGGTAAATAACGCGCTAAGTCCCCTGTTTTGTATAATCTATTACCTCCTGCCTCCTGCCTCTCCGCAGTCGCTACAACGGGGGGAACCCCCGCAACGCGCTGCTCTCTGCCTTCTGCCTTCTCAAAAGGATTTGGAATGAATTTCTCTTGTGTTAACTGAGGTCTGTTAAAGTAGCCTTGAGCTAAAAGCACACCTGCAATGTACACTTCTCCCAGCACACCCACGGGTACAGGCTGTAGATATTTATCGAGGATGTAAATTTGCGTGTTAGAAATCGGTCGCCCGATGGAAGGAAGTAGCGGCCAAGTGTCTATGAAGTCAGGCAGAGTATAACTGGTGGCTAAATGGCTTTCTGACGGCCCATACTGATTATGCAAAGTAATATCAGTTAGTTTGCTCAACCATCCAGAAATTGCAGGGGTAATTTGCAATTGTTCTCCAGAAGTAATAATTTCCCGCAAACCAGTATTAACTATGTCATTCCCCAAGGCGACTTCTGCTAATTGCTGTAAGCCGACAACTGGGAGAAACATCCTTTGAATTTGTTTCTCTTGCAGAAAACCTAATAATGCTAAAGCATCACGGCGTAATTCCTCTGTGATGAGGAATAATGTGCCGCCAGAACACCAAGTAGTGAAGATTTCCTGGAAGGAGACATCAAAGCTAACCGAAGCAAATTGCAGGGTTTTTGCACGAGTAATTTTCAGGTTGTCCCGATGCCACAAGATATGATTGCAAAGGGCAAGCTGACTCATAGCTATACCTTTGGGTTGTCCTGTAGAGCCGGAAGTGTAAATTATATAGACTAAGTTATTGGGTTGTACGCCAGAAATGATGTTGTCTGGGCTGCACTGGGAAATCTTTTCAGCATCAGTATCTAAGCAAACAAGTTTTGCCTGATTTGGCGGTAGCCTATCAATAAGTCGCTGTTGAGTCAGTAAAACTTTTACTTGAGTATCTTCTAAAATAAAACTCAAGCGATCGCTCGGATACTCTGGGTCAAGTGGTACATAAGCTGCACCCGCTTTGAGAATCCCCAACAGTCCGATGACCATCTCTAAAGAACGCTCGACACACAGACCAACTAAGGTATCTGGTTTTACACCCACAGACTGCAAGTAGTGTGCTAACTGGTTAGCGCGACAGTTTAATTGGGAATAAGTTAGTTGTTGATTTCCAAATTCCACCGCTACTGCATCAGGTGTCAGTTCCACTTGCTCCTCAAATAACTGATGGATGGACTTATACAGGGGATAATCTACTGCTGTATCGTTCCAATCTATTAATAACTGCTGTTGCTCAACTGCTGTTAACAGTGGCAATTGAGAAATTCGTTGTTCTGGGTTAGCAATAATACCTTCAAGTAAGGTGACAAAATGACTTGTCATGCGATCAATGGTACTAGCATCAAACAAGTCTGTATTGTACTCCCATACTCCTACCAGCCCAGTTGGACTGTTTTGCATAATTAAGGTTAAATCAAACCTGGAAGTTGTACCTTTGATGAGGAAGGAACTAACATTTAAACCTGTTAGTTCTAATCCAGATGTGGGCGCATTCTGGAGGACAAACATTACTTGAAACAGTGGTGTATAGCTGAGATCCCGTTCTGGCTGCAATGCTTCCACCAGCATTTCAAAGGGCAAATGTTGATGAGAGTATGCCGACATTGCCATGTCTCGAACGCGACTTAGTAATTCGCTAAAGGTGGGATTGCCTGCTAAGTCAGTTCGCATGACTAAAGTATTGACAAAAAAGCCAATTAACCCTTCTATCTCGGAGCGATCGCGGTTAGCAATGGGCGATCCCACCAATATATCTTCTTGTCCTGTATAGCGATAAAGCAGGGTATCGAAGGCTGCCAACAGCGTCATGAACAAAGTTACACCTTGTTCTTGGCTCAGTTTTGCTAACTTATTAGTTAATTCACCAGACAGTGCAAATTCTTGATGTGTGCCGTTGTAGGTTTGCACAGATGGTCTTGGTCGGTCTGTGGGTAGGGATAATAAAGCTGGTGCATCTTTTAGTTGTTGTTCCCAGTAACTTAGTTGGCTTTGCAATACATCTTCTACCAACCACTGTCTTTGCCAAATAGCGAAGTCTGCGTATTGAATTGGCAATGGTGCTAAAGGTGACGACTGACCTATTGAGTAAGCGTTGTAAAGTGTTGCTAGTTCGGAGATAAACACACCCATTGACCAGCCATCAGCGACTATGTGGTGCATACAGACAAACAAGATATTTTCTGTGTCGGATAGCACTACTAATTTGGCTCTGACTAATGCTTCTTTTGCTAGGTCAAAGGGTTGGCTAAATTGTAATTGTCCTATTTGCTGTACAGCTATTTCTTGTTCATTTGCAGATAAGTGCTTTAAGTCAACAACGGAAACTACTTCCTGTTCACTATTCCCTATTCCCCTAATAACTTGAATTGGTTGTCCATCAATTGTGATGAAGTTGGTGCGTAACGCTTCGTGGCGTGCAATGATTTCTTGTAGGCTTTGCTCTAAGGCGGTAAGTTCCAGTTTTCCTGTTAAACGCAACGCTATGGGTATGTTGTAGAAAGGGCTGTCTGGCTCGAATTGGTCTAAAAACCATAAACGCTGTTGAGCATAAGACAATTGTAAGTCTGCATTCTCTACCCGCCTTAAGATAGGTGCTGTAGAAAGTTCTAAGTCCTGTTGCTTTAATTGCCCAATTACTTGCGCCAATTGGGCAACTGTAGCTGCGGCAAACAACTCACGCAATAGTATTTCCACCTTGAAAATGTTGCGGATGCGTGAAACTAGTTGGGTGGCGAGTAGCGAGTGTCCCCCTAGTTCAAAGAAGTTATCATGAATACCTACTTGCTCTACTTTCAATACTTGCGCCCAAATTTGCGCCAGCATTTCTTCAGTAGGTGTACGCGGGGCAACATATTTTTCTAACAGTGTGCTGTCTAATTCTGGTTTTGGCAGGGCGCGACGGTCTATTTTGCCGTTAGAGGTGAGGGGTAAGGATTCTAGCAGCACAAAAGCACTTGGGATCATGTACTCTGGTAGCTTGTCCTTGAGAAACTGACGCACCTCTGCGACTGTAGGAGATTGTTCTAGCTGCGGCACTACATAAGCTACTAAACGTTTATGGCCCGGTTCATCTTCTCGGACTATCACCACGCTTTCCCACACCGCCGGATGAGAAGCCAGTAATGCCTCAATTTCTCCCAACTCAATGCGGAAGCCACGTATTTTTACTTGGTTATCGATGCGTCCTAAATACTCTAATTCGCCATTGGGTAAATACCGCCCTAAATCACCAGTTTTGTATAATTTATTTCCTTCTGCCTCCTGCCTCTCCGCAGTCTCTACAACGGGGGGAAGCCCCGCAACGCGCTGCTCTCTGCCTTCTGCCTTCTCAAAAGGATGAGAGATAAACCGTTGTTGGGTCAACTCGTGACGATTCAAATAACCATGCGCCACCCCAGCACCACCAACGTACATTTCGCCAGGAACGCCAATAGGCACTGGCTGTAAATATTCATCTAGTACATATACTTGTAAGTCGGGTATGGGGCGACCAATTACACTGGCCGTGCTTTGCAAATCGGCTTTGCTCAATGGGCGATAGGTAACGTGTACGGTGGTTTCTGTAATCCCGTACATATTCACTAACTGGGGTGAGGTGTCGCCGTGTCTATCAAACCAAGGTTGCAAGCTCTTTAGTTCCAGTGCTTCTCCACCGAAGATTACTAGGCGTAAGTTCAAGTCAGAAGCAGGGGGAAATGTAATTGACTGTTCTGCTTGAATTAACTGGCGGAAGGCTGAAGGTGTTTGATTAAGGACTGTGACTTTTTCTTGACACAATAACTTATAGAATAATTCAGGCGATCGCGTCACTAAATAAGGCACTACTATTAGTTTTCCACCATACAGCAATGCACCCCAAATTTCCCACACAGAAAAGTCAAAAGCATAAGAGTGGAACATTGTCCACACATCTTGAGAGTTAAAGTTATACCAAGCATTTGTCGCTGCAAATAAACGAGTTACATTAGCGTGATTAACTAAAACACCTTTAGGCTTACCTGTAGAACCAGAAGTGTAGATAACATAAGCTAAATTATCTGGTGTTGTAGTGTTTTCTGGATTTTTGTTGCTATGTTGCGCTATGGTTGAGCGATCGCTATCTATACAAACAAGTTGTGCGCTATGCTCTGGTAGTTTGTTGAGTAATTCTTGTTGTGTGAGTAGCACAGAAACCTGAGCATCTTCTATCATGAAGCTCAAGCGGTCTTGAGGATACCCACTGTCAAGTGTGACGTAAGCACCACCCGCTTTGAGTATAGCCAATAGTCCGACAATCATATCGAGCGAACGCTCTACACAAATACCTACCAGCACATCTGGCTCTACACCCAAGGAACGCAAATAGTGTGCTAACTGGTTAGCGCGACGATTTAATTGTTCGTAGGTAAGTTGATTGTCTTCGTACACTACCGCTACTGCATCAGGGGTGCGTTCAACCTTCTCTTCAAACAACTGATGCAGGCACTTTTGAAGTGAATAGTCTACTGTTGTATCGTTCCACTCTACTAATAACTGCTGTTGCTCAGGTTGCGTCAGCATTGGCAATTGTAAAATCCGTTCTTCTGGGTGAGCAACAATTCCCTCAATTAATGTTTGGAAATGTCCTAATAAACGAGTAATTGTGTCATCATCAAATCGGCTAGTCTCGTAGCTAATCTTGACAAACAGTTGCTCACCAGGAACAACCACTACCGTCAGAGGATAATTAGTTTGTTCAATGGCGTGAATATTGTCTATAGAGAAACTGTAATTTTCCTGTTGCGCTGCCTCATCAATAGGATAATTCTCGAAGACAACAATGCTCTCAAACAAAGACATTCCTCTAGGCACATCACTCAGACCTTGAATCTCTGCCAGTGAGCTATATGAATATTGTTCAGATTCAACTTGCTGTGCTTGTAAATTCTTCAACAAATCTATTACTTGAGTCTCACCAGAAACTTGAACGCGTACTGGCAAAGTGTTGATAAATAATCCTACCATTGACTCAATGCCAGCAAGCTCAGGTGGACGACCAGACACAGTAACACCAAACACTACATCAGTTTCTTGACTGTAGCGACACAAAAGTAATGACCAAGTGGCTTGTACTAGACTATTTAGTGTCAACTGATGCTGTCGCACAAATGTTTGTATGGCAGATGTCGTTTTTCTTGTCAGGTGGATTTGTTGTTTACTGTAGCGAGAATTTAACGGTTTACGGTTTGACGATGGCTGATCAACACTTAAAGGAGTGGGTAGATTAAAACCTTGAAGTTTCTGCCGCCAGAATTGCCGAGCTAGGTCTTGATCTTGTTTTTGTAGCCAAGCAATATAGTTGCTGTAGCTGGTAGTTGGTTTAATAGCTAAATTTTTACCCTGAGAAATTGCTTGATAAAAGGACAGCAGGTCTTGAAAAATCAAACGTCCTGACCAACCATCAAGCAATAAGTGATGAGAACTCCAAATAAATTGATAAGTATCTGCACTTAGTTGAATGAGAACCAAGTATATCAGTGGTGCAATAGACAAATAGAAACCCTGTTGTCGCTGTGACTGCAACAAAAGCTCTAATTTTTTTTGCTGCTCTTGTGCAGATAGCTCTCGCCAATCATAGCTTTGTAGGTTAACGTTTACCTGCCGATACACTACTTGAAGTGGCTGTTGCTCATTCTCCCAAACAAACGCAGTTCGCAAGACAGAATGCCGTGCTATCACTTGCTGCCAAGCTTGCTCAAATACTGATACATTTAAATTTCCACTCAAAGCATAACTACACTGCTCAAAATACACTCCTGAGTCTGGAGCATACAAACTTTCAAACAGCATTCCCTGTTGCATCGGGGAGAGTGGGTAAATATCTTCAATATTTCGCCAGTTAGTTTTGCCTAAACTTGCCAACAGTTGGTCTAGTTCTAACTGGTTGAGCTTGATTAATGGGAAATCTGTTGGTGTATAACCGCCATTCTCAGGAGATGAACAATGAGCAATAAGTTTCTGCAATGTCTCGATAAATTCTTGCGCCAAACTTTCAATTGTGGTGCGCTGATGAAAATTACTGCTGTAAGTCCACTCTATTTGTAGACGTTCTCCCGTAATAATGCTATTAATCTCTAGCAGATGAGTGCGGTTATTTTGCCAACCGTGCATTTTTCCCGCAGACTCACTGGCTGGCTGCATCCAAGAATTTGTATTAAGCAGTTGAGCGAATTGACCCAAATAATTAAAACTGATTTGAGCTTGCGGTAATGCCTGTAGTTGATTCGCAATTTTTGTATCTTGGCTTAGATAGCGCAATAATCCATAGCCAATTCCTTTATTGGGAATAGCCCGTAATTGTTCTTTGACAGATTTTAAAGCATCTGCTGGATTGTCTGTAGCTGGGAGTTCAATAAGCACAGGGAAGATGGTCGTAAACCAACCGATGGTACGTGATAAATCCACACCATCAACAATATTTTCCCGCCCATGACCTTCTAAGTTGAACAGCACACTCTGAGAGTGAGTCCATCTGCTCAAAACTAACACCAAGGCAGTCAGTAGTACATCGTTAATCTGAGTGTTGTAAGCTTTTGGTACATCTTGCAGCAAAGCAAGAGTTTCCGCCTCACTTAAAGACAATAATACTGTACTAGCTGCTGCAACAGTGTTTGCCCCTTTTATATAGTCAACAGGTAGAGATGGAACTGCGGCGCGAGATTCATCCAACCAGTAAGCCGCTTCTGATTTGAAGGCTTGTGATTGTGCATATTCGGTTAATTTAAAAGACCAATCTTTGAAAGACGTTGTTTTAGCAGGAAAGGTAATAGCTTTACCTAGAGCAAGTTGCTGGTAAGCTGTTTGCAAATCCTCTAATAAAATCCGCCAAGACACACCATCAATTGCTAAATGATGGACAACGATCAGTAATCGTGCCTTTTTGTCAATACCCAGATGGAAAAAGGCAATCTGTACTAGATTTTCTGACAGATTTAGTCTCGCCTGCAACAAATTACCTTGAGCTTCAATGGCTGCTTGTTGTTCAGTTTCGGGAATTGCTGATAAGTCTATGTAAGAGAAAGCAACGCTATGATTCGGCGCAGAGTAAATCTGCTGCCAAGTAGAGTCAGACTGTGTAAAACGTAAGCGCAGAGCATCGTGATGTACTAGCAATTGCTTGAATACTTGCTGCAATAGCTCCGGCTTGAGGTCAGATGGTACTGAGAGTAGAAATGCTTGATTAAAGTGGTGCGGCTGGGAGAGGTTTTGCTCAAAGAACCAATGTTGAATGGGGGTTAAAGGTAATGTACCTGTGACTAATTCTTGTTCTGCCTCAATTTTATTGATTGTGTCTACTACTGTTGCCAATTGGGCAATTGTTGGATGTGCAAATAATTGCTTGAGGGTAAGTTGCAATCCAGCAAGCTTGGCTCTGCTAATGATTTGAATACTGAGGATTGAATCACCGCCCAGTTCAAAAAAGTTATCGTGAATACCTACACTCTCTACTCGTAGAACTTCTGACCATATTAGTGCTAGTATTTCTTCGATTTGATTGCGTGGTGCTACAAAACTGACTTGGAGTTCTCCACGGGAATCCGGCACTGGTAGAGCATTGCGGTCTATCTTGCCGTTAGGAGTTAGTGGCAGTGATTCCAGCATGACAAACGTATGTGGCACCATATAATTAGGCAGTCGGCTAGACAGGAAAGAGCGCAACTGGTTAACCGTCGGTATCTGCCCTAGATGCGTTACTACGTAGGCGACTAGGCGTTTATCACCAGGATTGTCTTCACGGACAATTACACAACAAGCCTGCACTTCCTCATATTGGCTTAATCTTGCTTCAATTTCTGCCAATTCAATGCGGAAACCCCGTATTTTAACTTGGTTGTCAATTCGTCCCAAGTATTCAATATTACCATCTGGTAAATAACGCGCCAAATCTCCAGTTTTATAGAGGCGACCAGTGCCGAAGGGGCTGTTGATAAATCTTTCCTGCGTAAGTTCTCTTCGATTGAGGTAGCCTCTTGCCAGCCCAACACCCCCAATGTGCAACTCCCCTGGCACACCTACAGGTACTGGTTGTAAATTTTTGTCTAAGATGTACACTTGGGTATTGGCGATCGCCTTACCAATCGATATTTTCTCATCTTCCGGGGTGCATTTGGCGATCGTTGCACAAACACTCGCTTCTGTCGGCCCGTAAGCGTTGAATAAGTTTCGACCCACAGACCATTGCTTGATTAATTCCGCCGGACAAGCTTCTCCGGCGACAATGATTGTTTGCAGTGCTGGCAGTTCCTCTTGTGGCATCACTGCTAACGCCGATGGTGGTAATGTGATATGCGTAATCGCATCATCTCGTAATCGTTCAATCAACGGCTTTCCTGGCAATAGCGAGTCTTTTGTTCCCAGATATAGCGTTGCACCTGAGCCAAAAGCCATGACGACTTCCCAAATCGAAGCGTCAAAACTGAAGGAGGCAAATTGAAGAACGCGACTATCTGAAGTCAAACCAAAAGTTTGAATTTGAGCTTGAGCTAAGTTACACAGTCCTTGATGCTCAACCATCACACCTTTAGGTGTTCCTGTAGAACCAGAGGTATAAATCACATAAGCCAGATTAGTTGCTTGTACATCAGTGTTCAGATTATCTTGGCTTGACTTATCTATCGCCTGCCATTGAGTATCTAAACAGAGGACTGTCGCTTGATGCTGTGGTAGTCTATCACTTAGATGCTGTTGAGTAAGTAGCACTGAAACTTGAGCATCTTCTAACATAAAGCTCAGACGCTCTTGAGGATACTCAGGGTCAAGTGGTACATAAGCCCCACCCGCCTTGAGAATTGCTAACAGTCCAATGACCATTAGGAGACCGCGCTCTACACATAACCCAACTAGTACCTTTGCTCCTACACCCAAGGAGTATAAGTAGTGTGCTAACCCATTAGCACGGCAATTTAACTCGTAGTAAGTCAGTTGTTGATTACCAAACACCACCGCCACAGCATTGGGTGTTTTCTCAACCTGCTCCTCAAATAATTGATGAATACATTTATCAGAGGGATAGTCTACCTGGGTATTGTTCCACTCAACTAATAACTGCTGTTGCTCAATTTTTGTCAGCAGAGGTAATTGCCAAATTTGCGCCTCTGGGTTGACAACAATACCTTCTAGCAAGGTCACAAAATGCCCTGCCATGCGCCTGATTGTCGCTGCATCAAAAAGGTCAGTATTGTACTGCCAGCATGGCTCTAAAATCCCCTGAGCTTCTCGCACCATTAAACTCAGGTCTAACTGTGCGCCCCTTTGCCCAAGCAAATATGGCTCCATTTCCAGCACTAGTTCTTGACTGTGCAAAGAATTGTCTGTTCGTTCACACCAAGTTTGTGCTTGCCAAGTGAAACTAACTTGACACAAAGGATGACGACTTGGGTCTCTTTGTGGCTGGATTTGTTCTGCTAACAGAGAAAATGGGTAATCTTGATGCTTTTGGGCTTGTCTAACTGTTTTGCTGACTTGAGCAAGAAGTTCATGAAATGTGGCATCTTCTTGTAGAGAAACCCGTAAAACAGTCAGATTGGAAAAGTAGCCGACCATCTCTTTAAACTCTTTACCCGGCCGACCTCTCATGGGGCTGCCTATAAGGATATCTGTTTGATTGGTGTAACGGTAAAGTTGGATGTAAAATGCTGTGAGCAGAATTTGATAAAGACTGGTTCCAGAAACGAAAGCTAGATTTTTGAGTTTTTTAGTTAACTGTTCATCTAGCTTTAAAATATGTGATACTCCTTGATAAGTCTGTACTGGGGGGCGGGGTTTATCTGGGAGCAAGTTCAAAATTGGTAATTCGCCAGCTAATTGTTTTTGCCAGTATTGTCGCTGTTTTTCTCCCCTGGAACTCGATAACATTTCTAATTGCCAGCGAACAAAATCTGCATAAGTTTTATTCTTACTTAAAGAATCTGCTGTTACCTGGGTTTGCTTTTGATTAGCTTGCTCAATTTCTTGAGCATACAAAGTTTGAAATTCACTCAGCAGTAAATCATAAGACCACATATCCCCAGCAATGTGGTGCATTGTTAACACAAGAACGTGTTCTTGCGCTGAACGCGTAAATAAATTCACCCTGAGAACTGAATCTTTTTCTAAATTAAAAGGTCGGTCAGATGTAGCATAAATTTTCTCTTTTAATTCGTCTTCACTCCAAATGCTGGCATCTATTACTTCAACATTAATTTTTTGCTGTTGATTAACTTGCTGAACAGGTTTGTCTTCATAACTAGTATATGTGGTTCTAAGAATAGGATGGTTTTGAATAATTTTTTTCCATACACACTCAACAATATAAATATTTAAATAAGAATTAATTTTTACAGTAATGAAAATATTATAAGCAATGCTTTCAGGAGCAATTTGGTAGATAAACCACATTGCTTCTTGTCCAGATGAGAGTGGAAAATTTGTTTTGTTAATTGTGTTCATTAAAATACCTTAAAGTTGTGACATATTTGTGTTACAACAAAAAATAATGTGCAAATAGAGCCTTTGTAGCCCTAACAATATTTACCCTTGATTAAATAGATAAACTTACTTCGCTAAATTTTTAGTAAATATTCCTAAAAGACACAGATAAAACCTCATTTATCTAGTTGCAAATAGATAAATTTTGCCTTACTTATTACTAAAAATTTTCTATGATTGTCTAAATGCATTAGGTTGCAGATACTTTTTAGATTCAGCTACTCAGTAATTAAAATTGTTGCTAATTAAAAATAAAAATTTAATTTTGGCAATTCTTCAGTAGATAGATAATCTCAGTTTTTTCAAAAAAATGCAATAACAGTTAAGACAGTTAAGTGGACAGTTAAGCAGATATTTAAGACAGTTAAGACATTTAAGACAGTTAACAATATTTAAAAATTTAATAAATAATTACTGGCGGAAATCACAGAATCCTTGCATTTATTTACAAACCGCCTTTTAACTACCTTCTCATTAATTCCTTAACTGTCTTAAATTTCCTTGTACACATACTTAATTAGTGGTATGTGTTTAATGGCTACAACAATAGGACTCACGCAACTAGTAGATTAAATCAAGGTGAAAGTTGTCAAAACTTGCCAATTTCAAGTGCGATCGCACATAGCCTACTGTCAACTAAATTCAGGCATGATTCTTGTGGGATAGGCATTAGAGACGGGCAAGAAGCTGATCATACAAAACAACAAAATCATCTCGCACTTTAGGCAAAGCCCAAATTAAATATTTCATACTTCATATTTCATAATTTTTATGACCGTTTTAATAGTTACGTTTAGCAACGACAACGAAAGCATTCCGCTAGTAATCAAAGAAATTGAGGCTAGAGGTGAAAAAACATTTCGGTTTGATACAGACAGATATCCTACCGAAGTCAAGCTAGATATCTACTCTGGAGATCCTGAACGGGTAATTATTACTGATGGTGAACAAAAGCTTGATTTGAGTGAAGTGTCCTCAGTTTGGTATCGGCGGATGCGCTACGGGCAGAAAATTCCCAATTCGATGGATAAGCAATATAGAGATGCGTCAATTCAGGAATGTCGGGTTACTGTTAGAGGGATGATTACCAGCCTCCCAGGATTCCACTTTGATAAAATATCCAATGTGGATCGGGCTAATAATAAGCAACTACAGTTGAAAGTTGCAAAAGAAGTTGGACTTTTAACTCCCCGGACTCTAACTTCTAATAATCCTGAAGCAGTCAAGCAATTCGCTCAAGATTGTCAAGAGCAAGGCATAATCACCAAGATGCTTGCTTCTTTTGCTATCTATGATGACCAAGGAAGAGAAAACGTTGTATTTACTACTCCAGTTACAAATGATGATCTGGAGAATATGGAAGGGCTACGTTTTTGTCCAATGACATTTCAAGAAAACGTACCGAAGGCGTTGGAGTTGCGGACAACTATTGTCGGACACCGCGTATTTACTGCCGCAGTAGATTCTCAAAGCTTGGCAGGATCTACTTACGACTGGCGCAAAGAGGGGAGAGCCTTAGCTAAGAACTGGCAACCATACAACTTGCCAGAAGATATTGAGAAAAAGCTGCTCAAATTAATGGCTGAGTTTGGCTTAAACTACGGAGCAATTGATATTATTGTCACCCCCGATGGTCGGTACGTATTCCTCGAAGTTAACCCAGTCGGGGAATTTTTTTGGTTAGAGTTATATTCACCACACTATCCCATTTCACAGGCGATCGCAGAAGTATTAGTAAATAATAAAAATTAGGTAAAAATAGCAGCTAAACCATCTACCTCAACTACAATTTTGAAGGTCAGCCGTGTTTCTTTTAATAGATTGTTATTTAATATAGGATTAGTATTTGATTGAAAAATCAGTACATTGTTATCTGTTTTTGTTTCGCCTGTTGCCTGACTACAAAAGTATATTCAGTAATCAAACCGGATTCCTATACCTGATTTTTTAAACTAATAATTATTTATATTTGGAGATTAAAATCTTGTGACAGACATAATAAATGCACAAACAGTTTTAACATTTGATGGTGTGGATGATTATATAGATTTTGGCAGAAAAGATATTAGCGGTGTTTTTGCCGAAGGGAGTGCCGCCTTTACAGTTTCAGGATGGATAAAACCTCACCAACTAACAAATAAATCTACTAGTTACGGCACACGCAATGTATTCTTTGCTCGTTCATCAGAGCGATACAGCGATAATTTTGAGTTTGGTATTAGTGAAACAGGAAGCTTAGATGTTTTTATTGATGAAACTGTTAGTAAAAATAGCAAAACTTTTGGTCAAGGAGAATTAACTATAGGACAATGGCACTTTTTTGCCATTATTTTTAATAGTGGTCAAGTAACCATATATCTTGATGATAATAAATATAACGATTCTCTGAGAGGGACATCTTTAAACAAAGCAACAAGTTCTGTAACTCTGGGCGCAACTTTACACAAACAAGTTTATTTCAATGGGCAATTAGCAAACATTAGCGTTTGGAATTATCCTTGTACTCATGAACAACTCCAGATTCATCGTTGTGGACTAATAGTTGGCGATGAAGAAGGATTAGTAGCCTATTGGAAATTAGATGACGGAGAAGGAACAACTGTCACAAACAAAGTAGGAAAGTCTTATCAAGGTAATTTTCGTGGGAATCCTAGTTGGGATTTAGCAGAAATTCCCTTTGCTACACAATCACCAAGTCCAGTTCCGTTTGCAGCACCATTATCTAATCAAGAAGAAACTCAAGAACAGATTCAAATTGAAACAGAAGTTACTCCCGAAGAAAATCTTGCCACTCTAACTACAAATTTATTAGCAGCAACAGTATCAATAGTCAGTGAAGAAGAAAACCAATCGCCGGAAATTCAGCAGACAGAAGCAAACAAAGAAGAATCCGAGATTATTCCCACCTTAGTAAGTCTCCAGCCACATGAAGACGAAACCGAAGTTCCTGAAAATATCCCACAAGTACAAACATTCACTCAGGAGGAATCGCCAGAAAGTATGAATACAAAAGCCCATCCCAAATATAAAATACTGACCATTGATGGAGGTGGTATTCGGGGCATTATTCCTGCATTCCTCTTAGCGGAAATCGAAAGGCGAACACAAAAGCCTATATTTAGTTTGTTTGATTTAATTGCTGGCACTTCAAGTGGCGGAATTTTAGCACTTGGACTAACTAAACCCCAGTTAGGATCATCTGATGACTTGCCACTAGCCCAATACACTGCTGAGGATCTGGTACAACTATTTATTGAGTACGGGGTAGAAATATTTTATGAACCATTGATTGAAAGATTACTTGGGCCAATAGAAGATATATTTCTTCAGCCAAAATATTCTTCTGATGGTAAGGAAGAAATTTTAAGGCAATATTTTGGTAGTGCCTTTCTAGAAAATAATCTCAAAGACGTTTTTGTAACTAGTTACGATATCGAGCAACGAATTCCAGTATTTTTAACAAACAAACTGGAAAAACAAGAGAGAGAATCTAAAAGTTTTCGTCATTTATGTGGGGGCGTTTCGCTTCTAGATGCAGCATTGGCAACTAGTGCTACCCCGACCTATTTTGCTCCCCATCGTATTATAAATTCGGAAAATAGTGCCATAGTTTATACTTTAATTGATGGTGGAGTATTTGCTAATAATCCAGCCCACTTAGCAGTTTTAGAAGCACAAATTGCTAGTAAGCGAAAAGCAGAAAAAGCTCTCAATACAGAAGATATTTTATTAGTATCTTTAGGGACAGGTTCGCTGACGAGTGCTTATCCTTATAATGAAGTCAAAAATTGGGGACTTTTGCAATGGGGAAGACCACTTTTAAATATTGTGTTTGATGGTGGTAGTGAAGTGGTATCTGGAGAATTAGAACTATTGTTTGAGCCTAGCGAGCAAGAAGCTAAAAGTTTTTATTATCGCTTTCAAACATTCTTAGATGGAGAGCTAGAGAAAATAGATAATATTAAACTACAAAATACTCGCCAGCTACAAGCTATAGCCCATAGACTGATTTCTGAAAAAAGTCAACAAATTGATGAATTGTGTAGTCTTCTGGTGGGTTAAATTCAGATTTCTTATATCTTGCACCAGGCAACTGGCATACATTTTACACTCGCCAACGCTAGGTGCAAGAAGTAAGATTTTTAATTTCTTCAAAAAAGAAATTAGTCATGTTTTCACCTTATAAAGATTGTAGGTAAGTACAATGGATGAACTCGTCAAAAAAATTGCTGGTTTAGGTCTTCCTGGGATACTTTTTGTGATAGCAACAGCTACATCAGGCGGTAGTGTTGCTGCTGTTGTCGCAATGCTGTCATCACTGGGTGGGCCTTTGGGGCTTTTGGGAGGTTTAGGCTTGCTTGGACTGGTAGGCATTCTAGCAGAATATATAACAGCATTTGGAATTGAAAACGTTCTCAAGCTCATCTATACAGAACGTAGCAAAACTGAATCTGTGAGATTTTTGCTCAAAGAAATTAAAGAGTTACCTATTACAGATGAGCTAAAACTCAAACTGAAACATCACATTAGCCCAATCGTCGTTACTGAGTCTGATGAAGGCCCTACTCCTAAAACAATCGAAATCGTTGATGAGGAACCAGTAATCTAATACATTTGATTTGAGCCTCTCTAGCCCCCTTTTTTAAGGTAGCTAGAGAGGGGTTTATAAGTCTCAAATACAACATCATAAAAATTTTTAGGCATTCGCTGAAAATAAAAATAGCCTCTGAGTCTAACTTAAATTCTCAAAGGCTATTTCAAAATTACTAGTGAAATTATTAACGGCTACATCTTGAGAATATGCAAACTCCATCTGTGCGAGAGCAAAACACAACAAATCCTTTTTCTACCTTAATTCAATTTTGGGATGATGTGAAAGTAGTTGCCGGGCCTTATTGGTATCCGACAAAAGCAGAAGGAAGAGCATTTGTAGATGTGATTCGTTCATGGGGGATGCTGATTCTTCTATTATTATTAATATTTGGAATAGTAGGAGGAAATGCTGCAAATAGCTATTGGAATCGCTATGTAGTTGATCTTGTTATTGAAGAAAGAAACATTGAAAAATATGAAAGTACTTTATGGCTATCAAGCCTGATTGTTGTAGGGATGGTTCTTTTAGTAACTTCCTTGCGATATATCAGAAAAAAAATTATTCTTGACTGGTATAAATGGTTAAATAATTATATTTTAGATAAATATCTTAGCAATCAAGCTTATTACAAAATCAATTTTAAATCTGATGTAGATAATCCAGATCAACGTCTAGCTCAAGAAATAGAACCTATTACTAGTAATGCTGTGAGATTTTCAACTACTTTTTTAGAAAAAGTTTTGGAAATAGGTAGTGCTTTGTTAATTGTCTGGACAGTTTACCCAGAAATTGCCTTTTATTTAATTATTTATACAATTATTGGTAATTTAATAGCGATCTCTTTAAATCAAGTAATATCTAAAGTTAATCAAGAAGAACTTGCTTTTAAAGCTGACTTTGCTTATTGCCTAACTCATGTTCGCAATCACGCTGAATCAATTGCTTTTTTTCACGGAGAGAAAGAAGAATTAAATATAATTCAGCGTCGATTTAATAATGTTATAGAAACTGCTGAACGTAGGCTGAGTTTGGAGAGAGGACAAGACGCTTTTGGCAGAGCATATCAGTCTGCTATTGGTGTATTTTCGATGTTTATTCTGACACCTTTATTTCTTCAAGATAAAATTGACTATGGAGAAATTAACCAAATTAGTTTTGCTTGCTTTATGTTCTCTAATGCTCTGGGAGAGCTAATAGGCGAATTTGGGGTTTCTGGACGATTTTCTAGTTATGTAAAGCGTTTTGCCCAGTTTTCAGATACTTTAGAAGCTGTTAGTCAAGAACCAGAAAAGGTCAATACTATCAAAGTAGTAGAAGAGAACCGTTTGGCTTTTGAGGATGTCACCTTAAAAACGCCGAACTATGAGCAGGTAATTGTTGAAAATTTAACGCTGACTGTTCAACCAGGGGCAGGGTTATTGATTGTTGGCCCTAGCGGTAGGGGTAAAAGTTCTTTATTAAGAGCGATCGCCGGTTTGTGGAATGCGGGAACTGGTCGTCTGGTGCGTCCTCCCCTCAAAGATGTCTTATTCTTACCTCAACGCCCTTACATCATTTTGGGTACTTTACGCGAACAGTTGCTTTATCCGCATACTGACCGAAAAATGAGCGACAAAGAACTCGAACAGATTTTGCAACAAGTTAATCTGCAACACTTACTGACTCGTGTAAATGGTTTTGATACGGAAGTTCCTTGGGAAAATATATTGTCTTTAGGAGAACAACAACGCCTCGCTTTTGCACGGCTATTAATTACGCATCCTAGTTTCACTATCTTAGATGAAGCAACGAGTGCTTTAGATTTAAATAACGAAGGTAATTTATACCAACAATTACAAGAAAATAAAACAACTTTTATCAGTGTGGGTCACAGAGAAAGCTTATTTAACTATCATCAATGGGTATTAGAACTTTCACAAACATCTAGTTGGCAGCTTGTCTCTATAGAAGATTACCAACTACAAAAAGGACTTGCTATTAAATCAGTAAAAAAAGAGCAAATCACAATAGATATTGCACCTCGAAAGGAATGCAAAATAGAACCAATATCTTCAGTAGTAATAACTGAAATTGTAGGATTGTCTCATCAAGAGATTAAAAACTTAACCGACTATTCCCTTGCTACTATTAGAACCAAAGCAAGTCAAGGAAAACCGATCACTACAAACAATAACGTTACATACCGCTATAACAAAGACCCAAAGGTATTGAAATGGATAATAGATTAAGCCTAGCCATACCGTAAAGTAAATTTATCTGAATTAACAAGAGTAGTTTGACTTTAATCTATGACAAAAATATTCTAGTGTGGAAATGAATCAAAATTTAGCAGCTACTTAATATATTTTAGAATCAGTGATGTTAGCTAGAAAGCAACAACTAATTACTTATGCTTCAATTACAATTTATGAAAAAAAATATAAATTTCCTCTGATAAAAAACCCAAGCTTAAAAAAAATTCAAAAAAAAATTCAAAAATGTCAAATTTTAATTAAAAATGGTAATAAGTCTCATTCTTATGTTTGGGGAATAATTAAACGAAAACAAGAAATTAGTCAAAGAGAGATTTTTGCAGAAGTTAAATTACTAATTAAAGATTATACCCAACTTCTTGATTTTGTTGAAAATTATAAAGATAGTTATCAAGAATTTTTGTTAAAATTTATAGATGACTGGAAAAATTTGTTTAATCAAAAATATATTGAAATTAAAAAAATTAATGAAGAAAGAAACAAATTAGAGTTAAAAAATATTGATAATTCTCAAGTTATTGAAAGGCTAAATCTAGAAAAAGAAGAAAACTTAAAATCAATTCTATTATTAAGTAATACGAACCTTTTAATATTAGAAAAGGTAAGATTGCTTAGTGAAGGAATCAAAAACTTAGCAGAAGATACTAAAAATCAAAAGCAAGCTATTCAGCAAATAGTCAAAGATATAGAGGTGTATCAAGAAATTTATGAATATCAAATCAGAGCGACTAAAATTCGGCGAGAAATTGCCAAAATAGCTGAAAAAGCGATTAATTTAGAAAATTATCTCCAAGATTATTTTAGTCCGTTTCAATCTTTAATAGATGAGGTAGTCAAAATAGATGCAAGTTTTTACGCAACTGTAGGAGAAATCCAACACTTAGCTAGTACTGATTTAAATCCTCAATCAAATTTATTAACTATCCAAGACAATAATTCAATTTCTCATAACTTATTTAATTTATTAGTTGCAAGCTATGAGAAAAAAGATAGGTTAGAAGATGCTTTTTTTCAGACACAATTATTAGATAGGCAAGTTTATGATTTTGATTTTAGCCATAATGAAATCAATGTAAATCAAACAATTAGCCTAATATCTAATTATATGTCTACTCAACTAATTGCTCAAAAAAAAGTGTTAGGGATAGTAGAAACAGACTTTGTACTTCTCAATTTTCAACCTGAAGAAACAGAATTAGTAGTATCACCTAATACGGATATTGAATTTACCCAATACTCCGAAAGTAACTGGCACATTGATTATAGTAAATTGCAAAATTTACTTGCAGATTACAAATGGCGAGAAGCTGATATTGAAACAGCTAAATTAATGCTACAAGTCATGGGTAAGAATTATTGGAACGAAGTTTATAAGGAAGATATTCTTAACTTTTCTTGTCAAGCTTTGGATAAAATTGATCGCCTTTGGCAACACTATAGTCATGGCTATTTTGGTTTTATTGTGCAGCAAAGCATTTGGGATGAAATTGGCGGTCAAGTAGATTATGAAACTCAAAAGAAATTTGGCGATCGCCTTGGTTGGCGAAAACAGGGAAAATGGTTAAATTACGACCACATAACTTTTAAATTATCTCCAACAACACCGATGGGACACTTACCTGTCAAATGGTTACACTATGACCAAGATACTTTCGATATTTCTCTAAATTCATCTGTGGAACCTCGATCAATGGCTGCTTGGCGGGTTGATTCTTGGCTCTTATGGCAGATGCACTTATTTTTTACTCGTGCAAAAATTTGTAATGAAAGTTATAACAGGTAACAAGAGATAGAGGACAGGTGTCAGAGTTAAAAGTCTTTTGCTGTCTCAGTTTTATGATTTACTGATGTCCTAACTACCTTGGCTATTGCCATAAGATAAATTTTTTTAATTGTCAAAAAAAATCACCACATATTTGTTAACAGTGGTGTATCACTAATTGGGAACTAATTGATTTGGAATTGATTGGACTCTATGAAAAAGTAGCAAGGTTAACGCCTTGCTAGATTTACCTTGATTTATTCGGATGAAGTGGCTGATTCAAGCATAGACTTTAGACTTCATTTCTAACCAGCTTGATGCGTGAACCACTGTTATCAGCCAAGAACACCCAATGTTGATTTCCAGCACCTACAGTTACTTGCCAACCAGAGAGGAGAATAGGATCGCAAGGGTTGGGAAATGTTGGGCGATCGCAACCATCTGCCCAATCTGTTGCTTGAAAAACTATGATTCTCAAAGATTGCGCTGGTAATCCTGATATTGCTTGCGCCTCTTGTAAAACCGCATTCCTAACTGCTTGTGGTAATTGATTATTTGTATTAGCCGCTAAACGTAAGGAACTACCATTTTTATTGGTATGATAAGTCCATTGTTGTGTGCCATTAGATACCACAACTAGCCAACCAGGAACTAAGGCTTGGGTGCATAATTCACCTGGTTGTGGCAGATCTAAACAACCATTACTCCAAGTTTTTTCACTAGAACTAACAATTTGCAGATCTCTGCTAGCTATTCCGGTTCTGTTGGTTAAATCTCTTAGCACTGCGTTAGCGACGGTTGACGGTAAACTATTTAGTTCAGCTTTAGCTGTGTTAACTTCATTAGTGATAGCTGGTGACAAGTTGGCTGGGTTAGCTGTGGCACTTTTGATGAGTGTTAAACCACTACCAACAGACAAAATGCCTGTCAAAATTAAAGCTGTAAAGATTCGGGCTTGATTAGTAATATGATAAGTTTTCAGCATAAATTTACTAAAATAAGATGCCTTGGTGAGTAAATATTTAAGGTATTAAAGACCGATATTTAGTCATTAATAGCCAAAAAAATATATAGCCCTAAAGCTATACTTTGTTGGTATTTTTAAAGTATCTGTCTTTGCAGGCAGATATTTCCATAGACGCTGTGCTACAGATTGGTGTTTCTAAATTTTTACCACAATTTTGTACGGAACTATATATAGCGATCGCAAGTCTAATCGTCGTCTGACTAGGTTTAAAAATAACTATTTACTATAAGTATTAAATTTTGTTAAGCTATTGGGGCATTGATTTTGTATTAATGTATCTTCAGGAACAGCAACCCGTATGGTTGTGGATGCCCAGTTTTTGAAGTCGGGTGCTAACCAAACTAATTTACACAGAATTTCATTATTTACCCACAACACCAAAGGAAAGTGAAGATTTTTCCGAAACTCATCTCGCATGAGATTGGTGCTAATCAGTAGTTGATTTATTGCTACTACTGACTCTAAACCATACACTATCAATCCTTCAGGATGGCAAACACTGATACTATTTGTGATGGTTGTATAAAGTGTCTCATCTGTAGGCGATAATTTAATTGCTTGGATCGCTACCGTTGAAAATTCTTTTAATAACTTCAGGATCTCCTGCTGTTTAGTAACAGAATCACAACAGGCTAATATCAAAGAAAACTCCCCAGATGCAACTTTAATAGCCCTTACTAGCCTCTGGGCGGTAGTTAAACTGTTAGTCAGAGTATTTTGCGAAGTATTTACACTATTCATTGTTCGCCTCACACTGAGTTATAAAGATAGCAATTATTTGTAGTAATATTACTTATAAATTTATATTTAAAAATAGCAGACTGATAGTTGAAAAAATTTTTTCTGGTAATACATAGCATAATGCTAAATGTGCAAGATATGCCAATATATACAAATATTGATAGATAAGTGAAGTGTAATCTAATTTACAATAATATTTGCAAATTAGAGGCAAAGCAGACTCAGGATGGAAAGCTGATTTTGGCATAGTAGACCAAAAGCAACTTCTGTCCAGATATACTAGTCATTTTTCCATGTCTTCTTTTGCCTGTAACCAAATATGAAAAAACTTGTCAAGTGGTGTGTTGAGTTACTGTGGTGGAATACTCATCAACGTAGAAAGAAAGCACTATTTGCGGTCATAATAATCCTCAGTATGATTGCCCCAGTTATGCTTTCATTTCCGTTAACAGCACAAACTACTATTGGGCGATCGCCTGCGTCAGAATTAAGAGGAGTATGGTTAACAAATATTGACAGTGATGTTTTATTTGAACGCAACCGTCTCAAGAATGCCTTGCAACGACTGGATGAATTAAACTTTAATACCGTTTATCCGGCGGTGTGGAATTGGGGTTATACATTATATCCCAGCAAAGTAGCAGCTAAAGTCATTGGGCGATCGCTTGATCCCACACCAGGGTTGCAAAAGCGCGATATGCTCAAAGAAATTGTCGATGAAGGACACAAACAAGGGTTAACTGTAATTCCCTGGTTTGAATTTGGTTTTATGGCTCCTGCTGATTCCTTATTAGCCAAAAATCGTCCCCAATGGCTGACAAGTCGCAGCAATGGCACAAAAATTGTTAAGGAAGGTATACATAATCGGGTTTGGTTAAATCCTTTCCACCCAGACGTACAGAAATTTATTCAAGATTTAATCGTTGAAATCGTCCGCAACTATGATATTGATGGTATTCAATTTGATGACCATTTCGGTTTACCTTCTGAATTAGGCTACGATGCCTATACAGTAGCACTTTATAAAAAAGAACACCGTGGTAAAGCCCCATCAAAAAATCCTAAAGATCCCGAATGGGTGAGTTGGCGGGCGAATAAAATCACTGACTTTATGAAGCGGGTATTCACAGCGATTAAAACCACGAAC
This sequence comes from Nostoc sp. FACHB-152, assembly GCF_014697475.1. Taxonomy (GTDB): domain Bacteria; phylum Cyanobacteriota; class Cyanobacteriia; order Cyanobacteriales; family Nostocaceae; genus Nostoc_B. Next base: position 51,522 of record NZ_JACJRV010000020.1, read on the forward strand.
AAGAACTGTCTAGTTTCCGTTGCACCGAATCCCCAGCGTTTTTCTTACGAATTCTTTTTAGCTGACTGGCAGAAATGGGAACGCATGGGACTGATTGAAGAATTAGTGTTGCAGATATATCGAGATGATTTGAATGTGTTTGTTAGCGAATTAGAGTATCCCGAAGTCAAGGTTGCACGCAGTCATATTCCGGTGAGTATTGGGATTATAACTGGATTGAAGAATAAATCTATTCCGATCGCTCAAATTCAAACCCAGGTGCAGAAAGTACGCGATCGCAACTTTGCTGGTGTCTCTTTCTTTTTCTATGAAAGTCTGTGGAACTTGAGCAAAGAACCAACCTCAATGCGTCAAGCTGGCTTAAAGAACATATTCCCCACACCAGCAAGTTATCCTAATTTGTTAGCTGGTTGGAAACCTTAATGAAGTCTGAAGTCTGAAAAAATACTAGTAGGTTGGGTGGAGGCGCATGAGAGATGTTGACAGCAATATGCTAAATCTATTTGCGCCGTAAACCAACATCAAATCACTGTAACCTGTAACCCATAACCTAATAAAGTTCAGTTAAACGCGGAGTGTTTGTGGTAATAGTGGCGTGGGCTAATTAATTAGTTGAGTCACGCCACTACAATTAATCTGTTCAAGATTATTCAGACTTCACACTTCATAATTATCCGCCAATACCTAAACGCCCAGCTAGGCCAGGAGTTAAAGGTAGGAGAGTTGCAATCATCAAGAATAAAGCCAAAAGACCTAAAGCGGCTCTAGCATCATCGGGTTCGCTGATTTCATTTAAGCTGGGGCGTTCTAAATCCCGTTGTAAAAACAGAATCACAATTGCCCAGTACATGGCCATAGAATTACCGAGTGAAACTAACGCCAGCAAAATTAAAGTTGCTACTGTTGCTCTTCCAGCAGTTTTGCGACCATAAATCGCTTGAACTACGCGCCCGCCATCTAGAGAACCAGCTGGCATTAGGTTTAAAGCGGTAATTACCAAACCCAGCCAACCAATGATGACTAAAGGATGGACGCTTACTAAAGATGATTGTAAAGCTGAACCAAGGATAACTCGCGCCAAGCTACCTACTAAAATTGAGCCTTGGAAGAACTGATTTGGCAATTGAAATAAACTACCTGGGTGAGAAAGCAATAACCCAACAATCAACATGATTAAAGAGACGATACCCCCGGCGGCTGGGCCTGCCAAAGCAATATCAAACAGTGCTGTGCGGTTGGGTAAAAGAGATTCAAAACGGGTAATTGAACCAAAAGAGCCAATTTGCACAGCTGGTAAAAAGAAAGGCCAGCTAAGGCGCACTTGATAACGACGCGCTAGTATCCAGTGACCAATTTCGTGTGCTACTAAAACTGCAAATATGCCCAGTCCGATGGGTAAAGCTTGGGTTAACCGTTCTGGGGTAGCAAATAAATCAAAGTTCAACAGTAAACCTGCTGTTTCTAAACAGGTGGCGACAGTTGCAATTAGCAATATACCAGCAAAGGCTTTTTGCGCTACTGTTGTCGGTTGGGGATCGTTACGGCTAGGCAGTACAATCACCACAGGTTTACCGTCTGTGTTTTCGACCAAAAATAGGCGATATTGCTCACCCAGACGTTCCCTTAAGCTGGTGCTGAGGCGGTTGTGAACTTCTTGGGGTTCGCCGCGCAGATTACCTTTAAAGATAGCTCCTTCTTGGTAGGCGATCGTTTCTGTGGCGAAAAAGGTATCAAGACCGAAAATGCCTTTAATGGCGTTTAAGTCTGCTTCAGGAATTGATAGAACTTCAATTTTCAGTTCACCGACTGCTGGTTGTTGTGCAGCATCGCCTTCCTGTGAAGAATTAGCCGCTAACCTTTGGGTTGCCCGTTGCTTGAGAATGGCATCTTGCCCGGCAGCCCGCAGTTGTCTACCGAGGTAGATGTACAAACCAGCCGAACCTACCACCAAGAACAGAATACCAACGATGTTGAGGTAAATTCCGGCGGCAAATAAACCGAAGAATAACAGCCAGGGAGCCATTAAAACCACTGACTGCAACCAGGCTAAGATTCCCAGTTTTCCAAAAGGTCTAGCGCGATACAAGCCCCAGCCCAAAATGGCGAAAGCTATCAATAAAATTGTTCCAATTATCGGAGTCTCTGAGGAAGCAAACATTTCCAAACCCTTCGCTGCGAAAGACCAAGCCTGAGTTGGTCAGGTGTGAGAGATACATCTATTAATGTATAACGCTACCTGTTTCCCGCCCAAATTTAGTCATAGGGTCGCTTCTATTTGAAGGTTCGCCATTTTGCCAACCAGCTTAACAGTTCTCGTTCACTTATGCGTTGTTTGCGGGTGGCTAATTTTAATACTGCATCTAGTTCTACGGCACTTGTGCCTGTTTTTTCTTGCCAAACTTGCAGTAATGTTTGCCGTTCTAGCGGTGTTGTCCCTAACCCCAAGGCTTTTTGTAGTTGGAGTTGTTCTTCTTTACCTACCATTTCGATAACAAAGTCGCTAGATTCGGCTTTTTGCAAGACTGTGGCTAAAGCTTGGATATATGCTTGGCTGTTGTCTACAACTTGGGTTTCTAAGGCTATGGGTTTGCCAAAACGCTGATTTTTTGCCCAAATTAACACTAGTAATAAAATTAGTGTTTGCATTAACATAGGTAAGACAGGAGTTTGAGCAAAATAACTCAATAAGTCGCTTTCACCTTCACTTTCTCTGACATCAGCATCTTTATAACCGTGAATATATTCATCTACAAATAATTTATTGCCTTTCTGCTTGACTAAGCTGGCGAGATATTGGAAGTTACTTAAATTATCCTGATAGGCATTAGCGGCTAAGTAAGGAGTTGTAGAAAAAATTACTTTGCCTGGATCGCGTTGTTCTTCCCAAACAATAGCACCGAAGCGATCGCCTAAAGAAACTCGCTGCTGTTCCTTTTCATCAATTTTATAACGTCTCCGTGTGGCAATTTTGACATTACCAAAAGTAGATTGTTGCAGAGAGTGAAAGGTAGCTTCCGTTACAGGTGTTTTAACGCCTAAAATTACCAAAGTATTGCCTTTTTTGAGAAATTCATGTTCCTCAGACAACAAATAAGGTTCTCTTGGGTAGCTACTCACCCGCAGTAAGGTAATCGGAGTTTTCTCTACCTTCAAATTCTCAAGCGGCTTTTGCCAACGCTGGATAGCAATATTCTGCTGTTGCATAAAAGCATACCAAGCACCATAGCCGTCAGCAGACCGATTATAAGTAGAGCCAGTGTAAATTTTAGTATTAGGAGCAGCAACTAAACTCAGTATAATGATGACACCAAGTGCGATCGCTCCTATCCAAGCAATGCGGTTTGAACGTTTCATTGGTGATTGGTCAAAAGGCTAAAGGTTGACACTTTATACTTTCCGCTCAACAATCTCTTGATAGGCTTGCTGACATTGCTGATAATTTTCTGGCAATATCTCAGCATTCCCAAAACACAATTGCTCGTGGGTAGTAATTAAGGTTTCGTAAGGTTGTACTGGGGTGACAGTTGAACTTAGTAATTTTAAATACTCGCCATCTGTGCGGCTGAATTTGTGAGGTATAAGCTTAGTATCATGCAAGTGTTGCAAGATAGCTAAGTAAAGACAACGACAAGCTTCGCGGTAATTACCCTGACGATAAAATTCTTGCGATCGCTCTAACCATAGTGTTACAGATAAATCATTAGCGCGATTTTTACTTGCAGCATCAACAGAATTATTGCCTCTAGATAGCCAAGAATATATATAGGGACTAAATTCTTGCCACAAACGCCAAATCACAAAAGCCGCAAATAAAGCAACTATCAGCCAAAATAAAAAGGTTAGCAAATTACCTAACCAAGGACTAATTTGCCATCCTGGAGACAAGCGTGATAAAGAATTTTGAAAGCGGTCAAGCTGATATTCTACCCATTCTCCGGCTTGTCGCTGGAATTGAGATATCTGCCAACTCCAGCTAGTTTTTTCAAAGGTATCAGTGGACATAGGGAAACTAGTAAGTTTTTTTGCTCTTTTGTAACATTAACCAGCCCACTAGGACAAGCACCGCCCCAAATACTAAAAATCCTAAATCCCAAGCTAACTGATTCGGCCCTGATTTTACGTGATGGATACCCAAAATTTGGTGGTCAATTATCCCTTCAACTACATCAAATAATCCAGCACCAATAAGTATAGAACCAAAAAATGTTTCGGATGACCAATCAACATTTTCACGACCACCGGCGCGCCATAAAAGGATAATTCCTGTCACAGTCAACCCAAAGTCTAAGACATGAAACAAACCATCCCATGCCATGTTTAAATCTATATTTGAGTCGTTTGTTAAAGGTTTAACACTACTAAGCATATGATGCCATTGCAGGATTTGGTGCAATAAAATACCATCAATAAAGCCGCTTAACCCCAGCCCTAAAATGATTCCAGCAATAATCAGTGGTTTTTGTTGAGGCACAATTTCACTTTTGGTCATGATTTTTTATTCACATATAAGTTTTGTTATCACAATAAATTTTTATCTCAGAGATATCTTCTATCTTTTGGTATTACCTGTTTTTAGAGGATGTCTGAAAACTTTTTGATGTTGTATTTAAGACTTGTAGATACCCCTAGCTGAAACCGCTAATTTTATCTTTGATTTCAAAAGTTTGTCGTTGATTGACTTTTTTGGTTGATTACTTTGTCCTGAGGGTACATACTCAACTGCGAGATTGATGGTAGTTTATTTTTGCAATCTCCTTTATTCCAATCGCTATAGAAGCTATGACACTTAATTTATATTTCCTGCGACATGGAGAAACTACTTTTAGTCAAACTGGTAATTTCTGCGGTAAAACTGATGCCCAGTTGACAACAGAAGGGATACAGATGGCAGAGAGTTTTGCTGATGTTTATAAAAAATTGAAGTGGGAAGCTGTTTATGTTAGCCCGATGAAGCGAACAATTGCAACTGCCAAGCCATTTTGCGATGCTATCGGTATGGATATGCAGTTGCGTGACGGGCTGAGAGAAGGTAGTTACGGCGAATGGGAAGGTAAGAGTAAATCGTTTGCCCAAGAGAATTACGCCGAGAACTATATAAAATGGTTGACCGAACCTGCTTGGAATGCACCATTAGGTGGAGAAACTGCGGTAGATATTGCTAACCGTTCTATGCCTGTAATTGCTGAAATTCAAGAAAAATATCCCCAAGGTAATGTTTTAGTAGTTTCCCATAAAGCGACGATTCGGATTATGCTTTGCAGTTTACTGGGAATTGATTTGGGACGTTATCGCTATCGGGTGAATATTTTGGTCGCGTCGGTAAGTATGGTGAAATTTGACGTTAATGGCCCTTTGTTAGAAATATTAGGCGATCGCCATCATATGCCAGATCATATTCGTACTCGTCCGGGAACATAATTGGTAAAGAAAAAGGATTAGATTTTTTAAATCTTGAACAATCAGGTATTAAGCTAATTGCTGAAAAGCGTGATATTTGTTTTGCAGTGATTGACCAATTAAGTAGGTCAAACTAATTAAACATTAAACAACAATAGTGGCGTATCTAACCTAAAATAGTGCATAAAATTACCTCTTGTGGTGTGGGCATCCTGCCCGCAACGGAGGGGCTAGAAGCCCATTCCACAAGACATTTATAATGCAACGCTTTAGCCTAGATACACCCTACCTTTTATGTTTTTGAGTTTGAGTTACTCTTGCTTGTTGACTTGCAAAAATTAAAAGCCTGAGATACCCAATTTATTAAAGAAGTCGGGTATCTCGTTATTTATACGTAATTAACTAATAATATTGAACTGATTATTACTTAATATTACAGTTATAGCCTAGCATTAACTAATACTAAAATATAAAGTACGTAAGTTAATTTCCTTTTTCAATTTCTAGTTATCAATATGCCAACTATTTTGCTAGCACTAGTACCAATATTTATAATAATTTTTGTAATTGGATTTATTATTGGCTTATACAATAAATTAATTCAAAGAAAAAATCAGGTTGAGCAAGCATTTGCTACTATTGACGTGTTACTGCAAAAAAGATGGGATTTAATACCGAATCTTGTAGCGGTTGCTCAAAATTATATGCAATTTGAGAAAAGCACTTTAACAGAGATTGCCAAACTCAGAACCAGAGCAATATCAGAAAGATTAAATGATAACACAAGAATAGCTCTAGAAAATCAAATCTCTAGAAATTTAGGTAATATTACAGTAGCAATAGAAGCATATCCTGAACTCAAAACTAATGAAAATTTTCTTCAGTTGCAGTATTCACTTAATGAAATTGAAGAACAAATTTCAGCAGCCAGAAGATTTTATAATACTGCCGTAACCGAATATAACAATGCTGTGGAAATGTTTCCTACTAACTTGTTTGCATCGTGGATGAACTATCGCTTAAAGGTACAATTCCAAACATCGCCACAAGAAAGACAAAATGTGAATGTCAGAAATCTGTTCAATCCATAAACCATAGTGTAATTTATAAAATTTTATAGGAAAGTTTTATGCTAATTGATTTAGAATTATTTCAATCAGGATTAGAAGCTCTAAAGCAAGAGCGTTATTCAGACGCAGTCAGTTTTTTAGAAAATTTTTGTCAAATCTGCGAAACAATTCCTGACAAGAAATGTAAGGAATTTTTTGAGGCACAAGCAGCTTTAGTCAAAGCATATAATCTGACAGGACAACATCACGAAGCGCGTTTGCGCTGTCAGCAACTAGCAGAAAGTGACAATCCCCAAATTCAGGCTTGGGCGCAACGAATTTTGAAATCTTTACCTGCTGAATCTGCGGTAGCAACTCCAGCAGATAGCAGTCGGACACTGTTAACATCCGAACAAGCATCCGAATTACTTGCAACCGGAAGTAAAGCATTAAAATTTCGTCGCTATGATGACGCTGTGAAAGCCTTAGAGGAGTTTTGCCAAGGAACTGATACAGCCGTAAAAAACTATGAACAGGCGCAAATGTGGCTGGTTAAAGCTTATAAAGGAAATGAACAAGTAGAACAAGCGATCGCACTTTGTCAACAACTGACAAATAGTAATCAAGAAGTAACGCAGATTTGGGCGCGACAATTTCTTTCAACTTTATCACCAACTTCGGCTACTTACACATCATCAGAAACAGCTTCAGAATCAACTTCTCAACCGCAATCTCAAAACATACAGCCAGAAGAAAAAGCTGCTAATGTCAAAATGACAATGAGAAGTTTAAATGACTTCCAACTATTTTGTCAAAATAATTTATTAGATGATTTAAAAAAGTTTGAGGAAGTTAGAAAACTAACGATAAAATCTGTACTAGTTGTTAGTATTATTATATTTATTATTGTTGGCATTCTGATCAAGTTATTTCCGTTACAATATATTATTTTCTGTTTTGTTTCCAAAATTACTCCACCATATTTACTCATATTTTTATTTTTATTAGGATTTTTATCATGTTTATGGGGCTGGATAGCTTTTTATACTTCTGCCACAGAAACTTATACTAGCGGATTTAAATCCAAAATTATTCAAAAGATTTTTGATTTTATTAATACTAATCAAAATTTGACTTATTCTAGTTATGCCTCAGAAGCAGATAATCAATATACTATGTCTGCTTTCCTTCATAGCCAGATTTTTCCAACTCTCTTAAAACCCAACAAATTACAGCAAAATGAATGTATTTATGGCAACGTTAATGAAACACTCATCTTTTTTTCTGAAATTAGTGCAGAAGTAGAATTACAGCATCATTGGGTAAAGTATCTGACATTTTCTAAACATTTAAATATGCTACATAGCATGATGATACCTGGGTTTATAACTAGAATGATTTTTGGAGCTTTTCTGCCATTATATTGTATATTATTGTTAATCAAGTTAATTAAAAGTATTCCTTATATAACTAGTAGAGTAGTGCGAGGTAGAAACATAAGTTATGAAAATTTTCAAGAAGAAGTTTTAAAAAACGAAGTAACTAGAAAAACGATATTTAAAGGATTATTTTTTCAAGCTGAGTTTAATAAAAATATTAGTGGTAGAACTATAGTTTTACCAACTTTATTAAATACAAATCTTCATGCTTTAAACAATAGAAAAGAAAAAGTCATTAAATTAGAAGATCCGGAATTTGCCAAATTCTTTACTGTTTACGGGGATGATCAAGTAGAAGCGAGATATGTTTTATCTACAAATTTAATGGCAAAGTTAGTTAAATTTAGAAAAAAAGCTAAGAAAAATTTTTATGTGTCATTTGTAGAAAACATGATATACATAGCTATTGATTATCCAGATGAAATTTTTGAGCCTAAACTTTTTACAACTATGTTAAGCTTTGCCCCGATGCGAGAATATTTTGAAAGTATCCAACTGATGCTGGACATTGTTGAAGATTTGAATCTCAACAAACATATTTGGAAAAAAAATTAATAGTTATACAGTTTAAGCGAAGAACACTTTAATGTTAGAGATGATTTATAAAGTAAAGGTGAAATTGTAGGGTGCGTTATAGCAACGCTTAACGCACCGAGAGAAGGAGTGAGTTACAAATCCTATAGATACTTCTAAATTTTGACTCTTGGGTGCTGAATTCTTACAAATTGTGTTTTTAAGAGAACTCTATCGTTTCGACAAATGACAAAATATTATCCTTAACATATTCAGCTTCTTCTTCAAGTTCAGCAGGAATTTCACCATTTAAAAAGTTGCGTTGATTGCTAACTATATACAAAAACTCACCATTAATAAAAGCTAGCAAGCCTCGGTATGCATCTAATCTTGTTGAATTTCCATTATTTTCTTGTTGTGATATTGTCGAACCTTTAGGCAGATCAACTAATGCGTAATATGCTCCCGCAAAGATGTCTTCTAGATATTCACTATATTTAACTTGGGCATTTGCTACATTAGTAAAAATTGCTTGAGGGACATACTTTTCTACTAATATTGTTTGCAAATATTCTTTCTGACCTTGAGATTCTAGTTCCTCTAACTGTTCTGGAGGGATAGGATAATAATCAATGCGCAGCAAAGTACCAAAGTCATCAGAAAAGCCAACTACTCCTTCTTGAGTTTGAATTTTTCCTCCCTGCTCTGCATCAACGGGAATCGGAACTGTAAAATTTCCTAAAGGCGATTCATATACATCGTCAGTATATTCTTCTAGTCTGGTTGTGTCATTGTCGTCATCAAGGTAATCTTCATCTTCTGCTGCTTGAAAGGCAGAAATGATTTCTTTGACGATTTCGTCTGCTTCTTCATCTTCTAGTTCTAAAGATGTTTGTAGCTGTTTTAGGAAAGGTTGTTTATCTTTAGGGATATTCAATTCTTCTTCATCTAAAAGTGCAACTACGCCAGCCGCAAAACCATCTAATACTAAATCTTCAGTCAGGGATTCATTAGCGGTGTTAAATAAAGGCCCGATTCCTGCTGTTTCTGCAATCCCTATCAGTCTATCGACTATTTCGATAATTTCATCTTCTGAGTATTCCTCAAAAACCTCAAATTCCCAAAGAATACCTGCTAAACCTTCGGGATCAATTTCTTCAGCCGAAGCATCTGCAATTGCAGTTACTACCGCGATCGCTGCTACAGCTTCTTCTGGAGTTAGGACTTGTTCTAGTGTCTTTTGTGAATTAAAAACTTTGTCATATTTAGTCATAATTGCTACATCCGTTGCTGAATTACTAGTTTTGTTAAAGTGTAACGACTTAAAATTTCAATTCGACTAATTCATCTGGCATTTTATTTGTATTAAATCTGCTTCCCTTTTCTCATCCTCCAGATGAAACATCTACAGAATAATTAGCTATGTTGTCTCACAACTTCGCTCAACTCACAATTAGGCAAAAATTTTGGGTTAATTTGAGAACTCTATCCCTCCTGAATCTTCCTCGGTCATGATATCACCAGTTCTCAGCAATACACTTTGATTTTCATAGTTGCATTCAATCATTTATCTACTGCTAAATGATTACCATAAAAATTCCATTTATAATTTTTTTTAACACTTCTATAAATTCTCTCATCAGCAAACAAAAAATCTCGAAAGCAGTCAGCGATCGCTACATTGAGCAGCTATAGCAATCCTATTTTATTTCTAAAGTACTGTTTGAAGCAGTGAGTAGATTTATTTGTAATTCATTTAAGACTGTTGTACATCCGTTAAGCCAAGGTTAACAAGTATTGCTAAATCCAATATTTCAATATCAATCCACAGGCTGTTTTTTAGAATTTTGTATCAAAGAAGCTTGACATTGTTTTTATAAACACAATTTTTAGGATTAATTAATATTGTTGAAAAAATCAGATAAATTGGCTGCTACATCCTTTAATTTTTATCCTCTAGCAAAAGAAGTATATCTAACGATAGAAATATAAACTAGCTATTGATAGATTCTCTTTACCACGAGAAGGATGGCATAATACCGAGGCGTGAAGTAACACACAGTAAATAAAATTTTATGGTACAAACACCTCCTTCTCAATTCTCTCCAGAGCAATATCAAGTTGAGTCATCAACAGCAGAAGTAGAAGCAATTATCCAAACACCGCCATCAGATACAGAGCTTGACCTAGAATTTCTTTACACTAGAGATATTGAATTTCGCCAAGAAACAATTTACTTTCTGGTTGTAGATCGCTTTTTTGATGGTGATCCCGACAATAGTGAAGGGATTAACTCAGAACTTTATGACCCCACCGGGCAAGACTGGGGTAAGTATTGGGGCGGCGACTTACAAGGTGTAATTGAAAAATTAGACTATCTCAAAAACATGGGAGTTACTGCTGTTTGGTTAACTCCTTTATTTGAGCAAGTAGAAGAATTATTTGTAGGAAATGCAGCCATACATGGCTATTGGACAAAAGATTTTAAACGCCTAAATCCTCGCTACATTGCTAAAGATGAAAACCCTTCTTTAAACGAGACTCAAGAAACTAGAAATACGACATTTGATCGGTTAATTACAGAGTTGCACAAGCGCAATATGAAGCTAGTGCTAGATATTGTTTGTAACCACAGTACCCCTGATACTAGCGGTAGCAAAGGCGAATTGTATGACGATGGCGTAAAAATTGCTGACTTTAATAACGATGTCAATAATTGGTATCACCATTATGGTGAAGTGCAGAACTGGGAAGATGATTGGCAAGTGCAGAACTGTGAATTGGCTGGTTTGGCAACCTTCAATGAAAACAACATTGAATATCGTGACTACATCAAGTCAGCCATTAAACAATGGCTAGACAGAGGTGTAGATGCACTGCGGGTAGACACTGTTAAACATATGCCCATCTGGTTTTGGCAAGAATTTACGGGCGATATGTACAACCACAGACCAGATGTATTTATTTTTGGCGAATGGATTTACAGTCATCCTGGTGACGATCGCTCGGTGGAATTTGCCAATAATTCTGGGATGACGATGTTAGACTTTGGGTTATGTGTAGCGATTCGCGCCGCCCTCGCCCAAGGTTCAGAAAATGGATTTCAGACAATTCAATACATTTTTGATGAAGACCATCGCTACAACGGTGCAACCGAGTTAATTACCTTCATCGATAACCACGATATGCCGCGCTTTCAATCGCTGAACCCCGATCCGGCGATGTTGAAAGTTGCGATCGCCTTAATTATGACATCGCGTGGCATTCCCTGTATTTATTACGGTACAGAACAGTATCTCCATAACGACACCGATGGCGGTAACGACCCATACAACCGCCCAATGATGGAAAAATGGGACAACGATACAGAAGTTTATCGTTGCATTAGATTGCTGTCAGGCTTACGGCGACTGAACCCCGCCATCTCAATGGGTAGCCATTGGCAAAAATATCTTACCCCCGATGTTTACTGCTACGTGCGCCGCTATCGTGATTCCTTGTGCTTCGTCGCCCTCAACCGGGGTGGCGAAGTGACATTACCAGAAGTAGATACAGAACTACCCGAAGGCGAACATACTTGTGTCATCACCCGCAATAAATATGAAGTCAAAGATGGTAAAATTGCCAACTTGCAGCTAGAAGAACGGGGAGTAATTGTCCTTAGCCACGTTGGCGAGAGAATCAAAGGACAAACCATTGTGCGCGTCCAACTCAACGGCGTACAAACCCAACTAGGTGAAACAATTGTGGTGATGGGTGACTGTCCAGAGTTAGGCAATTGGGATATCGCCAAAGCCTATCCCTTGGAATACATCAACACTAATACTTGGTTTGCTGAAATTCCCTTTAACGAAAGTGCAGGCAAACTAATTAGTTATAAATATGCCATGTGGCGCGAAGGGCGATCGCCACTCCGCGAAAACATCACACCCCGTCGTTGGGTAGTCGCCAAAGAAGGCACAGTCAAATGGCGTGACACTTGGGCATCGGGGCGAGAGTCTTAGAAGTCTGAAATGTGCAGAATAGAATAATGTCACATCTACTAGAAGCTTGGTAGTGGCGTACTCTAGCTTAAATGGGATAATTTCTACTGATATAAACAACCCCTCTCCAAACCTCTTACTCTTGGGCTACCGTTTACACATCAGTCGTAAACAGGCTATTAATAGGGGTTTAACCATTGGTTTTACCCCTCTCTAACCCTATGCTTGTAAAGATGCTGTTGGCAAATGGTAGATCTGTCGCCTCGTTCAGCTATAAATTGGTGAGTTGAAACGCAAAATTTCGCGTCTCAACTCATAGTAATTTGAGGCGTTGTCCAAAATTCAGGATGAATTCTGATTCCTATTTCTAAATTCTATTCAAATTATGAGCCAAAACAATTCTGTATTTATTGACCTAGAACAAAAGTTGAATCAAATCGTAGTTGGACAATCCAGCCTCATCCAACAGTTATTAATAGCATTATTAGCAGGCGGACACGTAATTTTAGAAGGTGTACCAGGAACAGGTAAAACACTTTTAGTCAAAGTTTTAGCGCAGTTAATTCAAGGAGACTTTCGCCGTATACAACTTACTCCAGATGTTTTACCTTCAGATATTACAGGTACGAATATTTTTGACTTAAATACTCGCAACTTCACCTTAAAAAAAGGGCCAGTCTTTACCGAAGTGCTGCTAGCAGATGAAATTAACCGCACTCCTCCCAAGACACAAGCGGCACTGTTAGAAGCAATGGAAGAAATGCAAGTTACTTTAGATGGTGAAAGTTTACCCTTGCCTGATTTATTTTGGGTAACTGCCACACAAAATCCCTTGGAGTTTGAAGGGACTTATCCTTTACCAGAAGCGCAGTTAGACAGATTTTTATTTAAACTATTAGTAGATTATCCTGACCAAGCCGCAGAAAAGCAAATGTTACTCAATCGTCAAGCAGGATTTGCGGCGCGGCGTATAGATATTACTCGTTTAAAACCAGTAGCAACCGTAGCAGACATTTTACAAGCACGGCAAGAAGTTAAACAAGTGCAAGTATCGGAAAAAATTATTGATTATCTTTTAGCTTTGGTGAGGGCTTCGCGTCAATTTCCCGATTTAGCTTTAGGTGCATCACCCCGCGCTGCTGGTGCTTGGTTGCAAACATCCCAAGCAGGCGCATGGTTAGCAGGACGAGATTTTGTGACACCAGATGATGTCAAAGCAGTAGCATCACCACTATTGCGTCATCGCTTGCTTCTCAAACCAGAAGCAATGCTAGATGGTTTACAAATTGATGCGATTATTGCGTCAGTAATTAATCAAGTTCAAGTCCCACGATGAACTATGAATATAGTATTACTATAGATAAGCTTGATAAGCCAATTAATAGTTTACGTTGGTAGAAACACAAAGGTGAAAATGACAATTAAAGAACAGATTAACCAAGAACTAGAAAAATTACCTGAACCTTTGTTACAGGAAATTTTAGATTTTATTCAGTTTTTGCAAGCTAAACACCAATCAGTAAATACTCAAGTCTCTCAACCACTCATGGCAGAGCATAATTTTACCAATTCTACTGCCAATGATTTATTAGAATTTGTAGGGAGTTGGGAAAGTTCAGATATCAGACAATGCCTGCAACTAGTGCATGAAAACCGGATAGAAATTGAATTTTAATTATGTATCTTCTTGATACTAATTACTGTTCTTTCTTGATGGAGGGTCTACCTAGCGTTACCAATCACTTGCGATCGCTTGGTCAAAGACAACTGGCAACTAGTATAATTGTTGCAGGGGAGTTGCGCTTTATGGCACCAAATTCTCAACAAAAGCAGCTAACTTAATAAAAATAAATTCGTTTTTGCAGCGAATTAACTTATATGGAATTGATAAAGAAACCACAGAAATTTATGGTGACTTTAAATCAGAAATAATTAAGCATTTTGGCCCAAAAGAAAAAATTAAACGTAGCACTACTCAATTAAATACTATTGGGATTAGTGAAAATGATCTCTGGATAGCAGCTACAGCTTTACGTCATTCATTAATCATTGTTTCATGCGATAGTGACTTTGAGCGAATGCGACAAGTAAGAGAATTTACTTGGGAAAGTTGGGTTTAGTCAATTAAGAGCGCACTGAATGTAGCAGTATCTTAATCATTCCAGCGTGTTAACTACCTTCAATACTTTAAAAAATGGTTCCATCTAAAAGAGTTTACGTTTTATTGGGATTGGGAATTGCGATCGCCCCCATCCTATCCTTATTTATCACCATTCCAGTTACCATCGCTATCACTTTATTATTTGATGCGATCGTCTTAGGATTGATGATTGTGGATGGTTTGCAAGTCCGCGCTTTGCGAGTGCGAGTCAAGCGCGATTTACCGCAACGATTATCTATTGGGCGAGATAATCCGGTGATGCTGACTGTGACATCTCCTAAGGTGGATGCTGTTATTCAAATTCGTGATTACTATCCCACCGAATTTGGCGTGTCTACACCGACACTTAACGCCACTATTCCCGCTAACAGTACTCAAGAATTAACCTACACTGTCAACCCAAAAAGGCGCGGGGAATTTCCTTGGGGAAATATTCAAGTGCGACAGTTGGGAAATTGGGGGTTAGCTTGGCATGATTGGCAGATACCGTATGCTATGCCAGTCAAAGTTTATCCTGATTTATTGGGGTTGCGATCGCTCTCTATCCGCCTGACTTTACAATCATCCGGTTCCATCCGCCAATCTCGACGTATGGGGATTGGTACAGAGTTTGCAGAACTGCGAAACTATCGCACTGGTGATGATTTACGCTTTATTGATTGGAAAGCTACCGCCCGTCGGACTGGAGGTAATACACCGCCTTTAGTGAGGGTGTTGGAACCAGAACAAGAGCAAACCTTAATTATTCTCTTAGATCGCGGTCGGTTGATGACAGCACAAGTCCAAGGCTTACAGCGATTTGATTGGGGGTTGAATGCTACTTTATCTTTAGCATTAGCTGGGTTGCATCGAGGCGATCGCGTCGGGGTTGGGGTATTTGACCACCAAATGCATACATGGATTACACCAGAACGCGGTCAATCTCATTTGGGTAAATTAATTGATTGTTTGACTCCGATTCAACCAGTGTTACTCGAATCTGATTATTTAGGGGCTGTTACTAATGTAGTGCAACGGCAAACTCGCCGCGCACTTGTGGTAGTCATCACTGATTTAGTTGATGTCACCGCTTCAACAGAACTACTTGCTGCACTTTCTCGGTTAGCACCCCGCTATCTACCGTTTTGCGTCACTTTGCGAGATCCGCAAGTCGATCACCTCGCACATACATTTACTCAAGATGTCACCGCCGCTTATAGTCGTGCTGTTGCTTTAGATTTATTAGCACAACGTCAAGTTGCTTTTGCCCAGCTAAAGCAAAAAGGTGTTTTAGTACTCGATGCACCAGCCAATCAAATCACTGATCAGTTGGTTGAAAGATATCTGCAATTAAAAGCGCGGAATCAGTTATAAATTGTCATTGGTCATTCGTCATTGGTCATTTGTTCTTTTCTCCTGTACCCCATCTCCCTATTCCCTATTCCCCACTCCCACTTTCAAGTCAGAGGAGATTACCCAATGGATAAATTAACCGAATATCCTAAGTTAATTAAACGTATTTTGACTGAATATGTAGAACTGAGTAACCGCCATTCCAACTCAGATATTGAGACATTTTTGATTGTGGATGAGTCAAAAGCTAATTATATTTGGATGAATCTTGGCTGGCAAAATGGAGAACGCGTTTCTGGTATGACTGTCTATGTTCGGATTCGTGATGGCAAATTCTGGGTTGAAGAGGATTGGACTGAAGAGGGTATTGCAACTGATCTCCTTTGTGCAGGTGTCCCTAAAGAAGACATCGTACTGGCATTTCATGAGCCTAGGATGAGACAATATACAGATTTTGCTGTAGCTTCTTAGTAGAGAACTTCCAATTTTTGAATTGTACCTGTATTCCTAGTGTTGAGGCACAGATTTTCTGCAATTTTTTTCTAGAGTTAATATATTTTCTTTAACAGCAAAATCTTAAATCACAGATAAATATAGGTAATTCATCTATATTTATCTGTGGCTTTTTACATCAAATAATTTGACTTAACAATTTAATAAAGCACTTTAAAATTCTCAATTGTTAGGTAGAGTTCTTCATCGGCAATTTGGCGGCTGTAGTCTATGTTAATTTGGGTGGGATAACCAAGTTTATTGTTGTACTGTACATCAATGCTGTCTGCTTTACGAGCGATCGCATCCGAAATCACATTAAATAATTTAGGAATAGTTTTATATCTTTCAAAGTATTCTGGGTTACTTACTTCTTTACCTGTAGCTACAGATTTAATCGAAGTTGTAATCCCATCCCTCACTGTAATAACTACAGGCTCTCTCGCAGTAGGCACACAGAAACAACTTCTTGTCAAGGTATAGCGGTAATTTTTAATGTTTTTCTCTCTCCACAATTTGCGATTAACTCTAAATTGTTGTAAGGAAGAGGTCGCTGGTTTGTATTGTGCTATCTCTACAGTTGTCAAAGATGTGGCTGGGGCAGCCAAATTAAGAGGTATGAATAATCCTGCACCTATAACCACAGCCCAGCGTAGATGCATCGATTGAAATCTGAAATTTTTTAGCATTGGGAACTTTCCAAGAGTTTGGCTCTTATTAATGTTTTGCATAACACTTAAGAATTTAAGTCTTACTAATCAGCTTGTCAAGTTCCCCAGTTTACATAAATTCATATATTAGCTATGTATTGACGGCTTTTTAGCCAATTCCCGCAGATCTGGTCTGGCTTGATCTTGCCCAACTATTAGCTGAATTTGCATTGGTAATTCTAAGGGTGGTTTTAGTGGCGAAAGTTCCTTAGCCAATAACTCTCTTTCCCAAGGAATGTAAAACATTTATTTACCTCAACAAGTGCCGCTTCTATCTACTCTTGAATCAGAAATACTTGTGTCATCTTATTTCAAGAATGTACAGTAAACTGATGAGCAAACCGTATATATTTGCTTAACAAAATCTCATAGACTGCTGTAAAAAGCAAGTCATAGCAATGAAATGTTAACTGGATATCAACATGGCAAGTAAATTGGCAGGAAAGGTAGCAATAATTACAGGGGCATCTGCGGGAATAGGTGAAGCCACAGCGATCGCCCTAGCAGCAGAAGGAGCGCAAGTAGTAATTGCAGCAAGGCGTTTAGACCGCTTAGAGGCATTGGCAAAACGAATTAGCGAGAGTGGCGGTCAAGCATTACCGATAGTGACAGATATTACAGATGAAACACAGGTAAAAAATTTAGTAGATCAAGCGATCGCCACCTGGGGAAGAATCGATATCTTAGTTAATAATGCGGGGATTGCAGTTATTGGCAATATCGAAGGTGGCAATACGGCACACTGGCGGAAAATGATTGATGTTAACGTCCTCGGAGTGCTGTATACAACACACGCCGTTTTGCCTATTTTGAGAGCGCAAAATTCAGGGCATATCGTTAATATTTCCTCAGTAGCGGGGCGTACAGCTAGGGCTACTATTGGTATCTACAACGCTACTAAATGGGGTGTGAATGGTTTCTCAGAAGCCTTGCGTCAAGAAGTCTGCAAACAAAATATCCGTGTCACCATCATCGAGCCAGGTTTGGTAGATACCGAAATTAACAACCAATATGTAGACGATCCCATTGTTAAGCAGCGCAGTGAAGAACGACGTAAAACAGTCACTCCACTGCAAAGTGAAGATGTAGCAGCCGCTATTGTCTATGCAGTTACTCAACCGCCACGGGTGAATGTCAACGAAATTCTCATCCGTCCCACCGAACAGGAATGGTGATATCGTTTCTAGAACACCAATTCAGTAATGTTGGAAGAACCTCTCCCCAACCCCTCTGTCTTGAAAAGTTTTGCGCCGGGAAACCCGGACGCGCAACGCCAGTGAGGGAGCCGGGAAACCCGTCCAACGCACTGGCTCAACTTTTCGCTCCGACGCGGAGAGGGGCAGAAATATAACTCGTTTTCAACGAAGAATCAGGATTTCAAAGCTTCTCACCGCTTCGGGGAGAGGTTTGGAGAGGGGTTCTTTATCATCTGTCGAATTCACGTTAATTTATCTATAGCGAGATTTAACTTCAAAACGTTAACCCCAGGCTCACCAAAAATTCCTAGAAAGCGACCATCAGTATTTTGATTAATCAAAGTTTCTAAATCTTGGGGTTGAACTCCTCGCGCTTTAGCTATACGCGAAATTTGCGCTCTAGCAGCTTCCAGGGTAATGTGAGGGTCAAGGCTGGAACCAGAGGTGTAAACTAAATCTGCGGTAGGTTGTACACCTGCTGTTTTGAGTCGGTTGAAATCACCATCTTTACCTTTGATGCGTTCTAATAAAGCTGAATTACTAGGAGCTAAATTACTTGCACCGGATACTCCTGTTTGTAAAACTTTAGCATCGTCTTTTTTTGGGTCGGCGGTGCTGTAGCTGGTGGTGCTGGGGCGGGAGTTAAAATAGCGATCGCTACTAAATGGTTGACCAATTAAAGCAGAACCCAAAACCTGACCCCGACTATTTTTTATCAAACTACCATTAGCCTGAGATGGAAATACAATTTGTCCAAACGCAATCATCACAAACGGATAAATAACTGCGCTAATCACCCAAAGAACGATAGTAGAACGAATTGCTCTGCTGGCTTCTCTTGCAACACTCATTAGAATTTCTCCGGTACAAACATCACAAAAAACAAATAAGTAGACAGGCTCAAAGTTACTAACCCTAATAGTCCTAAAGCCCAAGCTTGAAAGTGAGAAAACTGTTCACCTGTAGCTGCATAGACAACAGGTGCAACTATTAGGTTGAGACACATTGCTAAGAAAAGATACAAAGGCAACTTTTGTTTCCGCCATTGCAACCAAATTTCGCTTACTTCTGCAAATACTTGAGGTAAAAGAAGTTTCATATAACATTCCTAAATCATTCATGAAAAAATCTGTTGCCTATTGGCTATTGCCTTAGCAATTAAGACAAAGGCAAAATTACATCGATGAGTTTGATGGCAATGAAAGGTGCAATAATACCGCCCAAACCATAAATCAAGATGTTTCGTCTTAATAGTTGGTCTGCTGTTAACGGGCGGAATTTTACTCCTGTCAGTGCAAGAGGAATGAGTGCGGGAATAATCAAAGCGTTATAAATTAAGGCTGAGATAATCGCAGATTGCGCGCTTTTTAATCCCATAATGTTAAGTGCGCCAATGCCAGCCGCCGCAAAGATGGTAGGGATAATGGCGAAATACTTAGCAATATCATTAGCGATGGAGAAGGTTGTTAACGCCCCACGGGTAATAAGTAACTGTTTACCAATAGTCACCAAATCAATTAACTTGGTGGGGTCAGAATCTAAGTCCACCATGTTAGCAGCTTCTTTGGCAGCTTGGGTTCCAGAGTTCATTGCTAAACCCACATTGGCTTGAGCAAGGGCTGGTGCATCGTTAGTACCATCACCTGTCATTGCCACCAGTTTACCTTGAGACTGTTCGCCACGAATGACGCTAATCTTATCTTCTGGTGTAGCTTCGGCAATAAAATCATCAACTCCGGCTTCTTGAGCAATAACACTTGCGGTAATGCGGTTGTCACCTGTGAGCATGATAGTCTTAACACCCATACGCCGCAGTTGGTCGAATCTTTCTCGTAAGCCAGGTTTAACAATATCTTTGAGATAAATGACACCAAAAATTTGGTCATCTTGGCAGACTGCTAAGGGTGTACCACCTAAACGAGAAACTCGCTCATAAGCTGCATCTACATCATCAGCAATGCGACCACCACGAGAACGGACAAAACCTTTAATTGCATCCACCGCGCCTTTACGGACTTCCTTCCCATTGGGTAAGTTAGTCCCACTCATCCGAGTTCTAGCTGAAAATTCCACACCTTCTGCTTGTTTGAGGTCGAAATCAACCTTCACGCCAGAACTTTCGGCTAATTTGACAATTGACCTACCTTCGGGTGTTTCATCAAATACACTAGCAGCTAGGGCAATTCGTGCTACATCTGCAACTGTATAACTATTCACAGGGATAAACTCATCAGCCATCCGGTTGCCCAAGGTAATCGTACCTGTTTTATCTAAGACTAGGGTATTAATGTCACCGCAAGCTTCTACTGCTCTCCCGGAAGTGGCAATAACGTTAAATTGTGCGACTCTATCCATCCCTGCAATTCCGATCGCACTGAGTAAACCACCGATAGTGGTGGGTATTAAAGCTACCAACAGCGAAATCAAGATTGCGACGCTTGCACCTGCACGTAAACTGTTTCCGGCTTCTGCACCAAACACAGTGCTGATAAAGTTGGCGATGTAGCCGGCAAAAGGAGGCATAGTTGCCACGACAATTAAGAAAACTTGCGTCAGTACGGCTAATAATACTGTTAGGGCAATTTCATTAGGTGTTTTAGTTCTTTCTGCCCCTTCTACTAAGGAAATCATGCGGTCAATAAAGCCTTGACCGGGATCGGCTGTAATGCGAATTGTCAACTCATCTGAGAGTAAACGTGTACCTCCGGTCACAGAAGAGGCGATATCTGTACCTGGTTGTTTGAGTACAGGCGCAGATTCCCCAGTAATGGCCGACTCATCCACCGAACCGATACCTTGAATCACTTCCCCATCAGCAGGAATCATGTCATTGGCAACTACTTTTACCAAATCGTTGCGGCGCAATTGGGTAGAATTAACTTGCTGAATCGAACCATCGGGCAGGATTTTGCAAGCAGTAGTGTCGGAACGCGTTGACCTCAAGGAATCTGCTTGTGCTTTACCACGTCCTTCGGCGACTGCTTCGGCAAAGTTAGCAAAAACGAGTGTGAAAAAGAGAATGAAGGTAATTATTCCATTTAACAGGCGTTGCTGATTGACATCTGCCTGTAACGTACCAAATAAATTCGGGTCAAGAGTGACTAAAAAAGTCACAATTGTCCCTACCCAGACAACAAACATCACGGGGTTCTTAATAGTAATTCGCGGATCGAGCTTGACGAATGACTCTTTAATTGCCCTTTGATAAAGTCCCCGCATATCTGCTTTGGGTGTGTGTCTGCGCGAGTCACGCGTTCCTTGGGGAATCCGAGGCGGGCGGGGTGAAGGGGATGAGTCTATATTGGTGGTCATAGATTATGGAGACAAGGGAGTAAGATGGCAGGGGAGCAGGGGAGAGATTAGTGAGACAAACTGGGTTGTGAATTTATAATCTGTTTTGAGCCTTTGAGGTCGAAAGTTGAGGCTTTGAGGCTGAAGTTGAGCCTTTGAGGCTGAAAGTTGAGGCTTTGAGGCTGAAAGTTGAACCTTTGAGGCTGAAAGTTGAACCTTTGAGGCTGAAAGTTGAACCTTTGAGGCTGAAAGTTGAGCCTTTAAGGTCGAACGTCGAGCCTTTGAGCTTGAAAGTTGAACCTTTGAACCGCAAATTTCAAGCTTGACCAATAACCATTGACTTACCCAATCCCTTTGGCAATCCAAAAAGCTTCACCGATGGGGCCGAATGCTAAAACTGGAAAGAATGTCAGTGCGCCGAGGATTAAAATTACACCTGCGGTTACGCCTGTAAATAATCCGGTGTCAGTTCGCAATGTTCCGACGGTGAATGGAACTTGTTGTTTGCGAGATATACTATCGGCAAGTAACAGCAAACCGATAATCGGAATGTAGCGTCCAGCGAGGAGACTGAAGCAAGTACTGAGGTTCCACCACAAAGCAGTTGCAGTAGTTTTTGCACCAGCAGCAATAGCTAAAGGTGAAGGTTGCGAATCGCCTAAACCTTCAAATCCCGAACCGTTGTTAGCCGCCGCCGAGGCATATTCATAAAGAACTTGAGCAAAACCATGAAAGCCGGGATTACTAATTCCTGCTAGTTGTTCGGGAAATGCTAAGGCGATTCCGGCGGGAATCATAATGGCAATGGGGTGGACTAAGAGAATTAAAAAACTCGCAAGTACCACTTCACGCTTTTCAATTTTGCGTCCGAGGAATTCTGGTGTGCGTCCTACCATTAAACCTGTGACGAATACAGCCAAAATTAAATAGGCAAATAAGTAAGCTGTTCCTGTACCTTGTCCACCCCAAATGATTTGCAAGAACATATTTGACAGGGTGACAAAACCACCGTTGGGCATAAAGGAATCATGCAAACTATTAACAGCACCGCACATGGTTCCGGTTGTACTGACGGCAAATAATATAGACTGCACCCAACCAAACCGGACTTCTTTTCCTTCTAAGTTCGGTTGCGTACTTCCTAATAGTGAGTTCACCGCCGGGTTGCCGTTATATTCACCAAGGGCAGTAATAATAATGAAGACTAGATAAATAATGCCCACCATGCCATAGACTAACCAAGCTTGTTTGGTGTTGTTGGCAAACAAGCCATAGGTGTAAATCAAAGATGTGGGAATCGACAGCATCGCCACAATCTCAATTAAGTTAGAAAACCCGTTGGGATTTTCAAAAGGGTGGGCTGAGTTGATGGCGAAAAAGCCGCCGCCGTTTTCTCCTAGCTGTTTGATGATTTCAAAATGGGCAACGGGGCCACGAGCGATCGCCTGACTAATATTAGGATCTTCTAAGGTAGGGAATACAACTGGCCCGGCTAAAGTTTCAGGAACACCAGCCGCCATCAATGCAATACCACCCACAATACAAATCGGTAGCAAAATTCGCGTAATTGAGCGAATTAAATCTACATAAAAATTACCCAACGGTCTACCAGTCAACCCACGAATAAAGACAATTCCCACCGCCAAACCAGTCGCCGCCGAGGTAAACATATGATAACCAAGACCCCACATTTGGCTGGCATAGCTGAGGTATGTTTCACCAGAATAATGCTGTTGGTTAGTGTTAGTAATAAAAGATATAGTTGTGTGTAATGCTGTATCCCAAGTTGGTGCGCCTATCTTAGTAGGGTTGAAAGGCAACAATCCTTGATTCATGATGATGAAGAATATCAGCAACCCCATGACTATGTTGCTGTATAAGATAGCTCTAGCATATTGCCAACCTGTCATATTGTCTTTAGTTGCAACACCAACCAAAGAGTACAGCAAGCGTTCAACCGGGTTTAAAATTGGGTCGAGAAAAGTGCGTTGTTCTTGGTAGACACGCGCCATATATCTCCCAAAAAAGGGAGTTATTGTTACTACAATTAGTAGCGTTAATCCTATTTGTATCCATCCTTGCAGCATGAGTTATACCAATTGATAATTAGTAACTTGTCATACAAATTGTTAATTTACTTAGATCATCAATTGTTTTGCTAAGAGATACAAGATATAGAAGATATAAAAACAGGTTTATTTTTGATTTATGTAGCGTTTATTATGTCTATATTTATCGTTTAGAGCGTTTATATCTGTTCCTAGTAGTTCATCCTATTAATTCTGATGAGTCGGGGATCTCGCAGCACCATAAAATTAATAAGACAAAGCAATAATAGTCTGGGCAATGCCTACCCTACGAATACTCCTTAAAATGAGATTAATAGTTAAATTGCTGTAAATCAAAATATGATTACACGTCCTAGCACAATGATTATTCCTCTCTCAACCCTTCCACCTTTGGAAAACGGTGATAAACTCACTTGCGCTGAATTTGAGCGGCGTTATCATGCTATGCCTGAAGTGAAAAAAGCAGAACTGATTGAAGGAATTGTGTATATGGCATCTCCGTTGCGTTTTAGAAGTCATGGCAAACCCCATGCTTACATTATGGGTTGGTTGGCCTTATATGAATCTGCTACCCCAGGGGTAGAGTTGGGTGATAATGCCACTGTGCGCTTAGATGCAGATAACGAACCTCAACCAGATGCTTGTTTACTGATTACTCATGAGGGACAGGCGCGTGTTAGCGATGATGACTATATTGAAGGTGCGCCAGAGTTAATTGTGGAAGTTGCAGCTAGTAGTGTTTCTCTAGATTTACACGATAAGTTAAAAGTCTACCGCCGCAATCAAGTGCAAGAATATTTAGTGTGGCGAGTTTATGACGCTGAATTCGATTGGTTCAATTTACAACAAGGGGAATATGTTCAGCTTGCACCGAACGCTGATGGTGTGATTTGCTCCCAAGTTTTTCCAGGTTTATGGTTAGAGAAAGCAGCATTATTAACCGGAAATTTAGCCAAAGTTTTAGAAGTTTTGCAGCAAGGTTTGACAAGTGCAGAACACCAGAGTTTTGTAGAAAATCTCGCCACTAAGGGCAAGGGTGATCAATAAAAAATGCCCAATAAACAATGAGACTATTTCCAGTGAAATTCCTGTCTAATAACTCTCAAATGAGCAGATTTACAGTCATCTTAGGACTATTTCTCACTGTAATATTGCTGGAGTTTGAAACACCAACTGAATATCTATTTGGATATCTTTATACAGGGCCAATCTTATTAACAAACTCCTGGTTTGGGGGAATTGCCACCTTTCAAGCAACATTGATTGCTGTGAGTTTAACAATATTAAATCTTTTCTGGCCAAGTGCCGAAGTTATCAAAGCATCAACGCTTGCCAGTAGAGCGATCGCATCAATGGCATTGATTGTAACAGGTGTGTTAAGCGATCGCCTGCGTCGTTCTCAAGAAGCGATCGCCCTCACCCGTGCCAAGCTAGAATCTCAAGAGGAATTAGTTAAAGTACGAGAAGATTTTGCCTCTACACTCACCCATGATTTAAGAACACCTTTATTAGGGGCAATTGAAACCATTAAAGCATTTCAACAAGAAAAATTTGGTTCAGTCTCATCCACCCAGCAACAAGTCTTAGATACAATGGCACGTAGCCATAAGACTTCCTTACAACTGTTAGAAACTTTATTAGATATCTATCGCAACGATACTGAGGGCTTAAAGCTAGAATTAGCACCTGTAGATTTAACCCAATTAGCACAAGAAGTAGCTGATAGTTTGATTGAATTAGCCGCCAATCGTCGTGTTCATCTGGTAGTGAGTTATGGTGATTCTGATTGGCAACGTGCATTGTGGGTTTTTGGGGATGCACTGCAACTGCAACGAGTTTTTTATAATCTCTTAGTGAATGCAATTAATCATTCACGGCGCGGTGAAAGAGTAGAAGTAGTATTAGAAGGACAAGCTTCTTCTCAAGTAGTGAAAATTTTAGATACAGGTGCAGGAATTGGGACTGAACAGTTCCCTTATTTATTTGAAAGATTTTATCAAGGACATAGCGACCGCCAAGCCAAAGGTTCAGGATTGGGGCTTTACCTATCTCGCCAAATTATTGAAGCCCACGGAGGTATAATTTGGGCAGAGAACAGAGTTCCAACTGGTGCTATATTTGCTTTTAAACTGCCCGTTTATCCACTTCCATCATTAACCGTGTGAAATGTCATCTACCCCAATCAAAATTCTGCTTGTTGAGGACGATGAACTTTTCCGATTAGGCTTGCGTGTGCGATTGCAGCAAGAACCAGGATTAGAAATTGTTGCTGAGGCTGAAGATGGTGAAACAGCCATCGAACTAGTCAAGCAAATTCCTGTGGATGTGGTGCTGTTAGACATAGGTTTACCAGGACTTGGCGGAATTGAAGCTTGTAGACAAATTAAACAGCAAAATCCCCAGTTGCCAATTTTAGTTCTTACTTCCCATTCCCAAAAACCTCTAATTACCCGTTTGATCGAAGCAGGGGTACAAGGTTACTGTCTCAAAGGAATTCCAGCCGAAAAATTACTGTTAGCACTGCGTTCTGTGGCGAGTGGTGCTTCTTGGTGGGATGCAACAGCAACACAAGAAATTCGTTCTTCTTTTGTAGGGGAACCATCGCCACCGGAGTTAGAACATATTACCAAGCTTGCTAATCCATTAACTGGACGCGAACAAGAAATTTTGTCCCTGTTAGCAGCCGGAAAAACTAATCAAGAAATTGCTCAGGCATTGTATATTGCACCTGGAACAGTACGCGTTCATATTCATGCAATTTTACAAAAATTAGAAGTCAGCGATCGCACTCAAGCTGTAGTTGTCGCCTTACAAAAACACTTAATTAAAAGCACTTCTATTTAATTGATGAACCAAAAGAGACTATCAAAAAAGCACTAATATGTAATACTTAGTAATATTGATTGTTAGTAAATCTAACTATTCCCGCTTCTGATGGCTAGTTACTGTCCTGACTTTTCACGTTATGTGGAAAAGCTAATACCAAACCTAACCCCCCAGCCCCCTTCCCTACGAGGGAAGGGGGAGAATTCAAAGCCTCTCTCCTCGTAGGAGAGAGGTTTGGAGAGAGGTTTTCCAGATACCGTGAAAAATCAGAGTTCCTGTCAGGTAAGTTTTCACCTTGAAACATCAGACTTATAAAAATGATAAAAGAAATATCACGTCGCCAATTTATCACCACTGCTACCTTAACGACAGGCTTTGTCCTCGCAGTGCAACCTATTTTTGCCGAAGTGATTACCACCGATAGCAAGGGATTAACGGCTGGCGCAGTGAAAATTCCTGTCAAAGATGGTGTTATCCCTGCTTATAGGGCTGTACCAGCTACAGGTAAGAATTTTCCAGTTGTGTTGGTGATTCAAGAGATTTTTGGTGTTCACGAACATTTACAGGATATTTGCCGCCGCTTTGCCAAATTGGGATATTTAGCGATCGCCCCAGAATTATTCGTGCGTCAAGGCGATGTGTCAAAATTAAGCAACGTAGACGAAATACGTCAGATAGTAGCTAAAGTTCCCGATGCTCAGGTGCTATCTGACTTGGATGCGACAGTTACCTGGGCAGTGAAATCAGCTAAAGGAAACGCCGATAGGATAGGAATTACAGGCTTTTGCTGGGGTGGTCGGATTACTTGGCTGTATGCTGCACACAATCCCCAAATAAAAGCAGGTGTAGCGTGGTATGGCAGACTCGTAGGTAAAGCTACCGAACTGACACCCCAGCATCCCGTTGATATTGCATCAAAATTAAACGTGCCTGTCCTCGGATTATATGGCGGTAAAGATACAGGCATCCCTGTAGATACAGTAGAACAAATGCGCGAGCGTCTCAAATCCAGCAGCAGCAAATCGGAAATTATCGTCTATCCAGATGCACCCCATGCCTTTTTTGCCGATTATCGCCCATCCTACCGCGAGAAAGAAGCCAAAGACGGTTGGCAACGTCTGCAAAAATGGTTTAAGCAACATGGGGTCTAATATCAAGTTTGCTTGATTAGTTACTCAACTCGAAAAACCCCACCCCGCCACAGCTACGCTTTGTCTCCCCTCCCCGTCAACGGGGCTGCGGTGTACACACAAGTTATTGAATCACTACCAGCCCTTGAATTACCCCACCCTAACCCTCCCCTTGTCAATGGGAGGGAACTGTTTCCCCCCTTGACAAGGGGGGATTAAGGGGGGTAAAACGCGGATCTTAAAAGCAACTCCGATTTGTGTGTACACGGTAGCCTTTCCAAGGGGAGCCACTGCGTTGCGGAGGTTCCCTCCGTTGTAGCAAGTGGCGTGGGATTAAGGGGGGTAATTAGATTTGTGTGTACACGGTAGGTGTACGGGGAGGGGGTAGAATGATCGTGGATCTTTATTTCACACAATTAAAAACACGATATTGTTGCTTACCTAAAAGCTTATCGCTTAGGCAAACTCAAACCACGACGCTCAAGAATTTGCCGCACCTCTGGGCTAGGAGTGTAGTTATAACCGTAAGAAGAGTTTTCCGAATCATCCATAACTTGAGGTGTGAGCAACACAATTACCTCATTACGTTGATTGGATTTGTTCGTTCTTCTAAAGAGTGAACCAATTAGTGGAAGATCACCCAGAATAGGAATCTTAGAAACAGTTACTCTGTCCTGGTCTTGAATAATACCTGAAAGAATTAATGTCTGACCGTCACGTAAACGAATCAAACCAGAATTGAGCGAGCGTTCAGATACTAAAAATATACTTTGACTATTACCGCCAACATTAATTTCTGCTGAAGATTGAGGAGCTTTAACAATAGGAGCTACAGATAATGAAACAAAACCATTATCGTCAATTCTGTCTACTTTCACAGCTAATGTTAGTCCTACACTCGTCTTCTCAGCCGTAACTGTTTGCACAGCAGTATCACTACCGCGAGTTATTTCGTTCTTAATATTTCCTACTACTTCTTGAGTTAGGTTAACATTAGCGGTTTGACCTTCTTGGACAATTAAGGTGGGATCAGTCAGAATTTTGGCATTGCCGCTTGTAACCTGAGCTTGCAAACTAGCAAGGAAGCGTTTTGGAAACTGAAATAAAGTTGGCAAAGATGTAGTAGCTGAACCAAGAGTACCTCGTGCAACACTAGATGTACCATCAGCATTTCTTGTAACGATTGTATCTGTTGCTGGAGTAATATTGGAAAAACCTGGCTGTAAAGGATCTCCAGTAGGCGGAATAGGTTGATAGAAAGTACCGGAGCCTGGATTAGCAACTCTGGTGGCGTTACCGTTAGCATCTATTACTACTGTACCTGGAGTAGTTCCTGGAATCGATACAGATCTGTTTGGATCTACGAAGGGAGAGCCTTGAATTGGATTCCTAATGACGGGGGTACTAGATACACTATTTGCTGCTTCAGCACTAGTAGCTGGTCTAGACCCGCCAAAATTGAAGGATGCCGCACCACCATCACTAACAAAAAAGTTATTACCAACACCAAAAGAAAAACTGGTGTTATTGTTATGTGTGTTTAAAAGGTTAACATCGACAATCTTGACGTTAACTGCCACTTGACGACGACGAACATCGAGCTGGGTTAGTTGAGAGATGGCCATATCAATCTGTTTGGCAGGCCCAATCAACGTTATAGAATTAGTACGCTCATCTCCTAATGCCTGTAAACCTCGCAGTAAAGGTGTTGTGTATTTAGATTCATCAAGGGAGAGACGTTCAATTTTAGTTTCTGTAGTTGTTTGGCTTTGAGTAACTGGGGTACCTCCACCGCCCACAGGTATAGCACTCACGTTAGTCACTTGCCTTTCTCTGGTGACGGCACTTTCAGCACCCATCCCAACTAAAAAGTTTAGAGCAACTCCCACAGTTACCTGATTAAGCCGCAGACTACGCACAACTACATCACGGGTAGAATTAGGTAACTTAGGCCCGACAAAAACTGTACGACCATTGCGGTTAGCTTCTAAACCACTCAACCGCAAGACATAATTAAACACATCTTGCACTGGCTCGTTTTCTATATCTAAAGAGATTGTTTGACTGCTATTAGCTGGAGCAGCACCTTGCTGACCTCCAGATGCGTCACCACTGATGTAAGCCAAGTTTAAATTAGCAGCACGGGCAAGCAGTGATAAAACCTCGCGCACTGGTGCATCTCGCAATACCAACCGAGGTACGCGTTCTTGAGTCCCTAAATCGATATTAGTTGGAGAAGCATCTGTAGTAGAAACTGAGATGTCTCCGACTGGCGGCGCAACGGCTCTAGGCAAAAAAGGAGGAGCCTGACTGACTGGTTGACCTGGCCCAGCTGCTTGGGCTGTTTTGCCATCAATACTAATTTGTGGGTTAGGAACAAGAACATCAGGCTTTTGACTTGGTTGAACTGCTACCGGAACATTTGCTGGCGCAGTGGGTTGTGTCGGTGTTGGTGCTGATGCTGTAGTACCTCCCGACGGTGTAAAGCCGAGGGTGATTATGTCATCTTTGCGTGTTACTGGTTGACTACCGGGTGCGTCGTTACTCCCTGTAACAATTACCCGAATGCTATTAGCATCTAACTGAGCAACTTCAACAGAGGCAATTCCTGGTGCAGGGTTTTCTTGACGAAAACTATTACCTTTGCGGAGACGCAGTTGAGCGTTAATAATATCAGAAACTAAAGTTTTACCGCGTTTAGTTGTAAATACTTGTGGGCGAGCGCCTGAGGATGTTTTTAAAACAACACTAATGCCACCATCAACAGGATTTAACTTGACATCATTAACTTGAGTTACCTGCGCCCACACTGGTTGAGCCGCTAAAAATGTCAAAGCAGCAACACCCAATATTAAGCTATTACCGTGAAGCTGTTTCACAGTTCATTCCTCACTTTATAAATATTTTTAAGCAACAATTTTTGAGAAAAAGCACTCATACCAATTCGCAATGACGCTCGCAGGCTCGCTACCGCTCCGCTAACGCAATTCGCAATTTGCAATTAAAAAATTTAGATGCAGCAAAGCTTTTAGGGTTTACATCTGTATCAAACTTTTCGTGAAATGGTATCAGCAGTTTTACTACTTCTTGGCAGGCACTTTAGCCGCAGCCGCTATTTCTTCTGGCGTAAGGGGCATCAAAGCCTGTAGTTGAAAGGATGTAGTCAGTGGTGCAGGCCCTATTTGACGAATAGCTTTACCTGCTTGGTTAGTAGTTTGTACTGGAGCCAATACAGACTGATAATCTTTAACTATTAATAAAGGCTGTAAACGCTCTATATTACGCAGAATAGATTGTGTTTGTTCATAAGTGCCGACAATTTCGACATTAATGTTCATGCGTTTGAGCTTGCCATTAACACCTACACCCAAAGAGCCATCCATTACAGGTTCTGCTTTCTCAGTAGCTGGTGCAAACTTCTGGAGTTTGGCTTTAAAAGCATTCACAGGAACTTGTACATTGCCAGACTCAACCAAGCGATTTAAATCTAATAGCAAAGTATCTAAAGTTTTCTCATTAGAAAATAAACCTAAAACTTGAATTTTTTGTTCCTTTGCTTTAGCTAAATCTTGTTTTACTTGCTCTATTTGTTTGATAACAGCTTTTTTTTGGTCTATTTGACCTTGTAAATCGCTACTTTTTGCTTGCTGCTGCTGATAGCTATCCCATGCTGGCATCACAAGGTTCAGCACTATAAACAATGCTCCAAGTACCCCTACAACCCCCCCTACCATTCCAATGATTTTAGGGGTAAAGCTAATACCAAAAACAACAGGGTAGGGTGATGCGGCTGAATCAAATTCCCCACCTTGGTCTACAAAATTGAGATCTTCACTCAGCGTCATTTCGGGATGACTCCTGTTTGTTGGATAGTGTGAATTCGAGATACTAGTCCTACCGTCCCTTTTTGTTCTAACTCCCGAATTAATTCAGAAGCAGGAACATCACTTAAAATCGATTGGATAGTATATTGAACTACTGGTGGCGGTTTAATTGGTGTTTTGTTTCCGTTAGATGCGGCACTGGGTGGCAAGGGTGCATCTACTAAGGTGGCTGTTACAATCTTGGTTTCGGAAGACTTGAAAAATTGCGACTGTTGCAGACTTAATAAGAAATCATTGACATCGTTAAAAGAGCGCGCTGCTCCAGTAATTTCGATACCCCCAGCCGGGTTAAGTGACGGCTGTCCTTCAGCCGCAGCAACAGGTGGTAATTGTTTGACTGTCTTGATTTGAACTAGGGCCGGAATGCGATCGCGCAAATCTTGTAACATTGCAGACCAAGGACGAATCTGATCAAATACAGAAACTAAACTTT
Source organism: Nostoc sp. FACHB-152 (assembly GCF_014697475.1). Classification (GTDB taxonomy): domain Bacteria; phylum Cyanobacteriota; class Cyanobacteriia; order Cyanobacteriales; family Nostocaceae; genus Nostoc_B. The sequence goes on from NZ_JACJRV010000020.1 coordinate 83,427, forward strand.
GAGTTTCTGCTTTAACTGCATTCGTTTCTTCCTTGATTTTGTTAATATTTCCTACTTCTCCATCTAATTTAGTGATTTCTTGTTCTAGCTGTGATATGTTCTGCTGTAGTTCGTCATTTTTCATTTGCAGCATCCACCAACCAGCCCCAGCTGCAATTGGCAGACATAAACCTAAACCAACTCCTAAAAAGATGGGTCTTGGATCTCCAGATGGAAGTTTCGGCCCTGTATTTTTTTGATTATCTTTTTGATAAGCTGGGCGGTCTTTAAGAAAGTTAATATCCAAACTGTACATACTGTTACACCTCTCGCATTCCCAGGCCGAGTATTATTCCTAAGCCAGAGCGTTGTGTAGTTGGGTATTTTTGTTCATCAATTTCTAAAGACAAAGCCCCAACAGGATCTATTTGGATGGTTGGCACACTCAAGCGTTGTGTGAAAAACTCGTCTAGCTGTTGCAGTCCACCGCCTGGCCCAGCTAACAAAATCTGCGCTATCTCCAAATTTTCACTCTGATTTAGGTAAAAATCGATAGAACGGCGCAATTCATCTGTAAGTTCGCCCAAAACCCTCATCATTGCCGCCATACCAGGGTTAATCCCCGTCACACCAGTTTGCCCACCGTCCATAGGAGTTGCAGGGATAGTCATTTCCTGCAAAAGTTCCATATCCCGTGAAGCGGGTAAACTCATCGCCCTAGCCAGTGCCACTTGCATTTGATAAGTGCCAATAGGCACGGTGCGCGAAAATTGCGGCACTCCGTTAACAACAATGGCTATTTCTGTACTATCGAACTCTATATCAACCAGTACCACTGCTTCTTGTGGCCCAAATTGTCGCAGTTGGTCACGAATAGTCCGAATTAGAGCAAAACTATTAATCTCTAAAACATCAATTTGCAACCCTGCTTGCTCAAAAGTACTAATATAGGTATCTGTTACTTCCTTGCGAGTAGCAACTAACAATACCTGTACCTTTTCTATACCATCCTCATCTACAAAATACCCAAGTTTTTGATAATCTACATCAGCCTCTTCACGGGGATATGGTAAATACAAACCAGCCTCATGGTTTAACACCATTTCCCGTAATTCTTTATCATCTAACTCGGCTGGCACTGGTATGAGACGTACAATAGAATCTCGTCCAGGTACACAAGTAGCAACACGAGAAGCCTTGATTTTACTTTCAGCCAGTGCTTGCTGGATGATTTGCGCCATTGTTGGGGGGTCAGCTATTTGACCATCTGCTACCACACCTTCAGGGACTGGTACGGATGTCAAAGATTCCAATTTCAAGCCTTGGCGTTGCTTGCGTAACTGAACTATATTCACCCGTTCTGGTGCAAGTTCGATGCCAACCCCTTTATTAGATTTGCCAAACAGATTTTTGAAGCTTTTCACCACAGTTCCGCCGGACTACTAAATTAAAAATTTAAATTGTAAAGGCAATATATTGCGTCTTTACGGGTAATTGATTTAGCCTATAATCTCGTTAATTCTGCATAAGGATTCTATTAATATCAAGGGTGAAAATACTGGTAAAATGATTCGATTGCAAAAATTTCAACAACTGGCTGCTTGGGCATTAATTGGCATCTTAACCAGTTGGATTGTAAGTTGTAGCACAGGCAATGTCGGCACAGATACAAAACAGGGCGCGACCCAAGTAGCCAAGATTGAGTTTTGGACTATGCAACTCCAACCGCAATTTACTGATTACTTTCAAAAACTAATCTCTAATTTTGAGTTGCAAAATCCAGGTGTAAAGATTAACTGGGTTGATGTGCCTTGGGCTGCAATGGAGAACAAAATTTTAACGGCTGTCTCCGCAAAAACACCACCTGATGTTGTTAACCTCAACCCCGATTTTGCATCTCAACTAGCAGGTAGAAACGCTTGGTTAGACTTAGACACCACAGTTCCAAAAGAAGCCCGTTCCGCATATTTACCTAATATTTGGAAAGCCAGCACACTCAATGGCAAAAGTTTTGGCATTCCCTGGTATCTGACTACACGGCTAACCATTTATAATACTGATTTACTGAAACAAGCAGGTATTAATAAACCGCCTAGTACTTACGCAGAATTAGCACAGACAGCGCAACAAATTAAAGATAAAACTGGTAAGTATGCGTTTTTTACTACGTTTGTACCGCAAGATTCTGGTGAAGTAATAGAATCGATGGTACAGATGGGAGTCACTTTGATAGATGCGGATGGCAAAGCAGCTTTTAACTCACCTCAAGGTAAAGCAGCATTTCAATATTGGGTAGATTTATACAAAAAAGGACTTTTGCCCAAAGAAGTGTTAACCCAAGGCCATCGTCACGCTATTGATTTATACCAATCAGGTGAAACAGCATTTTTAGCTTCAGGGCCAGAATTCCTCAAGACAATAGCTACTAATGCACCAAAAATTGCTCAAGCTTCAGCCATAGCCCCGCAAATTACAGGCGACACAGGCAAAAAAAATGTCGCTGTGATGAATATAGTTATTCCACGTGCTAGCAAACATCCTGAAGCCGCTACAAAGTTTGCTTTGTTTGTCACAAATGATGAAAATCAATTAGCTTTTGCCAAAGCTGCTAATGTTTTACCTTCTACTGTTAAAGCTTTGTCTGATAGCTACTTTAAAGATGTTCCAGCCACCGCTTCTACAGTAGAAAAAGCGAGAGTTATTAGTGCTACGCAGTTGCAACAAGCAGAGGTATTAACACCAACACTTAAAGACTTTAATAAACTGCAAAAAGCTGTCTATGAGAATTTACAAGCAGCTATGCTAGGTCAAAAAACTGTTGATCAAGCAGTAGAAGATGCAGCGCAACAATGGAATAATCGGTAAATGTAGAGACGTTGCAATGCAACGTCTCTACATTTTTTATTTATGGTTTAATATTCCTAAAAAATGACCGATAAGATAAAGAGAACCACACAAAACTACTAAATTATCTGTTGTAGTAAAAGCGGATTCTAATGCTGATGACAAATCTGGGTAGGTTTGACAAATACTTAGTTCAGGACAAAGGTTATTAGCCAGAATTGCTAATTCATTCGGATTTGCAGAACTAGAATCTGGAACTGGCACTAAATATAATTTATCTCCGGGTTTTAGTAATTCTTGAAAAATTTCTTTATGCTCTTTTGTCGAGAGCATTCCTATTATCCAATTTACATTTTGACTATTTAAAGTATTAACATAATTACGCAATACTTGAGCAGCAGCAGGGTTATGTGCGCCATCTATTAATAATTTATGATTTTTCCAAGTCAGCCATTGCATTCTTCCTGGCCATTTGGTTTTTGCCATGCCGTTGATGATGGCAGATTCAGAAATTTTCCAGCCTTGTTGTTGCAAAATTTCTAACGCGGCTAATGCTAAAGCTGAATTAGTTAACTGAATTTGTCCTTGTAAAGGTAAAGGATATTTGATGGAATTTTGCGGATTTTGCAGTGAGTGATATTCTGCCCATCCTGGAGAGATTTGCAGTGCAGGTTGAGGCGTAAATATTGGACATTGTAATTCTTGGGCGCGCGATCGCACAACTTTTTCAGCCTCAGTTGGCAAAGGCCCAACCACCGCCGGACACCCAGGTTTAAAAATCCCAGCTTTTTCTCTCGCAATGTCGGCTACTGTTGGGCCTAATTGTTGCCAATGTTCCCGGCTAATCGATGTCACAACCGTTACCAAAGGTTGAGAACACACATTCGTCGCATCCAAGCGTCCCCCTAGCCCAACCTCTATCACCGCCACTTCAACTTGTTGCTGGGCAAAATATAACCAAGCCGCAGCAGTAATAATTTCAAACTGAGTGGGGTACTCATCATCAAAAGAAACAGCCGCCTGAACTTTCTGCACAAGTTGACTCAGTTCCTCAGCAGAAATTGGCTGTTCATTGATACAAATACGTTCCATCCAGTCAACTAAATGGGGAGAAATGTAACGCCCTGTCCGATAACCAACTTCGGTCAACACAGAGGAAAGATAAGCACAGACAGAACCTTTCCCATTTGTCCCAGCAACGTGAATGACCGCAACGCGCTCATGGGGGTTGCCAAGATTTGCCAACAGCTTGACAATACGTGAGAGTCCGAGATTCACACCAAAATGTTGCAAGGGTTGGAGTAAAGAATCAATATCCACAAATGAAGTGTGAAGTGTGAAGTATGTTCGCCCTACAGCCCTAAGGGCATCCTACGGCAGGCGTTCCCGCAGGGTAGTAGGAAATTTTATTTTTTAACCTTCTGCCTCCTGCCTTCTGCCTTCTATCAACAAAACCGACTGCCCTGATTAAGCAGAAACAGTCGGTTTGAGGGTGATGATGTAAATTTATGTTTAGGCTTCTCTGTTCAAAAAGGTTTGAACTTGTCTTAAAGCCGCAGCACCAATATTAAATAAAGCCCAGCCAGCCGCAACAGCAATAGGCGCTAAAACGATTACTACACGAAAATCGATATTATCCATAATCTCGAACCCCTCTGTTAAGTAGAAATTAAAGTTTTATCAACTCTTCTCATTTTTATTTTTAGCCGAAGTGGGCATTTTTTCCAACCTTATATGTAAAGAAAGATTACAGTGGGGTCATTTGTCATTGGTCAATAGTAATTTATGGTTCTCCTCTGACCCTCTGCTCTCCTGCTCCCCCTGCTCCCCTACCCAGTGCTAAAAACCCATATCACTCCGCTTGCCTGCATGAAACAAAGCTAAATTTTTGTAACGTTCAGCGTGTTCAATCAATCCTGCGGCTTCAGTTTCGCTAATTTGGCGTAATACTTTGCCAGGAACCCCAACGACCAGAGATAAAGGCGGTACATCCTTGGTGACGACTGCACCAGCACCGATAATGCTGCCAGTGCCTACCCGTACCCCATCCAAAACCACAGCACCAATGCCAATTAAACTGCCACGCTCAATGTAGGCAGAATGTACCACAGCACGGTGTCCTACAGTCACATGATCTTCTAAAATAGTGGGCGTACCAGGGTCACCATGAAGAATAGCTCCATCCTGAATATTTGTACATTCACCAATGTCAATACGTTCTACATCCGCTCTAACTACGGCTGCATACCAAATACTTGCTCCGGCTTGGATATTAACTGAACCAATAACAACAGCATTGTTTGCAACAAAAGCTGCTTGAGAAAAATCAGGAGATGGCAAGTTAGAAGCAGTAGACACGATAGAATATGAATATGGTACCCAGGAACACTGGAAAAACTCCAACCTTTGAGGCTGGTTGCAAAACCAGAATATCATGTTGTTAGTCCTCTACACTTAGGAAGGCAAGGTTTACAATTGTTTTGGCTGCAAATCCGTTTCCGTGCAGTTGTAAGCAGTTACCCCACAGGGAGGAGCCGGAGTGTAAAATCGAACCTAATGGTGCTGGTAAAGAAGAAATTATGTTTGTACGCACTTCATGATGAATCCAGGTTTGCAGTACCCAATATTTGGCCCCGAAATTCAGTGTCCCCACTGTCGGCAAACTATTCCGGCTTTGACACTTACAGATACTTATCTTTGTCCTCGTCATGGCGCATTTGAAGCCAACCCTAAAACCGAAGAGTTGATTCATTTACAGTCAGGTCGTCATTGGCGAAGATGGAATAATGAATGGTATAGACAGCATACTCATCCTGATGGCATCAGGTTTGAAATCCACGAAGCCTTAGACAAACTCTATACTCAAGGCTATCGAGCAACAAGAGTCATCATTGCCAGACGTTATCAGGAATTGATGAGTGGGTATTTAGAACGCAGCACGCCTTGGCGTTCTGGACAGCCAGAAACGACTTCGGCGCGGCTATATGGCTTACCAGTAGAATTTAGTCCCGATTCTGTGGCAGAACCCTGCTGGGACGTGATTAATTTTGACCTGGAAAAAGAGCCAGGGGTGCCTGTGCGTTACCCTTATTTCAGATTGTTTGAATAAGAGTTATTAGTCATTGGTCAATAGTCATTTGTATTTACCAGTGACTAATGACCATTGACTAAGGACTATTGACAAATTATGCACCACGCTTCTATCCGGACTGCGAATATTCATCGAGCGATCGCTTTTTATGAGTTGTTGGGGTTTACAGTTTGTGAACGCTTCACTACAGGCTATACCCTCGCTTGCTGGATGGAAGGACTAAACGGCAGAATTGAACTGATTCAAATTCCTCAACCAAAACCCGCTCCCGATGCATTTGAAGATGAGCATTATGTCGGGTACTATCATTTATCGTTTGATTTAACCCAAATTACCCCAGATTTACCTAACTGGTTGAGCGATTTAAAAGCAAGATTTGCATCAGCAGCCCAAAGCCAGCCGGAACAATTATCACCCCTCAAAATTCTTTTAGAACCAACACAACAGCAAATAGGCGATCGCATCTGGGAGGTGACTTTTATTGCTGACAGCGATGGCTTACCTCTAGAATTTATTCGCACTTTAAGCAAACTCGGTTAATTGAGTCTGTCGCTTTATATACTTTTTTTATTAAAATAGTTTTTCTCTGGTACTGTCGCTGATTACACTAATACTAGAGAAAGATAAACTGTTATTAGCATCGCTTATAAATGCGTAATTTAATTTAAATACATCTACCAAAAAAATGTCTGTGTTTTTTATCGGGTATGGGTATCGTTGGTCGTTATTATTTTTAAGTCTCTGGATAATTACAGTATCTTGTCTAAGTGATCAACCTGCCAACAGCAAATATACAGCTAGTTTAAATCAAAAAAATATTCAAACAAAATTGATTGCCAATCATCCAAATCACTCAAAAATAACAGAAAAAGTGCGTAAAACAGTATTAGAAAACGGTCTGACTGTTTTAACTAAAGAAGTGCATACAGCACCAGTTGTCAGTGTGCAAATGTGGTATAAAGTCGGTTCACGTAACGAAGAACCGGGAGTCAATGGGATTGCACATCAACTAGAACACATGATGTTCAAAGGAACCAAAAACCGTCCAGTTCAATTTGGTAGATTATTTAGTGCTTTAGGTAGCGACTCCAACGCTTTTACTAGTTATGACCAGACAGCTTATTACGGTACTGTAGAAAGCGACAAGTTAAAAGCCTTACTCGTGCTAGAAGCCGATAGAATGCAAAATTCTCTCATTAATGCCGAGCAACTAGCAAGCGAGAAACGGGTAGTAATTTCGGAATTGCAAGGCTACGAAAATAGCCCAGAATATCGCCTCAACCGTGCTGTAATGCGCTCCTTGTTTCCTAATCATGCTTACGGTTTGCCTGTAGGCGGTACGAAAGCAGATGTAGAAAATTTCCAAGTAGAACAGGTACAGAAATATTACCGTGACTTTTATACTCCTGATAATGCGGTATTAGTAATCGTTGGAGATTTTCAAACAACTAAAACTCTAGAAACAGTCAAAGAATTATTTGGTAAATTACCTAACAGTAAACAGGTAACAGTTAACAGTAAACAGCCAGTACACCCTACTCCCCACTCCCCACTCCCCACTCCCTTAGTTATCCGAGAACCAGGCGCAGCAGCGATGTACCAAGTGGTATATCCGCTACCAGATTTAAATCACCCGGATATCCCAGCTTTGGAAGTGATGGACTATATCTTGACAGAGGGACGCAATTCGCGGCTTTATCAGGCATTAGTAGAATCTGGTTTGGCTAGTGAAGTCTCGGCTTCTGTCGCCAGCTTGCGAGATGCGGGGTGGTATGAGTTGTTAGTAACCGCAGATGATCATCAAGATTTGAAAAAAATTGAGACGGTATTGCAGCGTGCGATCGCTAATTTAGCGCAAAAAGGGGTAAAACCAGAAGAAATTGCCAGGGCTAAGACACAGTTAGAAGCCGCGACAATTTTGAGTAACCGGGACATTACCAGTCAGGCTATGCAATTAGGTAACGATGAGATAACGGCTGGTGATTATCGCTATACAAATCGCTATTTAGATGCTGTGAGGCAAGTGACAGCAGCAGATATTGTAAAAGTAGTCAACAAATATCTGAAACCAGAAGCGCGTGTAGTTGGTTTGTTTCAGCCAACTAATAAAAATGTAGCGGAAATTGGTAATAAACCCGACTTCAAACAAACTACAGAAAATTTATCAGCGAGTACAGATGTAGTACCCGCAGATGTGGGTCAGTACCTACCACCACTAGATGAAACAAAAGATGTGGTGAAGCAAGTTTCTCATAGTGGAAACCATTACACTTCTAGTCCAGCTTTACCACAGCAATTCACATTAAGTAATGGTCTGCAAGTATTACTATTACCTGATAAAAGCACTCCTACTATTACTTTAAGCGGAAATATCAAAGCAGGAAAAGAATTTGATCTCGAAAATCAAGCCGGACTAGCATCTTTTGTAGCCGATAACTTGATGAGTGGGACAAAAACAAAAAATGCTTTAACTCTGGCTAAAGCCTTAGAAGAAAGAGGCGCAAGTCTCGATTTTTCTGCTTACCGTGAAGGTGTACGAATCGAGGGCGATAGTTTAGCAGGAGACTTACCAATTCTGATTCAGACTTTGGCTGATGCTGTGAAAAATAGTACCTTCCCTAAAAAAGAATTGGAACTAAGTCGCCAGCAAACTTTAACAGATTTAAAACAGGAACTAGATGATCCTGCTGAAGTAGCCAAGAGAGTTTTCGTCCAATCAATTTATCCAAAACAACACCCTTTACACGCCTTCCCCACAGAAAAGAGTCTGCAAAAAATTAGGCGTGAGGATGTCATTGCTTTTAAGGCAAAATATTATCGTCCAGATACAACTGTATTAGTACTTGTAGGAGATTTTGAACCTGCAAAAGTGCGATCGCTACTGCAAACAGAATTGGGAGACTGGGAAGTTAGTGGTCAACCACCACAGCTAAAATATCCGGTAGTAGCAATGCCAAATGACGTAGTAAGTGTAAACTCGGTGATTCCGGGTAAAGCGCAAGCAATTACTTTTATGGGTTACACAGGCATTACCCGTCAAGACCCTCGATATTATGCAGCTTTAGTATTGAATCAAATTTTAGGAGGCGATACCTTATCTAGTTACTTAGGTGCAGAAGTGCGCGATCGCCAAGGTTTAACCTATGGTATTTATAGCTACTTACACGCGCAAAAAAATGTCGGGACATTTTGGATTGAAATGCAAACTAGTCCTGAGGATAGCAATAAAGCGATCGCTAGTACCCGTAAACTCTTACAAGAGATTCATCAACAGGGCGTGACTTTAAATGATGTGGAAACTGCTAAAAATACCTTAATTAGCAACTATAAAGTTTCCCTTGCCAACCCGGAAGAATTAGTAAATCAAATACTAATGAATCAAGTATATGGACTTGAAATAACAGAACTGCATTCTTTCACAGAAAAAATCAAAAACGTCACTCTTGCCGAAGTCAATCAAGCCGCACGTGAGCTATTAAACCCGGATAGAATTGTCGTTGTTACAGCTGGGCCATCTGTTGTTGCTGATAAAAATATCAGATAGTAAGAACAGATCCTCGACTTCTTTGAGAAATCGAGGATCTAAGCCTATTTTGTAAATCTTTGAATTTAAAGCCTATTAATTAAACGTGAGTTCGACGGATGCTAAAAACCCCTCTCCAAACCTCTCCCCTGCAAGGAGAGAGGCTTTCAAAACTTGTTTTTTCGTTCAAAACTAGGAAGATTTATGCCCCTCTCCGC
>NZ_JACJRV010000021.1 GCF_014697475.1 Nostoc sp. FACHB-152
ATTCGGTTTATAGCTTGGGTTTTCTCTATTAACCAATCTAAATTATCTAAGTTTTATTTAATTTTCTTATATTATTTTACCATAGTTACTCTGGGAGAGCCTTGTTGTTTTTCCTGAACCTGTAGGAGTACAAAGTGCAAATGATTCTGCTGTTGCTAGTTTTTCAATTCCACAGATTTGAGAACGCCATGCTAAAGCTTTACGGTTTTGATAACTTTGGCGTAAATACCGCTCCAGAAAATTTCTGCCATTTTGAGTGATCATCTGAGAAAGCCCTTCTAGATGATGTCGTAGAGAAGTTTCTACATATACAGAAGTAACTTCAGCACACAATTTACCTAAAAGCCAAGAATAAGTGTCGTGTCCGTGAAGAAGTACTTTAGCAATATCAGAGAGTTTTTCAATAGCTCTATCTAATCTAGATTCACTGCCCCAGCGCATTTTTGCACATAAAATGCCTAGAGAACTAGCAGTTTCCCTAACAATCCACTCATTAAATCTATTAGACGCTTTATCAGGATCATCCCAAAGTAAGCTTGTTTCTGCTTGGGAAGTGGATGATGCTGTTGCCCAATATTCTGTCAATCGTTGCAACAGGCTAGGAAAATCAGCTTTCAGTAAAGAACGAAGAATTTCAGACTCAATTCCCTCATTTGTCTCTTCATTGAGTAAACCTGTAGACCTAGCAGGATAACCAGCAAGTTCATAGACAGCAGCCGCAAGTAAACGAATTGGTAACAGATCCGGGTTAAGTTGGGGATGAGATAGCCATTCAAGTAACTCACCAGCCCGTAGCATACCATTACGCCAATTATCATCTCCAACTTCTCGCTGTATAAATGCAGCTTCAATAAGACGGACAGCATCATTTAATCTTTCACCAGCTTCATCTTCTCTCCACCCAATTAATCCCTCTTGACCTGCACGAAGTCTGGTATGTTGGCTGTAGAGTTTTGCAATAGCAGGTGTCAGTTTTCTACCCGCCAGACTATTTTGTAGTTCTGCCGCTAGAGCAATAACCTCTTCACTTGGTTGAGACATCTCATTTTGGAGACTTTCTCCCTTTACTATGACATCAGACTTTGCCTGTGCTACCTCTGAACCATTTGCTTGTTTAACTATCTGGGGAGTAATATTTGTGGAAAGATGAGAACTTTTCTGTTGGCTATAGACAGTTTTAACAAGATTTTCTACTTCATTGAGATGAATTTCAACTGCTTCCAGCTTTCTTCCCACTATATATTTTTCGTGTACTTTGTCAGGAGATAACCAAGTATTTTTTCTAACAGGATGTTGACCACATATATAACTAACTAAATCATAACGTTCATAATTTTGCTCAACTTTATTTAACTTGATATTTAACTGAAAAAGCTGTAGTTCATTTCTCCATTTAGAAGCCAAGTCATCGTTGTAGTCTTGTAATATTTCGATAATTTGTGGAAGGTCAACTGGATATTTATTTGGTGCATTTGCTTTTATGTGTGCTTCAGCTAACATCGTGCTATCATGACTAGCTGTACATTTAGCTTCACAAATTAAAGAGGCAAGAATTTCTCCTTGACTGTTACGCCTAAAAGCAAGACAGTCATCACCTGTACGTCCAGGTCGTTTTTTTGCAATTTCTCCAGTTTGATTTAGAAATTCTAACTGTTGAAACTCAACTAGATGGAATCGAAAAAGGAAAACAGGAACTTCCCAGTCATCAAGTCCAAAAGGAGCCAAATTTTCAGCAATAATTCCTGCAAATATCTCTCCAAAGTAACCTTTAAGTGTCTGAATATGAAGAAGCTCTGGATAACCGTCTGATGGGTCTATAGTAGGGACACTTTCAAATGGATCAAGAGAATTTCCTGATAATTTACGAAGCCGATATCGAGCATCATCATGAGCTTTTTGAACAATTAAAATTAACTCATGGATAATTAGCTCTCTTTGGTCTATATTTTCCTTAAGTAATCGATGTATGTATCGTTTATCTCCAGATTCACTAATTGAGTCACATAACCAACATGATATACTTTGAAAATAAGTAATTTTTTGTCTTTTGTTCACTTTCAATATTCTCTTTGATCACATAGTAGTGCGTAGGGTAGGAAAACTTTGCCCACCCTACTTTACAGATATTATTTAGCTGGAAGGAAATGCAAATTTCAAATAAGCCGATAAGATAGCTGGGCCGGTAAATAAAGTGATGATTGCGCCTAGAGCTAAAAAAGGTCCGAAGGGAATTTTAACTGAGGTTTTTTGCTGCGATCGCACAATTACTAATCCACCTATTAATACTCCCACAGCACAGGCAATTAAACTAGCCAAAAGTAAATACCGCCAACCTAGCCAAGCACCCATCATGGCTGCTAGTTTGGCATCTCCTGCGCCCATTGCAGTTTTACCTAAAGCTATTGAACCACCAAGAGCGATCGCTTCAAATAGCCATAAACCGATGACAGCACCGACTATCCCCATCATCAGCTGTCTGATTAATCCCACACCGTTGGCTTCAGTGACAAAACCGCTAACCATTTGAAACCCTAAGCCTATCACTAACCCCGATTGAGTTAAGGCATTAGGGAGAGTCATCGTATCTAAATCAATTAGTGCTAATGCCAATAACCAACTACAAAAAGCCCAATATCCTAAGGTGGCGATCGAAACTTGAAATACTAAAAAAATCGTAACAAAAAGTAAACCTGTTATCGCTTCTACAATTGGATAACGAACAGCAATTTTATTTTTACAATAACGGCATTTTCCTCGTAACCACAACCATCCCAGCACGGGTACATTGTCATAAGCTTTTAGCTGGTTTAAGCAATGGGGGCAACGAGAAGGCGGCCAAAGAATCGATAACCCCGCAGGGATTCGATAAACGACAACGTTGATAAAGCTACCTATAGATGCACCCAAGGCGAAAACAACAATAATCGCCGGAAAGTTTATTAAAAAATCCATATAGTTATTTGTCAATTGTCCTGTGTCATTTGTCTTTTGTTATTTGTTGTTTGTCAAATAACTAATGACCAATGACTAATGACCATTGACTAATACATATGTGATTCAATTTGATTTAAAGGTACAAAACATTCTTGAGGTAAAAGGACGGGTTGGTGAGTGAAAATCACTTTACCCCGATGGGTAACACGATTAATTGCTACCCCTGAAGGCTGCCCAGCGATTTCAGGATGTACTTCACAATAAGTGTAGTAAATCTTGCCAGCCGCTCTAATGATAGCGGGATCAATTAGAGGTGGCTGAATTCTAGACGCGCTGAAATTAGCTGTTTCTTGTCGTAAAGCGTACACTATGTTACTGCTATCTACTTACTAGATTTTGTCTATAGTGTACCCGAAACTTTCTGTAAAGATTGCCAATTTGGCGAGTTTTTACTCAAACAATTATTTATTTAAAGCTTGAATGAGTGAATTTCCCATTGCCTGACAACCTAAAAGATTCATTCCAGGTGACATGATATCGCCTGTGCGATCGCCTTGTTCTAAAACTTGCAACACAGCTTTTTCTATACTATCTGCGGCTTGCGGCTGATTTAAGCCATAGCGTAGCATCATTGCTGCACTCAAAACCTGCGCCAGAGGGTTGGCTTTATCTTGTCCGGCAATATCTGGTGCAGAACCGTGAACGGGTTCATATACGCCAGGGCCAGAAGCACCCAAACTAGCAGAGGGTAGCATCCCAATACTGCCAGTCAACATGGCGGCAGCATCGGAAAGAATATCACCAAATAAGTTACCTGTCACAATCGTATCGAATTGCTTGGGAGCGCGGACTAATTGCATTGCTGCATTATCGACGTACAGGTGAGAGAGTTCCACATCGGGATATTCGGCGGCAAGTTTGGTAATGCGATCGCGCCACAACTGCGATACTTCTAATACGTTAGATTTATCCACAGAACAGAGTTTACCGCGTCGTTTTCGGGCTGTTTCAAACGCGACTCTACCAATGCGGTCAATTTCTGACTCGCTGTAAACCATTGTATTGACACCGCGTTTCTCGCCTGTTTCTGTTTCAAAAATGCCTCTAGGTTTACCAAAGTAAATTCCACCTGTGAGTTCTCGCACCACCATAATATCTACGCCTTCTACAACTTCTCGTTTCAAAGTCGAAGCCTCAATTAACTGGGGCAGAATTTGGGCTGGGCGTAAATTAGCAAATAACCCCAAACCTGCACGTAGCCCTAACAAACCAGCTTCTGGGCGTTGGTTGGAAGGCAGAGTATCCCATTTATAACCACCAATAGCGGCAAGTAAAACAGCATCACTGTTGCGACAAGTGTCTAAGGTAGCGGCTGGCAAAGGTTCACCTGTAGCATCAATAGCTGCGCCACCAATTAAAGCCTCTTGGAATTCAAACCCAAGATCAAATTTTTTCCCTACAACTTTCAGCACATCTACCGCCACTGCCATAATTTCAGGGCCAATGCCATCGCCGGGAAGTAAGGTAATGCGGTAGTTCTGAGTCATAGTTGGTTTCTTTGAGGTAAGTGCTTGCAGATTAAATATCATACCGAGCAAGATGTACCTATGGAAGCTTTAATTTATTTAGATGTGTGTTGTCTGCGACCCTTTGAATTCCTATAGAAAACAGCAAATGATGGCTTGGGTTGCCATAGCCAGCACTACAATTCTTGGCAATCAACAGGTTAAAGCTCGTGCTAAAGAACTTGTTAATCTTGGATTTAAGGCTTTTGATGCCTCCTACATAGCTTGTGCAGAAACTAGGAATGCTGATGTTTTGCTCACAACTGATGACAGGATGCTACGTTTAGCAGCTAGACACAGCACCATGCTAAAAGTGAGAATAGAAAACCCTTTGCGGTGGGTATTGGAGGTAATAAATGCTAGACGTGACTAAGCTTACTCAAGCTGAGATTAGAAGGTTGGGAATAGAAGCTTTGACAAAAGCTCTTGGCCATGCGGGAATGGCAAGATTTATGCAGCAATTTGAAAGAGGTAGCGGAGATTACACACGAGATAGGGAGCAAATTTTAGGAAATCCAACTATCGATGAAATCTTTGAGCGAATTGAGGAACATCGCCAACAGCAAGAGAAGGGCGAACAAGAAACAAATATTGACTAAATTTTGTTCCTACAAACTTTATTGGTATCTACCCGCAGCAGGTGTAGCAAAATGATTATTACTGGCAAGTTTATTTGCAAGTTTATTTTGTTGTAACGAATGCTATATTACATCTTCCAACTTATAAACAGTGCATAAATATATGCGATCGCCTCACTCATAACTGTACGCACTCCTTCGCTAGAATTCCACCATTTGTGAGAGTTATAAGTCCCTGGATTGATAGCAATAATTCCTACTTCAATGGTAGGAGCCAAGGTATTTTTAAATATTAGCCAGCTTCTTCGGGCGTGAGCATCACTTGTCAATAAATTGATTGAGTCTATTTGTAAATTTTTGTCTTTAACATACTGTTTTAATGCTCTCGCCGAGGCAATAGTTCGATTTATTGTTACCTCAGGAACAGGAATCGCTCGCAGTTTTTCTTTTGGGATACCCATTTTATGTAATGTAGCTGCGGAAATTTCGGCAAAATTATTATATTCAGCCAAATAAAACCCTTGGTCTACTGGTACTCCTACAGTTAATATTTGGCTATAGGAACCTTGTTTAAATTCATCTACTGCTTTTTTTAGTGCATAGTCGGATATCCATCCTTCAACAACTAATACATCTGCTGATTTTATAGGATCGTTGACTGCCAGAAATGGGTATAACTTAGCAATGATGAAAAATATAGAAATGCCAAATGTAATTAGGAATATTAACCATCCCTGAAGTGTCAACGTCCATATTTCCTGACGCTTGAGAAGCCTAAATTTGAACAACTTGATATCCTGAGATTTTTTTCTTTGCATTACACCTTAGCTGTACGTTGGGCTTTTAAATAAGCAAATACAGATTTATCGCCAATATCTGCGGGAATTGCTTGGAATGTTTTACGCACAGCAAATACTAAGAATAAAGTTGCCCAAATTCCTAAGAGAATCTGTTCTACATGAATTGGTAAAAATCCTAGAAGATGTCCTAACAAAAGTCCGGGAACTGTGAAAGTTAAGGCTTTAGTTTCTAGGCGGTTAAAGCAAAATGCTTCTTTAAAATAAATGCCTGTCAATGCCGCAAAAGTAAAACCTATTCCCAAAATAGTCAGTGGGTTTGTGTAAACAGTCACAGCAAAGGGTTGGCTGTCAACATGGGCAAAGATAAATGCAGAAATACTCCCAATTAGCCAAAAAACTTGTAAAAGTCGGTGCAGAGGAGCCATGTATATATGGATAGTCAGCAAGCTGACACCCAGGGCTAAACTAAAACAGGTGTAGAAAGGGGTAATTGCTTGGATGGTAGTCGGGTTATAGTTGAATGCTAAGGCAGTACCTATCGCAAAGCTAAGTGCAGCTACCATTAATGCAGTGCGATAGATGATTACGCCAGTGCGATCGCTCTGATCAATGGTGAATTCGCCAAACTGTCCTTGATAAACTTGTGATGGAGATACGGTTTGCGTGGTCATAAAACAAGAGTGATGAGTCAGCAGTCCAATTAATAGTCTAATAATTAATGACTTTTAACGCATCTTGCCAGTTGATATGCAACTTTGAATGGGCATCACCTCCATTGATGGCAATTTCTACCCAGCCATGACTACCAACTAAGGCTACAACCTCGCCAACTTCGACATCACTGTAAGTTTCACACCCTGGGATTGTCAACCCAGCAATTTGCACGTGCCACGTTTTACCTTCCACGTAACTTTGAGGAATATTGCTGATTAAGTTGCCAAAGTGATCTATATATTGAATACGACCTAAAACACCATCTCTGGTTTCTTGGCATTGACCTATATCTAGCTGTACCAAACTTGCTGGATTTATTTCTTGTCCTAGCTGTCTCAGGGGAACGCCATTAGCAAGGTTTGCTCCCACGGGTGCAAAGATATCTCTACCGTGAAAAGTGCGGCTAGGTTCGGGAGTTCGCCAATATTTGGGGTTTGTCAGTTCAACGGCTGCAACGGCAGGACTTTGACTTAATACGCCACTGAATATGCCATTATCGGGGCCGACTAAAAACCCACCAGAAAATTCTACTGCGATCGCTCGGCGTTTACTACCTACACCCGGATCTACCACTGCTATATGCACAGTTCCATCGGGAAAGTAGGGATAAGCATTCATGAGGCAAAATCTAGCAGCCGCAATATCTTGTGGTGGAATTTGGTGCGTTAAGTCTACCACTGTGAGTAACGGGTTGATTTGGGCAATTATACCTTTCATTACCCCAACATAAACATCGCGATCGCCAAAGTCGCTGAGTAAAGTTAAAAGCGATCGTTGATTTATTTGACTCTCTAGCATGAATTAATTGTCCTAAGATATATTAAGGCATAACTTTCTGTAGCAACAGCTACAAAATTTATGCTATGTTAGGATTACGAGACATATAAAAAAATAAACAGGAAAGTCATTATGAGTCAAAATAGATTACAGGCTATGAGACAAGCCAAAGAAGTACACAGACAAAACCTCAGAAAGAATTTAGAGCATCGCTTAGAAGTAGCAAAGGCTCAAGGTAATGAGAAGTTGGTTCATCAGCTAGAAGCAGAAATGCGCTATCTCGGCTAAACTTACTAGATCAGTTGATTGTTTACAGTTTTGTTGTGTGGAAACCCCGCTTAGGCGGGTTTTTTGTTGGGGGAGAGTTGAATAGGCAATAGACAACAGGCAATAGGCAATAGTTATTTACCGCCTCTGCTCCTCTGCCTCTTAAACCTCCGGTGCTACAAGCTCGTAATTGCTCTGCCAAGCGTTCAGCACGTCGTATGGCATCTGGTAACAAATCTTTTATCAAGGTGATAGGCTCATTCATAAACAAGTTAGGGGATAGGAGCTTGATTCTATTTTGACAGCATCACTCATCCCCTTGAGCTTTGTTATGCCTTTGGTTTGTATGTCGAAGCAACGTGTAATTCTTTCAATTGCTTGACATCTACCCCAGAAGGTGCATCTGTTAACAAGCAACGGGCTTGTTGTGTCTTCGGAAAAGCAATGACATCACGGATAGATTCTTCGCCAGCCAGTAGCATAACTAAACGATCTAAACCGTAGGCGATACCACCATGCGGAGGCGTACCATATTCAAAGGCTTCTAAGAGGAAACCGAATTTACTTTGGGCTTCTTCTGGCGATAAGCCGATGGTTTCAAACACCTGTTCTTGAATTTCGCGCTGATAAATTCGCAAACTTCCGCCGCCAACTTCAAAGCCGTTAAATACCAAGTCGTAAGCTTGGGCGCGGGCTGTTTTTAAGTCGTGTATGTCGTCGGGATGAGGCGCGGTGAAGGGGTGGTGTAATGCTTCTAGGCGTTTTTCGTCAGCATTCCACTCAAACATGGGGAAATCAACAATCCATAACAAGTTGAGTTTTTCAGGATTGATTAACCCAAATTCTCTAGCAGTAAATTGCCGCAATCTATCTAAAGTTTTGTTAACGGTAGGCGCATCACCAGCACCAAACAATAACAAATGTCCAGCTTTTGCACCTGTGCGGCGGAGAAGTTCGGCTTTTTGTTCTGCTGTGAGGTTGTCTTTAATTGCACCGATGGTGTCGATTTCACCATCTTCTCTAACGCGAATGTAGGCTAAACCTTTCGCCCCGGCTTCACTGGCTTCTTTGAAGATGTCGCCGCCTGGTTTAATTCGGACGTTAGAAATTTTGTCGTTACCGTCGGGGATAGGGAGAATTTTGACAATCCCACCGTGGGCTACAGCATCCCGGAAGACTTTGAAACCAGAGTCTTTGAGGATATCGGAAACATCAACTAATTCTAAATCATAGCGAGTATCTGGTTTATCGCTGCCGTAACGCGCGATCGCATCAGCGTAGGTTAAGCGCGGGAAAGGATGGGGTAAGTCAATTCCTTTAACGGTTTTGAAGATATGGCAAACTAGTTTTTCGTTGAGTTCAATAATTTCTTCTTGAGACATGAAACTCATTTCCATGTCTAATTGAGTAAACTCTGGTTGTCTGTCGGCGCGTAAATCTTCATCCCGGAAGCAACGGGCTATCTGATAGTATCTATCCATCCCGGATACCATCAAGATTTGTTTAAATAGTTGCGGTGATTGCGGTAAAGCAAACCATTCGCCAGGGTTGACGCGACTGGGTAGAACATAGTCCCGCGCACCTTCGGGGGTGGAACGAGTAAGGACTGGTGTTTCAACTTCGATGAAAGCTTCTGTGTCTTCCAAATAGCGACGCATAGCTTTAACAACTTGATGACGCAGTTGCATATTTTGCGCCATGCGATCGCGCCGTAAATCCAAATAACGGTATTTTAGTCTTAAGTCTTCTCTTACCGATTCAGTGTCAGCAATGGAAACCTGAAATGGTAGCTGCTTACGCACAGCATTCAGCAATGTAATTTTATCCGCGTAAATTTCCACTTTACCTGTGGGAATACGCGTATTCAGAGATTCTTCGGGACGTTGTGTTACTCTACCGGTGATTTCGACGACGTATTCATTCCGCAAAGCATTGGCTTGCTCATAAGAATCAGGGGTGCGTTGCGGATCGCTGACAATTTGGACTGTACCAGAGCGATCGCGTAAATCTAAGAATATCACGCCCCCATGATCGCGGCGACGGTCTACCCATCCGTACAAGGTAACAGTTTCTCCAATATGTTCTTTTCGGAGTTCGCCGCAATAGTGAGTTCGCATAGTAGTTAATCTGTTCTTCCGGGCTAGATGGGTCAATAAAAGTCAAAGCTTTCCCATTATCTAGCATCAATAGTATCTAATTAAAGAACAGATAGCATATTTTAGCAGAAGGCAGAGGGCGGGGGAGCAGAGGAGCAGGCGGTTATAAAGTGACGAGTTGGGATTCGATTTCTTGGGAGTTCAAATCACGACCAATAAAAACTAAGCGGGTTTGCCTTGGTTCTGCTGCTTGCCAAGGGCGGTCATAAAATTTTTCAAATCTGTTACCTACGCCTTGCATTACTAAACGCATGGGTTTGTTGGGAACTGCTACAAATCCTTTAATCCGGTAAATTTCTTGTTGATTAACTATGTTTTGCAACTGTTGTTGGAGTTTTTCCGGGTCAAAGGCGCGGTCTAAAATTACGTGGGTTGAGATAATTTCGTCGTCGTGGTCGTGGTCTTCTTCTGTGTCGTGATGACTGGGACGGCTATCTAAGTTATCTTCGACGGCGGCTTGCCATCCTAATAATACCGATGGGTCGAGTTGACCGCGATCGCTCTCTACCATTTTTACCACTCTGGGTAATTCTTGTTTCACTAATTCCTCAACTTGGGTTTTAGTGGCGGCATCTACCAAGTCAGTTTTACTTAAAACTACCAAGTCTGCACAAGCGAGTTGGTCTTCAAATAATTCTTGTAAGGGTGTTTCATGTTCTAGGCTATCATCTGCTTGGCGTTGGGCGGCGATCGCTTCTAAATCACTGGCGAATGTCCCGGCGGCTACGGCTGCACAGTCTACGACGGTAATCACTGCGTCTACTGTTGCGGCGTTGCGAATTTCTTGCCAACGAAAGGCCTTTACCAGTGGTTTAGGCAATGCTAAACCTGATGTTTCAATCACAATACAGTCGATGCTGTCGCGCCGTTTAATTAACTCTTGCATTGTGGGAAAAAACTCTTCCTGCACAGTACAGCAGAGACAGCCGTTGGTTAACTCAAAGATATTACTTCCGCCATCTTCATCTTCGGGGCAAACTTGGCAAGATTTTAGTAATTCGCCATCAATACCCAATTCGCCAAATTCGTTGACTAAAACGGCGATGCGACGACCTTGGTTATTTTGTAGTAGGTGGCGAATTAGGCTGGTTTTACCACTACCTAAGAAGCCTGTAATCACAGTCACGGGAATTTTTGTAGCCATTTTAATTTTTAAAGACAGCAGTAGGGGCAACTTCCTTGCGATCGCCTTACCTTGATAAGATGACCCCAGGGAAACTGCCCCTAGAATTCACAAATATTAGTTTACAAAAATTTACTCAGCAGTAGCTAGTTCGGTGCTGCCACGTGTGCGGCGACGGGTGAGGCTGTTGTATAACATCATACCAATGGCTTTGATGAGGTTGCCTTCTAATTCTTGGAACATTTTCATGTTCATCCCGAAGGCAGCGTTAGCTTCATCAACGATGCGATCGCCTGTAGCATCATCAATAGGCATCTCATCTAAAGCTTGGCGATATTTAGCCTTAAATGCCTTCTCGTCAGTAATTTCATCAAACTCATAAAAGGCAGTTCCTTGCCCATCGTTCAAATTCATCGCTGTTACAGCAATGTTTTTGAGAATTTGTCCCCCAGATAAGTCACCCAAGTAACGGGTGTAAGAATGAGCAATTAACAATTCTGGTTGGGTTGCCGAAACTTCGCGGATGCGTTGAACGTAAGCTTCACCTGCTGCCGATAGTTTGATTTGATCGCGCCAGTTATTACCGTAATAATAGAGCAAGTCTTGCTCTAGGCTATGCTTGCGGTTGAGTTGGGGAAAATTAATTTTAGAAACAATTGGGTGCTGACGGTGCTTTTCCATCTCCTCTTCCATTGCCGAGTAGATGAAATAAAAGTTAGCCACTAGCTTTCGGTAAGAGCTTTTCTCTACCACTCCTTTTAAAAAGCACTTGACAAAACCTACATTTTCTGCCATTGTGTGGGCTTTTTTCGTACCTACACGCAACTTACTGGCTAAATTACTGCTCATACTAAATTTCTCACCTTTAACAGGGTATACCGGGTTTCTAATTTACGAACGGCTAAAAAAGGTCATTAAAAAGTAACATTAGAACTATTTGATGAGAATTTATATTAAAATTTTTTAAGCAAAGGCAGTATGTAGCTTTGTTAAGCTGTCCCAGTTGCAAAGATATAACCACCCTACCCATCGCTGAGAAAAAAACTCAACTGCAATCAGGTAAAAAATAGAAATTTCTGTACAAAAAATTTACAAACTTCAGAAAAATTTTCAACAGTTTCACGGAACTCAGTCTATCGGTAATAGATTTCTGAAAAAAAAAACGAGTATAAAGTACAGATAAACAGGCAACTATTCACTTGGATTTGGTGAATAGAGAGTAAAGTAATATTTTCCAGAATTATGGTGTGGGGTATTTAACATTATGGTTTCATCAATAACTCGAACTCAAGGCGAGATTAAAGGTCTTTCGGTAACAGCAGATAGTTGCGACAAAAATCGGGCAGATAGTCTAGCATTTAGCTTGATATCACTACCAACAACTCCCTTATTCGGTACAGATGGGATTCGGGGGAAGGTAGGAGAAATACTGAATGCACCCTTAGCTTTAGAAATTGGTTTTTGGGCAGGGGTGGTCTTACAGAATCATACTGCTAATGTAGGGCCAGTAATTCTGGGGCAAGATTCGCGCAACTCTAGCGATATGTTAGCAATGGCTTTGAGTGCAGGGTTAACAGCCGCCGGAGTTGAAGTTTGGTATTTAGGTTTATGTCCGACTCCTTGTGTAGCTTACCTGACTAGTGTAAGTGACGCGATCGGCGGCGTGATGATTTCTGCTAGCCACAACCCCCCAGAAGATAACGGCATTAAAGTTTTTGGTGCGAATGGTGCGAAGTTACCGCAAGCATTACAAGCCGAAATTGAAGCCGGATTGCGCGGTAAATTAGCAAATGTGGGTAGTGTAAGTAATCACGGCAGACATTATGCACGTCCGCAGTTAGTAGGAGATTACAGTCTAGCGTTGCAACAGCCTTTGCAGAATGGCGGAAGTCTGCAAGGGATGAAGATTGTTTTAGATTTGGCTTGGGGTGCAGCTGTTGGGTTAGCACCACAAGTATTTATGGAAATGGGTGCAGAAGTTGTCTGCTTACATAATGCCGCAGATGGCGATCGCATTAACGTTGAGTGCGGTTCTACTCATTTAGATATATTGCAAGCCGCAGTTAAAGAACACCATGCCGATATGGGCTTTGCCTTTGATGGTGATGCCGATCGCGTGTTAGCAGTAGATAATACTGGCAGACAAGTAAATGGTGACTATATCCTTTACCTCTGGGGTCGCCACCTGCAACAACAGCAACAACTACCAGACAATTTAATAGTTTCCACCGTCATGGCTAACTTAGGATTTGAAAGGGCATGGCAACAACAAGGTGGTAAATTAATTCGCACTGCTGTTGGTGATCAATACGTGCAGGCAGAAATGCTACGAACTGGCGGAATGCTAGGCGGCGAACAATCTGGTCATATTCTATGTAAACACTATGGCATTACCGGAGATGGCTTGTTAACAGCCTTACACATAGCCAGCTTAGTTAAACAAGCGGGTGTGACTCTCGGCGAATTAGTAGACCAAAGTTTCCAAACCTATCCTCAATTATTAAAGAACGTGCGCGTAGTAGACCGCGATCGCCGTTTAGGTTGGAAAGATTGTCTCCCAGTTCAACAAGCAATCAGCCTTGCTGAAGCCGCAATGGGTGACGCTGGTAGAATCTTAGTTCGCGCCTCCGGTACAGAACCAGTTATCAGAGTCATGGTAGAAGCTGCTGATGCCGAACTCACCCAGCATTGGACTAATGAGTTAGTAACCAAAGTCCAGCAGCATTTAGCGTAAGAGTAATTGATTACCTTGTAGAGACGTAGCATTGCTACGTCTCTAATTATGGAATGTAGAAAAATCTTATTATTCAGACATCTGACTCAAAAAACTTTCCGAGAGACTGCATAAAAAAATCAAGGTCAATCTATTGAGTAAGTGAAGGGGTTAAACCTCAACATCCAAACACTGAAACTTAGGAAACTGACCATGAAATTCCGTAACATCACAAGTTCTTTACTTACCGCCACCGCACTTTTAACCAGCACACTTCCAGCTTTTGCCGGCCCCTTTGATGTTAAACCTGCTGGTATCTTCAAGCCTGTTGATATCGTTCCTGGTGGGGTTGTAGGTAATGCTACTCCAAAAAATCCTACATCTGGCAATTCAGTTGGTAATAGCGAAATTCAAGGCTTAGGCGACCATCAATCTTGGGTTGATCCCAATACCTTAGCCAAAGATCCTCGCGCCTTGTGTAGCGATGTCGGCTTAGGTAAC
Organism: Nostoc sp. FACHB-152; assembly: GCF_014697475.1. Taxonomy (GTDB): domain Bacteria; phylum Cyanobacteriota; class Cyanobacteriia; order Cyanobacteriales; family Nostocaceae; genus Nostoc_B. The sequence goes on from NZ_JACJRV010000021.1 coordinate 14,129, forward strand.
AACACTCGCAATAGTTCCACCAAACTTGCTTTAGCAACTTCTGACAGCACTCGTTCTAGTTCATCTCGCAGCCATAATGATGGCGGTGGCGGTGGTGTCAGCTTCTTGGGTATTGGTGTCAGTGGTAATGGTTCTAGCCAAGGTAGCCAAAATAATAGTCAATCTCGTGATCTTCGCAACAACCGCACAGAAGAAAATAGCAGCAGTTCTTCAACTGTGGTTCAAGGTAAAAATTGCGATGCTTTTGTAAATGCTGCCGCAGCCAGAGATATGAACTACCAAGACAATCTCAGCCGTCGTTATGAAATTAAAACTCGTCGTCAAGGAGAACAGGTTAACCAACTACTTGACAATAAATAATTCTAAATACTTGGGCGGGCTTGCCGTTCCTCCCTACGCATATAAGTTGATTTTTAATTGAAAAACGCCGGGGTTAACACCCTGGCAATTGCTTTTATTGAGGACGAAATTATGAATAGCAGTCTGAGAGGGATTTTTATGAGTGCAAGTATGTTGCTCTTATTACCATCTTTGGCTAGTGCCGACACCCCAAGGCGTAGCAATCATGACTCACAAGTCTTACCTTATTTATTAGATAATCCCAATACAAATCCAGGGGTAAGGGTGCGTTGCTTGCCCAGGTATAGGCAAAAGTTAGAGAGGGAAAGGGGGGAAATCAGAAATTATCTTTTACAGTCAGATTCAGGCAGTCTTAATACCGATACTGTTACCATTGAAATTGCTGGCAGTTGTCGCCATATCAAAATTCGCGTACAAAATGACGCAAGTTTTGATGATTACCCAGTTTACAATCCCTATTTAGACGAGCATCATACTAACTTTGATAATTCCTGGCTGACTCGTAAAGGTTCAGGATGGTACTGGTTGCTGCGTCATCCATAAGGATAGTATTTTTGTTAACTTTAAGAGTTTTCATTAGTCGTGATAGGTTGGTCACTAGTTATATTTGAGGTTGGTAAATGTCGCCACGCACTTACATTGACCCAGAGGATAATGGCTGGGTAACAGAGGAGGACTCAGGAGAAATCAGAGAAGCTACACCAGAAGAAATTGATGAAACTATCCAGCAGTGGGAAAAGTACGAAAAAGATGGCAATGAAGCAAGCAAGCAAGAATGACTTAACCAGTGGAAAGCAAGTCTACTTTAGAGGTTACATTTACAATGTTTGGTGGGTGTCTGAAAGTAGAGTCAAAATTGTAATGCCAGGACATCACCCTAACTCGTGGGTGTCCCCTTATCCGGCTGGCGTGTACACTGTACCAGCATCTTGGGAGTTGCCAATAACGCACCCTGAACTATACATAATGAACTAAAAGATTCACAATTTCTTTATAACTCAGGACTTATAAATTTGATTATGGAACAACAACCGATACAAGTAATTGGAGGTGGACTAGCTGGGACAGAAGCAGCATGGCAAATAGCCCAAGCCGGAGTACCTGTAATTTTTCATGAAATGCGTCCCAAACGCTTCAGCCCTGCCCATCATACAGAACATTTGGCGGAGTTAGTCTGTAGTAATTCCTTTGGGGCAATGGCAAGCGATCGCGCGGCTGGATTACTGCACGAAGAACTGCGACAATTAGGGTCGGTTGTTATATCTAAAGCTGATGAACACGCGGTTCCGGCTGGCGGGGCGTTGGCGGTAGATAGAGGCCAATTTAGCCAAGATTTAACCCAAGCTGTATCTAACCATCCTTTAGTAGAATTTCGGCGTGGTGAAGTAAATGCCATCCCGGAAGGAATTGTAGTGTTGGCAACTGGGCCGTTAACTAGCCCCGACTTAGCCGAAGACTTGCGCCGCTTCACGGGAATGGAATATATGAGCTTTTTCGATGCGGCTAGCCCAATAATTGTTGGCGAGTCAATTAACCGTGATATCGCTTTTATGGCATCCCGCTATGACAAAGGTGAAGCCGCCTATCTTAACTGTCCAATGAATAAAGAGCAGTATTTGCGGTTTTGGCAAGCACTTTGCGAAGCAGAACAAACAGAACTGAAAGACTTTGAACGGGAAACCGCGAAGTTTTTTGAGGCTTGTTTGCCTATTGAAGAACTGGCACAACGGGGAGAAGATACGATGCGTTACGGCCCGTTAAAGCCAGTCGGTTTATCTGATAGTCGTACGGGGGAGCGTCCCTATGCTGTGGTGCAGTTGCGACAAGAAGACAAAGCTGGGCAACTGTGGAATATGGTTGGTTTTCAAACTAACCTGCGTTGGGGTGAACAAAAGCGAGTTTTTCAACTCATCCCCGGTTTAGAAAAGGCAGAATTTGTGCGGCTGGGAGTCATGCACCGCAATACTTTTATCAATGCGCCCCAACTAATGCAGCCGACTTTGCAATTTAAACAGCGTCCCACTTTATTAGCTGCTGGACAGTTGATTGGTACTGAAGGCTATACCGCCGCCGCAGCTGGTGGTTGGCTGGCAGGAACCAATGCAGCCCGGTTAGCCTTGGGTAAAGAACCGTTGATTTTACCGCCAACTACAATGTTAGGGGCGTTATTAGAGTTTATTAGTTCTGCGTCACCTAAGCATTTTCAACCAATGCCTCCCAATTTCGGGATTTTGCCAGATTTAGGTGTAAAAATCAAAAGTAAACAAGAGCGTTACGGACGTTACCGCGATCGCTCTTTGGCAGATTTATCTAACTGGAAATCCCAAATTAGCGTCAACCAGTAACTTTTGTGCCAGCAATTTAAAGGGGCGATCGCTTGCCATGATATTCTGCGATCGCCGCATAAATTGCTCAAATAATTATCATACAGTAAGTAACTGTGTAATCTAATTTCTTTTTACAAGCCTCATGTGCAGCAATTATTGCGTTTTCTTTTTGCCAATAAATATTGTTAGTTAACTACTAGTCAATCCTCTATTAATTCCTCTATTTACATCTGAATACTATTCAAAAATTCAGCAACATCTTCATATAAGTATACCTGTGTCCACTCATGCTATAGGATAGTTTTTAGTGCCTTAATTTTAGGAATACCTATGATTACTAATGGCAAAAGTTTAGTCGGACAGTTTATTTTATGTCAATCAGAAAATTATATACCAGAAAATTGGAATCTCCGACGTAGCGGCTCTTGGCTGTTAGGCTTTCATTCAGATTTGCCAGTAATTGAAATTCTTGCATCTGACTCCTCTTTGATAGGATGGCTACTTGGATATGCAATTGATACAAACGGTTTATTGCTGAATAAAAGCTTACAAATTCCGGTATTTCCAAACGATAACAACGATGCTTCTCAACTGGAATCATCGCTTTATGACTTCGGTGGGCGTTTCCTGGCTATATTCCTGACCAAGAATATCTCGCGTGTCTATTTAGATCCCCTAGCTTCTCTTTCAGCAGTTTTCTGCGCTCATGAGCAGATTGTTGCCTCATCCACAGCTTTAATTCCATATTCAGAGGATTGTCAGGATAATTATGAGTTAATTAAGATACTAGATATTCCTAACAAAAATAACTGGTATCCATTTGGTTTAACCCCAAGACATTCAGTTGAACGACTATTACCTAATCATTTTTTAAATTTGAATAATTGGCAATCAACAAGGCATTGGCATATTAACCAAATAACTACAGTTCAAAATAAAGATATTAAACATTCTATAAGTGAAATTGCATCTATTGCCCAAAATAATATCAAAGCACTTGTACAAAATTCCCCAGTTTATCTAGCATTAACTGCTGGAAGAGATTCAAGAATGCTTTTGGCTTGTGCGCGAGAACATCTCCAAAATATTGAACTGTTTACAGTAAAAATCCCTGATCAAAAAGGAATACAAGATTGCGAACTTGCCTCTCAAATAGCTAAAACATATAAATTAAATCATCGAATTCTAGAATTGGAAGAAGCAACAGAAGCCGAACTAAACGAATGGTTGTATAGAACCGGAAATTGTGTTGCAGGAAGGACATGGAGAAATGTTCGGACACTTAAACAGTTAGATCCGCAACGTGGATTATTACTTGGAATGGCTGGCGAAATTGGACGTGCTATTTATTGGTCTGCTTCTGATACAGAATCTACCCAAATTGCGCCAGATAGACTGTTAAATATCCTTGAACTTCCAGTTCATCCTTACCTCGAAGAAAGAGGTTATCAATGGCTTAACAGTTTAGGAACCAATAATGCTTTTTCAATACTAGACCTTTTATTCATAGAGCAGAGATTAGGGTGTTGGGCTGGGCCACAACAATATGGCCACATCACAAGTGCCTTCCGGATATTTCCCTTATGTCATCGTAAAATTATTGAATTAATGTTAAGTTTACCGCCTAATTATAAGCGTTCTACAATGATGGTTAATGACCTGATTAATAATCTTTATCCTGAACTACTTAGGTTTCCATTTAATAACTACACAGGACTAAAAAGATATTTTAATAAATTGAAAAATATAGCTGAATCTTATTCTTCTACATTCAAATGGAAACGGTAAAAGTAGAATCGTAATCCTCTAATACAAAAATTTAATAACTTAGTTTCTGGGTTTTAATCTGAGGTTTTATCCAAACTTCATTAAAATTTAGAATATATAAATATTTTGTAAATTTTAATACTTTTATAGATAAGTAAAAAACAATCTTACATTAAATGTATATGGATGATTTAACTGAAGAAAATCCTAAAGTTACATCCTAAGTTATTCTAAAGTTATTATAAGGCTAAACTTTAGTAATGCAATCAAGCAAAGAGCCATCAAATTTACGGCAAAAAGCTGTTAGAGGAGTATTGTGGTCTGCTCTAGAAAGTTGGGGACGGCAACTGATCTCTGTCGGTATTTTCGTAGTCATGGCACGCTTGCTAGATCCACAAACTTTTGGTTTAGTCGCTCTCGCAACCATATTTTTAAACTTTTTGCAAATTTTTCTTGACCAAGGTCTTTCGCAAGCAATTGTACAACGTCAAGATTTAGAAAAAGAACATTTAGATACTGCCTTTTGGGCTAATCTAGGAGTTAGTGCGCTAGCAACTATTTTAAGTATTGCTGGTGCTGGATTGATTGCTGATTTATTCAAAGAGCCTCAGATCACGCCAATAATTCGTTGTTTATCTCTTAGCTTTATAATTAGTGGTTTTAGTAGCGTTCAAGAAGCAATTTTTCAACGCAAACTAGCTTTCAAACCCCTTGCTATACGCTCATTAATCGCAGTAATTATTGGCGGGATAGTAGGTGTAACTATGGCCTTTATGGGGTTTGGAGTATGGAGTCTTGTAGGTCAGCAATTAACCAGTAGTGTTGCACAAGTTTTAGTGCTTTGGTGGGTAAGTGACTGGCATCCAGGATTCAGATTTTCGCAAAAACACTTCAAAGAATTATTTGCCTTTGGAGTGAATGTCATGGGTATAAGTTTATGTAACTTCTTTAACCGCCGCTCAGACGATTTTTTAATTGGTTATTTTCTGGGTTCTACTGCATTAGGATACTATAGTGTTGCATATCGTTTACTGCAAACTTTAACGCAATTACTCACTAGCATTATTGTAAAAGTTTCTCTTCCAACATTTTCCAGATTACAAGCAGAACCTGAAAGACTACGTAATGCACTTTATAAAGCAATCCAATTTACAACTTTAATAACTTTTCCAGGTTTTTTGGCCACAGTAATATTAGCACCTGAAATAGTGATTGTAGTGTTTGGCGAAAAGTGGTCACCAAGTATTCCAGTTATGCAAGTTTTAAATATTATAGGTATTCTTTATGCTTACTTTTTTTTCAACAGTTCTTTGATGATGGCTGTAGGAAAGCCTTCTTGGAAATTGGCTTTAGATTTTGTACAATCCGTCAGCAATGTTGTAGCCTTTGCTATAGCTGTTCAATGGGGAATTGTTGCTGTGGCAGCAGCTTATGTCATTAGAGGTTATTTGATGACACCCCTAACCATTTGGGTAGTTTGGAAGCTAATTCGCATTGATGTCAAAACTTATCTAAGCCAAGGTGCTGTTGCTCTAGCAGGAACAGCGATTATGCTGATTGCTATCGCTATTGTTAAATATTTTTTGAGTAATTTAATCAGTACTTCTGCGATATTAGCAATCTCTATATTGATTGGAACACTAGTATACGTTTTGTCAATTTTATTAATTAGACCAAAATTATTTTGGCAAGTAGTAAATATTGCCCGGTTACCTAATAAATAAAAAATTATCTTACCAAGCATCAACGAAATAAATAATTATTGGACTTTTAAGGAGGAATTTTGGCTAGAAAAAAAGAAGTGGTTATATGCGGGTTTTACGGTAATCACAACCTTGGCGATGAAGCTATGCTTGTAGGGATGATTAACCTACTGCAAAAGCAGCAAAATGATTTATCATTTACAGTCTTTTCTAATGATCCGCAAGACACTAAATCTCGTTACTCTGTGCAGTCAATTCATCGCTACCAAGAAGATTCAAAAATTAAAAGACTTTTGAAAATACTTCAAAGTAGCTATTTTGTTCTTGGAGGTGGTGACTTGCTACGTGATAGTGTGCAATACCCTATCGTGCCAAATTGGTTAGGTTTTCTACAGCAAGCTCTCAAATTTCGTCGCCGTACACTTGTAATTGGTATTAGTGTTGGAGACATTTGGAAACCAGAAAGTAAAGTTCTGATTCCTCAGGTTCTCAACAAAGTCGATTTTTTGGCTGTTCGTGATATCCAGTCTAAAAAGAAGCTTGAAGAATTAGGGGTGAGTAATTCTATTTATGTTATGAGTGATTTAGCTTTACAGGCTATACCAGAAACATTATCTCAATCTACACGTTCAACTAACCAACCTCTTCAAGTAGGTATTTCAGTGCGGCATTTGACTGGACGTGGTAAGTCTGTAGATGTCGATATATATAATTCATTGCAAAAAGAAATAGCAGCACTAGCAGATTTTTTAGTAGAAAAGTATGGAGCGATAGTTCACTTCTTACCTTTCCGAACACACCAAGATAGTTATCATCCTACCGATGATGACTATGTAAGTATATTAAGCTTGCTACGCTACAGTCATCATTCAGCGAAATTTGTTGTGCATCGGAATTTTGAATCGCTTCACAAGCTGAACACCTTAATTAGTACTTTAGATTTAATGATTGGTATGCGGCTACATTCGCTGATTCTTTCAGCTGGTTTGGGTGTGCCTATTATAGCTGCGGAATACGATCCTAAAGTTCATGGTTTTATGGAGGAAATTGGTCATTCTCCGCTTTCAATTCCCTTAGAGTATTTTGATCAAGCACGTTTAATTCCGCTAATTGATAAAATTTTGCAAGATCCGTTAACAGCCCGCCTGAACATAGCAGCAGGAGTTAAAAATTACCGCCAACGAATGGAAGAAGTAGAGATAGCTCTAAAACAGTTATTCTCTTCTAACAGTTGACTTTCTCAACATGGTTTGGAACTTTTTAAAATTATAGAAAAACTTCTTAATATTCAAAATAGCACTCATAGTTTTGATAGTAAATAAAATATTAATGGTAATACCTAAAGTATAAGGTTTGATTTTTACTATCAAACTAACGGAAAACAACAAAATACAAAACTATTACATTCAAATCGAAAAAACAGCATTTTTCTGGTGCTGTATGACAGCATAAAGATGTTTTTAAACAACCTCTAATTAACTATGAAGTCAGAATACTCTATTGAAAATGCTTCTAACGAAAAAAAAATAAAAGCCGTTTTTTTACCTAAATTCGTTTATGAAAATCCTTATATATCACAGTTAATTAATAATTTAAAAGAATTAGATATTAAATTAGTGCTTCCAAGCAGTTCATCTTCCACCACTTTCTTTTTACCCCTAGTAATTTTCCATGAAAAAGCAAATTTTGTACATTTTCATTGGCTACATCCATTCTTTTTAGACAAAAATAAATTTGTTAATATAGCCAAGCTAATCATAATAATAATACAGTTAGTTATTCTAAAAATAATTAATATAAAAATTATTTGGACTATACATAACCTGAAGAACCATGAAAACAAAAACTTAATTTTTGAGCGTATTTGTAGTATTGTTGTAGCTGAATTGTCTGATGCTATTATTACTCATTGCCGAGTAGCTAAAGAAGAAGCCATAAAAGAATTTTTTATTAGAAACAAAAATAAAGTTTTTGTTATTCCACATGGTAATTATATAGATTCTTATGAAAATAAGATTGAAAAATCACTAGCCAGAAAACGTTTAGGTTTAAAAGATTCTAATCTTGTTTTTCTCTTCTTTGGTGCGATCCGTCCTTATAAAGGAGTCTTTGAACTTATAGATACGTTCAACCAAATACATGGTGAAAAAATTGAATTAGTCATTGCTGGCAGGGTGCATAATGATAGCAAAGAAATGACAGAGTTACTTAAGGAAAAGATTGCTAATGATCAAAGAATTAAGTTTTTTCCAGGCTTCATTCCTACTGATGAAGTTGAAATTTATATGAATGCTTGTGATGCAGCTATATTTCCATACCGAGATATTTTGACATCAGGTGCAGTACTTTTAGCAATGTCTTTTGGTAGAGCCTGTATAGCACCATGTAAAGGTTGTATTGGAGAAGTACTTGACAATGTTGGGGCATTTTTATATGAGGTAGATGATGACAATGGCTTAATGAAAGCTATACAGTCTGCTGTAGAAAGACAGCATGAGTTACCTTTGATGGGACGGCATAACCTTCAGTTAGCCCAAAAGTATAATTGGAAATATATTGCTGAGATGACAGCTGATGTATATCGTTATTGTCTAAAGAGTTCCCAGGAATGAAATTACTTGATTTATTTGTAATTTAACTGCCTAAAATATTGGAGTCGGTCGCTAGAGTTTTGGCGGCTGTTTGTATTAAGTTGATATCTGCCTGTGACCAATTACGAGAGCTTTGGCAGTGATGTGCTACTAACAATCCCCATAAACCTTTGGGTACTACAATGGGTACAACTAAGTTAGCACGTACTTGGATGCTGTGGAGAAAATCTCGATGACAAGGTTCAAGGGGTTCATGGTGAATATCAGCGATCGCTCTCACTCTTCCTGCTAAATATAAAGCTGCATACTCGTCGGTAAAGCAGCGATCTTGACCTGTAGAACCTAAAATTGAATATTTCTCTGAGCTTAAAGCCTCAAAAGTTACCTGTCCATGCCACTGCCAATAAAAGTAATATAAAACCACGCGATCGACTTGAAGTGATTCTCTTAGTTCTTGGGTCGTTTGCCTAATTAATGCATCACGTTGCATTGTTCTGACAAGGCGATTCAAGACTCTTCGCAACCCCTGTTCAACAGGTTGGTGTGATCTGGGGTCAAATTCCGGGTGGGAGTGAATTTGCACAGTTCTAATAGTGATGAGTTAAGGCAGTCTCTAAGATTTATATAGTAATTTATCAAACCTTTTCTTGAAAATCATCTGGATAAATTCTGAGCAATGAATTTGATAATTATCAAATCAGATGCAGATACTATATTATTTATTTCTTATATTTCGAGAGTACATAATTTTTAGCTGCAAGTTCACACCATTAGCATAATTTATCAGATAAAACAAAAAAGTTAATATTGATTTAAACTTTGTAATTTTAAGCTAATAAATTAGGATTTTATGAAATAAGAAATTTGACTGAACGAGAAAGAAAATTTTTAGAGCGATCGCCAATGAATGTTTATTTTAAATCTTTTTAACAAGAAGTTACAAATTTATCTATTTTTTTATATTTAATTATATTTTTATTTTCAATAATCCTATACCCCCACAAATGAACGTGCCTAGATTTGCATAAATTTATAAAAATTGTCTGAAAATACTATTAATTCAAATGCAATCTCAACAGGCTCAAGGAGAATAATCAAAATGACAGCCAACTTGACAAGCTTGTTCGTTCCACAAGGTAGCCATTGTCTTAGCATCAAAATATTCTCGATTCGTGACAAGTTAATAAATAAATTAAATTTTGAATGTTATTAAACTCTGATTAATCAAGCTCAAAGAATTATTCACGAGTATCAGAGATTCATGTACAAAACAATTTTTTAGGGGCGCAAGTGTTTGCGCCCCTACAGAATCTAAAAATTTGATAATTGATTTTTGCAAGTAATGGGTGGACATTGCCCACCCATTGAAGTTATCTGTCTACAGATCCCATGATTACGTCAATACTGCCGAGAATCACGACAACATCTGCAACTTTCATACCCCGCAATAAATGAGGCAGAATTTGTAGGTTGTTGAAATCTGCTGGGCGAATCTTCCACCGCCAAGGGAAGACGTTATCATCACCAATCAGATAAATTCCGAGTTCCCCTTTACCACTTTCTACACGGGCGTAAACTTCGCCTTTGGGCATTTTGAAAGTGGGGGAAACCTTTTTACCAATATACTGGTAATCAAAAGCATCCCACTCAGATTTTTTGCCAGCTGCTAGGCGTTTAGCTTCTAGGTTCTCGTAGGGGCCGCCAGGTAGTCCTTTGATGGCTTGCTTGATAATCTTTACAGACTCGCGCATTTCCCGCATCCGCACCATGTAACGGGCTAAACAATCACCGGTAGTTTCCCACTGAACGTCCCAGTCAAAATCGTCATAGCACTCGTAATGGTCAACTTTGCGTAAATCCCACTTTACGCCAGAAGCGCGTAACATTGGGCCAGAAAGCCCCCAGTTAATTGCTTCTTCGCGGGTAATTGTACCAATTCCTTCAATACGACGGCGGAAGATGGGGTTATTGGTAACTAACTTTTCGTATTCATCAACTACTGGTAAGAAGTAGTCGCAGAATTCTAGACATTTATCTACCCAACCATAGGGTAAGTCAGCAGCAACACCACCAACGCGGAAGTAGTTGTTGTTTACCATCCGGTAGCCTGTAGCGGCTTCCCACAAGTCGTAAATCATCTCCCGTTCTCGGAACTGGTAGAAGAAGGGAGTTTGCGCGCCCACGTCAGCGAGGAACGGGCCAAACCACAGCAAGTGGTTGGCGATGCGGTTTAATTCCAGCATGATGACGCGGATGTAACTGGCGCGTTTAGGAACAGCTACACCAGCTAACTTTTCTGGGGCGTTAACAGTCACAGCTTCGTTAAACATCCCTGCTGCGTAGTCCCATCGGCTAACGTAGGGGACATACATGACAGTGGTGCGGTTCTCGGCAATTTTTTCCATTCCTCGGTGCAGGTAGCCGATAACCGGTTCACAATCAATGACATCTTCGCCATCCAATGTGACAATTAGCCGCAGAACCCCGTGCATTGAGGGGTGGTGTGGCCCCATGTTCAACACCATTGGTTCAGTGCGGGTTTCGAGTCTTGCCATAAATTCCGTGTTCTCCCGTGATCAAAAATTGAATGGAACCGCGTAGATGCCAACCAGACCGATAAATCGTGTCTGCCAAAATCAAGTTTGTAGGGGCAATATCTTGAGGGTAAACCCTGCATCTATTGCCAATACTGGAGTCTGTTGGAGAAGGGGTGGCAGCAGAAGGATTTTACTTGATGTTTCTTTTTGTTTCACTTCTTCAACTATTATATGGAGCTTGAGATGCCGGAATTTCAGGCATAGGAATTTTTTAATTGGGGAGTTAGGTGACGAAAGAGGAAAGGTTAAAGGGAAAAGGTTAAAGGGAAAGGATTTTTTCTAAGATGCTTTCCCCTTTAACCCTTACCCTTTTCCCCTCTTCTGTCTTGAGTTCTGAGTTTTTACGTAGGTCAAGCAGATAATGTGTCAGCTATATTGCAATTTGAACAAGCTAATGCACATTTATGGCTTTTGATCAAGAGCGTTTTGATAAGCTAATTCAGAAATTAGAAGTTTTTGCTGCTAAACAACCGCCGATTTATAGATTGCACGTTGCACTTTTGGCTGTGTTGGGCTATGCGTATATATTTTTGATTTTAGCTGTGACGGTGGCACTACTGTTAGGTACAGTCTGGATAATGCTGAATGCGCGGTCATTCCATACTTCAGCTTTAAAGCTAGTGGTGTTTTTACTAGCGATCGCTTTCATGTTAGTGCGATCGCTATGGGTGACATTTCCTCCACCCACAGGGTTAGCATTACGGCGCAAAGATGTACCTAGCTTATTTTGCTTAGTTGATGACATTTCATCAAAGCTACAGGCTCCACGCTTTCACCACATTCTACTCACTGAAGATTTTAACGCCTGCGTTGTTCAAAGACCACGTTTAGGTTTATTTGGCTGGTACCAAAACTATCTAGAAGTGGGTTTACCTTTGATGTTAGCACTACCACCTGAACAATTTCGGGCTGTGCTTGCCCATGAGTTAGGGCATATATCAGGAAATCACAGTCGTTTTAACCAATGGATTTATCGCCAACGTCTAGCTTGGGATCGCATTGATAAAGAACTAGTACAAGGTGGTAATGAATCATCAGGGTTCATTTTTAAGCGATTTTTACAGTGGTATATTCCATTTTTTGATGCGTATTCTTTTGTCTTGGCACGGTTAAATGAATACGAAGCTGACAGATGTGCTGCCGAAATAGCAGGAGTTGAAAACTCTGCCAAAACTTTGATGAATTTTAAAGTAAAAGCTAGATTTATTCACAATAATTTTTGGAATAGTATTTATCAACAAGTACATACAGAAATTGAGCCACCAACAACAAGTTACACAGCAATGCAAACAGCTTTGGCTCAGGGAATACCTCTAAAAGAAGCAAGTACGTATTTAGCTCAAGCTTTGGCTGAAAAAACTAATAATGCTGATACTCATCCTTGCCTTACAGATAGATTAAAAACCTTGGGATTTACCGCTAATATTCAAGAAGAATTCTCTTTATCTGCTCCTGTTAAACTCAGTGCTGCTCAAGAATATTTAGGTAATTCATTAGAAAAATATAGAGATTATTTTAGTCAAGTTTGGCAAGAGCAAATAGCAACTCCTTGGCGGCAAAAATATGCTGAAGAACAAAATTCATTAGCTACATTAGAAAAGTTGAATCATAAATCTCAAAAACAGCAACTAACTCTAGAAGAAGCTAGTGCAAGAGCGTTGTTAACATTTGAGTTACAAGGTGAAGAAGCTGCCATACCATTATTAAGAGAAGTAATCAAGATAGATCAACACCACGCCTCAGCTAACTATTTATTAGGTCAAATATTATTAAGACAAGAAGATGCCAGTGGCATAGAGTATATTGAGAGAGCGATCGCTCAAGATCCAAACATGGTAATTGAAGGATGCCAAATCATTAGCTACTTTCTTCAACAACAAGGAAAACAGGATAGTGCCAAATCCTATCAAAAACGTGCCGAGAAATATCATGATTTACTTTTAAAGGCAGATCAGGAGCGTTCTAGTTTGCGAGCTAGTGATGAATTTCAATCGCACAATTTATCTGAGGTAGAAGTACAAAATATTTGTCAACAATTATCTGTTTATCCACAAGTTACAACTGCTTATTTAGTAGAAAAAGTTCTGCAATATTTTCCAGACAAACCTTTGTATGTTCTTGGTGTGGTGCGAAAAACTAGTTTTTGGGAAACCGACAAGGACGCGAAGAATTCAGAATTGCTGAATTTGCTATTACAGCAGCTTAAATTTAACTGTGACGCATTCATTATTGTTTTAAACAACAATCCCAACATTGAGAAAAAATTCCATCAATTGCCGAAATCATTGATTTACCAGAATAAAAAATAAATAATCAGACTACAAATGCCTACATGGTGCGCTACACTTCGTTAACGCACCCCTACTGTGTCACAAGTATAATGAATCCCGATTCTGAGCAATTACTGGCTATTGATGAACCGAATTTTTCTCATTTACCTGTATTACCCCAAGAAGTAATTGCAGGTTTAGCGGTGTGTTCGGGAGGTCATTATCTGGATACGACGGTAGGTGGTGGTGGTCACAGTCGATTGATTTTGCAAGCTGCGCCGGATGTGCAGTTAACTGCTATTGACCAAGATGAGGATGCTTTAGCCGCAGCCAAGAAAGAATTAGCCGAGTTCGGAGAACGTGTCAAGTTTATTCAAAGTAACTTTGCTGCTTATGAGTTTCCCGCCGCAAGTTTTAACGGTATTCTGGCAGACTTAGGCGTGAGTTCTTATCAGTTAGATACGCCAGAACGAGGTTTTAGCTTTCGCCACACTGCAAGTTTAGATATGCGGATGGATAAGCAGGGTTCACTGACGGCGGCTGATGTAATTAATGAGTGGGATGAAAGGGAAATCGCAGATATCTTTTTTAAATATGGGGAAGAAAGATTATCTAGGCGTATTGCTAGGCGAATTGTTGAACAACGGCCATTTTCTACAACTACCCAATTAGCCGAAGCGATCGCATCTGCTGTTCCACGTAAATATCGTTATGGTAGAATTCACCCGGCGACTCGTGCTTTTCAAGCTTTGCGAATTGTCGTCAACGATGAGTTAAAGTCTTTAGAAACTTTTTTAGCCAAAGCACCAAACGCGCTTGTTCCCGGTGGAAGAATTGCTGTTATCAGTTTTCATTCTTTAGAAGACCGCTTGGTTAAGCATAGTTTACGCAACTCTCCTTCATTGCAAGTGTTAACAAAAAAGCCCATCACTGCCCAAGAATCAGAAACTGCCAATAATCCGCGATCGCGTTCTGCCAAACTGAGAATAGCCGAGAGAGTCAACAGTTAAAGCTAAGACAACCGCCAGATAGATAAATATTGAAAGGATTAATGATAATTTGAGATGCTGAACAGCCAATAAAAATTCTTATGATCGTTGTCCATCATCTTAACAATTCGCGATCGCAGCGAGTGCTGTGGCTACTAGAAGAATTAGGTATCGAATACGAAATCAAATTCTACGAACGCGACCAAAAGACGATGTTAGCACCAACATCGTTGCGAGAAGTTCATCCTCTGGGTAAGTCACCAGTAATTACAGATGCAGGGGAAACTATTGCTGAGTCAGGAGCTATTATCGAATACATAGTAGAGCGATATGGCAACGGTCGGCTCATTCCGCCATTGGGTACTCAAGAGCGTTTGCGTTATAGGTATTGGCTGCATTATGCCGAAGGCTCGGCAATGTTACCTCTAGTCATGAACACAGTTCTTAACCTTTTTGGTATTGGAGACAACAGCGTCAACGATGCATTTATCGCTCCTCAGATTAAACTTCATTTTGACTATATAGAAAATGAACTTGGTAAAAGTACATGGTTTGTTGGGGAAGAATTTACGGCTGCCGATATTCAAATGAGTTTTCCTCTAGAAATAGTCGCTATGCAACCTGAACTAATTAACAGCCGACCAAAGATTAAGCAATTTATCGAACGCATCCATGCACGGCCTGCTTATAAACGCGCCCTTGAACGTGGAGGTAAGTATGATTTCGCCAAGAGCCTTTAGTAATTTTCCTACCTCTGACAATTGCTTTGAATGTATCTCTAGATAGAAGGAAAAAATATATTTTACCCTTTACGATGCCTGTGAGTCTTAAACATGATATCGGTTTTACAAATAAAAAGATTCAGACAAAATAATAGGAGTATTAAATGCAAAGAATTCTCTTATCTTTAAAACAGGTATTAAGTACAACTGTTTTAATTATTTGTACTATAGTTTTCATCGCTATCTCAGGGGTATTTATCGGCGTTCAGCAGCCTAGTTATGCAACTACATTAGAAGAATTAAAGCTAGTACCTCCAGAGTTTAAACCTAATGCCGACGAAAAAGTTAACCGTGCTTATGAATTTGACCCAGGGGTGGGTACTCTAGAAGAGGATCGGCAACAAGATTATGAGAAAGCAGTAAAAGAATCAGAAAACCTGAACACTTTAGAAAAGGCTTATGAAAAGAATTTAAAAGAGGAGCAAGGACAAAACTCTCAAGGAAGCATTGTTGACAAAGCATCAAACTTGATTGACAAGGTAACAGGCAAATAAAATTTATTTGTAGAGACGCGAAATTTCGCGTCTCTACTTTTCTGAACATTTAAGGATAAAAGCAGGTTGCATTAAAATTCTGCAACGCTAACCGAAACTTGTCTGGGCAATTCAATATAAAAGGTAGAACCTTCGCCAATTTTGCTGGTAAGGCTAATTGTGCCTTGCATCAATTCGACCAATGATTTAGTAATTGCTAATCCCAATCCAGTACCGTCATATTTGCGTGTGATGCTTTGATCGACTTGATACAATGGCTCAAAAATATCTTCTATTTCAGACTCTGCAATCCCAATCCCACTATCTTGGACTGCGATCGCAGTTCTATCAGGAGAAATTTCCCACAGTTTTACTATTATGCCACCAGTTTCCGTAAATTTAATCGCATTGGACAATAACTTCTCTAAAATTTGTTGAAGAAACTTGCTATCGTTCACCACAAAGGGATGATTGATATTGATGTCTGTTTGCAGATTTAAATTTTTTTCTATTGCTAGTGCGTGATATTCTTGTACCGTTGTTAATACTAAAGTGTGTAAGTTAACTTCCTCTAGTTTTAGCGATAAATTACCAGCTTCGACTTTAGCAAAATCGAGCATATCTTCAATAATGTCTCTTAGATGATTGCCATTATTGAGGATACGTTCTACCATATCAGCTTGTTGTACAGTTAAAGTTGAATTGCGTTTTCTTAGCAGCACTTGCGATAAGCCTAATATGACATTCAGAGGAGTCCTGAGTTCGTGGGATGTTGTGGCTAAAAATTGCGACTTATGATTTGTCGCATTGATTAGTCGTAACTTTTGTTGTTCAATTGTGTTTTGTTTTTTTTCTAGTTCCCGTTGTTGCTCTAACAGAATTGCTGTTTGTGTAGATAAAATCTCTTCATGCTGTTCTAATGTTTGTCTGATTTTGGCATGATGAATAGCGATCGCTAATAAGTCTATAATCCCATCTAAAATTTTCTGCGATGTTGCATCAAAGGTATGAGGATTATTCCAGTTACCAATTGCTAATACTCCTAACCGACCTAGCTGTGGTGAATATATGGGTACACCATACATAGAACTAGGTGAAAATCCAGAGATATCTGGAACATCAAAATCTAAATAATCTGAGAATTTTTCACCGATATTTTCATCGTTAACCGGACTAACTTGAAATAATTTTGCTACTCCTGTAGCAAAAACTTCATTTAATAAATTTAAATAATTATAACTTTTATTTTTAACATCTTCTTTGCCAATATCATTCAGCTTTATCAAGATCAGCCTATCAATATCTGTTCCTATCTTAGCTGCTAATTCTAACTCTTTAGTTTGAGAATTATATAATGCTATGATACAAAACTCTGCGCCATCAATAGCATCACAAATTTCTTGCGTTATCTCTTTTAAAAGTTCTGGTAAATGTATTTTTTGATTAGTAATATGCAGAAGCTGCTGTAGTATTGCTAACTGTTTAGAAGTTGAATAATGATTGTTGGTTTGGAAATCTAAGTATAGTTTTTGACTTAGATTCATAGGTGATTGACGATGATTTTTTTCTATATAAACTGCTTCTTGTTCTGTATTTTTATTGCACAAAAATCTTTTACCAAACTCATGCTCCTCAGACAAAAAAGCTTCATTTATTTTGCTAAATTCATTTGGTTTAAAGTAAGGCAGATCATCTTTAGTCATCTTGGGTTCACACTTTTTGGCTTGTGAGCTTTATAGTTGTTCACCAGCCTTTGTGAATGCCTGATGTCTTTGCATTGTCAATTACTGCATCAGTTCTAAACTCACAGGTTGTTGAACTCCTATAACTAGAATAATTTTATCAATTTATTTCAGTATGTCATCTTATTTATTAACAGTAATTATACTGAATATTTAGTTTATAAATCTTTATGATGATTATATTGATACTTTAATATTATTTCACTAATTGTTAATAAATAAATAAATTTATTACAGTTTTAGTTAATTGGTAAAAATCCTGAGGCTCACATCCCAGCTTTTTTAAAAGTCGGGTATATTGTTGTTTACAAATATCTAAGACTGCTAGAACACCAATTCATTACTGCTGGAAGAACCGCTCCCCTACAAGCTACCGTGTACACACAAGTCTGATAAAGTTGCCTAATAGCATTTTGATCCTCCCCTTGAGCCTCCCCTTTTTAAGGGGGATCGAAACCTTAACTGAACTGTACTGGACAAAATAAAAAGCTTTCAAAACTATTGCCTATTGCCCACTTCCCTTCTTTCCCATTAACAGATAAGTTGTAATTTTGCGTTGATTGCTAATTTCTATTTCATCGTATTTTTGAAACAAAAATTCATGTCGTATTTGTTCGTAAGCAGTGGCGGTGACTTGGATAGTGTCAGCTAAACTTTGGGCTTCGATGCATCTGGCAATATCGATGGTATCCATTAAACCCGTTGCTGCTGCTGTGACAATGCCAGTATGGATACCAATGCAAATTTTAAGGTTTTGCTGATTTTCTATATTAAATGTAGCGATCGCTGTTTGCATATCCAAAGCCATTTGAGCGATCGCATGGGCATGATCTTTGCGTTTTGTTGGTAATCCACAGATTACCACATAAGCATCATTGATAGTTTTGATTTTTTCTAAACCGTAGCGAGTGCTGAGGCGATCGAAAGTGGCAAAAATGGGACTGAGTAAATTGACTAGTTGCATTGCACTTCCCACAGCAGCAACTTCGCCTAAACCTACAATATCTGCACACAAAACAGTCATATTAATTACATCTGCGTCCGCGTCGTATACGTGCGGGCGTAGGGCGTTAGATGTTAATGGTGATATTCTAACTTGCCATAGTTGTTCTGTTTGTGCTTGCTGGTTTTGCAATGCTTCTTCTAGCAGCACTCTTTGGGTAATGTTGCGAAAAATACCACGCATTGCTACTGGCCTACCATTCGCAAATTTACAGTTAACATTACCTTCTAAAAATACTGTTTGACCATTTTTAGCAATAAAAGCCACCTTAACTTGTTCTAACTCTTCTCCTGACATTAATTGATAAAACATTTGCCGATAATATTCTTTAAAATCAGGATGGATGATATCAAATATACTTATTTGCTCAACTGCGTCCTCACTGTAACCTAAAGTTCTGCACCATGCCTGATTTACATATAAAAAACGACCGTAGGGATTAACCGAGACAATTAAATCATTAGCATTTTCACAGATATCTCGATATTGAGATTCGCTTTCTAATAAATTATCTTCTGCTTGTTTTCGTTTCATAAATTGAGCAATTTGGCTACCAACTGAAACCATCATTTGCAATAAATCTGCATCATTTGGTTGCACATCCCGGCTAAAAAAAGTCATCACACCTAAAACTTTATTGTCATCTAGAATCGGAAAACCAAAGGCTGAATGCAATCCTGCGGCTATAGCAGTTTGTTTGCGCTGGGAATCTCTATAGTCTGAAATATCTTTAATCCATAAAGGAGAACGCCTAGCCCAAATTTGACCAGGTAATCCCATGCTAGGATGATATGTAGTTTGCCATGTAACTGCTTTAAATTCGCGCACAGAAACAAGCCGGCTTGACCATATTTCTACACATCGCAAGACAGCATGATCATTATCTTCTGGCACATCAGTACTAATATATTGGCTAATTGTCCATAATTCGCCTACATCCCACTCTAAACTTTGGCAGATAGCCTGCAATATTTGTGGCATTGCCTGTTTAATATTTTGTGATTCTGATAGAATGCGGGTAATACTATATTGGGCATTATTCCGTTGTTCTCGACGTTTACGACTAGTAATATCCCGACCAATATAAATAATATCTTCTAACACTTCATTTTTTTTCTGCATTACAGCACAAGAAAAAGCTATTAAAACTTTTTCGCCGGTTTTCTTGCGGCATACTACTTCAAAATGCTGTAAATCTCGATTAATTTTACTATAGTGATTAATAATTCTGAGCAATAAAAAATTATCATCAAAGATTAGGGATATAGGCTGGTTAATTAATTCTTCTTCCTGAAAATCAAATAATTTTAAAGCTGCTAAATTTACCTTTTTGATTTTGCCAGAATTACTAGTTACCAATAAGGCATCTGCCATTGAACTGATAACTGTATCCATGTAATTTTTATATGCCACCAATGTCATTGAAAGAATACTAGCAGCATTAGTAAGTTTCAATAAATTTTGCTTATCTTGGATGATATTGGTTACATCTTTAATCAAGATAAGTAATTTAGATATAGTTAAATTTTCACTTGGTTCAGCAATAATATAAATATTAATATAAACGTCAGCCTGAGTATCAAAGCTGCGTTTAACGCCTGATAGTTCAAATATTTCTTGTTCACCTTGCAAGATAGATTGCAAAATATGTTCGATGCCGTTAAATTCAGGAAAGCTTAGTCGAATATCTTTGCCTAATTCTACTTCTTCAGGCTGAGATGCAAAGCAGTGTGCTTGTTCAGATTTATCTAAAATCTGAAAATGAGCATCCAATTTTAAGTGTTCAAATCTGCGTAAAATTGAATATTTATTAAAGATCTGCTCTACTACCTCGTATTTCATTCTAGCTTTCAATAAATAATGTAATTATTTTGACAATAATACTTAAGCTTACGGCGATATTTTACGTAAAAAGCTTGAACCCACTTTCAACGCTGGCCGGATAAAATTATCGTTGTACACAGAACTAAAGATTCCAGCCTTTAGTTTTATAATTCACACTTCAACACCATTTTTAATTTTATCTGGTATTTTTTAAAATATCTGCTTAATCTACAAAGCAATTCATAATAAGTTGGTTATATAGGAATCTGGTTTGATGACTAAACATATTTGTGTAATCAGGCAATAGGCAATAGTAAAGAAGGTCGCTAAAAATATACTGACTTTTTTCAAAAATCAAATATGAATCCTATAAAATAAAATTTTATATAAGTAAATTAACTTGAGTGTTGATTTCAGCCTAAGCCAAATAAATTAGCGATCGCCATATTGATTGATAAAGCTACCAAAACTGAAGACATAGTAAAAATTTAGGTAAGGATTACAAACATATAGATCTGTGTATTCATAAATTTCACACCTTCTCAAAGGACAAGTATGATTGTGTCGGTGATTACTTTTAGATTTAAAGTATTAAGTAGTTTTGCTTAAACTATTATTACCTATGACTTAATAATCATCTTCACACTTTAAACACTAGTCGTTAATGTTTAAACGTTTGTTCCTCATGTACCTTGATTTATAAGTAATGCTTAATCGCTAGGAACTAAACTATAAGCAGTTACAGCAAATGCTTTAACCTTTGCAGTAAACTTTAATCAATAGATAAGTAATGCTTAAGTAATAGTAATAAATTTATAAGCTATTGTTGCAAACCTAAAAGCTTTTGTAATTAATCTTACGCCATTGATAAGTAATGCTTAAATAATTACAGCAATTTTTCAAGCAAGCTTATAAATATGATTCCTCTCTTAAAGTTTTCATTTACCTCAGCAATATTAACTAAATCCGACACATTAAACATTTGCTAGATTTTCCTCAAGACAATCAATTAGTTATTGGTATAAAACAGAACTATAAACTTAGCAATAGGGATGCATCATGGCACGTCGTAAAAGAAATTCTAGTATTTTAGAACGAGCCGAACGGCGTATTGAGAGTTTGCAGTCTATCAACCAGCAACTTGACTTTGGTGGAGGAGTCACTATGGAAGCCTACACCACTCAAATTAGTAATTTACGCTCTAAGCTTGCTGCTTACAACACAGCTTTATCTTCCATAGACCAACTCATAGATGAAGTAAAAAATGCCGAAAAAGCCGTCAGCGAAATGTCAGAAAAAATGTTGTTAGGAGTGGGAAGCCGATACGGTAAAGCCAGCCAAGAATACGAGATGGCGGGTGGTGTACGACGCAAAGCCAACCGACGCTCAAAAAGCAATCTTAGCAGATTAGTCCTAGTAGCTGACAATTAAAATCGCCGCCATATAAACAGCAGGAAGCAGCATTCTTTCTAAAATTTGCACCACTTGCTACCTCTACGGCAACCCTGTTCTCCGGCAAAGACTCTAACGCATAGCTTGCTTTCCCGTAGGAAAGCTTACTCTTGTCCTGACGCGAACGAGAACGGTTTCGCCAAACAGCGAACAAGTTGGGTTTCCCGGCTTGAAGCAAGTGGACTGCGAATTCCATTGTGGGAATAATAAGCACACAGTTCAAAAAAGATGAGATCAATATGTTGAATGTAGTAGTTGGCCATAGCAACGACCCAGATTCTTTATCAGCAATCTCTGAAGTAATCGAGCAATGTCACAACAGCTTAGGAGATAAACAGCCCCAAGCTGGGATTCTGTTTGCAGCAATTGATTTTGATTATGCACTCATCTTGCAAGAAATTGTGCAAGCATTTCCAGGCATAGAATTAATTGGTGGTACAACTGATGCGGAAATTTCTTCAGTATTAAATTTTCAGCAAGACTCAATCGCTTTAATGCTGTTTTCTTCTGAAGAAATAGAAATTTATGCTGGCTTAGGTCGAGAACTATCCAAAGATCCACTTTTAGCAACTAAACAAGCTGTTGAACAAGCAAAATCAAAAATTAAACATCAAGCTCCTTCTCAATTATGCTTGACTGTACCTGAAAGTTTAACAGTTGATGGCGTATTAATTGTAGAAGGATTAAAACTAGCACTAGGTAATGATGTGCCTATTTTCGGTGGGTTGACAGCTGATCAATGGAAATTCCAAAAAACGTATCAATTCTTTCAAACTGAAATTCTGAATGATGCTGTACCTGTTTTAATTTTTTCCGGAAAATTTTTATTTTCTCAAGGTATAGCTAGTGGTTGGCATCCTCTGGGAAGAAAAAGCCGAGTTACTAAAGTTGATAAAAATATTCTTTATGAGATAGATGGTAAACCAGCATTAGATTTTTACCATCACTATTTAGGTGGTTTACCTCCTTCTGGTGAGTATCCTTTGGCAGTGTTTGAATCAGAAGCAGAAGAATTTTATATGCGTGCGCCTAGTGTTTATGATGCTCAAACTGGCAGTATCACTTTTTTAGGAGAAATACCTAAAAATGCTTTTGTTCAAATAGCTCAAGCTAGCCGAGATGAAATTTTAGGTGCTGCTAAAACTTCTATTACAAATGCTTTAAAAAATTATCCAGGTACAAAACCAGACGCGGCTTTATTTTTTTCATGTGCAGCCCGTCGGCAATTATTAGGCACCCGTACTGTAGAAGAATATCAGCTTGCACAAGAATGTTTAACAGCATCTATTCCAGGTTGTGGATTTTACACTCATGGTGAAATTTCACCATTGAATTATGGAGGTGAAACTAGATTACATCATGAAACATTCGTGACCCTTTTAATAGGGATGCATTAAACAATGATGCAAGCAGACTATGAACAAAAAATTAAAGAACTAGAAAAAACTAATCGCATCCTGCAAAAAAAATTAGAGCGTTCAGAAAGTTTAAGGGTGTCATTAGAAGAAACAAACGAAAAAAAAGAAGCATTATTTCTGAAAGTGATTCACGAACTCCGTGAATCACAAAAAATTTTGGAAGACCAAAGTCGAGATTTAGAGCAAACATTAAAAAAGCTGCAAGCTATGCAAAGCAAATTAGTAGAATCAGAAAAAATGTCGGCATTGGGCATTTTAGTAGCTGGTATTGCTCATGAAATTAATAATCCTGTCAATTTTATTTATGGCAATATCACTTATGCTGCACAATACGCTCGTGATATTTTAGCTCTACTAGATTGTTATCAAAATGTATATCCCAATCCGCCACTTTCCCTAACAAAAAAACTTAATTCTATAGATGTAGAATTTATTAAAAAAGATTTTATTGAACTTTTAAATTCTATGAGCAATGGGGCTGAACGTATTAGCGATATTGTTCTTTCATTGCGGACATTTTCTCGCTTAGATGAAGCAGCCGTTAAAAAAGTTGATATCCATCAAGGTATCGATAGTACTTTAATGATTCTCAAAAATCGGCTGAAATCTCAAATAAATTTGTCAGAAATTAAAGTTATTAAAGAGTATGGCAATATTCCCTTGGTTGAGTGTTATGCAGGTAAACTCAACCAAGTATTGATGAATATTATTTCCAATGGAATTGATGCTTTAGAGCAAAAAATAGATATCATTTCTCTAGAATCTAGTCTTACTGCTGCCAGTTTTATTCCTACTATCAAAATTAGTACAGATTTGATAGATAACTGGGTGATAATCAGGATTTCTGATAACGGAACTGGAATTGAAAAAGAAGTTACACAACAAATATTTAATCCATTCTTTACTACCAAACCAGTTGGCAAAGGAACAGGTTTAGGGTTGTCAATTAGCTATCAAATTATTGTCGAAAACCATAAAGGTCAACTCAAATGTAATTCTATCCCTGGGGTGGGTACAGAATTTGTAATTATGATACCTAAACAACGAAATTAGGTAAGCGATCGCTAACTAATTTATCACGCCCTGGCACTTTTGCTAGTTGTTCTCTTCATTAGACTTTAATTACTAGTAAATACTTGCTGGGAATTAGAAATTTTAAAAGAAATAAGACTATTGAAAGATAAAATTTATCCTTCAACAGTCTTCATTCTCAAACGTAGTAGCAAGTCATTTAACGCAGCTTTTGCTGTCGGTGATTCAGGTAATGTACTGGCTTCGTATGCTGCTTGTAACTGAGTACGTAACCTTTCATATTCTTTGTAATGAAAAGCTAAATCAACATCTGATAAAGTAGATTTTTCTGCTTCCGCTAACTTTTTGGCAATTAAATCAGGGATATAGGATAAATTAAACACCTCATTCAGAGTAATTAAATTTGCTTCTACTACTCCTGTTTGCATTAAATAAATTCCAGTAAGCAGCACACGATAAACGTAAAGTAATGGCTTAACTCTGGGTGGCTGTTCTTTGACAAAAAGCTTCCATTGTGTGGCAGCAAAGCCAAAATAATGGTGACTGTGATGACGAGTTATACAGTCTTTGGCTATAGATTTTAACTCTTGATGTTCTGGGCTAGTTTTTAAGATTAATGGGGAGTAAAGCTGCTCTAAAACATAACCATTTTTTTTGACTAACAATAAAAAGAACTTTTTAATGTCGTGAGTTACTAAATCAATTTCTAAAGAGTCAAATACTGTTGATATTTCAATAGTCTCATTACCCTTATCTAAACCTACAACTTCTATCGCTGGTAAAATATGCACACCCCGCAAATCATAATCTGAATCAGGCGAGGGAAAGCCATATAAATGCGAACCACTAATAGTAGCAAATAAAAACGGGTAAGGCTGTTGCTGAATAATCGTGTTAACAGAATTTGGGATATTCATAGCTTTTAAGAGAAGTGCGATCGCTACTTTATTTATTGGCGAAGCAGTGAACTCTATCTTGCCAGCAAACTCAAGATATTTTTAGTGCAGAAACAACTCTTTAATTCCTGTACTGCCAATTTCCACCGCCAATGCAGCTAATAAAAACCCTAACAACTGGGTTACAATCACTGCACCTTCCACACCAATTAATTTATCAATCTGGTTTGCCAACCGCAAAATCAGCCAAGTGACAAGCATCGCCACGATAATACCCAGTGTTACACCCAGATGGGGAGTATGAGATTTTGACATAAATAACATCACAGTTGTCAACGTACCCGGCCCGGCTAATAAAGGCAAAGCTAGTGGGGTAATGGAGACATCGCGCCCTTCTTCGTGTATGGGTGTATCTAGTTCTCCCCGCAGCATTTGTAAGGCGATTAACAGCAGCAATAAGCCGCCAGCCACGCGCAAAGATGCCATGCTGATTTCGAGATAGCTTAAAATGTATTCACCAGAGAAAGCAAATAACAACAGAACTGCGATCGCTACGATACTCCCTTTATCAATTACTTTGTTTCTGTCTTCTGGTGACATACCCTTGGTTAAAGCTAAAACTATTGGTATATTGCCTACAGCATCTGCCAGGACAAACACTGCAATAAAGGTTTGCACAAAAATGGAGGTATCCACAGTAGCGATCGTTTATCAAAGTTTGATAACAACTTACCCTGAATCTTGGTCAGTTTCCTAGAACCAGTAGGAAGATTGAAATAAAACCCTGGGGACACCAAGCTTCTTAAAGAAAAGCAATATTTACTCATTGCTACGGAAGCTCCAAAGTTCTTTATGTAACGATATATTTGAGTATCTGTCCCGCACACATCTACTTTTTGTTGTTGAATTTATGAAGTCTTATCTAGCCGCCGCTATTCAAATGACAAGTGTGCCTGATTTGTCTAAAAATTTGGCACAGGCAGAAGAATTAATTGATCTTGCTGTGCGTCAAGGTGCTGAATTAATTGGCCTACCAGAAAACTTTTCTTATATGGGAGAAGAAAAAGACAAACTGGCGCAAGCAGAAACTATCACTCGCGAATCAGAGCAATTTCTCAAAAAAATGGCTCAACGCTTCCAAGTGACGATTTTAGGCGGCAGCTTTCCAGTTTTGGTAGAGGGTACAGGCAAAGTTTATAATACTTCCACACTGATTGAACCTAGTGGTATAGAAGTTGCCCGTTACCAAAAGGTACATTTATTTGATGTGAATGTTCCTGACGGCAATACCTATCGTGAATCTAGCACTGTGGTGGCTGGTACACAACTCCCATCAGTGTATTTTTCTCAAGAACTGGGCGGTATTGGTCTTTCTGTTTGCTATGATGTGCGCTTTCCAGAATTGTACCGCCATCTGTCTAGCAAGGGAGCCGATGTGATGTTTATTCCGGCGGCTTTTACAGCTTTCACTGGCAAAGACCATTGGCAAGTGTTACTACAAGCCAGGGCAATTGAAAATACTTGCTATGTAATTGCACCCGCCCAAACTGGAACGAATTACGCCCGTCGCCAAACTCACGGCCACGCCGTAATTATCGACCCTTGGGGAGCCATTTTAGCTGATGCTGGCGAAAAACCTGGAATCGCGATCGCAGAAATTAACCCCTCGCGTTTAGACCAAGTGCGTCGTCAAATGCCTTCTTTGCAACACCGCGTGTTTGGCTGAAATGAAGTCTGAAGGATGAAGTATGAAGTATGAAATTTTAGCTTCATACTTCATCTTTAATAAAATTGAGCAAATCTCCGCGCCCCTCTGCGACTCTCTGCGTTTCAAAACATTGGTTCTGTACCTCACTTAACTGGGAATCGGTAGATAACAAAACTTAGGCACTAAAAGGCTTTCACCTCTGTTACCTGTAACCTGTTACCTGTCACCTGCTATAGTTTCCAATAAACTCCTCAACATTAAATAACAAGAAGTTGCACCTGGGTCTTGATGTCCAATGCTGCGTTCTCCTAGATAACTAGCGCGTCCTTTTTTAGCAAGCATCGGTTTGGTGTTTTCTAACGCCTGTTCTGCTACTGCTACAGCTTGTTGCATTGCAGTTAAAGTATCTTTACCTTCTTCGACTGCTTGCTTAAAAGCCGCCACAGCCGGAGACAGTACATCAACCATTGTTTTATCTTCTAGTTGGGCTTTGCCACGTTGCAATACTCCGTCTAACCCAGCTTGCAGTAATTGAAATAACTCTTGTGTGGTTAGTTCTTGTTTACCAGTTGTTACGGTACTGGCTTTTAAAAATAGTGTGCCGTATAAAGGCCCGCTCGCACCGCCAATACTAGAAATTAAGGTCATACTAACTGTTTTCAAAATGCTGCCAATATCTTGATTAGCTAAAGTTGGTAACTGACTCATGACCTTTTTAAAACCACGATCCATATTAATGCCGTGGTCAGCATCACCAATAGCTGCGTCTAATTGGGTTAAATATTCTTTATTCTGTTCTATTTCAGATGCAAAAATTTGCACCCATTGTAAAATCTGCGCTTGACTGACCATATTACATACCCCATCGCAGATTTGGCGTGTGTACTGGTGCATCCCACAAGCGGAGAAGTTCATCATCCAACTTGAGTAATGTAATTGAGCAACCTTGCATTTCTAAAGATGTAATATAAGGGCCAACTAAATTACGGACAATTAGCATTCCTCGTTGTTCGCAGATTTCTGCCAGCTGACGATAAATCAAATAAAGTTCCGAGAGCGGTGTACCACCCATACTATTAACAAAGACTAACAAGCGATCGCCTGTTTGCAAAGGTGGATCAACTAATTCTACATCTACCCATTCGCCGCTATTTTCATCCCACTCCCGCACAACCCGGTTGTAGTCAACATCATCCAGGATTGTTTGGGTTAATATCTCTGCAATCTCATCTGCTGATTTTAAATCAATCCTTTCTCGGCCCGGTTCACCATGAATCCCGATGCCGATTTCCATTTCGCGATCGCTTAGGGTAAATGTTGGTGTACCGCTAGCTGGTACAGTACAAGATGTCAAAGCAATGCCCATACTCCGACCATTCAAATTTACCCGCCGACACAAGTCTGCTATCTGTGGCAAATCATAACCTTGTTCAGCCGCCGCACCGCAAATTTTTTCTGCTAATACGGTTGTGCCGACACCGCGACGACCTTGGGTGTATAAACTATCCTTGACAGCCACATCGTCATCTATCAAAATATTCAGCACACGGATACCTTCACTTCGGGCTAACTCGGTTGCCATCTCAAAGTTCATCACATCGCCACTATAATTTTTGACGATATAAAGGATACCAGCCCCACCGTCTACCTGTTGGGCAGCCGCCAGCATTTGGTCAGGGGTAGGTGAAGTGAAAACCTCGCCAGGACAAGCTGCGTCTAACATTCCCTGACCTACAAACCCGGCGTGCATCGGTTCGTGACCACTGCCACCACCAGAAATAATTGCTACTTTACCGGGTATAGGTGCAGTAGCTCGATAGACAAAGGTAGGGTCATAGTTGACTTTGATTAAATCTGAATGGGCGATCGCCATACCTGCTAGACTTTCTTTTACAAAGTCTTCTGGTTGATTGATCAGCTTTTTCATGATCTGTGTTTGAGTAGGTGCTACAGATCAGGATAATAGACTTTGGGTTAAACTACTTACTCAACCTGTGATGGTAGGTGATAGGTTACAGGTTACAGAGTTAATATAGTTTTTCCTTTTTATTTCCGGCTTCAGAATTACGTCTTTTTGTATTAACATTATTTTTAACATAGATGCTGCAATGTTACGTGTTACTTTTAACTCAATAATTACAAGTTAAATTATCAATAAAATCTGGGTATTGGTTGCTACAGCAATCAATATGCTGTGTGCGGTTGGAAAAATAGCTAAATTTACTATTACTTTTTCATAAGTTTTGAAATGAGCTATTTACGTTATGAATAGGCTCTAAGATACAGATCATACTTAATTTTATTATCTAATATTAAGTTTTGAAAAATGGTATTTATTTTCAATTTTGATAACTATATAGTTATTGAAAGCCGTACATACTAGGAAATAAAAAATAGAGATAATAAATCTTTTATATTTCATCTTAATTGGCAGGAAATTATCCACAAATCTTTCTAAAAATTTTGCATTTGCCAGAAGCAAAGTTCATGCAAAGTGGAAGATTTTGAATCGTTGAGTCCTCTGGTAAGAATTAGGAGGTAGTATATGCGGATTATGATGATTCAACCCAATTATCATTCTGGTGGTGCAGAAATTGCGGGAAATTGGCCACCAAGTTGGGTTCCTTATGTTGGTGGGGCGTTAAAGGCATCTGGGTTTACTGACATTTGCTTTATTGATGCCATGACGGATCATATTGCGGATGATGTTTTAGGAAAGATGATTGCCAAGCATCAGCCGGATATAGTACTGGCAACAGCAATCACGCCGATGATTTATCAATCGCAAATAACGCTGAAGATAGTTAAAGAAGTTTGTCCCGAAGCGAAAACAATTATGGGTGGGGTTCATCCTACCTATATGTACAATGAAGTTCTCCATGAAGCCCCTTGGGTAGATTATATTATTCGGGGCGAAGGCGAGGAGATTACAGTCAATTTAGTGACAGCGATCGCTAATGGTACAGTAGAGAGCGATCGCCGGAATATTTTAGGTATTGCCTTCATGGAAAATGGGCAAGTCATCGCTACACCAGCCCATCCCCCCATTGCTGATTTAGATACTCTTACCCCAGATTGGAGCCTATTAGATTGGAGTAAATATATTTATACGCCACTCAATGTGCGAGTTGCAGTTCCCAACTATGCCAGAGGATGTCCCTTTACCTGTCGTTTTTGTTCCCAGTGGAAATTCTGGCGCAAGTACCGTTCTGGCACTCCTAAGAAATTTGTTGATCAAATTGAACTTTTGGTGAAAGAACACAAAGTTGGGTTTTTCATTCTGGCTGATGAAGAACCAACCATCAATAAACCCAAATTTATTGCCTTATGTAACGAGTTGATCGAACGAAATTTAGGCGTTTATTGGGGAATCAATACCAGAGTGACAGATATCTTGCGGGATGAGCAAGAATTGCCGCTATATCGCAAAGCGGGACTAGTTCATGTTTCTCTAGGTACAGAAGCAGCCGCCCAGCTAAAGTTAAATTTGTTCCGCAAAGAAACAACTATCGAGCAAAACAAACGGGCGATTCAATTGCTTAGGCAAAATGGTATGCTTGCGGAAGCGCAATTTATTATGGGGTTAGAAAACGAAACCCCAGAAACAATTGAGCAAACTTATCAGATGGCTTTGGATTGGAAAGCAGACATGGTGAACTGGAATATGTTCACACCTTGGCCATTTTCAGAGTTATTTGAAGAGTTAGGCGATCGCGTCGAAGTTCGAGATTATTCTCAGTATAACTTTGTCACGCCAATCATGAAGCCCGATGCAATGGAACGAGAGGATGTTCTCAAAGGTGTATTACGCAACTATGCGCGATTTTATCTCCGCAAATCTTTTGAATACTGGTTTGAAAAAGATCCATTTAAGCGCAAATATCTTTTAGGTTGCTTGAAAGCGTTTATCAAAACCACTCTCAACAAGAGTTTCTACAACCTCAAACGAGTTAAATACAAAGGCTTACATACCGAAATTGAACTAGGCTTTGATGAAAGCAAAATTCTTACCCGCGAACAAATTAGTCAACGCAAGCAAGAACATCCAGAATTAATGGCTGATGTAAATTTTGCGGGTAATATCTCTGCTTGCGGTGCGCCTAATGAACTGCCAGAATTTGTTGAGCAAGAACAAGTTTAAAACTTACAGCTTGCTTAAAATCTAGTGCTAGCACCTGATTATTTTAACGTAGACGAGCAAGCGGCTTGCCGCAGGCTACCGCAAAGGAAAAAATAAGTTTAGCGTTTCTAAAGACAGACACTTTGCTCAAGTCAAGCCAGTGCCTTGCGGAGGTTACCTCCGTTGTAGCGACTGGCGCTTCCGCCCACGCAAGTGTCCTCCTCTGGGTGAGGCAAAATTCACCTATGATTTTTCTCCTGCACCGCTAGGTTGTGGTTTCTGGACTCCATGCAGTTTGATGAAACTATCAAAGGCGTACCATGCTAAGACATACCAAGGAATGATTTCTAGCCGCAGACCTTGTTTAAGTAACTGTCTGATAGAGAGCATAGCCAGTGATAACGGGAAAATAATGCGTAAATCTACGGAACCGCTTGTTGCTTTTTCGACTCTGCTGTTTAAATCATACACGGCATTAGCGACAGTAGCTGCTGTTTCAGAGTGGCTTTCTGTGGCAATTTCAGCAAAAATTATGCCGATATCTTTGAGTGTAGCTAATACATTTTGCAAACTCTCGTCATTGCGATCGTGGTGAATCACAATACTGCCATTATGCATATTAGTCTTCACCTGACTAATGTTAGGTTGGGCATTCAACATCTTCGCAATGCGTTGCATTTCCCCAGCTTCACGATGAGATGGTGCGATTCTTAAGCGTAGCCTTCCTGGGGTATCGCTAATAATTTTTGTAGAGATTGGCAGAGATGGCGTGTTCAAGGCTTCTGCCTCCACAACTTTAGGCATCATAGTGACATTACCATGATTATTTGTAAACACGTCCATCCTCCTGAATAATACTTTGAATGTTTTTGAGTTTTGTTCACCTACCAGTCTGCTAATCTTGTTTTTAACCGTCGATAAATGCAGATAAATTTTTGCTGGTATTTTTTAGTAATTAAGAGAGACAGGTAAAGTACCCATCTCTTCGTTTACTGTCTTAACTACAAGTTTCATATTGGGGTAATCGGAAAGTTTGAAGTGTTAGGTATAAAACTTGATCCTTCATTCTTTCCAATCAACAGTCTGCAAGCTTACACACCATTATCAGATGTGTTGTCAACCGGAGTACCAGCTTCAAACAAAGGGGTTTCTCTGTTTTCAGCGAGTTCCGCTTTGGCTTCAGCTACGATGTCTTCCCAGGTTTCACCTAGTTCTGCAAAGGCTCCTTTACTTTTTTCGTAAGCTACAATTCCACCTTTGATGATGGACTTAGCAATGGGTTTACCAATTCCAGCCACCACAGGAATCAGGACGGGTGCGAGTAGAACTGCACCGATACCAGCGATAATTCCAGGTGCGCCAGCATCTTCAACTAAATCAGTAATTTTCGGCATAGTTAAAGTATCTCCAGTTAGATTGAAAGATTGTCAGAAAGCTATCTACCTTAATCTACCCAAACTCTTATCTCATCATGCTGATGGTAGAGCTTTTTTTGGGGAAGATTTAAGCATTGGACGTAAGCCGTTAACTCCTGCAACGATTGTTGAACCATTGTTAACTACCGTTGCACCTAAGGGGTTCAGCCCAAATAGCACGGCGATCGCCATTGCTGCAATATTAGGAATAGCAACAATACTAGTATTTTGACGAATCAATTTTTGGGCGTTGCGTGCCAGGGCGATCGCTTCTAAAATTCCATGTAAGTCATTTTCCATCAGTACTACATCTGCTGTCTCACGCGCAATTTCGGAACCGTGAGCAAAAGATATAGAAACATCGGCGTAGGCTAATGCGGGGGAGTCGTTAATTCCATCTCCCACAAATGCAACTGTCTTGCCTTGTTCATGCAGTTCGCGGACAACGGCGGCTTTTTGTTCGGGGAATGCTTCGGCGTGGGTATTGGCTGGGGCAATTCCGAGTTCTGCTGCTACAGCTTTAGCTGTACGTTGGTTGTCGCCGGTGAGCATATGAACTTCTACACCTTCGACCGTCAACAGGTGGTTAATCACTTCCCTTGTTTCAGGACGAAGAATATCACTATACCTTATTCTACCGAGAAGTTTACCGTTGCTGGCAACATAAATCACCGAATTGACCCGGTTGCTATCTTTGAGAGCTTCCATATCTACGCCTTGTTGACGCAAGAAGCGTTCGCTACCTACATAAACAGGTTCGCCATCAATTTCAGCTTCGACACCTAAACCGAGTTTATAGTTCCACTTGCTGCGGCTAGGAATCACAGTTTTTTGTGCTTCGGCGTAGCGGATGACGGCTTCGGCAACTGGGTGGGTAAGACGCTGTTCGGCGGCGGCGGCTATAGCTAAAACGCGCCCCTCGGAAACTTCAGGATTAAAACTATCAATACCAATTACCGCAACTTCACCCTTAGTCAAAGTGCCAGTCTTATCAAATACGATGGTATCGACAGATGCGAGTTGTTCTAAGGCGCGACCACTGCGGATGAGAATCCCGTGTTTGGCGGCGTAAGTTAAGGCTGCTAATACTGTTGTTGGGACTGATACTCTAATTCCTGTGGCAAAGTCGAGGGTAAGAACACTGGCGGCTCTGGAGGCGTTGCGGGTGACAGCAAACACGCCTGCACCCAGTAATAAGGTGGGGATAACTGCTTTTTCGGCAATTTTGATGGCGTAGTTTTCCATCCGGGTGTCATGGACTGGTGCTTCTTCCATCAGCTTGATGCTTTGTCCGGCGCGGGTGTCGTTACCTATCCGTTCTGCCAATATATAGATGCTGCCTTCTCGTACCAGTGTAGAAGCGAAGACGTGTTGTTCTTTGCTCTTCAAGACTGGTACTGATTCACCCGTCAGTTTTTGCTCATCTAGTAAAGCTTTACCCCGCAGGATAACGCCGTCTACTGGTACTTGTTCGCCAGGATAGACGATTACTGTGTCACCACTCTTAACTTCTTTGATGGAGATTTGGACTTTCTCACCATCACGCTCTACCCAGACAAATTGCCCTAGGGAATTGAGCAGATCTAATGTCTGCATTTTGGAAGAACGAGCGGTGCGATCGCGGATATTTTCCCCAATTTCAATTAAACTCAGCATCAATGCTGGTGTGAGAAATTGACCTTGGGCTGTGGTAATCACAATTGCCAACAAATCCAACACATCAATCGTCAGTTTCCGCTCCATCACGATTCCAACTACTGCTCGTTGGAATACGGGCAATGTTGCCAGTGCAATGGTTCCAGCCACCATAATTGGTGGTACAGATAATCCTAACGGCCCACCTAGCACAGCCAACCCAGTTGCTACAGCCGAAAGTTGCAATCCTGGCCAATTTGCTTCTTGTGCATCATCTTTGGCTTTTGATGACTTTTTCTGATCCAACAGCACAACGTTGGCATCATTGGCTGTCATAATCAGACAGCTAAGACGCGATCGCATTTTGGCATCGCTAACTGCACTAGGTTTATAGTTAACAACTAACGATGCAGCCGCAGGTTTAATTTTGACGCTCGTGACGAGGGGATCACCTTCTAATAAAGATTGCAGACGTTGCACATATGCTGCGTTACTACGCAACTGCGGTATCCGCAACCGCATTCTTCCGGGAACTGCATGGATAACGCTATAGACAACTTTGGGGATATTGCGGTTGGCTAGAGAAGCTTTGCCATTAGGCTGCGCCAAAATAACCTTGCCATTCTGTTCTACCGCCGATGGATAAACCTTCCTCGCACCTAGAGGAACCTCTTCTTGGGGTTCAATTTCCGAAGATTTTTGGACTACGGGCGATGCTAGTTGAGCTGTCAATGGTGTCATGCTTGATCTCGCTAAAAGTGATGGAAAACTTGGTTAATCATGCAGCAGGCTCTAATTTTCGAGCGTAAGCTGTCTCGCCAATCAATTAAGACTGGTAAGCTACTGCAAAAAAGATTTGCTGATGATGTTGTTAAATTCTGCTGGCTGGGATGGCGGCGATACCTGCCGTTGCTTCGTTGGCAGATTGAATCAGACTCTTGAAATGCGTTATTGCTGCTTCTACAACACTGGGCGTTCGCCCTTGAGAGTCTCGCAG
This sequence comes from Nostoc sp. FACHB-152, assembly GCF_014697475.1. Taxonomy (GTDB): domain Bacteria; phylum Cyanobacteriota; class Cyanobacteriia; order Cyanobacteriales; family Nostocaceae; genus Nostoc_B. Next base: position 49,230 of record NZ_JACJRV010000021.1, read on the forward strand.
TATCCTATTTGTATAGGTGATATTGATTCGTTTTATCACCAATGGATCTGCGTTGAGCAAGTTCTCTAAGCGTTGCACATATTGATAGCAATTACGAATTATCTTGTTTGGTTGGGCTGCTATTTTCCAGGGGCTTTCCCCAGGAGGCTGCGATGCCGATGAGGATACTGAACCCTCCATTTTCATCCTCCTGTGTTCCTTAACGGAACGCTCTACAACGGAAAGTTCGCCATATAGGCTAAAGAAAAAGACATAGCTGCGGGCTTCATGTCAGCCCATAAGCTGGATATGTTTAAATTATTACTTTTTGTTGATGTGTTTGTTGTATCTGGCGATACAACAGGCTGGGTAATTTGCTCTAGAGGCTGTTGTGGCTCTACAGTTTGCACAGGAGGTTTGGGCGGATTTGTCTGTAAAGCCAATTCCATAAGTTTTACCCAATGGTTAAGGGCTACATGACTCGGTTGATATGCGATCGCAATTGATCCTGCATCGCAATTTATCCGCAGGTTAGTTACTTGAGCATCGGTTTTTAACAACCTTTCTAACCGCCGTGCGTAGGCTTGATCCTGGGCAATACGTGGTACATGGAACCTAATCCTGCCAGGAATAGTATGAACTACAGTGTAGGCAATATTTGCTGACGGTTTTACGTCTTGCCTAACTGGTTCAACAACAGGTTTAGTTACTAGTTGTGTCAATTTAGGTTTTGCAGTTATTTTATTTGGTTTTACAGATTGGCGATCGCTAGTTTTAGCATCAGCTTGTGACTGCTGGTTGCCTTCTAATTTAGCGATTTGCGATTCTAAATAGTCAATCACCCAACGGGTGGTATCTGCGGTAATCATATAGACCGGGATGGATTTTAATCCACTAATTCCTAGTCCTCCTGTCACCGCTAACCCTGTCATTAAGGGGATGAGAGAGATAGTCTGCTCTATCCAAAAATTAGGGGATTTCCACGCAGCAAAGGGATCTCTGCGACTCTCTGACTCAGGCGAAGTTGGGTCAGGATGAATATTCAATTTTCCTAGTATAGTCAACATTTGCGGTAATGCTAGCTGGTTTTCATCAAATGTGACTACCAAACTGCTTGTTTGCTGATTGGTAGAAACTTCTTTGACACCTTTGCATTGCTGTAAATGTTGAGATACTGCTTCTAGTCTTGAGTTCAAACTATCATCAGTAGCGCGGATGCGAATGCGACCGTGTGTGGTATGTACAATCTGTATACCACCAGTTGGCAAATCCATTGCTTGCTGTGCATTTGCTATGGTGTGTTTAGTCACTTTTACTTCGTCGCTGTGACGCTGACTAGAGATTAAGTCAGGAGACAGAGCCTCTTTCGGACTTAACCCGCGACTACTGAGAGTTTTGGTCATTTACTCGATAGTTGCACCAAGGCTAAAAGGTTAACGTTAGGTTAAATATAACCTATAACTTCGGTATATGATCTACTTTTCAAGATTTATTTTAGTTTAAGTAATGTTAATAACACGTTTTTGATACTCTTGCTCGGTGATTATATGGTGGGTACTTTCGATGCGATCTATAAATACAATCCCATCCAGATGATCGTATTCATGCTGAAAAATCCGCGCTACAAAGTCATGGAATTTTTGCTTTTGTAAATTACCGTAGCGGTCATAATATTCAACTTCAATAGTCTGATATCTAGGTACTAATCCTCTAATACCAGGAATACACAAACAACCTTCCCATCCCTTAACAATTTCTGAAGAATGCGACACTATCCTAGGGTTGATCATGGCAGTGGGTTCCATTGTAGGAGCATTGGGATACCTGGGATTTGGGCGAGAAGCCACAATAAATAAACGCTTTTGTTCGGCAACTTGTGGTGCTGCTATACCGACACCATTTGCTTGAGCGACTGTGGCAATTAAATCATCAATTAATTTTTGAATTTTTTCGTCATGAATATCATCAACCCAAGCAGCTTTTTGGCGAACTATTGGGTCGCCTAATTGGGAAATTGGTAGTAAGTCAGCCATATTATAAACTCCCGTAAATTAGTGGGAAATAATGAATGTTATATATACATATTTAAATAAAAATCGACAATTAACAATTGTCAATTTTTACTAACATAAAATTTTCTAATGATTTACATCCAATCTTCTTAACCTCAAGCCCAAAAAACAGTAACCAGGCTTGTAAACCTCATCTGGTCTGGGTTTTATGAGATATTTATGGCTAAGTCTATATTTCAGACTACCCTAGCCTGCGGCAAGCCCCTGCGCGTCTACACACTTCATATCTTTAGTTAGCTTTCGCGTTGTACTGGTAGAGGTGCAGGATTCACAGGGATTTGAGTAATTTGTCCGTTACGCTCGACTTGTACTTGTAAAGGATTACCGATTTGGCTGTTTTCTACCAGCCTTTGTACTTCTTCAACTGTAGTTACAGACTGACCGTTAATTTGTCGAATCACATCCCCAGGTCTAAGTCCCGCCACAGCAGCTGGAGAGCGAGAGACAATACTGACTAACAATACACCTTTATCTGCTGCAATATTCAGGCGATCGCCAAATTTATCATTAATCCTTTGTTTAACTTCTGGTGTCAGCGTCACCATTTGCACACCCAAATAAGGATGGTCAACTCGGCCTTTACTAATTAATTGTTGAGCAATTTTCTGTACTGTGTTGATGGGAATGGCAAATCCCAAACCTTGCGCGCCGCGAAGAATGGCTGTATTCATTCCAATTACTTGACCCCGCGCGTTCAGTAATGGCCCACCAGAGTTACCAGGGTTAATCGCTGCGTCTGTTTGAATATAGTCAACACGTTTGTCACTCGCACCAATGTCGCTACTAGAACGACCTGTAGCACTAATAATCCCCGATGTTACAGTATTGTTTAAACCTAAAGGATTGCCGATCGCAATTACCGCCTCTCCTGGTTGTAATGCCTCAGAATTGCCTAATGATATAGTTGGCAGGTTATTAGCATCTATTTTAATTACCGCTACGTCTGTTACTGGGTCTTCGCCCAACACTTTGCCATCAAAAGTTCTACCATCTTTGAGGGTAACGGTCACAGCGTCCGCCCCATCAACCACGTGGGAGTTCGTCAAAATCTGACCAGAGGAACTAATAATAAATCCTGAACCACTACCCCGTTCAACTCTTTGTCTAGGTTGGACATCGCCAAAAAATCGCCTAAAAAACGGATCGTTAAATTCTTCTGGTATACGAGATGTCACAGTTCTAGCAGAGTCAATACGCACAACTGCACCGCCAACATTACGTACTACTCCAACTACATAATTAGGATCTCCAGATGTAGAGATAATTGGTGGAATTGCGATCGCAGTTTCAGGGTTAGCAGTTTTAGAATCGGGAACCAATGGCTGATTTGGAGAATTTTCCAAGCTTTTACCTGATAAAAGACCACAACCTCCAACAGACACCACTGCTAACCCACTAAGTAGCATTAACTTTACACTGGTTGATGCGCTTGAGAGAAACCAACCCTTGCTATCCATTTTTTGTCGTTGACAATCATACACTTGTGTCTTCATGTGTCTTTGCTTCTCCGTGTTAGTCTGTGGGTGCTAGGATAATGCCTACTGGGTGGCCCCAACATGATTACAACTCAAACTTTGCTCTAGGTCTAGAGCAACCGAGTTTTAAATTGTGCTTGCTTATATCTTCTATTGTGGCGATTAGCAGCAAAGGTAATAGGTAATGGAAATTTCTCTTGACAGTCTATGGTCTCAGGTGCTAGAACGCCTACAACTAGAATTATCCCGTCCTACCTTTGAAACTTGGATTAAAACTGCTAATGCGGAGCGATTAGAAAATAATTGCTTAGTAATCATTACTCCAAACCCTTTTGCCCGTAATTGGCTACAGAAGTATTACATCAATACTATTGCTAATGTCGTGCAGAGTATTTTGGGGCATCCAGTCGAAATTTATATTACAGTTGCCAAAGGTGAGGAAGTTCCACAATCAGATGAACGAGAAAGTACATGGGAATTTTCTAATCCCAAGATTGCGCCTGAAAGTGTGCCGCCAAAAAACCAGACAAACACAGAATTAAACTCGAAATATGTATTCTCTCGATTTGTTGTTGGGGCTAATAACCGGATGGCACACGCCGCATCCTTAGCCGTTGCAGAATACCCAGGTAGAGAGTTTAATCCCCTATTTTTATGTGGTGGTGTGGGCTTAGGTAAAACTCACCTCATGCAAGCCATTGGTCATTATCGTTGGGAAATTTGCCCAGATTCTAAAATATTTTACGTTTCTTGTGAGCAGTTTACTAACGATTTAATTACAGCTATCCGCAAAGATAGTATGCAAAGCTTTCGAGAACACTATCGGGCGGCTAATGTACTGTTAGTAGATGATATTCAGTTTATTGAAGGTAAGGAATATACTCAAGAAGAATTTTTCCATACTTTTAATACATTACATGAAGCTGGCAAACAAGTTGTGATTGCTTCTGACCGTCCGCCAAACCAAATTCCCCAACTGCAAGAGAGGTTGTCTTCGCGGTTTTCTATGGGCTTAATTGCTGATATTCAGCCGCCTGATTTAGAAACGAGAATGGCGATTTTACAGAAAAAAGCTGAGTATGAAAATATTCGCTTGCCCAAGGATGTGATTGAGTATATAGCAACTAACTACACTTCTAATATTCGAGAATTAGAAGGAGCATTAATCAGGGCTTTGGCATATATTTCGATTTGGGGTTTGCCCATGACAGTCGAAAATATTACCCCAGTTTTAGAAACGCCGAGTGAGAAAGTAGCCGCTACCCCAGAGGCAATTTTAACGGCTATTGCTGATACTTTTGATGTCTCAATTGAAGACCTCAAAAGTAACTCACGACGGCGGGAAATTAGCTGGGCGCGACAAATCGGGATGTATTTAATGCGCCAATACACTGGTTTAAGTTTTCCGAGAATTGGTGAGGAGTTTGGTGGTAAGGATCATACAACAGTGTTATATAGTTGTGAGAAAATTACTCAACTTAGAGAAAGCGATCGCAATTTAGTACAAACTCTCCGACAACTTAGCGATCGCATTAACATGACTAGCCGTTCTCAAAAATCATCAAGAAATTAATCTTGAGTTTTCCACAGGCTACACTCTGATCATCTATCTCAATAGTTAAAAAACAAATTAAAAATATTAAGTTAAGTATAAAAAACGTTTAAATCTAAATTTTTCTGGGGAAAAATAATTATTTTTTGTGGAAAAACCTCAACGATTCTGTGGAAAACCTCATCAAGTATAATTACCTTGTGGAAAATCCTTAATAGTTTTCCACAAGTTTTCCACAGATATTAACAGGTCAGGAAGAAGGGTGTGGGGTGTAGAAGAATGGGTGTAGGGTGTAGGGTTTAGGGGAAGAAGGACTGTGACTCGTCTTCTAGTTTTGCGTTGCTCACGATTAATCAATCCCCACACCCTGTTTTGGTCAACCGTATTGGGATCACCCCTAGGATAGATAAGTTTATGAATTTATCCGCCGAAAATAGAATGTATAGCAGACGCTATACCCAATAGCTGCATCTGCTTGATCTATTGAGTTCTTATGGTTAAAAAAACACTGGCTCTTGGGCAACCAGAAGTTAGCCATCTCATTCGCAAACTTCGGCACTTAACCGGACTAAGCCAAGAACAGTTTGCAGAAAAACTAGGAGTTGCGTTCAGTACCATTAATCGATGGGAAAATGGGCATATGCAGCCCTCACCTCTGGCTCTCAAGCAAATCAAAACGATGCTCAGTGAGTTAAGTCGTTCACCGGTTGTTGAGCTTCAGGATCAGAGCCAAACTCTGTTAGATAAATACTTTTAGAGGCGGAGTTAAGTATTCAATGACTGAGGTGAAAGCTGGGATTGTTAGTCAACCCTCGGCTATAGAGAATCGAGAAATTGCAACGTTATCAGAGAGTGAGGAGCGATTTCGGTTGCTGCTAGAAGCATCGCCTGACGGATTCATCATTTTGCGTAGCGTCTGGGATGCAGCAGGGGAAATTGCTGACTTTATCATCGAATACACTAATCCTGTTGCAGCAAGAGGTGTAAACCGTAAACCAGAAGAGTTGCTTGGGCAATACTTACTGCATCTGTTTCCCGATTGTCAAACCAGTGGAATTTTTGCTCGTTACGTGGCAGTTGCCGAAACGGGGATTTCGACAACATTTGAGACGTTTTATGACAGTAAAGAATCAGCAGGCTGGTTTCGTAACGTTGTTGTGAAATTAAATGACGGGATAGCGGTTTCTTTTAGCAATATTACTGACCGTAAACAAGCAGAATTAGCATTGCAACAACAACAGCAGCATTTTAGAATCGCCTTGCAAACGGCCAAGCTCGGTTCTTGGGAACATGACCTGACTACAGGAATTCTCACCTGTTCGGCGCAATGTAAGGCGAACTTTGGCTTGCCGCCTGATGCAGAGTTCACCCATGAAACTTTATTTGCCGCATTGCACCCAGACGATCGCCCCCTTGTTCAGGCTGCAATTGAGCGTGCGATTCAAGAAAGAATTGATTATGAGGTGGAGGAACGCTGTTACCATCCTGATGGCAGTCTGCACTGGTTGATTGTCCGAGGTCAACTGGTATATGGCTCTAATGGCACACCACTGCGGATGGTGGGTGTAACGCTTGACATCACAGAACAGAAATTATCCGAAGCATCACTGAGGTTAGCTAATCAACGCATTTCTAACATACTAGAAAGTATCACTGATGCGTTTGTTGCCTTTGATCGAGACTGGCGTTATACCTATGTCAATCAGGAAGCGGCAAAGATGCTAGGGCGATCGCCACAAGAACTCCTGGGTAAACTTTGGCAAGAGGTGTTCTCCGACAGTCAAAAAGATGCGCTCATTACCGCACAGTTTGAGCGAGCAATGGCAGCGCAAACCACAGTCAGGTTTGAAGCATTTTCACTCATCCTGAATCGCTGGCTAGATATTTCGCTGTTTCCTTCACCAGATGGATTAGCGATGTATTTTCGAGACATCAGCGATCGCGTCCAGTTTGAAGAAGAGTTACGACAACGGGAAACTGAACTGAGGTTGATCACAAATGCTGTTCCGGTGCTGATTTCATTTGTTGATAGCCAACAGCGTTACCGTTTCAATAACCAAAAATATGAGGAGTGGTTTGGTAAGCCAACTACCCAGGTGTATGGTAGGCATTTGCGGGAAGTGCTTGGCGAAGCAGTGTATGCCAAGATTCGTCCTTACGTTGAACAAGTTTTGGCAGGGCAAGAAGTTAGCTTTGAGAGCAAACTTCCTTTCAAAGTGGCAGGCACACGTTTTGTCAGTGTTAGTTACATCCCTCGCTTTGATCAACAGGGAAAGGTTGAGGGGTTTGTTGCATTAGTGCGCGACATTACCCAACGCAAGCAAGCCGAAGAAAGCCTCAGCCAAAGTGAAGAACGATTGCGAATTGCTCAACAAGCTGCCAATGCAGGTGTGTGGGACTGGGATATAGTCAATAACCAAGTCACTTGGTCAGAAGAATACTACCGCCTGTATGGTCTAGAGAGGGCAACTATTCAACCTTCATATAAAAATTGGCTGCGGTCAATTGTTGAGATAGACCGCGATCGCGTTGATCAATCAGCACGCAAAGCTTTAATAGAACGTAGCGACCTGAATGTTGAATTCCGCATTCTGCACCCAAGTCGGGGAGAGCGATGGCTGACGGCGATCGGGCAGACATTTTATGATGACAACGGACAGCCCCAGCGCATGACCGGGATTGCCCTAGATATTACAGAGCGTAAACAAGTAGAACTAGCTTTAGCCAAGAGCAATCAAACCTTACAGGCAATTATTCAAGCTTGTCCTCTTGCCATTATGGGATTACAGGCAGATGGCACGGTCAAAATTTGGAACCCAGCCGCAGAGAAAATTTTTGGCTGGAGTCAGGAAGAAGTATTAGGAAAATTTCTACCTGCTATTCCCAAAGACAAGCGCAATGAATTTCTGAATAATATTGCTGCCACTATCCAAGGAAACGTTTTAGCAGGGCTGGAAACGCAACGCCAGACAAAAGGTAATTTATTTATTGATGTGGCACTCTGGTCAGCCCCGGTAGAGGAGGCGCAAGTTGGCATTAGCTGTGTATCAATTGTGGCTGATATCACTGAGCGCAAAACAGCCGAAGCAGCATTGCGACAAAGTGAAGCGTTTAACCGGCAAATCCTAGAAAGTAGCGAGGATTGTATTAAGGTATTGGATTTAAATGGTTCACTTTTATACATGAGTCCGGGTGGTCAAAAATTGCTCAAAGCTGATGACATCACTCCATTTCTTGGTCACTCATGGGTCAAATTCTGGCAAGAAGCTGACCAGCCAGCAGCGCAGGAAACACTAAACCAAGCCAAAACAAATGGAGTTGGAACATTTCAAGGTTATTGTCCAACCTTGGCAGGTGAGCCGAAATATTGGGATGTCAAGGTGACTCCAATTAGAGATGCAAATGGACAAATCGAGCATTTGTTATGTATTTCCCGTGATATCACTACTCGAAAACAGGCAACAGAAGCTTTGTGTCAGAGTGAAGAACGCTATCGATATTTGGCGGAATCAATTCCCCAATTAGTCTGGACAGCGAATACAGAAGGTGTGCTGATTGATATCAACCAACGCTGGTCTAACTTCACGGGGCTAACACTGGCAGAAGCAAAAACTGGCGGCTGGCAAGCGATTGTTCATCCTGATGATCTACCGATACTGGGTCAAAAATGGGCGATCGCTCAACAGAATAGCAGCTACTATCAAGCAGAAGGACGAATGCGCCGAGTAGATGGGGTGTATCGCTGGCATTTACACCAAGCTGTGCCGTTAAAGAATGAGCAAGGTCAAGTGATTAAATGGTTCGGGACAGCCACAGATATTGAAGACCAAAAACAACTAGAACAGCAGCGCACTCGCCTGTTAGAACAAGAACAAGCTGCACGGGAACAAGCGGAAACTGCAAACCGGATCAAAGATGAATTTTTAGCAGTGTTATCTCATGAGTTGCGATCGCCCCTCAACCCGATTCTGGGATGGACAAAGTTGTTGCAAACTCGCAAATTTGACCAATCTGGCACAAAGCAAGCATTACAGACAATCGAGCGCAATGCGAAGTTACAAATTCAGCTGATTGACGATTTACTTGATATCTCTCGCATCTTGCGCGGCAAAATGATGCTGAATGTCTCCCCAGTGAATTTAGCGGAAGTTGTGGATGCAGCGATCGAAACTGTACGCTTATCAGCTGAGGCCAAAGGTATTGAAATTAAGCCTATCCTAACTAATATTGGGTTGCTTTCAGGTGATTCTGGTCGCCTTCAGCAAATTGTCTGGAATTTATTGGCTAATGCAGTCAAATTCACGCCCAATGGGGGAAAAATAGAAATTCGGTTAGAAAAAGTTGGCACTGATGTTCAAATTCAAGTTAAAGATACTGGGAAAGGGATCACGCCAGCATTTCTGCCGCACGTGTTTGAGTATTTCCGCCAGGAAGATAGCACAACAACCCGAAAATTTGGTGGTTTGGGGTTAGGGCTAGCGATCGTCAAATATTTTACCGAATTGCATGGCGGAACTGTTGAGGCAGAAAGTCCCGGAGAAGGACGAGGCGCAACCTTTAAAGTGAAGCTCCCAATGATGCCGCCTCAAGCCCAAAGCAATCAAAATGTTGGGACTGAGCCAGCTTTAGACTTAAACGGTATGAAGATATTGGTAGTAGATGATGATGCTGATAGTCGTGAATTCGTGGCTTTTGTACTGGAACAGGAAAAAGCAAACGTCGCAATGGCAGGTTCAGCAACCGAAGCATTGGCAGTTTTAAGCCGATTTCAACCAGATATCTTGCTGAGTGACATTGGAATGCCGCAAATCAACGGCTATATGCTCATGCAGCAAGTGAGAAATCTGCTACCAGATCAGGGAGGAAATATCAAAGCGATCGCTCTGACTGCCTATGCTGGTGAAATTAACGAAAAACAAGCGATCGCAGCCGGATTTCAAAAGCATCTTCCCAAGCCAGTGGAACCAGAACAGTTAATCAGGGCGATTACAGAATTAGTTAGAAACTAATGGAACTAGAAACGCTGTTGAGAAACCGCCGGACAATTCGCGCGATCGGGTTTGATGATGCGCCTTTTATCAGAAGCGCGAATAATCCTGTGGGGGTTGCAGGTGTCATCTGTGCAGACACTCGGTTTGAAGGTATGGTTTGGGGAGAGATCCAGCCAGATGGTTGGGATGCTACAGAAAAACTGTGTCAGTTACTAATTGGGGGCAAATTTTTACCACATCTTCATGTAGTACTTTTAGATGGTATTTCTTTAGGTGGCTTCAATATAATAGACCTGCCATTGTTAGCCGCAAGATTAGAACGCCCTTGTATTGCAGTGATGCGAAAACTACCTAACCTCCAAGCAATGGCGTATGCTATGCAACGACTACCGCACCCAGAAAAAAGATTGGAAATTATCAGCCGTGCTGGCCCTGTGTATGAGCATCCACCTTTTTATTTTCAGGTATGTAACGCACAACCAGAGATTACAGGCCAAGTGCTTCAGCATCTTACAGACTGTGGACACGTACCAGAGGCACTTCGCCTAGCTCACCTGATAGCCTCTGCGATCGTCAAAGGCGAAAGTGGGCGGCAAGCTTGATAGGCTGACTTGGGAAGTAGAGGTAATTAAATAATTAAATCTAACTAAATATTAGAAAATAAGTTGTCAAGTCAATTAAAGAGTGTCACAAAATTGAATTGTAACTAAAAAATATCAATATTAAGTTTAGGGTTTGTATGATGCTGAACTTAAAAAATAATAACCAAAATACTATCCATTTATAATTTTTAGAACAAATCGCTACAATTGGGATGCGGTAGGAATGCGTTTTAAGCAATTTACAAATCCTAAAATAAGCAGTTATGAGATTGATTTCTGAACCATCAATTCCTGTCAAAATTCAAAAGATGAAAGAACGGGTACGGTGGAGACATGACAGTATTTTGCAGCGCGGTATCGACCAAACCAGCATGGTGATAGATGACCGCAACGATGAGACTCCCGAATTTTCATTTTTTGTCATTGGGGATAGTGGTACAAAATCTCATTACGGACACCACCCGCAAAGAGAAGTAGCCCAATTAATGCTTGCCCATAAAGATGATTGCCGTTTTGTGCTGCATACTGGCGATGTCATTTATGTAGTAGGTTCTCATGAATATTACCCAGCAAATTTTATTGAACCTTACCGTGAGTTTTTAGTGGGTGGCGAGAACCCAAAAAACATTGCTTACGATCGCATGACTTTTAACTTACCGTTCTTACCAGTTTTAGGCAATCATGATTATTATGATGTGCCGTTTATGTATCGTTTAATTACTGGCAGTACGTTGCGTTTACGGCGAATGCTACGTTACAAAGATTTTGAAATTGGTTGGCATGGTTCTAACCAAGGCGATGCTTATGCAAAAGCCTTTCTCGATTATTTAGCAGGTGTTAATTCGCCAGAAGAGTTACAACATCATTTAGACCAGCATTACACCGGAAAAACTGACACTGGTCGCTGTTTGCGTTACGTTCCTGGCGAGTTTACCCGTGTACCCAACCGTTACTATACATTTAGATATGGTGGTATAGATTTTTTCGCTCTTGATTCTAATACATTTAATGCACCATCGCCTTTACCAACTACTCAAGCCGGAGATATTTACCGTCGAGAATTGCAAAAACGCCGCCAGGAAATAGACATAGAAGAAGAACAGATCTTGACAATTAGCGATCGCCTCAATCCTGACAACCCAGACGATGCGGAACAACTCGACGACCTCAGTGCTAAATTAGACCAAATTAACGAAGTAAAAATTGACATTGAAAAACAACTGTCATCCCACCAAGCACCAACAATAGACTTTGAACAACTAGAATGGTTGCGCGACAGACTTATTGAATCTTGGCATACATCAGAAGTTCGAGGACGGATTCTGTTTTTTCACCATCCTCCTTACGTCACCGAAGCCACCAAATGGAATCAAGCGCAAACTTTAGCAGTACGCCATCGTCTGCGTTGGGTATTAGAACAGGTCAAAGAAACTCTTGGTTTCCTTATAAAAGACCGCCCCATAGTTGATTTAATATTCAACGGTCACGCCCACTGCTTAGAATATCTCCGCACAGTGGATACAGGATATGCTGATTCTCATATTCCTTGTATTGTCTCTGGTGGTAGTGGTCGCCGTCCCCGCCGTCAGCGCAGCGAGGGTACAGAATTGCTGGAGACTTTTACAGAAATTCCCGATAGTCCAACTCGCAAAGTTGCAGATTCCTTACTTTATGTCGGCAGGTATGGTTACGGTTCTCAAACACGTTTGCCTTATTCTTGCGTGCGAGTTGATGTCAAAGATGGTTGTCCACCTAAATTTATTGTCAGACCACTAGTAGCTGAACGCGTTGACCAAAAATGGTATCAGTATGAGATGGAAACATATAAAGTTTAAAGTATGAAATTTGAATAATTGGCGTTGCATAAATGCGGGATGAATTGGGATGTTTAACCAAAATTAAAGATTGATTCTTTGCGCCTTTGTGCGAAATCCAATTAAAACCGTATAAACCTATTCAAAAATTGCTATGTCTTTTTTCAGTTTTATCTTGTTCTTGAGTGCGACAAACATAAACTTGTTGTCGTTGTAATTCTGTATGAGTGGATGCAATAGGGTTTAGATGAGAAATTTACTCGTGAAAGCAAACAAGAAAGCAGGGGTGCAAGGGAGATGGACAGTACCCTCTCTATGCACCCCTGCTTTGAAGTTTCTCTGCTGTTATTGGTTTGGTATGACTATTTTGCCACTATTAATTTCCTGCGCTAGAACTTGAGGAAACGAGTTTGGGATCTCAGGATTGAAAATCTTACCCAGACTAGAAGTAATTGCCCCATAGCTGGCGAAACTGACGTTGGCACTGATTCCTCCCGTAGTTTTAATAATGTTATCGCCGTCGGGCAATCTCTCAGCCGTCACCAGATCATTACTAGCATCAATAGTAGCGATCGCATCAGGAGCGGCAATTTTGAGGTTATCCTTAGTATCGCCAATAAACTTCAGCAGGCTGCCTTTCTCAGCATCAAATTGAGACAACCAAGCATCCACAGCCGAAGTATCAACTCCAGTGGTGATACTACCTAATACGCTATCGGTAAATCCAGTCACATAAACTTTACCACTGTTGTCAGCAGTCACACCCGAAGGATAGTCAAGATTATTTTTGCTGCCAAATTGTTGAATCCATTTATTATTGCCTTGGGTGTCGAACTTGGCTAACCAGGCATTATAGTTGGCATCTTTGTCACCTTTGCCTAACTTATCGTTAGTATGTCCGATTAGATAGATATTGTCTTGGGCATCAATATCCATGTCCGATAAGATCATGCCATCATCACCTACCGAGCCGAACTGTTTTGCCCACAATTGAGTTCCATTATCTGGGCTAAGTTTGACAAGCCAAATATCACGTCCCTGGGTCTTCTTGCTAATTATAGTGCCGATATCGCTTGTAGTCCATCCTGTAACATAGACGTTACCCTGACTGTCAGTATCAACAGCCCATGCAAACTCAAGACCTTCATTTTTACTTCCTAGTTGTTGAATCCACTGAATCTGACCAGCAGTGTTCACCTTCGTCACCCAGGCATCGTACTTCAATAGACTGCGAGAAGGATCTGACTCTTTGACTAAGCCTTGAGTCCATCCTACAAAGTAAGAATTGCCATCCTTATCTACAGCTAAGTCGTAGCATTCATTAAAAAATGGCGTATCTATTTGTGTAAACCACTGTTGGTTGCCATTACTATCTAATTTAATCACCCAGGCATCATCTTCAGCAGGAAAATCAAATATTTCCCGATTTTGGTTGACTTTAAGTGCTAATCCCGATAAGTAGATGTTGCCTGCTGGATCTAAATCAAGTCCCCAAGCAGCATTAAGATAACCACCAGTTAAACTAGTCCCGAACTGCTTACCCCACAATAGGTTGCCATTGCTGTCATATTTAGCTACCCAAAAATCAGCTGCTTCTGATTGCTTGGGTGAAAACCAGCTACTTCCCGTTTCTCCTGCTAGATAAAAGTTATTGTTATTGTCTGTAGCAATAGCATAAACATTGTCAGAACCGGAAGACCCAAACTGCTTACCCCAGATCTGACTGCCATTACTGTCATATTTAGCTACCCAGACATCTTTAAAACCTTGATTAGTTCCAAACAAAGGCCCAGTTGTATCTCCTGCTATGAGAACGTTGCCTAAAGAATCTGTGGCAGCAGCTAGACCTAGATCGTTACCTGTAGTGCCTAATTGCCCAATCTTCTTTCGTTCTACTGGTTTTTTGGCTGGTTTTGTACCAACGTACCGGAAATTTGTGCTTTTTAGATCTAATGTCACTTCCGGTTTGGCAATTATATAAGCGATCAAATCAGGTAAGCCCTGTTGCAATGAAAAGAGGGCTTTGCCATAGAAAAGTTGTTGGATTCCATCAACCTTTAATCCATTCACATCTACTAAGCGATAGTCTTCCGAATTACCGTTTAGTTGGATGAAATCTTGACCAGGTTTTAAATCATAAATGACAGCGAACTCATTCAAACCTAATAAGTTGGTTGTGCCGAGAGTAGCTGGGTTAGGGCTACTATAATAGGGTTGATCTATATCTCCCAGTACAAATCTATCTTGCCCTACAGATGGTATATCCCTATCTAGAATTAGTAATGGATTACCACCTGCACTAGTGTTCTGAATATTGAGAACAATCTCGAACTCTTCTGGAGAATTATCAAATAAGTCCCCGAACAAAAAGTCAATATTTTGTGTTTGAGTGTTGCTTTTAAGAGGATCATCACTATAAATAGTATCGTTGCCTGCACGAGCGAAAAGGATTTCAAAATTTGAAAACCCTCCTTGAACTAAATCACTGGCAGGTGTTAATAAAGAAAGGGGAAATTGTTGTTCTGGTTCAGTAGTCTGTGCCTGTACTTGCTGTGGAACTAAGCCACCAATAGTAAAGCTCAACAAAATTGAGAAGACATTAAGTACAACAAACTTTTGGTTACGGAATAAGCGTAGTGAAAATATTGGTTGACGACTACCAAAATCACTTACCAAAAATGCTATGAGGCTAATTCCATTAACCGTAAGCAGCCAGAGAATCAAGGGCGATCGCCATGCTTGATTGTGAGCTAATGTGTAGATTAATCCTGCCAGTAAAATTAAGCTGGGTACTAAACTTGACAAATTCAGTCTTGGCTTTTTGGAGTTTGCAACTTCTTTGCTAAAACGGCAAGTTAACCAAAAAGCGATCGCACTAAGCGGTAAATTCATCCAGAACAAACTCCGCCAGCCCAAAGTATCCGCAACTAGTTGGCCAAAATCAGGCCCAGCAAATAGGGCGAGTATTGATACCGCACTCCAAATAATAATCGCTGTCGCTTTATGCTTTGGTTTAACAAAGTTATTAGCGAGGATCAACACAGAATTTGCGATGAACGCAGCTGCACCAATTCCCTGAAGAACTCGCCCCACAATCAAAATATTGAGATTCAAGGCCATACTACAAATGACCGAGGCGATCGCAAAGATGGCCAATCCCCCAAGAAAAACTCGCTTGCGTCCGTAAAAATTCCCTACTACCCCACCAACTAACAAGAAGCTAGCCGCAGACAGAGTGTAGGCATTGATAATCCACTGCAATTCTGATAGCTTGCCATCCAGGCTAACCTGAATATTAGCAAGTACTAGATTCATGGCTGTGTTGTCAAAATTAGCCATAAATAAGGCCAAACATATGGCCGTCAAAGTAATAACTTGAACACGACTTCGATTCATTAGAGTGATTACCTTTAAATCTAAAACAGGCAAACAGATATCTAGATTGTTCGTAAGGATTCATCTAGACGACAGTAAAGACATTCGTATTGGTCTTGTCACCAGAAAAAAGGGCTGTGGAGGCTCTTGAAGCAGGGGATGCTGGGGGATAATTGCACGACTGATCCCTGTCTCACTTCCACTAGTGGTTTGAATCAGGTTATTTCTATCCAAGGAGTAAAGTACATTATTTCTAGAACTTCCAAAAACTAGGTTGATATCAACTCCCTTAACTTCTGTTACGGGGTCTGAGCCAAGGATTAATAAGGTGACATTTAGAGTAAAATCTTCATCCATTGTTGTAGTTTCTATTGTTAATAATGAAATTTATGGCAAAATGTGCTGCTGTCAAAGTTAGAACTTTAACTCAACTTTAATTCATTATCGTTTGTTAGCTGGATTTGTGTTTAGAAAAAATATTCGCTTGAATCTATTTAATTTTTAAACATTCACACTCAATTTAAAAAATAAATTTCTTAAGGAAAACATCTACTAAAAATAGTAAGTTAACTTACAGTAGTTTAGCTAATTTACTATTTCTTTATATTTAACATTTTTGACTATATATTAAATATGTAAAAAATGTAAAGCAAAAACTAAAAATAAATTTAAATTCAATATACTTCTATCTTTAGACTTATTTTATTAGATTTGCAACACTTAAAACTCAAATATAAAATATTATCATCTATCGAAAGATAGATGTTTAATAATACTCAAGATAGATACGCATATTAGCTTGATATCGATAATATATTGTCAATTTGTAATGTATCTAAATAGGTCTTACCGTAAAAAAAATTTTCCAGATGTTAATCAAACAAATTTTATTAATTACAAAAATGCACTAAAAACAAAAATAAAATGTTTTGTATCTGTTTAAAAGCATTAAAACCAAAAAAAGCATTTTGAAAAAGTCAGGATAAATAGAAAGCAAATAAAAATTATGTATGGATAGTTGCTAAAAAATTTTCCAGCAGTAACGATTATAGGTAGCAAAAAAATAAAGTTTTTTTGTCAGCCCAATATACAGTGCAAGGCTTGGCTAGTAATAGCATAAATCACTGTAATTAAAAGATTTAATGATGTGTGTTCTATAAGTGTGAGGTGTGAATATATGGTGGATACCAAGTATGGTGTCTCAACTTTGGTTGATTTATTAAGCTATAGGACGCAAAATCAATCAGAACAACAGGCATATATATTTCTCAAAAATGGCGAAATAGAAGCCCAAAAGCTTACTTATGGTGAGCTACATTTAAAAGCGCAAGCGATCGCAACTTCTCTACAATCTTTAAATGTATATGGTGAACGCGCTCTGCTGCTTTATCAACCTGGTTTAGATTTCATAGCCGGATTCTTAGGATGTTTGTATGCAGGCGTGATTGCTGTCCCTGCCTATCCTCCGAGAAAAAATCAGAATCTATCGAGATTGCAAGCGATCGCTCAAGATGCCCAAGCTAAAATTATCCTGACTTCTACATTTTTATTAAATAGCCTCCAAGCTAGCTCTGTTCAAGAAGGATTAGACATTTCTAAATTACATTGGCTAGCTACAGATGACTTGAGTAGCGACTTAGCAAAAGCTTGGCAACCACCCCAATTAGATAGCAATAACATAGCTTTTCTACAATACACTTCGGGTTCCACAGGTAATCCTAAAGGAGTCATAGTCAGTCATGGCAACTTACTAGCCAATTTAGCTGTCATCCATAAATTATTTGGCCATACACCCAATAGTCAAGGTTTAATTTGGTTGCCACCTTACCATGATATGGGCTTAATTGGAGGAATTTTACAACCTCTTTATGGTGGTTTTCCAGTTGCACTGATGGCAGCTGCTGACTTTCTCCAAAAGCCTATGCGATGGTTGCAAGCCATATCCCGCTACAAAGCCACAACTAGTGGTGGGCCAAATTTTGCCTATGATCTTTGCATTCGTAAAACAACACCCGAACACCTAGAGAATCTTGATCTGAGCAGTTGGGAAGTGGCTTTTACTGGTGCTGAACCTGTGCGTGTAGAGACAATGGAAAAGTTTGCAGCTACTTTTGCACCTTGTGGCTTCCGCAAAGAAGCATTCTATCCTTGCTATGGTATGGCAGAAACAACTCTCATCGTATCTGGAGGCCATAAAACAGCTTTACCAGTTAGTTGCAATATAGAAGGAACGGCACTAGAGCAAAACCGAGTTGTCAAAGTTAAGGATATTAACGCTGATACTCGAACAATTGTAGGCTGTGGGCAAAGTCCAACAGAGCAGAAAGTCGTCATTGTCAATCCCGAATCCTTAGTTCCTTGCGATCCCGAACAGATTGGCGAAATCTGGGTGGCGGGGCCGAGTGTTGCTCAAGGCTATTGGAATAACCCTGAACAAACAGATAATACTTTTCATGCTTATCTAGCAGATACCAAAGAAGGGCCATTTCTTCGCACCGGAGATCTAGGATTTTTACAAGACGGAGAATTGTTTATTACCGGAAGACTCAAAGATGTAATTATCATCAGAGGGCAAAATCATTATCCCCAAGATATTGAATTGACCGTTGAAAATAGTCATCCATCTCTGAGACTCGGTTGTGGAGCCGCCTTTGCCATAGATTACAAAGGTTCTGAGGAACTCGTGATTGTTCATGAGGTAGAACGGAGTTACTTGCGTAAGTTGAACGTTCAAGAAGTTGTTGATAGTATTAGACAAACAGTAGCATCACAGCACGGACTACAAGTTTTTGCCACCTCTTTGATTAAACCTGGAAGTATCCCCAAAACCTCTAGTGGCAAAATTCGCCGTCAGGCTTGTCGCACCGCCTTTCTTGCTGGTAGCCTAGATGTGGTAGAAGATTGGAGCGAAAATCCTCAGAGTAAAGTTAAGTTTATGCATCTCCAAGCTGAACTTGATTCTGTTCTTCAACAGCTATCTGCTGGTAAATAGCTAGCTTGACTCTTATTTGTCATGTGTAGTATTAATGACTAATGGCAAAGTAAAAGCAAAATAAAATCTTTTACAATCCGTCAAACTTCATAGCAAAATAATTCAAATTTTCGCAAAATATACGTATAATTTGAACATAAGGAAGTTTTGGAATACCTAAACAATCAAAAATATCTATTCTCTAATTCACAAACCTTTTAATATGTCTCGAAACAAATTTCTGACTGTAATTGTTTTCAACCTAGAAATCGCCCTCTAAGATTTCTCAGGCCTTAAGAGGGCTGGTTTCTAGGTCAGTTACACATCACCTAAACCCTTAATTAGCTCGTCAGAGCTAATTAATTATCCAACTGTTGAACCTTTGCAATCGGTCTAGCAACAGTTGTGCGGACGAATTTACCCACTTTGTATAGATGAGGATAACTAGTGACAATTATGCCATATAAACTCGCCTCAGCACATCAATTTTACGAATCTCAATCATCAAAAAATCTTGAATCTTATAAGTTTGATGCTTGTCAGTTGTCAGCCAGGAAGTTTTTTGCATTGACTTTTATATGGCAACTACGAGAGAAAATAGCATTATTTTTTGTGGATTCCTTACCAATAAAGGTTTAAGTTTTTAGTGCAGAGCAAAAACTGAATTTTTTGGTGAACATAAAATAGTGCTATGGATTTCTCCTACTCATTTATAGTTGCATTACTGATGTATTTTCTCTGACAAAAAGTTTGAGAAGTAGAAATTAATGCATAGGTAGAAATCACGGAATTACCCGTAGCAAACATACTTTGGCAACAAACTAAAGCCAATTTAGGGTATAAATCCAAAAAAAAACTTATGAAAGCACAGCAAATATCAAAAATTACCATTACAAATGATTATCTACAGACTATTTATAGTCGGATAGCGATAATCACGTTTATTATTCCTTTTTTAGGAACGATAGTAGCATTCACATTGCTATGGTGGGTTGGGATTAGTTGGTTAGAAGTATGCCTACTTTTGAGTATGTATGCATTAACCATGATTGGGATTGAAGTAGGCTTTCACCGTTATTTTTCTCACCGCACCTTTCAAACTAACACTCCTATCCGTGTCCTGTTGGCTATCCTTGGCTCTATGGCTGCTCAAGGAGGAGTTATTTACTGGGTAGCTCATCATCGTCGTCACCACCAATACACTGATCTCCCTGGTGATCCCCATTCACCCCACCTACATGGAGAAGGGCTAATGGGACGACTGCAAGGTTTTTGGTTCTCTCACCTAGGCTGGTTTTTTGAGGGCGAAATCACAAATTCTATGCTGTTTGCCAAAGACTTATTGCGAGATCCTGTGATTGGCAAAGTTAACCAACTACATCAGGTTTGGGTACTTCTGGGACTGGCGATTCCGACAGTCATAGGAGGAGTAGTTACAGGGACATGGATAGGGGCTTTACAGGGGTTATTGTGGGGAGGCTTCGTCCGGATTTTTTTAGGACAGCAAATTATTTCCAGTACTAACTCCATTTGCCATTTATATGGCGATCGCCCCTTCGATAGCAAGGATCAGAGTACAAATAACCTCTGGCTATCTATTTTCAGCGTTGGACAATCGTGGCATAACAACCATCATGCCTTTCCGAACTCAGCTGTTGCAGGCTTGCACTGGTGGCAACTTGATCCCAGCACTTGGGTTATCCGTGTTCTAGAGTTCTTGAGATTAGCTTGGGATGTCAATGTTCCGACAAAGAGCATGATGCAAGCAAAACTCAAAAAATCCAGAATTGCTGGGTGAGTAGTATATCAACACAGTTAATTAGTACTTATTCAGGACAAAACAATGACATTACAAAACATAGAATCAACCACATTGCAGATTCCTACATCACAAGAGATTCAAGAGTGGATAATTGCTTATTTAGCTGATCTACTAGAAATAGAACCAGAAGAAGTTGATGTAACCATACCTTTTGACCGTTACGGATTAGATTCTTCCGCCGCAGTGGGAATGACAGGCGATTTAGAAGATTGGTTGAAAACAGAAATCGATCCAACTCTACTGTATGACTATCCAACCGTTGAAGCTTTAGTTCAGCATTTAAGTTTAGAACTAAAAGCTCAAAATTAATGTAGAGACGTAGCATGGCTACGTCTCTACGAAAGATAATTGATATTACATAGGAAATTATGGTAGCCATAAAAAAGACTTTAGAGCCAATCCAGCAATCTCCGACTCCTTTAAAAGTGCAGGGGCCAAAACACTTGCACATTATCGAAAAGACTTATCACAATAACGCTGAATCAGACTACACAGAGAAACTGGCAGAGCTTGGTAAGACATTTAATTACGCCGACAACAGCAATTATTATTGGGTGATTCCGGAACTTTCACTTTTGTATGGCACTCCCCTTTATGATGCTGCTTCTACCCAACAAAAATTAGCACTCAACCATCTATATTGGGTAGGTAACTATAACCATACTGCTGTTAGTGAAGCCACCACAAGTATTTACAATAAAGTTACGAATGGTGTGTTTCGTGCGGTGGGAGGTTACGAAAAACTTTGTGATGAACTAGATTTTGAAACCGAGCAAGAAAGTTATCATATTCGTACCTTCCAAAGAATTGGTTATAAAACCAAAATGGCCATAGTTGGTAAAACCATCTTGGGTAATACTCTCTATGGCAAATCCGAAAAAGAAAATCAAAGTTGGCAACAACTTTTGATTCCGCAGCCTGTAAGAGATTTCTTTAACTCATCTGAGGGTAGTTCTCCCTTTGCGGTCTATCGGGATAAAACTTTAAGTGCGATCGCAAAAACAATGCTGAGAGATAAAAAACAATATTACTCTCAGTATTTGCAAGATTTAGAAGCAAAAGGCGAACAGATCCCCGCACCATCTGATGGTTTGGGAGGAAGAATAGCAGAGCGTTATTGGTTGCAGTTCTTCACTATTCATTGGGGGATGTCGCCATTTATGGCTTGTCAATATTATTCCCTACGTTATACTGCAAATGCGATTCTCAAAAACCAAGAATATCCCTACGTCAGATATTACCGAGAATTAGAGCAGAAAGGCGAATATATTCCGGCTCCCACGGCTGTATCCTATTACCACTTATTAGACGAGGCCTTCCACACCACAATTTCTCAAACTCTCGCCAAAGAAATGTATAAGGATTTCCCGAAGCCAACTGCTTACGAGAAATTCATCTCTGGTTTGATGATTTATAAGATGCAATGCAGCCTTTTGAGTGGACTTTCTGGAGTACTACCAGGTCGTTGTGTCTACGATGATGAAATGTTAATGGTCTTTTACTACAAGCTATTAAAATCTCCTCTGTTTGGTATGGATACTAAAGAAGCACTCGAATGGATGGAAAAATGCTTCTGTCAAGAACACGAAGGCTATCATATCGGACTCAAATATCATCAAAGCCTGTTGGAATTAATGCGAAGATTGTTCAGCAACCTAGATTATCAGTGGAAAATCAACCGCGAAATGGGGATCATGGCGGCTGGAGGCTCAATTAGTAAAGCACTGCAAAAGAATAGCCAAGCCTTTAGGCAGTTTGCCCAGTCTATTGCTGCTCAAGATAGCTAGTTTAAGTCGTTATTAGGGAGTAGGGAGTAAGGGAAGATGAAAGTTTTCCTGTTCCCTGTTCCCTGTTCCCTGTTCCCTCGTAAATAATGACTAATCAACTTATGGAACCTATAGCAATTGTTGGTGTTGGTTGCCGTTTTCCCAAAGCGAAAAATCCCGAAGCGTTTTGGCAGCTATTGCGTAATGGAGTAGATGCGATCGCGCCAGTGCCAAAAGAACGATGGGATATCGATGCCTTCTACGATCCCAATCCAGAAGCACCAGGAAAAATGAACACTCGTTGGGGTGGTTTTCTAGAACAGGTAGATGGGTTTGACGCTGAATTCTTCGGGATGTCTGCCGACGAAGTTGAGCATACAGACCCCCAACAGAGGCTATTTTTAGAGGTAGCTTGGGAAGCTTTAGAAAATGCTGGCATCGTGCCAACGAGCTTGGCTGGTAGCCAGACAGGAGTCTTCGTCGGTATGTGTACCGTCGATTATCACAGACTGCTCTACAAAAATTCCTCTCAGATAAAAGAATATAGTGGTATGGGAACAACTTTTTGCATTGCCGCTAACCGCTTATCCTATTTGCTGGATTTGCGTGGCCCAGGTATGGCAGTAGATACTGCTTGTTCTTCCTCTTTAGTCACAGTCCACTTAGCTTGTCAAAGTTTGCGAAGCGGAGAATCAGATTTGTGTCTAGCTGGCGGAGTGAACTTAATTTTATCCCCAGACTCGACAATCTCCTCCTCTCAAACCCGGATGCTGTCACCTACGGGGCGTTGTAAGACATTTGATGCCAACGCTGATGGCTATGTTAGAGGAGAAGGCTGTGGTGTAGTTGTTCTCAAACGCCTTTCTGATGCTACCAGAGATGGAGATAATATTCTCGCTCTGATTAGAGGCTCCGCCGTTAACCAAGATGGATTGAGTAATAGTTTAAGCGCACCAAACGGACTGGCTCAACAAGCCGTGATTCGTCAGGCATTGAAAAATGCCAATGTGCAACCAGCAGAGATTAGTTATGTTGATGCTCATGCCGTTGGTACATCAA
Source organism: Nostoc sp. FACHB-152 (assembly GCF_014697475.1). Taxonomy (GTDB): domain Bacteria; phylum Cyanobacteriota; class Cyanobacteriia; order Cyanobacteriales; family Nostocaceae; genus Nostoc_B. The sequence continues at coordinate 72,708 of NZ_JACJRV010000021.1, forward strand.
TTGGGGATGCAATTGAACTTAAAGCTTTAAAAGCAGTATTAACAGAAGGGCGCGAGGCAAATCAACCCTGTAGCATTGGCTCAATCAAGACCAATATCGGTCATTTAGAAGCTGCTGCCGGAATGTCTGCCTTGATTAAGATAGTCCTATCGTTGCAACACGAAGAAATTCCTCCCCACCTCCATTTAAACGAGCTTAATTCTTATGTATCTTTAAAAAATACACCTCTTTCAATTTCTACAGAGCTACAAAAATGGCCTCGTGGAGAAAAAAGCCGTTTAGCTGGTGTCAGTGCTTTTGGTTTTGGTGGCACTAATGCTCATGTAATTTTAGAAGAAGCACCAGAAGAGGGCAGGGGAGCAGGGGTGCAGGGGGACAGAGGAGGGAGTGAAATTGAGCGACCTTGGCACCTGCTGACTTTATCAGCTAAGAATGAAGCGGCTTTGCAAGAACTGGCACAAAGGTATGAGGGGTTTTTAGCATCTCATCCTGATGTATCACTGGCGGATGTTTGCTTTACTGCCAATACAAAACGTGTTCATTTTGACCATCGCCTCTTTGTAGTGACTGAATCTATAGCTCAGTTACGTCAACAGTTAAATGCTTATATTACTGACAAAGAAGCTGACGGACTAGTGATAGGAAAGGTAAAAGGTAGAAAGCGACCAAAAATTGCTTTCTTCTTCCCTGGTGAAGAGTCTGCAATTTTCAGCATGGGACGAGAGTTTTATGAAACTCAACCTACATTCCGTCAAGCGTTTGACCTTTGTGCTGACTTCCTACAAGCATACCTTGACAAACCTTTAAAGCCAGAAGTTGTTGATGCTAATTCACAATTAGTTCAACCTTATCTATTTGCTTTAGAGTATGCCTTAGCTCAATTATGGCTGTCTTGGGGTATCCAACCAAAAGCTGTTATAGGTTGTGGTGTAGGAGAGTATGTTGCTGCAACTATCGCAGGCGTATTGAGTCTTGAAGATGCTTTGAGACTGGTTGGCGAACGAACTCGTTTAATGCAAACATCTCAATCTCATGAACAGATGGTTGAGGCTTTTGCAGAACTAGCCAAAGAAGTCATCTATTCTCAACCTCAAATTTCTCTAATTCCTAGTTTGAGTCAAGAACAAACAACCAAAGAAATAAATACTCCTGAATATTGGTGTTCTCATTTGCAGCAGCTAGAGAAAATCACTGTTAATGCAGAAAGTTTAGCAGGTTATCAGGTAGTTGTTGTTGCTTCTCAACCAAATTCTCTACCCCAAGAATTGGAACTTTGCCTATCAAGTTTAGGGCAAGCACAAAACGACTGGCAAGAAATACTCCACAGTTTAGGAGAATTATTTGTTCGTGGCGTAGCAATAGACTGGCTTGGCTTTGACAGAGATTATTCCCGTTGTCATCTCCAATTACCAACATATCCATTTCAGCGTCAACCTTATTGGTTTAAATCTACTGAAAACAGGCATCAAGAAGTAACACAAAATCAACTAGAAACTAACTTTATTAATCTGTTACACCACGCAGAGAACCAAGATATAACTCATGTGCTACGGGAGAAAGGAAATTTTTCAGAAGCCCAAATTAAATTACTGCTAGAAGTTTTAACTCAGCAATATCAACAGCAAGCAAACAAAAAATCTTTAACAATATATTGAGGTAAAAGCGAATGCCAGAAAAAATTTTAGAAATTCAGCCTCATGCAATGACAGCAGAAGACATTCAAGATTGGTTAGCTGCTCAAATTGCCGAACAGCAAGGTATTGATGCTGATGAAATCGACATTAAAGCACCTTTTGATAGTTACGGCTTAGATTCCGTACAAATAATGAAAATTGCTAGCCTGGGCAAACAATATTTCGGTTTACAATTATCTCCCATTATCATGTGGAATTATCCCAATATTGAGTCGTTATCTCAATATTTGGCTGAAGAAATACAATCTTCAGAATTAGAAGTATTTGAAATTTGAGAATAGATAGCAAAGGGACTCAGCACTCTTTTTAGGAGGCAGTATGAACGTATCAGATTTTGTAAATAAACTTACTCAACAGGGTGTTCATTTTTGGGCTGATAATGATAAACTCAAAATCAATTCTCCGAAAGGAGTGTTGACACCGCAACTTCAGATAGATATCGCCGCATACAAAACAGAAATTATTTCCTTTCTCCGGAACTATAATTATTCTTCTGACTTTACTTCTACCGGTCTAAGCTTACAAACTATTGGCCGTTTAATTGGGGGATATTATGAGTGTTTAGCTATGCAATTTAAATCCCCAGTTATCGACTCCAAGGTAATGGCTAAACAACTCAAAGTTACTTTTAGACCATTACCGAAAGGTTTTAATAATGCAACTGTTTTAGAATTTAGAAAAGAATTAGAGCTTAAACTGCAAAATCAGGGAGTTAAAGTTCTTACTTGGGAGGAAGCTACAAGAGAATTTAGCTATGAAATCAAATTTCCACTAGTTAAGTGGAAGAAAAAAATGATTATCAGAATCGTTAAAGCTGATGTCAATGCTGTAATTGATGTTGAAAGACAATTTAGCTTTGTAGGCGGACTAAAAAGTTATTTAGCAGAAAGATTTTATCAATTTTATTCTCGCTTTATCTTAAAAAATCAAAAAATATCTGTTGCTAAAATTACTCAGTTAATTGGCTGGGCAGAAGATAATATCATCCAACGCCTTGAAGATCCTACCTCTACTCAGGTAATTTTAATTAAAGAGATAGACAAAAATTTTGTTGACTCACAAATTTCCTACCAACAAAAAATTGCAATTGGTGTAAACACTATTATCAAAAATTTTGCTGAAATTGTTATTGGTGTGTCTGACAACAAGATTTCTATTTTAAATATGAATCTTTCTGATTCAATATTTCCTAGAGAAAATTTTGATAATTTTGTTTTTAAATCTCTAATTCCAAAAATATATGTGCCGATCGCACCTTTACCAATGAGCCAGTTTGAGGTAAGTAAATACAATCCTCATCAGTCTATTTATGCGACAAAATTGGTGAAATTAAGTAAAGAATTGGCAACAACAGGCTTATTTCCCTCTGGCTTTAAGCTTGGTGAAGTTATTAAAAGGAAATCGCATCGAGATATTGTTGACTCGATTGTTAACGGACGAACTGGTGTTTCTTACGGTTTTGTTGCCTATGCAGAACCACCCCAATATATAGGTGCTACTGAAATATCTGAACAAGAGTGGCAAAGTTTATTAGCTGTAGAAGGATTTAGTAACAATGAAGTTCGTGTCAATAATATAGGGAGGCGATACATAAAAACCAGAATCAAAAATAAATATGTCTATAAACAGATTCCTGATATTTGGTTAGTATCTTCTCGCTCTGGTGCTAACAAAACAGATTTAAATTTAGAGTGTGATGTTTTGAGAATGGGGTTGAAAAACCAATTATGTCTGCAAATACCAGAAGGGATAGATCCGCAAGAAGTGGATATTAAACCATCGTATGATACTTATGTTTTAGTTGCGATCGCACTTGCAACAGCCTTGTATGCACCGGAACTCATTCAAGAAGGTGCGCCAATGATTCATTTTCATGGCTATCCCGCAAAAGAGTGGTTAAAATCAAACGAATATTACGCTGGCGTAGAAAATCCATCTGTTCCTTGTGGAACCTACGAATCAGGCGTTTTCAACTTCTTGAGTATTCATGATATCGCCGACAAAGTTGACAATAACATTGTTCTAGCGAGTTTAATCGAACCAGATCATGGCACAAATATCATCACCAGCAATTTAGATTACCTACTTGCAAGATTAGCAACTGGAATTAAACACGAACAAATCGAATTAGGCGGTAAACATTTCGCTTCTTTGACAGAGAAATGAAGAACAATATCCCCGACTTCTTTAAGAGTTGGGGGTCTGAACCTTGCAATTTAATACTACATTCTTTCAATGAAAACTCTAGCAAACAAAACAGTACTTCTCACAGGAGCATCACGGGGAATTGGCACATTTATTGCACATGAACTCGCCAAAAAACAAGCAACAGTAGTATGCGTTTCGCGCTCACAAGCAGGGCTAGATCAAGTCTGTGCAGAAATTAACGCTATGGGTGGTAAAGGAATAAGGATTCCCTTTGATATCAGTAATATAGAAGAACTGCCAAATTTAGTAGAAAAGATTGAAAAATTTGCTGGGAGTGTTGATATTTTAATTAATAATGCTGGGATAGAAAAATATCGAGCTTTTCAAAATTATTCTCTGGCAGATATTCAATCTGTATTATCAATTAATTTAGTGGCGGCGATAGAGCTAACTCGTTTGGTATTGCCAACTATGTTACATCAACGTAGTGGTCATATTGTAAATATTGCTTCTCTCGCTGCCAAAAAAGGACACCCCTACGACAGCATTTATTCGGCTAGTAAAGCTGGTTTGTTAATGTGGGCTGATGCTATTCGCCAAGAATTAGTTACTACAGGTGTAGGAATATCTACTATCTGTCCTGGTTATATCTCTGATTATGGATTACTGGCGGATACAGGCGTACCTGCACCAAGTTTAGTTGGTAGTTCCAAATCAAAAGATGTGGCGATCGCAGTCATCAGAGCAATTGAAAAAAATCAGCCAGAAGTCATAGTTAATGGTAACTTCATTACAGAAAACATAACAAAATTTTTATTTGCTATTGAACAATTTTTCCCAACTCTGGGAGACAAAATTAATAATTTAATAGGCGTAACCAAACTCAATCAAAAGAGAATTAAGAATTTATCTAATGATAAATATAATATCTCTGATTCAATTTTAGTTAAATAAGTTTATAAATTGTTTACCTGTTTTAGCTTCTGCCTTCTTTCCAACCAAAAATCCTACAATCAGGAGATGCAACCAAATGCAAAAAGTATATTTCATGATATATGACATGGGAGCAGGGCATCGTAGTACTGCTAACGCGTTAAGAGAAGTAATTGAACAACAAAAACTACCTTGGGAAGTTAAAATAGTCGAGGTTTTTAAAGAAGTATTCAATCAAAGTATCAATCATTATATATACAACGAACTGATACTTAAAAAAAAGTGGGCAAAGCTAATTAATGACCCTTTTTTAGTTCCTTTGTTCAAACAGCAAATTCGCTTGCGTCATGCAAATTGGCGCCACCAGCTACAAAAATACTGGCGCGAACATCAACCTGATTTAGTCGTTTCATTATTACCATTAGTTAACCGAGTTCTTTACGAAAGCTTGCAGGCGGAACTACCAAATACTCCCTTCGTGACTTCGATTACAGACTTTGCAGATTGTCCTCCTAACTTTTGGATAGAACGCCAAGAGCAATTTTTGATTTGTCCTTCTGAAAGAACAGTTAAGCAAGCACAAGCTTGTGGTTATTCAGAACAGAGAATTTTTCAGACATCAGGAGTAGTTATTCACCCCCGATTTAATGAACCAGCGAGTTGTGACAATCGCTCCACTGAAAAACAACGTTTGGGACTAGATCCAAATTTACCCACAGGCTTAGTCATTTTTGGCAGTTATGGCTCGAAAGAAATGATTGAAATTGCCAAACGTTTAGAGCAGTCATCGCTGAACCTCCAACTTATATATATCTGCGGACGAAATGAACAATTAGCAACAGAATTGCGAAATATTCCTAGTCGCCTTCCTAAATACATCGAAGGATTTACCAAACAAATTCCCTATTATATGGATTTGTGCGATTTCTTTATTGGTAAACCTGGTAGTGTTGGGATTAGTGAAGCGATCGCTAGAAAACTACCAGTCATTACAGAATGCAACAATCGTACAACCCTATTTCAAGAACGAGCTAGTGCTGATTGGTTGGCAGAAAATGAATTCGGTATTGTAGTTGAGAATTTCCGCGATATTAACAAAGCTGTTGCAGAACTCATTCAGCCGGAAAACTTCTCTCGCTATCGAGCTAATGTAGAAGCTGACAAAAATCAGGCTGTATTTGAAGTAGTTGAAACTTTAGAAAAAATCCTCGCCAGTTCTTTATCTGTTGCGCCTTCTCTAAACCTTGATATGCAAGAAAAACTATCCTTGAAGGTTTAAAAGCTGCTGATTTAAAACCTTCAAGATATCTGCGCTGTTAAAACAATAATTGGAGTAATATCAATGATATTTGATTGGTTAATCATAGGGGCAGGATACTCAGCCTGTGTCATGGCTGAAAGGATCGCAAATGAGTTAGGGCAAAGAGTATTAATTGTTGAACAGCGAGACCACATTGGTGGCAATGCCTATGATTACTACAATGAGCATGGAATTTTAGTTCACAAATACGGGCCTCACATCTTTCATACCAAATCTAAAAAAGTTTGGGATTACCTCTCCCAATTTACCGAATGGAGACATTACTATCATCATGTGTTGGGAGTAGTAGAAGGTAAAAAAGTCCCTATCCCTTTTAATTTAAATTCACTCTATGCCCTTTTTCCTCCCAAATATGCAGAAAAGCTAGAAAATTTACTTCTAGAAAACTTCGGGTTTGGGGTGAAAGTACCGATTTTAAAACTGCGTGAAAGCGCAAGTGGTGACTTAACTTTCCTTGCGGATTACATCTATGAAAATGTCTTTTTGCGTTACACCATGAAGCAATGGGGTGTAAAACCAGAAGAATTAGATCGGGCAGTTACAGGAAGAGTACCAGTTTACATCAGTCGGGATAACCGTTATTTTCAAGACCCTTACCAAGCAATGCCCAAGCTTGGCTATACCGAAATGTTTCGCAAAATGTTGGCTCATCCCAACATCAAGGTGTTGCTGAATACCGATTACCGCGAAATTCTTAATGATGTTAAATTCAATCGGATTATTTGTACAGGGCCAATTGATACCTTCTTCGATTATATGTATGGAGAATTGCCCTATCGGAGTTTGCGCTTTCAATTTGAAACTTTAGATCAAGACCAGTATCAAGAAGTTGGTACAGTAAATTACCCTAACGACTACGAAATCACGCGTATTACTGAGCAGAAGTATTTATCAGGGCAAACTTCTCCTAAAACTACCTTGGTGATGGAATATCCTCAAGCTTATGTACCAGGAAAAAATGACCCTTATTATCCGATATTAAATGAGGATAATCGCGATCGCCTGAGCCTCTACCTCAAAGAAGTAGAAAATCTCAACGGTACAGTATTGTTTGCCGGACGACTAGCAGATTACAAATATTACGACATGGATCACGCCGTGTTGAGGGCGTTAGGTTTATTTGAGAAAGAGATCGCAAATTTCTAGTAGTAATGGCTAACAGCATTCAATTATGAACATAATGCAATCATCCTCAGATCCAAAAGAAAAATTTGTGGTTAACGTGATCACTGGACAAGGTGGCAGTGGACATTACGCGACCTATCATGCCATCCGTGCTGTTGCCGAGCAGCAGCACGGATGGCATTTCCAAGTCACTGATATGGACGAAATCATCGCAGACTTGGCGCAACAAAATAAGGTAAAGAACGCTTATGAAATGCTGGGGTTTTCTGGACACGACTTATACAACCTCATGCAAAAAAGCGGTTGGACATGGCTTTGGCCGCTAAAGATGCGTCTAAATAAATTTTTGGTCAAACTAAATTACGATGCTGGCGTAAAAATTTTTGAGGAATACTGGCATCAGCAACAGCCAGACTTAGTGATTTCCGTTATGCCTTTATATAACAAAGGGCTATCGAAAAGCTTACAAAAAGCAAAACCAGACACTCCCTATGTAACTATTCTTACCGATTTGGCTGATTATCCACCTGCTTTTTGGATCGAACCAAAAACAGATAATTACACAATCTGCGGCACTGAAAAAGCTGTAGAACAAGCGCGTAGTTTGGGTGTGAAAGAGGAGCGGATTATCCAAACATCAGGCATGGTAATTCATCCTCGGTTTTACAAGCAAATTGAGAACAATCGATCTGCTGAAAGACAACGTTTGGGGCTAGCTCCAGACTGTTTAACTGGGCTTGTGATGTTTGGCGGTAATGGTTCTAAAGCCATGCTAGAAATAGCCAAACGGTTGGAGTGCTTTGGAGAAAAACTACAACTCATCTTTTTGTGCGGACGCAATCAAGAACTAGCGGAGACTTTACGCAACAATCAAAGTAGCCAGAAAAAATTGGTCATTTCTTTTACCGAAGAAGTTCCTTTTTATATGCATCTTGCCGACTTTTTCATTGGCAAACCAGGCCCTGGTAGCCTCAGTGAAGCTTTAGTAATGCAACTACCAGTTATTGTAGAGCGCAATGCTGCCACACTCATACACGAGAGATACAATACCGAATGGGTTGAACAACAGCAAGTGGGTGTGGTCATTCCCAGTTTTCGTAATATAGATAAGGCAGTTGAACAGTTTTTAGAGCCGAAAAATTTTGACATTTATCGTAGTAATGTCGCTGCGTTGAACAATCGCGCTGTATTTGAAATTACTGATTACTTACAACAGATTCTCGCTAAAAGCCATAAAACAAAAGTGACACAAACACTTATACAGAGATAGTGCCGATTAGTGGGAAATGCTCATCATTTAATGAATTCTACATAACTCTAATGAGCATCAAAGTTGAACATCCTACCACACAGTATGTGAGAAATATCTAAAAAATTATGCAAACATCGAACTCATCCTCATATCCAACAAAGAAGGTTTCGATTAATATTGTCACAATCCGAGGTGGTGGAGCGCATTACGCTACCTATAATGCCCTAAGTTCAATCATTGAGCAAAAACAACTGCCTTGGCATCTGACTATGACTGACGTAGACGCAATAGTAGAGGGCCTAGTAGAACAAAAAAAGGTGGTGGATGTCTACAGTAAACTATTTGGAACGTCTGCGTATGAATTGTACAATAAACACGTACTAAAAAGCGGCTGGACATGGTTTCAACCGCTAATGATGTACCTCAATAAAGTACTGATCAAATTAAATCATGATGTTGGTGTAAAAATTTTTGAGGAATACTGGCGCGAGCAACAGCCCGATATGGTTGTTTCTGTAGCACCTATGTATAACAAAGGACTATGGGACAGTATACAGAGAGCAAAGCCAGGCACTCCGGTAGTAAGCATTTTGACAGATTTTGCTGATTGTCCGCCTGCGTTTTGGATCGAGCCGCAAACAGGAAATCATCTAGTTTGTGCAACCGAAAAAGCCGTGGAACAAGCTCGTTCTAGTGGAATCAAGGAAGAACTAATCACCAAAAGTTCGGGAATAGTAATTCACCCTCGTTTTTATGAACCTATTACCTCTGATCGCCGTATTGAAAGGCAAAGTTTGGGACTAGACCCTGATTGTTTAACTGGACTGGTATTATTCGGGGGTTACGGTTCTAACGTCATGCTAGAAATTGCCCAACGTTTGGAGTGTTTTGGACAAAAGCTACAACTAATATTTATTTGCGGACGTAATGAAGAACTGGCCCAAGCTTTACGTAATAGTCAAGGTTCCTCAAAGCGCGTTGTTACAACTTTTACTCCAGACATTCCCTACTATATGCATCTTGCCGATTTCTTTATTGGCAAGCCAGGTGCTTGTAGTATCAGTGAGGCACTGGCGATGAAACTACCAGTAATCGTGGAACGTAATTGGTCAACAATTATAAATGAACGATACAACACCAAGTGGATTCAACAGAAGCAGGTAGGTATAGTTATCCCCAATTTTCGGAATATCCATAAAGCAGTTGAGCAGTTTCTAGAGCCAGAAAAATTTGCTCGTTACCGTGCGAATGTCGCTGCTCTAAATAATAAATCTGTATTTGAAATTCCTGATATATTACAGCAGATTCTTGCTCAAAGCTACCAGACAACAATGGCAGAACCAGTGGAGCATAAGTAGTGATATCTGGGTTTAGTGTTACGCCATTCCGGGATATTCAAAAACCAGTGGCGCAATTTTTAGAACCAGAAAATTTTATTCGTTATCGTAACAATGTCGCTGCTTTAAATATGCAAAAACTTCTTGTTAATAGAGTTGATATATGCCTAACTCAATCAATTAAATTGACGTGAGTTCGACGAACCTCTCCCCCACCCCTCTCCACGCAGAGAGGGGCTTAAAAATCCTGAGTTTCCGACGAAAAATTAGGTTCTTAAGGCCTCTACGCCACTTGCTACAAGTCGGGAAACCCGCCCAACGCAGTGGATATTCCTCGCAGGAGAGAGGTTTTTCAATACGTCGAACTCACGTTAAATTGAGTTCCTTATAGCGATGAGTTGAGTATATTCAATAACTTAGGAAATATCGATGGAACTGCTTCAATCATTACTGAATAAGATTTATGACACCCAGATTTATGCTTGCCAGAATTACTTCCGATTCACAATTTTTAGTTTCTTAATTTTTTGGGTTATCTTACCACATCAACTTGCCCATTTCCGAATTCAGCCTAGAACCAAAACAAAAACTAAAGTAATTCTTCAAGAAATTGGATTTAGTTTTTCAGCTTTTTTAGTTATTGGTGTAATTAATTGGTTTTTTGACTTAGTAATTCCTGATGATCGTTACGGGCTATTTTACGACAACTATTACAATGAAATTAGTACTTATGGTTGGATTTACTTTGTTTTGAGCGTGTTTTTAATGTTGGTTTTTGATGATACATATTTTTATTGGATGCATCGTTTATTACATCATCCTAAACTATATTATAAAGTTCATAAAATTCATCATTATAGTGTCGATCCCAATCCGTTTACAACTTATTCTTTTCATCCTTTAGAAACTGCCATATTATTCTTTGGTTACAGATTAGTTCCATCTATTATTCCTGTGCATCATCTGGCTGTAAATATTTGGTTGCTACTAACATTACTAAATTCCGTCGTGATTCATCTTGGTTATGAAATTTATCCTCAATGGTTTACTAAATCTCCTCTGACTAATTGGAAAACTCCCAGTACGCATCATAATATGCATCATGAGAAATTCAAAGGTAATTATGGTTTGATTTTTACATGGTGGGATAAAATGATGGGAACAGAATTTCCCAATTATCAAGCTAAATTAGAAGCCGTACAGCACAAAAAAATTGGTTTAAAAAATAATAAATAAGACTAACCTTGATTATTATTTGTTAATTAAAATAAAAAAATCATCAAGTTTAAAATATTCATATTGACTACGCAAAACTTTTTTGCAAGCTACTAAATATTCTTTACTAGAATTTGCTGATGTCTGGCAACGACTTCTCTCAACTAGCAACAAGTAACATTTACAGAAATATTTATAGAGGTAGTCAAGATAATGAATCGATCTCGTTATAAAGCTATAACGCTTTTGGCGATGTGTTTTGCCCTTTTCATGGCTCATATCGATGGCACCGTTGTGAATGTAGCACTTCCCAAAATTCAGAGCAGTTTGGGTTCTGATGTGTCAGGGTTGCAGTGGGTTGCCAACGCCGACTCTCTGCTTGCAGCTTGCCTAGTGCTAACGAGTGGAACATTGAGCGATATGTACGGGCGCAAACGAGTCTTTCTCGTAGGGGCTATCATCTGCATGATTGCTTCTGTAATCTGTGGCTTTGCCCCCAATTTAGGTATTTTAATTGCTGGACGATTTCTTCAAGGCATAGGTAATGCTGCGTTAATACCGACTTCTCTGGCTATCCTCGCGGGTGCTTTCCCTAATCCCAAGGAGAAAACTAAAGCGATAAGTATTTGGTCTGCGGTGTCAGGAATTGCCCTGATTGCTGGCCCTGTCCTTGGTGGGCTGCTAGTGGATACCTTAGGATGGCAGAGTGTGTTTTTGATCAATCTACCATTAGGCGCGATCGCTTTTTGGCTGACCTTTTCTTTTGTGAGGGACAGTAAAAATCAGAAGCAGCAGCGTCTTGATGTGCCGGGTTTGTTGCTCAGTATAGTTTTTTTGGCTTCGTTTACCTATGCAATTATCGAGTTTAATGCTAGATTTTGGCGATCGCCGCTCCTGATCTTGCTGCTAACACTGGCTGGAATTAGTCTTTTAGCATTTTTGGCTATTGAGTACTACAGTAGTCACCCAATGCTGCCACTAAAATTGTTTAAAAACCCAACTTTTACTATTGTTAATGTCGTTTCAGTATTAGTATTTTTCACTGTTGCCAGCTTACTATTTATCTTCAGCTTATTCTTGCAGCAAGTGCAGGGATACTCAGCAGCAGCAGCCGGCTTGCGCTTTTTACCGATGAATATAGCTTTTGTGAGCGCAGCGTTGGTTTCCGGGTGGTTGGCTACTCAGTTAGGGTGGCGGTTGACCATTGCTATAGGATTGATGTTGGCAGGGATAGCAACATTGTTATTCCTCCGCATCAATGTCGATACAGAGTATAAAGCCATTGTGTTGAGCCTTGTTATCTCCGGCTTTGGCTGTGGCTTAACACTCGCGCCCATAGCCGCAGCAGCTATGAGTTCTGCACCTCCGACTCAAGCGGGAATTGCCTCAGCAGTACTCAATACCAGTAATTCTCTCGGTGGTATTTCAGGAATTGCTCTACAAGGAACAATTCTCAAGCAATACCTAGCTTCAGATTTGGCGCGATCGCTCTCTGCTTGGAATTTACCCGCGAACCTCCAAGGTCAACTCATCGCTGACGTTTTGCAAAATGGAGCTAAAGTCCCCAGCAATCTCCCAGCTAACATTACTCCGTCTGCTTTACATCAAGCAATTGATAGTGCTTTTATCTCCGGTCTACACGCAACTGTAGTCGTGGCAAGCTTTGCCCTCTTCACCGGAGCATTATTGATTCTGGTGTTTGTCCCACAAGCTTTTAATAAGGAAAATAAATTAGTAACCAATGACAAATGACTATTGACCATTGACCATTGACCATTAACTCACTTCAAGCCTGCTTTACCTCTTCATACCAAATGCCGACTTTTTCAAAAGCAGCATAAGCCACCTTGAGAAAATGTACTATTCGCTGTTTGCTGAGAATGCCAAATTCTTTATATTCTCGTGCGTCTGCGAAAGTCATGCGAGTTTGGTCAATGATATTTCTTTCTCTATATGCCAACTTAGGAAAATCTACAACCTGAACATTATATTTTTGGACTAATTGTTGCATATTGGGGTCAGAATCAACGTGTTCCCAATCGTCGCATAGTCCACAATTCCGCACTAGAACATGGGGTACTCTGTCGCCGTAGCTATTGATTGACTGCACAAACAAGTTCAGGCTATCGTAGCCGCCTGTTGTTACAAACCACTTACAAAAACTTACGCCCTCAGCAGTTCCTAGTTCAATTAACTGGTTTTTCTCAATCCAGTTTTTGACGGCGCGATGACTTTGGGCTGCTAAATTAACTATCACTGGCTTTGACATTGCCATTTCAAAGATTCTATCGGCTTTATCTGCTTGACGTTCATCTTCTGTAAATACAGCATACTGACACATCCCTTTATACACACCAGCCACATCAGGATTAGATCTATCTGTTTCTATTGGCACAAAGGGAATTTTTTTATCTAGACAATATTGAATCATTGTTCGGGTGACTAGAGACTTTCCGACTCCGCCCTTTTCCCCATCTATTAAATGAATTGTTGGCATAATAGATACCCCTAATATCGATTGAAGTTACTTAAAATATCAGTATGTCCTTGAATAGGCTCAAAATTGAAATCATCCTATCATCACAAGTTGATCCCTAGTTGGTTACAACATATTAGTTCTAATTTAAACTGCTCAACAACTACATATAAATACAGAGAAATATTGTATATATTATTATATTTTTAATTGCGAAATTGTAATATTAAGCAACCAATTCTAAGGGATAAGTCTACAATTTTGATGGTAGCTTCTATAACTAAACTGTGTAAAAATAGTCAGCTACCTCAAGCTATTTTTCACGGGAGGTCAGGCAATGGCGATCGCCACCATCAATCCCGCTACTGGGGAAACGCTCAAAACCTTTGAGCCGCTTAACGATGCAGAAATTGCCACAAAATTAGATTTGGCAGATCGGGCTTTTGAGCAATACCGCAAGACAAGTTTCGCACAACGATCGCAATGGTTACAAAAGGCTGCACAAATTTTAGACCAAGATAAAGCAGACTTTGCGAAAGTCATGACGCTGGAAATGGGTAAACCCTATAAAGCCGCGATCGCTGAAATCGAAAAATGTGCTGCTGTTTGTCGCTATTATGCCGAACACGCCGCCGAATTTTTGGCTGATGTCGAAGTAAAAACCGATGCCAGCCATAGTTTTGTGCGCTATCAGCCAATGGGGATAATTTTGGCAGTGATGCCGTGGAATTTCCCCTTTTGGCAAGTGTTTCGGTTTGCTGCGCCTGCACTTATGGCTGGCAATGTTGGCTTATTAAAACACGCGTCTAATGTACCGCAATGTGCTTTAGCTATTGAAGAGATTATCCGACGGGCAGGTTTTCCTGAAGGTGTATTTCAAACGTTATTAATAGGTGCTGCAAAAGTTGCTGATTTAATCGCTGATGATAGGGTGAAAGCCGCAACTTTGACGGGAAGCGAACCTGCTGGTGCATCCTTAGCCGCCGCCGCAGGTAAACATATTAAAAAAACTGTGCTGGAATTAGGGGGAAGCGACCCATTCATTGTGTTAGCTAGTGCTGATTTAGAAGCGGCCGTTGCTACGGCGACCACAGCCAGGATGCTAAATAATGGACAATCTTGTATTGCCGCGAAACGCTTTATTGTGGAAGAAGCGATCGCAGATCAATTCGAGAAGCAGCTATTAGATAAATTCCTCACGCTGAAAGTCGGCGACCCCATGCAATCAGACACCGATTTAGGCCCACTAGCAACACCAGATATCTTGCAAGATTTAGATCAACAAGTGCAAGTTGCGACAAAAAGTGGTGGAAAAGTCTTGACGGGTGGGTATCCTATATCTGACCGCACTGGGAACTTTTATCCACCAACTATCATCACAGATATTCCGCCTGAAGCACCTATTGCCCAGGAAGAATTTTTTGGCCCGGTAGCCTTGTTATTCCGGGTTCCAGATATTGATGCTGCAATTAAACTAGCAAACGCCATCCCCTTTGGTTTGGGTGCTAGTGCTTGGACAACCAATGACCAAGAACGCTCACGCTTGATTGCAGAAATTGAAGCTGGTGCAGTCTTTATCAATGGTTTAGTTAAATCTGACCCCCGCTTACCTTTTGGTGGTATTAAACGTTCTGGGTATGGCCGAGAATTAAGCATTCAAGGCATACAAGAGTTTGTCAATGTTAAAACTGTTTGGGTTAAGTAATTAGGGAATAGGGAGTAGGGAATAGGGAATAGGGAATAGGGTGTTTCACTACTCCCCACTCACAACTCCCTATTTTGTACGGGGAATAGGGTGTTTCACTACTCCCCACTCACAACTCACAACTCCCTATTTTGTGCATCATTATTAAGGAAATGAAAATGAATACAGCAGAATTATTAGTAAAGTGTTTAGAAAATGAAGGTGTAGAATATGTTTTTGGTCTGCCTGGAGAAGAAAATTTACACGTTTTAGAAGCTTTAAAACATTCTTCAATTAAATTTATTACAACTCGTCATGAACAGGGTGCAGCTTTCATGGCTGATGTTTATGGACGCTTAACTGGTAAAGCTGGAGTTTGCCTTTCCACCCTTGGCCCTGGGGCAACAAATCTCATGACTGGTGTGGCTGATGCCAATCTTGATGGTGCGCCATTGGTCGCAATTACTGGGCAGGTGGGAACAGATAGAATGCATATTGAATCGCACCAATATTTAGATTTAGTGGCAATGTTTGCCCCGGTAACTAAGTGGAATAAACAAATTGTTAGACCGAGTATTACACCAGAAGTAGTGCGGAAAGCCTTCAAGCGATCGCAAACCGAAAAACCAGGTGCAGTCCATATAGATTTACCAGAAAATATTGCCGCTATGCCCGTTGAAGGTAAACCTTTACATCGGGATAAAATTGAAAAAACCTATGCATCTTTTGCTAGTATTAGGGCAGCAGCCGCGCTGATGTCTCAAGCGGTGAATCCATTAATCTTAGTAGGAAATGGCGCAATTCGTGGTCAAGCTAGTGATGCAGTGACACAATTTGCTACCCAAATGAATATTCCTGTTGCTAATACATTCATGGGTAAAGGCGTGATTCCTTATACTCATCCTTTAGCTTTATGGTCAGTGGGATTACAGCAAAGAGACTTTATTACCTGCGGCTTTGACAATACAGATTTAGTAATTGCGATCGGGTATGATTTGATTGAATTTTCCCCGAAGAAATGGAATCCAGAAGGTAAAATTCCCATTGTGCATATTAGTACATCTGCGGCGGAAATTGATAGTAGCTATGTTTGTAATGTAGAAGTCATTGGTGATATTTCTGACTCCCTGGTTGAAATTTTAAAAGTAGCAGACCGTCAAGGTAAGCCTAATCCCTATGCCATCAGCTTACGCGGTGAAATTCGGGCTGATTATGAACAATACGCCAACGATGATGGTTACCCCATTAAACCGCAAAAATTAATTTATGATTTGCGGCAGGTTATGGGGCCAGATGATGTTGTTATCTCTGATGTTGGCGCACATAAAATGTGGATGGCGCGTCATTATCATTGCCACAGTCCCAATACTTGCATTATTTCTAACGGCTTTGCGGCAATGGGTATAGCAATTCCTGGTGCATTAGCTGCCAAACTGGTTTATCCCAACCGCAAAGTTGTCGCCGTGACTGGTGATGGTGGTTTTATGATGAACTGCCAAGAATTAGAAACCGCTTTGCGGGTAGGTACTCCCTTTGTCACCTTAATCTTTAATGATGGCGGCTACGGCTTAATCGAATGGAAACAAGAAAACCACTTTGGCAAAGGTAATTCATCCTTTGTACATTTTGGTAATCCTGATTTTGTGAAATTCGCCGAAAGCATGGGTCTAAAAGGCTATCGTGTCGAATCTAGTCTTGATTTAATCCCGATACTCAAAGAAGCCTTAGCCCAAGATGTACCCGCAGTTATCGATTGCCCTGTAGACTACAGAGAAAACCGTCGCTTTACCCAAAAAGCTGGCGAGTTAAACTGCGCTTTGTAGTTAAGACAATTTCACAAAAAACCTGGTACATATAAACCTTGTAGAGAGACGTAGCATTGCTACGTCTCTACTTTAATTTCAGCTTAATCATGTTGGGTTTCGCTATCGCTTCACCCAACCTACGTCTGTCACCTGTTACCTACTCATATTCCTCGGCGGAATCTCTTCACCTTGGTAAAACCGTCGAATTAGCCTACCCAAACCAAACCAACTACCTGCACCAAGCAAAACAGCGACGCTTAAAATCGCCACAGTAATAGTCGAAACTTGCACCTGTAACAAGCACAGCACAGGTAGTAAAGTCCAAATCAGTGCTGTGAATATAGCAATTCCTAACCTTAACCTTTGCAGATTAGTCAAAGCAGTGCGACAACTAGCGCATTTTTCGGTGTGGGAATGATACCTATCTAATAAGGCTGTTTTAGATAATGGCGGTGCTAATTTTTCGCCGGGAAATGATTCTGCACTATATTGGTTCACCCAAGAACGTAGCTGTTGTACAAAAAGGTCAGCTTTAGTCGGTAGATAAAAAGCTTTGCTGAAGTTAGCACTCCCGCCTTGTTTTTCTAAATAGCGTTCTTGATAATGCAGAAAAATTTGATCATCTTCTAGTACACCATTTTGACCAAGGTGTGAGTACCAACGTGGTGTTAGCTTCAGGAACAGTCCAGGTAATTTAGAAGAGAATTTAAAAGGAAAGATGGCAAATAGCCGACATTCTCCTTTACGAATAGGGGTGGCGTAAACGACTGTTAATGTTCTGCCAAACTGCTTAGAAGTTAGGTCATGCCACATCAACCCAGGGGCAATAAATGTAGTATGTTGTTTCCCTAAAGTACCTTTGCGGGGGCCTTCCTCCCACACTCCCTGAAAACCCCATTTTCCTGATTCCACAATCTCTAATTCAACCGGAGAAACATTAGCGCGGTTACCTACAGTTTTGTGGTGTGTGTAAGGAATGTGGCTAGAAT
Organism: Nostoc sp. FACHB-152; assembly: GCF_014697475.1. Taxonomy (GTDB): domain Bacteria; phylum Cyanobacteriota; class Cyanobacteriia; order Cyanobacteriales; family Nostocaceae; genus Nostoc_B. The sequence goes on from NZ_JACJRV010000021.1 coordinate 90,687, forward strand.
CGAGAACATTTTCCATCAACGTTAAGGCATCATAAGGAATGTCTCGAAAGGTGTTGAGACATACCCAGCCTTCAGGATCTTCTTCTAGTGCATCAACAATTGGAACTTTTGTTTTCGCCGCATTCTCAGATTTGCCTGGATATACAAACAAAAGCCCTTGACGAACTTTAGTAGGCAATGAATTTACGCAAGCACGTTGAGAAGTTTCTGCTTTACCGCCTTCAGCTTGTTGGGGAATTATCTCACACTTACCTGCACCAGAAAATGCCCAACCATGATAAGGACATTCAAGCCATCCCTCCTCATTAATTCTCCCTTCTGAAAGGGGGGCTAAACGGTGCGGACATTGGTCGGCAAAGGCGCGCCATGTCTGTTCATTTTTATCCCACCACAGCACTATATCCCTTTCTAATAAAGTAAACCGCGTCGGCTGAGTTTTGTCTAAATCTGCAATGTAGAAAACAGGATACCAAACTTCCTGCCAATCAAAGCGTTCTGGATCGAGTCCACCAGCAGGTAACTCTTGCGCTGTTTGGAATTGAGATGTTACTTCCAGAGAATTTTGCTCTGACTGTAAAACACTGTTAGACATGGTGGTGTTTTGTGACCGAGAATTAACCTTCTATCCAAGAAAAATGTAACAATTTTTTACTCTTGTGGCGAAGGATAGTTGATAAATCAGCCAATGGTCTAATACTAGTTTGTAATTCGTAATTAAGTGCGTTACATATGGTCTGGGTTTCGGGTTTTGAATTTCTTGCTGGATTTTAAAGAATTGGTCTAGAGTAACAACAGTTGAACTAGAGAATTTCAACACTATGGTAGTAGACATCAGGGAATCTCAATCTGCTAAACAAGCTTTGCGTCAAGCACTTGCTGCTTGTGGTGGTAATACTAAAGACGAAGCAGTGATTGCTGCTATTGAAAATCTCTGCCGTTTGAACCCAAAAGCAGCACCAACGCAAAGTGCTTTACAGGATGGTAAATGGTTATTAATTAGCGCACCAAATTTTCCAGGAGGTGAAAAACTTCCCGATGGTAGGTTTGTATATACCCTTGGTCGCCTCGCTTTTAATATGTTTGAGCCGACAAAGTTAAAGGTGAATATTAATCGAGTTTTACAATCTGTATTGTTATTAGAAAATGGTCAGCAGCGCACTCATGATATTGATGTAGAATTTACCACAATTGATGAGTCTGTTGGGCAGATAAAGGGTATTGTACGTAATTTGGGTATTTGTCAGCCCTTTAACGCGACAGAGTTACAAGCGAATTATACAGGCGGAATTTTAAAGCCACATCCGTCAACAAAGATGGCAGACTGGCAAGCTGTTTTTAGGAATCAACAAAAACCTTCAGCCACAAGTTGGAAGGAAAAGTTAACGTCTGGTTTGCTGAAATTAATGTTTGGTTTAGTCCCAGCAAAAGGGATGAATCCTGAGACTGGAGAGATTACTTTTAGTATGAAGCGATCGCCTAAAGGTCGTCTAGCTATTCTCTACCTTGATGAGGAATTACGCATCACTCGCGGTGAAAAAGGCACTGTCTTGGTATGTGAACGACTTAATGAGTCTTAGAACTCCTTTAATGAGTCTCGGAACTTCATTAATGAGCCTTTTAGCTCCTTTAATGAGCCTTTGAACTTCATTAATGAACCTTTTAGCTCCTTTAATGAGCCTTTGAACTCCTTTAATGAGTCTCGGAACTCCTTTAATAAGTCTTTTAGCTCCT
>NZ_JACJRV010000022.1 GCF_014697475.1 Nostoc sp. FACHB-152
GAATTTGAAACTTTCTATACCAAAAACATTTTGCTGAACGAGGGTATCCGCGCTTGGATGGCTCCTCAAGATCAGCCTCACGAACAATTTATATTCCCTGAGGAGGTATTACCACGTGGTAACGCTCTCTAATAGAACCGCAGTGATGGGCGGTGGTCGTGACCAAGAATCCACCGGTTTTGCTTGGTGGTCTGGTAATGCCCGTTTGATAAACCTGTCTGGTAAACTGCTAGGTGCTCACGTAGCACATGCTGGTTTGATTGTGTTCTGGGCTGGAGCAATGACATTGTTTGAAGTTGCTCACTTTATCCCAGAAAAGCCCATGTATGAGCAGGGCTTAATTCTTCTGCCTCACCTCGCTACTTTAGGTTGGGGTGTAGGCCCTGGTGGTGAAGTAATTGACACCTTCCCCTACTTTGTTGTTGGTGTACTTCACCTAATTTCCTCCGCAGTCCTGGGTTTTGGCGGTATTTATCACGCTGTACGCGGCCCAGAAACCTTAGAAGAATACTCTTCTTTCTTTGGTTATGACTGGAAAGACAAGAACAAGATGACCAACATCATCGGTTTCCACCTAATCATTTTGGGTTGTGGTGCGTTGTTGTTGGTGCTGAAGGCGATGTTCTTCGGCGGTATTTACGATACTTGGGCTCCTGGTGGTGGTGATGTTCGCGTCATTACTAACCCGACCCTGAACCCCGCAGTTATTTTTGGCTATCTCATCAAAGCTCCCTTCGGTGGCGAAGGTTGGATTGTGAGTGTTAATAACCTAGAAGATGTCATTGGTGGACACATCTGGGTTGCCTTACTTTGTATTTCTGGTGGTATTTTCCACATTTTCAGCAAGCCTTTTGCTTGGGCGCGTCGTGCGTTCATCTGGTCTGGTGAAGCTTACCTCTCCTATAGCTTGGGCGCGTTGTCCTTAATGGGCTTCATTGCTTCTTGTATGGTTTGGTACAACAACACTGTTTACCCCAGTGAATTCTTCGGCCCAACTGGCCCTGAAGCTTCTCAAGCTCAAGCTTTAACCTTCTTGATTCGTGACCAACGCTTAGGTGCTAACGTTGGTTCTGCTCAAGGCCCCACAGGTCTAGGTAAATACTTGATGCGCTCTCCTTCTGGTGAAATCATCTTTGGTGGTGAAACCATGCGCTTCTGGGATTTCCAAGGCCCCTGGTTAGAGCCTCTACGCGGCCCTAACGGTCTTGACTTAGACAAAATCAAGAATGATATTCAGCCTTGGCAAGCTCGCCGTGCGGCTGAATACATGACTCACGCTCCTTTGGGTTCTTTGAACTCTGTAGGTGGTGTAGCAACTGAAATCAACTCTTTCAACTATGTATCTCCTCGTGCATGGTTGTCTACTTCTCACTTCGTATTAGGTTTCTTCTTCCTTATTGGTCACTTGTGGCACGCTGGACGCGCCCGTGCTGCGGCTGGTGGCTTTGAGAAAGGTATTGACCGTGAGAATGAACCAGTAATGTTCATGAATGAGCTTGACTAAGTTGAAAGTTTTCTTTCATCACTGACAACTGACAATCGAATGCTTGAGAGGCTCTTGTTTTTACACAAGAGCCTTTTTCCCTTAATAGATACTGTGACCAAAACAATTGTTAAATAAACAGGGCTTACGCACAAGTAAGAAAATATTGAATGTCCAACCACAGAGGCCACAGAGAAGCTAGTGCGTTAGGGAGACAGCACCGTGGGCGGGATTCCCCGACTTGAGGCGACTGTCGTCGGCTTTGCCGTCTTGTTCGCGTAGCGTCTCCGATTAGGAGAAACAACTGGCGCGACACTGAGGAATGAGAGTTTCAAAGGTTTATTGCGTAAATTCTAAGAAATTATTTTTTGTTAATAGTTTGATAAAAATGTGATGTAAAAACATTCATGAAATAGGAGTTGAAAAATATGAGTGAATCTGATTTTATAGAGACTTTGCGCTGGACATCTGAAGCTAAAGCAAAGTTAAAAAATATTCCCTTTTTCGCCCGTACCCAAGCTAAAGCACGAATTGAGCAACTGGCACGTCAAGCCCAGCAAGATGTAGTGACAGGAGACTTAGTTGAGCAAGCTAGACTTGAGTTTGGACAATAACATAATTGTCATAAAAATAGCGATCGCTCATATTGCTAAAAATACAGGTGATCGCGCAATACTTTACAATATTTAATTATTTCCCACATTCATAGCTTCTAACATGGCTTTTTGGCTGACATTTTTGTAAACAGTATCTAAATACTTCATCACCACATCACTGGCAGTTAAAGTTACTACATCTTCGTCTGTTTTTGCTAAAGGGATTGCTCCTAAGATATCCAATACTGTCTCGCTAACGCTAGATGCAATCACTACTAAAGATGAATCTAAAGGCTCATTGTATTCCCAAAAAGAGCTAAGATTTACTGATGATTGTTTGTGAGTAATTGGTTGTTGAACCTCTGATATTGCAGTAGTATTTACTTCAGATTTATTACCCCGGAGCTTGCGTAAATCGCTGATAATTTGTTCTTTAGTTCGCCCGCGTAATTGAAATAGCACAAACGGGTCTTCGCTAAATCTGTCGCCTAACTGATAATAAATTGCCCCAACGTGTTTACAAGGGTTGGCTTTATCAGGGCAAGAGCATTTACTGTGTACATCACCTAATGTAAATGGAAACAACGAAAGGCCATTAGCAGTAAATACTTCTTCTATATTTTGAGGCATTTCTCCCGCTAATAATTTGGCTGCGAATAATGCCCTTTTAGACATTGTTTCAATTACATAGCCCCACTCTTCATCACTAAAAGAATCAAGGGAAAGAGAAACTTTATAAGGTTCAACTTCACTACCTTGTACCTTAGCTAATACTTTCGCGCCTTTAAATTCGATGCTGAGAACGTTACCTTGACGCGCATAATTTCTGGCACGTTCTAACCGCTTTTTAAAACGATAAGAATCGAGTAATTCTAGCCATCTTTGTGACCACCATTCACGGCTTGCTTGTAATGTGTAACTAGTCATAATAAATTACGAATTACGAATTATGCATTATTCCATCCCTGACTTGCGCTGCAACCGCTCAACCAATCGGCGCGTTCCATCTAAATTTTAATCACGCAGGCACTCTCTGATATCTAGGTACGTCTGAGCTAAGGCTAACACCTCGGTGTCGTATCCTTCTTTTTCTAGAACTTGTGCTAGGCCTGATTGAGCGTTAGCTAAAAGATTTTGCTGTTCCACCTACTAGTTTTAACCCTGACAGTGACAGTCTACTTACATGAGACATCCAAATAAACGCAGGAGTCAGAAATTCTGACTCCTGAATTTTAAGGTGATGCTTTAGCGGGTTTTAAATTTCTAGCTTTATAGAACATTTCTAAGCTGCTGCGATCGCCGACAAAACGCCAATGCCAAGGTTCATAACTGACACCTTGCACATTATCTTTCGGAAAAGAGATTTCAAAACTAAAGCGGGCAGCATTTGCTTGTAGCCACCCAAAGGCTTTCGTCTGATCAAAGTCTGCTTGGAGATTTGTCGCTGGTGCTGATCCATCTCCGACATCCACAGCATAACCTGTGTGATGTTCGCTATGACCAGGAGGCGCACTCAAGGCGGCTCTTTGGGCTGGAGTTTGATTTCGCTGCGCCCCCACATCAAAAAATAATTGCTCTTGTTCCTTCACAGAACGAAAGCCAGAAATTGGCACGATAATTACACCTGCACTCCGCGCTGCTTGGGTCATGGCACGAAACTTTTCAGCCGCAGCTTTTCGCATTCTAATCCGCCCATCCGCAGTAATGGGGGCTAAATCCGACTCTGGTGCTTCTGGGTATGCTAAATGTCCCAGCACCACATTATTATCTTGGGGATTTTGGGCATTACCTGTGCTTGGAGTTGCAACGGAATTAGCAGGTGAAGATTCCGAATTGGTGGCGTTTTTCGGTGTAGTGAGAGAAAACAAAAAACCACTAATGACAGCCAGCAGGATAAATCCTGCTACACCTCCAATTAGCATGGTCAGAGGTGTTAAGCGTGTCTTAGATGCGACATCAGGAGTATCGCGTACAGCCACTGGAATATCATCATCAGAATCACCGGACGAATTTGGGGGTTCTCCAGAAAACCCAGCTTTATTCAAGGGTTAACTCCTGCTTTTGTGCAAAATTCATAACAGATTGTAGACTGGACAGAGATTGACATATTGGGTAACATTTTACATCTGTATCTCTCAGGGCAATCTTGACAAACCTCCTAGAACTATACGTCAAACTTGTGGGTTTAGTCCTATTAGGATTTTTCCTCGGACGGAAACTACCTGCCACAGTTCCACCTCGTTTAGGTCAGTTGCTTTTTTGGGTAGGAGTACCTGTAAGTATTGTTGCTTTTTTACGTCAAGCTGATTTATCAGCCCAAATTTGGATTGCACCTGCGATCGCTCATATAGCCATTTTATTAGGCGCGTTTTTGGCCTGGTTAGCTATTAAAGGACAAGCATATCTTACCAATACAACCTTTCAACACCCAACTCAGGGAAGTTTTATTCTATCGGCAATGGTAGGTAATACAGGTTATATTGGCTTTCCTGTCACTTTAGCAATGGTAGGCAAAGATTATTTTGCTTGGGCTTTATTCTACGACTTACTAGGGTCACTTTTTGGAGCTTATGGGCTGGGTGTAGCTCTAGCATCTCGTTTTGGAGACGGTGCGACAAACTCTTGGCAGATAACTAAGGCAATTTTGATTAATCCAGCCTTATGGAGTTTTGGCTTTGGCTTACTGTTTCGTCAAGTTACTCTTCCTAGTACGGTGGAATTTTATTTAGAAAAATTGGGTTGGGCTACTGTTGCTTTATCTCTTGTATTAATTGGGATGCGGCTTTCCCAGCTAAATTCTTGGCGTAGGCTGCCACAAGCAGGAGGAAGTTTAGCAATCAAGATGCTATTAGTCCCGTTGGTACTCGGTTACACTCTGCCATTTTTTGGCATCACTGGTTCCGCAGCAAAAGTAGTCGTTTTACAAATGGCAATGCCACCCGCATTCGCCACAATGGTGCTGGCCGAAACTTTCAATCTTGACCGTGAACTTGCGGTTACTTCCTTAGCACTGGGAGTCATACTCTTATTGCTAACTCTCCCAGTTTGGCTATGGCTGTTCTGAATTTTAGATTTTAGATTTTGGATTGGTAAATTATTGGTTATAGAGTTTTAATAAACGCTAACGCTAAGGCCTTTGCGCGAAACAAAAATCATCCAATTAATCAATAACGCCAAATTTGTTTGTCAGCATAACTGACTCAACTTTTTTGACAATTCTGCGGGATTTGTATGTTCGTAATATTCAAAAGGTTGATGAATCCAAGGATTGTCAGGTAAGTAATCAACATAATAATCAGGTTTGATTACAGAACAGGCTTTATACCAAACTACGGCACTGCGAATTTCTTCAATAGAATAATCGATATTTTCCTTTAGCCAAGGAATAGTTTTTTGAAGGGTGATACCAGAGTCTACTAAGTCATCGACTAGCAGGATGCGATCGCCTAAGCTTTCAGTAGTCATGGTTAAATGATGGGAAAATGTTAAATTTCCTCTCTCTTGCTTACCAGGGCCACTGTAGGATGATGCAGCCAAAATTGCCAGAGGTTTGTCGTAAATCCGAGCGAGAATATCTCCAACGCGCAGTCCTCCCCTGGCTAGACAAACAATTTGGTTGAATTCCCAACCAGATTGATAAATTTCCACAGCCAGTTGTTCGATTTTGTAGTGGTACTCTGACCAAGAAACGTAAAGGTCTGGCATAAGATAACTAATTTTGAGGTAATACTAGAGGCGATCGCAAATTTTTTATTTTAGTACGAGCTAGACATATCATGAACGATTCTGCTGATGATTATGCCCAAAATGCTGCTGTCAGTCCAAAACTAGATTTTAAAACCAAACTCGCTTATGGTGCAGGTGACTTAGGCCCAGCAATTACTGCTAATATTTCGATATTTTTCCTACTAGTTTTTTTTACGAATGTCGCTGGCATTCCAGCAGGTCTAGCGGGTAGCGTCTTGTTAATTGGAAAAATCTGGGATGCTGTCAACGATCCTTTTGTGGGAATGTTGACTGATAAAACAAAATCTCGGCGTTGGGGTCGTCGGCTTCCTTGGATGTTATATGGTGCAATTCCTTTTGGCATTTTCTTCTTCTTGCAGTGGATTGTACCGCAATTTAGTAGCGATCGCAGTATTAATATTTGGGTTTTGTTCTGGTATTACGTGGTAATTGGCTTAATATCTCAGGTCTTCTATACTGTGGTCAATTTGCCTTACACGGCAATGACTCCCGAACTGAGTCAAGATTATGATGAACGTACTAGCCTCAATAGTTTTCGCTTCACTTTTTCTATTGGTGGTAGTATTTTATCGTTGATTTTAGCGCAAATAGTGTTTTCTCACATTGCCGACCGTCAACAACAATATTTAGTCTTAGCAACTATTTGTACTGTAATTTCGGTAGCTTCTTTATATTGGTGCATTTTTGGAGTGCGCGATCGCATCTTAGCTTTTGAAGCTAAACGCATTCAAGTTGAGGAACCAGAAAATATTCCTTTTTTAGAACAATTAAAAATCATCTTTACTAATCGCCCTTTTTTATTTGTAATTGGTATATATCTTTGTTCTTGGTTAGCTGTACAAATTACAGCCAGCATCATTCCTTTTTTTGTTGTTAACTGTATGCGTCTGAAAGAATCCGATGTACCTACAGTTATGATTGCTGTTCAAGGAACTGCCTTAATTATGTTATTTGTCTGGAGCAATTTAAGTAAAAGACTTGGCAAAAAAATTGTTTACTTTTTAGGGATGAGTTTTTGGATAATTGCTGCTGCTGGATTATTCTTTTTACAGCCTGGGCAATTAGTTTTAATGTATGTCATGGCTGTAATGGCAGGTGTTGGAGTATCTACAGCATACCTAGTACCTTGGTCAATGATTCCAGATGTAATTGAATTAGACGAACTCCAAACTGGACAACGCCGCGAAGGCATATTTTATGCATTCATGGTACTGTTGCAGAAATTTGGTTTAGCTTTCGGGTTATTTTTAGTAGGAAATGCCTTACAATCTGCTGGTTTTAAAGAAGCAGTAGCCGGACAAAGTACACTACCTATACAACCAGAATCTGCACTAACAGCTATCCGTATTGCTGTAGGGCCTATACCAACTATTTGTTTAATTGGTGGTTTAGTTTTGACTTATTTTTACCCTATTACACGGGAAATGCACGCAGAGATATTGCTAAAACTAAGAGAACGTCAGGAGAAAAAAGGAAGATAAAATTCTTCATTAAGGTTGATTAACTTCACAGGTCGTTAGTCCCTTAGTTTTTTTCACAAATTTCTCATCAAAAGTATAAAAAATTGCATAATTTTGGCTTTGGGCTAGATGAAAAGCATCCGCGAAATCTAAGCCCGATTCATGCCATTGTAATGCTTGAAATACTAGGACAGCATTACTTAAATAAACATTTGATAATCCAAATAGCTTTCTGAAAGCTGTATATATTTCAACAGATTTAAACTTATACGCAAACCTTAGTACCCACTCGGTTTCTAAAATAACAGTATCTGGGATAAAAACATTTTTAGTTTGAAAAATTTCTAAACTCTTACGGTACTGTAATTCATCATCTTGCGTTAATAAACGTACAATTATATTAGTATCAATTGCCCCCATACCATGATTCCTCTACGCCTTGACGGATAGCATCATTCATATCTTCTAAAGATTTTGGTAAGCCTTGATATTTTAAGCAGCCTGCAACATCATTTAATGTGATTTCTGCAAAAGGTTTCTTAGGTTTGAGAAGAATTCCATCACCCATATTAATTGCTATTAGTTCTTGTCCAACTTCCCAGCCTGAAGCTTTGAGCAATTCTTCGGGAATAATTACTTGTCCTTCACTAGATATTTTTGTTATTTCCATATGTTTCAGAAAATTGATAATAAAAATTTTTACTTATTATGTTGTCAAAGCTACCATTAACCAGCGTATTCTCATCATAACTCAAGGCACTTAATACCCAATTGTTAAATTGTATTTATCTGTATAAATAATACAGTTTTAACGAAACAGACTCATTAAATTGGTATAAATATTTTATTAAAAATATTTTTTGGCACTATTTTAACTGACACTATTTTAAATAGTGTGTTTTTAATACTATATAGAAAACTGATTTTTAGTAATTATGTGCCAACTACTAGGAATGAACTGCAATGTTCCCACAGACATTTGCTTTTCTTTTGAAGGTTTTTCTGCGCGTGGAGGCAAAACGGACGATCATAGCGATGGTTGGGGTATTGCATTCTTTGAAGGGAAAGGATGTCGATTATTTTTAGATGACAAACCTTCGGTGACATCACCAGTCGCGGATTTAGTACGACGCTACCCTATCCACTCTACCCATGTAATTGCTCATATCCGCAAAGCTACTCAAGGCGAGGTTGCGTTAAGAAATTGTCATCCTTTCCGAAGGGAACTTTGGGGACAATATTGGGTATTTGCTCACAACGGTAATTTGCCTGATTTTAATCCTCCAAATCAAGGCTTTTATAAACCTGTGGGTGATACTGATAGTGAAAAAGCATTTTGTTTGCTACTAGAAACTTTGCGCTCAAACTTTCCTGAAGGTAAACCGCCTCTTGAAAAACTTTATTCTGTATTGTTGAAAGTAACTGCTGAAATTGCAAAAATTGGGGTTTTTAACTACTTGCTATCAGACGGAGAACACTTTTTTGCCCACTGTTCTACGAAACTTAATTACATTGTGCGTCAAGCACCTTTTGCTGCGGCACACTTGATAGATCAAGATATGACTGTAGATTTTCGTGAGTTGACATCCCCAAGCGATCGCGTCGCTGTGATCGCAACTACCCCTCTCACAGATAATGAAGTATGGACACCTATCAAACCAGGGGAATTGCTAGTTTTTCAAGATGGCTTACCCCAGCAATATAACCTTTAGTTTCTATCTCTACAACGACAGTCGGGTTTAGTGCTAACACTACGCTAAACAATTCTGTCACGTACTTGTTAATCCTTAATTTACCAAAAAGAATTATACTATCTGCCAAAATTGCTGATTTTACAGCCAATATCTTTATAGAGTACGAGTATTTGATTTTTGAAAAAAATCAGTACATTGTTACTTGTCTTCTTTTCTATTGCCTGACTACACAAGTATCTTCACTAATCAAATTGGATTCGTCGATTGATTGTAATGAGAATTTGATACTTCCAAGCCAAAGCATTTTTAATTGGTAACATAACTGATAAAATTCTCCATATTCTCTATAGAGGATGTGAAGTTTCTGTTTGGGTTTGCAATTAGACATTTAATTATATGCAATCATCCAGTAACATATAACGATATATTGCTACATCCCCATCAATTTACCGTAGTTATTACGGAGGATAAAAAATGAGTGCGTGGCAGCGTCCCTTGAAACAATTACAACTTATGACTCAGTACAAGCCAAATCGATTCAGATTCAATTCACTCAAAGGTTTTGTATCGCTCACTTTAGTGGGAGCGATTTTGAGTCTGGCACTAGCCGCCTGCTCTGGTGGAAATACAAACAATACTGCTGGGGGAACGCCATCAGCTAATCCTGTTTCAGCTAACAAACCAAATGTTGAACTCACCTTAGTGTCTTTTGCTGTTACTAAAGCGGCTCACGAAGCCATCATTCCCAAGTTTGTCGAAAAGTGGAAGCAAGAACATAACCAAACTGTGACCTTTAAACAAAGCTACGGTGGTTCTGGTTCTCAAACTCGTGCGGTTATTGATGGTTTAGAAGCAGATGTTGTTCACCTAGCTTTAGCCGGAGACACCGAAAAGATTCAGAAAGCTGGACTGATCGAACTAGGATGGGAAAAAGAAGTTCCTAATAATGGTATCGTTTCTAAATCTGTTGCTGCGATCGTTACTCGTGAAGGTAATCCCAAAAGCATCAAAACTTGGACAGATTTAGCCAAAGACGGGGTAAAACTCATTACAGCTGATCCGAAAACATCGGGTGTGGCTAAGTGGAACTTCCTCGCGCTGTGGAATTCGGCAATTAAAACTGGTGGAGATGACGCTAAAGCGACAGAATTTGTCAGCAAAGTTTATAACAATGTACCGCTTTTGACTAAAGATGCCCGTGAAGCTACAGATGCATTTTTCAAGCAAGGTCAAGGTGATGCTTTAATCAACTACGAAAACGAAATTGTCTTAGCACAACAAAAAGGCGAAAAAGTAAATTACATTGTTCCTGATGTCAATATTTCTATTGATAACCCCGTTGCTGTCGTAGATAAAAACGTTGATAAGCATGGCACTCGTGAAGTAGCAGAAGCTTTTGTTAAATACCTTTACACACCAGAAGCACAGCAAGAATTTGCCAAGTTAGGATTTCGACCTGTAGATGAAACTGTTGCCCAAACTAAAGAAGTTAAAGATAAATTCCCCAACGTGAAAACTTTAGGCACCGTTCAAGATTACGGCGGTTGGAGTGAAATCGATAAAAAATTCTTCGCTGAGGGTGGTATTTTTGACAAGATTCAAGCTCAAAAGAAACGGTAATTATTAGTCATTTGTCATTGGTGAGCCAGTGCGTTGGGCGGGTTTCCCGACTTGAAGCAACTGGCGAACCCGAAGGGTCATTTGTCCTTTATCAAGTGACTAATGATACGGACGAATAACAAAGAACAAATTCTATTTCCTTATGGCAATATCATCTCCGTCCCAAAAATTTACTTCTGAACAAACTTCCGTTTGGAAAAAGTTTCTGCATCAGTTAATTAATCTGCCTTGGACGTGGCGTATTACCCTGGCATACCTGACAGTAATGTTATTTATGCCAATAGTTGCTATGTTCCTTAAAGCTAGTACAGAACCACCTGCTAGATTTTGGGAAATTGCTACTAGTGATGTTGCCTTAGCAACCTATAACGTTACTTTTGTCACATCTATAGCGGCTGCTTTGCTGAATGGTGTATTTGGTACTTTAATTGCCTGGGTTTTAGTACGTTACGACTTTCCCTTAAAGAAGATAATTGATGCCACAGTAGACTTACCTTTTGCGCTGCCAACTTCTGTTGCGGGGTTAACTTTGGCAACAGTTTACAGCGATAACGGTTGGATTGGTTCGCTGTTAGCTCCCTTTGGAATTAAGGTATCTTTCACTCGCTTAGGTGTAGCGGTGGCAATGATATTTATTTCCCTACCTTTTGTGGTGAGGACTGTACAACCTGTACTGCAAGAAATGGAACATGACATTGAAGAAGCCGCTTGGTGTTTGGGTGCTTCTCAATGGCAAACATTTTGGAAAGTTATTTTACCGCCATTATTTCCGACGATTTTGACTGGTATTGCATTAGGTTTTTCTCGTGCGGTTGGAGAATATGGCTCGACAGTAATTATTTCTTCTAATACTCCCTACCAAGATTTAATTGCACCCGTGCTGATTTTCCAAAGATTAGAACAGTATGACTATTCTGGTGCTACTGTTATCGGCATGGTTCTGCTGACAATTTCTTTGATACTTCTACTGGCGATTAATTTCTTACAAGCGTGGGCAAGAAGATATGACAGTAAATGAGCCAAGATTTCATTCATCATCGGGATCTGATACAGGTGTAAATAAGCCCATACAAAAGAAAAGTTGGGTGCCGACTATTTTAATTGGCATCGCAATTTCTTATTTAGCACTAATTCAATACATTCCAGCAATTAACGTTTTTTTCCAAGCTTTTAAAAAGGGAATTGGGCCGTTTTTTGCTAACTTAACGCATCCTGCCTTTCTTCACGCAGCTTGGCTAACTTTGATATTGGCGTTGATTGCGGTACCGTTAAATACAGTATTTGGCTTGTGTGCAGCTTGGGCGATCGCTCGTCATAAATTCCCTGGTCGTGCCATAGTTTTAAGTATTATTGACCTCCCCTTTTCCATCTCCCCTGTAGTTGCAGGATTGATGATTGTATTACTGTACGGGAGAAACGGCTGGTTTGGGCCTTTTCTGCAAGCACACGATATTAAAATCATCTTTGCCTTTCCTGGTATGGTATTGGCTACAGCCTTCGTCAGTATGCCCTTTGTCGCACGGGAAGTAATTCCTGTTTTAGAAGAGTTTGGTAGCGACCAAGAAGAAGCAGCGAAAACTTTAGGTGCAAAAGATTGGCAAATATTTTGGCGCGTTACTTTACCCAGCATTCGTTGGGGATTACTTTACGGCTTGATTTTGACTAATGCTAGAGCAATGGGTGAATTCGGTGCGGTTTCTGTAGTTTCTGGCAACATTGCTGATAAAACACAGAGTTTACCTCTATTTGTAGAAGATGCTTACAAACAATATGAAACTGAAGCTGCTTTTTCGGCTGCTGTATTGTTAGCACTGTTAGCAGTAGTTACCTTAATACTGAAAGAAATTTTAGAGCGCAAAACTCGCATTAAAGATGTTGAATGAAGTCTGAATTATGTAGACGCGTTCGCCTTTGGCGTTGCCGCAGGCTAGCGGCTTGCCGCAGGCTAGTCTGAAGTCTGAAGTAATGAGTGCAAGAGGAGCTAGACTTTTTACTCAGCACTTTTATAATTCTCTATTAATCAAAGGCTGATTTTGATATGACTAGCAAAGATATCTTGAAATCTAAGCGGATACGGTTGAGAATTCCTAAAGACTATCATCAAGAACCTGTGATTTCACAGCTAGTTTCAGACTATGGTTTAACTGTGAATATCACTGCGGCAATTCTAGGAGCAAATGCTGTGGGTGATGGTTGGTTTGACTTGGATTTAAAAGGAACTGATACACAAATTCAAAATGCACTGAATTATCTCCAGCATTTGGAATTAGAAGTTTGGGATGATAATCAAACAGGTAATTGGTAAATATACCAGGTGATAGGTGACAGGAAGGTCACAAGATGAAGCCTTAAAATCCTATTTCTCCCTGTATTCTGCGTCTCTGTGGTTTTTTGTATTCTAAATCAAATAACGCTGTGCGGCTTGTGTGATCTTCAACTGCAACAGCGTTTCATCTCCTAATTGCTGCTGAAAATTAGGCTTTATAGGTAATACATTTAAACTCCGAATAATTTCTTTTGCCACAGCTTTTGCTAATAACGGTGGTACGGAATTACCTACTTGTCGAAAGCCGTGCCATTTAGTGATATGAAATCTAAACCAGTCCGGGTAAGAATGCAGGCGTGCTGCTTCTCTAACAGTGATACAACGTGGTGTATGTGGATGTATTGGTCGCGGAGAGGTAAAAGAACCCTTAGATCTATCTGTGCCGGCTCTTAAGGTATTGCAGACACCAGCTGGATGCAGTTTATAGAAGCGGCTAATTGGTTCTCTTTCTCCTTGCGGAGTTTCATGAAAACGTTGAATTGTTGTAAGTGAGTGTTTGGTGCGGAAACTAGAAGAAAGAATCCGGGAATCAAACTGGCGATTGTAGGTGTAATCGTCTACTAAATTTTGAATACCACGCAGTGCCAATGCATAATTACTCGGTTTGCCATACTCGGCAAATATCCAATCTTTTTCTAATAACTCTGAATATTGTTCAACTTCTGGGATATCACCAATAGCATCCCATACAGTCGGCCCTATTGGTAGATTATTTTGATATATATAATTATTGGGTTTTGCTGCTTGGGTAACTGGTTGGGGATACTTTGGTAAGCTGACATCTTTCCTAGCACCCAATAAAAATAATCGCTCACGAGATTGCGGTACACCAAAATGAGCTGCGTTAAGAACTTGATAATTTTCTTCTACTTGATAACCGTGGGTTTGAAACTCGCTAATTAAACTTTTGAGAATTCGTTTATGTTCGCCAACTGTTATCCCGCGAACATTTTCCATGACAAAATATTTTGGTTCTAGTTCTAACACCAAACGGTGAAAGTGAAACACTAAAGAGTTTCGCGGGTCATCAAAAACCCGTTTACCCATGAGTGAAAAGCCTTGACAAGGTGAACCGCAAATAACAGCATCAATTTCGCGATCGCCTATTTCTGAACGCTGGCGAATTTCTTGGCCTGTCGTATCTTCTACACTTTTGCACAATACTGTACAAAAAGGAAAGTTAAACTCGTGGGTGGCGCAGTGGATGGGGTCGATTTCTACAGATGCTAGGACATCAAAACCAGCTTGTTCAAAGCCGAGGGTCATACCGCCTGCACCTGCAAATAAATCAACTGCGATTGGTCGTCGTTTTTTCATTTCACGAGCCATCACCCAAGTCAATAGTCTTTGATTCTTTCAGAATTTAGACTAGGCGCAGCCTAGTCTACAGACTTCATAGTTTATCTTTTATTTAGCATTTGTAAAATTTCTTGAGCAGCGCGATCGCACACACCAATATCTCCCAAAGATTTTCGCATTTCGGCATAATCTGTCAAGGTCTGTTGTCTGCGTTCAGGATTCAATAGTAGTGCCATCGCGGCTTGGGTAATATTTTCTGGTGTAGCGTCTTCTTGCAATAACTCTGGCACAATCTCCTTCATCACCACTAAATTAACGGGTGAAGCAAAGGGGATGGAACCTTTAAGGATTTTGCGCGCAATCCATACTGTAATTGGATTTAGCCGATAAACTACAACTTGCGGCACATTCAATAAAGCTAGTTCCAAATTAACCGTGCCAGATTTAGTAATGGCAAAATCAGCAGCAGCAAAAACTTCCTTTTGCTGACCAGATATAATTGTCGCTTGTAAACCGTAGTTTTGAATTGCTGCTTCAATTGGTTCTCTGAAGCTTTCTAAAGATAAGGGAATCCAAAAGTGAACTGCTGGTAACTTGGCTTGGATAGTTTGAGCCGCTTGAAAAATTACTGGTAACAAATACTTCAATTCTTGATGACGAGAAGCAGGCAGAAGTGCGATCGCAATTTGTTCTGGTGCTATTCCTAATTTGGCACGTGCAGCTTGCCGATTAGGCGCATCCTGCATTCTATCAATTAACGGATGTCCCACCCAGCTAACATTTGCGCCATTCTCCTGATAGTAACGAGCTTCTTCGGGGAATATGGCTAAGAGTTTGTCTGTAAAGCCGACAATCCGAGATGTATTCCGTAAATTTATTGACCACACCCACTCTTGAGGAGCAATGTAGTATACAACAGGCACATCAGGCAGATTTTTCTGCATATAAGTGCCAATGCCGAGGTTTGGCCCCATGTAATCAATTAGCAGCACTAAGTCTGGCGGATTTTGTTTGAGGTAGGCGATCGCTTTTCGTTGTACTAATAGAGTTGGCAAGACATAAGGCAGAGATTCTAAAAGACCCATTGAGCCAATCCCACTGGTATTACCCAAAATTTTTGCCCCTGCTTCTGCCATTCTTTCGCCACCGAGGGCGACAGTTTCTAATTCCCACCCAGCCGCAGCAGCTTGACGTTGAATCGCCTTTATCAACAACGACCCCTGCAAATCGCCAGACACTTCGCCAGTGCTGATAAATATCCGCATTTGATAATTAAGTAAAAAATTTAGATATGAAAGCTGAGAAATTAGGAGTTATGGCCAATAGCATTCAGATTAAGGCATTTGTAGAGGTGAGTTTCAGGAGAAGTAACATTTCTCCTCCTGCCTCCTGCCTTCTCCTAATTCCCCGTAACTACCTTAAGACTCATCACTCCCGCCAGAAGTTTTACCTTTCCCAGGGATTAAACCGCGTCTTCCAGGCATTTGAGACAGAAGGATAAAGCGGCGGAGGTGCTGAAGTTGTTCTGTATCCCCTAATTGTTCCAACTGTTCTAATGCTTCTTTGAAAGTCAAGCTAGAACGATAGAGAATCCGGAAAGCTTTTTTGAGAATTTGCAAATCACTCGCCGCCATGCCAGAGCGTTTCAGTCCTACTAAATTCAGGGTTCTGACGCGTACAGGATTGCCTTCAACTAGCATATATGGCGGCACATCTCGGTCGATCCGTGACATTCCACCGACCATTGAGTGCCTACCGATATGCACAAATTGATGCACACCTAAAACCCCGCCCAATCTGGCGCGAGACTCGATATGCACGTGACCGGCTAAAGCCACCGAGTTAGGAATGATTACATGGTCTTCGATTATGCAATTATGAGCCACATGGACATAAGCCATCAGCAAGTTGTGATTGCCAATGGTTGTGGCTTCTCCTTCGCCAGTGGCGCGGTTAATGGTGACATACTCTCGAATTATATTGTCGTCACCAATTTTTACCCAGGTAGGTTCTCCCACAAATTTGAGATCCTGGGGTTCCATGCCGATAGCTGCACCTGCAAAAATCTGATTTCGCGCCCCAATTTCACAAGGCCCTTCTAGCACTACATGAGCGCCGATAATTGTTTCAGGGCCGACTTTGACGTGCGCTCCAATCACAGCATAGGCACCGACTTGCACTGTAGGGTGGAGTTCCGCTTTAGGATGAACTACAGCCGTTGGATGAATAAGAGTCTTCAAGGGTGAATCTCCAGAACTGTCTTGAAAAGCCAGTGCTTCGAGGCAACTGGCGTTGCTGAGTTGTTAGAACTTCAGTGACCGAAAGTGTGGGGCAAAGCAAGTTGAGTGTGTTCGCGTAGCGTCTCGTCAGAGAGGGCAGCGAAAATCAAGAAATTTTAAAATGCTATTGTGGGTGATTTTTTACCTGCTATCCTTTTTAGGATTGCGTCGAGGTGCATCACGGTTGCACCAAGACAACAAAGCAAGTTGCTAAACTACTAAAGAAAACATCAATTCGCCTTCAGCAGCTAGCTGCCCGTCAACTTCGGCCTTAGCTTGCATCTTGCCAAACCGACGTTGTTTGATACACAACAGTTCCACTGTCATGATCAGCTGATCTCCAGGGACTACTGGACGACGGAAACGAGCTTTATCGATGCCAGCAAATACAAAAAGTCCACTAGCATCGTATTCTGGCAGTTGTGTTAACACGATACCGCCTACTTGTGCCATTGCTTCAACAATTAGCACGCCTGGCATCAGTGGTCTACCGGGGAAGTGTCCTTGGAACTGAGGTTCGTTAATAGTAACATTTTTAACGCCTACAGCTAGCTTTCCTGGTACGTAGTCAATAATTTTGTCTACGAGTAAAAATGGGTAGCGGTGAGGTAACAACTGCTGAATCTCTTCAGAGGTGAAGGTTTTTTTAATTTCTGGTGCAGTTGCAGTAGCTGAGGATGCGATCGCATCGCTACTATTTACTTCAGCGAGAATTGTCATTGGCAGTGTGGTTGACTTTGACTGTAGAAATTTAAGTAGGACGGCGTTGAAACCCCTCAGATGTGGTCAATAGGATTTTACTGTGCAGCTAAAATCCTTTGAGCGAGTTGAATATGTAAATTGTGGCTGGCTTTGTACGCTAAGAAGTGAGCTTGCGGGAAAATTCCCAATAAACTCAAATCTCCTACTAAGTCCAACATCTTATGACGGACTGGCTCATTTGCAAATCTTAATGGTGGATTTAACCATCCATCAGGGCCGCAAACGAGTGCATTGTCTAAGCTGCCACCTTTAATTAATCCTGTTTGTTGTAAATATTCTATTTGATGTAATAAACCAAAAGTCCGGGCAGGTGCAATTTCCGCCGCAAAGCTAGCCGCCGCAGTTTCTACATCAGCAACCAATAACCAGCTATGCCATTGATTACCGATTGCAGGTAAATCAAAATCAATCCCGTAGCTAAAGCGGGTTTCTGGTGCTGGTAAGGCACATACAAAAGCATCTTCCTGATAAACCCAAATTGGGTCTTTAATCACCAAGTTCACGCTGTTTTCAGGAATTGGTTGTGGTTTTAAACCAACTTGAGCAATGCTATCGGCCCAAATTTGTGCTGAACCATCTAAAAGTGGTACTTCTGGGCCATCTATTTCGATACGGGCGTTATTTACACCCATACCTGCCAAGCTGGCCAATAAATGCTCAACTGTACGGACAGATATTTCTGCTTTATCTAATTGGGTTGAGAGAACTGTCTGATTGACCGCCGCAATTTGAGCAGGAATGATTGGCCCATCTGGTAAATCTACCCGCACAAAATAACGTCCACTACCTGCCTGGGCTGGTAATATCCGCACGTTAGTAGTGATACCACTATGCAGCCCGACTCCGCTTTGGTAGATTTCCCCAGCTATGGTGTGCTGTTGCATAGGCGAAAATTTAATACACCTTAATAAATAGTCAAGGGTCAAGGGTTAAAGAGTCAAGTGTCAATAGTCAAGGGTCAATACTCAAATCAACTGACTATGGACTATGGACAATTGACTATTGACCAAATTAAAATCTTTCGCCAATACCGAAGTTAATCCGGCTATCACCATCATCGTTGATACCGTAGTCGATGCGAATTGGCCCTAATGGGGATTGCACACGCACACCAAGACCATAACCGTAGCCACTACCATTCTTGTTAAGGATTTCAGCCGCTCTGGTACTGCTGCCTAGGTCGCTGCCAACATCAAAAAATAGTGCGCCACTAACAATAGAGAATACAGGGAAGCGATACTCAACTGATGCTTGTACGTAACTACGTCCACTGGCTAAGGTGCCTTCTTCATAACCACGAACAGAGTTGCTACCACCAAGAGTAAAGGCTTCGTAGGGTGGCAAGTCACCTACAACAGTCCCGCCTTGGAGGTTAAAAGCTAATGTTTGTGGGCCTTTGGTAAAGTTCGTCAGTTGAACAGGGATGTATTGGCTATAGCTACCGCGTAATCTAGTGAGAAAAATGTTACCTTGTCCGATTGGCACTGATTGATCGACACCAAAGCGGAGGAAAGAACCACTTGTAGGCTGTAAAGCATTATTACGGCGATCGCGCTGGGTTCCTAGTTGCAACAGCAATAAATCATCTTGACCTGTACCTGAGAAGCTTAAGGGAACTAATTCTCCAGGTACGCCATTTTTGTATACGGTACCAAATTTTCTGAGGTCGCCATCTGCATCGCGGGTGGAAACTCGTTGATATTGCAACCCAGCCGAAGCTGTCCATTCTGCCCTTTCGTAGGGATTAGCAGATAATGGACGGGTGAATGTCACACCACCGCCTAAACGTAACACACGGGGGCGATCGCCATCGTCTTCGCCAGCTTTAAAAGTTTCAATATTGTCATCTTGTCCATCAAAAATCAAGGAAATGGAACTGCGGCGGAAAATGTTGGTTGTGTAGGAAGTTCGATAGGGGTCGCCAGCAATCCAGGGGTCGGTAAAGCGCAAATCAAACAATAATTCCCGTTGTCCTACCTGGAGTTCTGCTCCTAATCTTTGGTTTCTACCGTTGAGGTTTTGCTGTTGGTAACTGACTGTACCAAATAACCCACTGGCAGAACTAATACCAGCACCAGCTGCGATCGAGCCGCTACTGCGTTCAGCTACGTTCACCACCACATCTACTTTGCTAGGGTCAGTACCAGGATCAAGGGAGACGTTTACATCTTCAAAAAGTCCTAACCCATATACCCTTTGCAAGTCTCTTTGTACTGTATTACGATTAAAGATTTGTCCGGGCTTGAGTTGCAATTCCCGCGTAATAATGTAAGGCTGTGTTCGTCCCCGAATTGCTCTACCTTGTTCGTCTGTTTCCTGACCTTCTTTAGTACGGAATCGGACTCTAATATTTTCAACTACACCTTCTGCTACTTGCAGAGTCACAACTCCGTTTTCAGAAACTTGCGGCGCACCAACTACGTTAGCTAACACATAACCTTGGTCTTGATAACGTTTGGTTAAGGTTTTGATGCCTTCCTGTAAGTCACGCAAGTTTAAAATTTTACCATACTGATCCTTAAATACTTCATCGGCAGTCCCAGCTGGCAGTACAGAAGCTACGTTAGTGCCAGGATTAGCTTGAATTTGTACTTTTGTCAGGACAGGGTTAGGCTGCACAATAAAACTAACTCGTACACCTAAGGGTGTATCTTCTGGCTGTGCCTGGACGTTGGAGAAGAAACCAGTGCCAAAAATAGAGTTAATATCTTCTTGCAACTGGGTGCGGGTGGTTGTTCTTCCTGGTTGAGTCCGAATAACTTGGTAAACTTGATTTTCTAATTCTGGAGTTAATTGCCCTGTTTGGGATCTCACCGCTACTTCGGATACTAATACTCGTGGTTCTGTGGTTTCAGCTGCGCCATCAGTTTGAGTATTATCTGGAGATGTGGGTAAGGTAGGTTGTACTGTAGGTGGGTTGGCGTTTTCTGGTTGAGTAGTACCTGGAGTTGCAGGGAACGCTGGCTGTGTTGTAGGCGGGTTGGCATTTTCTGGTTGAGTAGTACCTGGAGTTGCCGGGAACGCTGGCTGTGTTGTAGGCGGGTTGGCATTTTCTGGTTGAGTAGTACCTGGAGTTGCCGGGAACGCTGGCTGTGTTGTAGGCGGGTTGGCGTTTTCTGTCTCAGGATTGGGATTTAAAGATGGGGTTGGTGTTGGTTGCGTATCAGGAACGCTGTTAGGCTGTTGAGTCGCAGGTGGGGTTGTCTCTGTCTCTGGGATTTGAGCCGTTGTGCTAGTAGTTGGTACGATTACCCCTGTTGTTAGCTGTGCAGCTGAATTCCTTGAAGAAACCCTGCTAATTTGGGGTGCAACTTCTTCAACCACCTTCACCTTTGTAGCGTTGATTGGAGATGTTTTCTCGCTTGTTAAACTTTGACCTACATCAGTTTCTTGTTGCTGGTTTGTCGCAGTTTTTAAAATTTCAGATGTATGTTGTAAATCTTCAGTGGTTTGTGCATTGGCACTGATATTCCCACTTAAGGGTGCTGCAATTGTTACAGCTGCTATTAATACAGGAGATAAACGCATTTTATGTACATTCCTCTTCACTTCCGCACACCATCAAACAATAGTCATTAGCCATTAGTCACTTGTCCTTTGTCAATATAAGCAAAGGACAAATACTAACTCAGGTTAAATTAATTTTTACTTTCTACTACCTGTAGCACTCTTTGTAAAACCTCCTGGTAAGCATCTTCTACATTGCCTAAGTCTCGGCGGAAGCGGTCTTTATCCATGACTCGACGGTTAGGGTCGGTTTCTGCTGTGTTCCATAAACGGCAGGTGTCTGGACTAATCTCATCTGCCAAGAGTATCTGCTGTTGTGTATCCAAACCAAATTCTAGTTTGAAGTCTACTAGAGTAATGCCACACTCTAGCCAAAAGTTACGCAGAAACTCGTTGATTTGTAATGCTAGATTAGTAATTGTGTCTACTTGTTCCGGTGTTGCTAGTTCCATTAACAGTAGGCGATCGCGTGTCAACAGTGGATCTCCTAATTGGTCGTTTTTGTAATAAAACTCAACCAAAGGCTGTTTCAGCACTGTACCTACAGGTAATCCTGTTTGTTGGCTCAAACTTCCAGCCGCAATATTTCTCACCACTACTTCTAAGGGTAAAATCTTGACTGCTTTCACCCGCATTTGATTCGGGGCAGGACTATCAATAAAGTGAGTTTTTATACCTTTGGTTTCTAGTTGTTTAAATAACTGGCTGGAAATACTACAGTTAATTTTCCCCTTGCCGATGATACTGCCACGCTTCTGGGCGTTAAAAGCAGTAGCATCATCTTTAAAATCAGCTAACAAAACTTCTGGATTGTCAGTTGTATAAAGTATTTTCGCTTTGCCTTCGTATAACTTGGAATGAACAGACATGGTATGAGGTAAAGATTTCAGCAATGAGCAGCTTGTGTCCTTTCGGGCTTAACCATTTTATCTTTAGTTAACAAAGATTAGCCAATTACTAAATTCATCATCTCAAAGCACTTTCAGAAATAAGATTTAAGGTGTTTCTATCAGCAAGCAACAAGTCTATTCTTATCTCAGGCTTGCTACGTATATATCAGTCCGTGTAGGAGATTCAAACAAATCTATTGCCTATTGCCTATTCCCTATTCCTTATTGCCTGCCCACAGAAGCAGCTTGTAACTCCTATAGGATTGCTATATCTCCATAAATTTATTTATTGGTTCTAGAACTTTTTTAATTACTCAGCCGAAAACCTGTGACTTAGGTGTGTATCACACACTATTCTCATGCGTTGAGAATATCTGTATTTGCTCCTAAATTGTATTGGTACAGCTTTCTGATTGTTAGTTGCCTTTTTTGGGCGTTGAGATTAAATGCTACAGGCTGAACCCACGCAGATACGTAACTTCTCACATCCACCGAAGGCTAGATGTTGATTGTATGGATATTTAATATGCTTAGTAAGGGTAGATATTACCTACTGCTTAACAATACTTCTTAATTACAAAACTTCAATTAAAGATATAAAAAGGTATAATTTTAAACACAAGCTTTAGCAATTTTAGCCTGAGCAAAAATTAATTAGAGATGATGAAAATAAGCAATTAGCACGAGGGTACACTATAAGCTAATTCCAGAACACACCTTATTTAAAAGTAGAAATCAATCGCTGAGTACCTTTTGTCTTGATATACAGGAAATGTCAATAGCTAATTGCTTCTCTTTAGATATAAAACAGAGGAGTTGAATAAGTGGAACCAAAAATAGTGAACAAAGATGATTTTCTTTACCCTCATGGCCGCTATTATGGTCAGGTTAAGCCTGAGAATTTAGTTTTTAATGCAAATCTCCAAGAATTTGCACACAAGGTCAGTTATGTTTGTAGCTTAGAAACAGGTGGAAAATTTGCCCCTGAAGAAGCTTACGAACAAATCAAGGCTTTGTGGAAACAGTTAAAGAGCAGTAAAAAGCAGTTAAAAATTGGTGAAGATCCTTTTAAAAATCAGGAAGGGGATACTGAGGAATAAATTAATGGCAACAGTGGGAGACATCAAGAGTAAAAAGTAAATTAAAATTTCAAATAAAATCTAATTTTACTTATTAGCTTGTTTTTTCTAACCCCCTGTTTCTACTATCTTCTGGATTTATAGTTTAATAAACAAAAGGTTACATTTCTATTCTATTTAGCAATGATTGTCCAAACACCATCCCAAGAATCTGGGGGTGGTGTTTTTTGATAATTATGAGCGCGTTCTAGGTGCATCTCAACAGCTTGGTCTTTGGGACGAATGTATTTGGCAGCAGCGAAGCAGGCGATCGCTTTCTCAAAATTACGCGCTAAATAAGCAACCCTGCCTGTATGGTAATGAAATAAAAACTCTTGGGTATCAGCATCAACTGGAGTGTCGCGATCGCCGATTAACTCATAGATATTTACCGCCTGATGTTTACCTTTGACGCGGATTTTATCTAACTGACGCACCCAAATGCGATTACTGCACAGTTGGTAGGTAAACTCGCTCAAAACAATATCACAACCATATTCTTTAGTGACGGCTTCCAAGCGCGCACTTAAATTCACCCCATCACCAATTACGGTGTAATCCATACGTTTGTGGGAACCAATATTTCCCGAAACGACTTCCCCAGAACTAATGCCAATACCGATCCGAATCTGGGGTTGTTCTTGAATAATTCGCCTTTGGTTAAATTCTTTGAGACGCTGACGCATATCTAACGCTGACTGCACAGCCCGCCAAGCATGGTTTTCTGTCAGTGGTAGCGGCGCGCCAAACACCGCCATTAAGGCATCGCCAATAAATTTATCTAGAGTACCTTCATAGTTAAAAACTGCCTCCACCATCGTTTCAAAATACTGATTCAGCAGCGATACTACCTCCGCCGCCCCTAGATTTTCTGTGAGTGTGGTGTAACCGCGAATATCCGAAAATAAGATTGTGACATCTTTACGTTCACCCACCATTAAGGCATCGTCTCCCAGCGCCATGACTTGTTCGGCAACGTGGGGAGTTAAGTAACGATACATGGTAGTTTTAAGTCGTTTTTCCTGGCTGATATCTTCTAAAACAATTAAACCACCTCGAACTCCGCCTTCTGGGTTGGTTAAAGGATTAACTGTGAGATTAATACTGCGTTCTAATTGTTCTACCTGACTAGCCGGAATTAGCTGCGATTGGGGAGTTAAGGCTAAATTCCAGGGAATAAAAATATCGGGGTTGTGGCGATCGCGCACTGCCAAAATTAAGTTTGGCATACTACTTGCTGAATCTGGAGAGTCAATGCTAATTCGCCCATCTGAACTCAGCACTTGATGCCGCCCTACCATCAAACTTTGTTCTGGTACATAATGTTTAGCACCAGTTGTCAAACTATCTTCTAAGCGCATTTGTAAATTATCAACCGGCACCACCTCCCAAACAAAGCGGCCGATTAAATTTTGTTCCCAGAAGAGTTTATTACTTTTGTTGCTAGTTTCCCCTAGCTGACAACCTAATAACTCAAGTGCCGCATCATTAATTGTGACAATGCGCCCAATCATATCTGTAGAAATTACTGCATCAGAAAGACTTTGCAAAATATCTTTTTGATATTGTTTTTCTAGCAGCACATTTTCAAATAAGCGCGCATTTTCTAAAGCTATGCCAGCTTGAATATTAAAAGCCCGCATAAACTCCTCATCAGAGGCAGTAAAACTACCTTGTTGCTTATTAATTAACTGTGTGACTCCAATTAATTCATTGGCAGAATTAAATACAGGCAAACACAAGATATTTCGAGTCAAATATCCAGTTTTTCTATCTGTGTTGGGGTCAAAACGTGGGTCTTTATATGCATCAGGAATATTCAGGGCTTCGCCTGTAGAAGCAACATATCCAGCGATACCGCGATTAGCTGGAATCCGAATTTCTAAAAAGTCTGTGGAATCAGATGCAGCTGCTACTTTTGTCCACAATTCGCCCATTTCTTTCCGTAACAAAAATAGCGTACTACGGTCTGCCTGCATTAAAATTCGGGCTTGTTCCATGACTATCTGCAAAGTTGCCTCTAAATCTAAACTTTGCCCTAGTGTTTGAGTCGCCCGTAATAAAGCCGTTGCCCCTCGTTGATTGCGGGCTGCGACATAAAAAGATTGACAAGTTTCTAATATAATTCCAATAGAAGCAGCAAAGTCTCGAAAACAATGTTCATCTTCATCATTAAAAGGAATATTGCCAGTTTTATTAGCTAACTGCACAACTGCTACAGTTTGGTTTTTACTACTCACAACGGGCATACATAAAATGTTATGAATTCGATAGCCCATTTGTTTTTCTAAATCTGGACTAAATAAAGGATGAGTAGCAGTTTCAGCAATATTTAATGGTTGGCCTGTACTCGCAACATGACCAGGAATGCCAACAGTAATTGGAGTCCGAATTTCTAAAAATTTTTGACTATTATCTTGGGGAACTTTTGACCACAATTGACCTTTATCATAGTCAACTAAAAAAATAGCTGTATTTTCGGCTTGGAGAATTTGTCCAATTTTAAGTGTGATAGCTTCTAGAACATTTTCTAACATTGATTCTAGAGCTTCATTATTAATTAACTCAATTGCTCTGAGAAACTGTTGGAATTCCGCAGTGATAAAATCTAGTAAGCAAACAAACTCGTTTACTGGCAGGTCTTTAACACGACGTAGCAAGGCGTGGGTGCGATTAACTTGTGTAAGTTCAGTTAATGTAGCCAAGACGCTACCAGGGTTGGGAAGAGTCATGGGAATTTTAGATTTTAATTTTAGATTTTAAAGAACTTGCACTTAGTAAGTGAAGCCGCAAGTGAATTCGATTCATTGGGGCTTGGTAAAGGATATGAGTATCTATTATTAATTGCTGTTGACGGAAATTGTGGAGCAAAATTGCCCCACAATTCAAAACTTTAAATTAAACTGCGGCTGTTGGCTGTTTTGTAAAGACTATTGTTTGATAGTAATCTTGCAACTGACGTGTAGCAGCTGCCCATCCCCATTTTTCTGCTTCCTTGCGGGCGTTTTGTCGGATGGTATCTCGTTCTTGGTGATTTTCCAACAGACGAACTGTTGCAGAAATGGCATCTTGAATATCAGCTTTGGGGTCAAAAAGATACCCATTTACACCATCTGTCACAATATCAGGAATTCCCCCAGAACGGGCGGCGACTACTGGACAGCCAGCAGCCATTGCTTCTAATAATACTAAGCCTAGTGTTTCTGTTCGGGAAGGAAAAATAAAAGCATCAGCACTAGCAAAAGCAGAACCTAACTCTCGTCCCATGAGATAGCCGACAAAATTTGTGTTTGTCCCAGCAAAGTGTTTTAAGAGTGCTTGGCGATGAGGGCCATCTCCGACTAAGGCTAATCGCGCTTGGGGTATTGCTTCTAAAATTGGTTTAATTCGCTCAATTTCTTTTTCGGCAGACAGGCGACCAACATACAGTAACAAAGGACTTTCAGGATTGTTTTGTGAAAGACGCGATCGCATCTCTCTACTAGCTAAATCAGGGTGAAATAATTCTGTATCTACACCCCGTTGCCATAAGTCTACCCTTTCAATGCCATGTGATGATAGTTCCTCCATCATGGCTGTAGAGGTACAAAGATTCAATAATGCTTGATTATGTGCGCCTTTGAGCAATTCCCACAATAATCCTTCTAACATTCCCAAACCGTAATGCTGGAGATATTGCGGTAAATGGGTATGATAAGAAGCCACTAACGGAATTTTCAAAACTTTGCTATAAAAAATGCCTGATAATCCTAAAACGGCTGGATTGACAACATGAATCACATCTGGCTGAAATTCTTCTAAGGCATAACCAATTGCTGGGCGAGGTAGTGCCATTTTCAGTTCTGGATACAGAGGTAAAGGAAAGCCACTAACGCCGTAAACTTTCGCTCCTTTGTGTTCCGTGATGCCACCCTCTGGGGCGATGACTAAAACTTGATTTCCATTGCGTTGTAGATGGTCAACTGTGTGGCGTAAGCGTGTAACAATACCATCAACTTTCGGCAAAAAGGTTTCGGTGAATAGGGCTATTCTCATAAAAAATCAGTCCAGGCAGATAATCCCAGCTTTTTTTGGATGTCGCTATCAAAAACAGGGTAAACCTTCTCCTGTGGTGTGATCAATTCTGTGTAGTTACAATTTAAGTTTTGTCTCTGCTGTTTGACAAAATTCGAGATATCTTCAATATGGACAATCCAATCTTTAGCATAAGCAGCTAGCACTTAACCGCCTAGTCCTAACTGAATAATTCAGACAATAACTGTCTGGTCGTCATACTGCGCTAGTAGATGACGACCAGCTTGAGGCCAGCGAGTGATTTGATGGCTATAAGGTTTTGTCACCAGCCTCATCCAGTTTTGACCTACTTCCGATGCCAAGAGACTTTCGGCAGAATTTGCTTTTGATCAACTCGTTGCTGATACTTGACGGCAAAGTTCAGCAATGAATCAAGTAACGAATCTGATAGATAGTGAGGCTGCAATCCCAGGTCGAGGAGTTTGGTATTTTTCGCGTTGAAGTAATGTTCTTCTTTTTCAACTCTAGGATTATCTAGGTGGTTGATTTCGACATTCAATCCCAATGCGTTACCTGCTTTTTTCACCATCAATGCCAAGTCACCAACACTAAATAGTTCGGTAAATTGGTTGAAGACGCGGAATTCTCCTGGTTCAGCCGGATTTGCGATCGCTAATTCCATACAGCGTACTGTATCCCGAATATCCAAGAATCCACGAGTTTGTCCACCCTTACCATACACAGTTAAGGGATGACCAATCGCAGCTTGAATACAGAAGCGGTTCAAGGCTGTACCAAAAACGCCGTCGTAATCTAAGCGATTAATCAACAATTCGTCCATTCCTGTTTCTTCGGTCAAGACACCATAAACCACACCTTGGTTTAGATCTGTGGCACGTAATCCCCAAATCCGACAAGCAAAGTGAATATTGTGGCTATCATGCACTTTACTTAAGTGGTACATGGAACCAGGCTGCTTAGGATAAGGCAGGGTATCTTTGCGCCCATTGTGTTCAATGGTGATATACCCTTCTTCAATATCGATGTTGGGTGTACCATATTCTCCCATTGTCCCCAACTTCACCAGGTGACAGTCGGGGAAGTCTTCGCGCATGGCATACAGCAAGTTGAGTGTGCCAACTACGTTGTTGACTTGGGTTAAAACTGCGTGTTCGCGGTCAATCATAGAGAATGGCGCGGAACGCTGTTCGCCAAAATGCACGATCGCATTTGGCTCAAATTGATGTAAGGTTTTTTGCAGAAATTCGTAATTAGTGATATCGCCTACGAATAGGTCGATAGATTTGCCGGTCAAATCTTGCCAGCGCTGGATACGTTGCTGAATAGGTGCGATCGGCGTTAGAGTTGCGACACCAAGTTCGTTATCCCAATGCCGACGCACTAGACTATCTAAAATTCCAACATCGTAACCTCGATTAGAGAGGTAAAGTGCGGTTGCCCAACCACAATACCCATCGCCACCAATAACCAGGACTTTCATTTTCACCAGTTTTTACTCGCTGATAGCTAAATCTATCAGGTTTCTGTACCCCCTCAACCATCAAAAGTAGTGATTAGTGATTGGTCATTGGTCATTGGTCATTGGTTAAAAGGCAGGAGGCAGGAGGCAGAAGGGAAATTTCATACTACCCTGCGGGAACGCCTGCCGTAGGATGCCCTTAGGGCTGTAAGGCGAACACACTTTATACTTTTATCCGATATTGCTGGGCTATGTAATAAAAGAAGGGGTAATAATCAGAAAACTCTTGGCTTAAGCTCTGTCCTTGCCAGTAATATGTGACTTGACCTTGAGTTATAGTCAATTTCATGGAACCGACTTTCTGACCAATGTCTACTAATAAAACTCCAGATACGCCTTGAGTAGTCTGAAAGTTAGTTTCATTTTTATTTATGGCATCTGGTAGCCGATTACTTGCCCATGCTCTAATTTGCACAGTTTGACTGCGTGGTGAAGCTAAGGCAATGCCGTCGGCATTTTCTGGCGTTGCTAAAACATTCCAATTGCTGGGATAGGGAAATTCAAAGCCATAACGGGAATTGCTATAAGTTTTCCATTGGGTATCGGAGACGCTGAAAGGCTTGCTACATCCCCACAACAGCAGCGATAAAGCGATCGCACCCGCTACACTTTTGTATTTAGTATAAATATTTTGTTTGCTAGTACAAGTTTTCACTGAAATAATCGACATAATTATCTTGTTTATTTAATTTTACTTACTGACTATAAACATTGAAAATAAATAGATTTAGCGAGATTTTCAAAGCTTGGGCAGCTATTTAACTAATATTCAATTTCTAAAAAAATTTGTCTTAAATATAACTTAGCTGCCTTTAAATACACAAACTATATGTAAATAAATGTAACAAAATAGCCGTCAAAACGTTTTAATGGCTTGACAAGAGACAAAGGAGCCGATAACGTGTTATACATACCCGGGTAAGACCGCAAAAGAATTATGCAAACGCAAACTAAGCAGAAGGTTACATTTTATATATCGCCAGAGCTTCACAAAAAGTTGAAGATTCGTTCAGCAATTGATTCTGAGCCAATGTCAGACCTTGCAGAACGCGCCCTATGTTTTTACTTAGCAAACTCAGAATTAGTAGAAGAAGTAGAAGCTTCTGCTTATGGGAGAACTCACAGAGTTTATTCCTGTCCCACTTGCGAAAGTCCACTAGTACTGCGTGATGGGGAATTAGTTGGTTTAGGTAATCAACCAGGATTAATTGGGCAAGAATCTCTTTCAATTGATGAAATGGAAGAAGTAGAAACCCATCCCAAGAGTGAGGAAGAGCTAGTCCCTTGCTAGATAAGAATTATGAATAACTTATTCATAATTCAACTATAGTTACAAGTCTGTTCTTTACTGTATAAGGTCTCAAGTAGGTCGATTGTATGAAAGAAGAGCTCAGTATCCTAATTCAAGCTCAATACCCTTTAATCTACCTTGTGACCTCCGAGGAAGAGCGGGCAGAGCAATCAATTTCCACAATAGCTCAAGGGTTAAAGCCCCTGCGTCGAGTCTACGTATGGACAGTAACTCATGGGATCGTGGAATACGGCCAGCCCCGGAATGTGAGCCAACACAACACCGTTTCTCCGGAAGCGGCGATTGACTGGATAATCCGGCAGAGAGAACCAGGTATATTTATTCTTAAAGATTTACATCCATTTATTGATGCGCCTGCAACAAATAGAGCGTTGCGTGATGCGATCGCTAGTTTTAAAGGGCAGCAAAAAAATATTATTTTAATGTCGCCAATGCATCAAGTCCCCATAGAATTGGAGAAGGAAGTAGTTGTTTTAGACTTCCAACTGCCAGATATGGCGGAGTTGAATAAAGTATTAACTTACCATTTAGATAATAATCGTGGCCGACGGTTAACAACAGAAGCCCGCGAAAAGCTACTCAGAGCCGCTTTAGGATTAACTAAAGATGAAGCTGAGAAAGTATATCGCAAAGCGCAAGTTACTACAGGCCGGCTGACAGAAGAAGAAGTTGATATAGTTTTATCTGAGAAAAAGCAACTAATTCGGCGTAATGGGATATTAGAATACATCGAAGAAGATGAAACCATTGATGCAGTAGGTGGCTTAGAAGAATTAAAGAAATGGCTCAAGCAACGCTCTAATGCTTTTACAGAAAGAGCAAGAGAGTATGGTTTGCCCCAACCAAAAGGGATGCTAATTTTAGGAGTTCCTGGTTGCGGTAAGTCATTGATAGCCAAAACAACATCCCGGCTTTGGGGTTTACCACTGTTGCGCTTAGATATGGGACGCGTATACGACGGCTCAATGGTGGGTAGAAGCGAAGCAAATCTGCGTAACGCCCTCAAAACAGCAGAATCCATCTCTCCAGCGATTCTGTTTATTGACGAGTTAGATAAATCCTTTGCTGGTAGTGCTGGGTCTGGTGATTCCGATGGCGGTACATCTAGCAGGATATTTGGGTCTTTCCTCACATGGATGCAAGAGAAAAAATCTCCAGTGTTTGTCATGGCAACAGCCAACCGAGTCGAACGCTTACCTGGAGAGTTCTTGAGGAAAGGTCGGTTTGATGAAATTTTCTTTGTTGATCTGCCTACTCCTGAAGAAAGGAGTGATATTTTCAATATTCACTTAAGCAAACGCCGTCGTGAAGACATCGCTCGCTTTGATTTAGAGCAATTAGCCAAGATGTCTGATGGCTTTTCTGGGGCAGAAATTGAACAAGCGATCGTAGCGGCAATGTACGAAGCATTTGCCCAAGACCGCGAGTTCACACAACTAGATATTATTGCTGCACTGAAAGCAACCTTGCCACTGTCTCGCACGATGCAAGAACAGGTAACAGCCCTCAGAGACTGGGCTAGACAGCGCGCAAGACCAGCCGCAGCCTCCGTTGCTGAATATCAGCGAATGGAGTTTTAAAAGCTTTCCCTGCTAACCCAGGGGAAAGGCTAGCCGCAAAAGCTAGCAGTTAAGAGAAAAAGCCGCCCCTGATAAGCGCGGCTCGTCGATGATAAACCGTTGTTCTTTTCTCAATCTTCTCATTGGAGGAAACCCAAATGTCTCACTTTAGCACTCTTCGCACCAAAATCACCGATGCAGAAATCCTCAAAGCTTCTTTACGCGACTTGGGTATTACCGTAAAGACAGAAGCAGATGTACGCGGTTATAACGGTCAGCGTGTACGTTCCGACATCGTTGCAGTTTTGGAAGGCGAATATGATCTCGGCTGGTCTCGCAATAGCGATGGTTCCTTCGACCTCATCGCTGACCTGTGGGGCGTTGCTAAAAAGCACAACCAAACCGAGTTGATCAACTCCATCAACCAAAAATATGCAGTTAACAAGACCTTGGCTGAAGTTAAACAGCGCGGTCTGCAAAACGCTAACGTTAAGTTGGTATTGCAATAGTAATTTCTCTGCGCGTTCCCAAAGCTGCACGGGTTAACCATGTTATAGCGGTTAGCCCGCTTTTTTTCCCTTGTATCGGGGCTGGGTTTATTTCCAGTCCCGATTTTTTTATGTCTGTTAGGATTTTACGCGAGAAGGATAAGGGTATAAGTATAGTAGGTTGGGTGTAACGAAGTGAAACCCAACATCAACATAATTGTTTTGTTGGGTTACGCTACGCTTCACCCAACCTACAACCTGCCTCTAACTATAGCGGTTAGCTCGCTTTTTTTGTGTTGGGAAGAGATTTTAGTCGTTATTCTTGATCAATCAATCCAATCCAGAAAAAAATGAAACAGATGCTTAGTTGGGTTGAAGGTAGTGAAACCCAACCTAATATTTGTCTAAATTTATCAAATCCTAGTCTACCGTTAAAAATAATATAAAAGTCTGACCATGTACTGTTGTAAATTTTGATTGATTTGGTATGGGTGTGTTGTTTATAGGTGGTTTGTAATAATTAATAGCTTGTTTCTCCAACCTCCTGAGAGTCTCTGTTAAGTCTGAAATTGTAGCTAACAAATCTTCTGTTAAAACGCGGTAGCGTATCATAGCATTTTCAATACCCTCAAACTGCCCTTGTCGATGATGACTTATGTGACGACTTTTTAAATTACGTGAAAGACCAATGTACATAACTGGAGAAACACTATTACCTATATAATAAATACCTGGTTTTGTTGGTAATTCTTTACGTTGAAGATATGGGAAAACTGGCATCTCTTTATAATTGAGATTCAATTTCATAATTTTTTATTTATACCTAGCCATACAATTTGAAGACTAAGTTAGTTTGCCCACAATGTATGTTATTAATCACACCTTGAAACTTAATTTTATACCGAACTTGGCGCAAATCTAAAACAAACCCAGGTAATCAAGGTTTTGTACTGAGGATATTTTGATGGCTGTGGAGAGGCGCGATCGCACTTTTTCCCTCTCAAACTGCTATCCTGGCCACATATAGTAATTACAGTAATTTCAGCCAGCCAACATCTACCTTAAACTTTATGCTTACTCAAGATAAACAACAACGTAATTGGCAACCTATTATCAAAGCATTTGAGACTGTGCTTGGTAAAAATGGTGTTGTTCAACGTCGAGAGGAATTAATTACTTATGAGTGCGATGGTTTAACTAGCTATCGTCAACGTCCGGCTGTGGCGGTGTTACCAAGAACGACAGAACAAGTGGCGGCAGTGGTAAAGATATGTAATCAGTATTCTGTTCCCTTTGTTGCGCGTGGTTCTGGTACTGGCCTATCTGGTGGTGCTTTACCGTTGGAAAATTCTGTTTTAATTGTTACTTCGTTAATGCGAAAAATACTCAGCGTTGATTTAGAAAATCAGCGCATTGTCGTACAACCAGGAGTAATTAATAGCTGGGTAACTCAAGCTGTTAGCGGTGCGGGATTTTACTACGCGCCAGACCCTTCCAGCCAAATTATCTGCTCAATTGGGGGCAATGTTGCTGAGAATTCTGGCGGAGTGCATTGCTTAAAATACGGTGTCACAACCAACCATGTTTTAGGATTACAAATAGTCACGGCGGAAGGTGAAATTGTCGATTTAGGTGGGCAAATTCCAGAAACGCCTGGTTATGATTTAACAGGTATATTTGTAGGTTCAGAAGGAACCTTAGGAATTGCCACAGAAATTACTTTACGAATTCTCAAAAGTGCTGAATCAATTTGTGTCCTATTAGCAGACTTTACTAGTATAGAAGCTGCGGGTGCTGCTGTTTCTGATATCATCAGCGCGGGGATAATTCCTGGTGGTATGGAAATGATGGATAACGTTAGTATTAATGCTGTAGAAGATGTTGTAGCAACTAATTGTTATCCGCGCGATGCTACGGCTATTTTGCTTGTAGAAATTGATGGTTTAGAAGTAGAAGTAGAAGTTTTAAAACAACGGATAACCGCAATTTGTAAGCAAGATGGAGCGCGAAATGTAACGGCTGCTACTGACCCAGAAACTCGCTTAAAATTGTGGAAGGGGCGGAAAGCTGCTTTTGCTGCTGCTGGTCATTTAAGCCCAGATTATTATGTCCAAGATGGGGTAATTCCCCGCACTCAATTGCCTTATGTTTTGCAAGAAATTGAGAATTTAAGTGAAAAGTTTGGTTATAAAATTGCTAACGTATTTCATGCTGGTGATGGTAATCTTCATCCGCTAGTTCTTTATGATAATTCTGTACCAGGGGCTTTAGAAAAAGTCGAAGAATTAGGTGGGGAAATTCTGAAGTTATGCGTGAAAGTAGGGGGTAGCCTTTCTGGTGAACATGGCATTGGTTCAGATAAAAAATGTTATATGCCAGAGATGTTTAATCCTATTGATTTAGAAACTATGCAATGGGTAAGGCAAGTATTTAATCCTAAAGGTTTGGCTAATCCTGATAAAATATTTCCTACACCACGCACTTGCGGCGAGGCTGCAAATGCTATGAGTCAAAAGCAGTTTGAAGGTATGGAAAGATATTAAACTGCCTCTGCGCTTTTTATTCTCTTTGTGTCCTTTGTGTACTTTGCGGTTTGTTAAAAATTGGCTTTAACGCAAAGGTACACGGAGGTTAACGCAGAGGTGCGCGGAGATTTTGTAAGAGATTTGGAATGAAATTTATTAATTTGTGAGTTTTGTTATTTGTTAAAGTCTCTTTCTTCCGGAAAATTATGAAATATTTTGTAATAATAAATGTTCTTCACAAATAGAGTTAAACTCTCTAATGACTCGGTTGGCTAAACGTTTAATTTTTTCATTCATATCATTAATATTTATACTTTGTTTAACACTAATTTATCTACCTCTATTTTCTGTTTCATCCCAACCAAGCAGTAAACAAATAGTTACGGAAATTCGAGGCGTTTGGCTAACTAATGTTGCTAGTGGAGTTTTATTTGTTCCTTGGGGAATTGACCGCGCTATTAATCAATTATCGGCGTTGCACTTTAATACGATTTATCCTGTGGTTTGGAATCGGGGAAATACTTTTTACAAGAGTGAGGTTGCAAAAAGTATTATAGGTTCTGAAACTGAGCCTGTATTGAATTTTATGCACGGTGGACAGGATGTTTTAGATAAGTTAATTAAACTTGCTAAACCGAAAGGCTTAACTGTTATTCCCTGGTTTGAATACGGTTTGATGACACCACCAAATTCAAAGTTGGTCAAGCTTTATCCTGATTGGTTGACTGTTGGGCAACAAGGGGTGGATTCTATTAAAGCAAGCTTGCCGGAAGAGAATAATGGTGCAACAAGTAAGCAGGCTTGGCTGAATCCTCTACATCCACAAGTTCAAGAGTTTATTTTAGGGCTAATTCTGGAAGTTGTCAGCCGTTACAATGTCGATGGCATCCAGCTTGATGACCATTTCGGAATGCCAGTGCAGTTTGGTTACGATCGCTTTACTGTTCAACTCTATCAGCAAGAACATCAAGGTAAAAGCCCACCCAAGAACCCCTATAATTCAGAATGGATGCGTTGGCGTGCTGACAAAATTACGGCTTTTATGGGCAGAATCTATCGCAGCATCAAAGAAATTGACCCTAATGCTAAATTATCTTTGTCTCCTAACGCCCAAGCTTTTGCTTACAAATACTATCTGCAAGACTGGGATACTTGGGTAAAAAACGGTTGGGTAGATGAGTTGGTGTTACAGGTATATCGTCATAATAAAAATAGTTTTATGGCAGAACTCGAACAACCAGCAGTGAAATTCGCTCAAAGTAAAATTCCTGTGGTTGTCGGTATCTCAACGGGAACTTTGCGTACCCCAGTCAGAATCTCTCAAATTAAAGAACAAATTGATATAGTACGCGATCGCTCTTTTGTTGGGATGTCTTTTTTTTATTGGGAAAGTTTATGGGGTTACATCTCACCAGAAGCACCCCACAAACGCCGCAGGATTTTCAGCGAACTATTTCAGGCTAAAGCTATCAGGCCATTACCGGTTGGGGAAGAGGGGGGAAGACTCAGGCTGTAATTAAGGCTAGGTTTCGGGGTAAAGGTTTTCCTGCCCTTTCCCTTTCACCTTTAACCTTTTCCCTTTTCTTCTTCCCTTACCCCCCTGTTTCTTTAGCACTATCAACTTTTTTAATTTGTCTATGACTGTATAGTAATCTCTGCCGTGTTTCCAGAGACTTGAATGTTTTTTACATCTGCCAAAACACAATTGAGTTTTACATTACAGTGGGCTATCGCTACTGTTGGTGGTTTTTTGCTAAGTTTGTGGTGGATTGAAATTGGGGAAAAGTCAGATGTGGGTATCGCCCAAGCATCTTTTGGCGGTTTAGCGATCGCATTTCCGCAAAGCTTGATTCTCCGCCATAATATCTTATCTGGACGCTGGGTATTAGCGACGTTATTGGCATGGGCTACTATGACTGCTATTGGTTTGGGTGCTGTCGGTTGGATTGTCCCCACTACTCAAAATATTGCCCTTAGGCTTCTTTGGGGTACAACATTAGGTACAGTTGGCGGCTTTGCTATTGGAATAGCGCAATGGACAGCCATCCCCAAGTCTGTCGCTTTGTCGTGGCAATGGATTTTGATCAGTGCGATTAGTTGGGCGATCGCAGTCCCTATTGGTTCCACTATCGGGATAATTTTACTGCGGTTGACACGCTTATTTTTAGGCGAAGTTGCAGGATTAGCGATCACGTGGATTTTGGTTGCTATCTTAACTGGAATTAACGCTTATCGATTATTGCAAGATTCTTAATTCTTTAATGATGTTAATTGCTTGATAAATTAAAAATATATTAAGAAAAATTAAATTTATTGAAGATTGCTTTTGATAATACTTAAGTATATGCAAAAATTTTGAATCATTCTTCATAGAAAATGTTCAGTAAATTTGCATTCACTTGCAAAATTATTCTCATCTTCGAGGAGCTAATTTGTTGAGTTTGCTGCTATTAAGTTTCCGATATTTCTGATAAGAAATAAAAGAAGATGCAAATATCAGTCAAGCAAAGATAGACAATGCTTTGCTGTAGGCGCTGACAAGCATTTTCATCAGCAATATCATCAGGGGTCGCGCCTAAAGGAGTAATTAATAGCAGATAGAGACTCTCCCATGAATATCAATCCGGGTGAATCAACCGTTGAGTTGAAACAACAAGTGCATTCTCAGATTCTGTTTGGCCCAGAATTAGACAAACACAGTAGTAGTGAACAGTTTCTACTGAGTATATATAACTCTGTGCAGACATCTATATTTATAGTGGATGTTCTGGAAGATGGAGATTTTTGCTACGTAGCCCTCAATCCCACCCATGAACGGTGGATAGGGATTAGTTCAGAAAATCTCAGGGGCAAAAAGCCAGAAGACATCCTCTCCCCAGATGATGCGGCTAAAGTGCGTCAGCACTATGCTGACTGTGTACGGTTTGGCAAAACTATTTCTTACGAACAATGCTTGCAATTTCAGGGCGTACCGACTTGGTGGAGTACAACACTGACACCACTGCGGGATGCCAATTCCAGAATTTATCGACTCATTGGTACAAGTAGTAATATCACTCCGGTCAAACAGGTAGCCCAAGCCAAAGAAATTCAGACAGCACAAGAGCAACTGTTAGAAGCGATCGCTCAATGGATACGCGAATCGTTAGACTTAGATACGCTACTGCATCATCTTGTCAAAGAAGTGCGACATTGTTTGGGGTGCGATCGCGTTTTGGTTTATCATATTCAACCCGAAGAGAATAGTGCAGTTATTGCCGAATCGACCATAACCGCCGATTCCTTTTTAGGGCAGAAATTCCCCGATCCTGGCTTAATCGCCAAATATCAAGAACGCAGTGGGCGCGGTTGTATTCAAATTGTTGAAGATATCTATACAGCTGGGTTACATCCTAGCCAAGTAGATGTTTTTGACTCTTTGCAAGTCCGAGCTAATTTAGTTGTACCGATTTGGTCACAGCAACAACTTTGGGGGCTGATAACTGCCCAGCATTGCCATAAACCTCATCAATGGCAAGAGATAGAGATTGACTTACTTAAACAACTAGCCACCCAAATTGGTATTGCAGTCCACCAAGCCGAACTGCAAGAACAAGTACAGCATCTCAAAGCGCAGCTAGATTTGCAAAAACAGCAGCATCAAACCCAACTCCAGCAAGCGCAAAACTTTCAAGTGCTAGTACGACGCATTACCGAACAAATCCGTGACCATCAACCACAAACGCAGGTATTGCAGACAGCCACCCAAGAACTTGTACCGTTACTCCAATTGGAATGTTGTTACATCGAAATTTATAGTAGTTGTGGTACTCAAGCAACTGTTACCTGCGAATATACAACTACTACATCTCAACACCAAGGGTTAACCAAAAAGGTGGCAGACTTGCCAGAGGTTTATCGCTCACTGTTAGCAAAACAATATTGGCAATCTATAGAGATAGTACCTGGATGGCACCCAAAATTACTGGTTATCACCCAGTTAGCTTGTCCAATATTCGATGACCAAGGCATTTTGGGGAACTTGTGGCTGAGTAGACCCACACAAGAAATGTTTGACGAATTTGAAATTAGTTTAGTGCAGCAGATAGCTAATGAATGTGCGATCGCAATTCGCCAAGCGCGGCTTTACTCTGCAACTCAAGCACATTTACAACAATTAGAACAACAAGAACGCCTGAAAAACGAATTCGTGAGAACCCTTTCCCACGAACTACGCACACCCATAACTAGCATTAGTCTCGCCGCCCAAACCCTCGAAAGCGCGCTTACCCCAGAAGGCACTTTAAATATTGAAATTGTCCCCCAACTATTGCAGATTTTGCATAACGAGTGTGGGCGAGAAAGCAAGTTAATTAACGATTTGATGACACTTACATATCTTGAGGCTGAACCTACCGCGCCCACATTAATTGCCATCGACTTGCAAACATGGCTACCTCCTATCGTCGAATCCTTTCGAGACCTCACCCATTGCCAAAGACAAAAATTACACCTAAATATTGATCAGTCACTTCCGCCGCTAGAAACAGACATCACCGATTTAGAACGGATAGTCACTGAAATTTTAACCCATGCTTGCAAATATACTCCAGCAGGAGAAATAATTACCGTCACTGCTGACTTAATACAAGATGCAGTGCAACTTAGGATTACTAACTCTGGATTAGAAATTCCGGCTACAGACCTACCACGAATATTTGAACCATTCTATCGCTTGATGAGAAACGATCCCTGGGCATACAGTGGTACTGGATTAGAAATGGCTTTAGTACAGAAAATGGTCAAACATTTAGGCGGTTCAATTTATATAGAGAGTGCAAATTGTCAAACCACCTTCATTGTCAAATTTCCCACAGCAACTACTCTGTAACCCGCTTGCTGATTGACTCGAAGTTGGCAAAACTGGCAAAATTTGCTATGCTTATAAGCAGTGTGGGTGACTAGCTCAACGGTAGAGCATCGGACTCTTAATCCGCTGGTTCTGAGTTCGAATCTCAGGTCACCCACTTGTTTAAGTCTTCCCCTTTTCTCACAGTTTTATTTCACCGCAATCCACTGTATCCTGAAAACTATCAATAATAGATCCCTAAATTATCTATATTAATACAGCAGATCGCAGCTGAAGTAGTTACAAATTTTCTTCAAAAGGCCATATATCGAGAAGCTTTTAATCCTGCTGTCAGTTGATAATTTGCTTTTAAAGCATTACTCACACTGTATCAGCTTGTAAACTCTCGGTTTCGAGTGTCAAGTATCCATCGATATTCACTGTTGAGGTCAAAGAATACGCATCCTGAGGAATGCGATATCTGACGAAAAGCCGCTTTGCGTCTACGCATTCCTAACGAATGTCAAGAAACAGTTCTCTTTCTTAGAAATAGGTTAGTTTCATTTATGCTTACTGATTGTTTTTAGGAAAGAGAATAGCCTGTGTTTTTTTGGACAAATTGTAAAACTTTGTGATAAGAATCTGGGTGGCTTGCGGGGTTGATGATAATAGGAAGAGTGCCATCTGGCAACCAAAAAGTTATTCGACCGTTAGATTCGTGACAAAAGGAACTGATACAGTAGAGGTTAACTACATATTCATTTTTGTCATCGATAATTTTTACCCAGTGAGCATTTTCTAATTCCACATCAGTGACTTGTGCGACATATTGCAGAACTTTTTGATAGTCGTCTAGGTTACTTTGAGGGTTAATCACAATCGGAATGGCACTATCAGGCAACCAGAAGGTTACTCTACCGTTTTTTTCGTAGCAAAAAGCATTAACACGGTCAAAATTAATCACATATTCTTTCCTCTCGTAAAAGATTTTCATCCAGTACGCCACAACATCTCCTTAAGTCCAATATTAAAAAATGATGCTCACCCTGTATAACGAAATCTGTCAATTCTAAGTGAATGTTGGTGTGCGTGAACTCAAAGTTCAACAATTTGATTTTGAGTTGATTAAAACACTTCTACAGGTGTCTGTAGACTAGCATTAGGATGGGTACGAGCGATCGCAGCTTGCATAAATCCCTTAAATAAAGGATGAGGGCGGCTGGGACGCGATTGAAACTCAGGATGGAATTGGCAAGCTATAAAGAAAGGATGATCTGGTAATTCCACAATTTCTACTAAGCGTCCATCCGGAGAAGTACCACTAATCACATAACCAGATGCTAATAACAACTTGCGATAGGTATTGTTGAATTCGTATCTATGGCGATGGCGTTCTTCAACAATTTCTGCTTGATATAGCTTCGCAGCCAAAGTATCAGGCAGAATATGACAAGGATAGACACCCAAGCGCATTGTCCCGCCTAAATCAACTACATCTTGCTGTTCTGGCAAGAGGTTAATAACAGGATTGGTGGTGTAAGGGTCAAATTCAGCACTGTTAGCATCAGCATAACCACATATATTTCTTGCCCATTCAATGACAGCACATTGCATACCCAGGCACAAACCCAAGAAAGGAATATGGCGATCGCGGGCATATTTGATAGCAGCAATTTTACCATCTACTCCCCGTGTACCGAAGCCACCAGGCACAACCAAGCCATCAATGCCTTCAAGATAATTTTCGGCAGGTTCAGTTTCTAAAACTTCTGAGTTTACCCATCGCAAGCGTAAGTCAGAGTTGGTGGCAATTGCTGCATGGCGTAGTGCTTCCACAACCGACAAATATGCATCACTTAGCCGCACATATTTACCGACAATGGCAATTTCCATAGTCCGCTTAGGACTGTAAAGCCGTTCCACCATTGTGCGCCACTGAGTTAAATCAGGTTGGCGTGGTTCCATGTTGAGCAATGCCAGTGCTTGCTCTGCCAATCCTTCCCGTTCTAAAATCAGAGGTACTTCATAGATACTGAGAGCGTCTTGAGAAGTGATCACACATTTTTCGGGGACATCACAGAACTCAGACAGTTTTTGCTTTAATCCTGGGGGTATGGGGCGATCGCTCCGACAAACTAAAATATCTGGTTGAATACCAATAGATCGCAGTTCCTTTACAGAATGTTGTGTCGGCTTAGTCTTCATTTCACCTGCCGAAGCAATGTAAGGCAACAGCGTAACGTGCATATACAAAACATTCTGCCGTCCCACTTGCTTACGTAACTGGCGAATTGCTTCCATAAACGGCAGTGATTCAATATCGCCTACCGTGCCACCAATTTCTGTAATTAAAAATTCGGGATTTGTATCTTTAGCCACCAATAAAATCCGGTTTTTGATTTCGTTGGTGATGTGGGGAATTACCTGTACCGTGCCGCCATTGTACTCACCGCGCCGTTCTCTGTTAATCACCGCTTGATAAATTGACCCTGTAGTCACACTGTTGAGGCGTGACATCAAAGTATCAGTGAAGCGTTCGTAATGACCCAAGTCCAAATCTGTCTCAGCCCCATCCTGGGTCACAAAAACTTCCCCATGCTGAAACGGACTCATCGTACCGGGATCGACATTGATATAGGGGTCTAATTTCAAAATCGACACCGAATAATCCCGTGACTTGAGTAAACGGCCCAGACTTGCTGCTACAATTCCTTTGCCGATACTGGAAACTACACCTCCAGTGACGAAAATAAACTTAGTCATAGTAATTTTGAATTTCTCTCTTGCGCCTTCTCAAAAAACATCGTCTGAAGTATGAAGTGTAAAGTATGAAGTGTAAAGTATGAACTATTAGGTATAAATTTCACCCTTTAGTTTTGAAACTTCAGCTTTCAGCTTTTATTCTTCATCTTGATCTTGGTCATTTTGCCACAGTCACTATTGTGAAATCTTCTGTGTTTTTGTCGTGAAAAAAGTTTTAGGATTAGTAGTACTCAGCTTAATTGCCACCTCCTCTGTAGCATTGGCAGATTCATCTCTATTAGTTGTATTTCCTCAACCAAACTACCAAACCAGTGCGGAAAAAATCTTTTTTATTGGTACAGCACCACCCGATGGAAAGGTTCTGATCAATGGTAAGCTAATTAACCGCAGCAAGGATGGTCATTTTTCTCCAAGTTTCCCTTTGCAGTTAGGAGAGAATCTTTTTACTGTACGCCACAACAATCAAACCCTTCAAATCAAAGTCACAAGACAATCGAGTCAACCTGAGTTACCGCAGGGAGTAGCTTTTGCTAAAGGTTCCCTGACACCAGCAGTGGATGTTGCCAGACTACCAGGGGAACTAATTTGT
The DNA here is from genome assembly GCF_014697475.1 of Nostoc sp. FACHB-152. GTDB lineage: Bacteria > Cyanobacteriota > Cyanobacteriia > Cyanobacteriales > Nostocaceae > Nostoc_B. Next base: position 42,400 of record NZ_JACJRV010000022.1, read on the forward strand.
TTTAGTGCAGTTGCTCCCCCTAATGCTAGCGTGTCCGTGAACATAGCTAATCAAACTGTTGCCCTTGCACCTCAACCCCAACAAGTACAACTACCAGATAATTTGGCAGCCCTCACTGGGCGAAACCAACCCACCGCCCAAGCAGCAGGCAAGTATGCGGGTTGTACAACAGTTAGACAACCTGAACCTACTGTTATGAGCCTAATTCAGGGTAACAACATCATTTCTGGTGCTGTTGTGGCAGATGCTAATCAAGAGATAGATTTAGGACAACCTCAGTTTAAACTGATTCTGAATGGTAAGACGATTACTCAACCAGGAACTGGCAAAATTAAAATCCTCTCACCTGCACAGTTACAGGTTGCTGAGGTGACGATAGACGCAGGCGTAGCACGTACTGGCCCTAGTACGGATTATTCGAGGCTTACCCCCCTGCCTAAAGGAACACAAGCTACAGTCACAGGCAAAGAAGGTGAGTGGTTGCGCTTAGACTATGGTGCATGGATTAATAGTAAGGAAACTCGTATCTTACAGGGTGCGGTTCCGCCACGGACAATTATTCGCAGTGTCGGATATCGGAGGCTCCCCGGTACTACAGAGATAGTTTTCCCTCTAGAAATTCCTGTACCCGCGAGCGTGCAACAAGGAGATAAAACTTTCACCTTGACACTCTACAACACTACTGCCCAAACAGATATTATCCGTTTAGATGATGACCCTTTAATTTCTCGCCTTGATTGGCAGCAAGTGAATCCGGGACAGGTGCAATACACCTTTAACCTGAAAAAAGCTCAACAGTGGGGATATGAATTGAGATATGAAGGTACAACCCTGGTTTTAGCTTTACGTCATCCGCCGACAATTGAGCATCGGAGACGACAAACTCTATCTGGTATCAAGATTGTACTTGATCCAGGACATGGTGGTAAAGAATCTGGCGCATCTGGCCCGACGGGATATCTTGAAAAAGATGTCAATTTGGCGGTATCAAAGCTATTGCGCGACCATTTGGTGAAGCTTGGGGCAACAGTCGTTATGACAAGAGACGTTGACAAAGATGTGTCTTTACCAGAGCGTCAAGCAATTATCAGTCAAGAAAAACCTGCGATCGCACTTTCTATCCATTACAATTCTCTACCCGATAACGGCGATGCGGAAAATACCAAAGGAGTTGGTATGTTTTGGTATCATCCCCAAGCGCATAACCTCGCGGTATTCATGCACAACTATTTAGTTAAAAAACTCAATAGACCTTCTTACGGTGTGTTTTGGAATAACCTCGCCTTGACGCGTCCGGCGGCTGCACCATCAGTATTGATGGAATTGGGTTTTATGAGTAATCCCAATGAATTTGAGTGGGTGACAAATCCGCAAGAACAGGAAAAGTTAGCCAAAGCTTTAGCAGAAGGAATTGTAGAGTGGTTTGCAAGTGTTAAGTAGTTAGACAATAGGCATGAAGGAAGCCAGACAAAAGGTTTGGTTTAAAGTTTAAGCGTAATTTTTGATATTCAATGAAAGCTGTCACAACGAAATATTAGGTAGTTCGTCTATCTTAGATAAGGGTTATTTGTCACCTTTACAAATGGATAAAATACCGATTCTATTTCTGTCAGCAGATCCTAGCGATGCTGGTCGTTTGCGTTTAGGGCAAGAGTTACGAGATATACGTGAGAAACTACAACTCTCAAAGCAAAGAGATATGTTTCAACTGGACTCTCGTGAGTCTGCACGCCCAGGAGGTATAACTCAAGCAATTCATGACATTAAACCGCAAATTGTTCACTTTTCTGGGCATGGAATGAGTACAGGAGAACTATGTTTAGAAAATACAATAGGAAAATATTTCTCAAGTTCCAAACTCAGTAAATTGACGTACATAAGGTTCGTGAAACGCCAAAATAATATCTTGCTTAGGTACTCCCATTTCTACCAATCGATTGGCAATTCCTTCTTCAGTACCATCATGCTGAATCCAAATTTTCCCATCTTTAATATCAAGATGTAAAATACAGCCAAAATCGCGTTTATTTCCCCGCCAGCCGACATAAAGTAATTGATAGTGGTCTTGTTGTTCGTCGAAAATTGTCTGTATTTCATATTCTTCGGCATTTCGTTGCCTTGCGGCTCGTTTTTGCCGTTCTGAAAGAAGATGTCGAATATATTGCCGATATTGTTCTACAGCCATTGACGAATCACCTCTTCTTGTACATCGTAAATCATCAATCGCAATTGATATTTGGCAACTGCTGAGGCAATAAATTTTCGTTGAAAAAAACTTTCATAAATCTGGACGCGCACCGCTAAATACAGTTGGCGTTCTGGGTCAATTTGATCTAAGGCATCCCGATAGTTTAAAAATTGTCCCAACGCAGTGTGAAATTCTGAAACATTTGATGGACTAATAAAACTTTTAATCTCTACTGCAATTTTTTTGCCTTCTCGCTCTGCAGCTAACAGTTGCTCTGCTGCTAAATCAATCTCAAAATCTACATCATCCACATTAATTTCATAAGGATCAGCCGTAATCTTCCAGCCTTCTTTTTCTAAAGCGGTTCTGACAATATTATGAAATCTATCCTTTGCCACAAAAGTTCACTATTTAAATATTAGGCTGGTAATAGCTAGGATCTACTTCATCAATTATGATGAGTTCATAGGTTCCTAATAGAGAGTATAAGGCTATCACTATCAATCAGAAGTTTGCTTAGTGGCAGCTTGCTGTACTTGCTCAACCGATAAACTCAAAGCCTCTGCTATCTGTTCTACAGTCAAACCCATCGCTAACAGTCGGGGTACTGTTTCTAGCAAAGCTTCTTCTTTAATTTCTTGATACACTCTTGTTTGCTTCAATTCACTTAATCCAAACATTGCTGCTATCTCCTGTCGGCTTTTTTGCGGAAATTTGTAGAATACTATTGTTTCTATTAATTCTATAATTCTGCCCTGAGTCAATTCATCAGCAAGTTCTTGCCTAGCTTGGTCTATTAACTTTCTTGCTGATGCAATTGCAGTTTCTTCTGACTCGACGACTAATTGCACCACACCTACACCTAGTGGAAGGGTTGCATTTTCGCCTAACTCATCTAAATACACACGCTGTATTTGCTCGGTTAGCAATAAACCACGATATTGAATTGGTACTTCTGGATCTAAACTTCTTTGAGGATACAATACGACTGCACGCCAATCATTGGGTAAATCATATTGTCGAAAATATAAGAAAACCTCGCTAATGAAACGCGAATAAAATCTGGGATCTAATTGAAACTGAACTTCCACAAAGTAAATTAGCTGGCTGTCAGAATCTACATTCGGTAAAAATACTCCATCAATGCGAAAGGCGGTTTGCTTAATTTCAACTGAAGTAAATTTATAGATGTCACCAGTGACAGCCGACTCACCAATTAACTCAAAAAATATGCTGGGGAAGTTCTGAAATAATTGATAAAAAATGGAATCAGTTTTCATTGGCTGAAGATTTTGCTGTTTCTCAACCCACTATGCAAAATTGGCATTGTAAACAGCCCCCAAGCCAAGCCTGTAATTAACCCAAATGGCGTAACCAGATAATTATTAAAATTCCACAAGCCAAAAATTTGCGCTGCTAATTCTAACGGATAAGCCATCATCAACACACTGGCTAAAGAAGCACCATTCCAACCATATTGACTTAACCAATAAAAACCTTTACCGCCAGTCACAGCATACAGCAGACGAGTAATTAACAACCCTGTGACAGTACCATAACACCGCATACAAACAGCCATGATAAATGGGGGTGCTAAATCTAAGCCCATTTCTGGTTGCGGACACACATGATTTCCCATGAAATAAATGATGTTCGCAATACCCCCAAGCACCCATACTCCAGACGCAGCAAGAAAAGGAGCGACTGGCGGGCCAAAAACCATTCCCACCAGCAGAAAATCAGCAATGAAACTGACCCAATTAACTTGCAACTCTCTTGTGAAAGCAACTCTTGCCATTTCCTTTCTTTGCGCCCTTTGTGTTCTTTGCGGTTATTTTCTTAACCTACCACCGCACGATAAGGACTTGTCAACTTATCAAGCTGTTGAATCAACAAACTCAGGAACAATCCCACATCTGTAACTACACCAACTGATTCAATCGAACCACGATCGCTCAGTTTAGTTACTACAGCTGGATTAATATCCACACAAACCATTTTCACACCAGCCGGGGTCATATTCCCCACACCAATCGAGTGCAGCATGGATGACAGCATCAAAATCATCTCCGCACCTTCAAGATGTTTGGCGTATTCTTCCTGGGCTTTAATCAAATCCATTTGGGTATCAGGTAAAGGCCCATCATCCCGAATGGAACCAGCTAAGACAAACGGCACGTTATTACGGACGCATTCATACATCACGCCGCTATTAATTGCCCCCGCCTCTACAGCTTTGGCAATGCTGCCATGACGACGGACACTATTAATTACCTTTAGATGATGGCGGTGTCCACCACGCACTGCGACACCCCGCTTCATGTCCATACCAAGGGATGTACCCATGATATTCTGCTCGATGTCGTGGACTGCGATCGCATTTCCGCCAAGTAAGGCTTGCACATAACCTTCCCGAATGAGGCGTGAAAGATGTTCGCCGCCACCAGTATGAATGACCACAGGCCCGGCTGTGACAACTACTTTACCGCCAGCATCTCGGATTTTACGTAATTCCCAAGCAACTTGTTCTACCACTAACTCGACGCGGCGTTCACTAGAAACACCCGCCGACATAAAGCTAAATTCTTGGGCATTGCGTTGTTCCCGCGATTCGGTTTTGCGGATGGTGCGGATACCTAATACATCCACAATTACTTGTTCGCCAACTTCCAAATCGCGGAGAATTTTACATCTTGCGACTATACCATTAGCAGTTTGAGTAATGGCGATCGCGCCGTCCATGCGCTGATTTTCTACTTTTATCCACTGCCCATTTATCCGCACTTCCGTAGGATAAATTGTGCTGACGTAGAAATCATCAGGTGCGACACCCGCCAGAATCACAGGTTCTAGTTTGGCATCCCGTTCATCTTGAGGTAAGTCTACCGCACCCAAATCAATTAACAGAGAGATGATTTCTTCCATCACCTCATGGGATGGTGCTGATACCTTTACCTCAGCCGCAGAGGTACTTTGCCGTTGTTCTCCCAAGTTGAAATTCAAGACTTGGAAGCTTCCGCCTGTATCGACAATCAAATCTAAGGCGCGGTTAATTAAACCAGAGTCCAGCAAATGCCCTTCTAGACGAATAATTCGGCTTTCGACAGAAACATTAGCATGAACTTCTTCGCGTACTGGTTCTGTTACCCGCAAGGTGAGGCATTTAGCTGCCCCACCCGCTTTCAGAAATTCGGTTAACTGTGTTTCAATCACATCGAAGCCAACAGCATTCAAACGAGATTTTAAAGCTTCGCTGGCTTTGTTCATGATGACGATGCTGTCTACATTCACCGCATTACAGGCGAAGTTGACTGCATCGGCTTCTTCTATAGCTATCCGCTTTTCTGCTGCCACTCGCATTTCAATTAAGCGGTTGGAGTAAGAATCAAACGCACCAGGATAGTAAAGTAAATAGCCGTTAACTAAAGGACAGAAGCAAGTATCTAAGTGATAAAAACGATCATCAATTAAACGCAGAGATAACACTTCAATATCTAGCCATTTGGCGAGATATGGGTGAGAATCTAGCTCTGAACGGAAGCCATATCCTGCCCATAACCAACGCCCTTCTCTATCTAGAAGTGCATCGCCTGCGCCTTCAAAAGGTAAATCTTTTGGTAGTTCGTATACTGTATAACCATTTTCTTCAAACCATTGCTTGAAGTAGGGTTCTTCTCCCTGACGTTCTTTGTGTAAAAAGCGACTTAAAACTACATTTTTGCCTAACACTAAACCCGCGTTGGCAGTAAAAACTAAATCAGGCCAACCTTTCTGCGGTGTTACTAAATTTACAGTTGCGTGTTCTTTGAGAATTTGGTATAAACCTTGCCACTGCTCGACTGCGCGATCGCGTGAGGATTTGTGAATATTTCCTTCCATCCAAGGATTAATCACATAGTCCACATCATAGTGGTCAGGAGGACACATTAAAAAGCGAATCCTGGAACTCATAAAAATCTTACTACTGTTATAAATGCGACAAGCTTAACCCGGAGAAAATGGTTTATCTGTTACTAAACCTCTACCTTTAGGTAGTTGAGAATTCACAAAGGCTTACATTTTATTTTATTACCGGTCAACGTAAAGTTACCGCTTCGTAATTCCGTGTTATTTTAACGCTATTTGGTTAACTACGATGACAAAACTAACAATTACTATAGATAATCATCCTGATCCCCAAGATATTCGTAGTGTCATCAACCAACTAGTGGAATACAACAATAGCCAGACAGAAAAAGACGTATATGATCCCCTGGCTATTTGGGTACGCGATGGTGACAGCACTATTGTTGCGGGTTTAGTTGGTAAAACACACTGGGGATGGTTGTATATTTCGCATCTGTGGGTAGATGAGGCTCTGCGAGGTCAAGGTTATGGCAGAAAATTGATGTTAGACGCAGAGGAAGTGGCGAAACAGCGTAATTGTAGTCATGCTTATCTGGATACTTTCAGTTTTCAAGCTTTAGGTTTTTATCAGCGTCTCGGCTACCAAATATTTGGTGTTCTCGAAAATTTTCCACCTGGACATCAACGGTATTTTTTACAGAAAAATTTAGTACATAAGAATACATAAAAATACTATTAATTTTACAGTAATCACAATTCAAGCACAGATGATAGATTTCTCTGTTAATTAAGGATGTCCAACCTCAAAATAGTCAGGCGATCGCTAACATCTGACTCTCACGAGAATATAGTTTTATACTGGACAATCCTGAAGAAAGCAGGCTTTAATTGATACGAACAAAATCAGGGTTATTTCTACATCAATGTTTAGCGGTTCCGTTTTTCCCGACATTCAAAACCATTGGGCAAAAGCGTCAATTCTTGCAGCCACCCAGCGAAATATCTTCAAAGGTTATGCTGACGGTACTTTTCGCCCTGCTGCACCTGTGACTCGTGCTGAATTTGCAGCGATTATTTCTACAGCTTTACCACGACAGCCATTATCTCTTCCGGCGATTAGCTTTACAGATGTACCTACAAATCACTGGGCTGCAAAAGCGATCGCCCAAGCCTATCAGTCAAAGTATTTATCTGGCTATCCTAATAATTTATTTAAACCTAATGAAATCATCTCACGTGTGCAAGTTTTGGCGGCTTTAGCCTCTGGGTTAAATTATGAAGTCACAGTAGACCCGATAAATACTGTAAAGAAGTATTATGATGATTTCGCGCAAATTCCTAGTTATGCAATACGTGCGATCGCAGCCGCTACAGAAAAACGTATTGTAGTTAACTATCCTGACATCAAACGCTTACAACCCAATCAAAATGCTACTAGAGGCGACATCGCTGCATTGATATGTCGAGTTCTAGAAATTCCTACCGTACCTCACAATTATATTGCTGGTCTAGAATTATTCGTCATTCCGCCACAATTTGATGCAGCTGATCCTTTTGTCAAAGAATTGGCACGGGTACAAAAAGATAATCAGTGGGGTTATATCGACAAAACTGGCAAATTTGTCATTCCTCCGCAATTTAATGAAGCTAGTTATTTTGCAGAAGGATTAGCTTTAGTCAAAGAAAATACCAATAACTCACAATCAGCCTAATTCATGGAAATTCGCGGTATTTGGATAACTACAACAGGTAGCCAAGTTTTTGACTCCAAACAAAATATTGTTAAAGCAATGAACTTGCTTGCTGAAACAGGATTCAACGTAGTATTTCCTGTTGTCTGGAATAACGGTTTAACTACGTATCTCAGCCGAGTTATGCGAGAAAACTTTGGCACAGAAATAAATCCACGATTTCAAGGTAGAGATCCTTTAGCAGAATTAATTATTGAAGCTAAACGAGTTAATATCGCTGTTATTCCTTGGTTTGAGTATGGATTTGCTAGTTCTTATAAAAAGAACGGTGGGTCAATCATCGCCAAAAAACCAGAATGGGCAGCCCGTGACTCTGCTGGTAATTTATTAATTAAAAATGGTTTTGAGTGGTTGAATGCTTTTGATAACGAAGTGCAGAACTTTTTACTAAGTTTATTCCTAGAAGTCGTTAAAAATTATGAAGTTGCAGGTATTCAAGGAGATGATCGCTTTCCTGCTTTCCCCAGTGAAGGTGGTTACGATTCAAAAACTGTTGAACGCTATAAACAAGAGTTTAATCAACTACCTCCAGAAAATGTGAAAGAACCAAAGTGGTTACAGTGGCGGGCTGATATTCTGACAAATTTTCTCACGCGCGTCTACCGTGAAATAATTAATGTTAATCCAGATTTAATTATTTCACTTGCTCCGAGTGCTTATCCTTGGAGTCATGAGAACTATCTACAAGATTCTAAAACTTGGGTAGAACAGGGATTAGTCGATTTAATTCATCCGCAGTTATATTACCGAGAGTTTGAACTTTATAAGAGAGATATAGATAGAGTAGTAGCTAATCAATTTACAAAAGAACAACTGCCCCAGCTAATACCAGGTGTGCTGTTAAAACAAAATACATATATAATTACTCCACAACATTTAGTCCAGGCATTAAAATATAACCGTTCTGTTGGTATTAAAGGAGAAGTTTTATTCTTTTATGAAGCTTTAATAGAAGATAATAACGCTTTAGCTAAAGTTCTACAATCAGAGGTTTACTCTCAATCTCCTGGTAATTTTGATCAGAAAGAAATTAAAAAATTCAGTTTTACTCATCGACGGATAAATAGTAATTTCAAGTACATAAATCCATCACAGGAAACAGTTCTCAAAGCCCAATTTGATTGGGTTGAACAATTTTCGGAAGGGATGGCAGCCGTTAAGATGGGATACAAATCCAGTTACATTGATAAAACAGGTAAACTTATCAGCCGCCTGCGGTTTGATACTGCTGCACCTTTTTCAGAAGGACTAGCCCTAGTAAAAATTAATAATAAATATGGGTATATCGATAAAAATGCCAAACTAGTCATACCCTTACAATTTGATGATGCGGTATCTTTTTCATCAGGTATGGCAGCTATAAAAATAGCTAATAAGTGGGGATATATTGAGCAAACAGGCAAAATCATTATTTCTGCTCAATTTGATGAAGCTAAATCATTATCTGAGGACTTAGCAGCCGTAAAAATAGATAATAAATGGGGATATATTAATCAAACAAGTCAAACTAGAATTGACTTTCAATTTGATGAGGCTGGAAGATTTTCTGAAAGTTTAGCAGCAGTTAAAATTTTGAATAAATCAGGTTATATAGATAAATTTGGTAATTTTATAATCGAGCCAAAATTTGATGAAGCTGATATTTTTTCTCAAGGGGTAGCTTCTGTCAAAATAGATAATAAATGGGGATATATTAATCAGTTTGGTGAGTTTATTATTCAACCAATTTTTGATTTTGCTAAACCATTTTATCAAAGTATGGCATTAGTTAATATAGGTGGAGAATTTAAACGATATGAGGAACAAGGAAAAGCTTATTTTACAGGAGGTAAATGGGGATATATCCGTAAACCTTAAAAATTTAAGTCCAGCACTCATAAATGTTTCTAAAATATAGAAATATTGGTAGGGAGTGAAGGCTGAAAACAAGGCGTTTTTATCTGAAAAAATTGCTTAAGAATTCTTTTAAGGGAGTTTTGTTTGACTAGTTTGATAGCACTAGCAACATCAAGCCATTCTCTTTGTCTTTGGCCTGCTTCGGGATAATCCTCACTCAGCATTTCTACTAACAATAAATACATATGCACTCGGTAAATTTTGCCGCGTTTGCGATACCTGTAAGTGCCAACTTTATTCTCATCTACCTGCCCAATTATGCCAGCTTCTTCCCAAGCTTCTTTGGCGGCTGAAGCACGCGGACTCATACCTTTAGAAATTCCGCCTTTTGGAATTACCCAGTTGTTGCGATCGCGGGTTGTAATCAACAAGACTTCGATGTTCCCGTTTTGAACTCTATAAGGAATTACCCCCGACTGCTTGAAAATTTTGCTGACTTTTGGACTCATGAGTTTTTTGGATGAGTGTCATCATGAAACAACGTAAGGTTTCACCTAAATCTGGTTTCTAACCATTTAATATAAAGCAAGTTGCTGTCATGCTGGCTTATGATCTAAACGAACAGCCGCCTCTAAAGCAGCTTTTTCTTTGGCGCGGCGGGCATAAGGCTGTAATTGAGTGCGATCGCAACCTGTCAGAATACTCAAATCTTCCAAGTTCATCCCTCGCATAATCATTTCTACACGCCAAGTTTGTTGGGCTTGGGAAATTTCTGGTATTTTTCCTTGAGGTGTGAGTAGTCCTTGAGTCCAAAGTTGCCAACGTTGCAGCAATTCAGCTTCAGACATAGAGTTACCTTCAACACCAATAAACATAGCTGGATGATGATCTTTACGACTTTTTAACCACTTCATTAGAGGATTATTAGTGTAAGCACCATAATGTTTACCTAAAATCCATTGATTTACAGGTACTTGGCGAGGTAACCCTGGGGTGGTAATTTGGAGAAAGTGTCCTTGGGGATCACATACTTGGTGCAATCGCTGCAAGCCAATTATTTCTGGAACTGATAAGCCAGCACCAAATAACAAGTATGCTAAAGCATAATCCTGTATTCCTGACTTTTTGGCATTTTGCAGAATTTCGTGGACTAAAATCGCAGGTAAGTCAACTACTTCACTGGCAATTAAGGCTTCTATTGCTGATTGCGGCGCAGAGGACATAGCTCCATGTAAAAACAACTCTACTAAATTCTCTAAAAAATCATTTCGATCTTCCCACAGTTCATGAAATTCACTTGTGAATTCAATTACTGCATAACCCAAAATCATGCCATTGAGTAAACTAGCTAATTTTTCTGCCGGAAGATAGGTATTAATGTCTCCTTGCTGGATGACAGTAGCTAAATATTGAGCTACATAGCGATTGGCTTCTGTTAATCCTCGTCCCAAAGCACGGCGATGTTCCGCCGGAAATTGGTCTGCTTCACCGACTACAGAGCGCACAAATTCCGGGACTCGTTCTAATGTATGTAAGCTTTCACTTGCATAATCTTTCAGGGCTTGATAGACGTTACCAGGAGGAGTAGCCCGTTTGACTAGAGATTCTCCCAAATCCTTAAAAGCTGCTGATTCTTCTAATACAGCTAAAAGTAGCCCATGTTTATTACCAAAATGGCGAAATAGCGTCACTTCATTAACTTCAGCTTTTTCGGCGATTTGACGCGTAGTAGTACTACTGACTCCCTGGGTAGTAAATAAATCTAATGCTGCCTGAATAAGGCGTTGACGGGCTGAAATAGATTGAGATGCCATAAGAAAAATGCAAGTGCCACTTGCACAAAATTTCAATAGTTGTTACGATGCCTAATGTAAGTGATACTTGCTTCACTCCACTGTAACGAACTAGTTTACAGAATGGAAAAATTTATTGGGAAAGCTTGCCGAAAATCAAGCAAATCACTTCATGATCCATCAACGGAATTGTTTATGACTGCAAAGTATCTGGCGGTTGCCCCTGAGACAAGAAATTCACCTCGTATCAGATGGGTGAATGTGGCATTTTTTGCGACTATTCATGCCTTAGCTTTATTGGCTCCTTGGTTTTTTTCTTGGTCAGCGCTAGGATTGTTGGTGTTTCTCCATTGGCTGTTCGGAAGTATTGGCATCTGCTTAGGATATCATCGACTATTAAGCCATCGGAGTTTCCAAGTACCCAAGTGGTTAGAATATGCGATCGCCACTATTGGAGCCTTAGCTATGCAAGGTGGGCCGATTTTTTGGATTGGTGGACACCGCCAGCATCACGCCCACACAGAAGATATCAACTTAGATCCCTACTCTGCCAAGCGTGGATTTTGGTGGAGTCATATGCTGTGGATTCTGTGTCCTCGTCCTGAGTTTTTTGACTATGAAGTTTATAAGAAATATGCGCCTGACCTTGAAAGACAACCTTACTATCGCTGGTTAGATCGCTACTTTTTATTGTTGCAAATTCCCTTGGGAATCTTGCTATATGCTTTAGGCGGTTGGTCTTTTGTAGTTTATGGGATGTTTGTAAGAGCAGTCTTGTTGTGGCACTCCACTTGGTTTGTCAATTCTGCATCACACATTTGGGGTTATCGCACCTTTGATGCCAACGATGAAGCGCGTAACTTGTGGTGGGTATCACTTCTAACTCATGGCGAAGGCTGGCACAACAATCATCATACCTTTCCCCACGTAGCCAAATCTGGCTTTCAGTGGTGGGAGATTGATATCACTTGGTGGAGTATTAAAGCTTTAAAAACATTAGGTTTAGCCAAGAAAGTAGTATTACCCCCGCAAGTTGTAGGTCAAAAATGAATTAGCTGAGAGTTGCCAAGAAAACCTCTGGCAGCATAACGGGGATAGTAGCTAGACGAAAATCCTTAATATTGCGGGTGACAATTGCTTCTATCCCTGCGGCTCTAGCAGATGCATGAGTCACCGCATCCTCAAAATCAGTAAATGAACTTGCAAGTGCTTCTCTAATTACCGCATCTGTAACTGCGGCAACCTGAAGTTTAGACATCAAAGTATTTAATGTTTCTCGGCTCTTTTCACTACCTAAATGTTTTCTTAAAATATAGAACAGATTAGTTATTGTATGTGCTGCTAAGTATCCTTCTACCTTTCCTTGAGCAACCGTATCAATTGCTAATGCTGAGGCTGTAAAAAAAGGCTGGCGTTGCAGCAACACATCAAGAACTACATCAGTATCGAAAAGTATCCCTTTCACTGATATTTATCCTCAAGATAATCCAAGTATTGCTGCTGTAAAACCTCTGAATCGTCAACATTTTCTTCTAGATTCAAAATTCCTACTAAACTCTGAGTCCAAGAACTAAGTTCAATTGGTTGCTCTGGATCTGGCAACTGCTCAAAAAAAGTTGCGATCGCTTCTGAAAGGGAGATGTTATGAATTTTTGCCCATTTCTTAGCTTTCTTAACTAGTGCATCGTCTAAGCGTAAAGTCAGCTTCGTTTGCATAATGCCTCTAAGTGACGTATATTTTCAACTTTGATATACGTCATGATAGCTAAATCAGTTTAATTCCTTCATGATTAAGCAACCAACGCTTGCGTTCTAATCCCCCTGCATAACCTGTAAGTGCAGCTTTCGCACCGATGACTCGATGACAAGGAAGCACAAGTGCGACTGGATTAAGTGAATTTGCCATGCCGACAGCGCGATAGGCAGTCGGCTTACCAATTCTTGCCGCTAAATCAGCATAAGAAATAGTGCTTCCCCAAGGGATAGTTCGTAGTGCAAGCCATACTTGCTGCTGAAATGTAGTCCCAGCAGTGCTGATTGGAATGTTGTTTAAACTGGTGCGATCGCCCTCAAAATAAGCTTGAATTTTACTACTAAAACCCTGCGGATTTTTTACATATTCAAAATCAAAACTGGCATAACGCCTTTGGAGAAGTTTCCCCATCCGTTGCTCGTAATCAGCAAAATCCAAAGCACAAAGTTTTTCACCATCCGAGGCAATTAAAATCGTTCCAATTTCTGAATTGATTTTGTCAACTAGTAATTTCATAATTTAATCAAAATTAAATTAAAAATTTTAATTATGCCTTTATGTATTTATTAAATCATTATGTTACTTTATTTTTACTCTGGCTTTAACTAACTTATTACATATGGATGTGATGCAAGCTAGTGCTTATAAAAAATGTAAAAGTAATGAGATTGGAGATAGCTATGGCATTCGCATTCACCTAAAAGATAGAGACAGATATTTTAATAAAGAATGGAAGCAAATTGAAGTAGAAATTGATGGGATAACTTATATTTTTCCACTTACAAATGGTTTCTGGAACAAATGCCCAGAGTTTCGAGAGCATACAAACTTACCAGTGATTCGTAAATGGCTACAGCAATACAAGACATTGCAATGGGAGAAAAATAAACCACCTCAACTAAAGTTAGTTTTTCTTGGTTCTGGGAAATTTCGTTTACTTCCTTAGCTTATAATGACTGTAGGTTGGGAGTAACGAAGTGAAACCCAACCTTAGATTTTAGAAAAATTAGTAACTATTCAGCCAAATTTAGCTTTTGTTTTAAAATGGCTTCAACCTCCGTCTCAGGATTTGCCAAATCTAAAGGATAAGGCTGACGGTTTGCAGGATTACGACGGCTCATTATAACTTCCATCGCTGCTTGAAAAGCTTCAGGATCATTACGGTGTTCAGAAATATATCGTTTAATCTCAGTATTAGTCATTTGAGATAGATTTGGCATCATAGAATAAACTCCCAACTCCCATCTTCATCAATTACAAGTGCAATTTCGTCGCTTACTCCAGCCTGTATATATATAGTTTTAAATCTCTGGTCATAACGAAAAACTTGAATTGGCTGGTACAAATTGGAAAGCAACTGGCAGAGAAATGCAACAGTTACTAACTGTTGCTGCGTTGGCAATTTGATACTCCCAGAGATACATCAAGTGTAGCGTATCAGAAGTTAATGCTTTTATTCATTCAACTTCGCTAGTTTCTTAAGTTTGACTCAACCCAACATTGGGCAAAACGTTCACTTGTCCATCCCACCAAATCTGATACTTGCCCATCACCAATTTCTACAATTCGCTTGCTACCGTCTCTACATTCTATGACATCTACTGAGAAAAACTTACTTTCAATTCTTCTGGCACATTCTTCAACAATTTCTGGAATTTCTTCATCTGGTGAAGCAGCAAAAGGTTTTCCATATATGACAAAATAACGCCTCTCAGTCTCAGGGATAAAATCTTCGATTTGTCGTACACAAATACCTCCCTCAATACTGCCTCGAAACTTCTGCATCTCGGTAATCACAGTTCTGATCTCTGAAGGTTTATTAATTATCGAACCAACTGAGGTTTTGAGAGATTTAACGTAATCTTTGATAAAAAATCCATTCCAGCCAAGCTTATTTAACTCATTCTCTAAATCATCATTGACAGAATAAAATTTAGTTTCTGGAGTTAAGTCAACTATTAAAGGATACCAATTCACAATATAATGTGTTGCTAAATACTCAGCCGTAGAATTTAAGACACTTGCACCTGTACTTTCTACCGCACTAACTAATAACTCATAATCAGACTGCGAAAGCATCCAACCTCGATAAACTACTTTTGAACCTGCTTCGGGAACTGGAATTATCTTTGATGAAACAGAACCTAAGGACTCTAAAGAAATCACAGAAGTTGTAAACCCTGCATTTTGCATACAAGCAACTTGCTCCAAATAAGCTGCATCTGCTTTCTTGGGATTAAAGTAATCACTAGGAAAAAGAAATATCATTTTATTTATTTGATAATTTGTAAACCTAAAAAGAGAGCCGCTATAGTTCCAGAAACTGAAATTTCGCCTTGAGCAATTTTATCAAACACTAAGTCTACAGGAATTAAAATTACTTCGATTTCTTCTGTTATATCTAAATTCTGTTCGCTAACTTTCACGACATCTTCGGCTAAAAATAAATGTATGCGATTCGTATCTTTGCTTGGTTTATCATAGAACACTGCAACTTCTCTCACTTGTTTAGCCAGATAACCAGTTTCTTCTTGCAATTCTCGAATAGCTGCTGTTTTAGCACTTTCTTGTGCGGTGTGAAAATGTCCTGCTGGTAACTCTATAAAAAAATCTCCTACGGCGTGTCTATATTGACGGACAAAAATTACTTCTTTATTTTTTGTAATTGGTAAAATAATTGCAATTTCTGGCTTAATACTGACAAAATAATCATCAATTACTTGACCGTTTGGTAATTCGATTTTATCTTGCCTTACTTTACACCAGCGATAGTTTAATACCATTTCTGATTGCAATATTTTCCACTTTTTGAGATTGCTCATATATGTAATACTATTTATAAATAAAACTGCGAGGATGCAGAAGAAATAATGAAACTAACCGCAAAGATAAGGTAGCGCGTTGGGCGGGTTCCCCGACTTGAAGCGACTGCCGTCGCAAAGAACGCAAAGAGAGAAAGTTAGGAAGAGTTTGGTGCAGTTTTATAAACAAGGTGTAGGAGTTAAATAATGTAAAAAAGTATAACAGATGCAAGAATTAGGCTAAAATTTCTTACACTGTTTTTTGCCCTAGCCATGATAGAGCAGACTTATGCAAGTAGACGTAAATCTATTTACTGTCAATAAACGTTTTCCCTTGACTATTAGTAGGGGTACAACTGCACAAACAACAAATGTATGGGTAAAAATTACTGAAGATGGTATTGAGGGTTGGGGTGAAGCATCGCCTTTTGGTGTAGGTAATCATGCTCAAAGAACAGAGCAAATTAAAGATGCTGTAGAGCAAGTTATACCATTATTAAAATCATTCCATCCTTTGCAGAGACAACAAGTTGAGCAGATTTTAATCCAAAAACAAGTGCCTTCGTCGGTGCGGGCGGCTTTGGATATGGCGATGCACGATTGGCTAGGTAAGCGTGTCGGTTTACCAGTGTGGCAAATTTGGGGATGCGATCGCCATAACATCGTACCAACTTCGGTAACTATCGGCATCAATTCGCCAGAAGGCGCAAGGGCAAGGGCGCGAGACTGGTTACAGTTTATGGATGTCCGGCTGTTTAAGGTGAAGTTAGGCAGTCCTGATGGGATTGATGCAGATCGGCAAATGCTACTCGCTGTGCAACAAGAAGCACCGCAGCTGGAATTTTTTGTAGATGCCAACGGCGGTTGGAGTTTAACCGATGCTATTGAAATGTGCAGTTGGCTGGCTGACATAGGTGTAAAGTATGTAGAACAGCCTTTGGCACGAGGTCAAGAAGGAGATTTAGTCCAACTGAAACAGAAATCACCTCTGCCGATTTTTGTCGATGAAAGTTGCTTTACCAGCGTTGATATTCCCCATTTGGCAAACTATGTAGATGGTATTAATATCAAACTGATGAAGTCAGGAGGCTTAACAGAGGCATTGCGGATGGTGCATACAGCGCGTGCTTATGGGTTACAAGTGATGTTTGGCTGCTATTCTGACAGTTCGTTAGCTAACACAGCAGCAGCACAATTAGCACCACTGGCTGATTACTTAGATTTAGATAGTCACTTAAACTTAATTGATGACCCGTTTAAGGGTGCATTAGTGGAAGAGGGAAGAGTTTTACCAAACGATTTACCAGGGTTGGGAGTACAATACAGTGCGTTTGCCGCTTGATAAAAAAATAGCTATTCTGCTGCATGATGGAGTAATTGGAACCTACGGAAAAACAGGGTTGTCAATTTTACGCTATAGTAAAGCCCCAATCGTTGCAGTAATTGATCGAGAAACTGTTGGCAGATCTTTGCCAGGATTAACAGGTATCCAGCGTGATGTGCCGATTGTACAATCGGTAGCAGCAGCGTTAGAGTACAAACCAGAAGTTTTAGTAATAGGGATTGCTCCTAAGGGTGGTGCTTTACCTGATGATTATTTGTTAGAAATTAAAGATGCGCTACAAGCTGGGATGTCTTTAGTTAATGGTTTACATACACCATTAGCTGCGATCGCAGAGTTAAATGCCCTCCTCAAACCAGGACAAGCAATTTGGGATGTCCGCAAAGAACCACCAAATATAGAGATAGCTAGCGGTCTGGCGCGGACTCTTCCCTGTCGTCGAGTTTTGACGGTCGGAACAGATATGGCAATTGGCAAAATGTCTACCAGTTTAGAACTAAACAAGGCGGCAAAATTGCAGGGTTGGAGTTCTAAGTTTATCGCTACAGGTCAAGCTGGTTTGATGTTAGAAGGTGACGGTATAGCCTTAGATGCAGTTCGGGTAGATTTTGCTGCTGGTGCTGTCGAACAAATAGTTATGCGTTATGGTCAGGACTATGACATCCTGTTTATTGAAGGACAAGGTTCGCTGTTACATCCTGGTTCTACCGCAACTTTGCCGTTAATTCGCGGTTCCCAACCTACACAATTAATACTAGTACATCGCGCCGGACAAACTCACAATAAAAATAACCCCCATGTCCCGATTCCGCCATTAACTAAAGTCATTCAAATGTATGAATCTGTCGCTAGTGCTGGGGGAGCATTTGGTAAAGTACCTGTAGTTGGTATAGCGTTGAACACTGCTCACTTAGATGAGTTTGCAGCCCAAGAAGCGATCGCACATACTACAGCCGAAACAGGTTTACCCACCACTGACGCAGTTAGGTTTGGCGCAGGTTTGTTATTAGATGCAGTGATGAAGCCTGAAGTTTGAAGTATAAAGTAACTCAAACTGATTTAGGACTGCTATAAACTATGGTGATAGACACAACGAGGCTTCTATCCTATCCCATAGCGCAATACGGTTCAGTTAGTAATTTTTTCTTCTCTTCGCGCTCTTTGCGCCCTTTGTGGTTCATTAAAGGAAATGACTTTAACAAAGAGTTTTAGTCTTAACTGAACTGTATTGTCCTATAGCGATATTACAGTTTCAGTAGATTGGCCAGGCTCGTGACGAGAGCGAAGATGTAAAGTGATTTCCGTATCGAGTCGCTTAAGGAAAATGAGCAGTTTGCCCTCGCTGAACCGTTGAAATTCTCCTTTCATTAGATGAGATACTTCTGGCTGGGGAATGCCAAGAAGTTCGCTGATTTCACGCTGTTTCAGGTTGCGTTGTTTCAAAAGGCGCAGTACGTGAATTCCTATCTTGCCCCGTGTAAAAAGTTCATCCGCATCCTCTAAACCGAGGTCAGCGAATACGTTGCCACTGCTTTCTTCAAAAACTGGTTCCTGTGTCATTGTTGTTTCTCTCTGGCTACCGCATCCTTATAGCGTTGTTTAATTAGATCAACATCAGCCTGTGGAGTTTTAATCCCCTGCTTTGATTTCTTTTGAAAAGCGTGCAGAACATAAATTTTCTCTCCAATCTTTACCGCATAGACTGCCCTATAAGTATCGGTATCGTAGCGTTTGACAATTTCATACACGCCGCTTCCAACCCCTTTAAAAGACTTGGCATCCATTGGTGTTTCCCCGGCTTGCACTAATTGCAGCGCATAACCTACTGATGCACGTACCTCTTCAGGAAATGAGCGGATATTCTTGAGAGAGTCTCCCATCCAAACCAGAGGTCGTAAAGGAATTTCTATAATATCCTCGTCATCGTCCATTTTATATGAAATTTCCTATAAAACCAGTCAGACAATAGCACGAAATGTCCCTCGCACCACTAGAGAGGTAAGTTTTATTTACAGTTGATTTCCGTCTACACCATGTGTAGACGCTACGGCAGAGAAAAATGATATCGGTTTTGATAGCAACAATTGATCAACCAGGGGTGTAGAAGCGAGTATAGACTTCTCAGACAAGCCACAACATCAGCGAATCCTATTGGGTGTGGCTCATACCTGTAAGTGGTCATCGCGTTGCAATCATAAGCAGGTTTAATCAGCCAACGTAATAATCAGGGTTGTAGCCTTTTGGTTGTCGTGCTGAATGATAAGTCTGATTTAATCGGGTGTCATCGCTGACGAGAAAATAGGCTTTTTGGTCGCTTACATTGTGTTTGTGTGGATTTTTGAACTAGACCTTTTGGTGGTGGCTTGGCGGATTGATGGGATGTTTTAGCAGGAATTAGCGGGGCTTAAACAAAATTAAGCCCAAATAAAGCCTAGCCTGGCTTTATAAGCAGGAAATAGGTCACGGTTAAGGTTTAACCAATCGAAAAATTTCATACTTCAGACTTCAGGCTTCAGACTTCTCTTGGCAGCGATCGCAAATTCCCTGCACAGTAACTTCATAACGTTCTGCTTTCAGTCCCGACCGCAATTTGCTTAAGTCAATACACTCAAATGTATCCCAACTAATGTCTTCAATCGCACCACAACAGTTGCAGCGAAAATGATGATGCGGCCCAACCTTGGCATCGTAACGAGAAACGCCTTCGTCTAACAGCACCTCTCGTACCAAGCCAACCTCACGTAATGCTTGCAACGCAGCATAAACGGTAGCCTGGGATGAAGTCGGCACATCCTGATTTAAGTTTGTCAAAATTTGATCAACCGTAGGATGGTCTTCTCTTCCTAATAGATTTGCATATACTGCGAAGCGTTGGGGAGTCACTCGCAATCCTTTGCTCTTGAGTGTTTTGACAATCTCATCAGCTTTGTGCCGCATAGCATTTACTTAGCTTAGATTAATAAACTTAGACCATTATTATAACGTTTCTTCTCTTATAGATTTACTATCCTAAAAATTATCCAAATAAGATAGTATTTATAACTATTTATCAACTCCGAAATTATAATTATTCTGATTTGGCAAAAAAATTTTTTTGATAAATGAAGGTGGTCAGATCTCCGACTTTTTAGATAAGTCGGGGATCTTGTATATCATCAGAATTCAAGGAAGAGACCCTATGCGGATGGGGACTGTTACTCATAGCATTAAAACAACACCCCTTTGCATAAATGAACCCAGCATGAAACGAACTAGGAAGTCTCTGCTGTTAGCCTTGAGTTGGATATTGTTGTCAGTTGGGACATCAATTTTAATTATCCTGACGCAACCGATAGCACCCGCACCAGCACAAGAACCTGCTACGACGACTGTAGAAACAACAGATACACCCAACACAGAAAAACCAGCAGCCACCGAACCTAAAAAACCAGATGCAGCCGAAGAACCTGCACTTACTCCGGAAGAAATCGCCCGTCAACAAAAATTTATTGAAGCAGACAAGCTATACCTTGCTGGAAAAATTGCCGATGCGGAAAAATTATATCGTGAAGTAAAAGCACCATTTGCCAAAACAGATACACCAAGCCAAGAACGCAAACCGGTGATCCTTGACCCCACGCAACTATCGCCAGGGGGCAAAGTATATTGGCGAGAAGCAGAAGCAGGAATAGCTGCTAAGTTGCAAACCAGAACTTTAGTAGCACTTAAACTATTAGTAGAAAACAATCCAGAATTTATTCCTGGCCATATTCGCTATGCCGAAATTCTGAAACAATATAATAGCCCAAAAGAAGCTTTAGATATTTTAGAACGGGCATCATCACTCTATCCAGACCAACCAGATTTAATTAAAGCCAGAGTCACCGCCCTAGCTAGCGAAAAGAAATGGATGGAAGCATCTTTAGCAGCGCGTCAGTTTGCCATGCTTTATCCTAATAATCCGCAAGCTGAAGAGTTTACGCAACTCGCAGAACAAAATCTCAAACGCTACAAATCCCACATCCGCGCAGAAATTAGAGGTAACGCCATAGCTAATATCCTCACAGGTGCATTGGGTTACGCCGTTACAGGTAGTTTGTTGGGGCCTTTCTCTGCCTTGGACTCTACCATCTTGTTGCTACAGGGAGAAGGCTCGGTTGGTGAGTCTGTAGCCAAGCAAGCAAAAAAACAACTACCTTTAGTTAAAGATGAACAAGTGCTGGCCTACGTTAACGAAATTGGACAAAAGTTGGTAAAAGTTTCCGGCCGCAACGAATTTAAATACGAATTTTTTGTGCTTTCCGAAGAAGAACTTAATGCCTTTGCTTTACCAGGAGGTAAGATTTTTATTAACGCAGGTGCGATCGCTAAAAGTAATTCCGAAGCGGAACTCGCTGGATTAATCGGCCATGAATTATCTCACGTAGTTTTATCTCACGGTTTTCAACTCGTCACCCAAGGTAATTTGATTTCTAACGTCACCCAATATCTGCCTTTAGGCGGTACTGTCGGTCAACTTTTTGCCCTCAGTTACAGTCGTGAAATGGAACGTCAAGCAGATACCCTCGGTACACGTCTAATTGTGGCTAGTGGCTATGCTGCTGATGGGTTGCGTAACTTAATGGTGACGCTAGACAAACAAAAGAAAAATGCCCCTCCCAGTTGGCTATCATCGCACCCAGGCGGTAACGAGCGAGTCAGTTATTTAGAAAACTTGATTAATCGTGGTAACTACAACCGCTACACCTATGAAGGAGTTGAACGCCACACCACTATTCAAGCAAAAGTTAAACAACTGCTCAAAGAGAAAAAAGAGCAAGAAGACAAAAAGCGTCGTTCTTAAAGAATCAAAACCCCAAATTTTTGCGTCACTGTAAATATTAGTTACTTAGTGTCTATTTCTTTGAGGAACATTTATGAAATTACAACCCTTGAAGTTTTTATGCTTGAGTGGTCTGGGTTTGTCCTTATTTTTGGGTAATTCCGCCGCCTTTGCTCAAGTTGACGATGGTGGTGGTATCGTTGTACCTACCACTTCAGATCCTTCAGATCCTTCAGGTTCATCAGTTCCTATCGATACATCACCCACTTCTTCCAGTGGGACTGTCGATGGTGCTAGGTTTGTCTGCCAGAATTATAACGGTCAGTATACAGTCATGTATCAGCCCGAAAGCCAACCAGGGCGATTCTTTCCTTGGGCTGCTCCCGCGAGATTGGGTGGTAATTGGGATCCATACAAACGTTGTGTTACCATTGCTCAACGCTTAGAACAATATCGTCCCGATGGCTTGCAAGAACTTCAGACAGGTTTTTTGAATAACGAAAACATTGTCTGCGTTACCACAGAGTCTAACCCTACCTGTCGCATTGTGCTAACAGTACCACGCGATAAAGATGCGTATGCTGTTCGCAATAGCATTTTCCAAAACTTAATTGCTGCGGATGAAGGTCAACAAACTACGGCTGTAAACACTTATCGCAATAGTAGAGGCGGAGTAGATGAAATTTACAACATCGGTCGCACAATCTTAGGTGGAGGTAATCGACAAGTTAGTTCATCAAAAAGTGGAATTAATCTCAAACCTTTCTTAGACCGCAAAGATGGTGGAACTGGCACAAAGTTACGCAATGGTGTAGCAATTCGCCGTCAAACTCCGACTCAATCTCAACGCCGGACTATCTTAAGTCCTGGTAAGTTCCGTTAATAGATTGTGATTTTGAGAACTCAAAATGTTCTTGTTTTTTAGAAAATAGGGGAATAGGGAAAGCTAAGAGCGCGTGAAAAGTGATAGTTTTTCTTATTCCCTTTACCATGCTCATGATGTCTAAGCTAAAGTTTTGAAGCAACGGCTTGAGGTTAGTTATTGAATAGCGATCGCTCTTTCAAGAAGATACTATAAAAAGTATTGTTGAGTTCAGCTATGAGTACTTTTTTTTTCATTTAACAATCACCTCTGTTCCAACATTATAAATAATCATTTTCACTTGATTTTCTTCTACTATTTCTTGAGAGAAATCAAGTTAAAAAAATGTACTATAAGTCGTCAAAGTTACTGCTAAAGAATCGTGTTGCTGCATTTTCAGCATTTTATTGATGCATTTTACACGTAATTTAACCTTTTGCTAGACATTTCTTAATCTAACTGAGATAGCGTGAGGCACTGAACCTAGCATGAATCCAATCGTGCGATCGCTCAAACTGTGAGGTACATCTTTGCAGTTTAGATGATATTGCGATCGCACACCCTACCAACAGGCAAAGCAGAGAGTTTCAGTGTAATCACAATCTATGGTAACTACAAGTTCTATTCGCTTTTCTCAGTTCAACGCTTCTTTAAATCGCAACGCTGAAGGTCAGTTAATCACTGATTTATCTAACCCCGACAATGCCCAGGCAAAAGCTGTAGCTGAAATTATCCAGCGCAATAACCCCGATGTCTTACTAATTAACGAGTTTGATTACTTTCAAAATAACCCTCTGCAAGCAGTCCAATTATTCCAGCAAAATTATCTGGGAGTTAGCCAGAATGGTGCAACTGGGGTTGAATATCCTTATATCTACATTGCCCCTTCTAACACTGGTATTGCTTCTGGGTTTGATTTAAATAACGATGGAAAAATTGTTACCACCCCAGGCACACCAGGATATGGTGACGATGCCTTTGGGTTTGGGAATTTTCCTGGTCAATATGGGATGTTGTTACTTTCTAAATATCCTATTGACACAGACAACATTCGCACCTTCCAAAACTTTTTATGGAAGGATATGCCAGATTCTCTATTACCCAGCATTACTATTCCTGGTTCTACTGAACCTTGGTACTCAACCGCAGAACAAAACATCCTCCGCCTCTCTTCTAAAAGTCACTGGGATGTACCCATCAAAGTGAATGGCGAGACAATTCATGTTTTGGTTAGCCATCCCACACCGCCAACTTTTGATAGTGCTGAAGACCGCAATGGTAAGCGTAACCATGATGAAATCCGATTTTGGGCAGATTACGTAACTCCAGGTAAAGGTAATTATATCTACGATGATGGCGGTAAACGAGGTGGTCTAGCTTCCGGGTCACGCTTTGTGATTATGGGAGATCAGAATGCTGATCCTTTTGATGGTGACAGCTATAAAAATGCTATTTTGCAACTTTTGCAGAACCCCAACATCAATACTAATTTTGTTCCTACCAGCCCAGGAGGAGTGCAACAAGCGGCTTTACAAGGCGGTGCTAATGCCAATCATAGCGGTAATCCTGCTTTTGATACCGCAGATTTTGCTGATACAACCCCTGGCAATTTACGCACAGATTACGTCTTACCCTCGGCTGACTTAACAATTACCAACTCTGGAGTATTTTGGCCTCTCAATACTGACCCAACATTCGCACCTGTAGGGAATTTTCCCTTCCCTAGTTCTGACCATCGCTTGGTCTATGCAGATGTGCAAGCGGGGGCGACAGCCGCAGGTCAAACTATTACCAATGTAGGATTTTTAGGGCAGCAAATTTTTCCTACAGGTTTTATTCCCAGTGGCGCAGCAGGAATAATCAATGGCACAGCAACACCAGTTGGTGGTTTGTCTGGTATTGCTTACGATGCTGCTAACAATCGTTATTATGCGATCTCAGACGATCGCTCGCAAAATGGCCCTGCCCGTTTTTATACTTTTAGAGATGGCACTCCTACAGGGTTGGCTTTTACAAACGTCACTGCTTTAAAAGATAGTAACGGCAACTTCTTCGCACCGTTGAGTGTAGACCCTGAAGATATCGCCCTAACTAACAAAGGTACAGTTTTTATTACCTCCGAAGGGGAAGTTAATCCTAATGCTGGTCGGGTGACAGATCCCTTCATTAAAGAATTTTCTTTGACTGGAGAGGAATTGCGTTCTCTACCTGTTCCTAAAAAATTCTTGCCTGTAGTAGAAGATACTAATGGTACGCAAACATCCGGTGTGCGGAATAACTTAGCTTTTGAAAGTCTCACCATCACACCAGACCAAAAAACTTTATTCACCGCCACCGAAAACGCCTTATTCCAAGATGGTGCAACTACTACCACCACTACAGGTACACGTTCTCGCATTCTGCAATACAACTTGGTTTCAGGTCAGCCAGAAAAAGAATATCTCTACATCACTGACCCATCGATAACACCAAACCCCGCCACAGGCTTTAGTGATAACGGCTTAGTAGATTTACTCGCCATTGATAATCGTGGCACATTACTAGCGTTAGAACGTTCCTTTGCTGTCGGTGTTGGTAACACTATCAAAATCTATGAAATCAGTCTCCAAGGTGCGACTGATATTAGTACCATCGACTCGCTAGAAAGTTTGAGTGCAGAAGAGTTAGCAGCAATTCAACCAGCGCAGAAGCGTTTGGTAGTGAATCTGAATGATTTGAATATCACAACTGATAACATCGAAGGTTTAGATTTCGGCCCCAAACTAGCAGATGGTCGTCAGTCTATCGTTTTGGTGAGTGATAACAACTTCAACCAAGCCCAATTTACCCAAATTTTGGCTTTAGGCGCAGATTTGATTCCTACTGTCGCACCGCGAGTCGAAACCCGTCCTGATTTGTTGGATGATGATATTCAAGATGCGGATGCTGATGACCCAGCAATTTATGTTAACGGCAATAATGCAGCCGATAGTTTAGTATTCACAGCAGTTAAAAACGGTGGACTACGGGTTTATAACTTATCTGGCGAACTGTTACAAACAGTCAATCCTGGTGATATTCGCTATAACAATATAGATTTGCAATACGGTTTTAAATTGGGCAATGAAACAATTGATATTGCCGTCGCCAGCGATCGCCAAAATGATAAACTAGCAATCTTCAAGATTAATCCCAACACACCAGGCCAATATCTAGAAAACATCACCGACAGCAGTATCGGTACTCTCTTCCAAGCACTACCTTTTACACCGCCTTACTCTTCTTCATCTCGTAGTGCTTATGGTGTCGCCTTATACCGTAGCCCTGTTAACAATGATTACTATGTCTTCGTCAATCGTCGGGAAACTGGCGATGTCGCACAGTTCAAGCTGATAGATAAAGGTAACGGCAAGATTGGTGCGGAGAGAGTACGGCAATTTACAATACCTACCACAGAAGGGCGATCGCCTCAAACTGAGGGTATGGTTGCCGACCAAGAAACAGGCTTTTTATACATCGGTCAAGAACAAGTCGGAATTTGGAAATTCGACGCAGAACCAGACCGCAGCAATACAGGCACACTAATAGATAAAGTCCGGGATTTAGGCGGTACTAACCTCACCTCGGATGTGGAAGGCTTGACTATCTACTACGGCAAAGATGGTAAAGGCTATTTGTTAGCCTCCAGCCAAGGAGATAACACCTTTGTTGCTTACACCCGCGAAGGCAATAACTCATATTT
This sequence comes from Nostoc sp. FACHB-152, assembly GCF_014697475.1. GTDB lineage: Bacteria > Cyanobacteriota > Cyanobacteriia > Cyanobacteriales > Nostocaceae > Nostoc_B. Next base: position 69,094 of record NZ_JACJRV010000022.1, read on the forward strand.
AGGCAGCTTTGCCGTAGATAACAACGGGTCAATTGATAGTGTGCAAGAGTCCGATGGTGCAGATGTTGTCAACGTCCCATTAGGGTCAAACTTCCCCTACGGATTGTTTGTCACTCAAGACGGTTCTAACGAACCCGCAGTTATCGCTGACGACGAGAACATCAGCAGCAATTTTAAGCTTGTGCCTTGGGAAAACATCGCTAATGCTTTCCCAGATGCCTTAACTATCGACACCACTACTTACAATCCTCGTAATCCTAAAGATATGACTCCACCTAAAGTTACCCTCAAAGGTTTTGCTGTATTACCTGCTGATAGCTTTGCTGAAGGGCCAGCATCGGGTAGTGCGATTACTGGAAATACCAACGGTCGAAATGTACCCTTTGCTAAACAACCAATTCAAGGCTTTAGCGGCGTACAGCAAGCTGATGATAATACCTTTTATTTCTTGTCTGACAATGGTTTCGGCAGTAAAGATAACAGTGCTGACTACCTACTGCGGATTCATCATGTAGACCCTAGTTTCCGAGGTTTAGAAGCGCAAGGTGATGGTAGTGTTAAGGCATTGGATTTTATTCAACTATCTGACCCGGACAAGAAAGTTCCTTTCCAGATAGTGAATGAAAACACTAATGAACGTTTCCTCACTGGTGCAGATTTCGATGTGGAATCTTTGGTCATTGCCGAAGATGGAACTTTCTGGATTGGAGATGAGTTTGGCCCTTACCTACTGCACTTTGATGCCACTGGCAAACTTTTAGATGCACCTATCCCTACACCAAATACCAAAAGTCTCAACACTTTGGATAGTAAACCACCAATTGTGATTGGACATCGAGGCGCGAGTGGAGAACTACCAGAACACACCCTCGGTTCGTATATGCGGGCAATTGAACGCGGTGCAGATTTCATCGAACCCGATTTAGTAGTGACGAAAGATGGTGTCTTAATTGCCCGTCACGAACCAAATTTAATTAACACCACCGATGTCGCAGACCGTCCAGAATTTACTGACCGCAAAACTACAAAAGTTGTTGATGGAGTAGAGGAGGAAGGCTTCTTTGCGGAAGACTTCACACTGGCGGAAATTAAAACCCTACGTGCGAGAATCCAACCTGATTTTCGTCCCCAAGCGTTTAACGATTTGTATGAAATTCCTACCTTGCAGGAAATCATTGATTTGGTTAAGCAGGTAGAAGCAGATACAGGTAAGAAAATTGGCATCTATCCCGAAACCAAGCATCCGACATACTTTGCAAATCAAGGCGTAAATACTAGCCAAAAGCTAGTTGATTTGTTGGTTGCTAATAATTTCACTGACCCCTCACGAGTATTTATTCAGTCTTTTGAGGTTGGCAATCTCAAAGAGTTGAATAATGTCATCATGCCTGCTGCGGATATTGACTTGCCGTTGGTACAGTTATTGGATGCGGTTGATGTCAATTTGGATGGTTCATTGATTGAAACAAAGCCTTATGATTTCGTTGTCAGTGGTGACTCCCGCACCTATGCAGATTTAAGAACACCCGCAGGTTTGCAAGAAATTGCTACCTACGCTGAGGGAATTGGCCCTTGGAAACGGATGATTGTTTCTGTCCAGGGTGTTGATAATAATAATGATGGGCAAGCTGATGATGTTAATGCCGATGGTTTAGTTAACGATGCCGACAAAACTCTCACAACCCCAACTTCCTTGGTGGATGATGCCCATGATGCAGGCTTACTAGTTCATCCCTACACTTTCCGTAACGAAGGACGTTATCTAGCCGCTGACTACAACGGTAGCCCCCAAAAAGAATTTGAACAATTCATCAATTTGGGTGTAGATGGTTACTTTACTGACTTCCCTGGTACAGGTGATTTGGTACGCGACCAATTAACCGGGCAGTTTGTCAGGTCGCCGCAAAACCCCGATGTGCTGAATCAGCAAGAGTTTGAGACTTTATCGGGTAATGCACCTCTAGTAATTGGACATCGCGGCGCGAGTGGATTGCGTCCCGAACATACCCTAGAAGCATATAAACTAGCGATCGCCCAAGGTGCAGATTTCATCGAACCAGATTTAGTTGCTACTAAAGATGGCAGATTAATCGCCCGTCATGAGAATGCTTTGGCAATTCTCAATGAAGATGGTACAGTCAATGAGATAGATACCAGCACTGATATTTACCTACGTCCTGAGTTTGCCGATCGCCTCACCACCAAAGTCATCGATGGACGCACCATCAGAGGTTGGTTTACAGAAGACCTCACCCTAGCAGAAATCAAAACCCTAAATTCTATTGAACGGCTGCCTAATCTGCGGGGAACCAGATTTAATAATGATGGGCTGAAAGTGCCTACCTTAGAAGAAATCATTGATTTGGTGAAGCAGGTAGAAGCAGAAACAGGTAAAAAAATTGGCATTTATCCTGAAACCAAGCATCCTACTTACTTTGCTGCGGAAGGTACACGCATCGATGGTACGCCTATAAATACCAGCTTAGGTCAATTACTCGTTGATACTTTAGTTGCGAAAGAGTTTACCGACCCGACAAGAGTATTTATTCAATCCTTCGAGGTGGGTAATCTTCAGGAATTAAAACAAGACTTATTGCCAGCCGCCGGGATTAATATTCCCTTGGTGCAGCTATTCGGTGGCGAAACCCAAAGACCTTATGATTTTACTGTCAGTGGTGATTCTCGCACCTATGGTGATTTAACTAAATCAACAGAACTAGCTGCGATCGCAACTTATGCCGCAGGTATCGGCCCCAGCAAACGCTTGATAGTCCCTGCCCAGACAGTAGACCGCAATAACGACGGTACACCAGATGACCTTGATGGTGATGGTACAATTACGGATGCCGATAGAGTTTTAGGCACTCCTACAACATTAGTCAAAGATGCCCATGCTGTAGGTTTGCAGGTACATCCTTATACCTTCCGTAACGAAAGCGTATTCTTAGCATCAGACTACAATGGCGACCCAAAAGCAGAATATGAACAGTTCATCAATTTGGGTGTAGATGCCTATTTTACTGACTTCCCCGGTACAGGTGATTTAGTCCGTGATCAATTCGTAGGACAAGCAGCAGTCTCTAACCTTGGTGGTTCTAAAGGCTTTGAAGGTTTAGCCATCAGTCCCGATAAGCAAACCTTATACCCATTACTCGAAGGTACAGTCACAGGCGACCCCACAGGTTCACTGCGGATATATAAATTTGATGTGCCATCAAAACAATATCAGGGTTTGGTTGGCTACTATCAATTAGAAGAACCCACCCACGCCATTGGCGACTTCGCTGTAATTAACGACAATGAATATCTCGTAATTGAACGAGACGGTAATCAAGGTGATGCAGCCCAGTTCAAGAAAATCTTCAAAGTTGACTTCTCGAAAAAAGATGCCAGTGGTTTTGTTGCTAAGGAAGAAGTCGCAGACTTGCTAAATATTCAAGACCCCAACGACTTGAATAAAGATGGCAGCACTAAGTTTACCTTCCCCTTTACCACGATTGAAGATGTGTTAGTTTTGGATGCTAACACTATCTTGGTTGCTAACGATAACAACTATCCGTTCTCTCAGGGTAGACCAGGGGATATTGACAACAACGAAATCATCGTTTTGCATTTAGACAAGCCGCTAAATCTTGATCGTACATTAGTCAAAAATTTTGACAATGATATTTTTACAATCAAAGGTAGCGGTGAGACAACTAGGCTAAAAGTAGACCTGACTGAACGCAACACTAAGCGTACCAACGAATTGGGCGTGTTTACCGTAGATGATGCCCAAGGCAGAATTAATGGTATCGCCCCAGGAGAAGCAGGATACGCCGAAGCTGCTTTAGAGAGGGCAAAAACAATTTTCTCCGTCCTCAATAAAGGATGGAATAATGTTGATATCTCTCGCAGCGTGGAGTTTGAATCAGGCGATCGCCTCAGATTCTATGCTGTGAAAAATGGTACAACTGACGGTGTACTGGCTGGAGATATCCCCATCACCAACGTTGTCTTTGCCAATGACACAACCCAAAAAGTTACCAGTTTGGGTAATGACGCGTTTTCCCTAGCTTGGGAAATTCAACCAAATAATGGTGAGGACTTTCAAGATTTAGTAGTGAATATTCAATCAACTGACGAAGTTTTACCCATCGGTACAGCTTTGCAAGGTAATTCCCAAGCGGAACTAATTGACTTACGCGATGTAACAGAGTTAGTTAAAGCTGATTTTGTAGTTACTAAAGATGCCAAATTTAAAAACTACGTCAGCTTCTATCAAGTTACCGATGCTAACGGTGGCATTGACACTAACAACGATGGTAACGCAGACATTTTACCTGGACAGGCTGGTTATACTCAAGCGGCAGTGAATGCGCGTGTTGCAGGCATTGATCTCACAGCCAATAGCGGCACAGCCACTTACACTGCTACTTTCCAAGGTGGTTACATTTATGCACCATTCATCGTTGCCAATGGTACACCAGAGGCTATTTTGGATAACAACCCCAAAGACCCCGCAGTTTATTTCCCATTCTTAGGTGCTAATCCCAAACAGTCAGACCAAATCACCTTGTTAGGCAATAACATCTTTGGCTTTGAAGATTTTCCAAAAGGTGGAGACAGAGACTTCAACGATATAACAGTCCGCGTTGATTTACAAATTGCCTAATTGATGATGTAGTAACTAACGATAAAAATCGCGGTTACATCTAGCTTGCTTTATCGTTAAAAGTATGGTGCGTTATGAAGGTAAGTTCTAACGCACCGAAAATTAGATAGAAAATTCAAGAAGAATTTAAATCAATATCTACAGGTATCTTAACCACTTGTTAGGATACCTTACCTTGTAATTTCTATACCAACTACAGATGGGATAAAGCAGAATGATCATAAATATCCAAAGATTGTAAATCATGGGTAAGCCATATCCATAGTCTACTGGCATTAGAGGGGAAGCTATAAAGGTCATAATAATTGCCTTGAATCCATATTTAGGTAAAGCCAGTAAAATTGCAGTAAAATGGATTAGCCAAATGTGGATTATATAAAAAAATAAAGGAACTTGACCGAATAAAACTAGAGGTTGAAAAATTATCCATCTGCGCTTTTCAAATATGTAAAGCAATAGCATTGCCAGACCTAGTGTGATTAACAAAAAAAGCAATGAAGGTGGATATTTATTACAGTTAATAAACGATAGTATTGTGTAATAAAAATTCTTCTGCACAGACCAAGGGTAAGGGTCGCCATATATATTCAAAGTGCGAAGAACTACGAAGCCAGCAATTAAACCCCATCCTAATCGAAGAAACAATCGCTGCCGAGAAGTTTTTTCCTGCTTCATTAAAGTCCCAAACACATAACCTGTTGCCATCACACCAATCCAAGGAATGAGGGGATAGACAATGACAAAATTCTTATGCGGAAAAGGCGTTAAAGTTTTGGGTTCATGAAGTACCGCCCACAACCAACCCCATCTTCCTAGTTGTTCAGCATAGATATGATCAAATAAATTGTGTCCACCTATGAGTAAAATTCCTATTGTAGCTATAAAAGGAATTGGCATTCTAATCAATGCTGCTAAAACGATCATTGACCAACCAATTGCCCATAGTACTCCCGCTATTGAAAAAGAGTAGGTAGGGTCAAAGACCCAGCCAAAATGTACAACTGTTAACTCTAGCAATACCAACCATAGTCCACGAATTATCAGATAGCAAGATAGTTCTTGTTTAGTTTGTGGTCGATTCTCAAAATAAAGATAGGCTGATACTCCAGCCAGAAATATAAATGTAGGAGCGCACAAATGAGTTATCCAGCGTGTGAGAAATAGAGGTATGTTTGTCTGGGTCAAGTCTGTAGGACGGAAGCGAACATTAGTGAAGAAATCTCGTACATGATCTAACGCCATGAACACCATCACTAGTCCACGTAACATATCTATTGATATTATTCGCCTAGTTCGTAATGGGTTAGAGCTAGGAGTCTCAGTAGTAGGAAAACTCATAGTTTATTCGACCTTCGGAGAATTGTGTTACTCCTCATTCTCCCATCACAGTTCCTATAAATTACCAGAAATTAGAATGCAGTACTGTTGTATCGTCTATTTGCAGAATTACATTCTGTTGAACACAGATTCCATTCTTCGATTAACAATAGAATTTACGCATCGATAAAAAACTAAATATTTGTATTCAATCCTTTGTTGGTTACCTAACTCTTACTTTTTGCCTTATTCTAACTATAAATATTTATTTACTCTGCTCACTTAATTTTATAAAAAATAACCCCGTTTTCTTTCAAGAAAATGGGGTTATTTTTTACTGCTGATTTTAAGGTTGCAATTAGTTCTAAGCAGAGACAGAAACTTTCAAATCAACCTTGACAATGACATCGTTATAATCAGTGTCGCCACCACCAGCTAAATCCTCAAAGCCGAAACAATTGTCACCTAACATCCGGACGTGTTTAGCCTTGTCAGCATTCGCACCCAAAAATGTAAAGTAAACTTTCGGGTCGTTGCCAAAATCACTGTCTAATAGACTATCAATTCCACCATCAACTATCAGGAATGGAACGTAAATTGCACCACCTTTAAAATTACCATTATGGTTTCCTCGTCCTTGGTTAGCCACAGATAAACCGATCTCTGACATCCGCGAGTTAATTGCTGCTTGGAGATAACCTTCTTCACCAGGGAGGATATCGGCTGTACCATCACCATCGGTATCAATACCGCCGTTCTCATCACTTACTTGATAGAAGCCTACATAGTTGTTGTAAGTTGCTTCACGGTTGACAGTAAAGTTACCACTGATGAGAGTATCAGTACCAAAAGACCGGCAATCAATTGCTTCTCCTTCATCATTACCTTGCAGATTTGTACCTATAGCCGTATCTTCATCGGTTTCTTGAACGCTAACAAGTAAATCGTCAAATGCTGAGTCGCTGCGCGAACCGTCTTTCCAACCGATAGAGAAACTACCATCTTCTGATGTCGTAATTTGTTGTGTGGAAACACTAGAAAAGATGATTTCAGAAGTAGAGGTGAATTTTGACTTCACCGAATAAGTACTACTATTTTTCACCAAATAGAACCGCAACTTGGCACTGGAATCAAATTCCAATACTTTGCCGAGGTCTTCAAGATTGAAGCCAGTAGGATTATTGCCAATCACAGAGAAAATGACTTTAGCTCTTGCTAAAGCGGCTTCTGCGTAACCTTCTGCTCCTGGTGCAATGCCATTGATAGTACCTTTGTCATCATCAACAGCAAAGCATCCCATTTCATTCATCAAACTGGAACGCCGAGCTTTGATTTTGATTTTGATTTTGACTTTCGCTGATAAGCTCTTAAAGGAAAAAATATCTTCGTTAAAGTTAATCGATTGAGTAGAAGCTTGACCAACGCTATTTACTAGCACTGATAAGTTACCACTGGCGTTGTTTACTGTCACTAAGTCGGACTCAGTATCGCCATTGAAGTCTCCGACTGCTAAAAAATAAGGAGAAGAACCAACAGTAAAGTTGGTAAAAGTACCAAAGCTGCCAGAGCCATCACCTAACAACACTGACACGCTACCACTATCGCCATTTGCCACTGCCAAGTCTTCTTTACCATCACCGTTGAAGTCTCCTACTACGATAGAACGGGGATTAGACCCAACAGTGTAGTTGACAGCAGTACTAAAGCTACCTGAACCATTACCTAATAACAATGAAACGTTGTCGCTGTCAGAGTTGGCTACAACTAAGTCGTCTTTGCCATCACCGTTAAAGTCTCCCACTGTTACCGACACGGGAGTTAACCCAACGCTGAAGTTGCTGGCAGCACTAAAGCTACCTGAACCATTACTCAACAGCAATGAAACGTTGTCACTGTCAGAGTTAGCTACAACTAAGTCGTCTTTGCCATCACCGTTAAAGTCTCCCACTGTGACTGACATAGGAATTGACCCAACGCTGAAGTTGCTGGCAGTACTAAAGCTACCTGAACCATTACCCAGCAGCAAAGAAAAGTTGTTGCTGCCAGAGTTAGCTACAACTAAGTCGTCTTTGCCATCACCGTTGAAGTCTCCCACTGTGACTGACATAGGAGTCAACCCAACGCTGAAGTTGACAGCCGAGCTAAAGCTACCACTACCATCTCCCAGCAGGACTGAGACGTTGCTGCTGCCAGAGTTAGCTACAACTAAGTCGTCTTTGCCATCACCATTGAAGTCTCCTACTGTTATTGCCGCAGGCATTGACCCAACGCTAACGCTGGCAGATGTGGTAAAGGTTACTGTTGTTGTCATTGTTTTTTCCTTTTTTGTATATGCTGACCTAATCGCCGAAAATCAAGATTTTGGCTTTTTTGGAACTAGAAAAAAATTAGTGAGCAGCTACTGATAAATAGTTGGGTTGTTGGCTCAAAAGATACGAAGACAAGAAAGAGACGTAGAACGTAACTCTTCTGGAAAAATTCACTAGTGACAAGTCAGCAACTTCAAATCTACTGGTAACTTTGATAACGCTTTATTCAAGCATCTGTCAAAAAAAATGACGACAAAAAGTATTAAAAGTTGCCAAATGAAACAAAAAGATATACATTTTCTATTTTTTGCATATCACCGTATTTATACGGTGATATTAGTTCATTGATGAGGTTTATACTTATAGCGACTTTTAGCCTATGTCTTGTTTGCCCCTCAAACTGAAAATATGATTGCCACTCCTCAACACCCGATCGCTCTTCAAATTTGTGCTTCCCCTGATTTCGTGAACTGGTTACAATCTCAACAGATTAGTCTGGCTATCACTACGTCTCAAAGTTCACGGTTGATGTTGTTAGGGGTGAACAATCAAGGGCAAATTTCGGGGTTTGAACGGAGATTTGAGCAAGCATCAGGACTATATGCTACTCCTGAAAGGATTTATCTGGCTACTAAAGCGCAGATTTGGCAGTTAGACAATGCCTTGGCATCAGGGCAACTGCACAATGGCTATGACAAGCTTTATATCCCACGAATTGGCTATACGACAGGAAATTTAGGGATTCATGATTTGGCGGTAGAGACGGAAAATAATCGGATTGTGTTTGTCAGCAGTCTGTTAAACTGTTTGGCAACGGTGAGCGATCGCTATAGTTGCATTCCCTTATGGAAGCCTAAATTTATCTCCAATTTGATAAATGAAAATCACTGTTACTTAAATGGTTTGGCAATGGTAGAGGGTAAACCTCGTTATGTGACAGCTTATAGTCAATCTGATGTGGTGAATGGTTGGCAGCAGACATGGCAAAATGGCGGCTGTGTTATGGATATTCAGTCGGACGAAATTATCGCTACAAACTTATCTATGCCACATTCGTCCCGATTTTATCAGGAGAAATTGTGGTTATTGAATTCTGGTACAAGCGAACTCGGCTATATCAATATAGATAGTGGAAAATTTCAAGCGATCGCTTCTTGTCCTGGTGTATTGCGTGGGTTGGCTTTTGTGAAAGATTATGCGATTGTTGGTTTATCGAAAGCGAGCGATCGCACAGAAACTGAGTGTGGCCTAATAGTAATTGATATCAAAACTGGCGCGATAGCCCATTGGTTGCGCCTGGAAGGAGAAGTCACCGAAATTTTTGATATACAAATATTACCAGAAGTCCGATTACCGCAGGTTGTGGGATTTCTTACTGATGAAATCAATCAGTTAATTACTCTAGATCCTCTCTCGTCTCTAGCCCAAAAAAATGTGGAGTCGCCCCCTATCAAGTTAGCTGAAGAAGTAGAAAACATTCCTTACGCGCCACTTTCTACTAGCGATTCTCAAAACTGGACTGGGCCAGAATTAATTTGGCCGTCGGCTGATAGTCTCTACGAAGAAGCATTTGCTTTACAAAAGCAAGGGCAAATAAAAGAAGCGATCGCTGAATATGAAAAACTACTTTCTCAATATCCTGATTATGCTTCAGCTTGGTATCAGCTAGGAATAATTAGAGAAGGTCAAAAAGAAACTGACAAAGCTATTTTAGCTTATCAAAAAGTAATAGAAATTAATCCTAATCATGCCCAAGCACACAATAACTTAGGTATTTTGCGAGTTGCAGCACAAGATTTAGACAAATCAATTAAATGTTTTAATGCTGCTATTGAAAGTAAACCTGACTATGCTTTTGCTCATAATAATTTAGGTCTAGTTTTGCAAATGCAAGGCAAGTTAACCAAAGCAGCAAGCAAGTTTCGGGAAGCTTTACGAATCACTCCAGAGTATGCAGAAGCTTATTTAAATTTAGGGATTGTATTAGAAGCACAAAATAATTTAGAAGGTGCGATCGCTTGTTTTCGTTCAGCAATTCAATACAAACCAAATTACATTAAAGCCCTCAACCGTCTGGGAGTGGTGCTAACGATGTTAGCGACAGTTGGCAAAGGTGAAGTTAACGAACCCAAGCGGATATTTGAGCGAGTTTTAGAAATGCAACCCGCTTCGGCTGAGGCATTTACCCATTTATTTTATCTCAAAGAGATGACTTGCGACTGGCGATCGCTTCAGGCTGATTTAACTCGACTTTGGGAACAAACAATTCAAGAATTAGCCACAGGTAAACAGACAACATTAAATCCATTTAGTTCATTAAATAAACCTTGGGATAGGAAGTTATTATTGCAATTAGCTCAAAGTCATGGTCAGCAAATGTCTCAACAATGGCAACAACTAAGGCAGACTTTGAATTTTCAACATTCCCGTTCTTGGAATAGTAGACTACGCATCGGTTATCTATCAAGTGACTTTCGCGCTCATGCTATGAGCCATTTAATTACAGGTATTTTTCGCTTACATAACCGCGATAATTTTGAGATTTTTGCTTACTCTAGTGGCGTAGATGACAATAGTGAATATCGGCAATATATTTCCAAGACCTGCGAACATTTTCAGGATGTTGCTAATTTGTCAATAGAAGAGAATGCCAGATTAATTTTTGATGACAAAATTGATATTTTAATTGATTTAAATGGTCATACATCTGGCTCTCGCACCCCAGTGTTAGCCTTAAAACCTGCACCAATTCAAGTCAATTTTATGGGGACTCCTGGCACAATCGGCGCAGATTTTATTGACTATATAATTGGTGATTCCATAGTTACACCTGCGGCATTTGCTGATGATTTTAGCGAAAATATCGTTACCTTACCTCATAGTTATTTCTTCAACGATAATCAACAGCCAATATCTTCTAATCATGTTACACGTTTGCAGTACGGTTTACCAGAATCTGGTGTTGTTTTTTGCTGCTTTAATAATCACTATAAAATCGAACCGACCATATTCGATGTATGGATGAGAATCTTAGCAAAAGTACCTGGCAGCGTTTTGTGGTTAATTGCTAGATCTGCTATTAACGAAGCTAACTTGCGTCGAGAAGCCCAAGTAAGAGGAATAAGTGGCGATCGCTTATTTTTTGCCCCACATGAAGCGAAAGCTGAACACTTAGCTAGGCATCAATTAGCCGACTTATTTCTGGATACATTATATTACAATGCCCACACAGGTACTTGTGACGCTTTGTGGGCTGGGTTGCCAGTAATTACCTGTCTTGGTGAAACTTTTGCTTCACGAGTAGCTGCAAGTATGTTGATGGCGATTGGTTTACCTGAGTTAGTAACTAACAGTTTAGAAGCATATGAAAAGTTAGCAATTAACTTAGCAACATATCCTGATCAACTGCAACAAATCAAACAGAAATTAGTTCAAAATCGCTCTACATACCCACTATTTGATACACCACTGTATGTCCGCCATTTAGAGCAAAAATATTCTCAGATGTGGGAGGTTTACGCATCTGGGCAACAACAAAGAGCGATAACAGTTAATGCATAACAAAAAAGATCCCCGAATTCTTTGAGAAGCCGGGGATCTGAAGATCATTGGTATGTGATGAGTATTAATTTCTAGAGCTTGCTGAAAAATAATCCTAAGAAGGATTGTGTTTTTTAAAACATCTGAATATATAGGTAATATTGTATTTTTTGCTACTTTTAAATTTTCTAATGATATTCAGAGAAAAGATAACTCTTAACCAGGATAAACTCGTCCCTTCCACGCACCGCCGCGCCCTTGCCAATGGCGGATAGCTGAGTCAATAGTCATTAAAGTGTAGAGAAAGGCGATCGCAGGTAAACTAAAAGCAAACAAAGGTGAGCATTTATAAAAGCGAATAATTGGTAAATAAGCTATAGCCATCAATAACCATGCAGATAAACCTGTGAGTGCAATTATCCAATTACCCAACACTACGCCCAAGAGCAAACCCAGTGGTGGAATTAGGTAAATCAAGGTCATAGCCACCACAGTTCCCAGTAGTAATAAAGGTGAATAGTTCAACTGAGTATAAGCAGTCCGCGCCACCATATCCCAAATAGTTTGCAAAGAATTGTAGGGACGCAAACTGCAAGTTAGATTACTCAATCCTAACCAAATACGGCCATGACTAGATTTAACAGCATTAGCTAAAGCGCAATCATCAATCAAAGCTTGTCGAATAGCTTGAATACCGCCAATTCGTTCTAAAGCTGTTCTCCGAATGAGAATAGAACCACCCGCCGCCGCCGCAGTCGAATTTTTAGGATTATTCACCCAGCGAAAAGGGTAAAGTTTTAGGAAAAAGAAGACGAAAGCGGGAATCAAAAATTTTTCCCAAAAGGTATCACATCGCAACCGCACCATCACAGAAACCAAGTCTAAATCTTCTTGTTCAGCTTTCGCTACAAGTCGCTGCAAATTTCTGATATCGTGAGCAATATCTGCATCAGTGAGTAAAAAATAATCTGGTAGAGACTTTATATATAACGTCTCTACATATTGAATGCCTTGTTCCACAGCCCAGAGTTTACCCGACCAACCAGAAGGTAATGGTTTACCGGAGATGATATGCAATTGCTGGGCTTTATCTAAAGCGTGGGCTACTCCTTCAGCAAAAGCGGCTGTGCGGTCGGTGCTACGATCATCTACTAGAAAGATGTTGAAATTACCTGGATAATCTTGAAGTAGGAGCGATCGCAAACTCATAGGTAACACATCAGCTTCGTTACGCGCAGGAATCACCACGCATACACTAGGTAACGATTTTAGCTGTGGTTCCGTCACCTCTAATTTTTGGTCTAATCGCCAAAACTGTCCCCGCAGACTTAGTAATCCTAACCAAATTACCAAGGATAAAATCATCAAGCCTAGTAGAATTTCCACCATGACTCCAGAAAGGATGAATCATTAAACCTTGGTATTGTATAGCGTTTCTCGTTTTAGTGAGCAACATTTCTTTGAGATGAGAGGCTAGGGGCTAGGGTGAATGTACTTTATCTAATTGGCTGCTGTTGCCATTCAAAGTTCATAGTTCAGACTTCACACTTCATACTTCCTGTCGTGGTATCTTTCAATTCATACTTCAGACTTCACACTTTAGTTGATGCAAACACAAGACAGGGTACAAGTCAATAAAGTTGCAGATGCGATCGCAGCTAGTCAAAAATATCTGCTTTCTCTGCAAAATCCCGCAGGCTACTGGTGGGCAGAGTTAGAGTCTAACGTCACCATAACTGCTGAAGTTGTCCTGCTGCATAAAATTTGGGGAACAGATAAAACCAGGCCATTACATAAAGTTGAAACCTACTTGCGTTCTCAGCAACGGCAGCATGGAGGTTGGGAACTTTTTTATGATGATGGTGGCGAACTTAGCACCTCCGTAGAAGCATATATGGCGTTGAAATTGTTGGGCGTACCAGCAACCGACCCAGCTATGATTCGGGCGCGAGATTTTATTCTCCAACGCGGCGGGGTTAGTAAAACTCGCATCTTTACCAAGCTACATCTGGCATTAATTGGCTGCTACAACTGGCGTGGTATCCCTTCACTACCACCTTGGATAATGCTGTTACCGCCAGCTTTTCCCGTCAATATTTATGAAATGTCTAGCTGGGCGCGTTCTAGCACTGTACCGTTATTAATCGTCTGTGACAGTAAACCTATTTTTCAGATTGACCCAGGCATTACCTTAGATGAGTTATATACTGAAGGTGTTGATAAAGTCCAGTATGAATTACCCCGTCAAGGTGATTGGACAGATTTATTCCTTACTTTGGATCAAGGATTTAAGTTAGCAGAAAGCCTAAATTTAATGCCTTTCCGCGAAGAAGGCATCAAAGCAGCCGAAAAATGGATTATAGAAAGGCAAGAAGTTACAGGCGATTGGGGCGGAATTATCCCCGCTATGCTCAATTCTATGCTGGCTTTGCGGTGTCTAGGTTACAAAACAACCGACCCGATTGTAGAACGCGGGTTGCAAGCAATTGATAACTTTGCCATTGAAACAGAAAATAGCTATTGCGTCCAACCGTGTGTGTCACCTGTATGGGATACAGCTTGGGTGATGCGCGCCTTTATAGAGTCTGGTATTGCACCAGATCATCCGGCTGTGGTCAAAGCTGGGGAATGGTTACTCCAAAAGCAGATTCTTGATTATGGTGATTGGGCGGTGAAGAATCGCCAAGGTAAACCAGGTGCTTGGGCGTTTGAGTTTGACAATCGTTTTTATCCTGATGTGGATGATACGGCGGTGGTTGTCATGGCTTTACACGCTGCCAAGCTGCCTAATGAAAGTTTAAAACAAGCTGCGATCGCTCGTGCTTTAAACTGGGTTGCATCTATGCAATGTCACCCTGGTGGTTGGGCTGCATTTGATTTAAACAACGATCAAGAATGGCTCAATGCTATACCCTATGGTGACTTAAAAGCCATGATTGACCCAAACACGGCTGATGTTACTGCCAGAGTACTAGAAATGTTAGGTGAGTGTAACCTAACCATTGCACCGCCAAACTTAGAACGCGCCCTCAACTACCTCATGGCGGAACAAGAAACTGAAGGTTGCTGGTTTGGTCGTTGGGGAGTCAACTACATCTATGGAACTAGTGGTGTTCTTTCTGCATTGGCATTAATTAATCCCCAAAAGTATCGCCTCAGCATTGAACAAGGCGCAGCTTGGTTAGTCAGTTGTCAAAATCCTGATGGCGGCTGGGGTGAAACTTGCCTTACCTACAACGATCCCAGCCTCAAAGGACAAGGGCGTAGCACTGCATCCCAAACAGCTTGGGCTTTGATTGGGTTAATGGCAGCAGGTCAAGCAACTGGTAAACTCTCTATAGAGGCGATTGAACGCGGGATTAATTACCTAGTCTCAACTCAAAAGCCAGATGGTACTTGGTTTGAAGCTGACTTTACTGGTACTGGTTTCCCTTGTCATTTTTATCTTAAATATCATATGTACCAGCAATATTTTCCTTTAATTGCCTTGGGACGCTATCAAGCCATTAAATAAAGTAAGTAGGTCGTCGTGAATATTTATCGTCAGGATAAGGCAGGAGGCAAGAAGCAGAAGGCAGAAGAGAAGAGGCTTTTAGCTTAATTAATCTTTCGTAACATAGTTAGGTTTTTTCTCACCGACTTACTTAGAAGTTCTCAAAAAGTTAAACCACAGATACATATCGATAGCTGCTCTGGTTACAAAATGTAACCAGAGCAAAATTCTTGGGTGAGGGCAAGCAGGGGCAACAGGGGGAAAAAAGACCTTTTACACTCCCCTGGCTCATACCATTTCACCGTATAATATCGTGTCCGGTGAAAGACTTATCATGAATGTCTACTCAAGCGCAATTTTAGCAACATCAAATCCTTGAATTCTCTCCATCTCTCCAGTGCTTCTATTAATCCTATGCAAGTATTTGGGAGATTCATACCTAAATGCAAGCAAGGCGTATAATTCGTTTGAGGGAGTCCAAACCAACCCGTCACAACCATCATTCATAGACATCCCTCGGTATTTCAATTGTTTTGATTGCTTATCACCGATTTGGGACAAGGCGATTTCCCCTAACTTATCAGTATTGATTCCATATAAACTTCCGCCCGAAGACTCTGCTACAGCAGTTACCCGCTTTTGTTCGGGGACTTTCTTTCGGTCTGTAATTTGACCTGTGTTTAAATCAATAGTTACTATCCGAGAAAACCCCTTTCCTTTGTCTTTGCCGACTAATCCTCCAAGTGAGCCGTTGGCCAAGCGCATTAATTGGTAAAGGTCTTCGTTATTTTTCAATCCTGAGAGATTTACACTTTCTAGAGAATATAAATCAATTAAACGAACTTTTTTATCCTTTTTCTTTCTTGTACAGGTATAGCTCGCGGCTGCTATGAGTTTGCCATTGATGGATGCAAAACCACTCAATCGCTCACAAGTCTCCAAAATTGGCGCAGTGGTCAGCAGAGTCTGGATTTCCTGAGTGCGGACATTAAGAGACTCCACGATGAGTGGCTGTAGCGCGGATGGCTCTGTGATTTGGCTTTCTTCAAAGGGGTCGATGATATCTGAGTCCAGGTTGGTAGGAGCGTTGTTGTCTCTCAGTCCAGTTTTTATACCTAAAATAACCGGGTCTTTGTTTGACTCTTGTGCAAGGGTTTGGTTGATAACAGCCCCCACCGCAGCTATTGTGGTGCTGAAGATTGCTAACTGACCAAATTGCCTGCGTGTTAACTTTAGTTGCATATATAACTCCCAGAATTACTTGCTGTTTGCTACAGTTCATCAAAATTGGCTGATACTGCTATTTTTGATATGAGTAATACGAAGTACTAGCTCAACTGGGCATGATTTGAATCCAATTTGCCACTGAGGGAACATTATTATTGTTAACCACAAACAGCATATAATAACCAGGCATTACAAGGTTGCGATTATTCGTGATTTGGACGGTGAGAGAATTCCCACTTCTATAGGTAATCGGTAGGTCTACTAGCCTTTGTTCTGTATCTAGACCGTGAGTAGGTGCCATTGGCCTGATGATATGTACCCATTTTATGTTTGTTGCAGGTACGTTGGTTTGGATCGTAATTTTTGTATTATAGTTTGCTAACGTGGGCGCACTACTAATTTTGGGTCTTGTTTGCGATATGTACGCCGGACTATAAATCTCTATGCGATTTTCATAAGTACCACGCTGAGGATTTCCCCCGGCGACAACTACTCTACCATCTGGTAGCAACACCGCGACTGAATGATAGACGCGGCCGTTAACAATGGGTGTCTCTACCGCAGTCCAAGTATTCGTAGCTGGGTTATAAATCTCTGCTGGGAGTGTTGATTTTTCTATATTTTCTTCTCCTTTGCTACCATTACACACAAATACAGTGCGATCGGGCAGTATAACAGCAGTATGGTGCATCCTTGGATTCTTCAGAGATGCTGCTGCTTTATAAGTAGGAGTACTAGCATTGAAATCAATAATATTGACTCGGTTCGTCGTTAATCCTGTACCGCTTTGACCCCCGCCAATAATCATCACCTTTTGGTCTTGCGCTGGTGGGAGCAATATGCTGGCGGCTTGGTTACCATATTCTGAAGCTTCTAATCCAGATACTGCCTGTTCTGCGATCGCTTCATTAAAATTTGCGGGTAAAGTTAAAATGCATGGTGATACACCATTATTGGGCCCCATTTGCGCGCCTGTATAAAAAATTTTGCCACTACTCAACAATATCAAGTGTGCATAAAGAGCCAAACTCGTGGTTCGTTGTGTAAAAATGCCCCACCCACTAAAAGCACTATAAATTTCTGGGTTGCGAGCGAGGCTGCCATTTACATCTAAACCCGTGAGGACAAGAACTTGACCATTACCCAGTGTTAAGACGGTAGGATACCATCGGCCTTTGTTCATTGATGACACTTTTGACCAACTGCCATTCCCGTTATTGCCAGTAAAATCAAATAAAAAGGTGTCTGTTATCCCACGAAAGGGGTCATATTGTAGGGTTCCACCTGCAACCAACAATCGTCCGTCAGGTCGGAATGAGTGACCTCCACAGAAAATGTCAATAGGGTTCCCATTAACATCCCGTGGAATCTTGGGAGTGGTGAAAGTTCCGGTATTAGGATCCCAAAGCCTGACCCCTTCCGGAGAATTATCATATGCTGTTTGGCTCGGATCATTGCCAGAACCTCCAAAGAACAATACCTTACCTGTTCTTCCCACAGCAGCATGGATAGGATTAATTGGAATTTGAGAGGATAATTGCCAAGGCATTTTGTTTACTCCACTGGTTCAAAAACCAGAATCATTTTCTTTTGATGTATGAACTCGTATACCAAAAACAAACAAAACAACTAATTGCTACTGCTTTATGCCATAGCAATATGTCAACTCTTGAATTTGAAAAAACTTAAGTTGCTAAACTAGCATTTTTCTAGAGTTAATTAATTCTATTGCCAATATTTTGAGTAAAATTTGCAATATTTAGCTGATTAAGTTTGATATTTATAGACACTATTTTGTATATGTAAAGTAATATAAAATTTTTGACTATGCAGTAGAATGATATTTATCATGTGCCGTAAGCATGATTTACTATTAACATAAAAACTTGTATTTATCAATTCATGCATATCTACATTTTGCGAGTTTTCTATCTAATACGTGCTAATGGAATTCTAGAGTCAGTTTTTGCTACTTTGCATCTGTAAGCCCGTATTTTAAGCTTTTTGTGGCATCATTGCTTTGTGTAAACATCTTTATGCTACAAAATTTTAGTGTTTTTATATTTAAACTGAATTATCTTGATAACTCATTTCTCCTAAAAATTACTACAGTTTTTGCACCAGTTATTTAAACACTAAATTTATGTTCTTGGATGTATAATATCTTAATTTAGAATATTTGTTTTTCGATGATGTTTAAATTTTAAAATTATAATTTTAAAATTTAACATTGCACTTTTAATCAATTTTACATGATTACGCCATAATTTTTTAGCATTCAACTTAAAATATAATTAAAGGGAGTAATTTTTGTCAATAGATATAAAATTGAAAATAGATATGCATCAGAATTATAATAGTGATATTGCCTTCACCAAACAAATAATTTGCTCAGTCGGAGCTACTGCAAACCCCTATACCTTAATTAACAGCCAACTAAAAATTTTATTGCTGAGGTTGTATTAATTACTTGCGATCTATTCTAGATATAAACCTCTAATATCATGTTCGGTTAAAGACTTATGATTAAGGCCGCAGGAGTGCAGAGGAGAGGTTTTTGTCGTCTCTGCACAAATGTACATTGATCACAACTGTAAAGCCGGACATGATATAAGCTGCTGTAATTAGCTTGCCTATTGCGTGTGTTTCTTAGGAAAGATACTTGCGGGGGGACAAAATGGTCTAGAATGCTTATCTTACAAAGAGTGTAGCAATTTGTGGTAAAAGAAAAAGAGCATTTATTCGCAATAAGCTCTATTTAA
>NZ_JACJRV010000023.1 GCF_014697475.1 Nostoc sp. FACHB-152
TATTGACATTAAGTCCTAATAAGCGTCCTTTCTACCAACAAGGTCAAAGAGCTATGAGACTTATTCTGTCTGCATTCTAGCCCTTTTTGTAGCCCCTTAAGGCTTAAGAGCTTATCAAGCAAATTAGCGAAACATTTAGGTAAACCCGAATCATATGTCATGACAGCTTTTGAAGCAGAGGTTTCCATGACTTTTGCAGGCACTACAGACCCCGTTTGTTACATCGAAATTAAGAGTATTGGTACAATGAAGCCCAATCAAACGGAAGCAATGAGTCAGGATTTTTGCCAACAGATTAATCAAACTTTAGGTGTACCGGAAAATCGGATTTACATAGAATTTGCGGATGCTAAAGGTGCTATGTGGGGCTGGGATAGCAAAACATTTGGTTAATTCACGTGATTTTGACAATAGTCGTAGACGGCATATACAAAGGTTTTTAACGCTAAATGCCTTAAGTGTAGTAGTTTTGTGGTTTCCGATTATTGAAGCCCTAATTAACCAACACTTTCAACTGGGGTCACAATTAACAATTGCGATGGATAGAACACAGTGGAAAGAAAATAATGTGTTGATGGTTAGTGTAATTTACCAAAAAAGAGCGTGGCCAATATATTGGTGTTTGTTAGAAAAAGATGGTTGCAGTAACCTCAGCCAACAGCAAAAAGTATTACGCCCAGTAATTCGTTTAAAAGAGCGGGAGCTATTTCATTCATCTGATTCTTTGGGGAATTGGAGCAATTTAGCTGACAACTTTAGGTTTTTGCTGCCATTTTCTGACGTAGACTTAACGGTCTCATGTCTGTCCAAACTTCCTTAATATATTCAAGACATTCTGATTTAAGCCCTGATTTACCTACATCTTTCCAGCCAAGAGGATTTTCTTTTTCTGCTGGCCAGATTGAATATTGTTCTTCGTGATTGACTACGACTTTGTAAATAGTTGTGTCTTCTTGATCTCTTTGATACATTGTTATTTCCTTGAAATTAAGTAAGTGTGGATGAATTAAATTCGCACTGATCAGATGTTGAAGATATTAAGGTAAAAATTCACCTTCTCGTAGTTGTGATATGCCATTTTTCACAGCCTGGATAATGTGATTGATGTCCTCATCTGTATGGGCTGTAGATAAAAACCCTCCATTACCTCTCAGCATAATTCCCTGGTCAAGTAGATGGTAATAAAGTAAATTATAAGCTAAGGAAATTTCATTATTTTCAGCATCTTCGTTGCTATCATTTTCTGAATAAACTGGGCCAAAAATTGAGCCAAAATTTGTAAGTTGGATAGGTAATTCTTCTTGCTCAAAGTAAGTATTCAGGGTTTTGACAAACTTAGTTGTACGTTGATTTAAGTCATTTTGTAGAGTAGAACCTTGGGTTTTTAAATGTTGTAAAACTGCTTTAGCTGCTGCTAAAGCTAGGGGATGTTTGCAGTAAGTTCCCGCAAAAAAAGTAGTTTGCTGGTGAGGATATGATAAATCTCCATAATTCCACATTCCACCATCGATCGCATCCATAAAATTGGCTTTACCTGCAATGATGCCGATCGCTATTCCACCACCGACGATTTTACCATAGGTAGCTATGTCTGCTTCAATGCCAAACCAAGCTTGTGCGCCACCTGGATGAATGCGAAAACCTGTAACCATTTCATCGAAAATTAATGCTATTCCCGATTCTTTTGTTAGTTTGCTGAGTTGTTGAAGAAAGGCTTGGGGTTGTAAATCCAAATTTTCTTTTTGAACTGGCTCAACTAAAACAGCAGCTAATTCTTGAGCATGATTAGCGATCGCGTCAAGCGATTCCTGTTCCCCATATTTTAAAACTAAAATATCTGCAACAAAATTAGCTAGTATTCCTGATGCAATGGGTACAGTTTGTAAGGCATCATTTATAGTTTTTACCTTCCCTAAAGTACCATCAAAATGACCATGATATGAGTTAGAAAATATAACAATTTTATTACGTCTTGTAATTGTTCGTGCCATCCTGATTGCTGTCATGATGGCTTCTGTACCTGTGTTGCTAAAGGCAACTCGCTCCATTTTTGTGAGTTCACAAATCAATTGAGCAACTTCACCAACAATTTCTGATTGGGAACCTAGTTGTAGACCTGTTTCTATTTGTACAGCTAATGCTTCTTTAATAAAAGGTGGATTATGACCAAATAGATTTACGCCAAATCCCATGACTAAATCTATATATTCATTACCATCTACATCCCAGATTTTGCAGCCAGAAGAATGTTTGGTAACAATAGGGTAATAAATCTCTTTCAGAGGTAATTGGAAATCAATAAAGGTTTTATTGTCAGCTAAAAATGGCCGACTAGCTTGGGCAAGATGTTTTGAGGTTTTAGTTTTATGGCTATAGCGATTGATAAAATCTTCTAAATATTCTCGCTGACGTGGAGTTAGATTTATAGTCGATAATATTTCACCGATTTTTTTGGTGTCTGTTGGATAAATTTCTTGGGCGATAACCATATATTTTTGCTGATTAATGATTACTTTTATTTAGTGCAAACAAAATAGGCTAAAGTAGCGTCTTCTGTTCCTGTGAGGATGTTTTCTTTGTTGTAGGATTCAACTTTTTTGAATCCTACATTTTGCAGAGCAGATAATACTTGTATTTGAGAATAGCCTTTAACTAACCAAGTAATATCGTGACGTTGCCAATTTTGGTTAATTAATTCAAATATAGTAATATCGATTGTACCGATTTTTTCTTCTGAGTTATAGCTACGTCTTAATGCCCAAGCATATTCGTCTTGGATATCTCCAACCATTGAGTTATTCCAATCAGATTGATACCGCCTATCTAGGCTTAAGTCGAACATGAATATGCCATTAGGGAGAAGTGCTGTATATACGTTTTTAAATACGTTGGTTAATTCGTCTAGATTGATAACATGATTGAGTCCGTAATCTGTTGAAACTACCCCATGAAAGTTTGATGATAATTTAAAATCACGCACGTCATCAATGATGAATTTAGCACTGGGAGCGTTATCTCTGGCATATTTTATGAGTCTTTCAGAGCCATCAATTCCAGTGACTTGATATCCTTTTTGGACTAGTTTCTTAGCTAAATGTCCTGCGCCACAGCAAATATCAAGAACTTGAGCTTTTTGGGGAAGATGATTAAGTAATAATTGTTCTATATCAGGAAATTGCGATTCGCTAACTTCTGGCCCCCAAGTTTCATTGATGATACGTGCAAAGGAATCGTAAGCAGAATAACGAGTTGATGAAAGCATAAGTTTTGGGTTTTAAACGCAGAGTGACGCTGAGATAAACGCAGAGGTTCGCAGAGTTGCATTGTTAGTTATGGTTTGAGGGATTTTCTAAGGAACCACGGCTAATTAAATAAGAAAGATAAGTGGTTAACAATTGCCTATCCAGTGGTGGACAAATAATTGTAGTTTCTGCTAATCCAGTCAGGGTATTTTGAAAGTCAATTTGTTGGTTTGGGGAATCTTCTGTATTGGTGTTTTGAGATTCGCTATCAGTCAGTGTGCCAATGAGAGGATACAATGCATTTTCAGGCGATCGCTCAATTTCTTTTAATAGTTTTGAATGCCATTCTGGGTAGTAAATTTGTTGAAGCGGATAGCCAAAAGAGACGATTGAGTTAACAACTTCCCTCCAATGTAAAGGTTGAGGGTTGATGATGTGAAAAACTTTGCCTAATGAGGTTGGTTGTTGTGATAAATAAATTATGGCTTGACTGGCATAATCGACAGGCGTTAAGTTAACCATCGCATCTTGCTTAGGTACACTGCCTAGTTGAATGCAGCCGCGAATCATTCTAAAAGTATGGTCATCAGGATTACAAACACCTGTTTTACTATCTCCAGAAATCCGTCCTGGTCGATATATAGATATGGGAATGCCGCGATCGCCTGCTATTTGGACTAATTTTTCTGCTACCCATTTACTTTGGGTATAGCCACTACTAATGTTTTGGCTGTGATTAATTGGTGTATGTTCTTGGATGAGTTCTACAGCAGAATCAGCCGCACCAATAACACCAATGGTAGAAATAAAATGTACTGGCTTAACTTTAGTTTGTGCGGCTAATCTTAATATTTCTTGAGTTCCCAAGACATTCGCGGCTTTGAGTTGAGAATAAGGATAGGTAAAATTGACAAATGCGCCGTTATGATAAATGACATCAATTTGAGATGCGATCGCCGCAAATTGCTCTGATGAAAGTCCTAAAAGTGGCTGAGATAAATCTCCTATTAAGGGAATGATCCGTTGATTAAAACTTTCATTCCATAACAAATAGGATTTTAAATGATTTTGCAATCGTTCTGTGGCGATCGCCGTTGTTTTTGCCCGAATCAAACAATAGATATCTGCTGTAGTTTTTTGTAGGAGTTCGTAAAGTAAAAAAGCTCCTAAGAAACCTGTCGCACCTGTTAATAAAATAGCAGCAGGTGGAGTTTGTTTCTGTATATATTTAGCTGCGGGAACAATGCTTGAATCTAAAACTGCTTCGGCATCAAGATTGATAGTTGAGCTATCTGCTATTTGTGTACTATCTATCTGTGCAGCTAACTCAGCAATAGTAGGTGCATCAAATAAAACTTTTAAGGGAAGTTCTACACAGAAGACTTTTCGGATTTTGGCGAGTAGTTGAGTGATGAGTAAAGAATGTCCACCCAACTCAAAGAAATTATCGTAGATTCCTATTTTTTCTAAACCTATTATTTCTGACCAAATTTGTGCTATTTGTCTTTCTAAATCTGTACCTGGTGCTACATAAAGTTGCTCTAGTTCGGCACGGGTTTGTTCAGGACTTGGTAGTGCTTGATAGTCAATTTTACCATTAGCTGTTAATGGTAATGCTTTGAGTAATACGAAAGTAGAGGGGATAGCGTATTCTGGAAGTTTATCTAAACAAAAGCTGCGAAGAACACTGGCGATCACCTGAGAATTCTGATTGCTCAAGCGGAACTGAGGACTAGTAACTATATATGCTACTAAACGTTTGTTACCAGATGTTTCTTCTGTTGCTATAACTACCACTTCTTGCACGCCTGAATGTTGTTTAAGCGTCGTTTCAATTTCCTCTAACTCGATGCGGAAACCTCTAATTTTTACTTGGCGATCAACTCGTCCCAAAAATTCTAAATTCCCATCATTTAAATAGCGTACTTTGTCTCCTGTCTTGTATAAACGTGCTTGAGAATCATATACAAAGGGATTTTGAATAAATCTGGCGTTTGTAAGTTCTGGTTGATTTAAATAACCCCTGGCTAATCCCGCACCACCGATATACAACTCACCCGGTACACCGATAGGTACGAGTTGTAATTGTTCGTCTAAAACATAAACTTGAGTATTAGCTAAAGGTTGTCCCAAAGGAACGGTTGATGATAGTTGTCTTGTTTGTTTAGTGATTGAGTAAGTTAACGCTCCTACAGTTGTTTCTGTAGGGCCATAATGATTAAAAATCTGGCATTCAGGCGATAATTGTTGAATCTGCTTTATTAGTTGCCAAGTGCTGGTTTCACCACCTAAGATTAAACTCTTTTGAGGTAGGATTGAAGAGGTTGGAGATACAGCCAAAAGCGCAGTCAGATGAGAAGGAACTATTTTGAGATAGTCTATCGGATGGCGTTGAAAATAATCAGCGAGTGCTTGAGGATCGGCTGCTGTTTCTTGAGCAATTATATGCAGACATCCGCCTGTACACAATGCGGGAAAGATGACGGTATTACCCAAATCTGCTGCAAAGGTGGAAACTGTAGCAAAGCTAGCACCTTTTGCTAAGTTTAATCTGGCGATGATGGCGTAAATATAGTTAACAAGTTGACGATGTTCGACTAAAACAGCTTTTGGTTGTCCTGTAGAACCAGAGGTATAGATGGCATATACTAAGTTTTCTGGCTGTACTGTAGTTGGGAACTCTTCTTGATTTTCTTGGTTGATTAGTTCCCAGTCCGTATCTAGACAAATTATTTGTGTAGTGTCAGTAGGAATTTTATCAACTAGCGATCGCTGTGTTAAAACCACAGATACACCAGCATCTTGTAAACGATACCCTAAGGCTGTGGCTGGTAATGCTGAATCTAGGGGTAGGTAAGCACCTCCAGCTTTGAGGATACCCAAGATTGCAACTATGGTTTCTAGGGAACGCTCCATGTATACCCCTACTAATACTTCTGGTTTAACCCCTAGTTTTTGCAGATAATTTGCTAATTGATTAGAGCGAGAATTTAGTTGAGCGTAAGTTAATTTTTGGTCGGCAAATACAACAGCAATACTATCAGGTGTGCGTAATGCTTGTTCTGCAAATAGTTGTTGAAAATATTTATCTTGGGGATAATCTACTTGGGTGTTATTAAATTCGATTAACAATTGCTGACGCTTGTTATCAGTTAATATTTCTAAATTATCAATTCGAGTGTCAGGAGCATCAACAGCACTTTCTAGTAAAGTCTGAAAATATCCAGCTAAAAGTTTGATAGCTTCTGCGCTAAATAAATTCACATCATAGTCAAACTTAGCTGTTAAATAATCTATTTTTTGGTAACAGGAAAGTTTGATTTTAAATCGGTCTGTACAAGCAAACTGATTGTCAATTGAAAAGGAAACTTCCTCAGCATAGTACTTTGCTGTTTCTGTTTGAAACTCAAAACTAAAAGGTATATTGTCTGTAAATTCCGTCAAATTCTCCCAGGTTAAATATTCTTGCCATTCTCCAGATGCTTGTACTGATTCTCTAACTATTTGCAATACTTCTCTAAATAGTAAGTTACTGGATAAATTTACTGATATTGGTACATATTTGCTAAGAAGTCCGATGACTGTTTCTAATTCTTCATATTTACGTCCATCCGCAGCGATACCAATAACAATGTTTTCTTGTTGAGTCAATCGCCATAATAAAATTTGCCACGAGCTAAGTAAAAAGTCAGAAATTGATGATTGATTTTTCTCAACTATCACTGCTATTTTAGCTAACAATCTAGACTCAATCTTACACTCATAAGAGCCAATGCTAAATTTACCAGAATCAGCTATTAGCTTATTCTCAAAAGGTAGCGATACTTTGGGTAGTTTAGAAAGAGAAAGATTATATTTTTCCCAATATTGTTTGCCAACTTCTGCGTCTGTATCTTCTAGTAATTCATTCTGCCATTCAGAAAATTGCAAATATTGTACAACTTCTTCGTTACTTAGCTCTAGACCTTGTAAGCAAGCACTATAACATTGACTAATTTCTTGGACTAAATTTTTGACTGACCAGCTATCAGCGCAAATTGCGGGGAGATTTAGCAGTAAAATTGACTTGTTTAGCGACAACTTAATTAGGGAAGTACGCAACAGCGAACTTTGCTCAAAATCCCAAGGAATTAACCTTTCTTGTTGATATAAAGATTCAAGTTGATTTGATTCTTCTAAATAGGTGCGATTGCTTAAATCAATTTCTTGCCAAAATAGCAATCCTTGAGCATTTATTTTCTGGATGGGAGTTTTAATTCCCGGTGGCTTAATAAAGCTAGTTCGCAGGATTTCGTGACGATTTATGACTTTTTCTAATGCTAATTTTAAGAAATCTACTTTCAAATTGCCTTCTATAGTGACAGCAGCCTGAACGCGATAAACACTGCTATCTTTTTGTAAATTCCAAATACGTTTTTGTTGCGGTGAAAGTCGAAATCCATTGATAAGTTTTTCTTGAGTCTGCATTTATTTAACACCTAGTACTTCTATATTTTTAGCATTCACGATTTCGCCCATTGCTACGACAATCTTGCGACTTCCTACGTAGGGATTACGTGCGTGTGCAGCCAACATATTGTCGAGCATTAAAACATCTCCCTTTTGCCAAGGGAAAGCAATTTCAGCTTGTTGATAAACAGCAGTAACTTCATCAATTACTGATTGCTCAATTGGCTTACCATCACCGTAATAAACATTTCGCGGTAGGTTGTTTTCACCGAACAATGATAAGAGAGACTCGCGGACTGGTGTATCTAAATAAGCTATATGATGCAACTGAATTTGATTGAAAAATACTAATTCGCCTGTTTTGGAATGTTTAGCGATCGCTTGCCGAATTTCTTTCGTTTTTAAACCGCAGTCTGCCTTCCATTCCCACTCAATTCCATTTTGATTACAGAATCTTTCGACTGCTGATTTATCACTGGTATGAAAGAAGTTTTGCCAACTTACATCTAGTTCATCTGTGTAGTTACGGACATACATTAATCCCTTTTGGGCAAATTTTTCTCTGATTTCAGAATCTAGTAATTGATAAACTTTACGACAATCAACAATTGGTGTTTCTCCCCGTTCTTGTGCTGGTTGTACACAGTAAAACCAAATTTTCATCGGCCATCTGTGCAGGTGAGAACTTTCATTGTGGAATAAAATAGCTTTATCTGCGGGATAAGGTGTAGAACCATATACCTTTCCACCTAAACCTTCACGGGGTAAATCACCATATTCACCAAATAATTCTGCACAAATAGCTTGAGCAAAGTTTTCAAAATCCGCTACAGAAGTGGTGTTAAATCCTCTAAACAGAATAGCACCATGTTTCAATAAATTAGTTTCAATAAATTCTCGATTGTTTTTAGCCCAATCGATGATATCCAAGTCACAGACATTAGGTTGACAAACTAAAGGTAAAGTTTCTCCTGGCTGAAGATAACTAGTTTTAATTAATTGTTCTTGAGTCAAGCTGATAGCTTTAGGCTTGACCATTTTAAATTTTTGGAAGTTAGCAGACTGACGTTTAGTTTTTTCGCTAATTTGTTGTTGTTTCTCCTCTGGAGTCAGCATTTCTAAAGAATTAATCTTGGTATCTGGCTGCGCTACAATGCTAGTAAGGAGGGTTTTCAAGTGTGTGGAAAAGCAAGCGATCGCACTCTCATCAAATAAATCTGTTTTGTATCTCCAATTAAAGGAAATTTTCTGTTCTATTTCTACAGCAAATAAAGCTAAATCAAACTTTGATTGTCCATCTTCAATTTCTAGAGGATGTACTTTTAAATCAGTCAATTCAATTTCTGATGTAGGTGTATTTTGCAAAACAAACAGCACTTGAAATAGAGGCGTTTGCTGTAAATCTCTTTCTGTTTTTAACTCTTCTACTAGTTTGTCGAAAGGTAAATCTTGGTGAGCATAAGCTTGTAAAGTAACTTCACGCACTCGTTGTAATAACTCTTTAAAACTGGGATTCCCACGCATATCTGTGCGTAACACTAACAGGTTAATAAAAAACCCAATTAGTAATTCAGTTTTGCTCTGAGTACGATTAGCAATATCTGTACCGACAACAATATCATCTAGATTGGTGTAGCGGTAAAGCAAAGTTTGTAAACCTGCCAGTAAAGTCATAAATAAACTGACATTTTCTTGGCGACTCAATTCGAGAATCTGTTGCGATAAATCTCCAGATAGTTCAAAACTGTAACTCGCACCTTTAAAAGTAGGATTAGCGGGTTGAGGACGCTGAATAGGTAACTTTAAGGTTGGTAAATTACCACCTAATAATTGTTTTTTCCAATAGGCTAATTGAGATTCTAAAACATTTCCTTGTAACCATTGCCTTTGCCAAACAGCAAAATCAGCATATTGTATTGGTAAAGGTGCTAAAGGGTTAGGCTTACCATGAGAAAAAGCCTCATACAAAGTTACCAGTTCTTGAACTAAAATCCCCATCGACCAACCATCAGAAATAATGTGGTGCATTGTCAGCAGCAATATGTGTTCTGTCTCATGCAGCCGCAGCAGTTTGACTCGTAATAAAGGACAACAAGTGAGATCAAAAGGCGTTAATTCTTCTTCTGTAGCCAATTTCTGCACTTGGTTAGCTTGTTCTGATGCTTCTAATGCTTGCAAGTCTACAATCGGCAATGACAAATCTAAATTTGGCACAATAACTTGCATTGGCTGTCCTTCTACAGCAACAAAGCTAGTCCGTAAACTTTCGTGTCTTTGTACAACCGCATCGAAGCTATCTTTTAGTGCAGATATATCTAGTAAACCCGTAAGACGAACAGGTAGAGAAACGTTGTAGAGGGGACTATCGGGTACTAGCTGGCTGATAAACCATAACCGTTGTTGAGCAAAGGAGAGGGGTAAATCTCCATTGCGCGAAACAGGTTGAATAGGAGGATATTCGATAATTTTTGCCGACTGCAACGAGGTTTGGATATTTTCGGCTAACCCAGCAACAGTAGGGTTGGTAAATAAACAACTCAACGGTACTTCCACATTGAAAGCATCTCGCACCCGTGAGATAACTTGAGTAGCCAGCAGTGAGTGTCCACCAAGATTGAAGAAGTTATCGTGAATACCTATCTGCTGTACAGCTAAAATTTCAGACCAGATTGATACTAGTTTTTCTTCGATGGGATTACTTGCAACCACATAATCAGCTTCTAACTCTAGTCTTGTCTGATTGGGAGAGGGAAGCGATCGCCTGTCTATCTTACCATTTGCTGTCAGTGGCCAAGCATCAACTAGCACAAACGCTGAAGGCAACATATACTCAGGCAGCTTTGATTGGAGATACTGGCGCAGTTCTGGTACAAGCTGGCGAGCAATTTTACCCTGCAAGGGATTGTTTGCGTAATTATGCCAAGATTTGAGGTATTGTTTTTTTATTGGAAAAGCAACTATTTTTCCTGTTGCTGGGGTTTGTCGCTGGAATAGAACATCATAACAGCCATCAATACCACCATTCGTCCAAATAATTTCTATTTTGTAAGGTAATTTGTCACTTAAAGCCCATATATCTTCGGGTTCTACAGCTTCTTTTAAAATCTCTGGCTGCAAAGACCGCAGTTCACCCACTGTTTGCGGTGCTGATTCCTGTTTGAGCAATTCTAAAGTTTTCACTTCTGCTATCAAACGCGCATCTAGTACTCGGCGCAGTCCTAGTATTTGCGGTTGGGTGGACTCTAATAACTGTACAAGCGCAGTTAATGTTAATCCTTGCTGTTGCCAGTCTAACCATGTAACATCTCGTGGAATGTCAACTTGATTACCAACATGAAGAATTACGTCATAACGAAACAGGGTAAGTTCGTTGCGGTCATAGCCACGCTTCGGTTGAATTTGGACATAGGTAATTTGAGGTAAATGCTGCGGTAATGTGAGAAAGAAAGCCGGATCAACCACCAGTTCTTCTTCTTGATTCAGGCATTTTTGAACTTGCTGTTGTAATTCCTCAATCGATAAAGAATCAGGCGCATTATACAAAGCAATTGAAGTGTGAAACGCACTCAGTAGTGCTAAATTACGCACATCTCCGACAAAAATTTTACCTCCAGATTCAACTAATTGACTTGCCCCTTCTAGAACGCGCAATAGATAGTTAATACTCGGAAAATATTGGATAACTGAGTTAATAATTACAGTATCAAAACTAGTAGATTGAATTTCCTCAAAGTTATCTGCTAGCCTTTGAAACAACCGGACTTGAGGTAGTGGCTTTTGTTGAGTGTCTAAAACTTTTCGTACATAATTCAAAGCGGTGGCTGAGAAATCTGTTGCCCAATATTGGCTACAGTGGGGTGCAACACGCAGCAGCAATAATCCAGTTCCACAACCAATTTCTAGGACACGCTTTGGTTGACAAGCTAAAATTCTCTCAACTGTCGAATTGACCCAATACTGCATTTGGTCTTGCGGTATTGGTAAATTTGTATAGCTACTATTCCAACCAGTAAGATTTAACGATGCCTCGTGATTGGAATTAGTCTGACTATAGGTTTCATCATAGAGCGATCGCCACTCTGAAACTTGTTGTGCCAGCAATTCCTGTTCATTATATAAAGAAGACGGAATCAAATAAGATATCAATCGATTATCTTTGCTGATGACTAAAGCATCTTCTACAGACTCATGTTGTCTGAGACTCGCTTCTATTTCCCCTAACTCAATACGAAAGCCACGAATTTTAACTTGCTGATCGATGCGTCCGAGGTATTCAATATTGCCATCTGAAAGATAACGGGCTAAATCACCAGTTTTATATAACTTTGCTCCTGGCTGATTACTAAAAGGATTGTCAATAAATCTTTCTAAAGTTAATTCGGGACGATTTAAATAACCTCTAGCGACACCAGCACCACCAATATACAGTTCACCCACAACTCCAATAGGAACTAGCTGTAAATGGTTATCTAAAATATATATTTCAGTATTGGCAATCGGACGACCAATGGGAATATTCCCTAAAGGGAAGCTTTTTTTGTCCACTTCATAAATACAGCATCCTACTACTGTTTCTGTGGGGCCATATTCGTTAATTAATCTAGTATGTGGTGCTTGTTTTTGCCAGAAGGAAGTGATTTTCTCTGATAAAGCTTCACCACCAATAATAAATGCTTGCGTGTTGATGTTTACTTCTTCACCACCTAATAAATCCTTAAGTATTTCTAAATGAGCAGGGGTAATTTTTACCAAACTGAACTTACAAGCAGAACACAAAGCTTGTCTAAGTGCTTCTATTTCATCTTCCTCTGGTAAAAGGACTACTTTACGCCCTACTAATAAAGGAGAGAATAAACTGGTAATCGTGGCATCAAAAGCAATAGAGGAATTAACTGTAGATCCTTCTCCATCAGCAACATTATAGGCTTTTGTACACCAGCTTAAATAATTCACCATACCACTATGAACAATCATTGTGCCTTTAGGCTTTCCAGTGGAACCGGAAGTATAAATTATGTAAGCCAAATTGTCTGGTTTGACGGCACTGTCAGGGTTATTTTGAGAGTAATCAGCAAAGTTTTGCCAATCCTTATCCAGACAGATTGTTTGTGCTTGGTGTTGTGGAAGTTTGTCTAATAGTTTGTTTTGAGTTAATAGGACTGGTAATTGTGAATCTGCTAGCATATATGCTAAACGTTCTGGCGGATATGTAGGGTCTAAGGGTAGATAAGCACCACCAGCTTTGAGAATTCCTAACAGTCCTACCATCATTTCTAGAGAACGATTGATGCATATACCTACCAATACTTCTGGTGCAACTCCCAATGTTTGTAAATGATGTGCTAGTTGGTTAGCCTGGTTGTTTAATTCCCGGTAAGTTAATTGTTGTTCTTTAAATACAACCGCTACTGCATCCGGTGTTTTTTCTGCCTGGATTTCAATTAACTGATGAACACACAAATCCTGCGCCCAGGTTTTTTGAGTATCATTCCACTCTACAAGCAGTTGGCGTTTTTCAGTCTCTGCTAATAATGGCAATTCAGACAGCTTGGCTTGAGGGTTAGCAACAATACCAGCAAGCAAGGTTTGGAAATTTTCTATTATCCGCGCAATTGTAGCTGCATCAAATAATTCAGTGCTATATTCCAAACTGGCGCTAATTTCCCCATTAATTTCTTCTGATAATGTCAAATTTAAATCAAATGCTGCTGTTTGATTTTCGTATTCCACCATGCTTAAAGTCAAATCAGGTAAATCCAGCACTTCCATAGGTGTATTCTGGAGTTGAAAAGACACCTGAAAAAGTGGATTGTAGCTTAATAAATTACGCTCTGGTTGAAGTTCTTCAACTATTTTTTCAAAAGGAAAATCTTGGCGATCGTAAGCTCCTAATGTCACTTCACGCACTCTCACCAGCAACTCTCTAAAAGTCAGGTTGCTATCAAGATGAGTTCGCAATACTAAAGAGTTGACAAAAAAACCAATGAGTTTTTCCGTTTCGGCTCGGTTACGATTAGCAATTGGTGAACCTATGCAGATATCCTCTTGACCAGTGTAGCGGTGCAATAAAACTTTAAAAGCTGCTAGCAAAGTCATAAACAAAGTTACTCCTTCACTGCGACTTAAAGAATTTAATGCTTCAGTTAAATCCTTGGATAAAACAAAACATTGAGTCGCACCTTCCAAAGTAGAAATTGTTGGTCGTGGTCGGTCAGTGGGTAGATGCAGTATTGGAGGATTGGCTAATTGCTGCTTCCAGTAAGCTAGTTGCTCGTCCCAAACCTTACCTTGTAGCCAATTTCTTTGCCAAACAGCAAAGTCAGGGTATTGAATGGGCAATTCTGGCAGAGAAGGTACTTTACCATGATAAAAAGCTGGATAGAGTACGGCTAATTCATCCACTAGCACCCCTATCGACCAAATATCAGAAACGATATGGTGCATGGTAAATACCATCACATATTCTGTTTGATTTAACTGCAATAGCTTTACCCGCAGTAACGGGTCTCGTGTCAAATCAAAAGGAATTAGAGATTCTTCAATAATTATTTTTTGTAATTCTTGCTCTTGATCTGCTGATGGTACTTCACACAAATCAATTATTGATAGTTTTAAGCTTAAGGATGAAGCAATTACTTGAACAGGTTTTCCTTCTACGGCAGTAAAAGTAGTTCTTAGAGCTTCATGTCGTCTAATAATCTCATTGATGCTTTGTTCTAGTGCTGCTATGTTTAGCTTACCTTGCAAACGCACAGCATGAGTAATGTTATAGAAAACATTACCTGGTTGCAGTTGTTCAATAAACCACAGCCTTTCTTGGGCAAAAGATAAAGGAAAAGAGTTAGATTCTCGACTTTGAGCAGTAAGAACGGTAGGTGCAATTTTCTCTGTTTGCTGGTTCAGCCGTTGCAATAGCAGTTCGCGCTTTTCAGGAGAAAGAGCAGCAATTCGTTTAGTAATGTCTGTCATAGTTTTCGTTCTCCCTGATTAAATATTGTCTGCTTCTAACTCTGCTAACATTTCGGACAGCATTGCCTCATCTGTTTGTTGTGCTAATGTTTGGGCTACCATAACCGCTAAATCAGCAACAGTAGGAGCATCAAAAAACTGGCGCAAAGGTAACTCTACTTGCAAAGTTTGACGTAATCGCGAAATTACTTGTGTGGCTAGTAGAGAATGTCCTCCTAACTCAAAGAAACGGTCATGAATTCCCACTTGCTCAACACCGAGAATCTCTGACCAAATTTGAGCGATCGCTTCTTCTACAGGTGTCCGAGGTGCGACAAAATTAGCTGATACTTTAATTTTTTCTGGTGCGGGTAGTGCTTTGATGTCTACTTTCCCGTTAGGCAGATGGGGTAAAGAATCTAACTGCACAAATGCCGATGGCATCATGTACTCAGGTAACTTTTCTTGGAGGAAATGCCGTAGTTCATCAGAAGTGGGTGAGTATTCCTGATGCGGTACTATGTAAGCTACTAAACGCTTGTTTCCTGGTTCATCTTCTCTGGCAATAACTACAAGCGATCGCACTTGTGGATGTTGACTTAGTACTGCTTCAATCTCACTTAATTCAATCCGAAAACCTCGGATTTTCACTTGCTGATCGATTCGTCCTAGAAACTCAATATTACCGTTTGGAAGATAACGTGCTAAATCTCCAGTTTTGTAAAGGCGAACCCCTTCTTGATTGCTAAATGGATTTGGGATAAATTTTTGTGCAGTCAAATCAGGGCGATTGAGGTAGCCTTGCGCTAAACCCTCGCCACTAATATATAGTTCTCCAGCTACGCCTAAAGGAACTGGATGCAAATGCGAATCTAGTAAATAGATTTGCGTGTTAGCGATCGGGCGACCGATAGATATTTGCGTTCCTATTTCCGTCCTATGACAATGATATACGGTACTCCAAACGGTTCCTTCAGTAGGGCCATATTCATTAAACAGAGACGTGTTTGGTCGCAATTCCCAATGACGCATCACCAGAATTTTTGGACAAGGTTCGCCAGCCACAATCACGGTACGCAGTGATGCCAACTTTTCTGGTTGTGCTTGTTCTAAAAGTAGGGCATAAAGTGAAGGCAGGGTTAATGTATGTGATATCTGATTTTGGGCAATTAGTTCAATCAGTTCGGGTAAATCCAGTTCTCCACCTTCTTGAGGAAAGAACAGCGTTCCGCCTTGACATAAAGTCCAAAAAATTCCGGCAACTGAACTATCAAAAGCAAAAGATGAGAGTAATAAGAAACTGGTTAAAGGCTCTTGATAGTAATTAATCCGAGCAATGGTTGAGTGAACTAGATTACGATGGGTAATTTTTACGCCTTTAGGTTTACCTGTAGAACCAGAGGTGTAGATAACATAAACTAAATTTTCAGATGTGACTTCAGTAATGGGGTTAGCTGAATTTTGTTGGGTAATAATGTCCCATTCTGCATCTAAACAGATTAATTTGGCTTTGTGTTCAGGCAAATTTTCTACTAGGTGTTGCTGCGTCAGTAAAACAGGTGTTTGAGTATCTAATAATAAAAATTCTAGTCGTTCTTTGGGATATTTTGGATCTAGTGGTAGATATGCGCCGCCAGCTTTGAGGATACCCAGAATGCCAACAATCATATCCAGGGAACGCTCAACGCAAATCCCCACCAATACCTCTGGTTTTACTCCTAATTGTCTGAGGTAATGTGCTAGTTGATTAGCACGAATATTTAATTCACTATAAGTTAGTTTTTGATTGTTAAAGCTAACAGCTATTTTGTTTGGTGCTTTTTCGACTTGCTCCTCAAATAGCTGATGTATGCACTTGTTTTTTGGGTAATCAACCTGCGTATTGTTAAATTCAACTAATAGTTGCTGTAATTCATAGAAATTGAGGATTTCTAACTCACTGATAGTAGCTGACGGCTGGTTGACTGTACTTTTTAACAACGTCTCAAAATTTCCTGCCACGCTTTGAATAGTTTCTGCGGAAAATAAGTGAGAATCATAATAAAAATCAACAATCAACGCATCATTTTGATACCAACAGGAGCATTTAACTTTAAACCTGTCAGTACAAATATATTGTTTGTAAATTGAAAATTTAACATCCGTATTACAATAACTAGCTGGCTGTAAATTCGATTCAAAACCAAAAGGACAATAGCTGGCAATATTTATATTTGAAATTAGTTCCCAATTAAAACTATCCTGCCATTCATAAATTTCTGCAATAGATTTATTATTGTAATTTAATATATTCTTAATTTGGCTACTTTCTGATAAATAACAATGTAGAGGTAAATATTTTGTCAATAGTCCTAAAGCACTACTTAATTCCTCATATTGACGGCCATCACTTGCCATACCAATTACAATATCTGGCTGTCCAGTCAAACGCATTAGTAATATTTGCCAGCAAGTTAATAAAAATATATCTACAGAAGTCTGATATTCTTGCGCCAATGATAATATTTTTTCTGTAATTTCAGGATTGATTTTTACAGAAAAAACTTGCGGTTGCAAATCTGAATCAA
The DNA here is from genome assembly GCF_014697475.1 of Nostoc sp. FACHB-152. GTDB lineage: Bacteria > Cyanobacteriota > Cyanobacteriia > Cyanobacteriales > Nostocaceae > Nostoc_B. The sequence continues at coordinate 17,207 of NZ_JACJRV010000023.1, forward strand.
CTTCTTGCTTATTTTCTAATGGTAGATGCAAATCCAAAAACTGAAAAATATCTTGCTTACGCCAATATTCTCTTCCTATTTTTGTATCTTCAGCCTCAAGTAACTCATTTTGCCATTCAGCGATATCAGCATATTGAATTGAGTCATCAGATGATTCTTCACCAGTTGAGAAAAGTTGATAATAATTGCTAAGTTCACGTACTAAGTTTCTCAGCGTTGCCGAATCAGCGCAAAGTGCTGGCAAACTAATTATCAATAGATATTTTTGAGACGATAGAGTAAATAAAGATGCGTAAACAATAGAGTTCTGCTCTAAATTGAAAGGTAGTTGAAGCATTTGAGCAAAATTTTTGTCAATCTCTATCTCTTGCTGAGAAGGAGAATAATCACTCAAGTTACATTCTTCTTGCCATAAGATGCTGCCATCTGTTATTACCTGCACAGGAATATTCATACCAGGTAAGCATTTAAAATTAGTACGAAAAATTTCCTGCCGATTGACAATTTCTTGCAAAGCTTGTTTGAGGATAGCTGTATTGAGACTGCCTTCTATCAGAACAGCACATTGAGAGCGATAAGGCTGTTGATTATTATTTTCTTGCTGCAACAGCCACAGATATTTCTGCTGTGGTGAAAGTCGTATTCCTTCTAAAACTTCTGTTCGCATCTTCCTATCCTTTCGTGATGATAAATAAAGTTAACTAGTTTTTATTATTGTTATTAACTATTGCTAATATTCTCATTTTTAATAAACAAAAATAAATAGTAATCTTATCGATTGCCAAACGGTTCTGCCATGCCTACTAAAACTTGCCTTTGACCTATAAATGGCTCTCTTCCGTGGGCTATTGACATATTATCTAGCATTAATATATCTCCTGCTTTCCAAGGAAAAGATATTTTTTCTTGGTAATAGGCATCTCGCAATTCATCTAATACTGAAGCTTCTATTGGAGAACCATCACCATAATAGGTATTGTTGGGTAAATTTTCTTCTTTTAATGTTAGTAATGCTTCTCTTATTTTAGTTTCTAGTGTTGAGATATGAAAAAATGTAGCATGATTAAACCAGCTAAATTCGCCTGTTTGGGGATGTTGAGCCACAGCTTGACGACAGAAACGAGTTCGGAGCCGTTCGCCATCTTTCCACTCAAATTCAATATCGTTTTTACGGCAATATTCTTCTACTTCTGCTTTGTTTGTAGTTTGAAAAACTGTTTGCCAAGGAAGTCCCAACCCATCATTATAGTTGCGAACATATAAGACTTTCTTTTCGATAAAACGCTCTCTGACTTCGGGATTTATACGTGCAAAAATCTGGCGACAATCAGCGATGGGTGTTTCGCCTCCTTGTTGCGAAGGTTGCAGACAGCAAAAGTAGATTTTTAAAGGCCAGCGCAACCAATATGTACCTTCGTTATGCAAGAAGATACTATGCTCGGCAGGGTAATCTGTAGAAGTATAGATTTTATCACTAATAGAGTGACGAGGTGAGGAGCGATCGCGGTATTCTAATAACTCCCCGTTAGAAGTTGCTTGGATAAACTGGTTGAATTGGTTGGCTGTAGAGACACCGAAGTTTCTAAACAGTAAAGCTCTATGTTCTAACAACAGCTTGTCAATAATTTCTCGATTATTATTCGCCCAACTTGCAAGATTCACTCCTTCAACAACAGGTTGAATCAAGACAGGAATATTTTTTCCAGGAAGCAGTGGTTTGATTTCTACTAATTCTGCTGGTGACACCTTGATAGTTTTTCTTTTGATGTTTCCCAGATTGCCGATACTTTGTTTTTTTTGTGAGTCAAGATTGTTCATAATATTGATTAACGATGAGATTTCTGCTTAATTTGACTGAGCTTTTGACGAATTGTATTTTTATACTCTTGTTCCCTAACGATCTGTTTTTCTTGGTTTAATTCATGCAGTTTTACAACTAATTGATTGAGTCGAATCTCTGGTTGGGTAACTACAGATTGCAAAATCATTTCTAATACTTCTGTCATACCGATTATGGTGCTGGATGCAAATAAATCAGTTTTATACTCAAAGCAACCACTAATACCTTCCGCTTCTTCTGCAAGTAGAAGTCCTAAATCAAAGGGTGAACTTTGCTTGTCAATTTCAAATGGGCTAAGGGTGAGTTCAGGTAAAGACAAAGTGAGTTTTTGAATATCTGGTGTGGCTATATTCTGAAAAGCAAACCACACTTGGAATATAGGATTAGAATTCAAGTCTCTTTCTAGCTGCAATTCTGCAACTAACTTTTCAAAGGGCAAATCTTGATGAGAGTATGCTCCTAAACTTACTTTACGTGTCCGGCGTAGCAATTCACTAAAACTAGGATTTCCGGAAAGGTCTGTCCGCAGAGCTAAACTATTGACAAAAAAGCCAATTAATCCTTCAATTTCACTGCGGTTACGGTTAGCAATCGGCGAACCTACAACAATATCCTCTTGCTTAGTGTAATAGTGCAGCAAAACGTTAAACGTTGTTAGCAAGGTCATAGAGAGAGTCACATCCTCTCGCTTGCTAAGTAATTTCAGTGCATCGCTGAGGTCTTTGGATAGTTGAAATGATTGAATTGTGCCAGTATAGGTTGGTTGTAAAGGTCGAGGTTTATCTGTGGGTAATTCTAGCTTTGTTGGAGCATTTTTTAGTTGCTGTTTCCAGTAATTTAATTGAGTTTCTAGTACCTTTCCTTGCATCCATTCTCTTTGCCAAACAGCAAAATCTGCATACTGAATTGGCAAGTCTGGAAGTGTTAGTGATTTACCTTGGCTAAAAGCTGTGTAAAAGTCTGCTAGTTCTTGAATGAGTATTGTCATTGACCACAAATCAGAGATAATGTGGTGCATTGTGAGTAGTAAGACATACTCTGTTTTGTCTAGTTGGAGTAGGGTAGCTCGTATTAGTGGCCCTTGAGCTAGGTTGAATGGGCGTTGTGCTTCTTTGAGTGCGAGGTACTGTGCTTCTGCTTCTTTTTGTTGGGGCGATCGCTCATCTCCTCTTAAGTCTACTATCGGTATAGTAATCTGGGTAATCGGTTGAATTTTCTGAACTGGTTCCCCTGCGACTGTAACGAAAACTGTACGTAAGATTTCGTGACGATTGACGACTGCATTTAGACTTTGTTCTAAAGCGGTGATGTTGAGAGAACCCGTTAAGCGTACAGCCGTAGGATCGTTATAAGTATGGCTATCTGGATGTAATTGATCGAGTAACCATAGTCTTTGTTGAGCAAAAGATAAAGGTAAGTTTTCACTTCTGCTAATAGGTTTGATTGGCGGAATCTCTAATTCTTCCCCAGTTCTGATTTTCGTTTCTATTCGCTGGGCGCATTCTGCTATAGTTGGCGACTCAAACAAATAACTTAGCGGTATCTCTATTCTAAAGGTATCTCGGAGGCGAGATATTACCTGAGTTGCTAATAGTGAATGTCCGCCTAAATCAAAAAAATTATCATGATTGCCTATACATTTTTTACCAAGAATTTCTGTCCATATCCCTGCTAGTACTTCTTCTATGGGGGTGCGTTGAATTTGTACAACTTGTTCTTCTGGAACAGGCGCAGATTTTTGTAAAGGTCTAACTTTGGGAATTTGCTCTAGAGGAATTTGTGCTAAAAGTGTTTGCAGTGTTGCTGCTGGATCAGAAATAATTCTATTTAATAGGGTTAAAAAATGTTCTAAAATTTGCTTTACATCAGCCCTATCAAAACGGCGTTTGTCATAAACGCATTTTAAGTGTAAATCTGAATTAACAGTTGCTAAAAAGGTGAGAGCATATTTAGTTTGTGCGCCAATAGTATGCGAATCAGAGATGTTAATTTTTAACTCATCAGACTGTAAAGCATTTATATCTACAGGATAATTCTCAAAAACTAAAAGGCTTTCATAAAGAGGTAGATGTCCTGGTAATTCACTGCATTGATGAACTTGTCCTGCATTGCTGTGTTCATATTGACGTAACTCAAGATTATAAGTTTGGATTTTGTTCAGCCAGTGCAATAACTTTTCATGACTATTAATTTTAACTCTTAAAGGTAGAGTATTAATAAATAGCCCAATAGTTGATTCTATTCCTGGTAAATTTGCTGGACGACCAGAGACTGTAATGCCAAAAACAATATCATTTTCATTACTATAGCGGCAAAGAAGTAATGCCCAAATACCTTGGAATATAGTATTTAATGTGAGGCGATGAGATTTAGCTAGAAATTTGAGATGTTCTGTGGTTGTAGCATTTAAATATATTTCTTGTTCGCTATATTTCGCTTGATTCTTACTATCATTTATGGGTTCTGCTGTTATTCCTAAAGAGGTGGGTTTGGTAAAATCTTTTAAGTTTTTTTGCCAAAATTCTATAACTTGTAGTTCATCTTGTTGTTTAAGCCAAGCAATATAATCTTTGTAAGGGCGAACTGGTTTAAGCTGTAAATCTTGACCTTGGCTTAAAGATTGGTAAAAAGATAAGAATTCCTGAAATAATAAAGGATTACACCAGCCGTCCATGAGAATATGATGAGAAGTCCAAACTAATTGATAAGTATGATTATCAGTTTGGAAAAGTGCCAAACGCATCAAAGGTGGTTGAGATAAATTGAAACTGCGATCGCGATCGCTCTCAAGATACGCTTGCAATTTTGCTTGTTGTTCTAGTAAGGAATATTCTCGCCAGTCTTGCTGTGCTAGGGGAACTGCTACTTGTCGCAAAACTACCTGAAGTGGCTGTTCCTGCTCTTTCCAGACAAAGCCTGTTCTTAAAACTGAATGTCGTGCAATAATCTTTTGCCAAGCTTGCTCGCAAGCCAATACATTTACATCTCCCTGTAAGGTAAATATAGATTGCTCAAGATGAATACCTGAATGGGGAGTAAATAATGTTTCAAATAACATCCCTTGCTGAGTCGGAGATAATGGATAAATCGCGTCAATATTTTTTTTATTCATTGTATTTATCTCCTAATCCAAACCCATTTCTGCAAGAACTTTTTCTAATTGATATTCATTAAGCATGGCATCAGGAAAGTCTGAAGGAGTATAACCACCAGCTTCTGGAGATAGACAATGCGTAATGAGTTTACACAGCAATTCTTTAAATTTTTCGGCTATAAACTTGACTGTATTTTGACGATGAATATTTTTACTATAAGTCCAATCTACTTGGAGTTTATTATTAGCTATTAAAGCGTTGATTTCTAATAGATGACTTCTTTGATTTTGCTGACTCACAGCTAATCCGCTAGATTCTTGAGCAAAATTAAACGTAGAATATTCAGAAAATGTCTGGTCAAATTGACCCAAGTAATTAAACAGAACTTCGGCTTTAGGAATACTATCGAGCGTTTTTGTAATTTGTTGATTTTGACTTAAATAGCGCAGTACACCATAATCAATACCTCGATTGGGAATACTCCGCAGTTCTTCTTTGACTCTCTTTAAAGCTGTTGCTGGGTCTAAATCTGCTGCTAAATCTATATAAACTGGAAAGATAGTTGTAAACCAGCCGATAGTACGAGATAAATCTACATTATTAAAAATTTCTTCCCGTCCGTGACCTTCTAATTCTATTAATAGAGATTGATTTCCAGTCCAACTAACAAAAGCTTGCCCCAATGCTGTAAGCAATACATCATTAATCTGAGTGTTATAAGCTTGGGGAACTTCTTTTAAAAGTGCTTGAGTTTCTTCAACACTTAGCTCTATTGATACGATATCTATAGAAGCTTCTGTGTTTTCTCCATCTACATAATCTACTGGGAGAGGGAAAACTTTCTTTTGAGACAAAGCTAACCAGTAATGCTGTTCTTGTGCTAAGGCTGCTGATTTTGCATACTCCTGTAAATAATATGACCATTGTTTAAAAGAAGTAGTTTTCGTTGGTAAATCAACAGTTTTTCCTTGACTAAGCTGCTGATAAATTGTTTGTAAATCCTCTAGCAAAATTCGCCAAGAAACACCATCTACAGCTAAGTGGTGGATGATAATTAATAATCGGCTTGGCTGATGACTACCTAAATCAAACAATGCTACTTGAATGAAAATTCCACTAGACAAATCGAAACTTGCTTGTAATTTGGTAGCTGCTGCTTCAATAGCTGGCTGTTGTTCTGCTGCTGATAGTTTGGAAAAATCGAATCTTGTGAAATTAACTTCTGTTTCCGGTGGTGCAATTACCTGCTGCCATCCAGACTCAGTTTGCTCAAACTGTAGCCTTAGGGCATCGTGATGAATGTATAAATATTGTATACTCTGCCTTAAGATATCTGGTGCGATCGCTTGTTGAACTTCCAATAAAACAGCTTGGTTGTAATGGTGTGACTCTGGTAAATTTTGCCGGAAAAACCAATCCTGTATAGGTGTCAGAGGTACTAAACCTGTCACCATCCCTTGCTCGGCTTGAGTAGTTTCCTCAGTAGTCGCACAGACGGTAGCTAATTCAGCAATATTTTGATACTGAAATATATGTTTTGCAGTCAACCGTAAACCTGCTTGGTTAGCTTTAGCAACTATCTGAATAGTTAAAATTGAATCTCCACCCAACTCAAAGAAGTTATCGTAAATCCCCACCTGCTTTACACGCAGAACTTCAGCCCAAATTTGGGCTAATTTACTTTCCACAAGAGTAGAGGGAGCGACAAAGGTGTTTGCTACTTCTAAGTTACTGGGAACAGGTAAAGCCCGACGATCTATTTTGCCATTTGGTGTGAGTGGTAGGACATCAAGCTGCACAAAAGCCGAGGGAATCATGTAATCTGGCAGCTTGTCTTTGAGAAAGTTGCGAATATCAGAAGTTTGCAAGATGCTATTAGCAACGATATAGGCAACTAATCTTTTATTACCTGGGATATCTTCCCTAACTACAACTACAGTTTCACTTATCGCCGGATTTTGACTAAGCAGTGCCTCAATTTCTCCCAGTTCAATTCGGAAACCGCGAAGTTTCACTTGGTTGTCAATGCGTCCTAAAAACTCGATATTCCCATCTGAAAGATAGCGGGCTAAATCACCTGTTTTATACAACCTTGCTCGTGATTTTTGACTAAATATATTAGATATAAACTTTTCGGCAGTTAAATCTGGGCGTTTATGATAGCCTCTGGCTAAACCGTTACCACCAATGTAAAGTTCACCCATAACTCCTATGGGTACTGGTTGCAAGTTAGCATCTAATATATATAGTTGACTGTTAGCATAGGGTCTACCAATTGGTACTAATTGTTCAGATGCTAACTCTCCTGTAGTGTGTTCAAAATAAGAACTGTCAATAGTAGCCTCGGTAACGCCAAAAGAGTTAATCAATCGTGTCTCTTCACCAAGAACAGCGCGGAATCTTTGGTACTCTGCCCCATACCAGCTATCAGAACCGCAAATGACTAGCCGCATAAAATCGAGTTTCTGCTGGCTTTTTTCTAAGTACTCAACGAGGTTTCTTAAAACCACTGGCACAAATTCCGCGCAATCAACTTGTTGTTGACACATCAATTCGTATAGTTGTTGGGATTCTAGCAGTAACTCCCGTGGACACAGCACTAATTTACCGCCAGAACATAAAGCCCTAACAAAATCTCCAGTAAACACATCGAAGGAAAAGTTCGCCATCTGAAGATGACAACGGACTTGAGAACCAAGTTGATAAGCTTTTTCCCAGCTATAGTAGGCATTTACAAGGCTACTATGCTCAACCATCACTCCCTTTGATTTGCCAGTAGAGCCAGAGGTGTAAATCAGATAGGCTAAATTGGTTGCTTGTACGTTGCTGGTTAAGTTAGATTCTTGTTCTTGAGCAATTAATTCCCAGTCTGCATCCAAATAGATGACTTTTCCTGTATATGTGCGAAGAGTTTCAGTTAGTTGCTTTTGAGTTATTAGGACACTACACTCCGCATCCTGCAACATAAAATCTAAGCGTTGCTGTGGTTGATCTGGGTCTAATGGTACGTATGCGCCACCAGCTTTTAAAATACCTAAAAGTGCGATCGCCATATCGAGCGATCGCTCTACACAAATCCCCACTAACACCTCTGCACCAACACCCAATTTTTGCAAGTAATGTCCTAGTTGGTTGGCTCGTTGATTGAGTTGGTGATAGGTAAGTTGCTGATTTCCAAATACTACTGCAACTGCATCTGGTGTTTTTTCTACCTGTGCTTCAAATAGTTGATGGATGCACTGATCTGAGGAATACTCAACCTGAGTTTGATTCCAGTCTACTATTAGTTGGCTTTGTTCCTCTGCTGTTAACAGGGGTAATTCCGAAAGCCGTTCCTCTGGATTGGCAATAATACCGCATACTAATGTCTGTAAATGCCCTGCCATTCTTTGTATAGTTTGCGGCTGGAATAAGTCGATACTGTACTCTAGAGTGCCTACTAATCCTTCATCGGTCTCTTTCATATCTAAAGTCAAATCAAACTTCGCCGTACCACTGTCAGTTTCGAGAGTTGTTAAAGTCAAACCCGGTAACTCAATTTCTGAGTTTTGGGTATTTTGCAGCGCAAACATTACCTGAAATAGAGGTGTATGGCTTAAGTCTCGCTGTGGCTGCATTTTATCTACTAGCAGTTCAAAAGGCGTATCTTGGTGAGTATAAGCCCCTAAAGCTACTTCTTTAACTCGATGCAGCAACTCTGAAAAACTGGGATTGCCTGCAAGATTAGTTCGCAAAACTAGGGTATTGACAAAGAAACCAATCAACCCTTCTATCTGGCTGTGGTTACGATTAGCGATGGGAGAACCGATAACAATATCATTGCTGCCAGTGTAGCGGTGTAGTAATAGCTTAAAAGCTGCCAGCAAGGTCATAAATAAAGTGCTTCCCTGTTGCCGACTCAAAGATTTGAGTGCCAGAGATTGGTCTTTTGACAAACAAAAACAATAGGTGGCACCACGGGAGGATTGAATAGCTGGTCGCGGATAGTCAGTTGGTAACTCTAGTACTGCTGGCGCACCATCTAGCTGTTTTCGCCAGTAAGCAAGCTGGGATTCTAGGACTTCGCGTTCAAACCATTGTCTCTGCCAAGCGGCGAAGTCTGCATACTGAATTTCCAGTTCAGGTAAAGGTGACGGTTGCCCCTGACAAAAAGCTTGATAAAGTGTTGCTAATTCACGCACTAGCACATCTATTGACCAACCATCAGAGACAATGTGGTGCATAGTCAAGAGTGTCACATATTCCCGATCGCTCAGGCGGAGTAATTTCACTCGTAGCAGAGTGTCAGCCTCCAGGTTAAATGGCTGTTGCGCCTCGGCTAGAGCTAGTTGTTTGACCTGGGTTTCTTGTTGAGCCAGAGGTAATTCGCTCAGATCAATTACTGATAATAACTGCGGTGTTGCTGGCGAAATAACGGCTATGGCTTGCCCTGCAACTGTGCGGAAATTAGTTCGTAAGACTTCGTGACGACGGAGAATTTCGTTAAAACTCTGTTCTAGTGCTGTGAGATTCAATTGTCCTTCTAAGCGCACAGCCGCAGGAATATTGTAAAAAGGGCTATTCGGCTCTAATTCGCTCAAAAACCATAATCGCTGTTGAGCAAAGGATAAGGGTAATTGTGGCGATGGGCAAAGCCCCGTCTCCGACGATCGCGCAATGGGTTTGATGGGCGGTACTTCTAATCCTTTATCGGCTTGAATCGCTGCTTGAATCTCTTTGGCTAACTCGCTGACTGTTGACAACTCAAACAAGCGACGTAAAGGTATCTCAACCGCAAATACTTGCCGTATCTGAGATATAACACGAGTTGCAATTAAGGAATGTCCCCCCAAATCAAAGAAGTTATCGTTTACACCTACCTTTTCTAAACCTAGTACCTGCGCCCAAATCCCAGCTAACATTTCTTCTACTGGTGTGGTAGGAGCCACAAAATTAGATTCAGATATGAGCTGTGTTAGATCAGGTGCTGGTAATGCTCGTCTGTCTATCTTGCCATTAGGTGTCAAAGGTAACGCCTCTAATACCACAATAGCCATTGGCACCATATAATTTGGCAGTTTTGATTCTAAAAAGCGGCGCAGTTCGGGAATGGCTATTGCCTGCTGTGGCTGGACGGTTATGTAAGCTACTAGGCTTTTATTCTCGGTTTCATCTTCTCGAACAATTACCACACTCGCAGATATCGATGGATATTGGTTAATTACTGCCTCAATTTCACCCAACTCAATGCGGAAACCCCGGATTTTGACCTGATGGTCAATCCGACCAAGATATTCGATATCACCATTAGGTAAATAACGAGCCAAGTCCCCCGATTTATACAGGCGTGCGCCTGGTTTTTTGCTAAAGAAGTCGGGGATAAACCTTAGGGGAGTGAGGTCTGGTCGGTTTAAATAACCCCTGACCACACCAGCACCACCAATATACATTTCACCTGGTACGCCCATCGGGACTGGCTGTTGCTCACTATCTAGTAAGTAAACTTGCAAGTCAGGAATTGGACGACCAATCACACTCGCTGATGACAATTGCAAGTCGGCCATTGTCAGAGGACGATATGTCACATGGACGGTTGTTTCCGTAATCCCGTACATATTCACTAACTGGGGTCTTGAGTCGCCATAACGCTCAAACCAAGGTCTTAAACTCTCCATCTGTAATGCTTCACCACCAAAAATCACTGTTCGCAAATTGAGGTTGTGAATGTTATGAGTATTTTCCAGAGATTCTTCTACTTGCACCAGTTGACGGAAAGCCGAAGGTGTCTGGTTGAGTACGGTGACTTGCTGTGTCAGGAGTAATTGATAAAAGTCTTGTGGTGAACGACTCACCCAATAGGGTACGACTACCAATCGTCCACCATAAAGCAAGGCTCCCCAAATTTCCCAAACGGAAAAGTCAAAGGCGATGGAATGGAATAGTGTCCAAATATCCTGTTGATTAAAGTTATACCAGTGTTGTGTCGCAGCAAACAAACGCACAACATGACTGTGATTAACTAGTACACCCTTCGGTTGACCTGTAGAGCCGGATGTATAGATGATATATGCAAGGTTATCAGTTGTCGATTCACTAAGGGGATTTTGTGAGCTTTGCTCAACTATGTTTTGATGATGTGTATCTAAACAAACAATATTAATTTCATTTAACGGTAGATTTTCTAGAAGATGCTGTTGGGTGAGTAGTACTGGCACTTGAGCATCTTGCAATATAAAGGCTAAACGTTGTTTTGGATAGGTGGGATCAAGCGGTACATAAGCACCGCCCGCTTTGAGGATGGCGAGTAACCCAATTACCATTTCTAGGGAACGCTCTAGACAAATCCCGACCTTAACTTCTGATTTGACTCCCAAGCAACGTAAATAATGTGCGAGTTGATTGGCTTTGGTGTTGAGTTCGCTATAAGTTAGTTGCTGATTTACTCTTCTCCTGTCGGAGACGCTACGCGAACGAGAAGCCGGGCAAAGCCCGTCTACATAAACAACTGCAACTGCATCGGGTGTTTTTTCTACTTGTTGTTCAAATAGTTGATGGAGACATTTATCTACAGGATAAGCAATTTCTGTATTATCCCACTCTCGTAATAATTGATGCTGCTCCGATGCTGTTAGCAGTGGCAATTGGGATAAACGCTGCTGTGGATTGGCGACAATTCCCTCCAGTAAAGTTTGTAAATGCCCAGCCATCCGCTTGATTGTGCTTTCTTGGAATAAATCGCTGTTGTATTCAAAAGTAGCAACTAACCCCTCGACAGTTTCTGTCATATCGAGGGTTAAATCAAATTTAGCGGTGACACCATCCCCTTCTAATAAATTCAAAGTCAAATTCGGTAACTCTAAAGCTGACATCGGTGCATTTTGCAGCACAAACATGACTTGAAATAGCGGTGTGTGGCTCAAGTTGCGTTGGGGTTGTAGTTCTTCAACTAACAACTCAAAGGGTAAATCTTGATGGGCGTAAGCAGCTAAAGAAACTTCCCGTACTCGTTTTAGTAGTTCAGCAAAACTGGGATTTCCGTCTAAGTTAGTTCGCAGTACAAGGGTGTTGACAAAAACACCAATTAACCCTTCTATTTCGGCGCGGTTGCGATTAGCGATCGCGGAACCAATTACCACATCTTCGCTACCTGTGTAACGGTATAGTAAGGTTTGGAAAGCTGCCAGCAATGTCATAAATAAGGTGGTTCCCTGTTGCTGGCTTAATTTATTCAGAGCAAGCGAGAGTTGATGAGACAGGTTAAATGAGTAGGTTGCACCCCGGAAAGTTTGAATTGCTGGTCTGGGGTAGTCAGTGGGTAATTCCAAGACTTTTGGCGCGTCTGCTAACTGTTTTCGCCAGTAAGTCATTTGAGTTTCTAGTACTTCTCCTTGCAGCCATTTTCGTTGCCAAGCAGCAAAGTCAACATATTGTATTGGTAGTGGTGCTAATGGTGATAAAGATTCCCCATGACAATAGGCTTGATAAAGAGTTGCTAACTCCTGTACTAATACACCTGTTGACCAACCATCCGAGACGATGTGGTGCATTGTCAACAGTAATACGTGTTCTTCTGCACCAAGTCGCAATAGTTTTACCCTTAGCAGTAAGTCTTCTTTTAAGTCAAAAGGTGTTTGGGCTGCTTGTAAAGCTTGTTGTTTGACTTCGGCTTCGAGTTGATGTGCGCTGAGGTGGCTAAGATCCAATATTGATAATACTAAGTTTGCTGCTTGATGAATAACAGCGATCGCTTGTCCTTCTATAGTGTGAAAATTAGTCCGCAACGCTTCATGACGATTGATAATTTCGTTGAAGCTTTGTTGTAATGCTGTTACATTTAGTTGTCCTTGGAGACGCACAGAAATGGGAATATTGTATGATGGGCTGTTTGGTTCTAATTGGGACAGAAACCACAATCTTTGTTGAGCAAAAGATAGGGGTAATTTTTCTAAGCGTGAAACTGGCTCAATCTTGCTTTGGGCAACTCCTGAGCCTTGCTGCATGGCTTGGGTAATTTCTATTGCTAACTGAGCAATTGTTGGTTTTTCAAATAAACAACGCAAAGGCAATTCTATTTGAAATACTTGGCGAATTTGGGAAATGACGCGAGTTGCAATTAAGGAATGCCCACCTAATTCAAAAAAGTTATGCTCAATACTTATTTTTTCAATACCGAGAACTTCTGCCCAAATACCTGTGAGTAATTTCTCAATTGGTGTGGACGCAGGAACAATATCAGAGGATGATAATAATTGTGTAGATTCAGGTGTGGGTAGAGCTTTGCGGTCAACTTTACCATTAGGGGTCAGTGGTAGTGTTTCCAGTTCCACAAAAGTTGCAGGAATCATATAGTTGGGCAACTTTGACTCCAAGAACTGGCGCAGTTGAGCAATTATCAGCGTTTGCTCAACTTGTGGAACCATATAAGCGACGATTCGTGGAGAATCTGTGGCATCTTCTCGTACAGTAACTACGGTTTCTCGCACTTGAGGGTATTGGCTAATTACTGTTTCAATTTCACCCAGTTCAATGCGGAAACCACGAATTTTTACTTGGTTATCAATTCGACCAAGATATTCGATTTCGCCATTGGGTAAATATCTCGCTAAGTCCCCAGTTTTATATAACCGCGCCGATGGTTCATCGCTAAAAGGATTGGGAATAAATTTTTCGGCTGTTAAATCCGGACGCTGGAAATAACCACGGGCTAAACCAGCACCACCTATATACAACTCGCCTGCTACACCAACAGGAACTAATTGATTATATTGGTCGAGGATGTAGAGTTGTGTGTTAGCAATTGGTGAACTAATTGGTACAGTGTCGTTAACAGTTTCTATTCGCCTCGCGGCTGACCAAATGGTGGTTTCTGTGGGGCCGTACATATTCCAAACAAAACTACACCGTTCTAATAATTTCCTCGCTAAATTTGCGGATAAAGCTTCTCCACCACAAAGAATTTTTAATTGCTCACTTCCATCCCAACCTGCTGCTAAAAGTAACTGCCATGTTGCTGGTGTGGCTTGCATGACTGTCGCTTTTGAGTCTTTGATTTTGGCTAATAACTGATTGCCATCGGAGATAATTTCTTGACTAGCGACTATTAAACAAGCACCAACTATGATCGGTAGAAAAATCTCTAATGCGGCAATATCAAAAGAATAAGTTGTAACTGCTAGTAATTTGTCTTGAGATGTTAGCCCTGGGGCTTGTTTCATGGAGTACAAAAAGTTGCTCAGAGCAATGTGGGGAATTTGTACACCTTTTGGTTTGCCCGTGGAACCAGAAGTATAAATAATATAAGCTAAGTTCTCTGCCGTGAGTTCGGAATATAAATTATTCTGGCTTTGCTGGGCTATCAGATGCCAATCGCTATCTAGACAAATTATTTGCGCTTGATGCTGTGGCAATACTTGTACTAATGAGACTTGAGTTAGTAATACTGGGGCTTGAGTATCTTCTAAGATATATTCCAACCGTTGTTGAGGATAATTAGGATCAAGGGGTACATAAGCACCGCCTGTTTTGAGGATGGCGAGTAACCCAATTACCATTTCTAGGGAACGCTCTAGACAAATCCCTACCTTAACTTCTGGTTTGACTCCCAGTGAACGTAAATAATGGGCGAGTTGATTGGCTTTGGTGTTGAGTTCGGTGTAAGTTAATTGCTGATGTTCATAAACAACTGCAACTGCGTCGGGTGTAAGTTCTACTTGTTGCTCAAATAGTTCATGAATACATTTATCGACAGGATAGGCAACTTCTGTATTATTCCACTCTCGCAATAACTGTTGCTGTTCAGATGCGGTTAATAATGGTAGCTGAGATAAATGCTGCTGTGGATTTGCAATAATTCCTTCTAGCAATATTTGAAAATGTTCTGCTATTCGGGTAATTGTATCTGCATTAAATAAATCGCTACTATATTCAAATATACCTATCAGTTCTTCTTGCTGTTCTACCATATTTAGGCTTAAGTCAAACTGAGACGTTTCACTTTCTGCCTCTGATATGGTCAAAGTTAGTTCCCCTATTTCTAAAGTTGGCATGGGGCTATTATTGAGGGAAAACCAAACTTGAAAAAGCGGGTTATGGCTGAGGTTACGTTCTGGCTGAATTTCTTCTACTAATTTCTCAAAAGGTAAATCTTGGTGGGTATAAGCGTCTAATGTTATCTCTTTAACTCGTGCCAAGAAATCTAGGAAACTAGGATTACCACTGACATTAGTTCGCAGCACTAAAGTATTGACAAAAAACCCGATTAACTTTTCAATTTGCGGAAGATTACGGTTAGCGATCGCAGTCCCAATAATAATATCCTCTTGTTGACTATAGCGATACAAAAGGATTTTGAAAGCTGTCAGCAAGGTCATAAATAAAGTGGCTCCTGCTTGCTGACTAAGTGCTTTCAGTTCAGTAGTTAAAGATTTAGAAAGGGTCAAAGAATGGGTTTTCCCTTTATAAGATTGCACCGCAGGGCGAGGATAATCTGTTGGGAGTTGTAATACTGGTAAAGAGCCACCTAATTTTTGCTTCCAGTAATTTTTTTGGGCTGTTAGTACTTCTCCTTGTAAGTAATCTTGTTGCCAAGTAGCAAAGTCTCCATACTGAATTGGTAACTCAGGTAAGGATGAGTTTTTACCATCACACAAAGCTTTATATAGGGTTGCTAATTCATGTATCAATACACCTATTGACCACCCATCAGAAACAATATGGTGCATTGAAAATAATAATATATACTCTTCTGGATTGAGCCGCAGTAACTTAGCTCTTAATAACAAATCATTATTGATGTCAAATGGTTGTTTTGCTTCTTGAGATGCTAATTTTTTTACTTCTACTGTTTGTTGATGTATATCTAGTTCACTAATATTAAATACTGGCAACAAGAATGTTTTTGATAAATGAATAAATGCTACAGGTTTATCTTCTATAGTTTGAAAATTACAGCGCAAAACTTCATGACGATTGATAATTTCTTGCAAACTAGCTTGTAAAGCATCAAAATTTAGTTTACCTTTGAGATTAACTACAGCAGACACATTATAAAATGGGTTTTCTGGCTCTAACTGAGTCAAAAACCATAATCTTTGTTGAGAGAAAGATAAAGGAACAGGATTATGTTGGGAACGACGGGAAATAGATTTTTGTTGATTATCTAACTTTAATTCACCCCGCAAGCGTTTTTCTAAAAGTGTTCGTTTTGCAGGTGATAGTTGAGAACGTCTAATAGAAATTTCATTTTTTTTATTACTCATAATAATATCTGAATAAATTTTTAAATATATGTACCTATTCTTGACTCTCAAAAATTAACTCACCTGAAATTTAATATATGCAGGTACAGGTTGAATGCGCGTTAAATCATTTTCCATAACTATCAAGCCATCATTGTTGACTACAGTTTCTTTAAAGCCAGCAAATTTATAAGATATATACATCATGCGATTGCGATTATTAAAGACAAATTCTGCTATGAGGCGGACGTTGTTGGTTTGAGCTAAACTCATCACATAATTCAACATAACTGTTCCCACACCTCTTGACATCACACGACAAGACATCAGTAAAAGCTTGATTTTCCAAACATCCGCTTGACATTCAATTAGCACTAAACCGATTTTTCCATAACTGCCATACTTATCTTCTAAACTAGCAATTAGCAATTTATGATTTTCGGAAGTGCGAAAATTATTGAGTTCATTATATGAATATGTATAACCAGTTGTATTTAATTGGTTAGTGCGTAAGGTTAATTCTTCTGCGCGTTGCAAATCTTCTTCTTGTGCCAATGATATTGTGAAATTCATCTTTAAAGTAGCTAAGAATTCTTCTGCTGTGCCGACAAAATCTTTCTCAGCATTTTGACGCTCAATATCACTAAGGTACATCAACCTTCTTATGCGAGAATCTTCCGTAATAAAGCGAGGATTCATCACAGGCATATCTAGAATATTACCGATTTCATCAGCATTTATACAAAGAATTTCTGGTAGAGAAAACTTTACTTCTTCAAGTTCAAATAATTGGTCATCAACAAAAGCGATCGCGTCTAGTCCAATATTCAATAATTTAGCAATCTCTTTCAAGGAAGATGCTTTTGAATTCCAGTTAATTTGGGGATATAAAAAATATTCTTTTAAACCATATTCTTCTAATTTAGCTATTGCTGTAGCATAATCATTTTTGCTGGCAATAGATTGTAAAATGCCACGATTATCTAAAGTCTGAATAATATTGACTATATCTTTTCGCAGCGAAATTTTATCATCTTCTAATAAAACTCCATCCCATAAAGTATTATCTAAATCCCAAACTAGGCATTTAATAACTTTTTTATCTTCTTGTTGACTATCGACGTTTTTTTCTTGAGTCCCAACCATAGTCTATTTTCTCAGATATTTAATGCAATATATTAAACTTTCTCAGTTAATTTACTTTGCCAAGCAGTAGCAACGTTGGAAATAAAATAATCTTGGTATCCTGATTCTGCAATCGTAATTTCTTGAATTTGAGTACTACCTTCAATAATTTCCATAATTTTGGAATCTCGTAAATATCTTTCTACAGGATACTCATTACTACAACCATTTCCACCATGAATTTGTACAGCATCATTGGCTATTTTAGTTGCTGCTGTAGATGCAAAATACTTGGCAATAGAAGTTTCTATAATTGAGTTAGGATGGTTAATATCTTTGAGATAACCAGCTTGATAACATAACAGTCTTGCTGCTTTGATGTTAGTTATCATCTGACTAATCTTTTGGCGAATTAATTGATGTTCTTTAAGGTACACATCAAATTGTTTGCGATCGCTAGTATACTCGATGCAAGCTTCTAAACAAGCTTGAGCAATACCTACACAACCACAGGCGACACTATATCTACCATAATCAAGTGCAGAAGCAGCAATGTAAGAAAATCCAAAACCTAATTTACCGACTAAATTTTCTTCAGCAACCTCACAGTTATTAAACTGCAATTCTGCTACCATTGATGCTCTAGTACCTAAAATACCAGACATTGGTTTTACCAATAAACCTGGGTTATTTTTTTCCACTAAAAAAGCAGTCTGTTTACCTTCACATTTAGCAAATACCAAAAATAAATCTGCTATTTGTCCATAGGTAATCCATTTTTTTCGTCCATTTAAAATATAAGTATTACCTGTAAATATTGCTGTGGTTTCTACATTTTTAGCATCGCTACCTACATTCGGTTCGCTCAATGCAAAAGCAGCGATAATTTCTCCCGTTGCTAGTTTAGAAAGCCAATAATCTTTTTGCAATTTACTTCCCCATTTGCATATAGCCTGGGAAACCATGTTATGGACTGTCAGCAAACTCCGTACAGAAGAACATCCGCGTCCAATTTCTTCGTTGAGAATACCGTAACTAATCATGTCCATTCCTTCGCCGCCATATTCTTGTGGTAATACAGCACCGAAGAAACCACGTTGAGCAATTTTTTTGATGAGTTTAGGGGAAGTAAATTCTTTTTGATCCCATTCACCAGCGTGAGGAAATATTTCCTGATTTACAAAAACTCTAATTTCAGCTTGGTATTTTTTTTGTTGGGGAGTTAGTTCTAGTTTCATGATACTATTTTTGCTATAGAAGCATTTTTACGCTCAACTAAATTGGTGAGGGAATTGATAGTGCGGAAATTATCAAACTCCAAGTCTTCGTTTTCAATAGTGATTTGAAATTCTTGTTCTATAAATAAAACAAGTTGCATAGCAAACATAGAATTAACAAACCCTAAAGAAAAAATATCTTCGTCAACTTGCAAATCATGATTGCCAAAAAATCTAGAAAGGAATGCTTTAATTTGGGTTTGAATTTTGTTCATTGTGCTTGATAATTCCTATTTATTGATATACATAAAAACCTTTACCATTTTTTCTACCATATAGTCCCGCATCTACCATTTTTTTGAGTAGTGGGCATGGTCGATATTTACTATCGTTAAAGTTTTCGTACAAAACTTCAATAGAAAATAAAATTGTATCTAACCCAATTAAATCTGCTGTTTCTAAAGGCCCCATTTTATGACCAAAACAGCCTTTAAAGATTTTATCTACATCTTCTGCCGTGGCAACTTGGTCTTGCAATAAAAACACTGCTTCATTAATAGTTAACATTAATACACGGTTAGATACAAAACCGGGTGCATCATTAACTATTACGCATTCTTTACCCATTTGAGATAGCATTTGTTTGGCTATCTCAATTGTGTTTTCTGAAGTATGGTAGCCCCGAATCATCTCTACCATTGGCTTCATTGGTACAGGGTTCATAAAGTGAATTCCAATCACTTTATCGGCTCGTTGAGTAGCCGAAGCAATGCGGGTAATAGGAATTGCTGACGTGTTAGCAGCAAATACACAATCTGCTGGGCAGATAGCATCAATCAAAGAATATACTTGTTTTTTAGTATCCCATTTTTCAGTGACATTTTCTATAACAAAATCAGTATTTTCTAAAAGTTTATAGTTTGTCGAAAATTCTATTTTATTGATGATTTCTTCTAGATTGGTTGTTTTGTCTTTTTTCTGAAACAAAGATTGAAAGCGAATATTATTTCTAATTTCGTGTTGAGCTTTATCGAGAATTTCTTCTTTAATATCTACCAAAATTACATTATGGTTTGTTTGAGCAATATTTTGGGCGACTCCTATCCCCATGACACCAGCACCGACAACACCAACAGTTTGAATTTTCATAATTGTTATCCTGAATAAATTAAGGTTTTTTAACTTATTAGAGAATGCGGTGCGTTTTCCCTGTAACGCACCCTACATATACTGTTAGTTTGACAGTTGCATATCAGATGTTTCTTCTAATTCCTCTAATTCTTCTATGAGAATTTCTTCAATTACTAAGGCGAATTCGGCAATAGTAGGAGCTTCAAACAACAGGCGTACTGGTAAGTCAATTTGAAAGATTGTGCGAAGTTGAGAAATTAAGACTGTTCCTGTTAGTGAATCTCCGCCCAATGCAAAGAAGCTGTCATGAATACCTATTTGTTCAATACCTAGAAACTCTTGATAAACTTCAACCAGTTTTTTCTCTAACTCGTTAGTAGGAGGAGCATAAGCATTTTTTAATTTTGGTCGGGAATGATGAGTAGTTAAATTAGCTTGGGTAACAGTATTTTTATCAGTAAATGCGGCTGATGTAGTTGCCTGAGCTAAAATTATATGGTCTGTAAAAGGTGCAAATTCTGAAAACGCTATTACTTGATCAAAACCATGAGATTTGAGTTCTTGTTCCCATTTTTCTTGAGATAAAAAGGGATTGCACATATTCCGATCGCCTTGTGCATCTTCTATCGGACTCATCAGCAGCGCGTCAATAAACTCAAACTCTAGACGGGGTTGAGTTGTTTCCCAAAGTAGTAGTAAACCGCCAGGTGCAAGTAAAGAACGAAGCTTTTCGAGAGTCTCTCCAATATTTTTAGAAACGTGCAGCACTTGGAAAGCTACGATGACATCAAAGCTGTAACTTGAGTATCCCTGTTCTTGTGGCGATCGCTCAATGTCTAACAACTCATATTCCACAAATGGATAATCGCTAAATTTCTTTTTGGCCGTATTCAAAAAGAAGCTACCAACATCGGTAAAAGTATATTTTGTCCTCTGTGGTGGTAGCATGGGTAATAATTCTGCTGTACCTGTACCAGTTCCTCCACCAATTTCCAGAATTCTCAGATTTACATTGGATGGTACTACTTTTAACACCTGTTGTAAGCATACGCGCATGATGGAGTTATAGTACAAATCTTCGGGTAATTGTTGAACTGAAAATTCTCCTTCTTTTAATAAGGTGGAAACATGAAACTCTAATGGTTCTTTTTCCCCAGTTAGTAACGCCACCATATTTTCACCATAGAGTTGTAATAGCTCTATTGGTTGTGGTGTGTCTCTCCATTTGACTTTAACTTCTACCAACAATTGATTAACCAACTCTGCGGAAATTGGTGATAAATTGGCAAACAATTCTTGTTCTTGATTTAACTTACCTTGCTCTACTAATATCTCCAGCCATCGACTTAGTAATTCTTTGTAGGGTGGAATAATCTTAGATTCTGTAAAAAATTCTTCTAAGGAATACTTGTGATTAGGATTCTGGAAAATTCCTAGTTGTGATATTGCTAGATGAATATAAGCAATACACAAGCGATCGCACCATTCTCTTTTCTCTTGGAAAATTTGCTCGTCAAAGTTTGCAACACCCATACTAGCTTGGCGTTGACCAACTTCTACTAGAGATTGCCAAAGTCTTGATGTAGATTTGGGTTGCGAAGTTATTTCTACAGGTGATAATTCTTGTGGTTCAATCCAATATCTTTGGCGCTCAAAAGGATAAGTTGGTAAAGGAAGGCGATATCGACGCTCATGGCTATGAAATCCTGTCCAATCAATCTTGACTCCCTCTAACCATAGCTGACCTAATGTATTCAAAATAAAAGCAATATCTGATTGTTTCTCATAAACATAGCGCAGGGAAGATAATACTACTAAGTCATCTCCAGCAATATTATCTAAACATTGCCTTGCTAAACTGCTGAGTGCTTGTCCCGCGCCTACTTCTAATAAAATCGGACTGTGCTGTTCCCATAGTTGCTGTAATCCATCAGCAAAGCGTACTGGTTGACATAGATGCTGTGTCCAATAGCTGGGGTTTGTAGCTTGTTCAGATGTAATCCAGGTTCCTGTGACGTTGGAGAGATAAGGAATTTGCGGTGGTTGAAGATTGATAGTTTGTACCAGTTGGGTGAAAGAGTCTGCGATCGCTTCCATCATGAAAGAATGAAAAGCATGGGATGTCTGCAATTGACGACAGGCTAAACCCTTAGCGCGTAACTCCTGTGATAATTCCTCTACAGCTTGGATAGTTCCTGCCACAACACATTGAAATGCGCCATTAACTGCTGATAGAGAAAGGTTTTCATTTAAATAAGGTTGGACTTGTTGCTCTGTTAAAGGAACCGCTAACATCGCTCCCCCTGGCAACTTTTGAATCATTTGCGCCCTAGCAGCCACCAGAGCGATCGCATCTTCTAAAGATAATACCCCGGCTAAGGTTGCGGCTACATATTCACCAATGCTGTAACCAATCATCGCTACGGGACGAACACCCCAAGACATCCATAATTGAGCTAAAGCATACTCAACAGCAAATAAAGCAGGCTGAGTCAAATAAGTTTGATTGAGTTTCTCTGTAGCCGGGTCGATTGCTTGAGTATCACGCCCCAACATTTGGCGTAAATTGATACCTGGCTTTTCCTGAGTTTCTGTTGGCTGATGAGGAGGATAGATAACTTGTTGGAGGTCAATATCTAGCAAAGGCTGGAACAGAGCAAAACAACGGTCAAGATGTTCCCGAAAAGTCGGCTCTAATTGATAAAGTTCAAGAGCCATATTGAGGTACTGAGTTCCTAACCCAGTAAACATAAAGGCTATGGGGCGTTGATTCGTCTCTTGAGTGTTAGTCAAAACTCGTTTGGGATTTTGCAGCGCAATTATCGCATCTGGTATGTCTTGACAAACAACCGCGCGCCGATGAGTAAAAGGATGACGACCAACTTGTAATGTATAAGCTACATCTGCAAGGTTCAATTCTGGGTGCTGTTGCAGATGGTTAACTAAATTTGCTGTCGCCGTCTCTAAAGCCGATTCAGTTTTGGCAGAAAGTACCAACAGCTGATAACTTCTCCCCTGCTCCCCTGCTCCCCTGCTCCCCTGCTCCAAAAAGGGTGCTTCTTCTAAAACAACATGAGCATTAGTTCCTCCAAGACCAAAAGAACTCACTCCAGCACGGCGGGGTGTGCCATTTTTTTCCCATTCGCAAAGTTGGGTATTGACGTAAAAAGGACTGTTGGCAAAGTCTATTTCTGGGTTAGGTGCTTCAAAATGCAAACTAGGTGGTATTTGCTGATACTTAATAGCCAGAGCAGTCTTAATTAAGCCTGTGACCCCGGCTGCTGTATTTAAATGGCTGACATTCGGTTTAACTGAACCAATCGCACAATAATTTTTTTGATGAGTTTTGGCCCGAAATACCTTTTCTAAAGCGCGAATTTCAATCGGATCGCCCAAAGGTGTACCACTCCCATGAGTTTCAATATAGGTGATTGTTTCCGGGTTGAAATCAGCTATCGCTTGAGCTTCGGCAATTACCTCTGCTTGTCCAGCCACGCTTGGTGCCGTGAAACTGACCTTTTCTGCACCATCGTTATTAATTGCTGAACCTTTAATTACTCCATAGATATAATCACCATCGGCGACAGCATCCTCTAGTCTTTTGAGAACAACTATCCCTGCGCCTCTACCAAAAGGCCCGCCAGAAGCTTTGGCATCAAAAGCACGAGTGTGCGCGTCAGGAGAGGCCATACCATCAGCTTGATAGAGATAACCCTCGATTTGTGGCACTTGGATCGCAATGCCTCCAGCCAGTGCCATATCACATTGGTAACTCAGCAGTCCTTTACAAGCCAGATGAACAGCAACTAAGGAAGTAGAGCAAGCACAACCTACACTGACACTTGGCCCCTTAAGGTTCAATTTATAGGAAACTCTTGTAGGTATAAAATCTTTATCGTTGCCAAGCGTAATAGGCAGATTTAAGGATTTGAGGAGGTCGGGATGAGAAGCAAGATTGTGAAATAAATAAGTGCTGAGGTTTCCGCCTGCATATATAGCAGTGAGATTATTTTCTACTTTTGGATCGTAACCCGCATTTTCTAAAGCCTCCCAAGCACACTCTAAAAAGATGCGTTGCTGTGGGTCTATAACTTCAGCTTCTCTAGGAGAGTAACCAAAGAAAGCAGCATCAAACATTTCAATGTCATCTAAAATAAACCCGGCTTTCACATAACTAGGGTCGCGTAAATCAACTGGATCTACCCCAGATGCGAGTAATTCTGCATCGCTAAAAAATGAAATAGACTCTACACCGTTGCATAAATTTTGCCAAAATTGAGCCACATTTTTAGCTCCAGGAAACCGTCCAGCCATACCAATGATTGCTATACCCTTTAATCGATTATCCATATTTATGCACCTTCCGCCTTTGCTTCATCTGTTCCATTTCTTCAGCGATCGCAGCTTCTTGTCTCTGGACACGCTTCTCTACTTGCTCAAACACGGGTTGTTGATTTTCTTGCTGATTTAGATGTTCTGCTAAGGCAGTTATTGTGGGATATTCAAATAATTCAGATGTTGATATCTTGCGGTTTAAAGCTGCTTGTAGTTTGCCCCGCACTTGCACCACAAGCAGTGAGTCTCCACCTAATTCAAAGAAATTATCGTAACATCCAATCTCTTGCAAACTGAGAACTTCTTGCCAAATATTGGCAATTAATTTTTCTGTCTCATTCTGCGGAGGAATACAGGGATTTTGTAAATTCGGTCTGGGATAAAGCAATGATAATTTGGCTTGCTGACTATCAGTTTTTGAGGTCAAATTATCAAAGTTAATCCATTGTTTAATTCTCGCTGCTAATGCCCCTGTAGAGACAACTATTTGGCTGAATGCAGCATAATTCAATTTAACATAATTAACGATATTTGTAAAAACCTTTATTCCTTCCTCAGGCTGAATGGCTAAACTAGCCAAATTTGTCGAAATGTATGATTCTTTTTCTTTGCTAATTTGCCAACCATCCCAATTCACACTCACCCAAGGAACAGAACTAATCTGATTGTGTTGATAAACAAAATTATCCATGAAAATATTAGCAGCAGCATAAGCGACAAATCCTAATCCCCCTAATATTGAAGCAAGGGAAGACATTAATAAACAAAAATCTAGTTGGCGATTTTGGAGGATTTGCTCTAATACAATTACGCCTCTAACTTTGGCAGCAAATTGCAGATAGCAATCATGAATATTAGTCTGTTCAATATATGAAAATGACTGGCCTTCAGTAATCCCAGCCGCATGAATTACACCATTGATTTGACCAAATAGTAATTCTCCTTGAGCAATCACGTTTTGCATTTGTGCTAAATTGGCCACATCCGCGCTGATTACCAAAACTTCAGCACCTAAATCTTCCAGTGCTTGCAATTTTTTAATCTTGCGACTAGTGCGATCGCTTTCATCATGAACGCTCAACCACTGCTCCCACTCTGACTTGAGAGGAATTATGGAACGGCTTGTTAAAATTAGTTTTGCTTTGACTGTTTTTGCCAAATGTTCTGCTATTACAAGTCCAATACCACCCATTCCCCCGGTGATTAAATAAACTCCTTCTTCCTTTAATTTTGATGTTGCTGGTGGAAATTTATGTAATTTTATCGGTTCAAAAGTTTGGAGCCAACGATTATTTCCCCGATAAGCAACCACAGAATCAAAATTATGACTAATCAATTCTTGCACTAGCAGATTTATTAGTTGCTGCTGCTGCAAACTTCTTTCCTCAGGAAGAACAATATCAATACTGCGACAATGAATATGAGAATATTCTTGAGGAATTACCTTTACCGCTCCCAGCAAAGTTGTCTTTTCTGGATAGAGAATTTCGCTTCCGGTTACTGATTGCATCTGATTAGAAATAACCGTGATTTGAACCTCGCTGGTAATATTTAATTTAGCTAATGCTTGGACTATGAATAGCAAACTGAACAATCCTTGCTCTTGCGCCAGTTCCAGTTCTACTGATGCTGAAGCTGAATGATTTTGTGATGTAATACTCCAGAGATGAACTATCTTTGTTGGGAGATTATTTTGCCTGTGCAACTCTCGCAATAAACTATCATAGTCACTACTTAGTTGAGGATTGAGGCTATATTGGCGATCGCTTAATTTGGTGAACTTCGATCCAATCTTGATCGCGATCGCATCTTCTCCCAGTTGTTCAACTAAATCAGAACTGAAGCTCAACTCATTAGTGAATATTAAAGTTTTAGATTCTTTAACTGGTAATTTTTGCTGTTCTAAAGGCGTTGGCGGTAAAGATTGTTTCCACAAAGGTACATAAAACCAATCCGCTATATCAGGCTTTTTCGCTAATGGTTCAGATTTAGTACGTTCTTGTTCAATCCAGTAACGCTGACGCTCAAAGGGATAAGTTGGTAAGGGGAGACGATGACGGAACTCGCCGCTATAGAATCCTGACCAATCTATCTGTACTCCATATAACCAAAGTTTACCTAGAGAGTTAAGTACAAATGCTGCATCTGACTGCTTTTCTCTAGGATGGGGTAATGAACACAATGCGGCCGAATGAGAATGTTTTTTTGCTAAAGTACCTAAACTGCGTCCTGGCCCTACTTCCAGCAAGATATAATTTGGCTCTTGCAGTAATGTGGAGATACCTGCACTAAACTGCACTGTTTGTCTTAAATGTGTTACCCAGTAATTAGGATCTGTAGCTTGTTGGGCTGTAATCCAGGTTCCGGTGACGTTAGAAATAAAGGGTATTTGGGGAGGATTGAGTGTAACTTGTTGAACTGCTTTGATAAATGGCTCTAAAATCGGTTCCATCATCCCAGAATGAAAAGCATGGGATGTATGCAAACGGCGACACTCTACACCTAATGCTGTGAGTCTTTGTTGAAGTGCGTCTATAGCATCGTGGGTTCCAGAAACGACGCAGGAAGAAGGTGCATTACTAGCAGCTAAAGATAAATTGTCATTTAATAAACTTTGAACTTCTGCTGCTGATTGAGAAATAGAAAGCATAGCACCTGCTGGAAGTTGTTGCATCAGTCGCCCACGCCTAGCAACTAAAGTTAAAGCATCTTCTAGGGAAAATACACCAGCAAGACAAGCTGCAACATATTCACCAATGCTATGACCAATCATGGCACTAGGAGAAATCCCCCAAGACATCCATAATTTAGCTAAAGCATATTCAATTACAAATAAAGTGGGTTGAGCGATCGCAGTTTGTTGGAGTTTTTCGTCTACTAGTGATTCATTTTCCTGAGGATAAATAACTGAACGCAAATCCAATCCAAGATGAGGTTGGAGTAATTGACAGCATAAATCAACCTGTTCTTGAAAAATTACCTCAGTCTGGTAAAGTTCTTTACCCATATCTACATACTGAGAACCTTGTCCGGGAAACATAAAGGCGATCGCCCGATAAGCAGACTCTTGGTATCTCGTTACTGCTGTATTAAAGGTATTTACGGCATCTTCAGTATCTTGACACACCAGCATTCGCCGATGATTAAACTCTTTACGTCCTACTTGCAGCGTATAAGCGACATCTGCAAGATTTAGGTCTGGATGCTGCTGAAGGTGGTTGAATAAATTTGTAGTTGCAGTCTCTAAAGCCGTTTCAGTCTTGGCTGAAAGCAGCAATAATTTATACTTTCTCCCCTCGTTACTCTCCTCCAACAAGGGGGCTTCTTCAAGAATTACATGAGCATTAGTGCCACCCATACCTAAAGAACTCACACCAGCACGACGAGGGGTAAATCCCTGTTTCCATTGAGTCAGTTTCGTATTGACGTAAAAAGGACTATTAGCAAAATCAATTTTAGGATTGGGTTGCTCAAAATTCAGACTAGGCGGTATTTGCTGATGTTTGAGGGCTAGAACAGTTTTGATTAATCCGGCAATTCCGGCGGCAGCGTCAAGATGACCAATATTGGGTTTCACTGAACCGATCGCACAAAAACCCTTTTGCTCGGTATGGGCGCGAAAAACCTTGGTGAGGGCAGCAATTTCTATGGGATCGCCCAAAGCTGTACCTGTACCGTGAGTTTCGATGTAACTAATAGTGTTAGGTTCAACCTCAGCCAATATCATTGCTTCGGCGATCGCTTCTGCTTGACCATCCACACTAGGGGCTGTAAAGCCGACTTTGGCAGCACCATCATTATTAATAGCAGCACCTTTAATTACCGCATGAATGTAGTCACCATCTGCAACAGCTTCACTCAATCGCTTGAGTACCACCACACCTAAACCATTACCAATAGTGATTCCTTGTGCTTTTGCATCAAAGGCGTAGCAATGACCATCGGGGGATAAAGTTCCGCCTGGTTCATGTAAATAACCAGTTTTTTGGGGGATATGAATTGATACTCCTCCCGCCAAAGCCATATCACATTGGTAATTTAATAAGCTTTGACAAGCGAGGGTGATACTAACTAATGAAGTCGAGCAAGCTGTTTGAACAGTTAAACTTGGCCCGGTCAGATTCAATTTGTAGGATACGCGAGTCGCCAGATAATCTTTGTCATTTCCAATCGAAGTTTGATAACAAGTTACCGAGCCAACACTATCTTTATTTAAATCAAAACTTAAATAGTTATTATGACTAGCACCAGCATAAACCCCAATGCGTTCTTTGCACCTAGTAGAGTCATAACCAGCATTTTCTAGGGCAGTATAAGCACATTCTAAAAATAAGCGCTGTTGTGGATCTGTAGTTTCAGCTTCCTTGGGATTAATATCAAAAAATGCGGCATCAAATAGTTCAATATCTTCTAAGATGCACCCAGATTTTACGTAATTTTTATCGTTAAGAAAAGATGAGTTGATGCCTGCGGCGGTTAATTCCTCATCTGTAAAATAGGAAATAGACTCTACCCCAGTGGATAAATTCTGCCAAAATTCTGCAATATTTTTGGCTCCAGGGAAACGCCCCGCCATGCCGATAATAGCTATCTCTTCTATAGATTCACTCATTTCCAGCCTACTCTCGCATCAATTATTTTTGTCTTTTCTCTGCATCAAATTCTTTTGGCGATTTAAAGCTTGCTTCTGTTTCTGCGCTCGATTATGAATCAAATTAAAAGCAGCTTCTCCAGTATTTTGTTGATGAAAATGCTCTGATAATTTGCTAATTGTTGGGTATTGAAATAGTTCTACAACCGATAACTCGCGTCCAAAACTTTCGCGTATTTCGTTATGCAACTGCACAATCAGTAAGGAATTACCACCAAGGTCAAAGAAATTGTCATGAATACCAATTTTATCTACCTGCAATATCTCTTGCCAAATCGCTGCAATTCTTTGTTCAACTTGAGTTTGCGGAGGTACATAAGCAATGCCCAAATCAACACGAGAATTTTCTGGGTGTGGGAGAGATCGCTTATCAATTTTACCATTAGGTAGTAAAGGTAACTTATCTAATAATACATAGCTGCTAGGCAACATATAAACGGGTAATTTTTCCTTCAAAAAACCGCGTAATTGAGGTATTAACTTTTGAGGATCTGTAGGTTGCGATCGCAGATTGCCGTATTCTTGCCAAGGTCGGATATTTTCTATTACTTGTAATTCTGCAAAAGTCGTTATTTTATCATCAGCAGTAGTCTGAGTTTGCTGTTTAAATATTACATCATAACAACCGTTTGCACCCGCATCAGACCAAATAATTTCTACAGCGTATGGTATTTCTTGACTTAGTTGCCAGAGGTCTTCAGGTTCTAATCCCTGGGTAGGAGAATCTAGAAAAGTTTTTTGCAGATTGCTAATTGTTTGTGATGATTCAGCCGTTACCATCCATTGCAAAATTTGAATTTCTTTGAATAAACGCGGATTAGAAACTTTCTCTACTCTGCAATATTCTGGCTCTCTATCTACAAGCAACTGACGAATTTCAGCTATATTTAATTGCTCTTCCTGCCAATCTATAGAAGGTATGTTTTGTATTGTTTCAACGGGAGTATCTACATAGAGAATAACATCGTATTTAAACTTAGTTAACTCGTTATTATATCGACCCCCCTTGAGTTGAATTTGTACATGACTAATTTGAGGGATATGTTGCTTAATAGCCGTAAATAAAGCTGGGTCAATCACTAGTTCATTATCAGCAGCAAGATAATCCTGGACTCGTTGCTTAAACTTGTCTACAGTCAGAGAATCGGGTGCGCGATGTAGTTGCACAGAGGCATGAAAAGCTGCTAAAAGTGGTAAACTGCGAACGCCACCAATAAAAATTTGACCCCCAGATTTAACGAGATTAACTACCTTTTTCAAAACATCGACTAAATAATCAATGCTAGGAAAATTCTGAATAATTTCATTGAGAATAACTGTGTCTATTTCTGGCGGTGCAATGTTCGTTAGGTCATGCGCCATTCCTTGTATCAGTTTGACCTTAGATAACAATTGTGGCTGGTTTTTGTCTAACTGCTGTTCCAGATATTGTAATGCTACCTCGGAAATATCCATCCCATTGTAATGTTCGCAATGAGGTGCAACTCTCGACAAAATTAAACCTGTACCGCAGCCAATTTCTAACACCTGCTGAGGTTGTAAAGCCAAAATTCGCTTGACAGTACAATCTACACTTTCGAGAATTTCTGACTCTGGTAATGGCTGTTCGGTGTAGCTACTTTTCCAAACTCTTAAATTAATTGAAGGGTCAGAGGGAGAAAATTCCCAACTATAAAATTGATCATAAACGGTTTGAATTTGGGACAAATATTCAACTTCTGCGGTTGTAGATATTTCGGTATCAAGATGAGGATGATTTTGCTTTGCAACTAAGTAAGCTACTAATCGCTGTTCGCCAGGAATATCTTCTCGCAGTAAAACAACAGCATCTTTTACCAGAGGGTTTTGTCGCAAAACTGACTCAATTTCCCCTAATTCCACGCGGAAACCACGGAACTTAATTTGGCTATCTAATCGTCCCAAGACTTCTAGATTACCATCAGGAAGATATTTAGCGCGATCGCCTGTTTTATATAGATAGTCTCCCGGTTGATGACTGAAGGGATTGGGTAGGAATCTTTCGGCGGTTAAATCAGGACGATTTAAATATCCTCGCGCCAACCCGACACCAGCAATGTATATTTCTCCAGGAATTCCCACAGGAACAGGTTGTAAGTTCTCATCCAACAGATAAATTTTTGTATTTTGTACCGGACGACCAATTGGTGTTTTCCTATTAGCAGAATTTTCTAGATTAAAATCATACAGAGTAGTGCAAATCGTGGCTTCTGTAGGGCCATAACCATTGATAATTTGCAATCCCGGAATTTGCTTTTGGATTGAAATTAATAGATTTTCAGGTATAGGTTCTACACCTACAAGTAACCTCTGCAAGGCTAGTTTTTGTGACTTTCCTGACAACCAATCAGAAAGTGCTTGAAGATGAAAAGGAGGGACATAAGCACTCTTGATTTGATGAACCTCTAGCCAATTTGCAAAGTTGCTACCATCAGAACGGATAACTTCAGGAACAATATGTAGAGTTCCTCCTGCTAACAGTGCAGAAAATATTTCATACACCGAAACATCAAAATTGAGGCTTGTCCACAAACTACAAGCATCACCAGCTTGAATTTGCTGTCTATTTGTAAAATCTGCTAATAAATTAACTACTCCCGAATGATGACAGCAAACGCCTTTACTTTGTCCTGTAGAACCGGAGGTATATAGTACATAAGCAAGGTTAGAGGGTAAGGCTTGATTAATAGGATTTAGTTGGTTTTTTTGAGTATTTACCTGCCAAATATCGAGATAAACAACTGTAGCCTTACTATGTAAACCTAACTCTTGATACAGTTTTTCTTGAGTTAATAAAACCGCTACTTGAGTATCATGGAGCATAAACTCCAGACGCTCTTGAGGGTAGGTTGGATCTAGGGGTAGATATGCACCACTAGCTTTGAGAATTGCTAAAATCCCCACTATCATCTCTAAAGAGCGTTCTACACAAATTCCTACCAAAACTTCAGGTTTTACCCCTAGTTTTCGTAAGTGGTGCGCGAGTTTATTAGCTCGTTGATTCAGTTGATGATATGTGATTTTTTCTTGTTCAAATACGACTGCAAAAGTATCTGGTGTCTTGGCTACCTGCTCCTCAAATAACTCATGCAAGCATTTATTTTGCCAATTATTATTGTGAGTATGATTCCAATTAATCAGTAACTCTTGTTGTTCGGCTATCGTCAACATTGGCACGTTGGCGATAGTTTGTTCTGGATTTTGGACAATGCTTTCTAACAACGTTGTAAAATGCCCAATCATCCGATTAATAGTATCAGCATTAAACAAGTCTGTACTATACTCAATCCAACCAATCAGCCCTTGGGGAGTTTCTTCCATATCGAAACTCAAGTCAAGCTGTACTGTTCCCACATCCACAGTCAACCGAGTTAAAGTGATATCTGCGACTTGCAACGCTGGTAGTGGTGTATTGTGCAGCGCAAACCACACTTGGAATAGGGGATGTCTACTCAAGTCTCGTTCTGGTTGTATCGCTTCTACTAGTTGGTCAAAAGGTAAATCTTGATGAGAGTATGCGCCTAAGGTGACTTCCCGAATTTGCTTGAGTAATTGTGTAAATGTTGGATTTCCACTGAGATTTGTTCGCAACGCCAATGTATTGACGAAGCAGCCAATTAGTGGTTGTACGTCTTTATGGTTGCGGTTAGCAACAGGTGAACCAACTAAAATATCCGACTGACCGCTATAACGATAGAGTAAAAGTTTAAACCCTGCTAAGAGCGTCATAAATAATGTTACTCCCTCTTGGCGTGAGAGGGTTTTCAAGGCTTCGGTTAAAGACTTGGATAAGGCAAATTCTCGCTTGTTACCGATAAAACTTTGGATTGGTGGGCGGGAATAATCTGTAGGTAAATCTAATATTGGCAAAGGTTTACTTAATTGCTGCTCCCAATATCTGAGTTGGGAGTTTAATACATCTCCTTGCAGCCAGTTGCGTTGCCAAACAGCAAAATCTGTGTATTGGATAGGAAGTTCAGTCAGTGCTGGGGGTTTTCCTGTCGAAAAGGCTTCATAAAATGCTGCAAGTTCTTGGAGAAAGACTCCCATAGACCAACCATCCGCAGCAATATGATGAATTGTCAGCAGTAGAATATGCTCTTTCGGATGGAGTCTGACGAGGGTACAGCGTAGTAAAGATCCACTGGTTAAATCAAAAGCTTGTCGTGCTTCTAAACGTATTAATCTGTCTAAAGCTGCTGTTTGCTCAGTTGTTTCTAACCTCTCTAAGTCAATTATCGGTATACTGACAGTCAAACTAGGAGCAATAACTTGCAGAGCTTTTCCTCTTCTATTGGTAAAGCTAGTCCGTAATACTGCGTGACGTTGGATAATTGCATTCAAACTTTGTTCTAGTACAGCAAGGTTCACAGAGCCAGTTAATTTTGCCGCGATCGCCATATTATAAAATGGGTTACCTGGTTCTAACTGGTCAAAGAACCATAAACGTTGTTGAGCAAAGGAAAGAGGATATTCGTCAATATTAGTGTCAACTCGTGATATGGTCGGTAAGGCGATCGCTTTTTCCTCTTTGAGTTGTTCGCTTACCTGCATCGCCAATTGAGCAATACTAATACCATCGAGAAAATTCACTGCGGGTATTTGTACGCCAAAATTAGTTTCAATACAGTTCTGTAAATCAATTGCCATAATCGAATCTAACCCCAGAGTATTCAACGATTGCTGGGAGTTGAATTGTGATGGCTCTACTTTTAAAATCTGCGCTAACACCTGATGCAGATAAGCTTCTAAAAGTTGCTGATGATTTTCTGATTTTGCAGCTAGAAGCACCTCACGCCGCAAATCATCGTGATGATCAGACTCAAAATCAATACTTAATTTATCGTTTAAAATACTACTTTCAATTACTGCTAACTCACCCGCAAGAAACTGGACACGAGTTGCACGTCGCTGAATCTTACCACTAGAAGTTTTGGGTATACTTCCTGGTTTAATTAAAACTACTGCATAAACTTGTACTTCATGCTTTTCAGTAACCGCTTGACGAATTGCATTTACTACTTCTTCTAAATCCGGTTTGGCGCGAAATTCTAATTCTTGTACGATTACTAGCTTTTCTTCATTGTCAACTTCAACTGTAAATGCAGCACTAGCACTAGCACGTAAAGATGGATGACTGCGTTCAGAGGTTAATTCTATATCTTGTGGGTAAAGATTGCGCCCTCTAATGATAATTAAATCTTTAGCTCTACCTGTAATAAATAACTCTCCATCCTGCAAAAAGCCTAAATCTCCCGTCCGCAGGAAAGGCCCTTCTTTTGTATCTGCTAAAGAAGCGCGGAATGTCTCTTCTGTCTCTTCCTCCCGATGCCAATAACCTTGCCCAACACTCAATCCTGATACCCAAATTTCGCCAATTTCATCAGGTTGACAAGCCTTAAGCGTGTCTGGATTGGTAATGACTACTTTTTGTTGTGGGATGACTCGACCACAACTGACAAAATGAGATGCATTCTCATCTGCAACCGCTAATTCTACAACTCGATTGCATTCTAAGGCAGATTTCTCAATTGCTTTGACTAATGGTGCGGTAGCTTTATCTACACCTGAGACCATGAGGGTGGTTTCCGCCATGCCGTAACATGGATAGAACGCCTCTTTACGGAAGCCGCATTCTGCAAACGCTTCTGCAAACCTCTCCAAGGTTTCGTGACGAATCGGTTCAGCACCATTAAATGCTACACTCCAGCTACTCAGGTCAAGAGTTGCTTTTTGTTCAGGAGTGATTTTCTGCACGCATAAATCATAAGCAAAATTGGGGCCGCCACTGGTTGTCCCCTGATATTGCGAAATTGCCTGTAACCATCGATATGGACGTTGGAGGAAGGCAGCCGGAGGCATGATAATGCAAGGAAAACCCCCATATAAAGGTTGCAATATACCACCGATGAGACCCATATCATGGTACATAGGCAGCCACGTGACAAATTTACTATCTGCGGAATGCTCCATGAATTGGCAAGTGGTCTGAGCATTGTGCAGGAGGTTGTCGTGACTAATCATCACACCCTTGGGTGTACCTGTGGAACCGGAGGTATATTGCAGAAAAGCTAGGCTATCTCGATCAATATTGGGTTGTTGCCAACTATCTTCTAAGCCCTGTGTCAGATTATCAGTAGTGAGCCATTGCAATGATTTTGTGTCAGTCTTTGCTGTCATGAGAGACTGGACTGTTGAGAAAAGTTCCGTAGTTGTTAGGGCGATCGCTGCTTGTGCATCTGTGGCAATTGCCTTTATTCTTGGTGTATTGCGTTGATTTCTGGGAGGATATGCAGTTACCGCCACAACTCCTGCATATAAGCAACCAAAAAAGGCAATTAAAAAATCTAATCCAGCCGGATAAAGCAGTAAAGCCCGTTCGCCTGTTAAGCCCAATGCTTGTAACCGCGCTGCAACTCGACGTGCTAGCCGATCTAATTCTTGATAGGTTAGGGTTGCTTGCTCTGTTTCCCCATCTAACAAAAATGTAAAAGCATCTCGATTTGGTTGGGTAGAACTTCTCAAACGCAAGAGTTCCACAACAGTAAAACAGCTAGGATGGCTTTGAACAGAGGAATGGCTGTGTTGACTCATTTTTATTTTCAACAGATGCACTTAATAAACTGCTGGTTTTCGCTCTCACCAAGAAAAATCGGTCATCAATCCTGAATATCTAGGCAAATTGCAACCGTAATAAAAATAAACTTGCAATTACTGAATTTGCATTTGTTTGTTTACTTAGCTGTAGGTCTTGACCATTGATGATTAGTTTAGCCAACCACCGCTTATACCGAAATTAGAAGGCTGATGCTCATTTATGCAATTAATTCTCAATATTATTGAGAGTTATTTTTATTTAGACTGAATTACTTTACCGAGAATTAATACTATTAAGCAATAGAATAGTAATGAGTAGATTTTATGAAAATTAAGTTTATGATAATTTTTTAATATATGTTTAGATATGACCAAGTCCTGTTGAGACAGGGTGTAGAGGGTAGGAGGTAATAAAGACAGCACCATCTGGAGCTTGGAACCAACAGATGGTGCTATCGTCTTGACTCATACGGGGCTTGTATCCCAAGGGTGGTTTAATACTCTCTCTTCCCCTACACTCCACATCCGACACCCTATTTTTAACAACAGGCGATCGCTAAATTTCTATTTTTCACCATTAAACTGTGCGTATTCAGCATCATGGTCGGGTAAAATTTTCTCCACATCCCGCAGTTGGGTAATATAAAATCCAGCACACCCAACCAATAACATACACACAGCACAGATAACATATAGCAGTGCGATCGCCGCGCCTGTGTTAGTGCCAAATATTTCTCCAAAAATCCCAGCAAAACCATTGCCTGTGGCTAATGCAGGGGCAAATATATTATCTGCTAAAGGCCCGGCGATCAGATAAGCTGTTGCTGATCCACATTGCATAACTAGTGAATGGGCTGCAAATACCCGTCCCTGAACGTTGGGATCAACTTTAGCTAACCAAATGGCGTTATCAGAACTCCCTTTGAAAGGGAAATTAAAAGAAGAGCAAAACTGTGCAGGTATCCAAGTCCAAGGCGTTCGACCCAAACCAAAGACAATTTTACTTAATCCTGCGCCAATCATCCCCAATAACACCCCATTGATTTTCTTTTTAAAACCACCCCAGGTACTAACAATAATTGCTCCGGTGACACCGCCAAAACCAGCCGCAGCCGCTAAACTGCCCAAAATCACAGTATCATTACCGGTTCTAGATAAAATCATCGCTGAATAAAGGGAATCCCCAATATCATGAGCAAACTGAAACAAAAAGGTGATTGTTAAAAGCGCAAGTAAGCTTTTACGAACTAAAATATAGCGCAGCCCAAATCCTAAACCTTGCCAGATATGGGTGGGATTTTGATGTTCGTTAGTTTTTGGTGGCTTAGGGATGTGAGCATACAATAAACTACTAATAGCGATCGCAAAGGTAGAAATATCAATCAGCCAAATTCCCAATAAACCAATAATTTGATAAAGATATCCTGCTAAGGCGGGAGCAATAATATTACTTCCATAACCTGACACAAATTCAAGACTGCTAACCCTGGTGTAATGTTTTTTAGGGACTAACAATGATACTGATGCAGAGTAGGCTAAAGATTGGAATTGATTGAATGTCCCGACTATCGCACTACTAAGATAGAGATGCCAAATTTGCAAATGATTGGTGAGATACAACAGCATCATTGTGACTGTCATTACGACTGCTACTGTATCACCCATCATCATTAGTAATTTGCGATTGAAACGGTCAATAATTGCACCACTGATGGAAGCGATCACTATACTAGGCAGCAAGCCAAAAAAGCCCACTAGAGTTAGAGTTGTTGCCTTACCTGTAATTTCCCATGCCCAAATTGCGATCGCAAAGCTACTCATACTACTACCAATGGTAGAAACCATTTGCCCTGCCCAGATCGTCAAAAAATTACGCATACTGCTGTGATTTGATGATTGTGACATTTAATTTCCTGTTACCGTAGTTATGGCAGCATTAAAGGCGATCGCAAAGTCTATTCTAAGGAAAATTACTTGGTGTTTCTCAATTTATATAGCTTTTAATCAACAGATATTTTTTTCACTTACTCCCCCAAACCTATCCCCACGAGTAGTTTAGAAATCAAATAGGATTGTAGTGAATTAAGATTCAGGATTTTCTTGGTTCATGACAGAAGGAATACAGCCACAAAAAGCAGATTCCAACTGTTTAGGAAGTATGTCCCAATTAACTGCTCCCTGACTATCATTAATATACATCTGCATAAATTCTAGTAATGCGGAGGCGTTTTCCTCTTCAGCAGGTAAATCAACCAGCATATATGTTGGCTTATCTGGGTGAGAAACAGCAACAACACAACCACGACAATTCCACAAACATTCTACAGGCTGAATTTTTAATTCTTCTGTTGGAAATTTATCAGTTGATAAAGTAGTTATTTTGTCAAGTAAAATACTGCCCTCATAAGGCTGATTTTCTGCTAATTCTTGTGATGAATGGTTACAGGATGTGCAAACGAATAGAGTATATTTAGACATAAGTTTAGGTAGGTAAAAGCAATAGTGAAGGTAATTGTTCTAATATTAAATAACTAGCTATAGGCGCGCCTATTACATCACTCCAGAGGGTGTAGTCCACAAAGTAAACTCTGCCTTCTTTCCATGCTCTTGAGTTGTGCAATATAGGACTTGCAGCCCATTTTTGCTTTAATTGTTGGAAGGGAACGGTGTAAGCTGATTTACCATTCCAATTGTCTATCCAGGTATTAATAATGATAATATCTGCATCTATTTGGCCCAAAGTTTCCAGATTAATTTGCGGTCTTAATCCTAGTTTTTGGACTAAATCTGGCAGAAATACAGGTTGAAAACCTATTTTTTTCAGAAGTTCATTTGTCTTTCCTTGGGATATGACCTCTATGTAATCCATTGAGAGGCTGCAAGCAAGATTTAGCACTCGCGGATGGGTATTGACGAGAGGGGCTAATTGAGTACGGACTTGAGCTATTTTTTGCTGTTGTGAAGTAATGATTGAAGAAATATTTTTCTGACTATCCAGTGCTTTGGCAACAATTTTAATGTTGTCTTGCCAGTTCTGCTCACTATCTATTAAAACAGTGGGCGCGATCGCCGAGAATAACTGATTATCTTGATAATTTAAGCCTAGAATTAAATCTGGTTTAAGTAAAGTCAGCTTTTCTAGAGAGGGACTGGAACGATCTCCTAAATTAATCGGTTGACTAGTGACGAAATTACCCAGGTAGGGAATTTGTTGACTAGGGTTGTCGAATTGAGGCGATCGCACTAAATAGGCATCAGCGTAAGCAGCAGGCTGCACATCGAGTGCTAACACTAGACTCAGCATCTTAGGTTCGAGAACCGCGATTTTTTGAGGTTTACCACAAATCTTGGTTTTTCCTACTGCGTGTTCCACCACTCGACAATCAGCAGAGAGCGATCGCCCTTTTTCTAAACTCGTGTTTTGGGGACTACCACTATGACAAGCTGTAATTAAAAAGGCTGTCAGCAATACCCAGCCAATATATTTATATACGAGCGCGATCGCTTTGCAGCAAGTTTCCCAGAACATTGTGGATTCAATAAAAATCAAGGTTAGAACTGAATTGAAAACGATCCAATGACAGTAAAAGGTGCGCCAGGGTAGATTGTACTTCTGGCTTGAGATGTCTCATAATAAGTTTCGTTGAAAAGGTTGCGGAAATTTAGTGCTAACCTCCAGTTATCCTGTTTGTAAAAAATAGCTGAATCTGTTCGGAAATAGCTGGGCATAATGCTGGTATTTTCCAAATCGGCGTATCTATCTCCCACATAGTAAAGTCCCAAACCAAAGCCCAAACCTTTTAAATCACCACTTTGCAATTCATAGGTTGTCCACAAACTAGCCGCGTGTTCGGGTACATTATCGATGCGATTGCCAACAGGAATTGTATTGTCTTTTGAGGTAATGGCATCGGTGTAGGTGTAAGAAGCAATGATATTCCAACCTGGCACAATTTCGCCGCCAATGTCTAATTCAATACCTCTACTTCTCTGTTCTCCCACCTGTATGAAGATATTGGGATCGGGATTGTTGGGATCGTCTGTGACAACATTAGTTTTGGTAATTTCGTAGGCCGCTAGAGTTGCCGAAAGTTTTTCGCTAATATCTGCCTTAATACCAACTTCGTACTGCGTTCCTCTTGTTGGCTTAAAGGGTTCGTCTGGTGTTCCCCCCAAAAATCGATCTGGTTTAAACGATTGAGAATAACTAGCATAGAGAGAAATTGGTTGAACTGGTTGATAAACAATACCAACACGGGGGCTGAAAGCACTGAGAGATTCTTCAGTTGTTGTTTCTGCAAAACCTGTTTCTTTTCGTTGGAAGGCATCAAAGCGACCACCAATCAAGACCTTGAGATTATCTGCAAAAGTAATTTGATCTTGGAGGTAAATCCCTAAAGTATCTCTACGAGTTGTGTAAGCGAAAGTTTGTTCATCAGGTATATCAGGTAAATCAACATCATAATTAGGATTGAAAATGTCTAGCTGTATGGGGTCTGCCACATCGAATGAGGTATATTCCCAAGTGGTGCGTCTTAATTCCACGCCGATTAAAGGTTGATGGATAATCGCTCCTGTCTTGAACCGTCCGACTAATTCTGTTTGTAGGGTATAAATTTTTCGTGAGAAACTATCACGGCCTATATATATTGGGGCAAATTGGTTATCAACTGGGTCATTACCACCAATGGCAAAATCCCCTGCTAATCGACCAGAGACAAAAGAAAAAGCATTGCGAAGTTGCCAGTCTTTACTAAATTCATGCTCCAATCTATAGCCAACCCGCAAATTGCTATCCTCATAAACACTTTGTGGCAGACCGATGAAGCGACTAATGGGGATGGGAGCGGGACGATTGCCAATGGAAGGAAGTCCACGATCAAAGCGGTAACTATTGTTGAGATATTCAAGGTCGAAGGTTAATGAAGTGCGATCGCTGATATTCCAGGTAATTACAGGCGCAACAAATACACGGTCTGTAAAGTTGTAATCTCTAAAACTGCCAGCGTTTTGATAAGCCACATTCAGCCTATATAACACCGAACCATCATCTGTGAGTGGCCCAGAAATATCAAAACTAGGGCGATAGAAACTATAATTGCCGACATCAAATTCAGCCGAATAATAGGGAGTACTAAGGGGTTGTTTTGTGACAATATTGACAATTCCTCCTGGTTCAGCCTGACCAAATAGAACAGAAGCCGGCCCTTTAAGAACCTCAATGCGATCAATATTTGCTGTGTCTACCGAAGAGTAAAAGTCATTATCAGAAAATCCATTGCGGAAGTTGCCATCTTGATCAAAACCACGAATTCTATATCCACCGGCATCTGAGCCACCGAAGTTACCTTGTTTGCGTACACCACTGATGTTTTCTAATGCCTCTTGTACGCGCGTTGTCTTTTGGTCTTCTAAGATTCGACGCGGGATCACTTGAATCGAACCGGGAATATCTCGTAGAGGTGTATCGGTTTTAGTTGCAGTTGAGGCAGTCGGTACACGGTATCCGTCTTGCTCTCCTGTCACCACCAATTCAATCGGTTCATCCTGCTGTGCGGCGGGTTCTTCTGGAGGTAGCTCAGTGGTTGGTTGTTCCTCTGCTTGTGGTGTTTGGGGCGGTTGTGCTGCTGTTGTTGGTGATGCTACTTCAAAAATCAACCCTGCATTATCATCAAATAACTCAATTGCAGGTAAAGATTTCTCACCTACCACCGTTAACCGTACAGTGGTTGCGTCAACATTCGCAACTGTTATCTCTGTAATTCCTGGTATTGGTTTCTCTGAGCGATATGTAAAACTGTCCCCATTCGGCAATTGCAACTGCCCACCAGTAATATCTGCAATAAAATTATTCCCTGTACTGCGATTGGTAACTTGGAGTTTTTCCCCTTGGCTGGTTTCTAAAATGACCTCTAGCCCTTTGTCGGTAGAATTTGCTTTTACTCCTGTAATTATGACTATGACAGTATTTCCTTGGTTTGGTGTCTGTACCAAAGTATCAGCATTCTTGGCAGGAATTTCGATGTCACTCAGTTGAGAAATATTTTTACTGATTTTATCCTTTTCTAATTGATCAGCTTTGGCTGGAGTTGAGAGTAAAACAGCGATGGTAGTAAAGCTAGCTACCAAGGGTATTGCACTTGTTAGTAGCACGCTTGGAGATAATTTATATGACTTCATTTTTGCTCTTTGGATTCTTGCCAATAGGCTGCGGCAATTGTTTGTTATTTGAAAGTATTTATCAAGTTGATAGGTTAATGGTAATAGCTGCACGCATCAACCTTTTTTATCTTCCGATCAGGGAAAGATGGCACATATTTTCAATTTGTGAAATAAGGTACGTTTCGCCTGATACTAATCACACTAGTAAAACTGTTTATGTACATCTTAATGTTTATAGGTTTTAGAGGTTGGATGACAAAACTTACATGAATGCTGATCAAGTTCTAAGCATCACTTTTATATTTGCGACTTTAAATCATTAAACCTGCCATTTAAAGATGGGATTATCGCTAACTATTCTCATTATGAATATTACACGATAATATCTTTTAAATCAATCTTAGTTAAAGATAAACTTGATACATTTTTGAAAGCTAGAGTTTTTGCAGGAAACATATTACTGTGAAGCAGTCGTATGGTAGAAAATAAAATAGTGATTCTCAAAGTAGAATGCGATCGCCTGGAACGATAAGAATACTTAGCCCTGAAAAAAGAAGCTTCAACTCCTAATTTAGGCTTAACTTTTCGGTATCCTAATACTGTTAAATTTGCATTTGTAATGTATATTTTTTGAAATAAAAAACTATAACGACCCTTGAGAGGTATTATGCTTGGGGTTATTATCAAAAATTAATTTAATGTGTTTAGATCAGCGTTTATTGATCATTCTGTACTAAAGAAATAACTGTATAAATTAAGCAGCTAGATACTTTATTGCTAATAACTTTTTCTTGTCTTCCTCCCTATTGGTATACACATTGGTGTTCCTACAACTGGGTCAGCAACAACACGGCACTCTAATCCAAAAACCTCTTTTAGCATCTCTTCAGTCATTACTTGCTTCGGTTCGCCAGCAGTAAAAATCCGGCCTTCCTTGACAGCAACCAGATAATCCGCATAACGACAAGCTTGATTTAAATCATGTAGCACCATCACAATGGTTCTGTCCTGAGTTTGGTTCAACTCATACAACAAATCCAACACTTCTATTTGATGCGCCAAATCTAAAAAAGTAGTCGGCTCATCCAAGAGTAAAATATCTGTATCCTGTGCCAATGCCATTGCAATCCAAGCTCGTTGTCGCTGTCCACCAGATAAGGTATCTAATGCTCTATCTGCCAACTCCAATAAATCTGTAATTAAGAGTGCCTGTTGAACAATTTTTTCATCTTTGGCAGACCATTGCTGCAACCAATTTTGATAGGGATAACGGCCTTGCGCTACCAAATCTCGTACTGTTAACCCTTCTGGTGCAACTGGACTTTGCGGTAAGATGCTTAACTGTTGGGCTAATTCTTTGGTGGAAAGCTTTAAAATAGACTCTCCATCAAGATATACTGCACCGCCATAGGGTTTGAGCAATCTTGCTAAACCTCGCAACAAAGTTGATTTACCGCAACCATTAGCACCAACTAAAGCACTAATTTGTCCAGTTGGGATTGCCACATTCAAGTCACGAATGATTAGCACACCATCGTAAGCTAAACTCAGTCCTTTGGTTGATAGTCCTTTCATAGTTAATATTTTCCAGATTTATTTTTTGCGGTTACTAATTAACAAATAGAGAAAATAAGGAGCGCCAACAGCAGCAGTCACCACCCCACAGGGAATCTCGATAGGTGCAAACAAAATTCGTCCTAACAAATCTGCGACGACAACAATAAATCCACCCAACAGTGCGGCAGTGGGAATCAACCCTTCATGGTTGGAGCCTACTAACTGTCTTCCTATATGCGGTGCAATTAAACCCACAAAGCCAATCATTCCAGCTGTGGCGACTGATGCACCTGCTAAGGCTACACCTACCAACACAAGTAAACCACGTAGCCATTCCACATTAGTACCTAAACCTTTGGCAACATCATCTCCCAAATTTAAAGTGTTCAAATGCCTTGCTAATATCAATGCTATCGGCATAAAAACTATCAACCAAGGCAATAAAGATAAAACTTGATCCCAGGTGCGTCCGTAAATACTACCAGCTAACCACACCAAAGCATCAGTGACACTATAAATTTCGCCAAAGGTAATCAACAAGCTGGTAAAAGCACTGGCGATCGCAGACAAACCCAAGCCCATTAAAATGAACAGAACAGGAGAACTACCATTATTCCAAGCGAGCAAGTAAATTAAAGTAGCCATCAATAAAGCACCAGCAAAGGCTGATAGAGGCAAGGTGTAAATTGGTGCGGAAGGAAATAAGATAATTACTGCTACTGCTGCTAAACTCGCCCCAGCATTGATGCCAATAATACCGGGATCGGCTAATGGGTTACGTGTAATGCCTTGAAAGATAGTGCCAGAAATAGCCAGTGCCATCCCTACCATGAAAGCAACAAGGGTACGGGGTAGGCGTAGATTGTAAATCACGAAAGCATGATCCCGGTTGCCTGTATCTATCCCTAATACAGTTTTGACAATATCTAAGGACGAGATAGGATATTCACCCCGTCCGATATTCATCACCATTGCCACCACAATGACTCCTGCGAAACATAGCAGCATGAGTAGTACGCGTTTGTCTATCCGAAAAGATAGCGTTGGGTTACGGATGACTAGCCAATCAACCTTCATTTTCTCACCTTTGACTTAGCTAGATATACAAAGAAGGGTGCGCCTACAAGTGC
The DNA here is from genome assembly GCF_014697475.1 of Nostoc sp. FACHB-152. Taxonomy (GTDB): domain Bacteria; phylum Cyanobacteriota; class Cyanobacteriia; order Cyanobacteriales; family Nostocaceae; genus Nostoc_B. The sequence goes on from NZ_JACJRV010000023.1 coordinate 61,281, forward strand.
GGTCATCACACCTACAGGCAATTCCTGAGGTTTGAGTAATACACGCGCAACAATATCTGCAATTAAGACTAAAACTGCCCCCACAATTGCGGAATAAGGCAAAATCCAACGGTAATCAGCTTTAATAAAAAATCTCACCATGTGAGGAACTACCAAACCAATAAAACCGATTGGACCTGCAAGAGCTACTGAACTTCCCGCCAGTAAAACGACGCTGATAGCAGTAATTATTTTTATCCAAGCTATTTGTTGGCCTAAACCTTTTGCCACATCTTCACCGAGACTCATGGTGGTAATTTGTCTACCAAGGGCAAAAGCAACTATTAATCCTATAACAACGAAAGGCAGAACTTGTAAGAGTATATTGATATCGCGCCCAGACAATGAACCAGCTAACCAAAATCTAATTTCATTTAATGTCTTTTGACTAACGATAAGGATAGCAGTGGTGAGAGAAGAAATTAGAGCCGTGAGAGCAGCACCAGCCACTGTCAGATTGAGTGGGGTAGCTCCTCCTTTTCCCAAAGAGCCTAGACAATAGACTAACATCGCGGTGGCTCCTGCACCTACAAAGGCCACAAGTGTTAAAACACTAACCGACGAACTGCCAAAAACAAATATTGTTACAACTACAGCCAGTGCTGCGCCTGACTCAATACCTAAAATACCTGGATCTGCTAAGGGGTTGCGCGTCAAACCTTGCATTAAAGCTCCAGCAACCGCTAAGGCTGATCCGACAAAAACAGCAATGAGCGATCGCGGTAATCTCACCGTCTGAATTACCAAATGATTATAGGAACTGTCAAAGCTAACAAAGGATGCCAGAATCTCATCAAGAGATATTTCTGCTGCACCGAGAGTGACGCTGTAGACTAACACGATTAGCAAAAGAATTAGCCCAAAAATCAGACCTACTAAAGGTGATATTTGTGGCTTTTTTATGCGTCTAGGTAACGTTGTCGTTGCTTTTGCCATTCTCTTTGTGTTGCATCAAAAAATTATTTTCTGCCCTCTAATTTGCCAGAGTGTAAGGTGCTGAATTTACTACACATATTCCACTCTCTACTCTTTTATAAGACTGTACGCTCCTCCAAGTGGGCTGTAATTTCCTGCCGGGTTCGCCAAACCGGACGTAATTGTTGACGTGCAAAAAGTGGCAGTTGATCGCTAACATGGGATGAATTAGGTTGAGAAGCATTACCATAGCTGGTGAGAGCCTTTGCTTTGACTGGCTGGGAAAACTCCACAGCAGCAACGTAAGAGTCACCTCCAATTGCTTGAAAGCGTCCATCACCTGTGGGAGCAAAATCCACTACCCGGAAAATACCTTGATCACCATCGCCACCATTAGCTGGCAAATCTAGATTGCCATACTGTAATCGGAAAACATCACCCCAAGCTACATCTAGCCTTCCATAAGTCTTCTCTACTTTTGCTGCCACATCTGATAGGATTTTGACTGCACTCTCAGGGTTAGCTAAACCGTCGGGTGTTGTGCGTGGTAATTTTTCTTGCCAAGGAGTGCTAAACGTTTTATCTAAATCTAGATTGTCAACCCAGAAGCTAAACAGTACAGCACCTTTGCTATTTGCATTTGCCTGCCGATCCCATACAACTAGAACATCGGCGGCGCGATGTGCTAATTCATCTTGGGATTTTTGTGCAGCCCCAATCAAATCATCGAGAATTCTGTCTGCCAACTCCATCTGTGTAGAATGTTTGTATATAATCATTTCCTCAAAGGAAATACTTTCATCTTCAGCTAACATCTTGGCAGAACTCTGCGCCCGAAAATCCATTGGCCCCCGTGGTGCCATATATGCTGGATAATTTTCAGCTTTGATGGCAGTGGGAAATGTTGTAGTCCAAGGTGGGTCATTGGCATTTTGCAACCAACCACTAGCTGGGTCAATAACTTTGGGCAAATCTTGGTAAGGGTGAGTTTTAGTCCATAAAGTTTTGGATGTATCACCAGGAATAAGACCTTGCCAATATGCAAAGTCGCCCTGTTTACGTACAGGAACTAGGCCGTTGAATAGGTGCATAATATGTCCTTCCCGGTCAGCATACATAACAGTAAACATAGGAAGTTGCAAACTTTGCAAAGCTTTCTGGAATTGACTGAGATTTTTGGCTCTAGCCATATCCCACCATTGTTCTAAAACACCGGAACTGTTTTGACCAACGACACGCAGTGCTAAGACTTGGCCATCTTTCTGGCTGACTACAGGCCCGTGAACAGAACTTTTGACTGTAAATATTTGTTCACGCAAAGAGCCATTTTTTTGCTTGATTTTTAAGGGAAAGCTAGTTGTGTCAAAGGGGTGTACTTTGCCATCAAAGAGATAGCCGTCTTTTTGTAATTTCAGTTCGTAAGCATCCCAACCATCATGAGTATTGACGGTATGAGTCCAACCTAAGTTATCGTTAAATGCGATCGCTAATACAGGAATACCAACCAATGATGCCCCATAAGCATCGATTCCAGGTGCGGTGATTTGGGCTTCGTACCACAAAAATAAATCTCCCCACGGCAAATGAGGGTTAGCCAACAACATCGCCTTGCCACTTTCAGACCGTTTCGGGGCGATCGCCCAACCATTAGAGCCTGGGGCAGTTTTTGTGGGACTCATATCTACGACTCGTCCTGGATCAACGACAAAGCTAAATAGCAGTACTCGTTGCAGATGGCTGAGTACATCTTTCGGAGTGACAGGCAATACTACTTTGAACTCATCGTCAATTATATCGGGGTGCTTTTTGGCATAGGCATTAATTCCAGACGCAAAGGCATCTATATAGCTCCGAAATTCAGGGCTTTGTGCTTTATACCAAGTGCTAGCTCTTGTGGGTACGCTCATTGTCAGTACCCATTTGTCTGAATCTAAATATTCCTCTCCCCAATATTCGGCAGCCTTTCCCCGTGCTTGTCCATACAGACGCAACAACAAGTTTCCATGACTTTGCATTTGCGCCCACCCAAAAGCTTTAAAAGCACTTTGGGCATTACTACCGTAAATATGGGGTATGCCGTAGCTATCCCAAAGAATTTCTGTATTTTTGGGTGCAGAGCTTATACTTTGGCTACTCATGGCCAAAATAAATATGATGCTCACTAGAAAAGGTAAGAATCTCCTGAATTGTTTCTGCCAGCCCAAAGGACTATCAAGCTTAGTTTTAGCCGTAAAAAACATTTTATTTGCAGTAAAAAATTAAAAGCTGAGATCGCCCAGCAGATATCAGCAAAACCGCAGTCAGCGATCGTCACTACACTCAAGCCCAGCAGTGGCAAAGTGACTATGCCACTAGTGCTAAACAGTTTGCCCATTCCTATCTGCTAGTCCCCAAACAAGTTAAAAACCCCCTGTTAAACTAACCGTTATTTTGAAAATAATGAAATATATTCGCAATAAACATTAAAATAAAATGGAACTGATGTCAAGTTTAGTCAGCCTCCAATGTTACAGGTTAAAATTGTGGGCCATTATTTTTGTTTGTCAGTATAAGTTGTTTTGTGATTTACAGCTAAAATTTGAAGCTAGAACTAACAAAAAATATTATCAATAAAGTTTTTAGCTGTACTACAATATTTAGTAAAATCAAAGTTTTAGAATTTAGTTTGAATTATTAATTAAAAAGAGTGGTAAATTCGGCTTGCATTCCCACTGGATACCACCGCATCATCTGGGCCAACGCCACAACCTCGCCCAAGGAGCGTGAACACAGTTTCCCTGACATTGCCAGCACGATCAACTGTCGCCGCGCCCCTCAAACCATGTGCTGATAAATGAACGAGTCATCGTCATTATCAGCCGCAGACAACAATGCGATATTAGCCTACGTTGCAATATCCTGACTCCGCAGCAATCCGACCCAGTAATGAAGTATGTAATATCATGTCCGGCTAATCAGTTGTGATTCGATAGATCTGTGCAGAAACGACAAAACCTTCTCCCCTGCGGTCTTAATGATCAGTATTTAACCGGACACGATATAAGTGGTTACTCAAATTAATTCTGTAATTTCCTGACGTAACAGCTTAGGATAGAGATTCCAGTCTCATACTCGTAAGTCTATTTCTATGTCTGCTACGCCATCTATTTCTCAGCTTGACTCACCCGCCCCTAAAACTTTAGAACTACCTCCTCTACTCGGTGCTTCTGTTAGCGAGTTAACTGCTTGGGTGCAGCAGCAAGGGCAACCGGCTTATCGAGGTAAACAGTTACATGATTGGATCTATCATAAGCAGGTGCGATCGCTTGGTGATATTTCTGTGTTTCCCAAACAATGGCGGGCGCAAATCGCAGATATTCCCATTGGACGCTCTATCATACACTATCGCAAAGCTGCACCAGATGGTACAGTCAAATATTTACTGCAACTAGCTGATGAACAGATTATTGAAACTGTGGGTATTCCCGCAGATAAGCGATTAACTGTATGCGTTTCTACCCAAGTGGGTTGTCCAATGGCTTGCGATTTCTGTGCCACTGGTAAAGGTGGTTATAAACGCAACCTCGCCCGTCATGAAATCATTGATCAGGTTTTAACTGTTCAAGAGGATTTTCAGGAAAGAGTTAGTAATGTGGTGTTTATGGGTCTAGGTGAACCGTTGCTGAATGTAGATAATGTCCTAGCAGCCCTGACATCGTTAAATCAGGATGTCGGTATTGGACAACGAATGCTAACTGTTTCTACAGTAGGAATTCGCGATCGCATTCGTCAATTTGCCGAACATCATTTACAAGTGACTTTGGCGGTGAGTCTCCACGCCCCCAACCAAGCACTACGAGAAAAGCTTATCCCTAGCGCCCGCCCCTATCCTTTAGAAGATTTACTAGCTGAATGTCGGGAGTATGTAGCCATTACAGGCCGCCGTGTCTCCTTTGAATATATCTTGCTGGCTGGTGTCAATGATCTACCAGAACACGCTTTAGAACTAGCGCAACGTCTGCGCGGATTTCAAAATCACGTTAACTTAATTCCCTATAACCCTATTCAAGAAGTAGATTACAAACGCCCTAGCCGCGATCGCATTCAAGCTTTTGTCAACGTTCTCCAACAACAAAAAATTGCTGTTAGTGTTCGTTATTCTCGTGGTTTAGAAGCTGATGCAGCTTGTGGACAATTAAGAATGAATAAAAAGTCAACTGAAGTATAAAGAATGAAATTAATTGCGAATTGATTTTATTCTTATCTTTTACTTAGTTGAATTCCAGGGGCGTAAGCTTCAATTACTTTACCAGTACGCGTGCAGCTAATCATCAAGTAATCACAACTTGAGCATTGTGTGCGTGTTAATTCACTATCCAAAATATAATAACGCTCTGCTTTACTACCACAATTTGGGCAGTGAATTGTTTGTACTGTCTGCATTTTAAAACCCCTGGAAGTAACTATTTTTTGCTTGGTAGGATTGTTGATTTCACCTGAAAAAATTGGTTTTAACAAACATAAATAGTAGCCAAAATATTGGCTATAAATGTTTAATAAAACTTTAGATAATAAACTTTTGCTATGGCTATATTAATTATCTTAATTACTATGTGACTTTACCATCCCACTTTAGATATATAAATTTATTATTGTGTAGGTTGCACTTAGAAATGGGATGATCCCTGTAATTAAAACTTTGAGAGAGCTTTAGTTAGAGGCAGGCCAAACCATAACAGAGTTATTATTGTATTCAAAAGTTAATTACAGATGATTACTGTATCTTTGGTAACAAAATAGCAGGTTTAAACTTTACTTAAGGTTTAGGATAGCGATAGATACTTCTGATAGATGCGTAGTCAATGGGTAAATCAAGACTTCCAGGGTCATGATTTTAATGAATTCATCCAGAAAAAGGCAACAGGCAATAGGCAATAGCAAAGAAGACAGGTAACAATGTACTTGTTTTTTTCAAAAATCAAATACAAGTTCTAGATAACTTCTTTTTGTAAGCAAAAATTATTGTTTTATCGAATTATCTGGCGAAATTGGCAGTAAAGGTAGCTTAATAGTAAACGTAGCTCCTTGTCCTTCACCGCAGCTAGCAGCTTGAATCGTACCACCATGTAGTTCTACTAAATGACGAGCGATCGCCAAACCCAAACCTAAACCACCTTTTTTGGTATTACGATTATCTTGACGGTAACGTTCAAATACATAGGGTAAAAATTCTGGGCTAATACCAATACCTGTATCACTCACTGTGATTTCAACATCATTGTCATGACGTAATAGTTTAACTTCTATTTGTCCTCCTGCTGGGGTGAACTTAATCGCGTTGGAGAGTAAATTGGCTAAAATTTGCAGCAAGCGATCGCTATCACCAGTTATCAGTGGTATTGATTGATCAATTGCAGATCCAAGATGAATATTTTTCGCATTGGCTTCTGGATAAGCAACCTCGATGGCTGCGCCTACAAGTACTGCCAAATTAACTTGTCTCAACTCTAAATTTAACTTGCCCTGCAAAATCCGAGACATATTCAGCAAGTCTTCTAGAAGTTTTGCCTGAGATTGGGCGCTCCGTTCAATGGTATCAAGGGCGCGCAGAAAACCTTCTTTATCAAACTCCCTCATCCGCAACAGTTGCGTCCATCCCAAAATGGCATTTAAAGGTGATCGCAAATCGTGAGATACCATCGTCACAAACTCATCTTTGGTGCGGTTAGCAGCTTCAGCTTCCGCACGGGCGACTTGCTCTAGTTGCAATAGCTGTTGACGTTCTGTTTCTAATTGCTTGCGATCGTCAATATCTGTACTAGTACCATACCACCTAACGATATTTCCTTGTTCATCTCTAATGGGCAAGGCTCTAGCTAAATGCCAGCGATAGCTACCATCACGTTTTCTATACCTTAATTCTTGTTCATACGGTTCTCCTGTTTGCAGAGATGCCCGCCATTTTTGGATATATGGTTGAATATCATCAGGATGTAGGGCATTTCTCCAGCCTAATTGTTGAGCTTCTGCTAGTGTTTGTCCACTAAATTCATACCATCGTCGATTAATGTGTTCGCATTCTCCTTGAGCATTACTAATCCATACGAGTTGCGGCATGGCATCAGATAAATAGCGGTAGCGTTCCTCGCTCTCACGTAAAGCTGCTTCAGCAAGTTTGCGTTGGGTAAGATCCAACACAAAGCAGGCACTATAAACTTGCTGATCTGTGTCATCAATGCGAACAATGGCTAAAAGAATTGGTATACGCGTACCATCTTTGCGGAGATATTCTTTTTCAAAGGGAGTACAAGCTCCAGAAGTTTGCAATTGTTGAATTTTCTGCTGGTCGAGAGATTGATATTCTGGTGGTGTGATCACATCCCAGCGCAAAGTTCCTGCGGCTAAGTCTGCACGAGTGTAATCTAACATTTCTAAAAAAGCATCATTGGCTTCATAGATGCAACCACTAGAATCACCGAAATAAATGCCAATAATGTTCGATTCTATGATTCTGCGGAATTTAGCTTCACTTGCGCGCAGAGTTGCTTCTTGATGTTTGCGTTCGCTAATATCTGTTGTACTGCCAACTGCTCTAATTATACTTCCGTTGCGATCGCGCGTGATCACTCCCTGATCTAGCACATACCGATACTCGTTATTTTTATGCCGAATTCTATACTCCACAGCATAGTAGTTATCCTCAGGAGAAATCATCTGGAAGTAATTAGTCAAATGCTCTTGATCTTGCGGATGAATTTTTTCACTCCACCACTGACTGCTTGGTTCTGCTTCTTGCAGGGAATAACCGAGAATTCGAGTTAGCCCTTCCGTTCGTTCTACAAAATCTGTGGTTACATCCCAATCATATATTAGACAGTTAACTGCTGCTGCCGCCTGTTGAAAACGCTCGTTGCTTAAGCGTAACTGTTCTTCTGTATGCTTGCGGGTGGTAATATCATAGCTTGTCCCCACAATCTGGCTTGGCAAACCATGATTATTTCTGGTGAATACAGTATCTCGGCTATAAAACCAACGCCATTCGCCACTGGCGTGTTGCATCCGATACTCAAATCCTCGAATTTCGCCATCCTGAATAGATGCCAATTCTTGCATATAAGCGTAAAAAAGCGGCAAATCCTCTGGATGCATTAACTTATTTAAGAATTGCACACCCAATTCTTGAGTTTGTTGAGGACTGTAACCAAGCAAGCTATGCACTTGACCATTCATATAAACATTTCGCCGTTCCACCACATCGTAGACATACAAAATTCCTGGAATTGTTTCGGCTATGCGTTCAATAAACTGTTGAGTTTCCCGCAAGCGTGCTTCACTTTGTTGCAGTTCTTTACGTAACTTGGCTTGAGCAACTGCTGAATGAATCGTAGAATGCAAACGTTCGGCTGTAGTCTGTCCTTTTACCAAATAGTCATGAACACCACTTTTGACAGCCTGAACAGCTATAGCTTCATTGCCATAGGCAGTCAACATTACCACGGCTGGCATTACTGGCTGTGCTAGTTTTTGTAATTCTGCCAGAAATTCCAATCCATCCATATCTGGCAGCACAAAATCTAATAAGATACAATCTATCGAAAATTGTCTATATAACTCTAAAGCGTTATCTCCTGTTTCCGATTCCAAAATGGTGTAATTGTACTCCTGGTCTTGCATGACATAACGACGATAAACCTCGTGGTCTTCTGGAGAATCGTCGATGATTAAAACGGTCAGTGGGTGCGCCATGACTACTTGCTTACAGCATCAGGAAGAATCACTATATCCAACTAATAAGTGATTAAACTTTGAACTGTTGCTACCAATCGGTTAATGTCGATTGGCTACAAAATATAGCTAGCAACAGAATATTGATAACATATTTCTATGTCTTTTGGGTGATAAAAAGTTGTCAATACAACCACAGGGATACTTTTAAAAGTATTATCCGGCTTGATTTGCTGAATAACTTCTCACCCATCAGTTCCAGGCAAATTGAGGTCGAGTAAAATAATGGCAGGGCGAGACGCAATTTTGGCATCTTCATCAGCCCCTGTAGAATAAAGAAATTCAAGAGCTTCATCCCCATAACTACAACCAAAGATAGGATTAACAACAACTTTATCGCCGTCTTCAATTACAAGCATTGGTTGAGCAATATTACTAATCATGGGCAATCAGATTATTGAAGACCTCGCTGAATTAAATGCGATCGCAATATACTGTGGGTAAAGGTCTAGGAATCGGAATTTCTAACTTTCATCTGTTCAATTCGGGCGCACAATAGATCTAAATTTCTATCCACAATCCTATTATGAGTAAGCAATTCTCATTTGTTTTGTCTGTATAGCTAAAACTGCTTTGGTATATTTTAGAAGCTCAATGTAGAGATATATCTTCAGAAATATGACTTTAGTTAGAGAATACTCAATTTGCCTATATCTTTCATTAAACAGATTATTTACTAGAGTATTATTGAATTTGTATGCACATAAATATTTACAAAATTCGATTAAGGCAGGAATTAAATATGCCAGTAAATAAAAAGTGTTAAATTTTTACACTAACAAATAAAATGAGGTAATTTTGCCAGAAATTCAGTATGAGCGCAGTAAAATTGTAAATAATATGGTTGCTGAGAAAAAACAACAAATCCAATTACAAAATTCGGATTTTCTCAAACTTAACGGAGATGTTATGGAACCTCCTCTACTTCTTGCTGGTTTAAACGTCTTGGTAGTGGATGATGATGATGATAGCCGGTTTTACGTTACTACCGTTTTGGAAGGAGATGGAGCTAATGTTGTAGCAGTAGCATCAGCAGCTGCTGCACTAGAAGCACTGACTAAACTACAGCCGGAAGTTTTGGTATGTGATATTGCGATGCCAGATGAAGATGGTTACACTCTCATCCGTAAGGTGCGATCGCTCAAACCAGACCAAGGTGGACGAATCCCCGCAGTTGCATTAACAGCCTATGCCGATAGCGAGGATCGTGTCCGTGCTATAGAAGCTGGCTTTCAGACCCATGTGGGTAAACCAGTTGACCCAACTGAACTAGTAGAAATCATATCTAATTTAGTTGCAGCCTGTCAGAGTTATTAGGAAACAGGTACAGGGTTGCAGATGATAATAACTATTAGCTATGAACAAATGACTAATTAAAAGTAATCTGCTCAGATTTATATTCTGGCGGCTCGATCTGAATCACAATCCTGACAGGATGAAAGCGTTCTTCGAGCCGCCTCTCGACATCTTCAGTAATGCGATGAGCCGTTTCTACATCTGGCGCATCTACTATCAAATGCATTTCAATGAAAACTTGGCGACCTAAAAGACCTCTGGAAGCAATATCATGACAGTTGATAACTCCAGGTACAGAAGTTGCGATCGCATGAATACTTTCTGGAGTAATCGCTATTTGATCTACCAACCAAGGTAAATTCGCTTGTAATACTGACCAGCCACTCCAAAATACCAGCAAAGCTACCGGAAAAGCTAATACTATATCTAGCCATTGATAGCCTAACCAAACGCCAATTAACCCGCCAATGACTGAAATTGTTACCCAAACGTCACTCATCGTGTGGGTAGCATCAGCAATTAAAATTGGACTACCTACTCGCTGGCCTACTCTGCGTTCATAAAACGCCACAAAAATATTTACACCCAAAACAATTAACAATAACCATAATTCTGGCGGTGAAATACGTACAGGCTCACCACCTTTAAGAATTCGCTCGACTGCTCCTTGCAGGATTTCAAAGCAAGCTATGCCTAAAAAAGCAGCAATTCCTAAAGCACCTACTGCTTCAAATTTTTGATGTCCGTAAGGATGTTCGCGGTCAGGATGAGGGGAAGAAAACTTACTAGCAAATAATCCTAGAACGTTATTGGCACTATCTGTCACACTGTGTAAAGCATCAGCAAACAAGCTTAAAGAACCTGTCCAATAACCTACAACTACTTTTAAACTCATTACGAATAAATTAAGCAGTAGGGTAATAATTAAAACTTTTCGCACAGCAGCGCGATTATCGTAAGTCATAGTTATTTTTTAACAGCATATTCTATGACTTCTAAGTGTAAAACTTAAAACGTAAATATTAAATATCGAATTTTTGCTTAGTTAGAATAATTCTCTATATTAATTCAGTATTTTTGTTTGACCTATTGAGATTATTTTTGATTAATTTAACCTAGAAGCCGCTTATTTATTAGAATATATATAATAAATAGGCAGACTTTTTTATCATTAATTAATAGAAATTTTTCATTAATTTTTTTCTCGATTATTATAAAATTCAAACCAATACACCAAAATAAGCTTTATGTCATGTATCTTTCGGTAACATAGGAAGTATCAAAAAAATTTAAGCAAGCTCATGTCTTCAACTCCTTTGACATTGAACTTAGGTGACGGTTCTGTGTCTTTCAGTTTTTCACCCCAAGCTGCACAAGAATTAAAAGCTGCGATCGCTCAATTAATGGAGCGTCTGAAAGCTGTCGCCGCGAAACCTGCTGCTGGTGGCAAAGTCAGTCCCCAACCGCCCCTCGAATATCGTTACACAGGCGAAGTCTTTCTAGAAATTTTCTGCAATCCCAATATTTGGCCTACACCCTTTGCAGCCAAAGTCCTGCTAACTGTGCGTGATCTCAACATTCGTTTAACTACAGAAGCTGAACTCACTCGGCTGGTTGAAGATGTGAATCAGTATTTGGAGCAAGTAGAGTAAGCATTACCTGTAGGAGACGTTGCATTGCAACGTCTCTGGTGATATTTTGACTAAGCAACTATATCTCAATACGGTTCAGTTAGTGAAATTCAAACGTTGAAGATCCCCCTAAATCCCCCTTAAAAAGCAGGGCTGTTTCATTCCACAAGGGCAAGAAGTTTGTCAATATCATGAGAGAGAAATCTTTGAGCAATTGTGATGGAAGTATGACCATTTCGGCGCAGGATGTTGAGAGCTTTGGCGAAGCCTTGCCGAAGGCATCGCTCTGATAATAGAAAGATGAGCGGGAGCGTTGCCAAGACGGATTGTAGAACAGTCCTCTTTGAAAACAACGTCTTTCACCCAGTGAATGATGCCGAGTTTTTTTTAAATTCCGATACTAACTCTTCGTCCTGTTTTTGGCTTTGAGGGCGTGGTACTTTCAATATCGCACCCAACCATAGACTGTTCCATACTCAAGCTCCAGCCCATGTTGGCGTTTCAACCACTCGACTATTTCACCGTAACTACCAAACCCTTTCTCTGTTTCCAGTTCAAGATTAAGCGCAGCGAGGGCCTCATCATTAATTTTTCGGTTTGCTCCAGGTGCTTTCTTAATTTCTAGCAAGCCAGACAGCCCACTAGCTCTATACTTTTGCAACCATCTTGTCACCGTTGATGTATCTCTACCCAAACGTTTCCCTATTTCTTGCTGTTGCTTAACTTGACCACTCGCCAGCCACCACAACATTTGTAACTTTTCTTTCTGGATTCCCGAAGACGTTGTTTGTAGGCGTTTTTTCAGTTCCTCTTCACTCTCGGCGAGCGCAATTTTAAATGGGCCGCTCATGGTTGGGTTAACTTACCAAGTTTGCTTTTCTCCATTATATGCAGCTTCATTTTTAATTGGTATAAGCTACTTATGTTACTCGAACAGAATGCGAAATCAGTTTGATATCCTCTCTTAAGGCGATCGCATCATAGGGCATTAAAATTTTCTCAAATCTTGTGCATTCCGAAATTAGATAAACAGCAACTGTAGCTCTAAGCTGTTTGACTTCTGGTTTATGAGTCGAGTGACGATGATAAAAGTATGGTTTTGCAGTTTTTGTTTCTTCTTACTGACTGTTGGTTGCACAAGTTCTAACTCTGACAGTAGAGATGTGAGCAAACAAACACAACCACCAAAAGCACCAACAATATCTAAACCTAGCGTTAATAGTACACATGAACTGTACAAACAAATAGAACAAATATCTCGTATTGCTCAAGGGCGTGTTGGGGTTACAGCTACATTGCTAGAAACTGCACAGTCAGTTAGTTTCAATGGAGATCAACGCTTTCCCATGCAAAGTGTGTACAAATTTCCTATTGGAATGGCTGTGTTAGCTCAAGTAGATCAAGGAAAATTAAAGTTAGACCAGAAAGTACTTGTTAAAAAAAGCGATTTTGTCTCAAAGCCTCAGCATAGTCCGATTCGAGACAAGAATCCGCAAGGAGTAGAACTGAGTTTGGCTGAACTATTGGAATATATGGTGTCCTAAAGCGACAATACAGCTTGTGATGTGCGATTCCTTGGGCTATCTCTATGCCACTCACATGAAGCGGTTGAATTTAGATGAACACTGGCATTCAGGATGCCTACAATCTTGCCTGGAAACTGGCGATGGTGATTACAAGTCAGTCTCCTGAGCACCTGCTGGATACCTATGAAGAGGAACGCTTGCCGATCGCCCAAGGAGTACTGGCTCAAACGGACACGCGCACGAAAGTTTTGGTTTCCAATCATCCCATCATGCAATTCTTGCGCGAACGAGTTTTCAGTTTAAATTCAGTTCAAAGTTATCTAACTCGACGCAGTTCACAGCTTTTTATCCATTATCGATCGTCATCGCTCTCGCGTTCTTACCAGAGAAGTCTGAAGTTTAATCTGATGAATTGGTTTATGTTTCGATTTGGACTTCAAGCAAGCGATCGGGCACCAAATGGAACGTGTATCCGAGCAGTAACTCATGAAGAAACCAGTCTGCTGCAAGAGCTTCGCGGAACGCACTTAAATCCATTGCTGTTCGACGGACTGAATCCCTCAAAAGCGGAATACACAAACCTCATAAAGGTCGCTCAACAAGTAGAATTGCTGCTGGGAAACATGGTTAAAATCTATATCGTGATCGGTACCGATACGGTGTCGCAGCAACTCAATTGGAATGGGTCGGTATTACAGGATGAATCACACACTCTGCACAAGCGGTATGGTGCCAATGCAGCGGCACTATACCTGATTCGACCCGATGGCTACATCGGTTTTCGGAGTCAGCCTATTGCAGTTGAGCCATTACTGAAGTACCTCAACCATCTATTTCTACTGAATCGCGATCAACGTTCTCAAGAATTAAAACAACAAGAACTCGCAACTACCGTATACGAACACAGTAACATTTAAAGGAGGCATCCCATGCTAGAAGCAAATGAACTGCACGCCATCATTGGAGCGAGCAGCGGAACTGGCAATGCATCAAAAATTTTAGTGACAGGCGGAACAGGTTCCCTCGGTTCTCTGGTGGTCGATCGCCTGCAAGCAAAAGGTTGCAATGTCCAGATTCTTAGCCACAGCAAACGACCCGGCACCGTGCAAGGAGATTTGCTAACAGGTGAGGGATTGGAGAAAGCAGTCGAAGGGATTGATGTCATTATTCACTGTGCGTCCAGTCCCACAAATCCGCGCCAGGTTGATGTAGAAGGAACAAAACGTTTGCTCCACGCAGCAGAGCAGGCAGGCGTTGCTCATTTCGTGTTTATCTCGATCGTCGGAGTTGATCGCAACCGCTCCTATCCCTACTATGCCATGAAGCTTGAAGTTGAACAGATGATTGAACAAGCTGCGATCCCGTGGACTATTCTCAGAGCCACGCAGTTTCACGAATTTGTCCTGACGCTGATTCAATTCCTCGATCGCCTCCCAATCATGCTCATGCCCAAAGGATTTCTGATCCAGCCTATTGAAGCAAGTGAAGTTGCCGATCGCCTGGTGGAACTGGCTCTGTCAACGCCTGCCGAACGAGTGACCGATATCGGTGGTCCCAAAGTTTGGACAGCAGCAGATCTGGCTAGAACTTACTTCAACACGATCGGGCAGAAACGGAGAGTTGTAGAAATTCCCCTCCCTGGCAAAGTGGCGCAAGCCTTCCGCACAGGAGTACATCTATGTCCTGAGCAGAAATACGGCAAAGTTCGCTGGGACGAGTTTTTGAATCAACGATTCAACAAAAACCTAACAGACAAGGACAAGCATTGATGAACAACACTTCCCAAACTCAAGCAAACAACTGGCTCCGTTTCGGCGTATGGTTTCTGGCGGTTGTTCCCCTGATCGTTGGCTTCTGGGCTTTTTTTGCCCCGTACCACTTTTATGAAATCTTCCCACTCCCAGGTAGAAATTGGATTTCAACCTTAGGTCCCTATAATGAACATTTGGTTCGAGACTATGGTGCAAACAATCTTGGTTTCGGAGTACTGTTAGCGATGGCAGCCATGTTGCTTGGACGGCAATTGATCCAGGTTGCATTGGCCAGTTGGCTTGCCTTCGCAGTACCACACTTCATCTTTCACTTGACGCAAACTCACCACTTCTCTTTATTTGATAATCTGACGCAGCTTGGCTCGTTAGGGTTTGTGGTTTTGTTGCCGATCGTCCTGCTCGTTATCGTGCGGCGATCCAATCTGTTCAAAGGTTATTAGAGATTGAGCCGTTACAAGAAAGCAGCTACGCCGCACTGATGCGACTATATTCACTCTTAGGCGATCGCGCTACAGCACTGCGCGTTTATCATCGGTGCATGACTCTTTTACAAGAGGAGTTAGGAGTTGATCCCAGCCCCGCAACTCGTCAATTGTACGAGCGATTGTTACGGGAGGAAGCAGAGATACCAGAGGAGCACAGAAGCAGGGGAGCGGGGAAAAATGAAACAGTAGCTTCTCCCTTGCCACTCTCATCTCTTCATTGCGACTGGGGTGAAGCTATTGATGTTTCTGTATTTTATGGTAGAAAAGCGGAGCAGAAAACACTCCGAGAATGGATTCTTAGAGATAACTGTCGCCTGATTGCCTTATTAGGAATGGGTGGTATTGGCAAAACAGCATTAGCTGTGAAGGTGGCACAAGAATTAATAGAGGCAGAAGAAACTGCTTTTGAATTGGTTATCTGGCGTTCTCTTCGCAATGCTCCGCCATTTGAGACATTATTAAATGACTGGGTGTTGTTTCTTTCTCATCAACAAGAAACCCGAATAGATTTGCAGCAATTGCTTTTTTACCTGCGTTCTCATCGTTGCTTGTTAATTTTAGACAATGTAGAAACCATTTTTCAAGCTGGAAATCGGGCTGGGCAATATCGTTCAGGGTATGAGCGATACGGTGAACTGTTCACTGTCATTGGGGAAACAGCCCATCAAAGTTGCTTACTTTTCACCAGCCGTGAAAAAACTCCTGAAGTTGCGACATTAGAAAGTCTAGAAGCTAAAGTGCGATCGCTGCAATTAACTGGCTCATCAGAAGTTGCCCAAACTTTAATTCAAGCTGCCAGACTGATAGGCTCAGATGAGCAAAAACAAATCTTAGCGAAATCTTATAGCCATAATCCTTTAGCAATCAAGATTGTCGCCAGTTCTATTCGAGATATTTTCGGTGGAGATGTTCAAGAATTTCTCAGTCAAGATGCGCTCTTATTTAATGGCGCTCGTCAGCTGTTGGATCAGCAATTTGAGCGGCTCTCCAACTTAGAGCAAACTATTTTGTATTGGTTAGCCATCAATCGAGAATGGACAACTATTGCCGAACTCGCTGCGGATATTGTGCCATCTGTACCACGCACTCGATTATTAGAAGCTTTAGAATCATTGGTCTGGAGGAGTTTGATTGAAAGACGGGGTAGTAGTTACACGCAACAGCCTGTAGTTATGGAGTACGTATGCGATCGCTTGACTACCCAAATCGTCAATGA
Organism: Nostoc sp. FACHB-152; assembly: GCF_014697475.1. Lineage (GTDB taxonomy): Bacteria > Cyanobacteriota > Cyanobacteriia > Cyanobacteriales > Nostocaceae > Nostoc_B. The sequence goes on from NZ_JACJRV010000023.1 coordinate 77,925, forward strand.
ACTCGTCACCACAGAACTATCATTGTTTGTCAGTCACGCCTTAATTAAAACAACAACTAGTGACTACATTCGTGAAAGTCAAGTGCAACTGATTTTACAACCCATTGCTGACCAATTCCGTCACAACTGCAATTCGCAGTCATCCTTAACACAGCAAATCTCTCAAATTTTAACCGCACTACGCAGCTTAGACAGCGAAATTGGATATGGTTGTGGCAATTTAATTAATTTATGCCTTCATCTCAAGTTTGATTTAACTGGATATAACTTCTCTCACTTAAGTATTCGCCATGTCTATTTTCTAGGTTTTAACTTACATCAAGTCAACTTTAGCAACGCGAATTTTAGGGAATGTGCGTTCCATCAGACTTTTAGTGTAGTATTCTCAGTAGCCTTCAGCCCTGATAATCAGATATTAGCCATTGGCGATATGAATAGTCATGTCCGCCTATGGCAACTTGCCAATGGGCAACCTCTTTTGACATTGCAAGAACATACCAGTCGAGTTCATTCCGTTGCTTGGCATCCTGATGGTCAAATCTTAGCTACTGGTAGCGACGATCAAACAATTAAACTGTGGAATACTCAAACTGGTGAATGTTTGCAAACTCTCCGAGGACATCTTGGTTCTGTTTGGTCTGTCGCTTGGAGTCCCGATGGCAAAATTTTAGCTTCTAGTAGTGCCGATCAAACCATCAAGCGCTGGAATCCTAAAAGTGGCGAATGTCTGCAAACCTTAGAAGGGCATCAAAATTTGATCTGGTTTGTGGCTTGGAGTCCAGACGGTAAAATCCTCGCTAGTGGCAGTGACGACCAGACAATTCGACTTTGGGATATTCCAAGCGGTGAGTGTATCCAAACTTTACAAGCAGAGGGAAACTGGGTTCGTTCCTTGGTATGGCATCCTCATGAGAAAATTCTTGCCAGTGCCAGCACAGACAAACTTCTGCGACTATGGGATGTTAACACAGGACAATGTTTGCGAGTCATAAAAGGGCATACACGCTGGATTTATTCTGTAGCCTGGAGTCTTGATGGACAACTGCTAGCAACCAGCAGTACTGACCGAACTGTGAAACTCTGGAATGTTCAGACAGGTGAATGCCTCAAATCGCTGGTCGGTCACAATAGTTTAGTCTGGTCAACGGCATGGAGTCCTAATGGTAGAATCCTGGCCAGTAGCAGTGATGATTGTACAATCAAGCTCTGGAATTCAGTTACAGGTGAATGCCTGAAAACACTGCGAGGACATCATAGCTTGATTTGGTATGTCTCTTGGAGTCCAGATGGAAAAATGCTGGCAAGTGGCAGTAACGACCAAACGGTAAGACTTTGGGATATTAATACAGGTGAATGTTTGCGGATTTTGAGGAGCGATCGCCCTTACGAAGGTATGAATATTACAGATGTAACCGGATTAACTGACGCGCAAAAAGCCAGCCTCAAGGCGTTAGGAGCGATTACTAATCAATAAATAATTTTTAGTTCTGAAATTCTTACTTCAACTCCAGATCGCTTTGAGAACGACTCAAGAACGCTCTTTTAACTAATCTAAAGTTATCAAGTTAAACTGCATTGAAGGAATAAGTACAAATAATGGAAGTTTTTTTAGCTAATAGCCATCATCTTGAAAGTCTGTCGCTAGTGTTTGATCAATACCGTATTTTCTATAATCAAGCATCAAATATTGAAGCTGCTAAAGAGTTTCTCAAAGAGCGTTTTAAAAATAATGATTCGGTAGTATTTGCAGCTAATGACAATGGAGAAATAATTGGGTTTACTCAGCTTTATCCCAGCTTTTCTTCAGTGTCCATGAAGCGAGTATGGATATTAAACGATTTGTATGTGAAAGAGTCGCATCGCCAAAAGGGTGTTGCAAAGCTATTGATGAGTGCTGCACAAGATTATGCAAAAAGCAGTGGAGCAGTTCGAGTAATATTATCAACCCATATTACTAACAAAAAAGCTCAAAAACTTTATGAATCACAAGGATATATTAAGGATGAAGAGTTTTATCATTACGCTTTACGATTACAGTAGTAATATTCCAACCCATTCCGTGATACTTACTCAGTTATGAAATTTTCACTGTGATGAGCCAAGATGAAACAGTGCAAATTGAGATTAATTTTTAAATTTTATCAGACTTTTAGAATAATTTTTTCATTTTTAATGATATTGAAACCAATATGGATGATTCAATCAGATTTTTACTAGAGAATGCTGCTCATACAGTAAAAAAATTAGGCCTAAGTGATGAAAAAATTCTTCAGCAGCTTTACGAGCAATGTACTGATTACGCTATTTTGACAGATGGACATCCACCTCTATCTTCGGCTGCTGCTGAGGAGTTTTTAGCCTTACCTGAAGGTAAAACTATACAAGATAAATTTATATTGGGTTTGTTTGCTCCAGATGATACCCTTGTGGGAATGCTCGAAACCATTCGTCATTATCCTGATGAGAAAAGTTGGTGGATAGGGTTAATGATGTTGTCTCCAGAACATCGAGGTAAAGGGTTAGGTTCTCAGTTATATCAAGCTTACGAAACTTGGGTGATACAGCAGTCAGCGCAATTTGTATGTTTAGCGGTTCTGGAAGAAAATCAGCCAGGATTCAATTTTTGGCAGAAGTTGGGTTTTGAAGTGATACGTATAGCACCACCCCAACAATTTGGAAACAAAGTTCATCGGCGTTATGTACTGCGGCGACAGGTATAGTAGGGGATAGGTGACAGGTAATAGGTGACAGATTTAAAAGTCTCGTAGCGTTGCTATAACTCAAGGTCAAGTAGTGTCTACAGTCAATTAATTTGACTGTATTTATTGGCAAAAGTGCAATGACTATAACCTATTACGAATAACCCTTTTGTCTGATAGCGGCATAAGGCACCACCCGATCGCTGCTGTAATTAAAAGCAAACTACCACTGATGATTAACACTAAATTGATATCTGTTAACTCTGTAAATACTCCTGCAATCAATAAACCAAAAAGACCAGCACTAAAGTGAATTGCAGTGTGCGACGTAAATACTTGTCCAGCAGTTTTACTCGGTGTTGTTTCTTGCAAAAGAGTTTGTTCTAAAGGATTACCCGCACCCAACAACAAACCAGCACTACCACTTAATAGCATTAATGCAACCTGTGTTTGTGCGATCGCGCAAAGCATAATAGAGGCTGCTGTCAGGAGTAAACCACTGTAATAAATTGCTGAACGAGACAGTATCTTGATGAGAGTTGAATATAATAAAGCACCCCCAGTCGCAGCCATGCCAAATAAGGATAGGCAAATACCTAGTAGTGTGGTGCTGCCAAATTTTTGGGTGGTTAAAATCGGGAGTAAAATTCCGAGAAATGGCAAAAGTACAAAATTTAGTACCATACCGCTAATAGCTAGCGATCGCAATAGACGATGTTGAAAAATAAAACGAATCCCGGCGATCGGATCGCTGCTTTCATGCTCAAAAATCGGATGACGCTGACGGGGAATAGCGATCGCAAACATCACAGCGCAGATCAAGAAACTCACCGCATCAACAAAAAATGTATTGACAGCACCAATCCAACTGATTAATCCTGCACCCACAACTGGCCCCAACAGATCCGCCCCATTTTCTAAACTACCGCGATATCCATTTACTTTCTCCAGAGGAATGCGGGCAAGCCTAGCAAATTTAGGCACAAGGGTTTGCCGCGCTGAAGTAGCTGTGGGATCAAATAACGCACCCACAAACACCGATAAGAAAATGACGAGTTGCGGCACTGTGTCGAACCAAAGAAACAGTAAAGGCAACGACAGAACCGAAAAGCAGCTGAATAAATCAGCCACTACACTAACTCGCCATGCACCAAATCGGTCAATTACTTTTCCGCCCACAAATACTGCCAACACAATAGGGATAATATTTCCAGCCCCAGCAATGCCTGTTGCAATTGCTGAGTGGGTAAATTGCAGCACTAAAATCGGGATTGCTACGGCTGCAATCTGATTCCCCACTTGAGAGAGAAATTCAGCGCAAATTAGACAAATAAGAGGAAGCGATCGCATTCTGAGATTCATTAGCTTTATTTTTCTAAGCTTTGAGATGCGGTTACTATAAGGCAACAGATAAATTGTAGGAGCCTACGCTGTCAGCCCCTACACAGGTTTTTTGAATTGGTGGCGAGTACCTCTAATACCGTTTCACTTTAAGGTTGATACATTTAGGCAAGCAGAGGGGCAAGGGCGCAGAGGAGAAATTATTTGTATCATTTATTTGGTGAATTGGTATAACAAACCACTTTCAGGTACTTTGTAATAGCCCTTTGCTGGAAATGTGGTTCCACAACATTGGTAGACAGGCTTTGCAAATAGCTGTGATATGGCGGGAGTCAGTGCCACAACAACCACCCAGAATATTGAGATGGGGCAATTTGTGTCTTAATTCACGGTATTGATTACCCAATTCCAATGGATTACCCTCATCCAAATCTGCCGCTTCATTCAGTTCGGCATGGCTTCTAGTAGAAGCGTTGGCACGGATACCACGAATGCGACTCACCCACGCTTTATCCTGTGTCAGTCAGTGGGCAAAATGGGTAGGATGGGCGCAGTTGATCATGTAGTAAGCAGGTGCGTTGTCTGTGGTTGCATCGACCTGCTGTATGGCATCTTGTAACGTCTGTCCTGTTGGGAGTTTACCATCGGTCTCAACTGTAAAAGAAATCACCACTGGCATTTCAACGGACTGGGCAGCACGAGTAATGCCGATCGCCTCTTCAACATAATTCATGGTGATTGCAGTTACCAAGTCAGCATCCGCATCCCGGAAGCTGTCAATTTGAGGGCGATGATATGCCTCAGTTTCCGAGACACTCATAACTGCCGATGGAATATAGCCATCCCCACGCGGCCCAATGCAACCACTAATCACCATCGTGCTAACTTCCGATGCGTATTCTTGACGGATTTCATGAAGTAGTGCGATCGCTTTGCGGTTTATGTCTGCCAGTGCTGCTTGGTTATAACCAAGTTTAGTAGCCCAATCGGGATTAGCTCGCCAGGTGGCACTTTCTAGAATCAATCCCACCTGATATTCTCTGGCGATGCTGGCGTAGGTGCGAAAATACTTTTGCAGTGCTTGGTATCCTGCCTCATGCTTTAACAAATCAAAAGCAGCAAAATCAGGTAAATCCCAACCTTCATGAAAGATGAGTGTGGTTTCAATGCCACCATCGGTGATGAATAAGTCACTTGACAATTGTGGCAAATGATTTCTGTACTGTGTCATTGTCTTTTTCCCATAAGTTGAGGTTTTGTAGGTGTAGCTCTCTAGAAAGCTACACCTACACTGCTGGCTATTGTTATGAGATTGTTGTCAATCCACCTGCTGAACTATTGTTAATTTGCAACTGATTTGCGTTAACACCTTGAACAACACCAATCAATTCAGTACTACCGTCAATACTGGCGAAAATACCTACACCTGAAAAACCTCCAGGCAAATTACTAACCGAGCCGAGGTTATAGGAGACACCTCCTTTTAACTCAATTAAATCTGAACCATCAGTGAAATCAGTAATCACAGCGAAGTCAGAGAAGCCACCATTACGCCCAATCCCATCGTCGTAGTAAACTCGGTTGGTATCACCTAGTACAAAGATATCTTGCCCAGCCAGCCCATGCCCGCCCGTGAGTCGGTCAATTTCACCTTGTCCAGGGCGGAGGAGAAAACGACCGTTATCTACACCTATCAAGCGATCGCCTGTAGTTCCTTGGCGGTCATCTCCAATTAGGATGTCGTTACCACTACCTCCAACTAGCGTGTCACTGCCACCCCCACCAATGAGGCGATCGTTCCCTTCTTGCCCAAAGAGTTTATCTTCACCAGCACCCCCTTCAAGAGTGTCATTCCCTGCTCCCGCAAAAATTTCGTCATTACCGAAGTTGAGGAAAAACTCAAACTCGGAGGCTTCACCCCGTAAAATATCATCACCATCGTTACCATGGAGAATGTTGTTGCCACTACCACCAGTGATAGTGTCTTTGCCCGCGCCCCCTTGCAGGTTATCGTTGCCATCTCCACCGTTAATGCGATCGTCACCTGCTCGTCCTAAGATGAAATCATCACCTGCAAGCCCATTGATCAAGTCATTGAACTCAGTACCAAGTAGATTATCATTAGCAGATGTACCAGTAATTGTAGCCATTTAATTTCTCCTAAATTTAAATATCAGCAATGCTGTTCCTTAGATATGTGGAACAACCTTGTAAATTCAGGATATTGACAAGACCGCTCCGCAAACGTGCCAAAAGCGATCCGATACCGTTTGTACAACTGATACGAGGGAGAAACTTTTTTTAGGTGATTTGGACTACACAATCACAGGCTTAAAAGCAGCATATAGCTTTGTGAGTGAATCCTAAGGCTGTTGCTTTTGGGTTTGCCACTCTAGGGCTTTTTTTTCCATCGCTTTGATAAACTCATCTTTGCCATCCATATACCCTTCAATATCCTCAGGATATTTTTTTGCTAATCTGCGCTTTAATTCGCTGTATTGTTGAGCAGCATCAGGATGAGCAATCATGTAATCCCGAAATGCTAGATGTCTGGTAATTTCTGATGAACCAACCTCATAGGTATGAACATTGTGGGTTCTAATTCCTGGTGAACTGTTTTTGCGGAAGTAACGCCGACCAGGAAGCCCAAATTCGCCCATAGCTTCATACCCTATCGCTACCATTGCCGCACTGTGTTCATCAACTTTGCGAATATCTTTAACTTCAATTAAAAAATCAATCACAGGTTTAGCGTAAATCCCTGGAATCGCAGTACTACCAATATGGTGAATTGAAATAATATTTTTTTCCATCACTGACGCAATTTGCTTTGATTCTGCCTTAAACTCCTCCACCCATTTTGGATTAGGCGGGACAACTTCTACTTTCATAAAATTGTGGAAATGATTGGAAGACATAGTTTTCTTCTCCTCTGATAGCCCTAAATTTACAGCAATAGATTATCTTGTTAACGTCGTAAAGTGAAATTGTGATAGCTTGATGCAAGTTGTTTCAAGGAAAAGTAAGGTTTCTCAATCCAGACTCGAACTTCTAATTCAGTGCTGAAGTAAGCTGTTTGGTCTGTTGCAGGGTCATAAGCTTCCCAATAAGTATCTCCTTGATGATTTGTTTTCTGCCAAACTTGTACTTCCTTTGTCTGGATTAAAGCTTTAGCTAAAAATTTCCCAATATGTCCTAGCCAAAATGAAATTTTTGTCTTGTTTGCTCTGTAGTTTTGGCTATAATTGGAAATAAATTTTAAGCTTTCAAAGAATAGTAATTTTGATTTCATAGTCGTGAACTTAGTCAGCTTTTAATTCGGCTGAACTTAAGCTAATAATGGTAGCGTTCGGCAAACGTTTACGTAACGTTCGCTAAAACTACCGGAACTATATCGAACTTCTCTTTTTATTTACTCCGCAAGATTAAATGAGTCTAGACGAGTTGACTTTATAGATAGCTTTATAGATAGCAAGAAACGGGTGGTGCTGAACTTCTGCCCTCGTTAAACTGAGGGTTACATGATACACAGTGCTAAAACCAGTCAGTTGTATGCATTCTTTGGTAGAAGCCAACACCTATGACAGTGAAACCTATGATCGCATTGCTAAAGCGATCGCATTCATGGGTCAAAATTATTTGAATCAACCCGACCTCGCAACTGTCGCTCAATCTGTGAATCTCAGCGAATACCACTTTCAACGGCTGTTTAAAAAGTGGGCAGGTATCAGCCCCAAACGATTTTTGCAATATCTGACGGTGGAATATGCAAAATCAAAAATCGCTCAGACAGCTAGTTTGTTAGATCTGACTGTAGATACTGGTTTATCCAGTCCAGGGCGCTTACACGATCTGTTTGTAAACTTGGAAGCCATGTCGCCCGGTGAATTTAAAGCAGAGGGTAGGGGGCTACAGATTTGGTATGGCATTCATCCAACGCCTTTTGGTGACTGCTTGATTGCAACCACCTCTCGTGGCATCTGTAATCTTCATTTTCTGGATACAACCAGCAAGGATACTGCTGCACACATCCTCCGCTCGGAGTGGTCAAATGCTGATATCCTAAAGGATCAGCAAACAACCAAAGAGATTTGCGATCGCATCTTCGCACCAATTGCCACTAACAACCAACCTTTGGTTCTGTTGGTTAAAGGAACTAATTTTCAAATTCAAGTTTGGCGGGCACTCTTAAGCTTTCCATTTGGCGGGATCACAACTTACCAGGGATTAGCAACAGCAATGGGTCGCCCAACGGCTGCGAGAGCGGTCGGTAACGCATTAGGAAATAATCCAGTGGGATACGGATACCGTTGGCGAAATATTGCTTAACAAAAAAACACCGATTTTGCCGCGTATTACATGGCGATCGCGGTTATGGTCAAACCTTTACTGAACAATCTACGAGTGAATTGAGTAGATAGTGGAATACGGTTCATAAATACACATCTCTTAAGTATTGTGATCAGTTGGGATTGGTTCACCAAAATCGTTGTTATTGATACCAGTCCAAACCATTTCCCAGGCGATCACCTCCGGCGTGGCGGAGCATCGTCGCTCTAAATATTCCGGCGGTAAAAAGACTCCTCGATCCACATCCGCACTTCTTCTTCGGAAGCTAGACAAGCGGTGCGGCCTGTTTTGGGATTGTAAACTTCATACCAAACATTCCCTGCACGATCTTTGCGTTGCCAAATTTTCAACTCAGGTTCGGTGGTGAGTACATTCCAAATCCATTGCCCGAATCGTCTTAGTTGCTCTGTCAATTTTTGCAAGTTGGATTGAGGAACAGGAACCTCATCACCAAGAAGTTCAGGTTTTTTGTAGTCTTGCGATTGTGTATTCATCACTGCCTCCTGTTAAATTCACCATTGACTGCATAGTAAAGCGGTGATTAAATCGCAACTTCCCCAGATAAGTCTCAGTAGATCGATTCATCTGATCGGGTGAATCAGCCAGAGGTGCAAGTTGGCACAATCAGGCGAAGTGCAAAATCAACTCAAAGAGCGATTGTGAAATCAGCAATTGATTTACTATTCGCTATTGGGGGAAATTTAATGCCTTTCTTAACTATTCGTCGTTCGCTCGAAGTATTGCTTGCCTGCACTCCCATTTTGGGATTATTCAATATTCATACAATGGCGATCGCCGCACCTGGGATTTCTCAACCAAGCACTGATGCAAAATTTCAACCCCTGATTAAAGCCATTGAAGCGCAGATGAAAGCGCAAGATGTCCCTGGATTAGCTGTAGCGATCGTGCAAAATGGCAAGGTGACTTTTCAAAGAGGCTTCGGTGTTCGCAACACTGAAACTAAAGACCCAGTTACACCTGCAACCCTATTCCGAATTGGCTCAACCACCAAACCATTAACAGTAATTGGTATCATTCAATTAGTAGAAGCTGGCAAAGTCAAGCTTGATGAACCAGTTGTTCACTATGTGCCAGAGTTTAAAGTAAATTCCAAAATTAAGTAGAACGACATAAAAAAACCAAACTGTGTGAAGATAAGTAAATAAAGTCGATGTATCAAGCACGGTAACAAAGGTATGGGTAGCCGTTTAAGGGTAT
>NZ_JACJRV010000024.1 GCF_014697475.1 Nostoc sp. FACHB-152
TATTGACATTAAGTCCTAATAAGCGTCCTTTCTACCAACAAGGTCAAAGAGCTATGAGACTTATTCTGTCTGCATTCTAGCCCTTTTTGTAGCCCCTTAAGGTCTGACTGGTATTTCATGAATGGCAATACTATTGAAGGTGTGCGAGAGCAGATTCAGGAAGTATCTGAAGCGGCTCGTCAAGAAGGACGTAAGGTTAAGTTTGGGCTGAATGCGTTTATCTTGGTGCGAGATACTGAAGTCGAAGCCCATGCTGTACTGCGAGAAATTATTGCTCAGGCTGATAAAGAAGCTGTAGAAGGATTTGGCGAGGCTGTGAAACACGCAGGTGCTTCCACCCGTGAGCGTCAGGGAATGTGGGCAAATTCTAATTTTGAAGACTTAGTACAGTACAACGATGGCTTCCGAACTGGTTTGATTGGTACAGCAGAACAAGTTGCCGATCGCATTCGCCAGTATTACGAGGTAGGAGTAGATTTGATTCTGGGCGGATTCTTACACTATAGCGATGACTTAGCCGATTTTGGTCGTACTGTGATTCCTTTAGTGCGGGAAATAGAAGCTCGTCGGCGTACAACTGAAGAGTTAATAAGTGTGTGAGTAGCTAATTACCTTTCTATCAAGAGTTTTTATTCTGAAGCCAAGGAAAGTGAAGCATGACAACTACAATTAGTACCGAGCAGCAAGCCCATGTAATTAGTAGCGATGCTGAAGCAATAGCGATCGCTCATCAATTAGCATCTGAATTTGTTAAAGGAGATTCGGAGCGGGACAAAGAAAGACGTTTACCATACGAAGAGGTGAAAAAGTTTTCTGCCAGTGGATTATGGGAGATCACAGTTCCTCAAGAGTATGGTGGCGCATTTGTATCTCATGCCACCCTTGCAGAAGTAATCAAAATAGTTTGTAAATCAAATAGGATTGCTATAGATTGTGAATAATATTTGCACTCTTAGTTAGACCTATTAACAAATAGTGTAAATTTCCAAATATATTCATAGTTCCGCCACACAAGGTTAGCAGGAGAAATAAAAATGACAACCGCTACCAAAACTTATGAGTTAGAAGGGCAAATTCTAGAAGCTTGTTCTTGCAATACACCTTGTCCTTGTTGGATTGGAGAAGACCCTGATGGCGGAAGTTGCGATAGTTTTGTTGCATATCATATTGAGCGAGGAGAGATTCAGGGTTTAGATGTTTCGGGATTAACTCTTGTCAAAATTGTCTATATTCCTGGAAATGTTTTGGCGGGAAATTGGCGCGCAGTTACTTACGTTGATGCTAAGGGAAGCGTTGAACAACAGCAAGCATTAATTAAAGTTTTTACAGGTGAACTTGGTGGCGCGATCGCTGATTTAGCAAAACTGGTAAGTGATAACCTAGATGTGCGGGTTGCTCCCATTGAGTATCACATCAAAGAAGCCCAAGGAACAATTCGGATTAGTGATGTCTTAAGTGCAGAGATGGCTCCTTATCGTAGTGCCACTGGTAAACCCACTAAGCTAGTTGATAGCATCTTTAGTACCATTCCTGGTTCTCCGGCTTATGTTGGTAAAGCGTCTCACCACAAAGTAAATATCCCAGAGTTCAATCTTTCTTGGGAGTATAACGGACGCAATGCTATTCAGGGTGAGTTTCACTTTGAGGCTTAAAAAGTGATCAACAATTCACACCACCAACCTACATCTGTACATCCGGTTATTAGCAGACTGTATAGCTTTATCAATAATGATTTGATATTGGTGTGGGGGTTGGTATTAGTAGCTTGGATGTTGATGTTATTGATGGTCTTGACTGGTCAAGATCACTGGTTACATCATCATGATTTGATGGGTGAAAAATTGCCACCTCTACTGTTAAAACTGTTGATTTTTCTTCTAGCTTGGCAAGTAATGATCGTGGCAATGATGTTGCCCTCTAGTCTGCCACTAATTCGGCTGTTCTTAAAAGTTAGCCAGCAACAAACTCAGGAGAAAGTCTCTGCGCTTCTATTTGTGTTCATCTGTGCTTATGCTACCCTTTGGACTAGTTTTGCCTTACTCAACTTTCTTGGCGATTGGGGGTTGCATCACTTAATTAATTCCTGTCCTTGGCTTGAGCAAAATACTTGGTTAATTTCTGGTACAACTTTGCTCATGGCTGGCGCGTTCCAATTTAGCGGACTGAAAGAACATTGTTTAAAATCATGCAGACATCCTCTAAGTTTCTTGACTCATCACTACCAAAGAGGATTAAAAGCTGCTTGGAATTTGGGAATTCGTCACGGTTTATACTGCTTAGGCTGTTGCTGGGCGTTGATGCTGGTAATGTTTACTGTAGGAGTTGGACATTTAAGCTTGATGTTAGGACTAACAGGTGTGATGGTAATTGAGAAAACTTCACGCTGGAGCGATTTGCTAGTTAAATTCGTAGGTATTGGCTTGCTGGTTTGGGGAAGCCTGACTTTAGCCCATCCTAATTGGTTAGAGAAACTGTTGGCTGTTTTCTGAGTTGGAGAAGTTGCAAAGAATGCAATTAATAGAGACTAGAGATTCTGAAAATTATATTATTCTAGCTAAGACTTTAGCAGAGGAATTTGCCCAGACAGCAGTCATACGAGATGCAAAAGGGGGAACACCAAAGCAAGAACGCGATCGCTTGCGTGAAAGCAACTTGCTAAAATTGATCGTGCCAACAGAGTACGGTGGTTTAGGGCAAACCTGGAAAACAGCTTTTAAAATTACCCGCGAGTTTGCCAAAGTAGATAGTTCTATTGCTCACATCTTTTCCTACCATCATTTAGGTGTTGTTGTTCCACATATATTTGGTTCAACAGAGCAAAAACAACGCTATTATTCAGATACCATTCGCCATAATTGGTTTTGGTGCAATGCGGTTAATCCCCTAGATAAAAGAACCACCCTAACATCAGAAAATAATTATTTCCGGCTTAATGGGACTAAAAGTTTTTGCTCTGGCTCCCAAGATTCGGATATGATGCCGATAACTGCCATTAATCAAGAAACAGGTGAATTCATGCTCCTGGTAATTCCCAGCCAACGCCAAGGTATTACTATTCATGATGACTGGGATAATATGGGACAACGGCAAACCGATAGTGGTAGTACTACATTTGATAATGTATTGGTTTATCCTCACGAGATTCTTGGTAGTAGAGACAAACCCAGTCAACCCTTTAATACTATCCGCGCCTGTCTGACGCAATTAAATCTGGCTAATATTTATCTAGGAATTGCCCAAGGCGCATTTGCAGCAGCTAAAGAATATACTCGGACTACTACAAGACCCTGGTTGACATCAGGTGTGGAGAGTGCAACACAAGACCCATATATTCTTCAACATTACGGTAATATGTGGATTGATCTCCAAGCCGCCACCTGTTTAACTGACCAAGCCGGAGAATTATTACAAGCAGCTTGGGAGCAGGAATGGTCACTCACGGCACAGCAACGGGGAGAATGTGCGCTTTTAATCGCTACTGCTAAAGCAGCTACTACTAAAGTTGGCTTAGAAATTACCAATCGTATCTTTGAAGTGATGGGCGCACGCGCTACGAATAGTAAATATGGTTTTGACCGTTACTGGCGTAATCTTCGGACTTTTACTTTGCACGATCCTTTAGATTATAAAATTCGTGACATTGGCAACTGGGCATTAAATGAGGAACTGCCAAAACCCAACTTTTATTCATAGTTCTAACAGAGGATGCTTAATTTATCAGCCTTAGGATATATTCTAGTTCCTTTCCTTTATAGTATTGAAGATTGGGAGACTGAGTAACTTTATCTACAATGAAGCCAATTTTCATTCCAGATGTATAGGTTATTCCTCTTCGAGTAGTTTGTTCAATGCGAATATCATACTCCACAGGTTGTCCTGGTTGAAGCCAAGAATCAAAGCGATCGCCTAAATTGAGCTTATAAATATTGTCCGAAACTGATAAACCTAGAGGATATGGTCGATGTGGAATAAGTGGATAAGAAATTTCACGAACTTTGGAGTTGTTCTGGGACAAAATAATTGTCAGTTTAACTGTTTTTAACTCGCCCAGAAGCTGACCTTCATCTAAAAGAGTCAAGTTGCGAGGATCGCGGAAGCGATCAAATCCTTTAAATTTAAAACGCCCTAAGCGTTTGGGGTGAATACCTCCAGTAATCGTAATTTCCGTTTGGTTTTGCGATTCATTGAGTGTATATTCCAATGTGCCTGGAATAGAAAATCCCAATTTCCCCGATTCATTAATTTCAGCTTTGATAGGAGGATCGCCTAAATCTTGTGGGCGTTTAGCAGTTTGCCAAGCCACTTTAAAAGAACCTTGGACGGTTTCTAATAAACGGTAACTATCTGGGACATCCGAACCAACACTAAGTAGACTCCGTAGCCCCTTTTGTTTCGACTGGTTTTTCTTGATTAGTCCAATGCTGCGATCAACTAACAGGCTAACCCGATTGCCATAACTAGTTTGTTCTTGAGGAGTTTCTGTACCCTTGACTAACAAAACTTTACCGTAAATACCGGGTTCTCCATCTGTACCGTTGCGTCCCGGTTGACCAATAGAGCCATTCACACAAGTAAAATTTCTCTGCTGTGATAGACCAATATATTCCCAGCCATAGCGGTAGTTTGGATCTAAATTTGACACCAGGGGTCGATTATATTGTTGGTCATATAACGCATCACCCGAACAGCGAAATAAATCTCTTCTAATTTCTTTCCACTCTGCTTTTTCGACATTTATTTGTTGCGCCATCAATGCCCAAGTACAGTAGTTTACAGTCCAGACCGGTTGAGTACAGTTACATCCACCACCAGCTTGTCCGCCATTTCCTCCAAAACCTGCTCTCCCGCCCCGATTACGTAATACCAAATTCTTGAGTTGAGATAGTGACTCAAAGTAAACAGTAGCATTACCACCATCACCACCATGACCGCCATTACCACCATTACCACCATTACCGCCTCTAGCACCGCATACATTCACTTCCACATCCAGGGGCTGTTGGCATCCAGAAGCTGATTCACCAGAGGTAGCAGATTCTCCCGTTTCACCATCTGAACCAGAGATGTCAATCGTTTGTAGTTGTTCGCTAGCGCGAACTATTTGATCGGATACAGAGTTCCCATTTCGTCCCGACCGACCATCTACCCCATGTCTACCATCTTGTCCAAAAATTTGTAGTTGATCAGCGGCAACATTGGCTGTGAGAGAGTTAACTATTGTTACCAGAAAGCATAGTTTAAGAACGTAATGAAGTGGCTGATTAATATTCATAGAAATAAATAATTTAAATAAAACTATTGATATATGTGAATCTGGTTTGATTACTGAATATACTTGTGTAGGGAGGCAAGGCAATAGGCAACAGCTAAGAAGGCTAGTAAAAGTGTACTGATTTTTTCAAAAATTAAATATGAATCCTATAGCAATCCTAAATAAGTTACGAACTGGAGTTTGAGTTCGATAAAGCAGTATTTTATATAAGTATTTTATTGATGTTTGAGTTTCTAAATAACTCTTAGAGGTGTTTGAAAATGTTAAACAAAAGCTGTATTTAGGTATATAAAATACAGCTTTTTGTTAGCTAATACAATGATAGTTAATAAATTTACATAGTGTTTGTTAACACTTGATTCGTAGTGTTAACAGATTAATGTCTTCCTACCAGAAACTTCTGAAAGGGGCGCAAAAGAGTTAGATAATTGCGAAAAGAGCCAAATTGCCTTTGTAGCCTGTAATTTCAATCACAGCATCCGTAAGTGCGGAAAAACCATTGACACCATCATTCAGTGCTAGAAAAGTTTGCTGATAATTGCCAACACCAAGTGTAAAAGTTGCTGCACCTTTAGCAACAAAAGCACTAGTAGTTAATACTGCTTGTATATCAACGAGATTCAAACTAGCAACAGTACCAAGTTGCACCAAGTTTGCAGCAGAGATTGCATTCACCCTATCAATTTTATCTACACCAATTGTCAGGTCGGTAATGATATCGTGTTTAAACAACAGTGAATCACTCAGGCTGGTAAACACAAATCTATCAGCACCACAACCACCTGTGAGGATATCGCCACCTGCACCACCAATGAGTTTGTCGTTACCTTTACCGCCAATCAGTTTGTCATTTCCGGCTAATCCAAACAAGCAATCATTGCCGTTTTTCCCAATAATTTTATCGTTGCCAGCATCACCAGTGAGTGTATCTTTACCGCAGCTACCAGCTAAAAATTTACCTAGTACAGTTTTATCTTCAGTGATTTGAGTCAGGAGTTGACTTTGGTCATTATACAAATAACTGACAACTGCATCTGTAGTGCCATCTCTGTTTTTGTCAATATCTGCCGAAATCAGTTTACCATTGCGATCGCAATTGTAGCTGGTAACTTGATCAGCCAGTCCATCATAATTTTTGTCTAGTATCTCTGCGCTGAGTCTACCGTTAGCATCATAGGTGTAATTAGTGGATTCATCGATGCTACCATCATTATTCTTGTCAACTAGTTGTATAGTTAATTTCTCATTAGCATCGTATTTGTAAATATTTAATTCATCAGTGATGCCATCTTTGTTCTGGTCAATTTCCACTGATTTCAACTTGCCGCTAAAATCATAGCTGTAAGTGGCAGTTGTATCAATTACACCATCATTGTTAGTATCATAGCTGGCGAATGCGCGTCCATAAGTAAAAGTGTTAATCGAATCAACCTTGCCGTCGCCGTTATTATCAGACCTTTCGGATGTTTGATTGCCGTTGGCATCATATGTAAAGGTGATGATCCATTCAGCTTTGCCGTCGCCGTTGTTGTCATAGCTATAGGATGTTTGATTGCTATTGGCATCATATGTAAAGGTTTCGGTATGATCAACTCTGCCGTCGCCGTTGTTGTCAAAGCTATAGGATGTCTTATTACCCTTGGCATCATATGTATAGGTGTCAATATAATCAGCTGTGCCGTCGCCGTTGTTGTCAATAGTATAGGATATCTGTTTGCCCTGGGCATTATATGTATAGCTTCTGATCTCTTCAGCTTTGCCATCACCGTTATAGTCATAGCTTTCGGATGTCTGTTTGCCATTGGCATCATATGTATAGGTTCTGATCTGCTCAGTTTTGCCGTCGGCGTTTAGATCCCAACTAGAGGATATTAGCCTGCCTTTGTCATCATATGTTGAGTTTCTGATCTCATCAGTTTTGCCATCCGCGTTGTAGTCCTTGCGTAAGGATGTTAAGTTGCCCTGCGCATCGTATATAGATGTATCAACTCTATTAATTTTGCCATCGGCGTTTAGATCCTCTCTATAAAATGTCAGTTTGCCTTGAGCATTATATGTATAGGTTTTGATCTCATCAACTTTGCCGTCGCCGTTTTTGTCCCTGCTTTCGGATGTTTGATTGCCTTGGGCATCATATGTAAAGGTTCTGATAGAATCAGTTTTATTGTCGCCGTTTGAGTCCTCGCTATAGGATGTTGGTTTGCCTTGGGCATTATATGTAGCGGTGAAGATATAATCAGCTTTGCCGTCGCCGTTTGAGTCATTGCTCACGAATATCTGGTTGCCCTTGGCATCATATATCCGGGTTTCGATAGAATCGGCTTTACCGTCGTTGTTTTGGTCATCGCTAATGGATGTCTGATTGCCCTGAATGTCATATGTACGGGTTACGCTCGCATCAGCTTTACCGTCGCCGTTTAAGTCATAGCTAAAGTATGTATTTTTATAGGTGTAGGTAATAACTGCATCTACTTTTCCATCACTGTTGTCATCCCTGTTTTCGGCTATCAGGTTGCCTACAGCATCGTAAGTGTAAGTTATGCTTGATGTCATAAACTTGTATCACTCCATCAATATTGATAGGGCTACACCTGAGTGTTGAAGTGGGTGTAGTTGCAACAATCTTTGAGCAAATTTATTTATGCTGCGCCAGTTTTGCCAAAGATAATATAGTTAATGTTTTTTCCTGGTAAATGTTTTTGATCACAAGTTTGATGTGATATTTTATGTTGCGATCGCCTGCAACTAAACCTACAAAGTTAACTTTTCTATTCGTCAATAGTTTCCGGTTAAGACTAAGAACTGAAATACAATTTCAAATATTCAAATTTTCCCTGATTCATCCGACCTAGTTCTTAACCGAAAAATACTGAACTTCTCTTCATGATTCTTCAGAGGGAGTGCGATAACCGTAGAAATTAATACTGTATTCTGTAATCTGCACGCCTGTTTGCTGTTCAACTTGACGCAGCAATTCCTCTGGCAATTCTATATGCACATCAAGGATTTGATTTGTATCCAGGCAGTTGACATGACTGTGAGCATCACTAATATTGCCATATAAACGACCATCACAGTGTTCGATACACTCAATAATGCCTTGACTGGATAAAGCTTCGAGATTTTGATAAACAGAAGTATGTCCGATGTCTTTGCCTTCTTGGTTTAAGCGATCGTAGATTTCTCTAGCAGATAGATGCTCATTTGCTTGCCACAACAGTTCCAAGATAAAGCGACGCTGGCGGCTAACCCGCATACCCAGTGTTTGGCAACGCTCAAGCGCATCTTCTAAGGAACGAATTGGTTTTTTCGCTATCGTTGGTTTGTCCATAGGATTTTTCGCTAACTATTAAGGTAATTGGTTATTTCCGTATTTATTGGTTCTTTTTGATATAAAAAAATCTTACATACTATTTTTGGCATCTAACTGAGTGGATGAAGCGAGATCGCTGCACTACTCACAGCCTTAAACAACTATATTTAGAGCTTTTTGCGGGTTATTTTTTTATATCCTCAGCTAAAACAAACTCATTACAACTTTAGCTTAAATTTATGGTCAATGTCCACCTTGGGGTAGGTGTAGTTTCTCCAAGGTAGGCAATAGAAAGAAAATATTAAGTTAATTTAGTATTCAGTTTTACTCTTAAAAGTAAATAATTATTGCAATAAATAACTTTCATCTAGTATTTCTAAACCAGTCAGCAAAAACAAGATACCTAATTTCTTTGCAAATTTAGGAATCCCAGCCTTTAAATTCCCTCAAATTCAATAAAATTGCGATAACTCAATCAATCTTGCCTATGTTACCTTTTGTTCACAAAAGCGTAATATTAAAGTGCATTTGCAGAACCAAGCTCATATGGTGTAGGTTAAGTTTTTTTACATTGATAGAATAAAGTTAGACTGACATCGTTCAAAACAATTTTGTCTAAATTGTCCCGATGAACTGTTGATATTTATTAACACCCAAATTACAAAGTGAGGTGTATATGACAATTACCTTAAATCACACTATAGTACCCACACACGATAAAAAAGCAGCAGCAGAATTTTTTGCCAAAATTTTTGGTTTAAAGGTAGAAAAACCAATAAACCATTTTGCTGTAGTTCATGTTAACGATACACTGACGCTAGACTTCGCTGACAGCGAAGACTTTGAATCACATCATTATGCGTTCCATGTTAATGAAGCAGAATTTGAGAATATCTTTGCGCGGATCAAAGAAGCAGGTCTAGAATACAGCAGCGACCCTATGCATCACAATAAAGGTCAACTAAACTACAGAAATGGCGGCCGTGGTTTTTATTTTTATGACCTTGATGGTCACAACTTAGAACTATTGACCCGTCCATAGTTACTTTTTAACTAAAAAATATGCGGTAGCATATTCAGGCAACTTACTGATATGCTGCCCAAACTCTTTTTGACTCTGAAAAATACCTGCTAAAAAATCGAGTTGATAAAGATTAGGTAAAAATGCTCCACCTGTATCAGCAATTACTCCCATTTGCAACTGCTTACGTCCACCTTGAGTGTGTTCCATCACAACTATTCTACCTAAACCAATATTTAGTACATCTCCAGCAAATGTTACCCCTGGCTTGATAGAAATTTTGGCATCTATTTTATAACCATAACCTTTGATGGCATCCACTTGTTTAAAATACCAATAACGCTTTTGTGATGTTGCTTTTAAGCCTCGAATATAAGACATTCCATTATTTCTATCTACATTAAAAAATGCCTTAGTTCCATCGGTAAAATTAATCAGTATAGTTCCCTGCATTAAGGCTTCTTCTAAACCTATACGAGTCAAATAGGCTAGGGGTTTAACTTTGCCATATTCCTTACCACCTGGTTCATAAATTCCAGATAAAACATCTTGTTTGGTATATCGAGTATAAAACTTATCGGTGCTTGATGTTGTGTTTAAACTATAAATAGGTGTGTTAAATTTTGCTGTTTTGGTATGGGAGCCAGGATGAGTAAAAACAGCATATTTAGTCATGCGTAACTGCTGCTGTTTAGGATTTTGCTTGTTATAGGCAGTCCATTTAATAACTCGAAAATTACTATTGATGAAATTAGCATCTTGTAGGCGAGTAGGGCGATTTTGAGCAATATCTTCTTGCAAAGTAGCAATCATGAAATCTAAGGTTTTGAGAACATCTTCTACACTTACGCCTTGAGTTCCCAATAAACCTTTGCGTAAAACATCTGGGTCAGCAGCAGAGTTTTGTTGAAAATAGTTTCTGGTATTGATGAGAGTTGTTAATAAATCTGCTTGGTTAAATTTAACTTTAGTAGTTGGTAGTTTTGAGGGAGATAGAATATTGCTACCTTTTACACTAAATTTATAATTTTTCCACTCATCTATAACTGGATAACTAATGTTTACTGATGTAACATTGGGGCTAGAGGTTGTTTTTTTTTGTTTCTCTAGGAAGTTATCAGATATTGGTTGATATAACCGAAAATTTTGAAAACCTGATGTAGTTATATTACTAGCCTGCATTGAAACCAGTGAAGTTTGCGGTTGAGATAGTGGAGAACTTTCCTGAATATTTGGTTGTTGGGTTAACTGTTCATTTCTTGATTGAATAAAAGAATAGCCATAAGCCAAACTAGAAGTTAGTAAAGCAGTAATACCTATAGTCAAGCTGATTTTTTGATTAAATAAGTTAGTCATAACTTGCAAAAATTTCTATTAGTAAATAGTAATTACACTTGCTTAATATTTGAGCATATTATTTTGGCAATGTGTAACCAGTGAATACAATAGGTCATTATATCTGGTTCAATCCTGAATGCTTGCCCAACAAGGCATCGTAACTTTATATACCTAATTTATTGCTGCTCCTTTGTGTAATCAATATCGACATCTTCAGACAACTTAAGCACTCAGCAGTGGCATATTGATAAAGCTGTTGTGCTACATGACTCAGAGGCTTCATAAATAATTGTCGATATTTCCTCAAAAAGTAATAACTCATATTCTCGTTTTTCTGTCAATGCGTAACATTTATACAAATGGCAGCACTTGTTACTGTCAAAAATCACATATGACAGTTTAATCATCATAAATCTAAAAAAATGTTAAGTAAGTAGTCTGACAGAATTAATTACACAAAGTCATTGCGAATGGAGCGAAGCGGAATGAAGCAATCGCAAGGGCTGGGATTGCTTCGCTTCGCTCGCAATGACTGTAAATATTTTTGTCTAAGTACTTATTTACCTTGATCAGCTTTTACCTAGTGTGCCGTGCGCTAAAGCAATTGTAAAACGCGATCGCTGCTCGTTGCTTTTTGAGGCGCATTCCACGGACGTACCTACGGCGCGATGTCTTTAACTGGTTCTAAAACATTACAACGGGCTAACTTTGGGCCGTTAGTTCCCGGTGTAACACCATTTCACTTTAAGTTTGATACAAATGGGCCGCAGGGGGGCAGCACTTCGGCTCCCTTCTCCTGTCGGAGACGCTGCGCGAACGACTACGCTCAGGGCAAGCCGCTCAGTGACCGGGGCAGAGGAGAAATTATTTGGATCATTTATTTCGTGAAATGGTGTAACACATATTCCCGATGGAACTCACACCAGCTTAGATTATTTAGAAAAACAACTATTTAAGACCATACTACCGCCCCAGATTCCCCTGCTATTTCAAGCTAAGAGGGAGACGAAGAATTTTTATCTTTACTTCTCTAGTACAAAGCGGCGGAAATCTAGATACCCTTTTAGAAGATTCAAAAACCCAAAATAAAAGCTTTTTGACTTTTGACTTTTGACTTTTGACTTCCGCCTTGCGGTACTAGTTGTGTACCTCATTTAGTTACAAATTGCTGTATAGTTTAGACTAATTGACAAAATATATAATAAATAAAATTAATAGATTTCCAATTAAATATTTAGTTATTTTTCCATAATTTATATTTAAAAGACACATAAATATGCTTTGGTTGTGACGCATAAATTATTTTCAAAAAATTGAATTATTGGTAGAATTAGCTGGGGTATTTAAGTATTTTTGAGCTATCTGCTAATTATTAATGTAGTTATGAACCAGCAACAGCGCACCGTTTTGATTGTTGATGATAGCCCAGGAGACTGTGAACTGTATCGGCGGTATTTATTACAAGATAGAGAATACAAATACAATTTTTTAGTAGCAGAATTGGGGCAATTAGGGTTAGAACTATGGCGAGATCATCAACCTGATATTGTGTTGCTAGATTATCGACTACCAGACTTAGATGGAGTGGAATTTCTCTTACAATTGCAAACAATGATGCGCCAATCATTATTACCTGTAATTGTAGTAACAGGGCTAGGAAATGAGGCGATCGCCGTGCAGGCTATGCAAGCGGGCGCACAAAATTATTTAGTGAAAGGCGCAATTACTGCTGAAGAACTCCAGCAAACGGTGAATGGGGCAATTGAAAAGCTGGAGTTACATAATCAACTACAAAAGAGAGTAGAAAAAGAAAGATTATTAAACAGAATTATCCAACAAATTTATAAATCTTCCAGCTTGCAAGGAATTCTCCAAACCACTGTTAACGAAGTGCGGCAATTCCTCCAAACGGATCGGGTAATCATTTTTCGATTATATGCAGATGCTAACGGACAAGTAATTGCAGAATCTGTAGGGTCACAATGGCAACCTATTCTCAATTATTCCATGACCGATCCCTGTTTAGCAGAGGATTATATTGAACGCTATCGTCAAGGATTACTCAACCTTGATCCGACTGCTGTAGATTCTTATATCGAACGCTATCGTCAGGGATTAGTTACCAGCAAAAGAGATATCTTTGATGGTACCATCGACCAATGCCACGTAGAACTGCTGGCTCAGTTTCAAGTCCGAGCAAATTTGGTAGTGCCAATTCTGCACGACAACTACTTTTGGGGGATTTTAATAGCTCATCATTGTGCAGCACCGCGAAATTGGCAACGCTCAGAAATTGATTTGCTTCAGGAATTAGCCACCCATATAAGTATTGCCATCCGCCAGTCTGAAGCTTTACAACAAGCACAACATGAACTGGCCCAACACAAACGTACTCAGTCGATTCTGCAAGAGAGTGAACAAAGACTCCAGTTAGCACTAAAAGCTGCCCGGATGGGAACTTGGGACTGGAATATACTCACAGGTGAAATTAAATGGTCTGAAAACTTAGAAGCTTTGTTTGGGTTGAAAGTGGGAGAGTTTAATGGCTCTTTGGCGATGTTTTTCTCTAGGGTACATCCAGACGATCGCGATCACATACAGGAAGCAATTAATGCTGCCATCAGTACAGGCGCAGACTATAACATCGAATTTCGGGTAGTTTATCCAAATAATAATATTCGTTGGGCCCTCAGCCAAGGTCAAGTTTTCTACAACCAAGCAGGGCAAGCTGTACGCATGGCGGGTGTAGATTTAGATATTACTGAGCGCAAACTAGCCGAAGAGTTACTCACATCTAGCGAGGAGCGCCTGCAACTTTCACTAGAAGGATCGGGCAATGGTTTATGGGACTGGAACATAGTCACTGATGAGCTTTACCTCAGTCCCCGATGGTTAGAAATGCTCGGTTATCAAGTTGGGGAACTGCCCAGCCACGTTGATACTTGGAAAGAACTTATTTATCCAGAAGATAAAGCTTTTGCCATAGAACGTTTAAACGCCCATCTGCTGGATAGTTCGGTGCCTTACAAATTTGATTATCGAATGATCACAAAATCTGGGGAGCCAAAATGGATTGCTAACTACGGTAAAGTGGTAGTACGAGATGAGAATGGTCAGCCTTTACGGATGGCAGGTATTCATCAAGATATTAGCGATCGCAAACTTGCCGAAGAAGAACTGCAACTAAAAGCACAAATCCTCGCTCAAACACATGACAGTATCGTATCCACTGATCTTAATGGTTACATTACCAGTTGGAATCCAGGCGTTCAAAGAGTCTTTGGTTACTCTGCCCAAGATACGATCGGTCAACACATTACGATGCTTTATGCACCCCAAAACCATGCATTTTTACAAAATCAAGTAATCGAGCCGCTAAAAGCTCAAGGTAGCCATGAAATAGAAGTTATAGCACAAAGCAAATCTGGTAAACCCCTAGAGCTTTTGCTCTCACTTTCTTTACTGCGAGATCGCAATCAGAATCCTGTAGGTATGATTGGATTCTCAATGGATATTACTGCTCGCAAACAGGTAGAAGCAGAACTTCGCCAAAGTGAAGCCCGTTACCGTTTCTTAGCAGAAACCATTCCTCACCTCGTCTGGACTTGCGATGCCAATGGTAATTGTGACTATGTAAACCAAAAATTATGTGAATATACGGGATTAACAACTGAGGAAGCCTTGGGATTTGGTTGGCTATCGGCAGTACATCCAGAAGATGTAGAATCAACCCAATCTATGTGGTTATTAGCCCTTGCAAATAGTACATTTTATAAACATGAATACCGCTTCCGGCGAAACTCAGATGGTAGTTATCGCTGGCATTTAATTTTAGGATTTCCACTCAAAGATGAACAAGAGCAGGTATTAAACTGGTTTGGTACTTGTACAGATATTCACGAGCAAAAAGAATTAGAAATTGAACGCGATCGCATTTTAGAATTAGAACAAGTAGCCCGTAATGAAGCTGAAAGAGCTAACCGCATCAAGGATGAGTTCTTAGCTATTCTCTCCCATGAGTTGCGTTCCCCCCTCAACCCTATCCTTGGTTGGACGAAGCTGCTACAAAGTCGGAGGTTGGATGAAAACAAAACAGTTGAAGCCTTAGCCACCATTGAGCGTAATGCTAAGTTGCAAACCCAACTGATTGATGACTTACTTGATGTTGCCAAAATTTTGCGCGGTAAACTCAGCCTCAATCCTGACCCTGTTAATTTAACATTTGTGATTGAAGCTGCCATTGATACTGTCAGAACCGCTGCTGTTGCTAAATCAATTCTGATTCATCCAGAGTTACCCAATATTGGGCAGGTATCTGGTGATGCTGTAAGGCTACAGCAAGTAGTGTGGAATTTGCTTTCCAACGCCATCAAGTTTACTCCCCAGGGGGGACGGGTAGAAATCTGGTTACAACGCTTAGACAACCAAGCCCAAATTATAGTCACAGACAACGGTAAAGGTATTAACCCCGATTTTATCCCCTACATATTTGAATCTTTTCGTCAAGAAGATGTCTCAGTTAACCGTAAATACGGCGGATTAGGGTTAGGTTTAGCAATTGTGCGGCACATAGTCGAAGCCCACGCTGGTACAGTTACTGTTGACAGTCAAGGTGAAGGACAAGGAAGCACTTTCACTGTCAGTTTACCCTTGCTCAACATTGAACCAGAAAGCGATCGCACTGAGAAGTTGTCTGCCGATGAACTCAATCTTACAGGTATTAAAATCTTAACTATCGATGATGAACCAGACAGCCGCAATTTTCTCACAATCATGCTAGCTGATTACGGCGCAGAAGTAATGACGGTTGCTACTAGTTCCGAATTTTTAGCAGCCATAGAATCATTCGGGCCAGATGTTTTGGTGAGTGACATTGGTATGCCTGAAGTTGATGGTTATACATTAATCAGACAAGTGCGTTCCCTCCCATCAGAACGCAGCAAACAAATTCCCGCGATCGCTCTGACAGCTTATGCTGGTGAAATCAATGAACAACAAGCTTTAGCTGCTGGATTTCAAAAGCATTTATCTAAACCAATAGACCCAGATATATTAGTACAGGCTGTAATTAAGATTATCAGGAATTAAACTAATTTCTAATATCACTAACTGAACCTTATTGACTTAGAATCATCAGGTTGATATTTTTTGGCTAGTTTCATGACACCTGACTTAATCTGTCTGTTAATTTTGGCCCTGTGGTCATTTCCGTTAAATCACATTCCTGCACTTGCCCGTGTAGCCTATTCAGATATTAGTTGGGGAATGGGAAACCGAGATAAGATGCCGGATGTTCCCCCTTGGGTCGGGCGCGCAGATCGGGCGCAGCGAAATCATCATGACAATTTAGCGATGATTGCAATAGTAATTGTAATTGCACACCTAACCGCTCAGAACGATAGTGTGACTGCTTACGCAGCAATTGCGATCGTCGTGCTAAGAATATTGCACAGTCTGTCCTACATTTTTGGAATTACAGGTATCCGCTCATTAGCATACTTTGGCGCAATTCTGGCATTATTTGTGATCATTTGGCGAATTTTTACTTGAAAATTGCCTAATCACTTGATTTCAGCCCTAATTTTTCTTTAACCATTGCCTCATCTCTAAAACCAACCAGCACGGCTGTTCCATCTTTAACGAATAGCGGACGTTTGAGCAGCATTGCATCAACTGTAAATGCTTCAATCCACTGTTGGTCAGTCCACGACTTTTTTTCATCACCCAAAGCGCGGTAGGATTGACCAGAAGTATTTCGCATGGGCGCAGCACCCAAAGACTTCACCCAGTTTTGGATTTGCTCACGAGTCGGTGGAGTATCTTTTGTATTAATGAACTGGTAGTCAATGCTGTTAGCTTGGAGCCAGTTCAAAGCTTTTTTGCAAGTGCCGCAGTTGGGGATACCGTAAACTTGAAGAAACATAAACAGTTAAGCAACAATTTGTATATAGGAATCTGATTTGATTACTGAACATACTTGTGTAGAGAGGCAATAGGCAATAGGCAATAGGGAACAGGAACGAAGGAATAAGAGGATACTGAGTTTTTTTTCAGAAATCAAATATGAATCCTATATATATTACAAGTAGTATAGTTGCTACTAAGAATTTTCTGTGCTGGGATTTTTATTGCAGATATTGTGAATGGCGATCGCCATCTGGCAACAAATACCTGCATATAATTCTACTTATAACCAGCGTTGTTGTTTAGCAAATACAATACTACTAATCACAATTAAGAATATCACGCTAATCACAGCCGGATAACCCCAAGGTTGTTCTAATTCTGGCATATGTTTAAAGTTCATACCATAAAAACCAGTAATAAAAGTGATGGGTAAAAATACAGTCGAAAGGATAGTTAAACGATTAATTTTTTGACTAGTTTTACTAGCAATATTATCGCGTTGAATTTCCATTAATTCTGACATCCAGACTCTCAATGCTTGATATTCTTGCCAAAGATTATCAACTTGATAAATTAACTCTTGATTAAATAATGTTTTCACTGGCTGAGTAATCCATTGAAAGTCTCCATAATTCATCCGAGCTATCAGGGATTTGAGATTTTGAAAATTTCGCCGCCCGGAACGAGTTGATTGCCTCATTGCCGCAATTTTATGGTATGTTTTCTCATCGCCAGAATTTGCTAAAACTTCATCTTCTAAATCATCAAGTTGTCTAGAAATATAATCAAACACACTATGGTAATCGTTTAAAATATCTTTAAAAATTAGATATAATATATAATCAACGCCACATTTTTGAATTTCTATATTTTGTTTTTGAATATTATTGATTAGTCCAGTTAAAACTTTAATTTCTGTGATCTCAAAGGTAATAATAAAATTATGACCTAATACAATACTGCCGCGCGCTACCTGAAACTCTCGGTTCTTTATTTGATGAGTTAGGATTTCATAGCCATTAAATAAACAATCTTCCATATCTTCATCAACTCCCGTAAGGGAATGGTTAAAAATCATATCAATCCGAGATGGATCGAGTTGAAAGTGGTTAATAATTTTGGCAGTTCCAGTGCGATCGCGGAAGTAAATACATCGCAACCAGATATTATGAGAACCATTAATCCTTCTCAGAACAGTATCAACATCTTTACTTGAGAATATTTCTAGGTGATTCTGAGAAAACGTCAGAAGAGTTAACATATAGCGATCCTAAATTAGTTGTGATAATTACCTCTAACAGCAATAGCGTTTTGCTTTTAAGCAAGAATCACAACAACTCATGCTTTCCATAAATATCATGAATTCGCTGATGGTGCATGGCATCGCTAACAATTGAATTCAATTGGGATTTCGACCAATCACAAGCACTAATGATTGTCGAGTTTTTTTAAGGCAGATTCAACCGTTTACGCGCACCAAATCGAAACAGCTTATCTGGTAAAATGGCTTTCAGACGAGGCAACCATTGTGCTTCATAACCAACACGGTAGCGTAATCGTGGTGAGGAGCTTGAAGCAATACGGGCAATTGCTTGTGCAATTTTGTGAGGATTATCACCTTGTGCAATTGCTTGATGGACAGATGAGATAATTACATCGCGTACATTGTCATAGTCGCTACTAACTGCGGTGGGTTGTAACATAGCTTGGTTCAAATTGGTCTTGAAGTAACCAGGCTCAATTAAAGATACTCTAATATTAAATGGGTCTAATTCTACACTTAGAGCTTCACTATATCCTTCAAGTGCAAACTTACTTGCAGAGTAAAAACCTTGACCCGGTGCGCCAATCAACCCTGCAACTGAACTCATATTGATAATATGCCCACTACGCTGCTGTCTCATAATAGGCAAGACAGCATTAGTAACACGCACAACACCCCAAAAATTCGTTTCAAAAATCTCCTTTGCTTGTTCTAAAGAAGTTTCTTCAATCATGCTGGTATGAATTTGTCCAGCATTATTTACTAGTAAATCTAGGCGATTAGTCCGTGTGAGCAACTGTTGAATACACAATTTTACTGAAGAGTCAGACGTAACATCCAGGGTCAACATTTCCACACCCTGTAGAGTTTGATGTTCTTTGCGACTGGTACCAAAAACACAGTAACCCACAGCAGCAAGTTTTTGAGCAATCAACTGCCCAAACCCAGATGATGCGCCTGTAACTAGTACGACTTTTTCGTTAGTCATGGGTAATATTATAAATTCTATTTTCAATCAAAATATTGATATAACAACCCTTGATGGCAAACCCCTTGCAAATGGAGTTTTTTGTGGCTACATTAAAAACTTTACAACCTGGTGATGAAAAACTGCTAGAAAATTTTCTGTTGCAACACACCGAGACATCGATGTTTCTGCGTTCAAATTGGCGAGAGGCGGGATTAATTGATCAAGGTGCTAGGTTTCAAGGAACTTATGTAGCAGCGATCGCCGATGATGAAACTATAGTTGCAGTCGCCGCCCATTATTGGAATGGAATGGTTGTAGTTCAAGCACCTGTGCATCTTGCAGAAGTGGTGCAAGCCGTGGTAACACAATCTAATCGAGCGATTTCGGGAATTGCAGGCCCCACAGCACAAGTTGAGATGACGAAGGAAGTATTGAGACTGGTTAACCGCCAAACTCAACTTGATGAAAGCGAGATATTGTTCTCCTTATCGTTGGCAGATTTACAAATACCTCCCGCTCTAACATTGAGAACAGTTCAGTGTCGTTTACCTTATCTAGAAGAGTTTGAGTTACTTAGTCAGTGGTGTGCTGCTTACAATGTAGAAACTTTAGGTCAATTAGAAACACCTGATTTATTGTCAACTTGTCGCCAAGAAATAGAAGCTAGACAAACTACAGCTAGGCATTGGGTATTGGTAAATAAAGATATGCCCATAGCTTATACCGCCTTTAACGCTCTTTTACCTGATATTGTGCAGATTGGTGGCGTATGGACACCACCGCCACTACGGGGAAAAGGTTACGCTAAATGTGTAGTAGCTGGGTCGTTATTAGAGGCGCGATCGCATGGTGTCAAACGCGCTATCTTATTTACTAATCGAGAAAACTACGCAGCCCAAGCCGCATACCGAGGCATAGGCTTTTGCCCAACTGGGGAAGAATTTGGTTTAGTGATATTTTCACCATAGGGCTACCAATTGGTAATTCACGCCTTAGGTGCTTAACAACTTATTAATTGCCATAATGAGATTGTCTGGCTCGACGGGCTTAGAAATATGCTTTTGAAAACCAACTTTGAGTGCTTGCTTTTCGTCTAGTTCTCCAGCATAGGCTGTAAGGGCGATCGCGGGAATCTTTCCGCCTTGTTCTTTTGGTAATGCCCGGATCTGCTGCATTAGCATATAGCCATCCATTTCGGGCATCCCAATGTCACTTAGCAACATATCTGGTTGGTATTGAGTTAACACCTGCAATGCTTGACGTGCAGAAGTGGCTGTGATCACTTTCGCCCCTGCTTGTTCCACTACAAAAGCAACAAAGTCTCGTGTATCAGTATCATCATCTACCACTAAAACTTGGATACCATGTAAACTCAGGGATGGTTCCGACAATTGCAAATTTTGATCAACGCTCAACAGAGTAGATAGTGGTAACTTAACGCTAAATGTGGCTCCCATACCTTCGCCCTGGCTATCGGCTTGAATAGTACCACCGTGAAGCTCAACTAAGTGACGCACAATTGCCAACCCTAAACCTAGCCCACCAAACTTACGCGTAGTAGCACTATCGGCTTGACGAAAATAATCAAACACATAAGGCAGAAAATCGGGAGTAATGCCCTTTCCGGTGTCACGAACAATGATTTGAGCTTGATTATCAACCTGTGACAATTGCACATAAACCTGACCACCTGAAGGTGTAAATTTCACGGCATTAGACAGCAAGTTCCAAATTACTTGCTGCAAGCGGGTTGAGTCGCCCAAAACCATTCCAATTTCAGCATCAAGGTCTGCCTCTAGGTGAATGAATTTGGCTTCTGCTGCGAGTTGCACAGTTTCAAACGCCGCTTTAATAGTCGATGCTAAATTAATTGGGCTGCGTGTGAGAGAAAGCTTACCTTGCAAAATTCGAGAGACATCCAAAAGGTCTTCTATCAGTTCTGCTTGCAGCTTGGCATTACGCTCAATGGTTGAGAGAGCTTGTTTTGTCTTGGCTTCGTCTAGCTTGGCTTTTTGCAAGAGCTTTGCCCAACCTAAAATCGGGTTGAGCGGCGATCGCAATTCATGGGATAGTACAGCCAAAAATTCATCTTTAATTCGGTTTGCTGCTTGAGCTTGTTCTTTTGATGCTTCGGCTGCTGAACGTGCTTGCTGTTCGGCTTGGTATAATCGCGCATTTTCCAACGCTACAGAAGCCATCTGCGCTAATTGAATCAAGATTATTTCATCAGTTGCGCTAAATTCACCCTCATATTTATCGGAAAGCTGAATTAAACCAATGTTATTCCCGTCTCGCCCAACTAGGGGAGCAGCCAGCCAGCCACGCATGGGCGGATGGTTGTTTGCTTCCTTGCCAAAGCCTCGCCAAAGAGAATGTGCTTCTAGTTGGGCTTGAGTCATCCGCATTGGTTGATTTAAACGGCACACATTGGCATAGATACCAGACCCATCTGGATTTTCATCGTAATTTCGCCAAGCTGCATACTTATCAGACAAGTAGATGGCAGTAATTGCTTGACCCCAGTTCTGGTCAATCGTCATACTTGTAACAGATTGATGAGAACCAATGATTGATGCTGCCTGATCTGTAATTACCCGCAATAGTTGTTCGACCGAAAGAGCAGAATTAATTGCTAGTGCGGCTCTAGTTAATCCCTGTAATTGATTAACGTAGTGAAATTCACGCGCCAGCAGGTGTTCGCGTTCGAGTTCGGCTTGTTTGCGCTCGGTGATGTCAGCCGCAAAAACGGTCAGTCCATCGGGCGAAGGATAAACTCGGTGTTCATACCAACGATTCCAGGTGGCGTAAAAATATTCAAACTGAATTGGCTTTTGTTCGCTAAATGCTCGATGAAAGTGAATGTAAATTTCAGTGTCAACGGTATCTGCGAATACTTCCCAAATGCTGCGCTCAAGCATCTGTTCGCGTTTCATGCCGATGATTTGGCACAAGCGATCGTTGACATAGGTATAGCACCAGTTGCGATCTAAAACATAAAACCCATCATTAATGCTTGACAAAATAGATTCAACGTTCTGCTTGGCTGTTTCGGCTTCTCGTCGCAAGGTCTGCTCTTGCTGCATCGCATTTTGCCGCAGTTGCGCCAACTTTAAAGTTGCTTCGACCCGCGCTAACAATTCACGGGCAGAAAACGGCTTAGTGAGATAATCATCAGCTCCGGCTTCTAATCCCTCGACTTTTGCCTCTTCTCCGGCTCTGGCAGACAGCAAAATGATCGGAATTTCGCGGGTACGATTGTTACTTCGTAATGTACTCAGCAGACCAAAGCCATCTAACCGGGGCATCATGACATCCGTCAGTACCAAATCCGGTATATAATCTGCGATCGCTTCCAGTGCTGCAATACCATCAGTGGCAGTCTCGACCACATAATCCTGACTCAGCAATCGCTTCACATACTCCCGCATATCAGCGTTGTCATCAACCAACAGAATTCGAGCAGAGGAAGGTGACAGGTGATAGGTTACAGGCGACAGATAAGATTCTTTCCTGTTCCCTGTTCCCTGTTCCCTGTCCCCTTCTTCCAGCCTGTTGCCTATTGCCTGTTGCCTATTGCCTTCTTCCAGCCTGTTCCCTGCTCCCCTGCTCCCCTGCTCCCCTGCCTCTTCCGGTAGCCAGCGTAAGGCTTCCTCAATGTAAGGAGCTGCACCGATTGCGGTCGAAACTAAGGTTGGTGTTGCCTGAATTCTCTCTGGGGCTAAATGGGCAGTACCAAAAGGAATGGTAATGCTAAAGGTAGTACCATTCCCTTCAATACTTTCAACCTGTACCTGACCACCATGCAACCGCACCAACTCTTGCACTAAGGCTAGTCCAATCCCTGAACCTTCTTGGGTTCTTCCTCGCGCTCCCTCAACTCGGTGAAACCGCTCAAACAATTGGGGTAATTCTGCTTGCGGAATCCCAATACCTGTATCCCGAACTATTAATTGGGCTTGGTGCTGTACCTGCCGCAGGATGACTGTAATTGCTCCAGAAAATGTGAATTTAAACGCATTCGACAGTAGGTTAAGAACAATCTTTTCCCACATCGAGCGATCTATATAGACGGCTTCAGGCAGTTGTTCACAGGTGACAATATACTCCAAGCCAGCCTGCTCGATCGCGGAACGAAAGATACTGGCTAATTCGGCGGTGAAGGTAGCTAAGTCCGTGGGTTCATAAACCGCTTGCACCCTTCCGGCTTCGATGCGGGAAAAATCTAGTAATGTATTTACCAACTTCAACAGCCGCAAACCATTGCGGTGCATTAAGGCAAGCTCTTGCCTTTGGTCTAGTGACAGGTTATCTTTTGCCAATAGTTCCTCTAACGGACTTAACATTAAAGTTAATGGAGTCCGAAATTCATGGGAAACATTACTAAAAAAGGTCGTTTTAGCGCGGTCTAATTCCGCTAAGGCTTCGGCTCTTTGCCGTTCTTCCTCATACGCCTGAGCATTGCCAATGCTAGCCGAAATTTGAGATGTAACTAAGTTCAGAAATCCTTGGTAGTTCTCATCGAACAGCCGAAATGGGTTTAATGCTGCCACTAATACACCCGCTTTTCCTGTCCGTCCTGATGGTGCGATCGGTACTACAGCAGCTTGATGTGGTGGGTAATTCCACGCTCCTGTGGGCAAATCACAAAATTGCTGTTCTAAGTTAGTTAAGAGATAAGTTTCATGGGTTGTCAACACCTTGGCAAACTGCCACAGCGAATCATCATCCAGTACAACAGTTTCATCAACAGCTAGGTGTCCTCGGTCAATACCGCAGGTTCCGGCTAAAGTCACGCACTGCTGCTGAGGATCTACCAAATAAATCATCGCAAATGGTAGGTCGTAGGGATTAGTTGCTAGACAGTTGGTACTAAGATTACAGGCTTCATCAAATGTACGCGCGTCTGCTGTTTTAGCTGCCAGTTCTTTTAACAGTGCCAACTGTCGCTCCCCAATGATGCGCGGAGTATCTTCAGTATTGGCACAAATAATGCCGCCCGTACTGCCATCATCATTTGGCACAGGGCTATAAGAAAAGGTGTAATAAGTTTCCTCTGGGTAGCCATTGCGCTCCATAATCAGCAGCAACGCTTCATCATAAGTCCCCTGATTTTTTAATAATGCGCTTTGTGCGCGTGGCCCTACTTGATCCCAAATTTCTTGCCAGACGACGGCTGCTTTTTGGCCTAATGCCTGTGGATGTTTGCCGCCCAGAATGGCTCGATATGCATCGTTATACAGGTTGATCAAGTCGTCACCCCACCAAACAAACATGGCTTGGCGAGAAGTTAACATAATTCGCACAGATGTTTTTAAGCTCTGTGACCAAGTTTCTACTGCACCGAGCGACGTTTGTGACCAGTCGTGCATTCGCATAAGTGCCGCCATTTCACTGTCGCCGATAAAGAGATTTTCCGCGAGCTGAGAGTTCATCTCATGGGTCACAGTTACAGCCTCCGAATCAAGGTACAAAGCATTGGTTGATCCAGAGCTATCATATTTGAAGTTACAGCTATGATTAGGAAGCTGATGTCGATAACGCTATACAAAATAAGTATTATAGATTTTCAGACATGAGTATAAAGCTAGTTATCTATCTGTAGAGTGAATTTTGAGAATTAAAAGAATTGGGGCTTGAAAAATTGTAGGATTAATGCTCATCGAAACCTAAATGCATGATTAGCGTTTAGCACAAGGCAACTTTTTGGTTGAGTTGATAGTCTTGCTGAGGTTGTAAGGTTTTAGGACTACGCTTGATGAATTTGATTTGTGGCGATCGCTCTGACCTATCATTTAATTTAGCAGAGGCAGATTGATATAACTGACTGTCATATGTTCTTCTGCCCTCTATTGCTTATTTACTTATATCATTACTACTCGCCTTTGCCCGTGCTTTTTCTTAGCAACAACCTGACCCAGATACTCTCCAGCACCTAATCCAAACAATCCAGCACTGATAGAGTACATTGTCGTGCGTCCAAATATCTGCACTCCGAAATACCCAATGGATATTGCTGCTAATGTGCCAATGGTACTTGCAATGATGTTTTGATTCCGCCGCATAATTTTATGAACCTGGTAGCCTTGATAATTTTTGCTGTTGTTTGTATTTTAAAACTTTTCATAATCTGAACAAGTATCACAACCTGTTGCATGAAGAGAAATCACAGACACCAAAATTACTCCCTGATTTTGCACCCCAGGAAAATTGCGGCAACTTAGGCAAGCTATATCTACACCCATAGGTGAAAAAGCTAGCACACCATTTATTGCTTAGGTAAGAGGTTTATTTAGCCTCTAATGCATCATGCTAGCAGAATACAATTCCATGTAAACATCGCGTACTCAACCAGTAATAATTTGAGGTCATAACTATGAATAATATCCAAGAAAAAGACATAGTGAGACTAACCCGTAATGTAAATCATGAATTGCAGCAAGGTTTAGTAGGAATAGTCTTACAGTGCCATCAAAACTATTTTGATGTGCAGTTTCCGCTTCAAGGTAAAAGCCTTTATGCTCAACTTCCTGTACAAGATGTCGAGTTTTTAATGGGAAGTAAGATGAAATAGCATAAGTCTACTTTATCTTCATACCATGTCTGGTTGATCATTGGTAATTTGATGCATCTGTGCAGAAACAGCAAAACCCCCTCCTCTGCTCTTTTGCTGACTGAAAAGCCTGTCACCGGACAAAATATTTCAGATGCTAGAGTGCTACTCGGCTAAAAAGTGCAATGTCAATTCATAGGAGACAAAGGCATGAGGCTAGATGAACTATTAGCACTATACGAAAACGGCACCAGAGATTTTACGGGAGTTAACCTCAGTGAAGCATCCTTAGAAGGAGCTAACCTGAGTGGAATAATTCTAGACAGAGCTATTTTGGATGGAGCAGAGTTAAGTAAAGTTAATTTCAGTAAAGCTAGCTTAATTGAGGCTGACTTAAATGGTGCTAATTTAACGCAAGCAGATCTGACAGATGCAAATTTGAGTGGAGCTATTCTGGATGGTGCAATTTTAGCAGAAGCTATCTTGGATGGTGCTAATTTGAATCACGCAGACTTAACAATAGCTAAGTTGATTGGTGCTTCTCTCAGTGAAGCTGAACTACAAGAGGCTAACCTGAAAGGAGTTTCATTAAATGAAGCAGATCTCAGCCATGCTGATTTAGCAAGAGCAGATTTAACCCAAGCAGATCTCAGCCAAGCCGAATTGAACGACATTAATTTGGATCAAGCTAATCTGGATCAGACAAATTTAGAAGGTACGATTTTAGAACCGTAGTATGATTGGCTAATGCGATCGCCTGCAATCCTATTTAAGATTCAAACAAAACGAATAAGTTTGGAAATCAAATAGGATTGCTATAGTTCTTTTAACTGCTACTAGAAGCCTTCATCTTCTTTTCTGCTCATCATAACTGTCTAAGGTTTAAACTTGAGTTCAGAACCTTTAAACCTCGTCACCTGTGCATACATAAACCCCTGGTTGGCCTCATAAGCATCAGAACCACGATAGGGTTCTGCAAGAAAGCGATCGCAATTTGTAAAAATTTTTGTAAAGACACTTCATCATGATTTTTGGCGAAATAATCTTGTAAAGATATTCCGCCAAAGTCTTCCATCACCAATACATAGGAATTTTGGAACGGTTCCAGACTGTAAGTTGGGATGATTCCAGGGTTGTTAAGATTTTTGGCAATGGTGTATTGATTGCGAAATTGTATTAGTTCGCTAAAGCTAGGATAAGGATTCTTTAGTAGTTTAATAACTACAGATAAGGAGTCAATCTCTCGAATCGCTCGATAAACTACTGTTCTCGACCCATTATAAAGTTCTTCAGTCAAGCAATACCCTGAAATAATAAGCATACTAACTGTATGGTCACGTAAATGTAAGTAGACTTAGTATTCGCAGAGACATCAGAATATTTCATCAACAGAGAAAAAATATTTAAAACTGAAATGTCATCTCATGTCCGGCTGATCAGTTATGATTCGATCTATGCAGAAATCAACAAAACGGTAAAGTCTGCAAACACACAGTTGCGCCAGTGTCTCCCCTACCTCAAAATTAGATGAACCTTGAGACGATGGGATAAAAGCGATTTTTTGCTGAAGACTCTTGCTATAACAGAGATGGAAATGGAGATATCTGATGAAGAGAATATTGTACTATCATCAACAATCAAATTTTGCCCGAAAAATTCGCATATTGTTAACTGAGAAAGTTTTAGATTGTGAATTCAAAGAAGTTAATTTGTTAAATAAACCTCCTGAATTTCTCAAAATTTCTCCTATTGGTAAAGTACCTGTGTTTGTGGAAGAAGATAGTACAGTTATTTGGGATTCTACTTTAATTGCAGAGTATTTAGATGAAACCTATCCACAACCTAGATTTTACCCAAGTAATACTCGCCAACGGCTTGAGTGTCGAAAATGGGAAGAATTAGCAGATAATTTAGGTGATAATGTTATCAACTTATGGGTACTAAATTTGACTAATAATTTAGCCCCGACTCGTTATCGGACAAAATTAGAAACGTCCATTACTCGCCTTTTAGAAGTTTTCGAGGAACAATTAGCCCAGTCTCAATACTTATTAGGTAATGACACCTGGACAGCAGCAGATATAGCAGCATTATGTTCTGTGGGTTACTATAGCTTTCGCTTAAATGAAGATTGGGTTTTGCAGTATCCTAATTTAGCAACTTGGTTTCATCAATTACACAAGCGTGAGTCAGTCAATTCAACTATTCCTATACCTTTGAAAAATTAAATATTAATGTCTACTCCGCTTCCTGCCATCCCTCAATAGAAGCCAGCAGAATATTTACTAAAGGATGGTCGATTAACTTCTTATACCAATTCTTTAAAATGAGGCAACAGATGGAAACCAGGAAAGTCATAATGGAGCTAGATTTCTTAATTGCGTTAGCGAGCCTGCGATAGCGAAGCGTTAGCGACGCAGGAGCGTCGCGTCATTGCGAATTGCAAATTGCGAATTGGTATTAAATGCTTCCGTTCCCCCAGCTTTTAACGCACCTATCACACGTGCTTTCAATGTTGGGTTACTCTCAATCTCATCCACAGCTTTAGCTACAACGCTACCGCAATTAAAAAACTTAGATACAGCAAAGCTTTCAGGGGTTGACATCTGGCTCAGATTTTTCGTGAAATGGGATAATTGAAGATTTAAATCATGCTTTGTTGTCGTTTTTTGCTTTGGTCTAGAATTTCACACTGAATAGATGTAGCGATCGCAAAAAAGATAAGCTAGAAAAGTGAAGAACTATCACGTGTTTTGTGTTGAGCCGGTAGGAATGTGATGAAGTTGCACAATATATAAGAGTGCAAATCCCGGTCGCATCAATAACCTACTTGCAACCAACACACTTGTGATAGCGATAACGCTCTGATTCAACCCCAATGGATAGCTAAATGCAGATACAGCCTCCTCCAGAAAAATTTCTCTCGACACTATTGGAAATCCGAAATTATTACGCGCCACTGGTAGATAAGTACGGAAAATTATATCGAGAAGCATTAGATAACTTAACTCACGTCCAAGCGTTATTGTCGAACTGGGCTTTGCAAGAAGAAGCGAGCAGTCAGGGCTTTAGCCAGCAAGGAAGAGAAGAAATATTAACGTTGCCTACCCAACAAAATACCAATGGCACTCACCCGGAAGTATCAAAAACTGAGCCGAAATTAGTAGCATCAAATGATACTGAACTACCAAAACAAAACAATATAACAACAGCAGGTATATCTTCTCAGAACCAAGTAAGCCTGATAGAAGAAAACTTGTCTCATGGTAGTAGCCTAGATGTTTCTCCAGATGAAAACGAATCTGATGAGGCTGATAATTTTGAGGAAATACTAGCCATAAACGCTGAAGTTAATGCTACCAAAGAAACTAACACCAAAGACGACACTGACAATGCTCTAAGAGCCACAAGAGAATTAGCCCAACCTAGCACTAGTGAGTCATCACCTCAAGAAGATAAACCAAGAGTTACCGCGTCTACCAAGCAAAAAGAAACCACCATTGCGCCAGACAAATCATTATATGGGCAAGATATTCCCATGCTGGGTGAGTATCAGTCTCTAAAACGCATCGAAGCGGTAGAAAAACTGTTACAGCAGCATAAAGGTAGTGTATGTCATATTGATTTTGTGGTGCGATCGCTGTATGGGGAATTAGAACCGAAAGCTTGGAAAGTAGTCAAAGGTAGAGTTCAATCAACACTAACTCAAGGCAGAGAAAGTGGAAAATGGTCGCTCGTTCCCGGTAAACCTGGCTACTACACTATAGATTTGAAATTACTCAACTCGTCGCGCAAGGGTAGTTCTTCTAAAAACAGCCAAACGAAAAACGAAAAACCCCAGACCGAGGTACAAGCAAATATCAGCACTGAAAGTTCTTCTAAACAAGGTCAAACTCAATCCAAAAAACCAGACCCACAGGCGAAAGCTAATGCTATTCCCCTGAAAGAAGAGTTTGAAGGGAAATTTCTGATTGATGCAATTACTTTGCTGCTGCAACAAAATCCGAGAAAGGTTTTTGATTCCGGGGAAGTTATTCACCGATTGTATGGAGAACTTCAGCCAGAGCAAGTCAAACAAGTTAAACCTGCCGTACTAAATGAATTGTCACGGGGTTTTCGCACAGGACGATTCTCCAGAGTGCCAGAAGAAAAAGGACTGTATATTTGGGATACTAAGTGGCTACCAGACTAACAACAAGCGCGCAATTAAGAAAGCCAACTTGTACAAGGGGTTCTTAACAAACCCTGCGGGAAGTCCCTAGATAGTTGTAGCCCAAATTCAAAATATTGTAGAGTCAAGAAAAGTTCTAAGTATTGCCCTGCAAAACTCACTCTATGACTACCGCACCCTTAAGTTGGCAAGAACTAGAATCTCTTGCCAACTATCAAATAGATACTGTTAATGGTCTCACCAACGCTAAAGCTAGGTTGCGCTTGTTTGGTCAGCCAGAATCTGAAGTGCGGGTAACACTATACCGCGATAACCATGCTTGGTGTCCTTACTGTCAAAAAGTTTGGTTATGGCTAGAAGAAAAACAGATCCCCTACCGCGTCGAAAAAGTGACAATGTTCTGCTATGGGGAGAAAGAAAGTTGGTACAAACGTAAGGTACCATCAGGAATGCTGCCAGCGATTGAGTTAGATGGACGAATTATTAAAGAAAGCGATGACATTTTGATCGCTTTGGAAAAGGTTTTTGGGACATTGAGCCAAGGAATGGAAGACCGCACAGTGCTGCCTCTACGCCAATTAGAACGACTTTTATTTAGAGCTTGGTGCGCTTGGCTGTGTTATCCGGTAATTTCCGCTCAACAAGAAAAACGCAACCGAGAGCAATTTATTACAGTGGTGGCGAAGGTTGAGGAGGCTCTGGGACGCACCCCAAGCCCTTATTTTCTAGATAGCTTCGGCATCGTCGATGTCATTTTTACGCCATATCTCGAACGGATGAATGCGAGCCTTTACTATTACAAGGGCTACTCACTGCGAGAGGAAAATCCTCGTTTGAGCGCATGGTTTGCGGCAATGGAAAGCCGATCTACCTACTGCGGTACCCAGAGTGACTTTCACACCCACGTACATGATTTGCCGCCCCAAATGGGGGGCTGTTGGGAAAATGGCGAAACCCAGATGCTTATAAATAAAGAGCGGGTGAATAATGGCCCCTGGTTTGGACTACCAGATGTGAGTTATCCAGAACCCGAAACCTCCCGCATGGAAGCTCTTCAAAGAACTATCGAGCATCGCATCAATATTATTCGCGTCAACCCCGCAGATGATAGATTGTTTGATCAAGCTCTACGTTGTGCTTTAACACACATGATGACCGGGGAGGACTGTATACCTCCATCGGGATCTGATGTCGCCCTACGATATCTGCGCGATCGCATTAATGTACCGCGAGATATGTCCATCTACGCAGCCAAGCGATTGAGGGAATCACTGGAAAAAACCGCAGCCCTTGTAGGCAATGGACAGCCAGATCCTATTCCCACTCAGCATCGACGAGATCAAGACCCGTCTAACTTTGCCATCAAGTAGGATTTAGGCACCCGTATTAGCAGATAACTGTTAACTAGGAAAATTAACAGTTATCTTGGTTTCCAGCTTTGACCAACTTACCCCAATACGTTTCGGATAAGGATTTTGAACTCAGAATTGGTTTGGGGAAAAGGTTAAACCAATTCGCAATTCGCTTTTTCCGTGTTTTAACGGGGATTTATACCAATTCGCAATCCGCAATTAAAAAACTTAGATGCAGTAAAGCTTTGGGAGTTTACATCTGTATCAGATTTTTAGTGAAATGGTATTAGACCCCGCCACAACACTTGCGGCTTGATAGAGCCGGGTACTGAAACCCCTACATTTTGTTAATGCCCCTTTAAGCTGTTTCATCCATCAGATTAAAGCCCCAAATTTTCAAAACCGCGATCGCTATTTCCCTATCTACACCTTCATAAGCCTCCCATTCAGACGGGTGATCTTTAGGATGTCCATCGCCTACATTACCTGCAATTTTGATCACTGGAACACCAGCCAAGCGATCGCGTTCCATCCCCTTTGGAAGGGCTAGTTGGAGTTTGCGACCTACAAACTTCGATGCACTAGAATTAGCTATAGATTCACGAATTAAACAAATATCACCAGCAATTCCCCACGTAGTCTGGTAAATGTGGAGAAACGAGATATAAGTTTCTGGTTTGATGGATCTTTTGAAAACTTGCACTAGCTGTAATCCTTACAAAGTCGCTCTTGATTTAAGAATTTTATGCAAATACTAAGTAGAACTGCGTAAATATTTGTAGTTAGAACAAAGCGGGAGGTAGGCGGTAGCCGAGCCTGTCATGAGTGTGGCTCTTCGCGCACTTCGTCTTTAAAAGAGAAAGGCGCAGTCGAGGTGAGGTAGCTATGCGGGAGAAAAGAGGGTTTGAGCTTAATTAACTGTTCTTAACGGGGTTTAATTTTTCCCTTCTACTTACCTCACTTTAAAAGATCGTTTTTTAATTCTCTTTATAACTCTAGCTTTAATTAGCTGCGAGTGCCTGAAACTGCACCCCAGAACTAAAAAACTACAACAAATTCAGATTTTTTAACAGCAAAACTGCACTTTTTAGTTATCTGTTATACATATAAAAAACAAGTATCGAAACCCAAATTTTTAGAGTACAGCTTAAATGCTAATTAGGTCTAGGATGAAATCAGGTAGTAAAAGCGATACAGATGACATCACAAGACGCAAGACAATATGCAGCAGCCACCGAGCGCAACCGCGAACCAATTTTAGAAATACTGTTAAAGGTATTGCCTAAGAGTGGCACAATTTTAGAAATTGCTAGTGGTACAGGCGAACACGCAGTTTATTTTGCCGATAAGTTCAAAGATTGTGTATGGCTACCAACAGATCTCAACCCACAAGCAAGAGCCAGTATCGTGGCATGGACTGAACACCATAAATGTACAAATGTGTATCCGCCCCTGGAGCTTGATGTCAGAGAAACAGTATGGATAGTAGAGAACCAAACAGCAACCGGGTTGTTGAATAGCTTACCAATTGTCGCCATAGTCAATATCAACATGATTCATATTTCACCGTGGGCAGCTTGTTTGGGACTAATGGCAGGGGCGGGTCGGATATTGCCTGTGGGTGGTATCCTCTACTTATATGGGCCTTTTAAACAAGGTGGAGAACATACAGCCGCAAGTAATGCAGCTTTTGACGAATATTTACGCGCTCAGAACCCTCTATGGGGAGTGCGTAACTTAGATGATGTAGTCGCAGCAGCTAGGGCAGAGCATTTAACTCTCAAGCAGACTTACCAAATGCCAGCAAATAATCTTTCGGTAGTGTTTGAACGGACTGCAAAAACAAGATGAAATTTTTCTGCGTCCTCCGACGGCAGCATATCATCAGCTTCTCCCCACAAAATTAGCGTTGATTGATCAACTTTGGCATGGTTCCAAAGTGGCATTTCTTGATGCAGCATTGCACATTAGTTTAAGGGAGCTTTAACTTTATTAATAAACTGTTGATAATTACCTTGAACAATTGATTGGGCTTCTATTTTCGCAGGTTTGATATCGGATGAGAGTCCATAACTAGGAAGACAAAATCCTGTTAGCAAGATTAAAAGTAAAGAAGTTCTCAAATTTTTCATAACTTGAATATAGGACTAGTATGAGATTTTAAAAAAATCAGTACATTATTACTTGCCTTCTTTTCTATTGCCTATTGCCTATTGCCTTTATTTAGGTTGCTTTTGTTGTGAAATCGAGAGGGTACAATCATACTGGTGCTTGGATAACTCGCCAATATATAGTGAGTAATCTCCAGGTTTCCAGAAACCTGAAAATTCTGCTTTATTACCTGAGTAACTATCGGCTAAAACGCAGAAGCGGCCCCCTGGCCCGTCAATTAGCAAGGTTGGTTGACCGGGGCTGTCAACAGTTAATCGCAAATAAGGTATTGACTTTGTAACCCGAATAATTTGACTGGGTTGGTCGGAAATGTTACCACAATTACTGTGGACATTTCCTCCAGATTTGCCATTTAAAACTAGCGGATCTGATTTTAAGTTGGTTGAGATGTCGATAGATGATACTTCTGCTAAGTTGGGCTGGATATATATCATACTCAGTAATGTAGCAGTGACCACAGATTTCAATAGCCTCAGCGTCTTCATACTAACTAATGCTCCCGACTATTTTTAAAGCAATATTGATATAAATAATCTGAGTTATTAGACGATCGCAATCCCTCGGTGTTCCTGAAATGGTCGTATAAAATTTTATATTTAAGTTTATCGCTATATGGTTAAATATGAACAAAAGATGAAGTAACTAGTTCTGTATACACAGGAAATAGGTGCAGGTAATCAAAAAACCCTATATTAGGCAACACCTAAGTGCAAGAATAAAAGATTGATTTTTATTGACAAGATTTAAGCCTTGTAACCACAAAACATTAGTTAAAATCACAAGCACAACCGGATAAAAGTTCGGATGTGTTCGGTTAGATGTTGAACAAATGTTATAGCAGAGGTAGAAAAGCTGATGAATCCTCAACCGGAAGAAAACTTGCAGCAACGGCTGCAAAAGCTAGAGGCAGAGATTAATTCCCAGAATGTAGACACTGGAAATACAAAAGAAACGAGACAGCAATCTCAGCCTAATTTTCTCAACTTTAACTCTTACTTGACGCGATCGCAGCTCTGGTTGAAAAGTTTATCTGGGACAGGCAAGCTGGTAGTTGTGGGCGTAACAGTGCTATTAGGTTTGGCAGTGTTGCAAGCAGTGCTGAAACTCGTTACCTCTGCAATTAGTCTGGCAGTCTTGGCAGGGTTGGTGTATCTTGGATACAAATTTTTTGTCTCTGGTAGCTTTTCTAATAAGCAATAGCACTCTTATATTAACCAAGCCAGAAATGGCAAAAAAATAAACTTTAAAGGAAATTATTCAATGGCAACCCCAATTGTGAGGAGTAATGATAGTCAACCTAATAAGTCAAAAGCACCGACAAAAGCCAATTCACTGCCGCTAGTCACTAGACGCTTTGCGGCTTGGGCAGCTGAAATCACACTGGTGGCTACCAGTGGGTTGGTTCCTTTTGGACTGGGTGCTTATATCAATTCGCGAAGCGACATCAACCGTGTACCGCTTAACCCAGTACTAGTAGTCACAGAAAGAGCGATCGCGCGACCTTTGGCTTTACCTGTTAGCTACGGCATTCGTAATGTTGCTTGGCCGACTAATTACTTATGGATGTTAGCTTTAATTACACCTGTAACTTTGTCATGGTGGCAATTATATTTATTGGCTAAAACTGGCAGCACCCTGCCTAAACGCTGGTTTGGAGTGCGGGTGATCAACGATCAAGGTAAACCTCCTGGTTTAGGCGTAGCCATAGCACGAGAAGGAATTGGCAAATTGTCTGTGCCAGTTTCTATCGCCCATATTCTCTGGCGGTACAGCTTTGCCTTTCCTAACTTAGGTTTGTTTACGTTTTTGGCAGTGTTGATGGTGCTAGGA
The DNA here is from genome assembly GCF_014697475.1 of Nostoc sp. FACHB-152. Taxonomy (GTDB): domain Bacteria; phylum Cyanobacteriota; class Cyanobacteriia; order Cyanobacteriales; family Nostocaceae; genus Nostoc_B. The sequence continues at coordinate 35,161 of NZ_JACJRV010000024.1, forward strand.
GAAAGTTTAGCTTTGCCATCGCGCCAAGGTCGTCGCGCCTTGCATGATTGGATAGCTGGTACTGATGCTGTTGATGCGACTCGTCCAACTGGGCGGGGTGCATTAGCAAAAACCAATGAAACTCAACCCGCAGCAACCGAAGCACCGACACCAATAGCGTCCACTGAAACCAAGTTGCCCACATTGTGGCGAAGGCTGCGGCAAAACTCAAACCTGTCTTTGTTTGTCATCACACTTGCCAGTATGACTGCGGTGTTGGCTACTTTAATTGGTACTCAAGTCTATATCCAAACTCAGCAAGGCCAACGGACAACCAACCAAATCAACAGCCAAAAGTTTTTGGAACTGGTGAAACAATTAAGTCCCAACTCTGGGGCTTCTGTTGAAGAGCGTCAAAGCACAATTTTGGCGATGGGTAGTCTCAATGATCAGCAATCAAGTCAATTTTTGACCGATTTGCTAGTTAATGAAACTAATCCCGCGCTGTTAGATACCATTCAACAAGCTTTGACAACCGTCGGAATTCCAGCCATCCCGGAATTAAAAAAGAAAAATCAGATTCTGGCGAATGAATTGGAATCAGTTTCTAGTAGCGCACCTCAAGAGCGAGAATTGCGACAACGGCGATTACAACTCAATCAGCAGACTATCAACAAAATTTTGAGTGTTTATAGTGGCAAAATTGCTGGTATTGACTTAAATAGAACTAATTTGAGCCAAAGTCGGACTGCGGGAGGTTCTAACTTTAACTTGGTGTTAGAAAATACTGATTTGTCAGGCGTGAGGTTAAAGTCGGCAAATCTTAACCAAGCCAGTTTCAAAGGTAGCCGCTTCCGCAGTGTAGGTGAAGATAAACGCTGGGATACTTATGATGATACGATCGCTGACTTAAGTCAAGCCCAACTCAAACAAGCTAATCTTACCGATGCTAACCTGAGTCGAGTGTCGCTGACTGGTACTGATTTAAGTCGTGCTACTCTCAACCGAGCTAATCTTGCAAATGCCCGTCTAATTGGTGCTAACCTCAGCAGCGCCCAACTTGTAGGTGCTGATTTGCGAAATGCAGTTTTAGAAAATGCCAGCTTGACTGGAGCCGATTTAGGTGATGCCAAGTTAAACGAAGCGAATCTGTATGCAGCGCGTCTAGGACGTGTAATTGCGATCGGTACACAATTATCATTTGCTGACTTAACTAAAACCGATTGGCAAGCTTCAGACTTATCTGGAGCATACTTAGATCGGGCAAATTTGAGCAATGCGAATCTCAGTGCTACGCGCTTAACTGGTGCGATTTTACGTTCAGCCAAATTAGAAAACGCTGACTTACGCAACTCCGACCTTAGTTTTGCAGACTTACGGGGAGCAAACGTTGCTGGAGCCGATTTTAAAGATGCAATTCTAGCTCCTAACAAACAAGACCCCGCAGATCAATTTGTGCAAACTCCCGACACTGGAACGGTTTCGGCTGTAGTCCAAGGCGTTGATTTTTCCCAAGCAAAAAATTTAGATGCCAAACAACTAGCTTACATTTGTACGCAAGGTGGCATTCATCCGCGTTGCCCGTAAAATTTAGATGGGGAGAAAGGATAAATTTATTACCTAACTCCTCACTAATTAAATCAGTGAACAGTTAACAGTTAACAGTTATCATGGCGTATGGTGTTACATTGCAACGCACCAAATTATGGTGAACTCTAACTTAAAGATTAATACATTCACTGTTTACTGATAACTGCTTTACTGATAACTGTTAAGCATAATCTAAATTACAGTGTGAGGAGTCAGGTGATGCGTTATCTTCCTTATGTAGGAACAATTGTGGTAGCTAGTGCTTTGAGCCTGACTACAGGCTCTCAATCAGCACAAGCTCAAGTAGCCTATGGTAGCTATGTTGGTGTCGGCCCAACAGTCGGACTAAGTGATGGTATCCAAATCGGGGGAGTTGTTGCTTTTCGCTATAAACTTTTGGAAGCACCAATTTCTTTTCGCGCCCAAGCATTAATTGGTAACAATACTGCTGTTGTACCCACTGTTTCTTACGATGTGCCGCTTAACTGGCAAACAGATGCTTATTTGGGAGCAGGCCTAGTGTTAGCTGGTGGTAATGCTGATAATGCTTCTCCTGTAGGTAACAAGATTAGTTTTGCTTTACAGCCAGGAATCGATTATGTTGTTCCCAATAGCAACACTGTACTTTTTGGCAACGCCATCATTGCTTTTGATGCCTACCGTGACGGTGGTGGTGCAGCTGTGGCTGTGCAAGGGGGCGTGGGCTTGAGATTTTAATTTTCGCTTGCCAGACTAGTAAACAGGTAATGAAACTAATTCCCCGAAAAATTTTTTCAACTTTTCCGGAATCAGTCTCCGTGCAGTGGTATTACTTATCAGTAAAGCGATTTATACAGAAACTCTATATTTAATTTTCGGGGAATATATCCCCACTGCCTAAATCAAAAGCCCGGCCATTATGGCCGGGCTTTTGAGTTTAAAGATAAGGGGTTTGGGGGTATAGGGGTGTAGGTGTTCAAAACCTTACACCCTTATACCCCAATACAGTTCAGTTAAGGCTAACAACCTAGACTAGTGTAGGTTGGGTGGAAGAATGGAACCCAACATTCACACATACTTTGTTGGGTTGCGCTATCGCTACACCCAACCTACTATTCTCTTAACTCTGTCACCTGTCCCCTATCGCCTGTTACCTACAATATCTCCCTAGGGAAGCAAACAGCCTGTTCTATATTTTGAGTAGATTAGCAATACCATCCTAGGAAAATATTTATGAGTACTGAAGATTTGGTGCTAGTTGTAGGTGCTACTGGTGGAGTAGGTCAGCTAGTAGTAGGTAATCTGCTAGAAAAGAATATGAGAGTGCGCGTTCTCACACGCAATGCAGCTAAAGCACAAAAGATGTTTGAGGGTAAGGTAGAAATAGCTGTTGGTGATATCCGCGAGTCAAATACTCTCCCGGCTGCAATGCCAAATGTAACTCACATTATCTGTTGTACTGGCACTACTGCCTTTCCCTCGGCTAGATGGGAGTTTGACCCGCAGCCAAACTTTTTTGAATGGGGACAAATTTTTCTTGACCGCGAATATCGGGAAGCAAAGGCAAAAAATACGCCTGCAAAAGTAGATGCTGAAGGTGTGGCTAATTTAGTAGCAGCTGCACCCCGCAATTTGCAGCGATTTGTTTTTGTGTCTTCTTGTGGTGTTCACCGCAAGGATAAATTTCCTTTTAGTGTGTTGAATGGGTTTGGGGTGTTGGATGCAAAAGAACGGGGAGAAAATGCGATCGCCGCTTCGGGATTACCCTACACTATAATTCGCCCAGGTCGTTTGATTGATGGGCCGTTTACTTCCTACGACCTCAACACTCTTCTTAAAGCAACTACTGGCGGTAAATTAGGTGTAGTTTTAGGTCAAGGCGACACCCTTACAGGAGATACCAGCCGCATTGATGTCGCCACCGCTTGTGTCGAATCAATTTTCTCCCCATCCACCACAGGGAAAGCATTTGAAATCGTCAACCAAGGCACAAGACCGCCTGTGATTGACTGGGAGGCACTTTTTTCGCAGTTAAAGCAATAACGCCAACTTTACGCCAAGGTGCGAAGCTTCTGCATCTTGGCGTGATAAATTTAGCCGACTCCCACAGCTTCACTAGCTACAACACCAGTATTCAAAATTGGTTGACGAGTTTTGAGATCAAATTTGTAACCATGTGGCAAAATGTGTAGCTTCGCGCCGCAAATTGCTAGAGGTTCATCTCTAAGAATTTGGTCTGCGTTGTTATGGGTAGACTCAGATTCATCGACGATTGTGACAGAACCTTCACCAATAACTTCAATTTGATCATCGGTTATAGCGATCGCCGTATTCTCATCAATCCCAAATCCTAACACCGCAGGTTCACGCACTAATGCTGTAATCAAACGTCCTAAGCGTCCACGTTGCAAGAAATGTTGGTCAATCACTACCCCAGGTAGAAAACCAAGACCTGGCCCCATTTCTACAATTTCCATCCGTGGGGTGCTTTGAGAATCACCTTCAACAATCATTTTATCGGGCATTACGGCAGCACCAGCACTTGTCCCGGCAACTACTGCACCTTCCGCATACCTTTGATGAATAGCCTGGTCGATTTCTGTATCTTTGAGGATGCTAGTAATTCGCGCTTGGTCTCCGCCAGTAAAAAATATACCTGTTGCTTTATTGATAGCTTCTAAAGCAGTGGATGATTTTGCATCATCACGAGTTTCTGTATCAACAATCCGAGCATTTTCTGCCCCTAGACGTTCAAAAACTCTAATATAATTTTCTCCTACTTCTCTGGGTAGTTCTGTTGCCGCAGTCATAATCACAATATTCGCTTTTGTACCTCCAGCGCGGCGCACAAACTCCCGCAGAATTTGGCAGTCTCCCTCTTTATCTTCCGCTCCCCCAATAATTACTAACTGCCGTTTAATTGTACCGTCTGCCATAATGCCTCCCGGATAACCGGATATGAATTAATTTATATGCAATTTTCACTAAACCATGACAATTCCACTGTGGAAATCAGTCATTTGGCTGATTAAGATTGCAGAATATGAAGTTAAAAGATATATACATTTGTGAGCATATAAAAAGAAATATTTTTTCTACATAACTCATATTTAATTTTTGACAAAAAATCAGTATGCCTTTATTCCTTCTTTCCTGTTGCCTATTGCATTTCTACATAAGTCAATAATTAAATCGGATGCCTATAAAATTCAGTTGATAGTGTTTTGTAATTTATTTTGCAGAATTACAAAATACTATCAACTAATAATATTTGATATACCTTCTCAACTAGAGAAACATATCATTAACCTGTTTTTATTTTGAGTAACAGGTAAAAGCACAAGATAAAAAGTGCTATTAATTGATTTTGTTATTGGCTCTATCCCCAGGAATTTAGGTCTTTGAAACTACACATTTAACGGAAAAATTTCTACTGCTGCTGAATTTTATTAAGCAAGTTAACTAAGAATAAACGTGCTTGGTCAAGCGGCAAATGGCGTGGTTTTCCCTGATATACAATTTGAAATTCGTTGATATCTGGGCCATCTCCATAGCCAGAAATTAGCTTACAGTGAAAAGCGTCCTCTGCGAGTTGCCTAACTTCATCTCTAAGAGGAGCTTTAGTATTATTCATGTTTAGCTGTCTCCTCGAAACACTATTTTTATACTTATATAGTTTTTTGCCAGCTAGATCACCTTTCAAAGGTTATATTTTTATCGTCACTGTTTACGTGTAGAATGCTATTGAATTTCCTTAACCTCATAGGGCTTTGATTATGCCCTGCGATAGTTGAAAATACCTAAGATTATAATTAGGGTGAAGCTAACGAGGTTAACCAATTTTGGATTTTGGATTTACGATTTTGGAATAACTCCGACCACTCTAGGTAGGGGCTTAATGATTTAAAATTAAATATTTTTGATTTGTGCTGCCCACAACAGAGGAGTAGGAACCAAAAAATCTAAAATCCATAGTCAAGGACAAAGTTACTGCTTTACCAAGATAATTTGAATCAATCTACAATAATTGATTGAGTCTAAGCAACCACAAATTAAAGCCGAAATTTCAGGGTGTTTAGCAAAGGTTGAGAATCAATGATTCAAGAAAGAACTACTGATTTAGTCCGGGTTAATGCCAGAAGAACCGATGTGTTTGATGTTTTCAACTTTCAGCATTACACCGGGCCTAACCCCTATTTAGATAGAGGCTCATTAGTATTTGATTTTGCACTGACTGGGTATGGAGAACCTTTGCCCATTGAAGATTATATTGCCAGTATTAGCGATCGCTATCCCCATCTAGGCAACGAAAATTACGAATCCTACGCCCATCTGTTCGCGCGCACTGCGTCAGAAATGGGCAAACTAGAAATGGATTTACATCTCACCCACTGGAACCTCAAGCTATACGACAAGTTTGCGCGGATTAGTATTCAATCACTCCATCCCCGCACAACCAGAGCAATGGTTTACTGTGTTTGGGACTGGTTTGAAGCCATCAGCCAAGACGAAGATTTTCTGTTTGACGAGCAGTTAGTCAATTTACAACGTAGATTCCGCGATTCTGTGTATGGCGGCCCTACTGTCTACGCCTTATTACGCACCGCCGACGAAAAAGGTATTCCCGCCTTTTATCTCTGGGACGAAGGACTGATGCAATACGGCTGGGGCAAAAAACTGATTCGAGGTGTAGCCACCACCTTTGACTGTGATAGCCATATTGATTCTGACTTCACCACCCGCAAGGATGACTGTAAAGACTTTTTGGGTAATTTAGGCTTCCCAGTTCCTCAAGGTGAAATTGTCAGTTCGGAAAAAGAAGCCTTAATAGCAGCTAGAGAAATTGGCTACCCTGTGGCTGTTAAACCTGTGGTAGGCCACAAAGGAATTGGTGTCACCGCAGAAGTTCAAGACTCTTATGAGTTAGAATCTGCCTACGGTCGCGCTTTAGCAGCAATACCAGAAAACCAAGCCACACGCATAATTGTCGAAAAAAGCATTTCCGGTAAAGATTTTCGCTTGTTATGTGTCAACGGTCGATTCGTCGCTGCGACAGAACGCCGTCCCGCATCGGTAACAGGCGATGGTTATTCCACCATTGATGAGTTAATTCGCCAAGAAAATCGCAAACCTGAACGTTTAGATTCTCCCACCTCACCAATGAGCAAAATTCAAATTGATGAGGCGATGGAATTATATCTTGAGGAACAACGTTTATCCTTAAGAAGTGTTCTAGAAAAAGGTCGAACTATCTATCTGCGTAAAGTTGCCAATCTTTCAGCTGGCGGTGTTAGTGTTAATGCCACCAATACAATTCATGATGATAATATTATCTTGGCTCAAGATATTGCTCAATACTTTCGCCTAACTTGCCTTGGCATTGATGTCATAACAGAAGATTTATCCCAATCTTGGAAAAAAGGCAACTTTGCGATCTTAGAAATTAATGCTGCACCAGGTGTTTTAATGCATCTTAACCCGGCAATTGGTGAAAGTGTTGATGTCCCATCGCGGATATTAGAAACTTTTTTTGAGTCTGGTATTGATGCTAGAATTCCAATCATTACCTTTAATAAAGTTTCAGTTCAAGAACTACAAACAACAATTGACCATATTTTGTTACAACATCCCGAATGGACAATAGGCGCAGTCTGTCATGATGGTGTTTTTGTAAACCGCTCCCAAAAGATTTTACGCCCAGATTACAACAGTAATGTCCAAAGTTTATTGCGGAATCCCAAATTAGATTTACTGATTGCTGAGTATGACTCAGAAACTTTAGAATCAGAGGGAATGTTCTACCAAGGTAGTAACATCGTCATTTTAGATAATCCCACTGAATCCGAAATGATGTTGGTGCGTGATTTAGTTGATGGTTCAACAGTAGTGATTAAGAAAGACAAGGATGTTTCTATTAAGCGCAAGGGATTAATTGAAGATTACACCTTAGGAGAAGATGAACCATTTACAAGGGTTTATCTGAAAGAGATCGGTACAATTTTGTAATCTTTTAGAAAACAAGGCAATAGGCAACAGTAAAGTAGCTTACTATCTTGGCAAGAAAACCTTAAAATTAAAAGACTTTCAAGCCTATTCTCTATTCCCTATTGCCTATTGCCTATTCCCTAGTCTACTATCTCAATCTTTCATGTGCTGCCAAAATAATTCTTTCTGTTTCTTCCCAACTAATACATTTATCAGTAACAGAAACCCCATATTTTAATTCTTCTGGTTTGCAATTTAATGGTTGGTTCCCTTCATAAAGATGGGATTCTAACATCATGCCAACTATTGATGTATTGCCATCAACTATTTGCTGAATCACGTCTTCAAATACTTTAGACTGCAATCTGTAATCTTTATTGGTATTACCATGACTACAGTCAACAACAATTCTTGGCGGTAAGTTTGACTCTTTTAATTTATCTTCTATTAGTTTGACATTAGCAGCATCGTAGTTAGGCTGATTACCACCGCGTAAGATAACATGACCGTAGGGATTACCTCTAGTTTGAAATACGCTTACCTGTCCTTTGTTATTAATTCCTAAAAAATTATGTGGGCTTTTAGCTGAGTGGAGAGCATTTAAAGCTACTTGAATATTACCATCTGTGCCATTTTTAAAGCCGACAGGCATAGAAAGTCCACTAGACATTTCCCGGTGAGTTTGTGATTCTGTGGTTCTGGCTCCAATAGCAGACCATGTAATTAGTTCACTAATATATTGCGGTATGATCGGATCTAATGCTTCTGTACCAGCAGGTAATTCTAATTCAGTAATTTTTAATAGTAGGCTTCTGGCAGTTAATAAACCTTTTTCAACATGGAAAGAATCATCCATATCAGGGTCATTAATTAATCCTTTCCACCCTACCGTTGTTCTGGGTTTTTCAAAATAAACCCTCATAATTAATAAGAGTTTATCTTTGACTTTTTCAGCTAAGACTTTTAACTTTTGGGCATATTCTATTGCGGCTTTTGTGTCGTGGATAGAACAGGGGCCAACAACAATAAATTTTCTACTGTCTTGAAAATCTAAAATATGTTCTAGTTGCTGTCTATATTTTAAAACTGTATATTCTGCCGATTTAGTTATAGGAACTCTTGTCTTAACGTCATGAGGCGTTAATAAGATGTGAGAACTTTTGATGTTAGTATTAGATAATTGGTTGTGCATGGAGCAAATATGGAGATTTTAGTTATCTCGTTGCTTAAGTGAAAAGTAATATAAACATTTTAAGTCAAAAGCACAACAACTTTACTTGATTAAGGAATACAGGTGATCGCTTACTTTTATCAACACCAATAAAAAATGGAGGCTTTCGCCCCCTTAATCTCACAGAAACTAGGTTGAGTCAATGTCAGAAAAACTTGTTAATGCCAAACGAAGACTTTTGCTTCGTATGGGCCAATGTCAGTTATGATGCCATCATCACCAGCTTCGACATCATAATTGCCAGTCCACTCATGCCAAGTACCGCCACAAGGGAAGTTAGGAACGTGATAGCCACCTAAAAAGTTTTCGGAGAAATTTGCTACCACAACTACACGCGAACCTTCCTCATTCCAACGGCTATAAGCTAGTACCTTTGCTTCAGGATTTTCGTGGATAAAATCAATATTTTCGGTGTACAAAGCGTGACTATTTTTCCGTAAATGAATCAAGCCTTTATAGTAATCAAATAAACTACGATTTAAATCATTACCTAGTAATGTCCAATCGATTTTAGATGATTCTTGGGTTTTCGGTTTATATTCCCCAAACTCTTGCCCCATCCAAATTAAAGGTACACCAACAGCCGTCATTAAAATAGCGACACCTAATTTGATGCGTCTAAAAGCTTCTTCATCGAAAATGCTACGATTACCTAACTCAACTATTACCCGATTATGGTCGTGGTTAGTGAGATAATTCACTACATTAGTTGCACCCATAAAGCCTTGACGTTTAGGGTCAATCACATCTTTGAGGTTTTCTAACTCAAAGGTGTCGCCACAAATGTGTGCTGTTACTGTATGCATAAAACTATCATGCCAACAGCCATCCATCGGGCCATCAACATTAGTAATGCTAGTAGTTTCGGGGATATGTTCAGCAACATTATAAAAAGGTTTAGCACCAGCAGTGTTTTTCGCTTCTTGGACTATCCAGTGCATGAAGTCGTAGTTAGCTATTTGTCTAGCTGCATCGTAGCGAATTCCATCTATATGATATTCTTCAATCCAAAAACGAACTGCATCACCAATAAATCTGCGTGCTGGATAAGTTTCTAAATTCTCATCGTAGAATTCGTAATTAAACTCTGGCCCCCAGCTATTATCAGGGTCACGAGGCGCATGGTGATACCAATAATCGTGGTCTATTTGTGTTAATGGACTAGAAGATTCCGAATGATTATAAATCCCGTCCATAATCACACGAATACCTCGACTATGGCACTCGTCAATCAGTCGTTTTAACTCATCTGTAGAACCATAACTTGATTCTGTTGCAAAAAAATAGCGTGGGTTATAGCCCCAACTATAATCGCCAGGATATTCTTTAACTGGTAACAATTCAATAGCGTTAATTCCTAAGTCAGATAAATAATCTAATTTTTCAATAACGTGTTTGTATTTACCCCGTGCATAAGGGTCATCTTCACCACCAGAAAAGTCACCAACGTGTAATTCATAAATAACTAATTCATGGTCTGGTGGTAAGGGTTTGTTATCATGATTCCAAACGTAAGTATCAACAATTCTTTGCCCATCTTTAATGCGAACCACAGCATTATCTTTACCGCCATTTTCATCAATATCAGCTGCATAAGGGTCGGTAACATCTACCCACTGATCTTCTTCTAAAAACCATGATTTTGACTGAACACGAAATTTATATTGATAAACCCCATCTTCTAATTCTACTGTTGTCCGAAAATATCCATCATCGCCTTTTTCCATTGGAATTTCTTGCCAATCAGAAAAAGAACCTATTATTGCCGCACCTTTGTTATATGGAGCAAATAAACTAAATACAATGGGATTTGCCATAAAATTGTTTGAAATATATAAAGCAATTAATAGTATTTTCTTAATTATTAATTGATTTGCAAATCGGTCTATAGAAATAATTACTTCAACCTTTCCTCTATCTGTGGAAATACTATTAAATATTCAAATAGGCTGTTTGTTAAGGGCTAGTTGCGAAAAATACTTAGTTTCTGGCTTTCATTAAATAGCTTCCATCGAACGATAGATTTTATATAATATTTCATTTTTTTAGTTATTTTTCTAGAAAAAATAAGATTAAGTTGAGCCATAATAATATCAACTTAACCTAGATCTAAAATTTTTCAAATAACTATAATTCAGGATTTTGTTGCTGCCAATAACTTAATAACCAATTGGCTGCTGTTGCCCGACGGGTTTCCCTTGGGGTAAATTCCCCAATTTTATAACCTTTAAAACCCAACTTTTCTTTGACAATTTGCTTGTATTCTTTGGGTATAGAGCGAGTTAACTTCATTGTCGCTGGGCGACTTTCTAGAAAGTTAGGTGGTTCTGGGTATTCATCTCGCCACTCTGGTATAACTTCGCTATTATCCCATTTGCAGTTTGTGGAGTCATAGCGATAACCTAAGTAGTGCCATACTAATTGATTGACTATGGCATCATCAATTTGATCCTTAAGAATTCCCCAAACTGTATCTGTGTTAAGTGGTGGTAAATTAGACATAAGCGATGCAGTATTCAAACTTCAAAATTAGCAGATTGATAGTTAGTAATCTGTAATTAGGGATGCAAGCATCCGGCAGAGTATGGCAATGTACAAAAAATAATTTATCATTATTTTTTGTACGTTTCAAAGTCAAAAATGTAGTTAGGCAATAGGTAATAGGCAAAAATGTGCTTATTTTATTAATCAAATATGAGTCTTATAATTTATTGTTCTCTAAATTTAGTAGATTTTTTTTATCAAAACTTGAGTATTCAATTAAAATTTGGTGCTGGATTCACATAACAGGTAGACTGGAAATCGTAAAGAATTGACCAGTTTATGCAAGATTCCACACAGCTACCGAAAATGATTCGCGCCCATGTGTTAATTTCTGGCCGAGTTCAAGGAGTAGGCTATCGCTATGCAACCGTCGATACTGCCAGTCAGTTAGGCTTAACTGGCTGGGTGCGAAATCTGCCTGATAGCCGAGTAGAAGCAGTATTTGAAGGGGCGCGGGAAGTTGTAGAGGAAATGATTCGCTGGTGTCACATTGGCCCACCTGCGGCTATGGTGCAAGAGGTTGTCACTGAATATGAAGAACCAGAAGGTTTGCGGGGGTTTGAAGTGAGGCGATTTGTTCCTTCTACCAAGGATACTGAAGATTAACACTTGAATTAATGTTTTTATAACTATGAATCTGTATAACTCAAGTTTGTACACTAAAGTCTTCTGGGTCTACTTCCCAATTGACCCAGCGAATAGCCTCTCTTGCTGATAGCATATTAGGTGGAACTCGCAATATATGAATATATCCTGTGCTGGGACAGACCATTTTTAATAAACAAATCGGTTCAATATCAACTTGATTATCGATTTCTAATAAAGTATATTCTCGCCAAGTATCTAATTCCACAGCTTGTAATTCACGAGCAATTTTCTCGTAACCAATACTTTGAATTAATACTCGCCTTAATTCTGCATTAACTTCAGCTAAAAGCCATTGCGCTTGCCACTGGCTTGGGTGTAATTGACCGTACTTTTCTGGTAATCTTACTCCGTGATAAGCATAAATATTAAATCCTTCGTAAGCTATTGCTGGTTCACCTTCGTCATGTAATCTGCCTTGTGTATCTAGACGAATTGCTGAAGGTTTAGGAGTGGCTACTGCAATATCTCGAAAAGCCCACCAAAAACCACAATGCTTGGCAGTATCCCATAAGCCTTTTACTTTTGAATTGCTGTAATAATAAAATATATGGTGAGTGATTAACTTGGCTATTGCGTCTAAGAGCCAAAGACCAGACTGACGTATCAACAATGACTTTCATCGTATCTGGCGTTGTTGTTTGTAATCATAATCATCGCAGTATTCAATCGTTCCGAATAGCTCTATTATTTTAAGTTGCTTTCGGTGCTGCACATACTCTCTTAATGCTTGTTCAACAACTGCATTAGCAGCATTAACTGCATTTTTAGTATGATGTACGCTTAATTCTAGAGCTTCTTGAACTAAATTTTCGTCGATTTCTACATTAATAGTCATGTGAATATTATTGCACAAATATTTGCAACAAAAATAAATGCTCTGTGTTTAACTTACCAATTATTTAAGCCAAGTGCATAAACACAAGTTTGAGCAATTCGGCGCGGGTAAATGGTTTAGTTAAATAACCAGATGCGCCTACTAATCTGGCTTTTACTTTATCAACAATTCCCTTATTACCTGTGACAAAAATAATTGGGGTATTTTTGAACATAGAGTTATTGCGGATGATTTTACATAATTCATAGCCATCAATACCTGCCATGTTGAGGTCTAGCAAGATTAAGTCTGGTTTATGTCTAATAATTGACATGATAGCTTTTAGCGGGTCATCGATAGTGACTACAGAGAAGTTTTCGCTTTCTAAGAATCGGCTAATTTCTTTGAGAATTGTGGGACTATCATCAACAGAAACGATTTTATAGGTCTTTTTGGCGTTGACGGTAGTAGTCGTTACTCTTTCGGGCGCAGCTTTTGTGGTATTTGGTATTGTTAATTCTGAAAGATTTGGTCTTGATGGTGCAGATATTTTTGGCGATCGCACCACAAGTGTAAAATCTTTGGCAGGATTATCTGTGTAAGTTTGAGCGTTACTGGGTTCTACTACCGTGTCAATTAGCTGTCGATTTAGTAATGCTGTTGTATACCGATAAAATGGTGAGGCGGCTGGTAAATAGTTGGGTAACTGATCAAATGGGGGATCTGGTTCATGCATAATTACCCCACCTTGAACAATATGAGGGTACAAATTTTGTGCTAGTTGAATTTCATCTTGATTCATAATTACAGCCAGATGACGCAAACTAAAACCCTTCATCCAATGAGTTAATTCTGGCGGTAATTCTGGTAAATTCTTGTTGTTGAGTTTACTGTTAATTAACAGGTATGGACGCTGATTAGGAGATGAAATTTGGGGAGCGAAAGACTGCCAACTCTGCAATCTAATTTGGCAATATTCTAAAGTCTTTTCTACATCCAGCCGACAAATTTTTGTCACTGTCTGCTGTGGATCACTTAATGTATAACTACCTGTTTTAATTAACAAAAACGATTCAATCACTTCTTTAACTAGTTCTTGAATCAGGAGTGTTGCTTGTGCTGTATCTAAATGTCCTTCCTTTACTAGCCATTTAATAGCTTGATAATCAGCCGGTTGACTCGATAAGTTGCTATCATCTGCAACAAACTGATTTGACAACTCATGCTCAAACATCATCCGTAATTGTACACGGGTTTCATTACTCACTTGGTTGAGGCGACGCAAATGGCGTTCCAGTCTATCAAAAGGTTCCACTGAGTGAGTGGCGTAGGTTATCGTTCCCTGTTCTAGATAAATCGACCAGGTAACTAAGTTACTAAAGCCCTGTAAACAAGTAGTATCAGTACAATTAGATAACTGTCTTAATAAACTGTGGGGTTGTAAAACTGCGAATCTGCCAAGATAATTCATCTCTGTTTTATAAAATTAAATAGAATTTATATAAATTTGGCTGCTCACCTATGTTGTACTTTATTTAGTTTTAATATGTCTCTACAAAAATTATTCTTTAATCAGAAAATATAAATATATATTAAGAGCTATGAAATTTACAGCCCAATCAGCATATATAAGCAAAATTTTGGACGAAAGAGATCAAAAGCTAAAGAGATCATCACTAACTCAGTTTTGGCTTCCTCCCTTTGGCTGACTTTTTATCAAAATGATAATTTTGCTTTCACGACTCAGCAATAATACAGAGTAACTGCTGGGATTACTTAGAGCCTAGATGAATGATAAATTATAGTTTGAATGAAAAAAGATAAATTCTACATGAAATCTTTAAACTATTACGTAGGAAAGTTTATGCATTTATTATATTCTAAATTTGCTCTACATAAATCTTCGTGGTTTTACTGATGCCAGTAATAGCGACCCTTGGTAAATTCATATTTTTTAAACCTAAACTTGATGAAAATTTCATTAAATATGTCAATAAAATAGTGAAAATTAGCTATTTAATAGTGAATAAAAATTAAGTTACTATCAACAAAGATTTACTTATTGCCTCTAGGCTCCGGAAACTCAAATATATACTTTGAAAAAAGGAAAATAAAGCGTTGGACTATAACATAACAAAAAAAGTTATGCAAGATACATTAAGACTAGATGAAGTAGTTGAATTTGCGGAGAATCCAGAACCTCGGTGTCCTTGCGTGTTATTGCTGGACACATCTGGGTCAATGCAAGGTGAACCTATAGAAGCTTTAAACCAGGGCTTACTCAGCTTAAAAGATGAATTAGTAAAAAATTCTTTAGCATCGCGGCGAGTAGAGGTAGCAATAGTTACATTTGATAGCCAAGTCAATGTAGTACAAGACTTTGTGACTGCGGATCAATTTAATCCACCCATCCTGACAGCCCAAGGACTAACAACTATGGGGGCAGGAATTCATAAAGCTTTAGATATGGTGCAAGAGCGTAAATCCTTGTACCGGACAAATGGAATTGCCTATTACCGCCCTTGGATATTTATGATTACCGACGGCGAACCTCAAGGTGAACAAGATCAGATAGTAGAGCAAGCCGCACAGCGTCTACAAGGAGATGAAGCCAGTAAACGCGTAGCTTTTTTCTCAGTTGGTGTAGAAAACGCTAACATGACGAGGCTCAATCAATTAGCTGTGCGGACTCCGCTCAAACTTAAAGGATTGAACTTTGTCGAAATGTTTGTGTGGCTATCGGCGAGTATGGCAGCCGTTTCTCACTCAAAAGTAGATGAACAAGTAGCACTACCGCCTATTGGTTGGGGATCGGTTTAATTGCGATCGCAGCATCATACTTATAGCAGTTGCTGGATAAATTAGGACAAGGCTTAATCTTTAAACAAGAACGCTAAACGGCTTCAAGCCTGTCACCTGTACCCTGTTTCCTGCTATACACAGCTAGCCCAGACAAAAAATCAATGAACACAACAAGACAAATTTCTCATTGGCGGGTAGTCGCCGCATCTGTATGTGGTACAAGCCACATCAGAACCAAGCAGCTGTGTCAGGATGCTCACAACTGGCAGCTACTGCCAGACAATGTTTTAATTAGTGCAGCTGCCGATGGTGCAGGTTCTGCCAGTCAAGGCAAAATTGGTGCAATGGTAGCCACAGAAGCAGCTGTAGAACATTTATCCATTAAACAAGTCACCCGCTCCTCCCTAGAAGATGATGGAGTCGTGCAATCGTTATTAACTGATGCTTTGCTAGCGGCCAAAAAAGCAGTAGAGGCAGAAGCAGCAGCGTGTAACCAACAACCGCAGGATTTGGCAACTACCTTAATAATTACCATCGCTACACCAGACATGGTAGCAGCAGCACAAATCGGTGACGGAATGGCAGTCGCAAAAAATCGTCAAGGAAATTTAATTGCGCTAACACTGCCAAATAACGGAGAATATATCAACGAAACTACTTTTTTGACCTCCTTGGATGCCATAGACACAGCACAAATGAGACTATGGCGTGAAGAAATAGTCAACGTTGGAGTTCTCACCGATGGACTACAAATGCTGGCTTTGAATATGGTTGTTGGCGAACCTCACAAACCCTTCTTTTTTCCTTTATTTGATTTTGTCGAAAACGTTGAGGATAAGACATTAGCCAAAGAGCAACTAGTGAGGTTTTTAGGATCTGAGCGGATTACACAACGTACCGACGATGATTTAACCTTAATTATTGCTGCCTTCAACCACTCATGACCAAGGATTCTGCAAGTTCGGATTTTTAATTAGCCCCCAACTGTGACTTAATCATGAAGGTACTACGTTGTCTTCCCCAGCCAGAAATAATCAACCTCAGCGTCAGCTTAGGGCGCGGCGGTGAAGCCTGTATTTACGCAGTTCCATCCGATGGTGATTTAGTGGCCAAGGTTTACCATAAACCCACAGCCACACACATCAAGAAACTGCAAGCAATGCTGGCTAATCCTCCCGAAAACCCTACAGCTAGCTTGGGGCATATTTCGATCGCTTGGCCACAAGAATTAATCAAGACAGTAGACGGTAGCAACAGCATTGTTGGCTTTATCATGCCGCGCATTCGCGGGATGCGTCCGATTATTGACTTTTACAACCCCAGAACGCGCCGCCAACACTGCCCATTATTCAGCTACCAATATCTAGTCCGCACAGCGCGTAACTTAGCAGCCGCTTTTGCCGCTCTGCACAACAGTGGTTATTGCGTGGGAGATGTCAACGAATCTAACATCCTTGTCAGTGACACGGCACTAGTAAGCTTAGTTGATACTGACTCTTTCCAAGTACCAGATGTCAACCATAACATTGTCTATCGCTGTCCAGTAGGTAAACCAGAGTTTACTCCTCCAGAACTCCAAAATAAAGTTTTCGCACAACACGACCGCGAAGTTACTCATGACTTGTTTGGCTTGGCAGTCCTGATCTTCCAACTATTAATGGAAGGTACACACCCCTTCTCAGGAATTTTTCAAGGTACTGCCGAACCACCCCCATACGAAGCCCGCATTGCTGCTGGACATTTTACCTACAGTCAACACCGACAAGTCCCTTACGTCCCAACTCCCATTGCTCCTGCTTGGGAAATGCTGCATCCTAGCTTACAAGATTTGTTTGTGCAGTGCTTTGAAGCCGGACACAGTAATCCTTACTTGCGTCCCAGCGCCCAAACTTGGTTATCGACCCTGGCAGAAGTCGAAGATGCTTTAATTACCTGTACTGCTAATCCCCAACATCTCTACAGCAACCACCTACACAGTTGCCCTTGGTGCGAACGTTCCCGACGCTTAGGTGGACGCGACCCGTTTCCATCACAGAGGGCAATTGAAAAGAAAGAACATTTGCAACCGCGCAACATTCCCAAACGACGCTACAACCAACCTGCACGCAGACCACAGCCAGTAATGGCATTTACTCCATCAACAAATTACTGGCAGCAAGGCAACACTCCTAATTATTATCCGTATAAGCGTCCAAAGGCGAAGGCAGCAAAATTTTACCCCATAGTTTTAGCTTGTCTAGGTTTAGGGATGTTGGGTTATTTGGATGTGATGGTGAAATTTACCCGTCCGTTTGTCACCCAAAATGCCTATACACAGCAGAGATTGTTGAGCGAACCAACATCTAACAATGAGGCGAAGAGTTTTGCTGATTACTACAGACAAGGCCATGCTGCTTACCAAATACGTGACTACAAACAGGCAGCAGAAAACTTTAGCAAAGCCATTCAAGAAGAACCAAACTTCGCTAAATCATATATTAACCGAGGCAATGCGCGTTATAACTTGAAAGACTACGAAGGCGCATTAACAGACTATTCCAAAGCTTTGGATATCAATCCCCAAGAAGTCAAAGCTTTAGTTAATCGTGGCAACGCCCGCTATATGCTAGCTGAGTATAGCAACGATCCAGATCGAGAATATAACCTGGCGATCGCAGATTTTAATCATGCCCTCAAAATCAACATCAAAGAAGCCGAAGCTTATATCCGTAGAGGTATTGTCATAGCTCAAGTTGCCAAGTATAGCGGGGAATCTATCAAAGATTTCAAACGAGCGCTGGGCGATTTTACCGAAGCCATTAAACTGAATGCATCTAAAGCCGAAGCTTATTTCCAACGCGGTTCAGTTTACTACCAAATGGCGCAATATAGCCCCAACTATAATGAACAATACCAACTAGCACTGGCCGACTTTGATCAAGCATTACAACTAAACACAAAACTGGCGAAAGTCTATCTCAAACGCGGTATGGTGCGCTATGAAATGTCACAATACGGTGGTAAACAATCTGAGGAAAATAGTCAGAAAGCCCTTGACGATTTGCAGCTGGCTGCCAAATTGGCACTAGAACAAGAAGATACAGATAACTATCAGCAAGCACTGAGCAGTATGTGTGTCATCACCGAAAGCAAATGTAATACCCTATTACAAAGCTCCAGTATGTGGGGATATACGGGTACAAATTAGGGAATAGGCAATAGGCAATAGGGAAAATTCCATAATTAAAATAGTGGGATTTGGATAACGATGTATTTTTGATAAGCATGAGTGTCTTGTAGATGCACAGCAGCTTATCGAAGAGTAAAATGTTTTTACTTCTGATAATAAATACTATTGCCTGAATTCCCAATTCAATGAGTAAAACAATACACCTGATAGTAAATACTATTGCCTATTCCCTATTGCCTAAATTTCCAATTAAATGAGTAAAACAATACAAGGGTTAGGTAAAACTAACCCTTGTATTGTTTTAATAAATTATATTTGTAGAAATCCCAAAATTATCCTGATATACATATTCATAAGTCTTTAACACATAAAAGTTCTTTATTTACTTTTCCTTCATAAAATTGCCAAGAATTATAGTTAGATTATGTACGGAGAAAAACAGAAAGAAATTAGTTTTTCGTAAACCAAGTGCATCCTCTTCATTTCGATTAATTCAAAATATTAACTTCCTTACGAATCTCCGAGGTAATTGTATGAAAGCGGTGATTTTGGCTGGAGGGCTTGGTACACGCCTCAGTGAAGAAACCAGTATCAGACCCAAGCCGATGGTTGAGATTGGTGGTAAGCCAATTCTTTGGCATATCATGAAAACTTATTCTGCTCACGGTATTAATGATTTCATCATTTGCTGTGGTTACAAAGGTTACGTTATTAAGGAGTATTTTGCTAACTACTTCTTACATATGTCAGATGTAACTTTTGATATGCGTTTTAATCAGATGAATGTGCATTCTGGTTATGCCGAACCTTGGCGTGTCACCCTAGTGAATACAGGCGACAGCACCATGACAGGTGGACGCTTAAAGCGAGTTGGTGAACACGTAGGCAATGAAACTTTTTGCTTCACTTATGGTGACGGTGTAAGTAATATAAACATCACCGAGTTAATTAAATTCCATAAAGAACAAAAAACATTAGCTACACTCACAGCAGTACAACCAGCAGGACGTTTTGGTGCTATTTCTTTAGAACAAGACCAAACTAAAATTACCAGCTTCCGCGAAAAACGTGATGGTGATGGTGCTTGGGTAAATGGTGGTTATTTCGTTTTAGAACCAGAAGTAATTGATTTAATTGCGGATGACTCCACCGTTTGGGAGAAAGAACCATTAGAAAAGCTAGCTGATATGGAACAACTTTCAGCTTTTAAACACGATGGTTTTTGGCAACCAATGGATACCTTACGCGATAAAAATTATCTAGACGAGCTATGGCAGACTAGTAAAGCTCCCTGGCAAGTTTGGTAAAGAAAGGGAATGGAGATTAGGGAGAGTTAAACAAATAACTCTTAACCATTGACCCTTGACCATTGACTTATTAACAATCATTTCAAGTGCAATAATACCAATGTACGATTTTGCTATTGTCGGCGGTGGAATAGTTGGATTATCTACAGCGATGGCCTTGGGTAAACGCTATCCGCAAGCACGCATTTTAGTATTAGAAAAAGAAAGCAACTGGGCATTTCACCAAACTGGCAATAATAGCGGTGTGATTCACTCCGGTGTTTATTACAAACCAGGGAGTTTTAAAGCCAAATTCTGCCGTGATGGTAGTCGCTCAATGGTAGATTTCTGCCAGGAGCATGGGATTGACCATGAAGTATGTGGTAAGGTAATTGTTGCTACAGATGCACAAGAACTACCACGCTTAGAAAATCTCTACAAGCGCGGTGTAGAAAATGGCATAAAAGTTAAACGAATTAGCCCAGAAGAAGTTAAAGAAATTGAACCTCATGTCAGATGTGTAGGTGGCATTAGGGTATTTTCAACTGGTATTGTTAGTTACAAACAAGTTTGTATAAAATATGCCCAATTAATTCAACAGCAAGGCGGAGATTTACGCTTAAATACTAAGGTATTGAAAATCTCGGCAAGTGGGAAAAATCAGGTACTAGAAACAAATCAAGGCAACTTTGAAACCAAATTTGTGATCAATTGTGCCGGATTGCATAGCGATCGCGTTGCTAGATTAGGAGGAGTAGAACCCAAAGCTAAAATCGTACCCTTCCGGGGCGAATATTACGAACTCACCCCAGAAAAACGCTATTTAGTCAAAACCCTGATTTATCCAGTGCCTAATCCTGATTTTCCCTTCTTGGGTGTTCACTTTACCAAAATGATTGATGGTACAGTCCACGCCGGGCCTAACGCAGTTCTCAGCCTCAAGCGAGAAGGTTACAAAAAAACCGACTTCGACTTGAAGGATTTTGCAGAAGTCATGACTTATCCTGGTTTCTGGAAACTAGCAGCCAAACACGCTGATGAAGGTATTCAAGAAATCATTCGTTCTTTTAGCAAAGCAGCGTTTGTCAGAAGTCTGCAAAAACTCATCCCCGAAGTCAAATCAGAGGATTTAGTTCCTACTCATGCAGGAGTTCGCGCCCAAGCTTTAATGGATGACGGTAAACTTGTAGATGACTTTTTGATCATTCCTGGTCAAAACTCCATCCATGTCTGCAATGCCCCCTCACCAGCCGCCACATCTTCTTTAGAAATTGGCAAAGCGATAGTTGCACAAATTGCCCAGCACTCAGATATGCCAGCAGCCGTCACTGTATATTAACGTGAGTTCGACTCCTCTCTGTTTTGACCTCACTCCTGCGAGGAGAGGGGAGCAAAACCCTTATATTTTCGACTTTTAGGAGAGGGATGTAATTATTCTCTTTAGTTAGTTGGTGTGGTTGCATTTACCAAAATAATTACCCAACATAGAGAATTTAAAACAAATGAAAATATTAGTAACTGGAACAGAAGGCTATCTAGGTTCTTTATTACCTCCTCTGTTAATTGAACGTGGACACGAAGTTATTGGTGTTGATACAGGCTTTTATAAAGTTGGTTGGTTGTACAACGGTACAGAAATTACAGCCAAAACCCTCAACAAAGATATCCGCCACATCACCCCAGAAGATTTAGAAGGCGTGGAAGCAGTTGTTCACATGGCGGAACTTTCCAACGACCCTACCGGACAATTATCACCTAATATCACCTACGAAATTAATCATATAGGCTCTGTGCGCCTTGCTAACTTAGCTAAAACAATGGGCGTGCGCCGCTTCGTATATATGTCTTCGTGTAGCGTTTATGGTGTTGCTACCGAAGGCGATGTGACCGAAGAAACTCCAGTAAATCCTCAAACCGCTTACGCTGAATGTAAAACCCTCGTAGAAAGAGATGTCCAACCCCTAGCTGACGACGACTTTTCACCCACATTCATGCGGAACGCCACAGCCTTTGGTGCTTCTCCTAGAATGCGGTTTGATATCGTATTGAACAACCTCGCTGGGTTAGCTTGGACAAGTAAAGAAATCAAAATGACCAGCGATGGTACACCTTGGCGACCATTAGTCCACGCACTAGATATTTGCAAAGCCATTGTTTGTGCATTAGAAGCACCGCGTGATGTCGTACACAATCAAATCTTTAACGTTGGCGATACATCTAATAACTATCGAGTTAAAGAAATTGCCGAAATCATTGCTGAAACCTTCCCTGGTTGTAAATTAAGCTTTGGCCAGAACGGTGCAGATAACCGCAGTTATCGCGTTTCTTTTGAGAAAATTAACAGCATTCTGCCTGGTTTCAAATGTGATTGGAATGCTCAATTAGGAGCGCAACAGCTATATAACTTATTCAGCCAAATTGATATGACTGAAGGCACCTTTTTATTCAGAGGATTTACACGCTTAAAACAGCTAGAGTATTTAATCCGTACCGAGCAAATTGACAAAGATTTCTTTTGGATTAAAAAATAGTTGACCTCTAGGATTGAGATCCCCGTCTTCTTTAAGACGGGGATCTGGAAAAGCACAATAATCCTCATTCAAAAATATATTTTTTACTACAAATGAATAAATTACTGACTATTGCTATACCTACTTATAATCGGGCTGATTTACTTGATAAACAGTTATCCTGGCTAGCAAATGCGATCGCAGGCTTTGAATCTGAGTGTGAAATTTTAGTTTCAGACAATTGCTCTACTGATCACACTCCGGCTGTGATTCAAAAATGGCAAACAAAACTGAGCCAGATTACTTTTAAAAGTAATAGAAATCCTGAAAACTTAGGCGTGATGAGAAATATTATATATTGCCTAAGTTCTGCCAATACCGAATATGTGTGGACAATTGGGGATGATGATCCAATTCAAGATAGAGCAATTCCTTATCTTATTAACAAGCTCAAACAACATGAAGATTTAGGATTATTATTTCTCAACTTTTCTGGACGTAATAAAATTACTGGCGAACCAGTTCATCCCCCAACAATTGTTGGTAATCGCTGGTTCGATGCTGATGCAGAAGATGCTTCTGGAGATAGTAAAGCTATATTTGAACACTGTTTTTCCAAAAGTGTTGGTGCAGTTATTTTCCTGACAGCTAGCATTTATCGCACTAACTTAGTAAAACGTGCCTTAGAAATTTGGCCAGAGGCTGCAAGTAATTGGATTTCTTTAGCATACTTAGCTGGTTACTGTGCTGCAAATGGCAAAATAATTGTCACCAAAGAAACTTATTTAGAATGTATTGTCGGTGTGAGTTATTGGCAAAAAGAGCCAAGATCAGCCCTATTAATGCAATATAAACACATTCCCGAAGTAATTTTGAAACTTGGAGAATGTGGCTATTCTAAGCAATTTTGTAGAGGAATGGTGTTACGAAATAGCCAAGAAGTGAATTTAAAGGTTTTCTTTGGTGCTTTAAGAAGATGGCCGATATCTGCCATGAAGGTAGCGATTCCTTTTGTAGCTTTGGTGAGTCTTTCTGCTTTTGATGTGATGGCTTTGAAAGAAGTTAAACTTGCCGATGCTAATGAACCAAAACCTCAAGAAGTTCGAGCCAGTAATAAGTAGGCAAAAAATAATAAATTAATTATTAAATTAGGTATTGATTATCTATGATTGACCGCATTCAAAGTAGCTTTTCTGCAGTACAACATGAGTTAAATTATCAACGTAAAATCTGGCAACATAGAAAAAATTTACCTATATTAGAAAAACGCGATCGCCAAATTATTGATACTCTCAATCGTGATGGCATTTATATTACTAACCTGGCAGATTTAGGTATTGACTGCACAGCAGAATTACTAAATGCTGCATCCAAACTATTACCAAACATGGGCAAAACTAATTATAACGTTGCCCAACAAAATCATCCAGAAATCTATATAGTGACGGATATCCCAGCATTTTATGATTGGGGCAGACAACCAAGGTTATTAAATATTCTCGAAAACTACATCGGTCTTCCAGTTGCTTATCATGGTGTACATTTACGCAAAGACTTTCCTAACGAAAGTCAGTTTGCAACATTACTTTGGCATCGAGATATAGAAGATCGCAAAATTCTCAAAATTATAGTGTATTTAACTGATGTAGAAGAGAAGCATGGGCCTTTTGAATACGTACCTTTAGCTTTAACTTCTAAGTATCAATTAAATTATTATCGCATCCAAGCTCAAATTAATAATTCAGGTGGAATCGACGATAAAACACTCAACCAAATTATTCCGAAATCAGCGTGGAAATCTTGCCCAGGGCGAGCCGGTACAGTGATTGTGGCAGATACTAGAAAGCTTTTACATCACGGTACTCTCCGTACAGAAGAACGTTCAACCTTATTTTTTGCCTACACAGCTAATCCGCCTAAGCAACCACATCTTTGTACTCACTATTGGGATAATACCTATCCCAGACCAACAGTTGAAGAGATTGCAGAGGTAAAAGTAGGCACATTATCTAACTAAAAACTATCAGGAATTTATGCCATGCTAAACACAATTAAAGGCAAAATGGCAACACTTAATTCAGAGTTAGCTTATAGAATAAAACTCTGGCAATATGCTCCTAATTTGCCTACGCTAGAAAAAAGCGATCGCATAATTGTTGACACTCTCAAACGGGAAGGTGCTTATGTAACGACACTCGCCGACTTAGGCTTACCATCCACTCCAGAAATGCTACAAACTGCTTATCATCAATTAGATAGAATGGCAGTTGTAAATAACTCTGATGTTGCCCATAAACTCCCAGAAATTTATACAGTTACAGATTTACCACAATTTTTTAATTGGGGACGGGAAAATAGACTATTAAAGATAGTAGAAAATTACCTAGGTTTACCTGTCGCTTTTCAAGGTGTACATTTACGTAAAGACTTTCCTAATGAACACCAATTCGGCACATTGTTATGGCATAAAGATTCCGAAGACCGCAAAATGGTTAAGGTAATTATTTATCTCAACGATGTCGAAGAAAAGCATGGGCCATTTGAGTATATTCCTTTATCTTTAACATCATTTCCTAACTTAAATTCCTATCGAATTGACTACCAACTTCGCAAGTCAGGCTATTTAGGAATCAGCGATGAAGAAGTAGAAAAAATTATTTCTAAATCAGCTTGGAAATCTTGTCCAGGCCCAGCAGGTACAGTTGTGATTGCAGATCCTAGAACGGCTCTACACCACGGTACTCTCCGCACAGAAGCAAGGTCAGCACTATTTTTTGTCTATACCGCTAACCCACCTAAACGACCAGAACTTTGTACTCAATACTGGGATGATACTTTTGCTAAACCAGAGATAAATTCTGTTATAGAGGCTAGAGGCTAGTTTTTTGTCATCAACATTTTTATAGAGGTAATTCATGATTTTCACCACTACATCACTTCAAGATGCTTACATTATTGATTTAGAAGAAAGGAAAGATCATCGCGGTTTTTTTGCCAGATATTTCTGCGCTCAAGAATTTGAAGCTCACGGTTTAAAGCCAGTAGTAGCTCAATGTAACTTATCTTATAACTATAAAAAAGGCACTCTGCGGGGAATGCACTATCAACTCCAACCCGCAGCCGAAACAAAATTAGTTCGCTGCACAAAAGGTGCTATTTATGACGTAATTATTGATATGCGTCCTGACTCACCTACCTTTTTACAGCATATTGGTGTTGAACTAACCGCAGAGAATCGTCGGGCTTTGTATGTACCAGAAATGTTCGCTCACGGCTATCAAGCACTAACAGATGATGCAGAAGTAATCTATCAAGTTGGTGAGTTTTATACCCCAGGATATGAGCGAGGTCTGCGTTATAATGACCCATTCTTCAATATTGAATGGCCTTTAGAAGTGACAGAAATTTCTGAAAAAGATTTGACTTGGCCACTGTTGAGTATGATGCGTGTAGGAGAGCCTGAAACAGTATCGGTAAGCCTATAGTTGTCAACTTCGATAGTCTCAATATTGAAAAATTACTAAGAGCAATCAGAGGAAATTCATGATTATTATTGATAATGCTTTAAAAGCTCGTGCTGCGGCTGGAAATCCTATCAAAGTTGGTATGATTGGTGCTGGCTTTATGGGTAGAGGTATTGCTAACCAAATTATTAATTCTGTTCCGGGAATGCAATTAGTTGCTATCTTCAACCGGAGTATTGATGGTGCTAAACGAGCTTATACAGAAGCTGGTATTGAAGATATTCAAGTTGTGAACACTGTCAGCGATTTAGAAGATGCGATCGCAAGTGGTAAATACGCCGTCACAGACGATGCTAATGTAATCTGTCAATCTGAAAGTATCGAGGCGATTATTGAAGTTACTGGCGCAGTGGAGTTTGGCGCGCATATCGTTATGGAAGCGATCGCCCATCGCAAACATATAATCATGATGAATGCGGAACTCGACGGTACAGTAGGCCCCATCCTAAAAGTTTATGCTGACAAAGCTGGCGTGATTCTCAGTGCTTGTGATGGCGACCAACCAGGCGTAGAAATGAACCTGTACCGATTTGTTAAAAGCATCGGTCTGACTCCATTGTTGTGCGGTAACATCAAAGGTTTGCAAGACCCTTATCGCAACCCGACAACCCAAGAAGGATTTGCTAAACGTTGGGGACAAAAAGCCCACATGGTGACTAGCTTTGCTGATGGTAGCAAAATTTCCTTTGAACAGGCGATCGTTGCTAACGCCACTGGGATGAAAGTCGCCAAGCGCGGAATGCTCGGTTATGACTTCACAGGTCATGTTGATGAAATGACCAATATGTACGACGTTGACCAACTCAAAGAACTAGGCGGGATTGTTGATTATGTAGTCGGAGCTAAACCCGGCCCTGGTGTATTTGTCTTCGCTACCCACGACGACCCCAAACAACGCCACTACCTCAACCTCTACAAATTAGGTGAAGGCCCTCTCTATAGCTTCTATACTCCTTATCACCTCTGCCATTTTGAAGTTCCTTTATCTGTAGCTCGTGCTGTTCTATTCCGCGATGCTGTGATGGCTCCCATTGGCGCGCCATTGGTCGATGTAGTTACCACAGCCAAAATTGACTTAAAAGCCGGGGAAACCTTAGATGGTATTGGCTACTACATGACCTACGGCCAATGTGAAAACTCCGACATCGTACAAGCACAAAAACTTCTACCGATGGGTTTAGCAGAAGGCTGTCGTCTCAAACGAGATATTCCTCGTGATCAAGTGCTAACTTACGATGATGTAGAGTTACCTGAAGGTAGACTTTGCGACCAGTTACGTGCTGAACAAAACGCTTATTTTGCGCCTGAAAAAGTTCTCGCATCGGTTGGTTAATATTTAGTTGTCTTAAATTACTTGTGAATAACAAGATCCCCGACTTCTTAAAGAAGTCGAGGATCTAAATCTTTCGATATTTTCAACCACATCTTTGGCTCAAGATGTGGTGAATTTTTGTCTGCTTAACGCTACTTCAAGGCAGATTATATTCCTAGGAAATGGATTTTAATCTAACAATGTATTTTGTAAAACATTAAATATTTCAAATATTTTTATAGCATTAAAAATAAAATAAATATTCCAAAAAGTATCTTGGCTAACTAACAATTTGTTTGTGAAATTTTATAGTGCTAAACACTAAAGTTTTAGCAGTGCTTGACTAAAATTTTTAAGCGCAAAATTCAGCAGCACTTGGAATAAAAATTATGAAAATTGCTCTAGTCCATGATTATTTAACGCAGCGTGGTGGGGCGGAGCGCGTATTTGAATTACTATGTAGACGCTACCCCCAGGCAGATGTTTTTACTTCTTTGTACGACCCGCAAAAAACTATTGATATGGGTGAGCGGATAGTCAACACAACTTTTTTACAAAAAATTCCGGGTGCAGCCAAATATTTTAGAATGATGGCTCCTCTTTACTTTCCTGCTTTTCGGGCTTTGGAATTGCAAGATTATGACTTAATTATTAGCAGCAGCACTAGCTTTGCTAAAGCTGTTCGTAAGCGTCCTGATGCTTACCATGTTTGTTTTTGTCATAATGTAACTCGCTTTTTGTGGGATACAGAAACTTATTTACGCGAGTATGGAGATTATAGATATTTTGCGCCTTTAATTGAACAAATTTTCCAATTAATGCGTAAAGTAGATATGAAATATGCTCAAGAACCTGACTTGTATATTGCTAATTCCAGCGTTGTAGCGAAAAGAATCCAACAGATTTATGGTAAACAAGCAATTGTAATTAACTATCCAATTGATACCAGTAAATTTATTTATTCGGATACCAAAGAAGATTATTATTTAGCATCGGCAAGGATGATCAGCTATAAGCGGCTAGATATCATTGTCGAAGCGTTTAATTGGTTAGGATGGCGGTTATTAATCTCTGGTAATGGCCCGGAACAAGAACGCCTTCAAGCTAAGGCAATGAGCAATATTGAATTCTTAGGACACGTAAGCGATCGCCAACGTAAAGACTTATTTGCTAAAGCCAAGTCGATTATCGTTGCAGCCTTAGAAGACTATGGATTAGTCCCGGTAGAGGCGAATGCCAGTGGTACGCCAGTTATTGCCTATGGCGCAGGTGGCGTGTTAGATACCCAAATACATGGCAAAACTGGAGTCTTTTTTAGCAGGCAAACACCAGACTCTTTGCAAGCTGCACTATTAGAGTCCGGACAAATCACTTGGAATTATGAAAATATTCGTAATCATGCAGTAAATAATTTTTCGGAACAAGTATTTTTTAGGAAGGTTGAACAAGTTATTGGCCAAATTTAACTCCTTACGGAGAGGGTACGGGGAAACGGGGCAGGAGGCAGAGGTGAGGAAATAACAGTAAAATTTCTCCCTTGCTCCCTGCGCCTGATCTCCACTGCTTCTTCTCCCACTCCCAATACAGTTCGGATAAGCATTTTGAACTCAGAATTGGTTTGGGTTAAAGGTTTTTTCTTCCCCTTTCCCCCTTCGCCTTTCCCCTTTAACCGAACCGTATTGCTCCCACTCCCTACTCTCCATTCCCTACTCCCTTCTTAATTAGTTAAAGGATAATAAACGTGGTTCAAACTAGTCTAAATCCCAGCCAGAATACAGTTGTTGACACAGAACCAGGTTATGGACAACTATTAGCAGTATTTATTCGTAGGTTTCCTTGGTTTCTAGGAGTATTTATTACTTCAATTGCTATGGCTGCAATTATGACTGCTAAGGCAAAACCCACCTATAAAAGCACAATGCAACTGCTGGTAGAACCTAACTATCAAGGTAAAAAAGAAGCAGCAGGTGGGGTAGAAAATGAGTTTACAGAACCGAATGTTGAGATAGACACAGCCACTCAGTTAAATCTGATGCAGAGTTCGGGGCTGGTTCAAAAGGCGGTTGATAAACTTCGTCCACAATATCCAGACATCACTATAGGTGATATCAAGGGCGCGTTAGCTTTAAGTCAGTTACGAAGCAAAGAAGATAATGTCGCCACAAAAATTTTCCAAGTAGACTACACCGATATAGACCCAGACAAAACCCAAAAAGTTCTGATGGCTATTCGAGAAGTTTATGTGGAATATAACAAACAACAGCAGGATGCTCGTCTGCAAAAAGGTCTGCAAGTTATCCGCGAACAGTTAAGTAAGGCCAGTGAAGAGGTGAATGCAGCTGAAACTAACCTGCAAAGATTCCGCCGCAACCAAAATTTAATCGACCCTGTAGCTCAAGCCAAAGCCCTGGAAGATAGTTTGAATACTGTTGAGCAAGAACGGCGAACAACTCGCGCTCAATATCAAGAGGCTTTAGCAAGGCAAAAATCTTTAGAAGAACAACTAAATCGTTCTCCTCAAAATGCTTTAGTTGCTTCTCGTTTAAGTCAGTCTGCTCGTTACCAAGGCTTACTCAACGAAATTCAAAAAACAGAACTAGCACTAGCGCAAGAACGTTTACGCTTCACTGATGAAACTCCTAATGTCCAGAAGTTGCAAGAACAACTCCGCAGTCAGAAGGAACTATTACAACAAGAAGTAGGTAGGACTTTAGGTGCAAAATCAGCAGGAGTAGCCAATGTTAATTCCAGAGATTCTCTTTTAGAGCAAGGCCAGTTTGGTGCAATTGACCTAAATCTTGCCAGCCAATTAGTAGACACTCAAACAACTATAGTTGCATTGAGCGCGCGAGATCAGACTCTAGCGCAGAAAGAAACGCAATTACGTTTAGAAATTAAACGCTTCCCGCCTTTGTTGGCTTATTACAATCGCATTCAACCACAGCTACAATTCAGTCGAGAAAGGTTAGAACAGCTTTTGAGAGCTGAACAGCAACTACGGCAAGAATTAGCTAAAGGTGGATTTAACTGGGAAGTTGTAGAAGAACCTCACAAAGGCGCACAACTAGGCCCCAACCTCCAACAAAATCTTTTGTTAGGTGCAGTAGTGGGTTTGATGTTGGGTGGTATTGCTGCCTTTATTCGTGAAGCATCTGATGATGCTGTACATACAACTGCTGAATTAGAGAAGCAAGTAGCTTTGCCTTTGTTGGGAACAACGCCAAAACTACCACCTGCCAAAGCCAGAGATTCAATTATTAAACTACCTTTTGGGAAGCCAGAAACATCTGCACCTTGGACAATTCAGGTGTTACAGTCTCCGCCACGTTGGGAATCGTTGGATCTGATTTACAAAAATATTGAACTGCTCAATACTGTTAGCAGCTTAAAATCTTTGATGATTACTTCGGCTTTACCAGATGAAGCCAAGTCAGGTATGGCGTTGGGTTTGGCGATGAGTGCGGCTCGTTTACATAAACGTGTATTACTTATTGATGCTAACTTACGCGATCCCAGGTTACATGAACAGCTAAATCTTCCCAATGAGCAAGGACTTTCAACTTTATTAGCTAGCGAGGTTGCTTTACCGAATCAAGTTGGTATTCACTCTTTAGGTTCAGCTTACATTGATATTTTGACGGCTGGCCCTAAACCTGCTGATCCTGCTCATCTATTGAGTTCTCCACGTATGATGCAATTGATGAGAGCATTTGAAGAAAATTATGATTTGGTACTAATAGATGCTCCAGCAGTGTTAGGGTTGGTAGATGCGATATTGACAGCATCCTCTTGTCAAAGTGTGGTGTTAGTAGCCAGTATGGGTATTGTAACTCGCAACCAGCTGGCTCAAGCTACAGCTATGTTGAGTAAGTTAAACCTGATTGGGGTTGTGGCTAATGGAGTTTCTACCTCTGACAGTAGTTTTGTACAATATCCCAAAGAATACCGTTTGGCATTGAAACAAGCGGTAGAAAAATGATTTGAAATGTTGCAATGCAACGTTTTTACAAAAATTAGAGATAAGTGCGATCGCTCTTTTTTTGGATGCGATCGCATTTATTTTTTTTATATATATAGCAATCCTATTTGATTTACAAACTACTCTTAGGAGCAGGCAATAGAGAATAGGCAATAGGCAATATATTTGTTTGGCACTCATTTAGGGTTGCTATATTCCGGATAAACATATCATAATCAACTCATTTTACTGCCAATTATGAAATACATTTTCTTAATTTTTTATGTACATAAAAAACTTTTTTAATGTTAAAAATAAATCTTACTTACTAAGTCAAAACTCAGTATTTTTATAATACCTTTATAAATAATCTAATAAATTTCATTCTTTTTAAAGAATAAATAAAGAATTATTTTCAGTATATAGTTATTTCTACAGAGTCTTATATCCTAGAGATTACAGCCCGTTCCAAATAGCTAAAAGACAAAAGTGGACTAGTTTTCTTAGATTGTTCAAAAACATAGGTAGACGCAATACAACATATTTGCTAAGTATCAGCAACGAATAATAAACTGATTTAGTTTCAAACTTAGCCAATATGTATTATCCCTAACAAATAACGATACCTACAAAACTGTTCAAATTATTAATTGCTGTCTACCTATTTTCGACATCTTAACCGCAGCATAATTTTAAAGATGTGTACTTGCATAAGAAGCAAGTTGAAACAGCCTATTTTTGCACTCGGTCATCTACAAATTTTTAGAGCAAAAAAGATTCAGATCAAAGTCTTTGGCATGAATCGCCTTCGAGATTATCCCCGCAGTTTACTATAGTACTAATCCAAAGACAGATGACCACTTCACTATTTCGTACTCTACAGCCTTCTTATTCTTTAACCCAGCAACCCTCAGGCGAGCGCACTTCATACTGCACACTTCATTGGCGGCGGGGTCAGTTGTTGGTAAAGTCTTCCGGTAAAATTAAACAGCCATATTTACCAGCATTAGAAAACCAGCAATTATTAGTAAATTGCCTAGAACATTCTCCAATTAATTTAGTAAGTGTAGATCCTAAAATTGGTGAAACTTGGGTGGAGTTTTGGGCTGATGCTTGTGAACAAGCTCATAAGCCTATGTTTCTTTGCGGATCTTCTGAAAATTTGCTGTTTAAACAAAATAGCCAGCCTTGGGGATGGTTACTGCGACTAATAGATTGGACTGTGGTTTTAGTAATGCTGCTATTACTAAGTCCATTCATGTTGTTATTGGTAGCAATTTTACAAACTTCCTCACCAGAATCTATATTTTCTCGTGAGTGGTATGTAGGAGAACGAGGTAAACTCTTTCGAGCTATTAAGTTCTCTAGCACAGCAAAAAGTCGTTGGATGTGTAGATACGGCCTCGACAATCTACCACAATTATTTAACGTGCTACGGGGTGATATGAGCCTTCTTAGCCCTCATGCTTGGACTTTAGAAGCCGCAGTGAAATTGAGTTTAGAAGAACAACGGCAATTCAATCAACTACCAGTAATTACGAGTTCGTGGGAAGTCCCAGCAGAATCTAAATTAATAGTTAATAACCCCTAACTATTAATTGGACTAATTGCTCTCTATGTTCAGTCTACAGTTTATACACAAGTCTAATTACCCCCCTTTCCAAGGGGAGGGTTAGGGAGGGGTAATTCAAGAACTAGTAATGATTCAATCACTTGTGTGTACACAGCAGCTATGTTCAGTGCGGTTAATGAAATGATTCATTACCGCACTTAATTTAACAAAAATGACTACAACAACTTGTAACAGTTAGAAATATTTATTCTGAAACCTATGCAATCTAAACCTTCTAGACAACTACAAAATTTATTTAAAGCTAGTAGCTTCTGGAAAAATAATTATTTAATATTGCGAGAATTTAAGCATTTCCGCAAAGTTGCTGTTCTTGCTTTGGTATTTTCATTCTTAGCGGCAACATTTGAAGGTTTTAGTATTGGCTTTTTGCTGTCTTTTCTGCAAAGTCTCACCAATCCTAATGCTAAACCTATTCAAACTGGCCTTGAATGGTTTGATATTTGGATTTTAGCTGCTAATACATCAGCAATTAACAGACTATATCGGATATGTG
Source organism: Nostoc sp. FACHB-152 (assembly GCF_014697475.1). Lineage (GTDB taxonomy): Bacteria > Cyanobacteriota > Cyanobacteriia > Cyanobacteriales > Nostocaceae > Nostoc_B. The sequence goes on from NZ_JACJRV010000024.1 coordinate 68,618, forward strand.
GACTGATATTATTAAGTACTTGGCTCCGGGCTGGGTTCAATTACTTAGCTCACGTATACACAGAATTTGCCCAACTTCATTTAGCCGATCGCCTGCGGAAGCAAATTTTTGAACAACTGCAAAGTTTGCCCCTTAGTTACTTTGCTAAAACTCGTTCTGGTGAACTCATCAATACAATTACTACAGAAATTGAGCGCATTAAACAGTTGTTTAGTGGCACAGCTTTTTTAATGACTAGAGCTATAACTGCCACTGTCTACTTTATCTCGATGTTTTTGCTCTCATGGCAACTTTCGATTGCTTCTTTCCTCCTCTTCACCTTAGCAGGTGTAGCGTTATCAACTCTCAACGCCCGTGCTAGAGAAGCAAGTTTTAGCACTTCTATTGCTAACGGTAACTTTACCTCTACAGCTATAGAATTTATTAACGGAATTCGCACAGTTCAAGCTTTTAATACTCAAGGTTTTGAGCGCAAGCGTTTTTATGATGCTAGTGATAAAGTCATCAGTACTGCTAAAAAAGTTGTCTTAATTTGGGCTTCAGTCAGACCTCTAGCTGAAAGTATAGCGAGTACTATTCTGATCGGCATGATTATTTTTGCCTTTACAGTTTTTGTGGTAAATGGCAAACTCCAAGTCGCTTCTTTGCTAACCTTTTTCTTCGTGTTATTTCGAGTTGTACCTATTGTTCAAGATATTAATGGCACGAGAGCGCATCTTAGTACGCTTCAAGGAGCAGTAGACAATATTAAAGATTTAGTGACAACTGAGGATAAAACATATTTACGAAATGGCAAGCAGCAGTTTTCTGAGTTAAAACATTCTATTGATATTGTTTCTGTAGATTTTGGTTATGACCCCAATTATCTAGTGCTAAATAACGTTACATTAAGCATTGAAAAAGCTAAAACAACAGCATTAGTAGGGGCAACTGGCGCAGGTAAAAGTACATTAATTGATTTAATTCCGCGATTTTACGATCCTACAGATGGTCATGTAATGATTGATGGAATAGATGTTCAAAAATTTGACATCAATTCATTGCGACGTAAAATTGCGGTAGTCAGCCAAGACACATTTATTTTCAATACTTCGGTGTGGAAAAATATTGCTTATGGTACACCAGGAGCAACAACAGAAGAAATTCGAGAAGCTGCACGTTTAGCAAATGCGCTCGAATTTATTGAAGAAATGCCCGAAGGTTTTGATACGCAACTAGGAGATAGAGGCGTAAGATTATCTGGAGGACAACGCCAGCGAATAGCGATCGCGCGGGCTTTGCTACGTGACCCAGAGATTTTGATTCTAGATGAAGCCACAAGTGCATTAGATTCTGTAACTGAACGTTTGATTCAAGAATCATTAGAAAAGCTGTCTATTGGTCGAACAGTAATTGCGATCGCTCATCGTCTTTCTACCATCGCCAATGCAGATAAAGTTGTTGTTTTAGAACAAGGACGCATCGTTGAACAAGGTAAATATCAAGAACTTCTAGAGCTAAAAGGTAAGCTTTGGGAATATCACAAGACTCAGTATGAAATGGGGCAAGCCGGATAAAGATTAGGGTCTAGAGGCTAGGGGTTAGAGTCTAGCATTTTTTGCTCAGTTACTTATTGAATATGTAAGAAAAAACTCTTCCCCCTATCCAACAAAATTTACTCTAATTGGATTAGCAGTAAATTAATATTTTTATATTTTGGAGTTAAATTAAATGGTTAATTTAGGCTACCATTTTTCTAGGTTGCAAGGTAAAATTATTCGTAATATCTACACAAAATTTATTGGCAAAATTGGCACATTACCAATCAAACAAAATCGTCAAATTGATATCACTGTCTATTCATTTTCTTGTGAACGTGATTTACCAGAACAGGTAGCAAGCATTCGTTCATTTATCCGCAACATCGGTATACCAGAAAGATTTATTGTAATTTCTGATGGTAGCTATAGCGACTCTAGCTGTAAATTACTACGCCAAATTCATTCCTGCGTTGAAGTTATACCTTTTACTAAGCTGGTACGCCAAGATTTACCGCAATGTGTTACTAATTATGCCCAACTACATCCATTAGGTAAAAAACTAGCTGCCTTGATGTCAATTCCTGTAAGTGGAGCAACTATTTATACAGATTCAGATATTTTATTTTTCTCAGGTGGCATAGATTTAACTAATTTCACAAATTTCAATGACAAACTATGCCATTATTTGCCTGATTGCTCTGCTTCATTAGATGAGCGACTTATCTATGATGAAAGCGAAAAATTAAACCCAGTCAATGCAGGGTTCCTCCTCTTTAATCATGAATTAGATTGGAGTTTTGCAATTGAAAGGTTGACAAATATCCAAGACAACCCTATATATTTTACAGAACAAACAGTTGTACACTTGACTATTCATCGTAATCAGGGCAAACCTTTTTGTTCGCAAAAGTATATTCTGAATGTAGAAGACCAGTTCATTTATTCAGATAAATTTGCTAGTTCAAAAATTGCTTTAAGGCATTATGTCAATGATGTTAGGCATAAGTTTTGGTTGAACATCGGTCTGTAAAATGAGCAAAAACCTAACTGATACAACAATAATTCACCACTGTACTAACGCTAATATCAACGGCGGTGGAGGGATTGAAACTTATGTAGCTTCTTTAGTTGATTCGCAAATTAGCGAAGTCAGTGATTTTTCAAGACAAGAAGTTGTGCTACAACGCGTACTGAAGTCTATTAAAAAAGTAGATCAAAAGCAGTTCAAGTTGCTGCACATTCACGACCTAGAATTTTTAGCAGATTTACGAGAAGAATGTCCGGCAATATTTACCCTACACAATCACTCTGTTTACTGTCCTAGCGGTACAAAATATTTAGCAGAGCGCAACAAACTTTGCGATCGCCCCATGAATCCTGTAGGCTGTACCTGGGGTCATATAGTAGATGGTTGTGGTAGCCGCCGACCGCAAAATATTCTGCAAGATTGGTGGAACGCTTCTCAGCCTTTAGAAATACTCAAAAAGCTGAAAATTCCCGTCATTGCTAATAGTGATTATGTGCGTCAGCAAATCATTATGAGTGGCTTACCACCTGAACGAGTATTTACCCTGCGTTGTGGTGTTCAACAACCTAAGAATTCTACAGCACCTTTAACTAGAGTAATTCATCAAAAACAGCGAATTTTCTTTGCTGGTCGCATTGTTCCTTATAAAGGCATTGAATGGCTCATCAAAGCTTTAGCAAAGACCGAACCCCAAATCCATCTTGATATAGCTGGTGATGGATGGGGTAAGCCCAGTATGGAAAAATTAGCACATGAAATGGGGTTAAGCGATCGCATTACTTGGCATGGTTGGTGCAATGGTGAGAAGTTAGAAGCCCTTTATCAACAAGCGTTTGCTGTCGTTTTTCCTAGCCTTTGGCCAGAACCTGCTGGTCTTGTAACCTTAGAAGCTTACGCTCGTTATCGACCTATAATTGCTAGCGCTGTCGGCGGAATTCCTGAACACGTACAACCTGGCAAAACCGGGATTTTAGTGCCACCCAATAATGCCTTATATTTAGCTGTTGCCATCAATGAATTAGCAACAAACTATCAAAAAAGCAAAAGTATGGGCGAAGAAGGTCAGGCTTGGTTTCAGCAGGACTTCACTATTGATATTCACGTTCAACGGCTAGAAAAAATTTACGAAAGAACTATTGCTGAATTTCATGCTTGACACGAGAACAACAAAAACCGAATAAATTACACCAATTCTCTAAAATAAGGCAACTCCTTCAAACCTCGAAAGCAATACCATATTTGAAGAATTTTAATTGCGAACTGCGAATTGCGTTAGCGAAGCGGTAGCGAGCCTGCGAGCGTCATTGCGAATTGATATTACTTATCTCTGCATCTTCTGATTAATCGCTAATTTCTTTAATAATTAAATCATCTCAATCAATAATGGAAAGCCCAACACCAAAAATTGTAGTCATTACTCCTGTAAAAAATGAAGCCTGGATTTTAGAGCGGTTCTTATCAGTTACTAGCCAATTTGCTGATTACATTATTATTGCTGACCAAAATTCAACTGATGGTAGTCAGGCTATTTGCAAGAAATATCATAAAGTTATTTTAATTGAAAATAAATCAGAAAATTTCAACGAAGCAGAGCGACAGCTATTGTTAATTAAAGCAGCAAGAGATTTAATATCAGAGCCTAAAATTCTCTTAGCTTTAGATGCTGATGAAATATTAGCTGCTAATGCAACACAAACCCCTAGTTGGCAAACAATGCTGAAAGCCAAACCAGGAACAGTAATATGTTTTGAAAAACCAGATTTATTTGTCACAACTCATCAATGTATTAGAACTGGTATTCTTACACCTCTGGGCTATGTTGATGACGGAGCCGAACATCAACCACAATCTATTCATAGTGTGAGAATCCCAACACCTGAATATGCTCCGAGGTTGCATTTTCATGACATTAAAGTTTTGCACTATGGCGTAACTCGCTTAGATGCACACGCTGCAAAAATCCGGATGTATAGTGTCATCGAAAATGTATTAGAAGTTGGTAATCCTATTGGTAGGAGGTCACGTTATACCGCAAAACAGGATTACTTGAAACTCGGCAAGGTTGAACCTGCTCCTCAAGAGTGGTTTACAGGCTGGGAAGAAAAGGGCATTGATATGCACACAATTATCAAACATAAATATTACACTTACGACTTTGAAGTGCTGCGTTACTTCCATAAATATGGAGTACGTCGCTTTTGGATGGACGATATTTGGCAGCAGGATTGGGAAGCTTGTCGTCAGTATGCGAAATCCCAAGCAATGACTGATATTCCAGATGATGAAATTCCTAAACAATCTCAGATATTGACTTTAATCGCAAATCTTCTTGCTAAATCATATGCTCAGTTGCGAGCAATTTTAAGCTTTTTAAAACTGAGTTAGAAATTACAATTATTGTTGACATCTATGGATAGTAAAGTAAAAGAACCACTGGTCAGTGTGGTAATTCCTACATACAATCGACCAGAGTATCTTAAGCAAGCGATCGCCAGCGCAGTTAACCAAACTTATCAAAATATTGAAATTATTGTTTCTGATAATTGTAGCCCCGAAAATCCTCAAGCAATTATCGAATCTTTTAACGATTCTCGCATTAGATTGTGGCGACATCCAAAAAATATTGGGATGTTGCCTAATCAAATGCACGCCTTTAAAATGGCACGCGGTAAATATCTTGCCAGTCTCCACGATGATGATATGTGGAATGAGGATTTTGTCGCTAAACTCGTTTCCACTTTAGAAGCAGACCCAAATTTAATTTTGGCTTTTTGTGACCAATACATCATTGATAGTGATAGCAAAATTAATCATGTTGAAACTGAAAAAAATACACGCGGTTACAAGCGAGATATTTTAACAGCAGGCACTCACCAATCTTTTACCAAAATCGGTTTAGTTGATAAAAGTATTCCCACCGCCGCCTCTTGTTTAATTCGTAATGGTTTAATTGATTGGGATAGCATTCCCCAAGAAGTAGGCGGTATGTGGGATTTATATTTAACTTACCTCTGCTGTATTTCTGGTCATAGCGTTTACTATCATCCTGAAAGATTAACACGCTATCGTAACCATGAACAAACTGACACAATGCTCAGTGGCAGTAGAAATGCCATAGCTAAAATTCGCAAAGCACAGAGCGAAATATTTTGCTACAAAACATTCATGGAAGATAGCCGACTGCAAGAATTTCATGAATATTTTAAAGCTAAATGGTTAGAAGCGCATACAACATTAGGGATCGGTTTACTGCGGAATAAGCAAGTCACAGATGCCCGTCCTTATTTATGGCAAGCACTAAAAAAGCAGAAATTAAATTTCAGAACTTTAGTAGCACTGACACTCAGTTTTACTCCGCAACCATTAGCCCATCAATTGCTGGGAATAAATAGATCAGCATGAATATTTATCGTTAGTTGAATTACCCCCCTTAATCCCACGCCACTTGCTTCAAGTCGGGAAACCCGCCCAACGCAGTGGCTCCCCCTTATAAAGGGGGGAAACAAGAAAATCAGGTTCCCTCCCCTTTATAAGGGGAGGGTTAGGGAGGGGTAATACCAATGCTTAATTCATTTTTTCTATTCTTTATACTTATTAAAACTAATGAAACTTTGCATTGTTACCCACAAAGTCAAAAAAGGCGATGGTCAAGGAAGAGTAAACTATGAAGTTGCTCAAGAAGCAATTCGTCGTGGTCATCAGTTAACATTATTAGCCAGCGAAGTAGCACCAGAACTTGAGCAAAACAATAAAGTTAACTGGGTTCCTATTTCTGTTGATAGTTATCCGAGCGAGTTTATTCGTAACTTTATCTTTGCTTATAAAACTGCTGCTTGGTTGCAAAAAAATCGTTCCCAAATCGATTTATTAAAAGTTAACGGTGCAATTACAAAATTTGCTGCCGATGTCAATGCTGTGCATTTTGTACATAGTTCTTGGTTACGATCGCCTGTACATATTTCTCGCATTCGTCGGGATGCTTACGGTTTTTACCAATGGTTATACACTGCCTTAAATGCCCGGTGGGAAAAACAAGCTTTTCAACGCGCTAAAGTCGTTGTCGCTGTATCTGAAAAAGTTGCCCAAGAATTAATTAATATTGGCGTACCCCGCGATCGCATTCGGGTAATTGTCAATGGCGTAGATTTGCAAGAGTTTACCCCTGGTGTCGCCTCTCGCCAAAAATTAGGCTTACCAGAAAATGTAAATTTAGGATTATTTGCCGGAGATATCCGTACACCACGGAAGAATTTAGATAGCGTCTTACACGCCTTAGTGGAAGTTCCCGATTTACATCTAGCAGTGGTAGGGAGTACCGATGCTAGTCCTTTCCCACAGTTAGCGGCTGACTTAGGCATCAGCGAACGGGTACATTTTCTCGGCTATCGCCGTGATATTGCCGAAATTATGCGGGCAGTAGATTTATTCGTCTTCCCCTCTCGATACGAAGCTTGCACCTTGGTATTGTTAGAAGCCCTCGCCTCTGGATTGCCTGTGATTACTGCCACAGCCACCGGGGGTGCAGAGTTGGTAACACCTGAATGTGGGATTGTTTTACCAGATTCAGACAACATTGATGCCTTAGCCGCCGCCTTGTCATCTTTAGTAAGCGATCGCCCCCTGATGCAACAGATGGGTCAAGCCGCCCGCGCCGTCGCAGAACAACACAGTTGGTCAACTATGGCCCAAACCTATATGGATCTATTTGAGGAGTTACTTAAGAATGAAGAACACAGTTCTCATCCCGACCTATCGCCGTCCTCTAGATCTATCTCGTTGCCTTTCGGCACTGCAAGCGCAAACTAAACCAGTCGATCAAGTTATCGTGGTTGTTCGGGATACTGATGCAGACACCTGGAATTTTCTTGCAGAATTTTCCTTAAATAACCTGCCTTTGCAAACCGTCACCGTTACCCTACCAGGAGTAGTCGCTGCCCTCAACGCTGGACTCGCAGCCGTTGAGGGAGATGTTGTATCTATTACTGATGATGATGCTGCACCTCATCCTGATTGGTTAGAAAGAATTAACTCTCACTTTCTGGCCGATGCCAAAATAGGCGGTGTTGGTGGGCGTGATTGGATACATCAAGGCAGCAAACTAGAAGACGAATCTCGCGCCGTAGTTGGTAAATTACAATGGTTTGGCCGCATCATTGGCAACCATCACCTCGGAGTTGGCGAACCGCGTCCCGTGGATGTCCTCAAAGGTGTGAACATGAGTTTTCGCACCCAAGCGATCGCCAAATTACGCTTTGACGAGAGGATGCGAGGAACAGGCGCACAAGTACATTTTGAAATGGCATTCACCCTCGCCTTAAAACGTGCAGGTTGGCAAATGATTTACGACCCGCAAATTGCTGTTGACCACTATCCAGCACAGCGATTTGATGAAGACCAGCGCAATAATTTTAATGCGATCGCGCAAATCAACTTAGTCCATAATGAAACCCTAGTTTTACTAGAACACTTATCACCCCTACGCCGCATCATCTTCTGGCTGTGGGCAATTTTAGTTGGCACAAGAGACTGCTTTGGCTTCGTTCAATGGCTGAGATTTTTCCCCAGCCAAGGCAAACTCGCCACGCGTAAATGGTTAGCCTCTTGGCGTGGTCGCTGGCAAGGATGGCAGACATGGCAAAGCAATCCTAACTTCAAAATCAGCTAACACCAAACTCCGCGTAACCTCCGCGTTTGCCTTAGCGTTCCTCTGCGTTAAAAAAATATCAGGAAATGCACAGTGATATCTCAACCATTACTATTCAATAGCTTTTCACAAACCCCATTCTCACCACAAAAGCGATCGCTACAAGGTTGGATAGCAATTCTCAGCTTTGTATTGCTGAGTGTAGCCTGCTACTTTGCTGGGGCTGCTAGTATGTTGCGCCTAACTTATCCAGCGACAGCTTTAGTAGTCGCTATATTTTTATACTTGCGCCATCCGATTCTCTACATCGGTTTTACTTGGTGGATGTGGTTCCTCTCACCCTTAGTTGCTCGTTTAATAGACTATCGAGTTGGTTGGGATCCTACCCGCCAGATTCTCATTGCACCTTATTTAGTCGTATTTGTTACAATTGCAACCTTCTTACGACACTTTCCTAAAGCCTCTCGCCAGGGAGGTTTACCTTTTATATTGGCTGCCGTCGGCGTATTCTATAGTTTTCTCGTAGGATTAATTTATAATGCCCCAGTCCCAGTAGCACGCGGTTTACTAGACTGGCTGAGTCCAATTATTTTTGCTTTTCACTTATTCATGAACTGGCGGGACTATCCCAGCTATCGCCAGAATTTACAACGGACATTTTTTTGGTGTGTCTTGCTGACAGGTGCGTATGGGATATATCAATTTGTCGTTGCCCCTGAGTGGGATAGATTTTGGCTAATTGAATCAAAATTATTTACGAGTTCTGGCGACCCTGTACCATTTGGAATGCGCGTTTGGAGTACGATGCACTCAGTCGGGCCGTTTGGTGCAGTCATGCAAACCGGACTGCTATTGTTATTTACAACTTCTGGGCCGTTGATCATTCCTGCCTCAATTGTTGGCTACTTGTCGTTTTTGCTGTCCCAAGCCAGAAGTAACTGGGGAGGCTGGTTACTCGGCGTGATTATAATTATGGGTTCAGTCAAAGCCAAAATACAAATGCGCCTAATTGCGATCGTTGTGATTATGGCATTGTGCGTGATTCCCTTAACAACTATCGAGCCAATTTCTGAAGTCGTATCAGAACGGATAGAAAGTTTTTCTAATTTAGAAAACGATACTAGTTTTAAAGATAGATCGGGAAGCTATGACCGCAACCTGGGGGTAGCTCTTTCTAATGTTCTGGGTAATGGTTTGGGTAATATTTGGAAGGTCAACGAAAAAACAGGACAAATCGAAGTATTTGTGATTGATAGCGGTATTCTAGATATGTTTTTCACTCTTGGCTGGTTTGGAGCCATATTTTATTTAGGCGGATTAATTTTAATTCTGATCTCTGTGATGCAGTATAGCGAAGCTCGTTTTGATAGTTTCGTAAGTGCTGCCCGTGCAATTGGTATTGCCTCTTTCTCTCAACTAATCATTAGTAGCGGGATGTTAAGCGTATCGGGAATGATTTTATGGGGATTTTTAGCAATGGCAATGTCGGCACATAAATACTATCAGCATGAAAAAATTCGTAATTAACATCTTACGGTGATGCAAAAGTATTGGCGATCGCAATTCTTCACTACCTGGAAGAACAAACTTAACAATGTATTTCTTTCTTAACTAATTTTTGCTGACGTGTTAGCCGTAAACTTGTACCTACTGCCCCTAGTCCCAGTAAACATAATACAGAACTTGGTTCAGGTACAGATTTGGCAACGCTGGTCACATTAACATTTGAGTCTAACGCATCACCTGAGTTAAATACATAATCAAATGCTCCTTCGTCCTTGAGTACAGTTCCTCGTAAAAACAGCGCACTCCAACGAGCAATGGTTTCAATTCCTACATCTTGCTCTAGCGTTGGTCTAATAGACTCACGGATGAGATTGTCATCGTTGGTAATTCCATAATGGTTAGCACCAGGAATACTGATAAAAGCTTTCGGAGAATCTTGAATGCCAGCATATGTTAATACAGCATTAGAGGGACTTGCAACCCCATCCCGATTACCCTGAACTAGAGCCAGAGGGATACCATCATTCTCAACAATAATGCTTCCTGCACCGCTTTGGCCAATCCGGAAGTTAGTGCCATAAAATACACCTCCTTTTAATGCTTGGGGTCGAGTAAAACTACTAGTACATAAGGTAGGAAAACAGTTACCCTGAATTGCAGCTATCCCTACGGCTCCACCAAATGAATGTCCCAGCAAGACTAGAGTACTGGTGTCAACTGAATTAGCAATAGGTGATGAAAGTTGAGAATTTTCAGTTTTTATGTAAGTTAAAACATCATTTACTTGTTGTTGTTCAGTTAACAGCCCTGTCACTGCACCTGTCGGGCTAATTGCTGTTCTAAGGTGGTTAGGCACTACAACAACAAACCCATAACGTGCCACAGTGCTAGCAAACGTTGAGTAATCTGATTTATCAACCAGCGCACCCTGCAACAATAACGCAATGGGTAGTGAATTCTGCTGAGAATTTTTACCAGATAATACTGGGCGATAAATGTCAGCAGTATCTACACCACCGTCACTTCGAGGAATCTTAGTAGAGTAGCTGACTGCACTCTCAAACAGAGGTGCAGGGTTGAATGCAGCCGCAGTAGCACTTCGCTCTACTCCCAGAGTTATCATCAATACTCCAATTACAGCCATTGATGATTGTTTCTTTGAAGAGAGAAAATTCATGGCTTGATACCTCTTTAATATTGCCAACTTCGCATTAGTAAATTTTTTTGCTTACTAGTAACTGAAAATCGTATTTTTAAACGAGGTTATCATCACACGTTGTTTTCTACAACCTCTGTGTAATTTTTATTTTCTCTCCTCAATCAGTCTATTTTGGGCGAACTGGTATAAAGGCTGATTAAATTGGTAGAATTACAAGTCTGGAGAGAAGAGAACATTTAAGACATGGTAGTTGCTCATACGGACTTAAATATTGCCGCCCTAGAAGCAGAATACAGCCAGAAATCACCCAGGGAAATTCTGAAATTTGCCTTGGATAATTTTGATAATATGGCAATTTCCTTCAGTGGTGCTGAAGATGTGGTTTTGATTGATCTGGCTTCAAAAATTACCAAAGACTTCCGCGTTTTTACTTTAGATACCGGACGTTTGCACTCAGAAACATATCAGTTTTTGGATACAGTCAGAAAGCATTATGGAATTAAATTAGAAGTAATGTTCCCTGAGGCTGCGGAAGTGCAAGCCTTAGTAGAAGAAAAAGGATTGTTCAGTTTTTATCAAGATGGTCACAAAGAATGCTGCGCTGTCCGCAAGGTAAGACCATTACGCCGCAAATTGAATACCCTGGATGCTTGGGTAACAGGACAGCGCAAAGACCAAAGCCCCAGCACACGCAACCATATCCCTGTAATTGAAGTTGATACCGCCTTTTCTACTGAAGACCATCAGTTAATTAAGTTCAACCCCTTAGCAAACTGGTCTTCTGCCGAAGTTTGGGAATATATTCGTGCCTTAGAGGTGCCTTACAATAAATTGCACGAACGCGGTTTTATCAGTATTGGTTGCGAACCCTGCACCAGACCAGTATTACCCAACCAGCACGAACGCGAAGGCCGTTGGTGGTGGGAAGAGTCTACCGCTAAAGAGTGCGGTTTGCACATGGGTAACTTACAAAAATAGTAAGCTAATTGTAAGCGATCGCCTTTAGTATCAATTAGGGTGTGTTACGGCTATATAAGGATTTGGGAGTTTGAAAAATTCAGGGTTAGCCGTAACGCACCGCATTTCTCGGTGCGTTAAGCTTTGCTATAAAGCATCCTACTGGCGTGACTCAGGTATTGGACTGTAGACCGAATTTCTATAGAACTTAGTTCTATTATCTTTGTTGCTGTAGTCGCAGTTGCTCTTGTCGCAGTCTAAATTGCTGCCACCTTTGGTGTTGCAATTCGCTCGGTTGCAGCCTATGTTGTTCACGCTGCTGCTGTTGTTGTAATCGCAGTTGGTCTTGTCGCAATCTAAATTGCTGCCACAGTTGTTGAGATTGGCTATTTAATTCATTTGGCCTTTGCCTCAATACTTCTGGTTGCCTTCTTAAATTGTTTTGTTGTTGTTCTTGCTGTATTTGTCTTAATTGTTTTGGCTGCTGATTTTGGGTTTGAGAAATTAGGCTTTCTGCATGAGCAGAGGTATGAGTTAGCAAGCCCATGAGCAAGATAATAAATGGTAATTTAGATTTCATTATCAATTAATAAATTATCAATTTTTCATTACTCTAGCCAAAGCATAAAAGCTTTTTTGCCCACCAGAAAGAGCGTTTATTTAAAAATGATTAATTAAGTTCTGTTAGAGAATAAACGCTTAAATCCGATACCTATATTATATAAAATTCATATTTGAGTTTTGCAAAAAATCAGTAGGTAGGCTTTCTCAATGCGTCGGCAGAATTAAACTAAGCGATTCCCTCACGAGAACCGCTTGTCTTCAGAACCGGATGTGAGATTTTCACCTCATCCGGCTCCTCAATGGGTTGGTACTTGTCATGTACACTCCCCCCTACTGAAACATCTTCAGCAGTCTTTCGGTCGTGGCAGTGTTTGTGTAATAGCTGAAGGTTTTTGTATTCGTCCTGACCCCCTTTAATTCGGGCAGGGCTGTTTCATTCCACAAGGGCAAAAAGTTTGTCAATATCATTGAGAAATAACCTCAGTTGAGTTTGCCATTTGCTTTGACATTGCTTTGAGGTCAAAATAACTGGCGAACTTTTTCAACCCCCCAGTGAGGGTTAATTCTAGTAGATACTGGGCTGCGATCGCACTCGTCATTTTATTGACGAATAGTGATTGATAATTCCGTGCTTGAATTTCTGCACATGAAAGGTTGTTGTCGCTAAGTTCTTCTGGTTGAGGAACTAGCAGTTCTGGGTGAACCAGCACCGGGGAGGGAAGATGCAACCAGAATTGAGGTTTGTCTGGGTTATTAGAAGCTTGGACTATATCAAAATTAGAGTGCGTTCCAATTACTACTTGTCCAGAATAGTTGCTGTTTCCACAATCCAGCCAAAATAGTGATGCAGGCTCATTTGCACTGTTGATTTTAAGAACAGAGTGAATTTTGCTCCTGGCTGTGCTGTTATCTACACAGCCAATAATTACCGTTAGGGTATTCCACCAACTGGCCGTGCGAATCATGTCTTCTTCAAACCAGTCGCAAACAGCTGTAATCTCTATTCCATACTTGGCACTGCATCTTGCAGCTAATGTTTCTGCCTTTGGTAGCCCAATTTCAGCTTGTTGATAATTTTGGCGGCTGATATTGTTGAGTTCAACAGTATCGCCATCGACGATCGCAAAGTTAATTTCTTTCCTAGTGCGCTGGAGTTGCAGAATAATTCGACATAAATCTTCTGCAAGAAACCCGCCTGTTCCTCCTACTCCTACTAAAACAAAGTTGATACGAGTATGATTGCGAGGTAAGACGGGTAAAGCTTGTTGGTAAGTAGTTAATTCAAGCATTTTACCTGTGGCGGCAGTTCAAATATTTGATTGGGGTTGATGTCGAAGAAGTGATTGTATATCCCAATGCGGGTATAGATTGTGGGAATGGTATTCAGTGTGCCAATAATCGCAAACACTCGAAATTTGCCTTTTTCTTCCTGATTATCTGCACTTGAAGGATAGGCAGCTAGAGTTCCATGACTGTGCATTTCCACCAAGCTATTTGTATAGCTTTTATTGAGTGCGCTTTCTAAAGATAAGACGTGAGTAGAGGACGCAGTTTGCAGTGGTGTGTGACACCACCATTGGTTGTTTGTCACTCCCAAGTAGAATAGGATTTCCTGTTGGGGGTTGATACTGGCAGCATTGATAATCTCGGCGATCGCTTGGCAAGGAACTTTTGGGACTTTCAGACGAAAGTAGGGTTCAAGGGGTTGGAGTCCAGCGACTTGAGTTTGAGTTAGTTGCAAGCAAACCTCTAACTCGCGGCGGTGCGATCGCAAGAAAAGCCCATTTGCTGCCAGCCAGTATTCCTGGAGTTTTTGACTGTAAGGAGGAAAGTTATTACTTGTAGCGAGGTGATAACCGATAAAAGGATTCATGGCTAACTGAACAAATGATTGATAATGTCTTCTGGGGTTGTGACTTTCCAGCTATGAACGGGAACAAGGTCACTTGAAGGGTAGAATTTAGCTTTAGATTCGTGTAATTTGATTAGCTGATTGCAGATATTATCGGGATGAGTTTTTGACTTGCCTTGGGATAAGTCCTTGTTAAAAGGTGATTTCCAGAACAAATCCCAAACTTGGCTTATGGTTGCAGCATTGCACATACTGAGAGAATTTCCCCCAAAGCAAATACTAGAGTCGTCCCAAATATTAGGTAAAGGAGGCTTGTACAGTTGTGCGTCTGGTTTAAATACCCTCCCTTTAACTGCCCACAGGTAATATCTACTACCGCATCCAGCAAATAAGAATGCAGGCATTGGTACAGTAATTACTTCAGGTTCTTGTCTTATAATTTGAATTTGATATTTTTGGGGAGAGTAAAACTGAATAATGGCCTCTCCCTCTGGATTTTTACCCCACCAAATTGTGTTGCTAGAAAGCCATCCAGATGCGGCAGTTTTACTTGTGAAGGCTTTCTCTACTGCTTCAGGAGATAAGAATTTATATTTAGACTCTTTACCTTCGCGTTCGACTAAAATAAACTGTCCTTTGAGGATAATTAACTGCCCTAGTAAATTATCTTGGGGAATATTGGCCAGCAGGATTTGGGAGACATTTTCTAAGTGAATTATCGGTAATATATTTGTGTTTACATTCATGCTTTTGATGCTTGATTCCAAATTTTTACTGCTGCTTTTCGAGCAGAAATAGATGTTTCTAACAAATGGCTAACCTCATTTGATTTCTCCATCATCGAGACGGCTTCTTGCCATTTTTGAGCGAGAAATACAATATTCTCATAAGTCCATTCCAGCCAATCGCTTGTTTCACACGTAACATCTAGCCAAATATTTCCAGTTGAGTAATCTATAATTCGTATGGCTATATCTAAATATTGCAGGGGACTTTTGTAACGATGACATAGCTTTACGAATTTCTCGAAGTAAATTTCTTCTGCTGGAGCAATGTAGTCAGGAGTAAAACCAAAATTTAGTTTCCATTGGCTGATATTGTACCCTTGCCCCATTAATGACAGTAGGAATTTCTCCGAGTATACCAATTCCTCGAAATCTTCATTCCACCACTCAAGTCTTTCTGGCGAAACTAGAATACTATCACGTTCGGGATTAAACTCGATTTCATCGATATATTCTACTGGGAATAGATTTTCATTCACTAGGTTAATAAATTCAATTTCTCTATCGAGGTAAGCACTAGTTGGATGTGATTGTTTAGTAATAGGTATGGTTGATTCTAACCATTTCTCTGGAAATAATTTTTGATACAGGCTTAAAATATTTACTCGTTCGGAAAGATTTTCTAGGTAACTAACTGCTGTTAGACAAGTAATGGGTATTTTGAATAAGTGTATGTTGCCAAGCATAATGAATCAGCCGCTACGAGTTATAGCGGCTATAGATTTGTGATTACAGTACAGGATATTTACTCGTAATAGGAGGTTGCTGTTTAAGGCTTTGAGCTACTTTTTCGCTATAGGTTTCCCAAGATTGACCGAGCTTGATAGCTTTATCTATCTCAGGTTGTAAGGTAATTAAATTTTCGAGGCTAATTTGACTGTTTATCTCTAGAAGCTTTATCTGCCATCCTAACTTTAGTGCAGGATTTATTTCTTCATAACTATTTTTCAATTCTCTAAATAGACTTCCCTTAGTACCTGCTTTTTTTACTGGCTCTCCCAGAGTAACTATGGTAAAATAATATAAGAAAATTAAATAAAACTTAGATAATTTAGATTGGTTAATAGAGAAAACCCAAGCTATAAACCGAAT
>NZ_JACJRV010000025.1 GCF_014697475.1 Nostoc sp. FACHB-152
CCGCGTCGGAGCGAAAAGTTGAGCCAGTGCGTTGGACGGGTTCCCCGGCATAAAGCAACTGGCGTTGCGCGTCCGGGTTTCCCGGCGCAAAACTTTTCAAGACAGAGGGGTTGGGGAGAGGTTCATCGAACTCACGTTAAATATAGGACTTACGCACTGAAGCCTGAAACCTAGATCCCCCCTAGCACCCCTTAAAAAGGGTTGGGGGATCTGAGTGCGTAAGTCCTGAAATAGTCACTGCCTTATAACTGTCTAGGGAATGTTTTTTAATCTAAGAATCTTGAAGGAATTCATCTTGAAAACTTTCCTTACTTTTCATGTCGTAATTAACCAAATAAACCAACAAATCAAACACTACCTTGTCATGCTGTAAGAGAAAGGATGCTATATATTTTCTCTCTAACAGTTCACTCCTTTAGGAATTGCTGAGGGTTTTAGCACTTGTTGCACATGAAATCTCAATTGGAGTGGTTATGTATCCAAGTAATAGATTTCTGAATAATCTTTCATCCCTCCAAGGGCTGCAAGTACTGATCGTAGATGATAATGTCGATTTCTGCGATTTGATGACGATCCTGCTGCAACTCTATGGTGTTGAGGTACGACAAGCGTTTTCAGTCCCGCAAGCTCTGGAGATATTTGAGCAATGGCAACCTTATATAGTCGTGAGTGACATTGGCTTGCCAAAGGAAGATGGCTATGCCCTGATTCAACAAGTGAAAAGCAAAGCGAAAGAGTTAGGGCAAGTGGTGTTAGCGATCGCTGTGACAGGCTACGACGATGAAGAGATGTGTCAACAGGGTTTGTCTGCTGGGTTTGACCTATGGTTTACCAAACCTCTGGATATGGATGAGTTCGTGGCTGTGCTTGCCCGTTTAGCTATTTGCCAACAGTCCTCATATGCGATCGCTCAACAGATTTTGGGTCATGTTTCTGGATATGGTGATTTAAGTCTGGAACAGCAGTTAGAACCGTTAGTTTCACGTTAGTATCACCGTTTTTGAAACACTGTCAATTAATGTAATTTCGTTTTGGAGATTTGAAAAAATGACGTTTACTATCGAGTCTGCACGCTCTATTTTTCCAGGAACTCAAGTTGCTAATGCAATTCCCGCGACGGTTGAATCATGTAACCAACTCAGTGCTGAGGATCAGTTAGCTTTACTTTGGTTTGCCTATACAGAGATGGGAGTGACAATTACTCCTGCTGCTATGGGAGCAGCCAATATGGTCTTTGCAGAAAAAACCCTGACTCAAATCAAGCAGATGCCTGCTATAGACCAAACGCAAGTTATGTGCGATCTGGTTAACCATAGTGATACTCCCATCTGCCGTACATATTCCTCTTTCGGCACGAATATTAAGTTGGGCTTCTGGTATCAGTTAGGCGAGTGGATGAAACAAGGAATAGTTGCTCCTATTCCAGAAAGTTATGAACTGTCTGCACAGGGATCAGATGTCCTCCAAGCCATCCGTCAACTTGAAGGGGGTCAGCAACTTACCGTATTACAAAATATTGTTGTCAATATGGGGTATGCCCCAACAGTTAGCATCCAAAAAGTCAAAGAACCTGTGGTTCCACCTAAAGATATCGCACCCAGAGCTAAGGTCAGCATCGAGGGCATCAACAACTTGACAGTCCTAAGCTATGTGGAGAATATGAACGCCTTTGACTTCCAAGAGGCTGTGGCTTTATTTGCTGAAGATGGTGCTTTGCAACCTCCTTTCCAAGAACCGATTGTGGGTCAGGAGAACATCCTCGTCTATATGCGCGAAGAATGCTACGGACTCAAGCTCATACCAGAGCGAGGGGTATCTGAACCAACAGAAGGAGAATTTACCCAGATTAAAGTGACAGGTAAAGTGCAAACTCCTTGGTTTGGTGACAGTGTTGGCATAAATCTAGCATGGCGGTTCTTGCTCAATCCGCAAGGCAAAATTTTCTTTGTGGCAATTGACGTGCTGGCAACTCCCCAGGAACTACTTAATATGGGCTTTAGCCAGTAGAAGACATTTGGGGTGTATTTAGGTAGCGAGCAACCCATTTCCACCTGCATAACCCTCTGAACCCCCGTGTTTCAGGGGTTTATTTGTTTTTCTTAGCAATACTATATGTTGAACCTTGGGTGCAACATGAATTAAAGATTGATAGACAAGACCCTATATTTAGTTGCAACACAGTTTTTGGCACTTTTACAACGATAAAGATGTTTTTGGCTAAAAGGATAGGAATAATATCACAAATATTGTAGTTGTGTAAATAATTTGTTATAATAATTACATATCAAAACACGAGGTCACGCCCATGCGCTACACCGATAAAGAAGGGAAGACCCTCAACTTTGATGATTGTAAGACGGCTGACAGCTTCTTTATGGAAGCGGAGGTGTACATCTGCGAACCATTGGAAATGTATTTCAATAAAGAAGGAGATTTAAAAGCAGGAAAGAAACCGCACAAAGCGATCAGCTATGCTGGGCGGAACGCCATCGCACATCTTCCTAGTAATGGCAGTGAACTGATCCCCTCTGAAGTTCAAGCGCGTACACACAGAGAAGGCAGTCAATTACTTAATGTACCCCTCGCAACTGGCTACACAGTAGATGATGAGGGAATGATCAATAACTACGCAATTCAGCCTGCTATATCTTTGGCAGAGTATCCCTCAACACAACAGCAACAGCGATACATCTTTCAGGGGGCATTAGCTATCGTGTTTGTTGCTCTGACACTGCTAACTGCATTTGCTGTCAGCTAAGTTTAACCATAGCTAGTGGTCTATCTCATTAATATTGATAAGCTACAATATCCCGGACTTCTCCAAGAAGCGTAGGCTCTGACCACTACTAACGACTCAGAACTCATGCGATGAACCACTAGTTAAAGTTGTTGCCCAACCATCGGGTGCGAATTTAGGGGCATAATACAGCGTGATTCTGAGCGTTTTTTCTGAGTTATGTTAACAAAAGAATGTGATGAATATAGATTTTTTAAATAAAATTACTAGCTTATCTTTATTGCTACTTTGTCTTGCTTACGCTTTCTTAGGTTGGTATTTATCTACTTATCATATTATTTGGCTTGTAGGAAGTTTTATAGCAACTGTGATTTTCTTTGGCGGAGGTAAAAATAGCTCTCTGTTTGAGCGTTCGTTGATTTTTTTTACCCCAAGTTCGTTTGTAATTTTTATTATCTCTTCAATGATGAGTATATTAATATTTGCTTTAGCAGTAAATAGCCCTATTTTAGGAATTCTCATTATTACCCCGCTAGCAACTACTGTTTTAGCAGAATTAGAAATGCGTCTTACTGATTTAAACAAACTAAATGCATTAGTAATTTTAACAGTCATAGCTGGATTTGGTTTAGTATTGGGCGAAATGATAGATTTCGTGCTTGTGCCGAGTCCCAGGTACTAAGTTATAGATTTTGTCGAAATATAAAATCCCAAAACTGATTAAAACTAATTTTATCAATAGCTTTTTAAAGCTATATTTTCTTACTTTCAATGAGAACTATAGATGCTCTAATTTCTTACTAAAAGCACTTTCTCCCTCTACAATATTTTCAAGCCAAACATCCATATTAAAATTTAGCAACTTAGCCAAAAAACTCATGCTCGACTTTAACACGTTAACTGAATTTTCCAGCACTTACTGTATTGGCATTTGTGCCTTTCTAATTCCAGCCAATCTGTTTGCTACCTCATTGACAATAATTTTTACACTATTACATCGTCCGGCTCTTCAGGTTTGGCAAGCTGCTGGAATTGCCAGTATCTTTGCTCTACTCATGATACTGCACGTACTTGCTTGGTTCATGATTGGAGTAGTTATGGCTCCTACATATATTTTGTTGGCTTTGGCAAGCATCTGTTTATTAGCCAATTTAGGGGCAATTCTTAGACATAGACACTTTGTGAGAGCTTATAATTACAATACAGTTTATACCTGTGTTTAAAAACACTAAATTCTAGTAATCTTAAGTTAATCAGCGTGTATCTTACTCCCCAGCGAGTGGTATGTTGCATACACCATTCAGTCTCAGCGAGGGATACAGTTTTTGGAGGTTTTTGATGAATATTTTGCTCCTGTATCCCCTTTTTCCCAAAAGCTTTTGGTCGTTTGAGAAGACCCTGGCATTGCTCAATCGCAAAGCGATGTTGCCACCGCTTGGGTTGGTGACGGTTGCCGCTATTTTGCCGCAGGAATGGGAATTTAAGCTAGTCGATCGCAATGTCCGCGAAGTTAACCAAGCAGAATGGGATTGGGCAGATTTGGTGATTCTGTCCGCCATGATTGTGCAGAAGGAAGATTTATTAAAGCAAATTCAGGAAGCAAAACGCCGAGGCAAACGGGTAGCAGTAGGTGGGCCTTACGCAACTGCATTACCTCAGGAAGTGATGGAGGTAGGGGCAGACTATTTGATTTTGGATGAAGGAGAGATTACTTTGCCCCTGTTTACCCGTGCGATCGCACAGGGCGAGCAATCTGGAATCTTCCGTGCCAATGGCGAAAGACCAGATGTTACTCATACACCCATTCCCCGGTTTGACCTGTTGGAATTCGATGCCTATGCAGAAATGTCGGTACAGTTTTCGCGCGGATGTCCCTTCCAGTGCGAGTTTTGCGATATTATTGTGCTTTACGGTCGCAAGCCGCGCACAAAAGCACCAGAACAATTACTTAAGGAACTAGATCGCCTCTACGAGTTGGGTTGGCGACGCAGCATTTTCATGGTGGATGACAATTTCATTGGCAATAAACGCAACGTCAAACTGTTCCTTAAAGAACTAAAACCTTGGATGGTGAACCATCAGTATCCTTTCTCCTTTGCCACAGAAGCCTCAGTGGATTTGGCAAACGACCAAGAATTAATGGATTTGATGGTGCAATGCAATTTTGGTGCTGTCTTTTTGGGGATTGAAACACCAGATGAAGCAAGTTTGACTCTTACCCAAAAGCATCAAAACACAAGGGATTCCCTGAGTGAGGCAGTGAATGCGATCGCCAGATCAGGCTTGCGAGTAATGGCAGGATTCATTATTGGCTTCGATGGTGAAAAGGCTGGCGCAGGCGCGAGAATCGTGCAATTTGTAGAACAAACATCAATTCCGACAGCGTTGTTTAGTATGTTGCAAGCATTGCCTGATACAGCACTCTGGCATCGCCTAGAAAAAGAAGGACGACTCCGCACTAAGTCAGCTAACATCAACCAAACCACGTTGATGAATTATGTACCGACTCGTCCCTTAGAGGAAATCGCCAACGAGTATGTAGAGGCTTTTTGGCAATTATATGAGCCGTCAAAGTTCTTAGATCGTGCTTATCGTCACTACCGAATTCTAGGTGAGGCAACTTATCCCAAGAAAGGTAAAGGTGCGAAAAAACCGATTAATTGGGTAACAATTCGTGCCTTATTAACTATCTGTTGGCGGCAAGGTGTTCTTCGTAACACTCGGTGGCAGTTCTGGCGTAATCTTTGGAATATGTATCGCTACAATCCAGGTGGTTTAAGTAGTTACCTGTCAGTTTGCGCTCAAATCGAGCATTTTGTTGAGTATCGCCAAATAGTCAAAAGGGAGATTAATGAACAAGTAGCGCAGTTTCTAGCAGAGGAAGCGAGAAGCACATTGGTTCGCGCGTAAGATGAAATTTGAACAACGGAGTGTAGCAGCTTTAGGACGACAGAATTGGCACATAAAGTGAAATCGATTGTGGCTCAAACGGTTTGAGCCACAATCGATTTGCGCTACTATTTCGGTAAATTTTCTGAATTTGATTTAAAGACAGCCTAAATGCTTTTAAAAGCCCACTTTTGAAGTGTAATTTTGCAGAGTATCATGAGGGGTAGCAGAGGGAGCAGGGGAGAAATTATTTGTATCATTTATTTGGTGAAATGGTATGAATATGGAATGTTCAGGATTTCGGTCTGTAGCAGCTATTCTTAAAAGTTCTCGAACTAGTGGTTTATTTAAAATTGATATTCAAACTCAACGAGTTCTGGATGTGATGCTATGCAAGCGTTGATGGGAATACTAGCAGAGTGTAGATGCACACAACTTTTATTAGAATATATATCTAAATGGCTACTCCAAACCCCTGCCCAATCATTCCCGGATATCAAATTAGCTCTCAACTGTATGCAGGCTCCAGAACCAGAGTATATCAAGCTATTCGAGAACAAGATAGACTCGCAGTGGTCATAAAACTTTTGACTTCAGCATATCCGAACTTCAACGAATTACTAGAATTTCGCAACCAATATACCATTACCAAAAATCTCAACATTCCCGGAATCATTCATCCCTTATCATTAGAACCCTATAGTAATGGTTATATTTTGGTAATGGAAGATACGGGAGGAGTAGCTTTACGAGAATACATTCAAACCACTACCCTCTCCTTAGTGGAACTTTTAACAATCGCCATTCAATTAACTGATATTCTCCATGATTTACACCACAACCGTGTTATCCACAAAGATATCAAACCTGCCAATATTCTAATTCATCCCCCAACAAAACAAGTTCAACTAATTGACTTTAGTATTGCTTCTCTCTTACCTAAAGAAACCCAAGAAATTAAAAATCCCAATGTCTTAGAAGGTACACTTGCTTATATTTCTCCCGAACAAACTGGAAGAATGAACCGAGGCATAGACTACCGTAGCGATTTTTATGCACTGGGTGTGACATTTTATGAATTATTAACCGGAGAGTTACCATTTATCTCGGATGACCCGATGAAGTTGGTGCATTGTCATATTGCTAAAATGCCTACGGCATTAGGGAACAGGGAACAGGGAACAGGGAACAGAGAAGGCATTCCGCAGGTACTTTCTGATATTGTTATGAAGTTGATGGCGAAGAATGCAGAAGACCGTTATCAAAGTGCCTTGGGATTAAAGCATGATTTAGCAACTTGTTTGGCGCAACTTCAAGATACAGGAGAAATTACAGATTTTGCCATTGGCAAGCGGGATATTTGCGATCGCTTTCTAATTCCCGAAAAACTCTATGGACGAGAATCAGAAGTTGCTACCTTGTTGCAAGCTTTTGAGCGTGTCGCCAATGGCACAGCAGAAATAATGCTGGTAGCAGGATTCTCTGGGATTGGTAAAACTGCTGTCGTCAATGAAGTCCACAAGCCCATTACCCGACAGCAGGGGTATTTTATTAAAGGTAAGTTTGATCAATTCAATCGCAATATTCCTTTCTCTGCTTTTGTGCAAGCTTTGCGCGACTTGATGGGGCAATTGTTGTCAGAATCTGATGCACAATTGGCCAAGTGGCAAAGCCAGATTCTAGAAGTTGTGGCAGACAATGGCCAAGTTATTATTGAGGTGATTCCAGAACTAGAGCGAGTGATTGGCACACAACCGCCTGCGCCAGAACTGTCAGGAACTGCGGCACAGAATCGGTTTAACTTATTATTCCAAAAGTTTATTGCTGTATTTACCACAGCAGAACACCCTTTAGTGATGTTTTTGGATGACTTGCAGTGGGCAGATTTAGCTTCCCTGCAATTAATTAAACTGCTGATGGAAGATCGGCGTTATCTGCTGTTGTTAGGGGCTTATCGAGATAATGAAGTACAAGCTGCCCACCCGTTTATCTTGACGGTGGAGGAACTGAAGAAAACTGGCAAGACTGTCAATACAATTACCCTCGCGCCCCTGATTTTGAGTGATACAAATCAGTTAATTGCAGATACCTTGCATTGTACGACTGAGCGAGACTCCAAAGGAGTCGCTTCGCTAACGCTTCCTCTGACGGAATTAATCGATCGCAAGACTCAAGGTAATCCCTTTTTTATCACCCAGTTTCTCAAAAGCTTACACGAAGATGGGCAGATTACTTTTAACCGCCATCAAGGTTACTGGGAATGCGATATTGCCCAAATCACGGCACTATCTCTTACCGATGATGTGGTGGAATTTCTCACTTACCAGTTGCAGAAATTACCTAACAAAACGCAAAATGTACTGAAGTTAGCTGCTTGCATTGGCAACTCTTTTGATTTAAAAACCTTGGCGATCGTTTCACAGCAGTCTCCAACCAATGCAGCGACGGCGTTATGGAAAGCGTTGCAAGAAGGCTTGATTGTGCCAACCAGCCAGAGTTACAAGTTCTTTCAGGCAGAGAGTAGCGAACTTGATGCCCAAACAACGGTTGACGATCGCTGTGTCAATTTAACTTATCGCTTTCTGCACGATCGCATCCAACAAGCTGCTTACAAGTTAATTGCGGCAGATTGCAAACAAGCAACTCATCTAGCGATTGGTGAATTATTACACGCTAGTACACCTGAAACTGAACTAGAAGCAAATATCTTTGAAATTGTCAATCACCTGAATATAGGCATTGACTTGCTGGTTCAGCCTGAGAAAAAACTTGAGTTAGCCCAACTCAATCTCATCGCCGGGCGTAAAGCAAAAGCCGCGATCGCTTATAATGCTGCCGTCAACTACTTCACCCAAGGCATTGATTTACTACCTTCTAATACCTGGACAGCACACTACAAATTTACCCTGAATCTGCATCACGAGCGTTTGGAAGCTGCCTGCCTAAATACAGACTTTGACAAGCTAGCAGTATGGGGTGACGTTGTGTTGCAATCTGCTACTTCTTTGCTGGACACCATCAAAGTCTATGAAACCCAAATGACGGCATTCCGGTCTCAAGGTCAATTTGCCAAAGTAATTGAGACTGGATTGCAAGTATTGAAATTACTCGGCGTGGAATTTCCCGAACAGCCGACTATCGTAGATATTAGCGCCGCAACCCAACAGACAAGGCAACTGTGGATGGGGCGCACACCCCTAAGCTTGCTGGATTTACCGGTAATGAGCGAGCCGCATCAACTTGCAGCCATGCAAATCTTGACAAAACTAGTGTCTTCTGCACACATTGCTGCACCTCCACTTTTACCACTACTGATCTTCAAGCAAGTAGAGATGTCTATCCGATGTGGGAATTCATCTATTTCCATTTTTTCCTATGCAGACTACGGATTGATTCTCTGTGGTGTCATAGGAGATGTTGATGCTGGGTATGAATTTGGACAACTTTCATTAAAGTTACTAGAACAACACCAGATTAAGTCCTTTAAAAGCAGGGCTTACTTTATTGTCAACAGCTTTATTCGACACTGGAAAGAACCTCTAGACCACACTATTCCATGTCTGCTGTCAGCTTACCAGAATGGACTCGAAAACGGAGACTGGGAATGCGTGGCGCTGAACTTAATAACATACGCTCAGTATAGTTATTGGAATGGTCGAGAATTAAGTGATTTGGCTGAGGAAATGGAAGCTTATCGGCAAGTTATCAGCCAGGTCAAACAAGAAGCAACGTTAAAATATTATGAGTGTTATCAGCAAGCGATTCTGAACTTACTGGGACGGGCTGAAGTCCCCTATAATTTGCAGGGCAAAGTTTTCAACCACACCGCAATCTTGACCCATTTGCAAGCTACAAATGACCGAGCGGGGTTATTTCATGTTTCTCTGTCTCAAAGCATTCTCTACTATCTGTTCGGACAATATGAACCAGCCTCACAACAAGCAGCCATAGCAGAACAAGTGAGTGATGGTGGCATTGGTTATTTTATGGTGGTTATCCGTGTTTTCTATGATGCTTTAATTCATTTGGCACGCTATGCAGATGCTGCCCCTGAACAACAATCTGTTATTTTAGAGCGAATCAATACTCATCAAGAAAAACTACAAACTTGGGCAACTCATGCCCCATTCAATCATCAACATCGCTCTTCACTGGTGGCAGCAGAACGTTATCGAGTGCTTGGTCAATTTGCTGAGGCGATGGAACATTACGATTTAGCTATTGCTCAAGCCAAAACATACGGTTATGTGCAAGAAGAAGCACTCAGCAATGAACTGGCAGCTAAATTTTACCTCAGTTGGGGCAAACAAAAGGTGGCCGCAAGCTATATGCAGGAGGCATACTACTGTTACGCTCGTTGGGGTGCAAAAGCCAAAACTGAGGATTTGGAAAACCGCTACCCCAATTTACTGCACCTGATTCTTCAGCAGGGAATACAACCTCTGAATGTACTGGAAACACTATCAAATAACGCTACTCAGCTTTCGGTTCATAGCTCCACTGATTTAAGCCTTTCCTCTAGCATTGGCATTAATGTTGCTCTCGATTTTGCTGCTATCCTCAAAGCCTCTCAAAGCCTCTCTGGCACGATTCAATTGGATGAACTGTTGCACCAACTGACTCAGATTATTCTGCAACATTCTGGGGGCGATCGCTGTGTCTTAATCCTACCTAATCATCAAGAAGAATGGGAGGTGAGAGCCATTGCCACATCCGAAACCACAAAACTGTGTTCCCAACCCCTAGAGGGCAATCCCGATTTACCTCTCAAGTTGATACAGTACGTCAAAAACACGCAAGAAATTGTGATGATTGACGAACTCAAAACTAATTTACCTGTAATCGATGAATATTTACGTCAACGACAACCAAAAAGTTTGCTGTGCTTGCCGATTCTCAATCAAGGACATTTAATTGGGATTTTGTATTTGAAGAATCGCTACACCAGTGGGGTGTTTACAAGTAATCGCATCCTCATTCTCAACTTCCTTTGTACCCAAGCGGCGATTTCTTTGGAAAATGCCCGTCTGTATCAAGATTCACAGATTTATGCTCAACAGTTAGAAGAATCTTTAGAAAAGCTACGGCTCAGTGAAGCCCGCTTTCAAAAACTGGCAGATAATGTTCCTGGTTTGATTTATCAAATTCGGATTAAAGCCGATGGTTCATCTTCAGTACCCTACGTCAGTTCTGGGTGTCAAACTCTTTACGAAATAGCACCAGAAGATGTGAAGTCAGGGAAATACAGTCTGCGTGATTTTGAACATCCCGAAGATAAAGCAGAGGCTTTTCAAGCAGTTGTCGAGTCAGCCAAAAATCTTACCCCATTTCGCCATGAATGGCGTATTGTTACACCCAATGGGAATATCAAATGGGTAAAAGCGGCTGCCCAGCCAGAACTCAGGGAGGATGGTGAAATGGTATGGGATGGAATGCTAATTGATATTAGCGATCGCAAACTTGCTGAAGCTGCAAATGAGCAAAATTCTCAGGAACTTAAAAAAGCTCTGCGAGAACTACAACAAGCCCAACTACAAATGGTGCAAAATGAAAAGATGTCTGCACTAGGTAACTTAGTTGCTGGGGTAGCCCATGAAATGAACAATCCTCTTGGCTTTATTTCTGCAAGTCTTATACAAGCTAAACCTATTTTCGCTGATATCACCGAACACCTGAAACTATATCAAAACAATCTACCCAATCCCCAAGAGGAAATCAAAGACCATGCCCAAGAAATTGACTTGGATTATAGCCTAGAAGACTTGCCGAAGATGCTCGATGCAATGGTGATAGCTTGTGACAGATTAAAAAATATTAGCACTAGCTTAAGAACCTTCTCCCGTGCAGATAAAGATTATAAAGTGCCATTTAACATCAATGAAGGCATTGATAGTACAATTTTGATTCTCAAACATCGCCTCAAAGCTAACGAAGAACGTCCAGAAATTGAAGTGGTCACTGAGTATGCTAATTTATCACCAATTCCATGTTTTCCTGGACAATTAAATCAGGTATTTATGAATATTTTGGCTAATGCTATTGATGCTTTGGATGAGTCAAATACTGAGCGTAGCTTTCAGGATATTAAAGCAAATCCTCACAAAATTATCATTAAAACTTCAATTGAAAACCACAACGTAAAAATATCAATTGCTGATAATGGTAAAGGGATAAGTGAAGATGTAAGAACAAAGATATTCGACCATTTATTTACCACAAAACCAGTTGGTAAAGGTACAGGATTAGGGCTAGCTATTGCTCGTCAAATTGTGGAAGAAAAGCATAGCGGAAGAATTGAAGTTAATTCTGTTTTAGGGTCGGGAACGGAATTTGCAATTTCCATTCCAGTTGCCGATTAATTTATTAAAATTAACTAAGTAAGTCGGTGAGAAAAAGTTCTAAGACACATCGATTCTCAAAACACAGGCGCAAGCTGATTCGGGGAAGTATGTCAAGAAATACAGCAGATTGCAGGTAAATGAACTACAGATGTTAAGAACAAAGCCATATACTAGAAGACTTCTAACCCTATTGCCTATTGCCTGTTGCCTATTACCTGCTGTAACTGCTTTGTTCCCCTTTGCGCCACTTCTGACTTAGCCATCATAGGCAAACACGAAAAACCTCGTGCCTTCATATGTAAACTCTGCCATCTGGCTCATTCCCATCTTTCGATGAGCGCGAAGAGATGGTTCATTATTAGCTTTAATAAACAGGGTAGATATTTATGCTTGATGTTACCAATCTGTGCGACTCAAGCGATAAACGAAACACTCATCATTACCGAATTGCCGATACTCGGTAAATTTAAAACCAAGACGTTCATAGAAGCGGTGGGCGCGAGTATTACTGGCTAGCGGATCAACAAGTATAGCCGTCACCAGGGGGTCAGCAAAACATCGGTTAATGGCTAATTGCATCATTTGGGTTCCATAGCCTTTGCCCAAATCGGTTTGTTCCCCAATCCAAATATCAATAGCGCGAAGATTCGCCCCAATATCACCCCAGTAGTGGCTATCTTCTTGCGCCGGATCGATAATTTGAATAAATCCGATAGGACGACCATCAATTTCAGCAATTAATTGCTCTCGCCATTCGGGGGCGCGGTCAAGTTCTATCTCCCAACCCCAGTCATCGTTAGGGTCTGAAGAAATCACATGAGGTTGTTCATCCCAGTGGCGCAATAAATCCAAATCAGCTAAGGTGGCAGGGCGTAGCTTCATCACAAATGCTTTAAGCGTTAAACTTGTCTTAGCTTAGATTGTTTCTTTATTTTTAGACTCGCATTGTTTGATTGTACTGTTCATGAGTGATATTAACGATAATCTGCGGCGATTGCTTCGATCACTGCGGTTTATCAATAGCCCCATCATCAGCCTCCCTTAAGAACTTTTCGAGCTAACTTGACGTAAGTTTTGACTGTCTCAGGTTTCATTTGCAAGTCAAAAGCGATCGCTTGCTATGAATCTCCGTGTTCTCGACGGGTCATTTGCGCTAGCAAAGCGTAGCATAGCTGGTTCAAACCGAAGTCAAGTTATTGCATTTTGGTAAAAAGCTTTCATTTGAGCTAACCATAAAGAGCGTGATTCATCCCATGTGTAAAACATATGCCCACCTAGAAAATGTTGTACAGTCAGGTTGGAACGAATTTGGGGATCTAATTTCATCAGATCCGCTAAATGCTTTGAAGCAAAATAAGGAGTGACCAAATCGAACAATCCATGAGCAATGTACACTTGCATATAAGGGTTGAGAGCCATTCCCACACGCAGATCGTCAACTGAACCTAGAAAACCCTGCTTAAATTCGCCTTGAAGCTCAAATTTCCAAGCTTTGAATGTTTCCAAATTCAGTAGATGGTAAGACAAGTCGGTCTCAACACCTAACGTGTCCCGCAAGTGACTATTGATTGCCCCAGTAAACAAGCGATCTAATCCATCAAGGGTAGGATCGCTGCCTTCGTAGTTCACGCGAGCCGGAAAAGGATCGATAGCCGTAATTGACGCGTCATACAGTCCGACAATTCGCTGTTGATCTCGCAGTAGTTCCCTGGCAAAGACTTCAATGCCGATTCTGCCTGCAAGTCTCTCCATAAGTTCCACAGGCAAGCCAATCAATCCGGCCATCTGTTGGTAAGCAATTTGGCTTTCATCAGATGTTATGGCATCTCCCATTGCCAGAAGCCCAATCAAGTTTGTACGGGCAAATTGTTCGGCTGCCGCTATGTGAGCAATTAAATTCCCCTGTTCGGCTGCCCATTGGACGCGGTTGTGATGAGCGGCTGTTGCTGCGAAGGACGGAAACACGCTTGCCCAAGCTGTGAGATTGTAATCGCTACCAGCCAGCAGGCTGAACTCTAAAGCAGGAGAGACTAAAATCGCACCGCAAAGACCAACACCAAATTCTTGTTGTAGTTTGCGTGCTAACCTGGCAACCCGAAAACCACCGTAGCTTTCTCCAGCAATAAAAATAGGTGAGAGCCACCGCTTATGACTAGAAAGAAATCGCCCAATAAATTCTCCCAGTGCTTTTAAGTCTCGCTCAACTTCCCAAAACTGAGTCTCTTTGGGTTTGTCTGCTTCACCAGAATTGGCTTTCTCACTTTGTTTAGTATCCTTTTCATCTTCAGGTAAGCTACGACTAAAGCCTGTACCAATCGGATCTATGAACACCAAGTCTGTAAAGCTTAACCAAGTTTCAACATTGTCCACTACCTGAACTGGAGGTTTGGGTAGGCTACCACAGGCTCCGAAATTAACGCGCTTTGGCCCTAATCCTCCCATATGCAGATAAGCAGAAGCCGCTCCTGGGCCGCCATTGAAGACGAAAGTTAGCGGTCGTAGCGTAGCTTGTTCAACCTCGGCTAGATAAGCCACATGGAACATTTCCGCAACGGGTTTTTCATGCTCAAACAAGGTTTGCCATTGTGCAAAAGCCGTGTAGCGATAGGTGCGATCGCCCAGCGATAGCGTTTGCTCAGTTACACTTGACTTGCGATTTCCGGGTGATGATGGAGTATCGGACATCTTGTAATACTTCGTTAACAGGCAATGCAGACTGGTAGTAATGTCATATTTTGGATAAGTTTATTGTGTTTTCAAGTCTGAATAATTTTTTGAATATTTCATCAGAGTTTGCAATTGTTTGTAGAAATTTGCTTTGGCTAATTAATTCTTATTAATAATGAGGATGTGTTGGTCATGTGGTGATAGTAAAAATAGAGGAGAACCAACCGCAGATGTTTGGGCAACTGGTGGCTGTGGCTCCCGATTGGGTGCAGCCAATGGGGTGAAGAGTTGGTTTTATTTAACGTAAGTAGAACGGCGTAAATATTTGTAGTTGGGAAAAGGCATGAGGAAAGAGGGTTTCTGCCTGATTAACCTTTCTTAACATAGTTTTGTTTTTTCCCACCTACTTACTTAGTACAAATTACTTCCATGTTGGAAACCCTCTTCGGTTATAACGAACCATCTTTTGGAAGAAGTTACTGCCCAAAAACCAACTGAGCCAGCTAACCAACAATCGCAGAACAGGTAAGTCTAACGACAAGCCAGCCAACGAGTAGACTCCAGAACTACCTAGGGCGTGTTTTCAAACTACAACCACAACAAAATACAGTTGCTCGTAATCATAGCTGTATAATTTGTAGCCTGAGGTTGAGTTAATTCCATCTGCGCTCACCTGTTTCTATGTTTAGATATGCAAAAACTTGACTTGTTCAAATTTATTCTCATCATGAAAAAGTTACACAAGAATCTTGAACATGAGCAACCGAAAAGTTTTTCTATTTAATTAGCTGTTGCAAATAACTTTCCACCTGTTGAAATGCTTGAGGACTATTACCGAAAGCCGGATTACTTCTATACAACACTTTTTGGTATTGTTTTCCATTTCGTACTAAGATTGAGTAAGGGTAATATCTTTGATTTATAGGCGCACCATACTCGGCTCTCAAATTCATAAAACCATTTGATTGAATTAATTTTTTAAGTTGCTCCAATTGAGCATTAGTTAGTTTTCGGCTTTTTGTCTCAGTTGTGATTTGGTTAGGTATTGCCGAGATAGGATTTTTATATTTCTCAGTTCTGACAACCCAAGTTAGTTCTAAATTTTTGATTTTCATCGAAACAGTAGGTGCTGAGTACTCGATTAGAAAACTTTTTGCTTGTTTTTCGGATTTATCTTGAACTAGAGTATCTACATCCATTAAAATAACAAACATTGAAGCAAAATTTTCTACAGCAAAATTTTGCCTGATGCCTGTGATTGGGAAAATTATGGCTAAATAAAGTAAGAAGAATTTCATTTTAAATGCATTAAGTAATTTAGGATCAGCATTGGTTGTCAGCGCGAGTGCAGCATTAATACTATTGGATAGTTAGATATTTAAATGTTACTGGCATTGTTGCGTGAATAGGCAAAATGGTAAATTTTACCTATCGCTAATGTTCTCTTGCCGCCCAGCCCAACAATGAATACGAAGGCCCAGTACAAAGTTCGGAATTGAAATGCCTATGATGCAGCACTAAAGCTCTGAGACTACCATTTTTCGACTCAAAACCATCTTTGGTTGTAAGTTGAGACGACGCTTTTTTGACAATCAGGTTGTCGAGTTATTTCTACAATGTGCTGCCCTTAACCGCATGATTGGGTTAGGCAAGCCGGACAGTTACAAAGTTGTAGCCTAATTACTGATCCAACCTAGGAAAAGTATATCTTTTTTTCCTTTCATGCAACAAAGCCCTTCGCTTGCTGCTTTAGTAGCAATGTCTCAGCAAATATCACTCTATTGACCTCTGCAATGATGCTCACCCCATTTTGTATTGAATGATAGCTTGTGATATCTGAATCTAGCGAAAGCAAAGATTCTCTTTGCTACCTTTCATTATTTTGCTGGGTCGTGAGCTTATTCTTTAGATGAACCAATCAAGTAATTAATAAGACGATAAATAAAATGATTTACAACTTTAAAAGAAATACTATAAATACAGTTAACTCTTGAATTAAAGCCTGTCACTAACTATATATTTACACTTTATTATCCTGATGATTATTTTCCTATCTGATACTTAAGTTTTTTCTGATTATACTTTTCCCGTAGTAATAAAATAATGATTAACATAAATCAGTTATTTTAGGCTTTTAGAATCCCTTTTAATTGCTGACAATCGCCCAATTATGCTGGAAAAGCATACCTTTATTTAGGTGTTTCTGCTAATAACTAAGTACTAGCTTGATCAAGTTATAAATATTGTTTAATATTCAAGCCTAAGTAATGTTAAGTACAAGATTTATTTTTAATGATGACTATGATATTGTAAATTCAATATAGAATTTTGCAGCTCTTAAAACCCAACAATATGCAATAACCTATGGACATAATTTGAGTAAATTGCGTGAGACTGAATGACCAACTTTGATACTATCTGCTTTTTGACTGTAGACAGCCAACCTATGTCCTTGGGGCAAGTCTTCGGATATTTACAATTATTCGGTCGCCTACAACCTTTTGTTCAGGAATGTTTGCGCTACCGAGTGATATATCAAGAAATTCAGGCACGAGAAGATTTGAGAGTCATTGCTTCTGACTTGGCACAAGCAGTGATAGATTTCCGACTGAGAAGCGGATTAATCGATCCTGAAAGTTTTGGACAGTGGTTGAAAATTCAAGGGATTGATTACCAAACCTTTGAAAATCAACTAACAATCAGCTTGAAACTGGAAAATCTCAAAGATCAGCTGTTTGAGTCAGAGAAACAGGCATATTTTAACGAACGCCAAAAAGATCTTGAACAAAGCGATTTGTACTACCTTGTCATCAAGGAAGAACGTTTAGCTTATGAGCTGAAAGAGCAAATCAAGGCAGGAAAAACATTTGAGCAAATTGCACGGGAATACCCCTTAAATTCCGAGCAGAAAGTGCTGGTGAAGCGAGATGTACTGCCGAGGGAAAAAATTCGGCAAGAAATCAAAACTGCCCTGGACACAGCAACCCTAAAAGAGCTAGTTGGCCCGATCGCTATGGGCAAACGCTGGTGTATCTTTCAAATAGAACAAATTTTGCCTGCTGTTTTAGACGATGAGATCGCCCAAAAGCTACGGGAGGAGTTGTTTGAGCGATGGTTGCAAATAAGACTGCAACAACTCAACGTAGAACCAGCCGAGATTCCAAAAGATGATAAAGACGAAGTATTAGAACCCGTCTCAAGCATTTAAAAATAAGTAGTTAGACAAAATTAATTACACAGATCGTTTTTCTGTTCCCTGTTTTTTGTTCCCTATTCTCTATTTTCTGTTCCCTATCTCTGCGAAATGAACTTAATTTCGTCCAATTACTTAATTAGGGCGAAACACTTACACACAAATAGTTTCCAACAATTTAAATAGCCAAACTCTCCTCACTTCTCCATCTTCAATTAAAGAAAAGATAGGAAATTGGGGAATTTAATCTTCAAGGAGAACAAAAACAATGGATGATATTCATGGTGGCATTGATTTAACGCTTTCAAATCAATTACAGAATAGTGGTGTAAGTTTACCACCTGCTCCCTATGGACTAGAAGCAAAGTCAAGCCTTCCTGGAGGAATATCTATTGTAGGAGTTGAATTACCTCCAGTTCTCCTTGAGCCTCAGGTAGATGCGATCGCCTTTAGTACTTTAGATAATTCAGCTTTAGTAGGTAATGACATCCTCACCGGCGCAAACAGTTCTCATGCCTTGTTAGTAGGCGGTGATTGGGAAAACACGCCATTGAGTGAAGGTAAGCAGATTGTTGTTATCGATCCGGGTGTAGAAGACTATCAGAATTTGCTGGCTGGTGTGGCTGCGAATATCGAGATCGTCGTGTTGGATGGAAACAAAGACGGGGTGAGCCAGATAGGAGAATTTCTGGCGCAGCAGAATAATATCTCAGCCATTCATGTTGTCACTCACGGCCAACCTGGAATTGTACAATTAGGAACAACCCAGTTAAGTAGTGACAATTTAGCAGAGTATGGAAGTCAATTACAAGGATGGGCTGGTGCTTTAACTGAGAATGCAGACATTCTTTTCTATGGTTGTAACCTAGCTCAAGGTGATCAAGGGAGAGCTTTTGTAGACGAATTGAGTTGGTTAACGGGGGCTGATGTTGCAGCATCAAACGATCTGACAGGTGCTGCATCCCTCGGTGGGGATTGGGATTTAGAAGTGAGTCAGGGAACAATTGAAACCCCGATCGCTTTTAATCAGCATATCGTGCAGACATATGATGGGTTATTGGCGGTAAGTGTCAATTTGATAGGTAATACCGCCACTTTCACAGGGGATGGCAACAACGATTCCCTTTATCTGCGAGTTAATGCAAGTAACCAGTTAGAGTTTAGTACCAATGGGACTAACTTTTCTAACGATTTGAGTTTGTCTGGAGCTATTCAGCCTCTAGTTATCTCCGCCAATACTCTCATCAATGTCAACTTAGGAGGCGGTGCGGATAGCTTATATATCGACACATCTTTAAATAATGCCCTCATCAGTTCTAATGCCAGCCTGAATTTTATTGGTGGTGCGGGAGCGGACACCCTTTCTGGTTCAAATACTGACAACACTTGGACAATTACCGATGTCATTGCTGGTAATGGCAATCTGAACAATGTCATCAATTTTTCTGGGACTGAAAATCTCTTCGGTGGTAGCGCGATCGATATCGTTATTACAGATGCCTTAACGACAGCCTGGAATAGAGTTAGTGGCTCGTTAACCAATGCTTACAACATCGCCAGTACCGAGATAAGTAATGCTGCGGGTGTTTTAGTCAGTGAGGTTAACAGTGCGATTGGTGTGACTGGCGATGTTATCAATGATATTGAGACGTTCTTAAACAATCTGAGTGACGATTTAGTTGATATTGGCTCTGATTTAACAGATTTTATTAATAACGGGATTGCTACTTTTGAGGGCTTACTAAACGGGGCTGTCAATGCTTTCCTTACAGGTGCAAACTATGCCCAAGTTCTGTATACCAGTACCATTGACGCTGCTAATCTGTTTATTGAGAATGTAATCACTAAGGCTAATGATGATTTTCTCTTCAGTAGCATTAATTCCGCCAATGTGACAATTCAAGCTAGTCCGATTCTGTCTGACGATTTGATTTTAGAAAGAATTAAAGCAGGTGAATTAAGAGTCAGAACAGTTACAAGTAGCGACATTATTGACTTTAAAGACCCGACTGAATCTTTAACGATTAATCTTGGTTTAGGGGACGATAAAATCACCGTCTCGCCACTGACTCTGAATGCTTCTTTAACCATTAACGGTGGATTCGGATTCGATCCCTCTCTTCCCTTCGTCGATTACCTAGATGGCAAAGATACAGTTATTTTCTCCGGCAACTTAAATCTTCCGAGCAAAGATTTGACCGTGCTGACGGAAAACATTACCGTTGACACAGGCGTAACTATCTCTACTCAGAAAGCAGGAGAAAATTCTGGCAATATTGACTTGACGGGTACGATAGTTAATATTGACTCGAATGCCAAACTCTTCACTAAGGCGATCGCTGACAATAAAACCTCTGGCAAGATTTCTATAGCTGCCAATGTTAAGGACTTTTCTGGAATTTCCCCCATTGATGTTTTCCCCAGCGAAGATGTGAGCGTTAACATCGCATCGGGAGTACAGATCGAAGGTGGTGAGATTAGCATTGCCGCTTCCAAAGAAAGCCAAACAGGTATTTTGCCGATCCTCATAGTCGCCCTCCAGTCGAAAGAAGCCAAGATTAATATTCAAGGAGCGACTATTAAAGGCGATTCCGTCAGTATTAATGCCAATGCTGCCGACGGCAATATCCTCGAAGACGATGCCACCTTAGTTAATAACTTAGCGATTCAACCGTTAATCAACTTACTGGATGTAGCGGGATTAGCATTAACGGCAATTGGCGCACCAGCTATCTTGTCTGCGGTTTCTGTCTCAATGCGGAAGTCTGACGCATTAGTAAGTCTCACAGACACGCAAATTATTAGCGATGGCGATGTCAGCATTGGAGCGGACAATAGCGTTAGTAGTGTTGCTTCAGCCGGAGGAGGATTAGAACCAGCGAGAAGAGGCAGGTATAAAGCCAATGTAGATTCTTTCCCCTTCAGTGCCGGTTACAGCAAAGCAGAAGGTTCGGCGCAAACTCTGCTAAGTGGGACAACCTCGATCCAAGCAGGCGGCAATGTTGAGATTACCTCCAACGCCGAAACCACTGCCGAAGTAGGTGCTAGCACCGCCGTCAATTCCAGTCTGAAGGCAAGAGGAACAACAACGATTAAAAACCCCACTCAAGCTTTTGGGGTTAGCGTTGCTGTAACTGAGTCGAGTACAACTTCCAAAGCAATTATTGGCGAAAATGTCTCGATTGTTGCCGATGGCAATGTGAAAGTGGGGGCGACGGGAGAATCTAACCTCGAATCAAAATCGGGGGTAGCCGTCTTTATTGATGGTAGTGGGGCAATAGGAGTAGCTGTCGGTTCTGATAAGGTAGATATTCAATCGCTCGTCAATGGCAAAATTACTGCTGGATCGGTACAACAACAAGGCGTAGATTTAACTACTAACGTTAATACTGCCAACGATACGATTACCCTTGCTCATCACGGGCTAAAAACAGGGGATGAATTGTTGTATATCGCCGCCGATCCCAACAATCCTGATACCTCTTTAACGGCGATCGGCGGACTGGTAAGCGGGCAAACCTATAAGGTAATTGTCATCGATGAAAATACCCTGAAGTTAACTCAAGGCGATACCATTCCCCTCAATGCCAGTCGTTCTGTTGGTGTCAATCCCGACGCAACCCAAACTCTAAATCGTCGCAATATCCTCAATTTTGACCCCGCAACCGATGTTAATGCTGTTACTAACACCATTACCATTGCCGGACATAAATTTACTAACGGTCAAGAAGTGGATTATTGGCTCGGTAACGAAGATGCCGAACAGATTTCGGGATTGTCTAACCAAGATACCTACGCAGTCGTTAATGTTAACGGCAATTCCTTCCAGCTAGCCGTTTTAGACAATACCCTACCGGGTGCAACCAACCAAACCGTCATCCTGAATGGGAAAACCTACTACATCCTTGATTTAGAACTACCCAGTAAAACTAACAGCGTCTTTAGCTTCGATCCTACGGGAACGACGCTGGTTCCTGCCAACACTACCATCGACTCCACTAGCGATGAAATCATCTTCAGCAGTGCTAACAGTTTTTCCACCGGACAAAAGGTAAGATATTCCAATGGCGGCGGTAGTAATATTGGTGGTTTAAGCAATAATACCGATTATTACGTCATCCGTGTCTCTGGATCTAACGATCACATTAAACTAGCCACCAGCTACGAAAATGCGATTAATGGGGTATTTATTAACAACCTCAGTGGTACGGGCGTAACGGGAACATCCCACAGTTTCACAGGACAGCACCAACACATCTTCGCCTTTGAAGAAACTGCCCTTGCCTTCAAACCTAGCGAAGCCGTAAATAACGACGATGGCACGATTACCTTTAACCAAGATCACGGTTGGCAGACAGGGGATGCAGTAGTTTATCGCACCGATTCCACAGTTAAAAAAGAAGCAGGGATGACGCGGTTCTCTAACTTTGCCCTAGCCGATGCCACCCTTACCTTCAACCCCACAAGTCTTGTAGAAGAAGAACCCAGTATTGATGTTGCCAATAATCTGATTTTCTTCAATGAAATCCACAATTTTGTCACCGGACAACGGGTGAAATACTCCAATGGTGGCGGTAGTAATCTTGGTGGTTTGAGCAATAATACTGACTATTTCGTAATCAATACTGGCGACAATAATATTCAACTAGCGACCAGTCGCGCTAACGCTTTAGCAGGAATTGCCATCGACCTTACTAGTGCTGGAACCGGGACATCCCACAACTTCCTTACCAACGCCGTCGATCTCGCTGATAACCTTTTTGTTGTTGACAACCACGACTTCCAAACAGGGCAGAAAGTCACCTACGTCACCGATGGTGGTAATGCAGTTAGCGGTTTAACTAACCAAACCGAATACTATGTCATCCGCATTAACGAAAACATCTTTAAACTGGCAACTTCTCGTGCCAATGCCTCGGCGGGAGTAGCCATTGACCTGACTGGTGTTGGTACGGGTACTTCCCACACCTTCAAGACGGATGTATTTGTCTCTCTCTTTGACGCATCCCGTACTGCGCCTGTTGTTGATCCAGTCCAAGATACCCTAGAACTGAAGAATCACGGACTGACTAATGGCGAAAAAGTTACTTACTACAGTAGCGATGGCGATCCCATTCCTGGATTGACCAATGGTAGCGAATACAGCGTTATTGTCGTTGATGCTAACCACATTCAATTTGCTGATACCGATCCGAATACTCCTCTAGCAGCATTACAACTAGGTAACGGCTCATCCACTGGTATCAGTCTGCAATATTTAACCACTGATAGTAAGACTATCGAGTTCGATCCTTCTATCGTTCCTGTCCTCGAAGGTACTACCGACACCACGATTTCGATGTTCGGACATGGATTTAAAACGGGCGATCGCATTACCTATCTTACAGGTGGAGGTACAGCAGTTGGCGGCTTAACCGATGGTAAAGAATACATTGTTATCCGCGTTGATGATAATAATTTCCAACTTGCTGACCCCAATAGTCCCAATACACCGATCGCCATGACGGCGGGGGTAGCTACAGGGGAAAATCATGGCTTCGAGCGAGTTTCAAGAGCTACCAGAGGCGATCTGCCCCTAGATGGTTTAACCAGCAATGAAATTTACTATGTCGTGAAAGTAGACGATCGCACCATTCGTCTCACCGACTCACCCATAACAGCGCAAGCGGCTTTACCCATCGATCTCACTTTAGCTGCTGGACAAACAGGAATTCATACCTTCGCCGTGCCTGGTGAATCTCCTGGTATTTCTATTGTAGCGGAATTAGAATCTGACAACCGTACTATTACTGAATCAACTATTGGCGGCATTCCTACTCTTACCGATTACCTGGCAGGAACTGTCCCTCCCGAACCCAAAGCCGTTAAAGGACTAATCGCGGGAGCGAGTGCCTATCTCAGACCGGCGAAAGGGTCTACTTTTAGTATTAACGCTGCGGTTGCTGTCAATTCCTTTGACCATAACGTCATAGCCCAAGCTGGCTCGACTGCCGTTTTAAAATCAGATGCCGACATTAACATCACAGCTTCAGCAGAACAGGGAGTACAAGCTAATGCCCAAGGTGGTGTTTCTAATGAAGTTCCAGGCACTGGCGGTAAGGTAGTCTCTGGTTCAGTGGCAGTTGCCGTTGGCAACTACGATACAACCGTCAAAGCGATAGTGGCGAATGGAGCCAAGCTAGATGCCAAGGAAGCCATCTCAGTGACTTCGGATATCAGCTATCCTCTGTTGGTCGATTCTCTGCCCTTTAATCCTAATCGCTTTGATTTAGGCAGTCCCGACGATGGCAGCATTCAGGACGAACTCGCTCAAGCCTTTAATGGCAGGTTCGGACTCGACAATATGATTAACACTTGGGCTGTCACCAAAAACAAAGCTGGAGCCGCCCCAGGGCAGGCAGCTAAAGTCAGCATAGCTGGTTCGATCGGTGTCTCTAGCTATCTCAACCGCTCAGAAGCAATTATTGAGTCAGGTGCATTAATCAATCAAGATCCTCTGTTCCAAAATGACGACCAATCCGTCGAAGTTGCTGCTAATACCGCAATGGAATTAATTAACATCGCGGGGATAATTCAACTCGATGTCAAACCCGAACCAGGAGCGATCGCCCTAGCAATTAAAGCCAAGAGTTCCCCCTTCTCCCTGTTCGGTAATGAGGCAGGTTTAGTCGGGGTTGGCGGCGCACTGCTGATTCAAACCCTAGAAAATCATACGATCGCCAGAATTGGGGATGGAGCTAAGATTTTTACGGGCAATGACGGATTGAACGTTAGCGCAACTGAAGATATCTTATCGGTTGATTTAGCACAAACAGGTGGCAATTCCGGGCTGTTCGGCGTGAGTGGTAGTCTATCCTTTGCCAATCAAAACAGCGAAACCATCGCCCAGATCGACAGTGGCGCGACAGTAGTAGGTGGGGATGTCTCGGTAACGGCGACAAGTATTGTCGACCATTACAACATCGTCGGAGCAGTGCAGTTAGCCAAGAGTGTCGGTGTTGGAGTCAGTATCGGTAGTACCGCCGTCAAGCGGGATACAGCCGCCATTATCGGCAAACGCCGCACCGACAGCGACCAAAGTGTAGGAACGAACGGCACTAACTTTAATGTCTCTAGTATTGATGTAACAGCAACTAATACAGGCAAAATCTGGGGTATTGGGGTTGCTGGAGCGGTTGTTTCCGATATTCCCGTACTATCCATTCCTTCACAACCAGCCCTGCCCTCCAATATCGGGGTCGGGATTTCTGGGGTAATTGCCTTCAACCGCATTACCGACAGTACCCAGGCATACATCAACGATAGCGGACTGTTGAATGTTAATGGCGGCAAGATTGCCGTCAAGAGCGAAGATCGGACAGGAATTTTCTCTATTAGTGGTGCAGCCACCCTGGTCAAAGCCGGAACAATCTCAGCCGGGATTTCTGGCTCTTTCAGTGTCAATGAACTGAACATGAAGACAGAAGCCTCGATTACTGGGGCAACCATTCAACAAGCTAATGACTTAACAGTAGAAGCCTTGCGCGATGGCAGTGTCTTTGCCTTCACTATCGGTGTTGCCGTTGCTGCCGCCGTGCCGACAACGGGTGGTTTAGCTGGGGCGGGAACAGTTGCCCTATCGCTATCGGACAATAAGATTACTAGTACAACCCGCAGCTACTTAAAAGGCGTTGATGTTACCCTACCTGGAGAGGTTAGCCTCAATGCTCAAGATATTTCCGTCATTGCAGCGATCGCAGTAGGCGGTGCGGGTTCCGGTGCGGCTGGTGTAGGCGGTGCAGCAGCCGCACTAGCTGTGGCAGGAGGAGTCACCACCAATACCATCGATAACACCGTCGAATCATTTATTAAAGATAGTGGCGGTAGCAAGAAGATTCAGGCGAATTTAGTCACCCTAACTGCTAGTGATGATTCGACCATTCGAGCAGTAGCAGGCGGCTTTGCCATTGCCATCGCTACAGGTGCAGGCGGTGCTAAGGGAGCAGGTGCAGTCGGTTTAGGCATTGCCAACAACAAGATTGGCAAAGGCAACGGTCATGCTGTTAGAGCCTATATCGATAATGCCGTTGTTATCGCCGAAGAAGATGTAATTCTCAAGGCCATCTCCACGGCGACGATTGAAGCCCTGGCAATGGGCGGTGCAGGAGCAGGTGCTGGCGGTGCAGGTGGAGTTACAGGCGCACTGGCGGGTGCGGGTGCGGGGACGGAGAATGTCATTCAAATTGCCATCGAAGCCAGTATTAAAAATAACAGTACTGTCAGCGCAAATAATGGTGACGTTTCCCTCACCGCCAGCGATAGTTCTATCGTTAAAGCCGATGCTGGTGGTATAGCAATTGCGATCGCCGCCAGTTTGGGGGCGGGTGCGAAGGGAGCGGCATCCATCGGGGCAGCAGTGGCGACAAATACGGTCAATAACAGCGTTAAGGCTCTGATCGACGGCCCGACAGTCACCGCCCAAAGTGATGTAATTCTGAGTGCTACCTCGACAGCCGAGATCGATGCTCTCGCCCTTGGTGGTGCAGGAGCAGGTGCTGGCGGTGCGGGTGCAGGACTGACAGGCGCGTTGGCAGGTGCAGGCGCAGGCACGGTCAATAATATTAACCTGGAAATCGAAGCCAGCCTTAAAAATAACAGTACCGTCACAGCAAACAACGGCGATGTGACCCTCACCGCAAACGATAATTCTACGATTAACGCCGATGCTGGTGGTGTGGCAGTTGCTATCGCTGCTAATTTAGGTGGCGGGGCGACGGGATCGGGTGCGATCGGGGCAGCAGTCTCTACTAATACAGTCAATAACAGTGTTAAGGCTCTGATCGACGACTCGGCAGTCACAGCCCAAAGCGATGTAATTCTGAATGCTACCTCGACAGCCGAGATCGACGCTTTTGCCCTTGGTGGTGCGGGCGCAGGTGCTGGCGGTGCAGGTGCAGGACTGACAGGCGCGTTGGCAGGCGCAGGCGCGGGTACGATTAATACCATTAACCTGGAAATCGCAGCCAGTGTTAAGAATACCAGTACGGTAGATGCAGATACAGGTATCGTTACTCTCACTGCTCTCGACACTTCCCAGATTAAAGCCGATGCAGGCGGTGTCGCGGTGGCGATCGCCGCAAGTGCAGGTGCTGGTGCGGCTGGTTCGGGTGCCATCGGTGCGGGAATCGCAATTAATAATATTAGTAATACGGTAGTCGCCGTTATTGATGATTCCCTAGTCACGGCGGCGGGAGATGTCAATCTGACGGCTACGGCTAAATCGCAAACCGATAAGACCTTCGATTTTGCCAGGGCTGCCGTTAATGCGGTGAATAATACGATTAGCTACACGAATCATGGATTGAAGACAGGCGATCGCGTGATTTATCGCAATCTCGGCAATGTGGGGCAACAATTGGGCGGACTGGAAGACGGTCAGAGCTATTTTGTGATTAAAGTTGATGACAACACGATTAAGTTGGTGGCAACTAATGCTGAAACAACCGCCAGCGAGCCAGCCGCGATTGATCTGACAACTGGTACGGCAGGAACGAATCACCGCTTTGAAACCCTCAAACCGAGAATTCAGGCAATTGCGATCGCTGGAGCCGCAGCCGGAGCAGGAACAGCCACAGGAGCAGGTTTAGCAGGTTCGGGAGCGGGAGCGCAAGCAGATAACACCATTAATAACATCGTTGAGGCATATATTAAGGGCAGTGAAAATGTCACTGCGGGTGATTCAGTCAACGTCAAAGCCAGCGATGACTCGAACATTCAAGCAGATTCCGGTGGCTTTGCCGTAGCCATTGGCGCAACGGCAACGGGCGCGGCGGGTGCGCTCTCGATAGGGGCTTCCTTGTCAGATAACACCATTGGCGATTCGGGAATTAAGCTGACCAATCACGGCTTGAATACTGGCGATGCCGTCGTTTATAACGGCACTGGCGACGCGATCGGCGGTTTGGTTAAAGGACAGATTTACTACGTTATTAAACTCGACGATAACCGCATTCAACTAGCCGCAACGCTAAACGAAGCCACAGGTAGCAATAATGGCACACCTAACGATACTAGTGACGATATTTTTGTTAAACCCATCATCCTCGATCGCACCGTCGCTGGAGCCAGCCACAGTCTGACAAAAGGCGGCACAGTCAAGAATTTTAGCCAGGAAGATGTCTTCCAAAGCTTAGTTCGAGCCACCATTATCGATTCAAACGTGACAGCAGCCAACGATGTCATCCTCAGTGCGATTTCAGCAGCACAAATTGATGCTCTAGCGATTGGTGGTGCGGCATCAGGGGCAGGCACAGGGGCAGGATTAGCCGGAGCTTTAGCTGGTGCGGGGGCTGGCTCTACTAATGCGATCGCTCAAGTTATTATTGCCAGCATTGAGAATAACAGCGATGTCACAGCAACTAACGGCGATGTTGACCTGTTGGCAGTAGATACTTCCAAAATTAAAGCCGATGCGGGTGGTGTGGCGATATCCGTTGCAGTTAGCCTAGCAGGTACAGCAGGTGCAGCATCAGTAGGACTTGCCATTAGTGATAACAACATCGGCAATAAGACCAAAGCCTATATCGATAGCTCCACAGTAAATGCCGCTAGCGATGTCGATCTCGATGCCAATTCGACGGCGGAAATTAACGCCTTTACCTTTGGGGGAGCAGGCGCAGTCAGTGTCAGTGTGGGAGCAGGGGCTGGTGCGGCTTCGGCAGCAGGGGCTGGTTCGACTAACACCATTGCCAATGTAATTGAGGCTTATATTCTCGATAGTTCTGGGGTCAAAGCCAGCCTTGGTTCGGTCAGCTTGAGTGCTACCGATGATGCCAAGATTCAAGCAACCGCCCACGGTGGTAGTCTAGCCTTGTCTGGCAGTGATACTGTCAGTGTCTCCCTTAGTATCGCCGCAGTTGATGCCAATAACACCCTCAGCAA
Source organism: Nostoc sp. FACHB-152 (assembly GCF_014697475.1). Taxonomy (GTDB): domain Bacteria; phylum Cyanobacteriota; class Cyanobacteriia; order Cyanobacteriales; family Nostocaceae; genus Nostoc_B. Next base: position 28,748 of record NZ_JACJRV010000025.1, read on the forward strand.
CCAAGTTCGCAGCTTTATCGATAATTCCACAGTAGAAGCACTCAATGGCACTGTGACAGTTATTGCCGATAGCAATAGCAGCATTAACTCAGAAGCCGTTGCTGCTTCTGTGGGCGGAGCGATTTCCCTGTTTAGCGGTGGTTTTTCTGGCGCAGGTGCAGGGGCTACTAACAATATCGGCAATACCATCGAAGCCGCAATTAAAGACAATAGTACTGTGAGAACTCGTAATACTCTGCGAGTTACTGCCACCGATAATTCTAGTATTAGCTCCGATGTCGGTGCGGGTTCTTTAGCCTTTGGAGCAGTGGGAGGTTCCATCGGCGTTTCCGTTACCGATAACACCATTAATAACAGCGTTAGAGCCTTCATCGATGGTTTGGTGACAGTAACTAACGGCAATGTTGAAATTACAGCTGATTCCACCGCCACTGCCAACAGTTTCGCCATTGCCACCTCGATCGCCGCTAGCGTTTTTGGAGGCTTTGCCGGGGCGGGTAGCGATGCCAAGACGACTATCGGCGGTACGGTGGAAGCTTATTTAGGTACGGCGGGAAGGTTAACCGTCAATTCCGCTACTGGTGATGCGATTATCAAGGCAACCTCCAACCAAAACACAACAACTAAAGCGAGCGGCACTGCCATTAGTCTCGGTGCTGTCGGTGCTGCTGTTGGTGTCACCCTAGCTGATACTACTTTCAATGGCATTACCAGAGCCTACAGCCAAGGCGAAATAGCAGCAGCCAACGATTTTACGGTAGAAGCGCAAAATATCGGCACTGCCACGACAGAAACCTTTGCCCTTTCTGCCGCGATCGGCGGATTCTTTAATGTCAGTGGTACAGGTACAAAAGCCTCAGCGAATATTACCCCCACAGTAACGGCTTATGTAGTCGTTCCTGCCACTGTGACAATGAACCTGACGGGCGATCTCAGCGTTCGGGCTGTGTCGGAGTTAGCGGCTGATGCTAAAGCTCAAGGTGTTGCTGCCTCTACTGGCGCGGGAATTGGTTCTTCTCAAGCAACTGTAACAGTTGCTGCCAATCTCGATGCCTACGTGGGCGGTAAAATTAATGCCAGAAGTCTGGCGATTATAGCTAATTTATCGGGAGAAAAAGCCCAAGCCTTCGCCTCTGGCTCGTCGGGCGGACTATTGTTAGGTGTAGATTCTACTAGCACCAGTGTTATCAATAACAGCAGCACTCAAAGCTACGTTCTCGATAACGCCAACCTTAATATTAATAACGCCACCAATGTCACAGCAATTAGTACGACTAACCAAAAAGCTGAATCTAATAGTGCTGCTGGTGGCATTATTGCCGTAGGAGTTAGTAAATCCAATGTTTCTACTAACACCAATACCGAAGCCTATTTCGGATCGGGAGTCAGACTGATTGGGGGAACATTGAATATTTCGGCGGTGGGAGCAGATACGAATTTAGCCCTCACCACAGCTGGTAGCGGTGGTATTGGAGCGGGAACGAGTGCCAGTGCCACCACCTCGAATACGAGTACCACCCTCGCCAAAATTAAAGACGATTTATCGGGTAATAGCAGCAACACCATCGACATCGATTTGAGTAGTCGAGGTGCAGGAACTCTGACAATAGGGGCAAAACACACCGCCAACTTTGATACTCAAATAAAAACGGGCGCGGGTGGCGTAATCGCTGGTAGCGGTGCGGCAAATAATAATCAAGTTATCTCCGCCGTCGAATCAGGAGTTGGCAATAATGTCAACATTAAGGCAAAAGATATCGCAATTGATGCCACCAATCGCGTCAGGAAGAACTTGGTAGGTGGTGGGGAAAATCTTAAGGGAACGACGGGCGGTTTAGCGAGTGGTGCGGGTGCTGATAGCGAGACTACCATCAGCTTGAGTACCTTAACCACTGTGGGTAATAACGCCGTCCTAACAGTAGTAGGCAATACCGCCAGTAACGATACCATCACCTTGCGATCGCTCAACGATATTAATGTTACCGATAAAGTCACCCTAACTACAGGTGGAGCAGTATCGGGTGCGGATGCTACGGCTACGGTTCGCAGCTTAAGCGACCTAGCTAAGGTAGCAGTGGGTACAGGTGCGACTCTACAAAGCACAGGCGGTATCGATATCTCTGCCAGAGGCCAGGGTGATATCAAGATTCAGGTGAATGCCGAAACCTATGGTATTGGTACGGTAGCGATCGCCAATTCTAAAATCGATCTCAAACCTACCAACGAAATTGCGATCGGCAATAATGCCAAAATCCGCGCAGGTGGCAACCTCAACTTATCGGCAGGAACAGATACAAACTTTAACCGCGATTCCTATACCCTCGAATCCCGCACCGATACCTTTGCTGGTAGTGCCATCCCCATCTCATCTATCAACGCCGAAGCCTACTTACTACAGGAGAATAAGATTACCGTTGCGTCCGGAGCCATCTTAGAAACCGCTAGGGATGCCAAACTCCACGCCGAACGAGACGGATTTGCCAATTTGATTGCCCAAGCTAAAGCGGTGAACTGGTTCAACGCTTTGGGTAATGCCATTGATAAATTATTAGGCGGCGGCGGTACCGAGCAGTATGAAGGATTCTCCAAGAGTGAAGCTCATGGTACTGTTCAAGTCGATGGTACGGTACGGACAGGTATTAACCGCAATCTCACTCTCGAACTCAACGCTTGGGATCGCGATACTGGTACAATTACCAACTTTACTAAGAGCGATGGTATCAACTTTACCGTTACCTTAGAAAAAGTTCAGTCCAATCTCGAAAAAGCTTTAGAACAAGCCAAAGCTGAGTTAATTAAGTACGGGGATACCAACGCCACCCTCAAGACTTTTTATGAGGGTGAAATTGCCCGCATCCAAGCAGCATTGGCGGCAGAAGGGCTATTACAAACAGGCGGCCCCGACGGTCTAACCAATCGGGTGGAACAATATGCGATTACCGTCACCGTCGATCCGATCTTGGCTCAGGCAGGGACGATTGATATTCGTAGCGATCAACTCCAAGGCAACGGTGTCTTTGATGCTCCCGGCGATGCCAGCGTCAATATTCTCAACCATACACCCGCTTTCATTAAGATTCTCGGTATTACAATTCCAGAGCAAAATGGCGGACTGTTCTTGAATGGGGTTGAGGTATCGGCAGCAGTTTCTTTAAGTGCTATTAAAGGCGAAATTAACGCCGAAAACAGCCGCAATGCAACCCAAGATAACCAAAGCAATCTCAGTGGCGAATCCTTAGTGGTGGCGGGAGTTGCTGCCTTCTCCAGCATTACGGGTGGTGGTTCTGCCAATGAACCCCTCATCCAAGTCATCAATGATTTCGATGTCACTTCCATTACCAACGATATTTATCCTTGGCCCGATATTACTGTACTGGGAGATATTGAGAATTTAGGTGGCGATTTGGTTCTAAGAACCCTTGCTAGTGGACAAGGAGACATTACCGTTAAAGGTCGCATCCGCGTACAAAATTCAATCATCGAAGCGGGTGGTAGCGCTACGTTCGATCTTCCTGGAGAAGGTACATCCTTCCCCGTTGCGGGTGAAGACTATGCAAAATGGCTGTCGGTGACTGGTGGGGCTAAACCGCCTGGAACTGGAGGGATAACACAAGCGAATCAAGCAGGAATTGACAGCATTCTTAACCAAATTCCTACTAATGTGAGTTTGTATGGCGATCGCATCTTTATCAATGCCGAATATGTCAACATCAACGGCATCATTCAAAGTGGTAAGTCCGATTACGAACTCACTTTAAGTGCGGCGACAATTCAAGAAATTGATGATCTTCTTAAAGCTGGCACAACAGGCATTGTCACCCTCAAGACCATTACCAATAAAGACTTCTTGGTTCGTTACGATGTAGCGAATAACCAAATTATCTTAGAAGAACTGCGGGTGAGTGGTGGTTCAATTGATATTACAGGACACATTCTTAACTCCGCTAACGGCGAAATCAAGCTCCTTGGTGGCTACGGTAAAATCAACGTCACTAATAACACACCTTATGACCTGGTAATTAAGCGTCTAGATGTCTCTCAAAGCGGGGCTGGAACCTTAGTTCTCAAAGATAAAGCTAAGGGAACGAGTGCTAATCCCTTCGTTACTATTTATCAGAAGACCGCCAATGGCGTAACCATTACTACGGATAATGGCTCAGGGTCAGTTGTTTCCCAAGGCAGCAATAATTCAACCTACAATCCCAAGTCTGGCTGGCGTTATGGTTGGTCAATTGGCAAAGAAACCCGCACAAGGACAACAACGACTTATGGCACTTCCTCTTGGCTTGGTATTGATGCCCTAGCTAAAGATCCCGATACGGTTGTAGGTACGCCCAAAGTAGAAAATATCACTGAGCCTCAGCTACTACCAGAAGGGTCTTATTACTTCTTAGATGCTAACAATACGACCCGCTATGACTTTGTTAAACCCGACCCCGTGACCCTCGCCCAAAGAACCTATACGGGAGACAGTTGGACAGAAAGTACATGGTACGGAACGAAAACCTACTATCAACAGGTTATTAGCGAAACTAGACAGCAAGAAATTTATACCCATACCATCGAAGCCGATCGCGCCATTAAGATTAACTTTATCGGCTATGACGAAGGGGCGATCTCGGTACAGTCCCAAGGAAATATTCTCCTTGATGGCCCGATACTCAACCCCACTGGCACAACTAGCCTTTCTTCCGATAAATCCATCAAGCAGGGCAGCGATAATGGCTATGTTGGCGGTCGTCGCGTCGAACTTTCTGCGGTTACGGGAATTGGATCTGAGCAAGCGATTCAGACGGATGTTGCTAATGAATCTACCGCTAGTGTAAAAGCAACAACGAGCGATGGCACGATTCAAATCTCAGAAATAGTCGGCGATTTAGCAGTCGATCAAATTAGCGCAGGCGGTGGCAAGGATGTCACGGTAACGGCGCAAGCAGGAATTAAGAAAGCTAATGAAGGACTGATTAGCGGTGGCTCGATTACCCTCAACGCTCTCGGTGGCAACATTGGCGCGAGCGGTCAATCCATCGTCCTCGAATCCGGTACAACCCTCAAAGATAAAGTGAATATCACCGCCACAGGCGATATCTTCTTAAAGGAGAAAACGGGCGATCTACGGGTTGAGAAGATTGAGACAATTGGTAATGTTACCGTTGAAGTCAGTCAGGGTAGCATCGTCGATGCCAATCAAGAAGCACAAAGGGACGATCGCACCATTAACGAACTCAGAGCAGGTGTTTGGAGCGATCTACAACTAACGGCAGGAACAGGAGCTACGGCGAAGATTGCTGAAACAATTAATGCTTTTGCCCAAGTTAAGGAGCAAGAATATAACACCTACTGGCAATATCGCAACACCCAAGCTAACCCCTCAGTTTACGACAGCAATCACCAAGTCACTCTCACTAATGAAGAAGTGGTGTTCTATGACAACTTCTACCGAGAACAGGGAATTGCCCAAAATTTGAGCGGTGCAGCCCTCAACCAGTTCGTCCAGAATGCCATTACCACCTTAGAAAACTCCCGCACTCTCCAATACCATACCCTTCATGCTCAGTACGGACAGTTTGGTAATACCTTTAATGACAACTTCACCTATACCTTAACGGCAGAAGAAGATACAGCCTTAAGGGGCAGTATTAAGGTTTGGACAGAAGAAGAGTTGATCTACACCCTCAGTGCTGGGTTACTCAAAGCTGTATCTGATACCCAAGTCAGCATCGAAGACCCCAATATTATTGGCAACAATGTCACCCTAATTACCTCCGGAGGGGTTGGTAAGAGCGATGGTCAAACCGTCATCGACCTCTCAGTGCAACCAGTGCAACTGACAAGCGACGATCGCATTAAGTTGGCAGCAGCAGAACGAGACGACCTCGTTTACCTGGGTGGAGATCCGGTGACAACGACGGTTAATTTTACTGATAATGGCTCGGCAGATACCATTACCCGTACAGATACTGGTAGTTGGATTACTGATGGTTTCCAAGCGGGGATGTATATCTTTATCGAAGGCAACTCTACCAATGCCACCGATGACGGGCAATATTACCAGATTGCTAGTGTCACTGCTACTACTATCACTTTAACTGCCTCTACTAGTCTCCGTACTGAGTCCGGTGTGAGTGTAACCATTGCTCCAGTTGTCTTAGACCCATCGGCGGCGGGTGCTGTGGTAACTGCGGTCATTATTAAAGAGCGCGAGGATATTGATGTTGATGCGCTGGGAGATATTAATGTGACGGCGGGTGCTGATGTCTTCTTAGGCTCGGAACTCAATATTAATCTCAATCAAATCCAAGCACAGGAGCAAGTGCGGATTAAGACCGGACAAAGTATTGTGAATGGCGGTGCTGCTGACTTGATTAATGTCATCAGTAGCGAACTGATCCTAGAAGCAGGACAAGGTTCAATTGGTACAGCAAGCGATCGCCTTGACATCAATCTCACTGCTAATGGAACGCTGACAGCCCGTGCTAATAATGACGTTTACATCTCGGAAACGTCAGGCAATATGAACTTAGAAGGCGTATTCTCGAAGACAGGTGGCGTATATCTAAACGCAGCACAGGGTTCAATCGTTGATGCGCTCAACCACGACTTTACTAAGATCCAGGCGAATCGCGTCGAACTTACCGCAGGCGCAGCGATCGGGGAAAATGGCGATAATTTGGAAATTGATGTCGTCGGTACGGGAACTTTAACGGCGACAGCCCAAAATACTATTTGGATTGCGGAAACCTTTGGCGATCTCAATATTCGTAACGTTCTCTCTCGCACTGGTGATGTCAATCTACGCGCGCAACTGTCGATTCTCGATGCTGTTGACTTGAATAATCCCCTCGATCCTAATTCGGGGGACGATACCACTGGCCCTGCAAGCAAGCCAAAAGCCGATATTATCGGTAATAACATTTCCCTAACGGCAGTTCTCGGCGGTATTGGTTTGAGTGGTAACGACCTCGATATTAATAGTGCCTTCTCTGGCGCGGGAACGCTAACAGCATCCAGTGGATTCGCCAATATTTACATCATTGAAACCGCAGGCGACCTCAGTCTGAATCAGGTAGGCACGGGTACGGGTGCAACTGCCTTTATTACCGTACCAGCTGGTAGTATTCTTGACGGTAATTCAGACCCGAATGGCTTTAATATCATCTCTGGTAAGACCTTCCTCGTCGCCTCTCAGAATATTGGGGCAGCAAATCGGGCAATTACAACTGAAATTGGCAATATTGAAGCTAAATCAACCGCAGGTAGCACTTGGGTTAGTAATACAGGTGCGCTGACCATAGGTGGAGTTGTAGATTCAACTGACCCCGGTATGGTCGCAGGTGGATCGATTAACTTGACTGCTTCTAGTCCGATTACTGTAACCGAAAATCAACAAGCAGGTGCAGAGATTATAGTCTGGGCTACAGATGATAATAACGATAGCGATGTCGATGGAACTGCTACACCCGCAGATGACGATGCTGACTTCCTGATTGTCAAGAGTGGTATCAAGATTGAAAGCACAGGTTCCTACGTCAGGTTACTAGCGGGTGACGATCTCACCGTTGAAGCAGGCGCAATTGTGAAAGCAGCCGATTATGTAGAGTTGTACGGCGACTACCAAGGTGCTGTGGATGCTTCTGGCAGTAAGATTCAGGTACTAGGTACAGTTGAAGCTAACACGCGCATTGACATCTCCGGTGATGCAAATAGCGATCGCTTCTTGTTAGACGGCAGTATCATTGCTCCGGTGGTGAATCTGAATGCTGGTGCAGCAGACGATGAAATTGTTACATCAGGTACGATTACAGCTACAAACAGTATCAATTTCTTTGGTCAAGCAGGTGAAGACGAGATTAAACTGTGGGGCAATCTCAGTGCAACCGAAATAACTATTGATGCAGGTTCGGAAAACGATACAATTCTGCTCAATCCAGAGAATACTGAAGGAAATGCTCTAACTTTAGCAGGTGATACCAGCATCTTAGGTGGCACTGGTACAGACTTTATCCAAGTCTTCAAGTTGCCATCCCTAGATAAAGCAAGTCGCATTCTCCCTGGTCGGAATACCCCCGGTCGTGACACCCTCGATTTAGACGGACAAGGCGACGCAGACACATACGAAATCTCAATTACAGGTACTAGCACTGATTACATCATCAATGTCTTTGATACAGGTACTACGGGTGCAGATACCCTGACCGTTTTCGGTACTGAGACAGCAGATAATTTACTCATGCGTGCCAGCGATCGCGAATTTGTTGATGGCGGTGTCGCTTTTGTCGCAGCACTGCATAGCGATCCGACAACAGATGTGGAACGGATTAACTACAACAAGAATATCGAACAGTTAACCGTTGATGCTCAAGGTGGCGATGACCAAATTACCCTAGATAATAACTGGACTCAAACTACAGTCAAGGGCGGTTTGGGCAATGATAGTTTCCAAGTTGGTCAAGTCTTCAAGACGGAAAGGGATGTCGCCAAAGCTAATTTAGCCTTTGAAGACGAATTTGCTACTACCCAGACTACTCGCGGTTTCCTCAGTAATGGAGTTAGCTTTACTACCACTATTGAAGGGGAAGCAGGTGAAGATACTTTTGTCGTCTTCCGTAATACAGCAACTCTGGATCTTGCTGGCGGTGATGGCAATGACTTGTTCGTGATTCGCTCCTTCGCTGAAGAAGGTTCTAGCGATAGTGCTGTCGATGCGGGCGCAGGTGCGGATACCGTAGAATACGTCGTGAATGCAGCGCTAAATATTACTGGCGGTGCTGGTATTGATACCCTGCGAGTTATTGGTACGGAGTTTGGCGATAATTTCGTAGTTGCCGCAAATGGTATCTTCGGTGCGGGTCGCAGCATTACCTATGACGGGATTGAAATTCTCGAAATCGATGGTGCTGAAGGCGATGACAAGTTCTTCGTCCTCTCCACTAGCAATCTAGTGACAACCAAACTCTTTGGCGGTTTAGGTAGCGATAGCTTTAGCATCGGCGGTGACAGTGCAGCAGTAGTAGGTGCAGATGGGGCGTTAGTTGCTCAAGCAGGAACCCACAAACTAGATAGCATTGCTGGTGCCTTATTTATTGATGGCTTCTCTGGTCAGGGTTCTGCGGGTGGTTTAGGCGATCCTGTGATTCTACCTGGTGAAACTAATCAACGACCAGCAACGGGCAATGTCCTCGCTTATAATGGCACGGGAGCAGCTTCGGCAATTGATAACCTGACGGTAGAAACGAGCGATCTGCAAGCATTTATCGCTGCTAATCCGGCGATCGCAGATATATCTGCTTTGGTCGGTCGCACCCTGGAAATTAGTAAGGGTAAAGGTATTAATCGCTTCTGGTTAATAGTTGGTGTTGCAGCAGGTTCTCTCCCCGGTCAAACTGTACTCACCTTACAAAACGCCAGCTTACCCGCATCTGAGTGGGAATTGCCCGACAGTAATAGCGAATTTGCCATTACTAATCTCTCGCCGAACTTCTTTGTCAATGAAAATAACAGTCGCGATACCGTTACTGTATTTAACGACGGCAGCACAGCTAATGGAGTGGGAACGCTGAGTGCTTCAACCCTGACCGGATTTGGCATGAATCCTGCTGGTATTAATTATGGCAGTTTAGAAGTTGTCGAATTGTTATTAGGACAGGGAGACGAAGAACTAACGGTTACAGGCACAGCAGATGGCGCGATTACCTCCGTACATGGAGGCGGTGGCAATGACAAGATTACAGTAAGCGATCGCGGCGGCACAGATGCACGAGGATTAGATGCGCCCTTAGCGATTTTTGGCGATACCTCCGCAGATGCTAGTCGTTATTCAGGCACAGGAACCACAATTCAACCTGGACTTGCTTGGAACTTCAACAACCCAGGCAACGATACCATTGATGCTTCCCTTTCTTCTGATAACGTGGTTATCTACGGCGGTGCAGGAAATGATAGTATTCGCGGTTCTCAAGCAGGCGACCAAATCGCTGGCGGTTCTGGCAACGATAACATTCAAGGGGAAGCTGGAAACGATATTATTTACGGCGATTCTGGTTTTAATGTTGACCTAGTTGGACGCACTCTCAGCGTTCCTACAACTGAAACGGCTGGTCAAGATGCGATCGCAGGTAATGCAGGCGATGATATCATCTTCGGCGACCACGGAATCGTCACCCAGACTGCCGCAACACCCAAACTTCTCAGCACCGATAACGTCCAACGCATCGAAACCACGAATGCTTCTGGTGGTGCAAACGACAATATTCAGGGTAATACAGGCAACGATCGCATCCTTGGTGGTGCTGGTGCTGACAATATTACTGGCGATGATAACGCAGATATTCTGATTGGGGATAATGGGGTAATCGACTTCGTTATTAACGATAGCAATCTCGCTACCGTCGATATCATCCAAACCACTAACGCAACCATAGGAAGTGCTGATGTAATTTCTGGTAATGCCGGAGATGACACCATCTTAGGTGGTGCTTTGGGCGATAACATTGATGGCGGTAATGAAAATAACCTGATATTGGGCGATAACGGGGCGATTACCTATACTAACGGCGCAGTCAGTCAAATTGCCTCCACTGATTTCGCTCTAGGTGGCGATGACTCAATTACTACTACCACAGGTGCAGACATAATTGTTGGTGGTATTGGCAGTGATGTGATTACCGCCGCAGACGGCAATAATATTCTTCTGGGAGACAATGGCACTATCTCGATTGCGGCTAACGGACTGTCCCTGATTGATACCACAGCCCCAGAAGTCGGTGGCAACGATGTAATTAGCACTGGTACAAATAACGATGTGGTACTAGCGGGTAGTGGTAATGATACCGTTACGGCAGGTGATGGACAAAACCTAGTCATCGGTGATAACGGCACTGCCACCTACGCAGCAGGTGTGTTACAGCGACTGGAAACCACCGATCCAACTCTTGGCGGTAATGACAGCATTACTACAGGTGAGGGTGAAGACATCGTTTTAGCTGGTGTGGGTAGCGACACGGTTACTACTAACAGCGCGAACGATATTGTTCTGGGTGATAACGGGATCGTGGATTATGTAGGAACCGATGGCAATGCAGCCGATATTGACCTAATTACCACCACTAACCCGAATAATGGCGGGAACGATAATATCTCAACGGGTGCTGGCAATGACTTCGTACTAGCAGGAACGGGTGCTGATACAGTCTCTAGCGGTAGTAGCAACGATCTGATCTTCGGCGATCATGGTGAAGTCAGGGGCGATATTAGTGCCAACGCATTGCCCTTAAATACCGCCAGCGATCCGTTTACCTTTACCTCCCTTAACACCCAAAATAGCGAAGGTGGTGGTAATGACAGCCTAGTAGGAGATGGCGGTGAAGATATTATTCTGGGCGGACAAGGCAATGACACCATCACAGGCAACGCAGGCGATGACGACATTTGGGGCGGTCACAACGTTGCTGGCGGTCAGGATGGCGATGATATTCTCGACGGTGGCGCAGGTAACGACGCGATCGCCGGTGATAATGCGAAGATTCTCCGCAAGGGTAACTCCATCAGTTCGCGCATCCGCACCCTCAGCAATGGCACTATTTACGATAGCAATGGCAACCCGTTAGTAACTGCCGCCTCCCAAGCTAATCCCACAGGGGTTAGCGAAAGAGAAATCGTCCTTTACGACCACAGCGATACCCCTCTACCGCAAACATCCGGCAATGATAGTATTGCAGGTGGTGCTGATGATGATGTCATCTTCGGGCAACTGGGGAATGATACCATTCAGGGCGATGGTTCTACTTCCATCAATGTGTCAACAACGAGTCAATCAGTGGAAGACTTTGGTGGCGTAGGAACTGATGGCGATGACTACATCGAAGGCAATGGTGGTAATGACTTAATCTTTGGTAATCTTGGTCAGGACGATATTATTGGCGATAGTTCCAGTCTATTTGGTCTAATTAATCCTAGCGATCGCCCGACAGGAGCAGATATCATCTTTGGTGGTGCCGGAACACAAACTGCACGCAATCATCTAGGCAACTTGTCGAGTCAAGGTCATGCCCTAGATGCAGATACCATCTTGGGAGATAACGGCATAATTTATCGTCTAGTTGGCACAAATGGTACAGCTACAGGTAACTTCATCACATTTACCTACGATAACTACGACCCAAATCTCAAAATTATCCCCAGGGCAGTCCGCTGGCTAGATTATACTCCTGGTGACAATGGCACAGGCGATCGCGGTTTTGCTGACATCATCTCTGGTGAAGGTGGCGACGACCAGATTCATGGCATGACAGGTAACGATGTCTTGTTCGGAAACGGTCAAGATGACGATCTGTTTGGTGAAGATGGCGCAGATCGTCTCTATGGTGGTGCTGGGGAAGATGGCATAGTCGGCGATAACGGCATGATTCGTACTAGCCGCAACGGTTCGACCGAAACACTTTACGGATTAACTACTCCAAATCTCCAAGTGACCTTATCCGCTTCCAATGAAGTTGGTGCAGTTGAGTATATTACGGGTCGCTTGACCAAGGCATTTGTTTCCATAGCCTGGACACAGGGAGGTAATGATGTTATATATGGCGGACTAGGAGATGACTTTATTCACGGTGGTGCTGGTGATGATGCCATATCGGGTGCAGAGGCTTTAGCAGCCTTCTATAACGCCGATCCAGTCACTAATCTCAACCCACTGGGCTACAATGCTACCACTCGCAAGTTAGCCGCCTATAATGCCAATAACCCCTATGCTAAGATTAATGGCTTCCTACTGAATTTCGAGGCTACTGATAGTGCAGGTGTCAAGATTGAAGATGGAAAAGACCGTATCTTCGGCGATCTGGGTAATGACTGGCTGGTTGGTGGAACAGGTAAAGACCGTCTCTTTGGTGGTTTAGGAGACGACTTAATAAACGCTGATGATAACTTAGATACCAACGGCGGGCTGAACAACCAACCAGATGCGCCAGCCTATGCTGACCCCGATTTCGTCTATGGTGGCGGTGGATTAGATGTGATGATTGCCAACACTGGCGGCGATCGCTTAATTGACTGGAATGGTGAATTTAACAGTTACTTCGTTCCCTTCAGTCAATTTGGTGCGCCGACTGTGATTCGCATACCCAACAATAATTGGAAGACCTTTGTCACCAATCTTGGTCGAACCAGTGGCGCAGACCAATCCCTGACAGAACCTAATGGCGAAGTAGGACTTGTTAATAGTGACACTGGCGCACCCCGCGATCCTCAACCCGGTACTCAACCAGGTCAGATCGACACTAATGGTAGTCCAGAAAATGATACAGGTATTCTCCCAAATAATGCGGGAAGTACCCCAAGGGCGTAATATCGTGTCCGGTTAAAGACTTATCATTAAGGCCGCAGGGGGGAGGCAGCGCGGTGGACGGGTTTCCCGGCATAAAGCGACTGCCGTGGTAGGGGAGAGAATTTTCTCGTTTCTGCACAGATGTATGGAATCACAACTGATTAGCCGGACATGATATAAATCTGAGAAAAAACAAAGGACTTGAAAAGTGACCAAGCAACTACTAATCTACGAACAAACAACGCCCATTACCCAGGAAAGACATGGCAACTGGTCAGTCAAAACAGGCACAGACTACAGTTTTGCACGACAGATAAATTCAGTCCCCTTAATGGCGGTGGAGTTTCCCAAAGCTGCCACAGAATATGCCATTGTGTTTACGGGGACAGAAACATCAATAATGCCAGTGGCTATCTTGGGAATTAAAGAGCAGGAAAACCTTTACCTAAAAGAAACAGGAGATTGGCAAGCAAAATATATTCCCGCTTTTATCCGTCGTTACCCGTTTGTATTTTCTAGTAATGACGAGGGAAATACTTTTACACTTTGCATTGATGAAGGGTTTGCTGGGTGCAATCAAGAAGGACGCGGCGAACGACTTTTTGATACCCAAGGAACGCCAACCCAATATCTAGAAAGTGTTCTGGCATTTCTCAAAGAGTTCCAGATGCAACATCAGCGCACACAAGTCTTTTGTAATAAGCTCAAAGCACTAGATTTGCTGGAACCGATGAGGGTCAAGTTTACCCTAGATACAGGCGAGCAATCATCTTTAGCAGGTTTTATGGCAGTTAACCGCGATCGCTTAAATCAGCTTTCGGGGGAGCAGCTTGTAGACCTTTTACAGACAAATGAACTGGAATTGCTCTACTTACATCTACAATCAATGCGTAATTTCAACACAATGGTTGAACGAATTGCACAATGAATTCCCAAAATGCGCTCGCCTACCTCTGCGTTGATGAGTTTATTGATACCTTCGTCAAGGCGCAAGTACTGAAAAGTGCTTTTGAAATCGGAGTGATCGACTATTTACAGCAAAATCAACCTTGTACGCTGGATACTCTCGAACGCAAACTTCCAGGCGATCACACGGGAATAGCCTTATTGGTCGATTTACTCAAGGTCAATGGGGTGATCAAAGAAGACAACGGTCAGATTCAACTCAGTTCCCAATTTGCGATCGCTTTACAGTATCGCGATTTGCTGCAAGTTAAACTGGAATTTGCCAATTTGATTGCCCCTGACTTTGCCAACCATTTCACCTTATTACTAGAAAATTCACACCAATTCATGGAGCGATCGCAACTCTTTGATCTGTTTGGCTATCATCGATGTTTTGAACCGACTCCAGAAAACTATGAATTAACAAAGCGTTGGCTGCGAATCACCACAACCCTAACCAAATATGAGGCACAGGTATGTTTGCAATATCATGACTTTAGTCAGTACAAACGCATTCTGGATATTGGCGGTAATAGTGGTGAATTTGTCCTCCAAATCTGCAAGCAACACCCAAAACTACTAGCAACGGTGATTGATTTACCTCTGGTTTGCGATCTTGGTCAAGCTCATGTGGCACAAGAACCAGAAGCTAACAGAATCAACTTTATCAAAGGAAATGCCTTAGTAGACGCTTTGCCCACAGAAGTTAATCTAATTACTTTTAAATCTATACTTCACGATTGGCCAGAAGAAGCAACTGGGCAATTCATTGCCAATGCCAGTAAATCCCTAGCACCTGGCGGCAAATTACTGATTTTTGAAAGGGGAAAAATAGAATTGACAGATCGGCCTTTGCCTTATTGCTTACTTCCCATGCTCCTCTTATTTCGTTATTTTCGTTCTCCCTTAGTTTACCAAAGACAATTAGAAGCTCAAGGATTTGAGGAGATTACTATCCAATCAATTAACTTGGAAATGCCATTCTTTCTCATAATCGCTAAAAAAAGCAAAGTTTAATCAAATAACTACTCCAATCTAATAGAAACTAAATTAATAATAAAACATAATAATTTTTTATCTAAAAACTATTAATCTGCAAATTTATGGGATATTTTGACCCAAAAGAATATGTTGAATTCACCATGCACTTTCGCTGCAACCTCAAATGCGAACATTGCATGATTGAAGGGACAATGGATTGGCTCAAACCGGAATCGATGGAACGTTTTCAGGAAATCCTGAGCTATAATCAGCAACACCGACGCTGGAAGGGGGCAATCTTCACAGGCTCGGAAATTACCCTCAGTCCAAATTTACCAGATTTAGCTCGCATGGCTCGCCAGAACGGATTTGAACACGTTCGCATCCAAACTAACGGCATCCGGCTAGCAGACGAGAATTATTGCCGGGAATTAGTAGAGGCGGGTATCGATGAATACTTTGTCAGTGTGATGGCAGCAGATGCCGAAACCCACGATGCGATCGCACTTGTTAGGGGAGCTTTTGCGAAAATGATGCGCGGATTAGAAAATTTAGATGCTTATGAGAATGTATTCCTATTAACAAATACAGTCATAACCAAGCGTAGTTACCGTGACTTGCCTAAAATAGTAGATCGTTTAGCACACCTACGCAGATTGGTACAAATGGATTTTTGGAATTACTGGCCGATGAATGAAACGGATGAAAAAGACCTAATAGTTCCGTATACAGACATACTTCCTTTTCTTAAGGAAGCGATCGCCAACGCTTGGCAAAAAGGTCTGGCGATAGAAGTCAAAAACTTTCCAGAGTGTCTTTTAAAAGAGCATAGCAAAGCTTTAAACAACGATCAACCCAAGCTTTTTATTGATGATGCTTTTTGGACAGAGTTCATGCGTAACGGTTTTCACCAGTGTATCCACCGTGAACAATGTGGTTCTCGTCAGTGTCTCGGACTGAATACAGCCTATATCAAAAAGTTCGGCTGGCAAGAAGACATTCTCTCTCCTCTGCCTATACAAACTCCATTCATAGCCTAAAAGTACAGTGCATTTCCCCAATCCCCATACAGAATCAACAGTTGCATCAGCGCAAAGGCTTTTAGAACTGATTACGAATCTCAATGTTCCCTACGGCTATGAGCAATCATTGAGAATTTGTCAGCAAACCCTGCTTGGAAATCGCTTCCTCTTGAGTATCAGCAAACAATCAGTGGGAGATAACCCTCACGGAAGGCTTTTAGATTTATGTTCTGATTTGGCTATGCCTGAGGAGTTTCTAACGTTAAGCAAACAACATTTAAACTTGACAAGATTTGTCCATTTTGGGTTTGAGGAAAATCACAGCAAAAGTCTCTACAAAGTTTATCTAGAATTAGACAATCCTGAGGATACTAATAATTGCGATCGCATCCTCTTGCATTTAAGCTTTAAGTGGAATCCTTTAAACAAATCTGACAAAGTTATTACGAAATACTACCGTTATCCGGCTCTATTAGTCCAGGATATTGTTAACAAACTATCACAAGTTTATCCGGCTAATGCACATTCAGAATCTCTGGTAATTAGTAATAGTATTCTCGAAATTGCTGCTAAACGTTCAGGTGATAGTGGGCTAAGTTATCTAGAAGTAATAGAGGAAAATAACTCTAGAAAATCCTACGATCTCAACATTTATCCAGCCAGACTGCGAGTGCGGGATATACAACATATTCTCGTCAAAATGTTCCGTTACTATTCCATTCCTGAAAATTTATTTTTGCCTCTTTATACTCAAATTAAAGACAAGTTATTGGGACATATTGCTGGTGGAATACACCGCAATGGTCAGGATTTTTTCAACATTTATTATGGACTGGAAGGCAGATAATGTTAAGAAATCTAGATGAGGATGACTTTGAGTATACGACTGCTCAAGATAAATATTTTAATTACTGTTTATGGCCATATACGCCAGTAGCTCCAGTAGAAAATAAGTTCCGCCCCGTCAATTTACTGGTTCATTCATTTCAAATCGCAGGAGTTGATGAGCGGGCTTTTCAAATTGTTCAATCTATCCGGGACGCGATCGGACTGTTTCAAACAGTATGGGGGGTGAAATGGCTAGGAAATCGCCTGGTTTGGGAATTTTATTTCTACGATTATCAAAGACGAGAAAGAAATATCTCAATGCAGCGAGTTTTAGAGGCGATCGCTCCCTACATCAATTGCGATGTTTCACCAAGGGATAATTTTCCCTATTTCATGTTTTCCCTAGATATTGACCAAGAACTTGTTTCTGGTACTCGTAAACTAAAAACAATTAATATGTATATTGGCAACCCAGGGAGTACAGTTTCTTCGGGGATTGCCTATGCGATCGGCGATCGCCAAACCCAGTTGGAAAACTTCTACTTTTTTTTCAATGCAGCGCAACAACTCTCCGATGTCGCATCAAAAATCTGTTGTTCTGCTCATATTGACTGTCAGCAAATCGATATCCACCAAATTCTTTGGCCAGAACTACAAAAATGCCAAACAATCTGCCTAGCAAACAAGCAACAAAGCGACACAATTTATTTCTCTGGTATTAATGTAGATCAGTTGCTCATCTTTCTGGTAAAGCTCGATTATCCAACTAAAATCATCGATTTTGTCAAGATTAACAGGGCAAAGCTCAGTCATTTACTGTATGATGTGGGCTTCGACTATCGGGCAGAAGAAGAAAATATAGTAATTCTTAAAAGTGGTTACTACGGTATATTTTGATGCTGATGTTCATCACATTTGGAATTTTCAATGCACAACTAACGCATGATAGTTCTTTACTGTTCCAGCTTATCCTTTTTGCGAAGCCATAAAAAATTTATTTGACTTCATGGTTTTTAGCTGGAAGTCACGAAAACTTCTACAGTCTATTTGTTTGCAACTATCACTTGCTGTTGAGTGGGTGGCAGTGGATGAAGTTGGCAACGAGAAAAACCTGCATTGCTAAACATACTTTCGTACTCGCCAAATGTGTAGGCATCACCACTAGGCGTAGTTGCTAACATGACTAAGCTAAAAGCAGCCGCATCAGGTGGCGTAATCCGGTCAGTGTTTGGAATAAAATCGAAAACGATAACTCTTCCATCCGTAACCAGCGCATTCTTGATTTTTCGCAGTAGCTGTTCACAAGTTGCTACATCAAAATGATGTAAAAAGTTAGGCAGTAAAACCAAATCGTAGTTATTGCCATAATCGACTTCAAAAGCACTACCTGCAATTGTATGGTAGCGTGAACCAACTCCCTGGATTCGGGCGTTTTCTTGCGCTACCTCTAGAACCGATGCCCAATCAACCCCAAAAATTTCAGCATCAGGGTTATGTTGGGCAATGGCAATTCCAAATAAGCCATGAGAAGCTGAAATATCTAATACTTTGGTTGGCTTGATGTTATTTTGACTCACCAACTGAGCGATTAATTGTGCCGGATTTGCCATCATTGGTGCCATAGCTTTGGCAAATTGCACCCAGACTGGATTTTGGGGCGATAATGTGCCTTCAGAAGATACAACAGTGCCTCCTGTGCGAACGGCAGAAGTTAAGTCATTGAAGCTACTTGTGATCATGGGAGACAGTAAAAACTCAACTGTATCTCCTAAATAAAATTTGCTTTGCCGAGCCAAGAACATAGCTGAATCTGGCGTGAGCCTATAGCCTTCTGTTTCCTTGGTCATAAAGCCCATAATCACCAAGTAATCACACAAGATTCGCATTCCCCGCTCAGAGGTTTGGCATTTTTGTGCCAGTGATTGGCTCGACTCAATCCCCTGACTGATAACACTAAAAATATCCAATTCAACTGCGGCTTTAATTGCTGCACTGCGTTGGTAAGCGTTAACTGTATTCAGGAATAGAGCAGGTGATGGTGTTGACATATCAAGCTTTTCCAATGACTAAATCTCATCAGCAACTTTTACTAAACCGATAATTATCGCTCAGGCGATCGCTAATAACAATCTGTTGAATTTGTTTTTTAACAGTCTGAGTGCGCTTGGTAATCAGAACGGGTTGGACACTTAACAATAATAGAACATCTCCTTGTTGGCTTATTCGTTCTGTGTAATAATCTCTCCGTTGCGGTATTCATGGCGTTCTGGGCTAGTTTGTTCTATAGCCCGATACTCGTCTAATGTCAGGCGAGTTTTTACTAAGTAGGAAGGCACAAATAAACATAACTAGATAAGTCTTGGGCAAAATAGCTAAAAACCTCTTCCCTCCTGCCCTCTGGAGACACTTGCGTGGGCGGGTTTCCCGACTTGAGTAAAGTGTCGTCCTCCTGCTTTCTCCTAATTACAATTATTTATGTCCCTCTACTTATATTTGAGCGCCAAATAAATATTTCGTCGTGCTTGGTATCACCTTGCTAACAAGTTTTTATCCCGTAAACACTCCATCAGGTTAGTAAAAGTTTAAAAGAGTAAAGTAGACTGTAATGCCCAGCCTACTTTTTATCCCATACAGTTAAAGCCGTTTTCGCTCAAGCCGCAACCAACTTTCTTTAGCTTTGCATGAATTGGACACAGTTCATACCGTAAAAGTCTGACCAATAACACTGTTGAAATCAAAAGCCGTTGCCGGATGATTCGCACTACTGATCAACTCGAAATTCTGTACTAGCATATCTGTTGCGCCATTGCTGATTGTATAGAAGCCAGAGGAATTTGCACTACCTGATAGGGTGTAGGTTCCAGAATCAAACAGCAGCTGATCTTTGCCATTACCACCATCAAACAATCCGCTCCCAAATCCTTTGACAATATCATTGCCATCTCCAACAAGAATACTGCCATTACCAACAAAGCCACCCGTTAGAGCATCGACAATATCGTTACCAGCCTCAGTAAAAATAGTGCCACTATTGTCGAAGCGACTAAAACTACCAGTGGCAGTAATTGTGTCGTTCCCAGTACCCGTATTGATTGTGCCACTGTTGTTGATGCCGCTAGAACTACCAGTGGCAATAATTGTGTCGTTCCCAGTACCCGTATTGATTATGCCACCATTGCTGATGCCGCTAGAAGCACCAGTGCCAGTAATTGTGTCGTTCCCAGCACCTGTATCGATTATGCCTTGTCTAAGAATAGTGCCATCGAGTTTAGTGAGCTTGAAGTTGATAATGCCAGACTCGCCAGTACTAGTGCCAGTTACAATATCGTCGCCAGAACCAGTATTGATTTTGCCAGCATAGTCGTTCCAGATGCCATTATTCGTACTAGAGCCAGTGATGATATCTTTACCTTTACCAGTATTGATGCAATTCAAGTTATAGATGCCTGCATCGTTGCCAGTAACAGTGATTGTGTCATTACCGTCATCAGTGTTAATCGTACCCTGGTTGTAGATGCCTTTGTATTTGCTAGTAGCAATGATTGTGTCATCATCCGCGCCAGTATTAATGGTGCTTTTATAGGGATTGTAGATCCCTGCAAAGTTGCCAGTACCACTGAGCGTATCTTTACCCTTGCCAGTATTAATAGTCCCTGCATTAGCAATTCCAATATCATCTAGATTGCCATCGTCATTATCCCCAACGCTAGTACTAGTACCGGAGATGTTGTCGTCCCCCTCTAAAGTATTAACAGTGACATCGGAGCTAACCTCAATAGCAATAGCATCATCGGTATTAACGCTAACTACATCTTTATCCTTAGTCCATGTACCTAACAAAGTTGACGGGTTTACGTCTAAATACCAACCTTTGCTATTTAAATCCACGGTATTTGATTCAACCATTTTGCTCACTCAAATAAGTTGTATTTTGACCAAAAATAATTATGTTTCGCTGATCACTAGCAGCTAGAGGATGTCTCTTTTCCGCCCTGATCATCTGTATCAGTGGTGATCTCATCAGCCTTGCTTCACCAAGCCCCGTTGGGGCGGGGTGTAGGGTGTGGGGTGTAGGGGAAGAGACAGCCCCAACAATCAGAGGGTTGGAAGCCCCGCCCTGAAAGGGCGACCGTGTTGGAAGAGGATTCTGTCCTCTCCCAACACGGTGTTCATTACCCCCTACACCCTGTTCAACGTCTCTAAGTCCGAAATCAAAATGATCTGATGCCCCCTAATTTATTCGTGGAAAACCACCCAGTACTCCTATGTACACATCATTAATCCGTGCCTATATACTTAGGCGATAAAAAGTATTTTTTAAAACTGAGTTTTAAAAAATCTCTCATCACTGTGTAATAATAAACACTAAAACTTAGTAAGTGTAAAATCACTGCTCTACGAAAACATTTACAATTCGGTTCATAATTTCTCGATCAAGCAAAAATTATGATGTAGCAAAAGCATATAGTTAGCAATAGTCTATTTCAGAAAATGCATAGTATTATGCATTTTTTACAATTCTTTTCTCGCCCTACTCTTGCTGCTATTGATAAAAGCCCAGTGCAATATGTGTTGAAAACGGGTTATATTGCCGCCACTCCAAAACACAAGCATGACAATACGCCTGCTGCTGATCCCTGCCGTTCTTTCTCCTGCTGTCCCAGTGACTATTGCTCCCCCTCGCCCCCAAAGAAAGAGTCCCCATGTTCTCGACGGGCTAGGATAGTTGCCCAGGTCGCGGCAATTCTATCGTGACGCTGTTTGCGCCATGCGGTGAATAGAAGTCGAAAAATAAATAAAATTAGCACATGAAAAGCTAGAAATAGTTGATGGAATGTGGTAAGAAAATGAATTCGCCCTTGAGCATTGAAGTAAAAAATCTCAATAACCTGGGGATAGTAGCAGGAATCATCGATGAAATAGGGCTGGTAGATCAAATAAATAATGACTTTTACAACTGTTCTCTCTAACCTGCGATAAATTACTCCAATTGACGAGCAACCAGACGCGCAAATAAACCTTCTTGACCGATCAATTCGGAAAAATTACCTACCTGTACAATCCGACCAGCATCCATTACATAGATGCGATCGGCGTTGCGAATGGTGCTGAGGCGATGGGCAATGACTATTCTAGTAGCATTTAATCTATCTAGACTTTCGGTGACGATCGCTTGAGTATGATTATCCAATGCACTGGTTGCTTCATCCATCAAGATAATTTTTGGCTGGGAAACTAGCGATCGCGCAATCAATAATCGTTGTCTTTGTCCACCAGATAGGTTGCTACCACCTTCACTAATTACAGTGTGCATTTGCATCGGCATTTGTCGGATATCATCAGCTAATCCTGCCATTTGTGCCGCTTCCCAAGCTTCATCGCGTGATACTATCGCCCCAGCCGTGATATTTTCAAAAATCGAGCCTGAACCAATTCTGCCATTTTGCAAGACTACGCCTAATTTGCGGCGTAGAGTCTGAACATCCAATCCAGCTAAGTCTTGACTATCATAATAAACCTTACCGCTTAATGGACTTTCAAATCCCAACAGTAAACGGAATATTGTTGATTTTCCACTGCCGGAAGGGCCAACAATCGCAATAAATTCTCCTGGTTCGGCACGCAGGCTGACATTATCGAGAATTAACGGCGCATTTTCTGTATAGCGAAAGCTGACATTTTCTAAGGAGATGTGACCAACTAATTGGCCTGGGTTTTCTTTAATGGAGTCAAATTCTAATGGCGATCGCAAAATTGGTTGCATCCGTTGCCACATGGGAACAATGCTCCAAATCCCAGTTACAGTATTGCTGAGGTCAATTACTCCTTTCATAAAAATGACTAAAGCAGAGTTAAAAGCTAAAAATACTCCTGTAGATAACTGGGTTTTAAGAAACAAGGTAGAAGTGGCAAAAATTAAGATAGAACTGAATACTGGTAGTGCTTCGTTAAATACAGAGATGCGATCGTTAATTAACTGCACACTAGTTTTGAGCCTGACTTGCTGAGTGTACTTTTTTGACCAAGCGGCAAACGCTCGTTCTTCGGCCATTGCAACTCGCAATTTGGCAACGCCATTAATTATCTGCACTACCAATCCCTGAAGTTCGCCATCAAGTTGTTGCTGTTTTTGGGATTTCTTCACCAAAAAAACGCTAGCCACAACTGTCACTATAGCGGCTAATATTGCTAAACCAGCTGCCACTAAGGCGAGTTTTGGACTATATACAAACATTAGTACCAAGTTGAGTAAAGCAAATACACCACTTAACAATGCTCTTTGAGTAGTGTCGCTGAGTTTTTGATGAATGTGGCGCACCGACATAACGCGGTTGACCAAATCTCCGGTAGTGTATTGACGAAAAAACTTGGGACTCAATCTCAGTAATCGATCCCACAGTGCAGGTTGCAGCATTGCATCTGTAACGCTTTCCACTCGCAGAGTCATAAAACTTTGGACAATTTGAAAGGCTAACTGTCCAAAAGCAACTGCTACTAAAATCGAACCTATCTGCCAGAGTAAGGTGCGATCGCTATCAGGAATTGCATGATTAACTAAAATAGCTGTCGCTTGGGGTGCAATCATGCCTAACAAAGTTCCGAGCATCCCTAAACCGAAAATTCCAGCAATGTCTTTTTGATAACCATTAATAGCAAACTGCCATAGTTTAATGGCACTGTGTGCCATGTTGGGTAAGGGTTTATACAGAATATAAGCTGAAGGCAATAATGTTTTTGCTACTGCCTGGTTTACGGGTGTGCGAGTTTGAGTAAAAGGGTCAAATAGAACATAACCCTGATTTTCTGTAGGTAATATAGCTACGGGATGTTGTTCTGAATCAACATAACCCAACAACGGGCCTTGATCCTTGCGCCACCAACCATGAGTTAACTGCACGCGACGGGTACGAATTTGTGATGAGCGGGCGATCGCTTC
Source organism: Nostoc sp. FACHB-152 (assembly GCF_014697475.1). Classification (GTDB taxonomy): domain Bacteria; phylum Cyanobacteriota; class Cyanobacteriia; order Cyanobacteriales; family Nostocaceae; genus Nostoc_B. The sequence continues at coordinate 52,782 of NZ_JACJRV010000025.1, forward strand.
CACTGGATCTTTGAGATGCGTGATATCCTCACCTGTAGGATAGCAAAGTTGGATTCCCTGTACCCTAGCTACTGCTCCCAACGCGACTAGTAAAGGCGCGCCTACCTGAAAAAATCCGGTTTCTATCTCTGGCTCTAATACTGCGGCTAGTTGGGATAATGCCCCTTGAGCGACTTGGCGATTTAGTTGTTTTCGTTCTTCAAAACGCCGCCGATTTGCTTCTGCTTCTTGAGCAAATACCAAACTTAAATAAGATAAAAAATAAGTGTGTAAATTTGTTAAACTCGCAGATAAATTATCAATATAATTTAACTCTGCGGTTGTTAATAATTGCCCAGTAACTAAATTTTCCGCCTCCAACCATAAACCACTAGTCACAGGAAAAGCAGGCGATTTAAAATCTAATTGCAGATGTTCAACTCCCATCCATCGAGCATTACCTTGCTGCAACTTCAACCAAAAAATTGATTTTTGTGACACTTGTAGTGTTTCACCATCACCTAGAGAAAAGTTGCCATTAGTATTAATTTGGACAATATTTAATGGGGTTGTTAAAACTATTTCTTGAGCAATAATTGTTTGGCTTAAATTGTGTATCCAAGCTTCTACAAGAGCTATAGCTTGTTGGGGATTATTTGAGTTAATTTGTGCCACAAAATCGCCCATTGGCAAGCCAGATAAAATTGTGTTTTCCAGTGCTACCGCAACAAAACTCCATTCTCCCGATACAGCACCAAATAACGCTGCATCTGGAGAAACATTAAATAAATAATGCCGACGTTCAGCTGGTGAACCATCCTTGATCTTGGTTGCAAACACAGCCAATGTTCCAGACTGCACTACCCATAATGTCTGCGGGTCATTTAGTAAGATAAGTTCATTGGCTTTAAGGTTGTAGAGATTGGGAGAATAATTCATTTTGGTGTAAGTCATTTTTATACCTCCTCTGAACGGAGTAAACGTGTATAAGTACCTTCTTGCTGCCACAATTCTTCATGAGTACCGCGCTGTACGACTTTGCCAGCTTCCAGCACAATAATTTCATGGGCATCTCGAATTGTACTGAGACGATGAGCGATCGCAATACAAGAACAACCACGCTGTCGGAGGTTGCGATCAATTAACATTTCTGTCTCAGCATCAAGGGCGCTTGTTGCTTCATCCAGGACTAACACTGCTGGGTTTCTTACCAAAGCACGAGCAATTTCTAAACGTTGGCGTTGTCCACCACTCAAATTCATCCCGCCTTCGATCAACTCGGCATCATATTTTCCTGGCAGAGATAAAATTAAATCCCCAATAGCTGCATCTTCACAAGCTCGAATTAAATCTATATCTGTGATAGTTGCATCCCAAAGAGTAATGTTTTCTCGTACAGTCCCAGCAAATAAGAAAATATCCTGTTCCACCATTGCTAAAGAGTTAGCCAGAACATAGCGATCAATTTGCGTCCGAGGTATACCATCAAAGCAGATTTCCCCATTCCAAGGCTGATAAAGACCGCAGATTAACTTCGCAACTGTAGATTTGCCAGAACCACTACCCCCCACAATTGCTACCCGTTGTCCTGGCTTGATAGTTAAATTCAGGTTTTCGATTAAAGGCGGATCGACGCGACTATAACCAAAGGTGAGATTGCGTAATTCAACGTAACCCTGGAGTTGAAAGAGAGGGGATGAGTAAGATAGGGGGGAGATTAGTAGGTTTTTTTCTGGTTGTGTTTCTTGATTTATTACTTCCTCAGTCATGGGATCGACTGGGTTTTGCAAAACATCGTCGAGGCGGTTTAAATCAGCTTCTAAATCTTGTAGTGTACTGCCAAAATTTACAAGGTTATTGACTGGTTCTAAAAAGCTTTGAGTTAAACTTTGGTAGGCTACTAGCATTCCAATACTAAGTTTGCCATCCATTACTTCTAAACCACCGACAACCAAAATCGCAGCTGTTGTTAAGGATGTCAAAATTGTGGGTAAGGTTGTCAAAATTTGAGTTTGTAAATTTAATTGCTGTTGGGCATTGAGGGCTTTAGCATAATGTCCTGCAAACCGAGCAAATAAATCAGATTCTAGCCCAGAAGCTTTGACGGTTTCTATTGTTTGTAGACCGCTAATTGTGACTCCAGAGACTTTACCATGCTCCTGTGCTAGACGCAGATTTGCATTCACGCGAGTTTGCGATAAAAATTGCAGAGCCAGCATATTGATGAGTGCAAAACCACAAGCGATCGCACTTAGCAAATGGCTATACTGCAACATAATAAAAAAGTAAAAAACCATCATCAACGCATCAATAATTGTTGTTGCTAACCGTCCTGAAAGTGCTTCAGCAACTTTGTCATTAATGGCAACCCGACTGCTAACTTCTCCTGCATAACGTTGAGCATAAAAGTTAATTGGTAAGCGCAGAATATGCCACAGAAATTGCCCTGACATACTAACTGAAAGCTTAACCATCAGCCGCCGCAGATATGTAAATCGCATTGTAGCCAGCAATATCCGGCACGCCGCACTCAAAACCATGCCAATTAGCAAAGGGCGTAGCCATTGTTGGCGGTCTTGGACTAAAATCTCATCAACAAATACCTGTGAAAATGCTGGGACGGCTAATCTTGGTATTGTCAATAACAACCCTGCTAGTAAGCAAAATAAAATAGTAATTTGGGAATTTTTTAAGCGTTTATATAAGGCAGAAACAACATTAATTTTTTTGCCTCCCTTTTGAAAATTTGAGCCTGGTTCCATCACCAAGACTACACCTGTATATCCTGGGTTAAATTCTTCTAAGGTAATGGTTCTGCGACCTGTGCCGGGGTCGTTAAGATAGACCACATCTTTGCCAATTCCTTCGACAACAAGGAAGTGGTTAAAATTCCAAAAGATAATATAGGGTGGACGGAGTGTTTTTAATTGTTCAAGTGACTTTTTTAAACCTTGAGCATCTAAGCCAAAATGTTTGGCTGCTTTAATGATATTAACAGCTTTACTGCCATCTCTTGAAACCCCACATTCTTCTCTTAACTTAGCCAAAGGTACAATCCGACCGTAATAACTTAAAATAATTCCTAGAGAAGCAGCACCGCATTCTACTGCTTCCATTTGTAACACTGTAGGAGTTTGAACGCGACGGCTTTTAAATAGGGTCAATAAATTTAAACTGAAGGGAAGATACATAGTAAACAAACCATTTATGCTGGAGGAATTTTGATTTAACTAGTTTAGAGAGTTGAGAATTAACTTAATAAATGCCAGTCCAAGAACGGAGGAGAGGAATAATATAAGAGATAGGTGCTTTTTCTCCGATTTTGACTTGTACTGAAGTGGTAGTACCTGATGATATTTTGAGCGGTGGTTCATCTCCAGATGACCATTTATAGCCACTAATGCTAGTTGGTGCTTCTTGTAGTTGGGCAAAAGCTTGCACGCGAACTTCGCCATTTTTTGCTAGGCTATGAGCGATATCTTCATTGCCAACGATCGCAGTAATATCTTGTGTAGTAACTGGAAAAGGCGAAATATTTGTTAAAACTCCCACCATTCCACCGTAGCGTTCGCGTTTAGCAAAACTAGGTGTAACTTGAACGCTCATCCCTGGTTTAATTTGTTTACCATCTTTGTTATCAAAGTAAATAACACTCACCAGTTTGGCTTGAGAATCTGCAACGTCTAACGAACCCAGACGCACACCAGAATTGACAATTTGGCCTGGAACAACGCTAATTTGCAAAATTTGTCCGTTGTATTGACTGATGATTCTGCTGTCTTTAGCCAGTTGCAACTGTAATTGAGCAATCCGCAGTTTTAATTCTTGAATTTGATTGACTTTGTTGATAGCTTGTTTTAGGCTTTGTTCGTGTAATTTTGTTTGTTGAGTCTCTAAATCCTTGATTTTAGTTTTAATTTCATCGATTTTGTTGAAACTTTCTAGAGACTGCCGTTGAGTATTAGTTACTTGGATTTGTAAATCCTTAAGTTGTAAGTCTATTTCTGATAATTGCGTTTGATTATTGATATATTCTTGCTCGGCTTGGACTAACAAATCTTGGCTGATCGCCTTCTGTTGAAATAGCTGTCGTCGCTGATTTACCCGTTTTTGAAAAATTTCCTGTAAACCTTTAATTTGTTGCTGGCGTAATTGCAAAGTTTGGCGTTTTTGCGCGATCGCTGCTAAATCTTGATTATGTAATTCTGGCGATATCTGTTCACGCTTCAGGCTGCTTTTTAAATCTAGGTGTTGCTGTTCAAGCGTGTTAATTTGTTGGTCTATAACTTGCTTTTCCAACTTCTCTGTATCTTGATTCTGCGTTTGCAATTGCAGTAACTTGGTTTGTTCTTGCTGGAGTTGTTGTTTCAGCGTAGACTGCTCAATAATGCCCAGTACATCACCTTTTTTGACAACATCTCCCGGTTTAATATTCAGGCTTAATAAGGCTCCAGAAGCGGGAGATTGCAACTGTACTACATGGCTGGGTCGAATTAATACACCTTGACCTGTAACAGTTAAGGGGATGCGTCCGTACACACTCCAAACTCCGGCGGTGGCAACCAAAAAACCCATAGCAGTTAAGGATATCCAAGCTTTGGGTTTGATAGCCTGCATGAGTTGATCTAGCTGTTCTGGTGATGACAAGCGATCGAGTGCTTCTTGCCGGAAAAGCGGGGTACGTCTTAGATGCATTTTGCTCCTCCCTTAGTTTTTTCTCTAGTGTTTGATGTTTTTAACCTTAGAGAGCGATCGAGAATAACTAGGGAAGAAATAAGAAAACACCCACTATGTTGATGTGTGGATGTTTTGAGGTCAGTAACTTAGGTTTTGCAAACTAATGCCGTGTAAAACTTTCTCTCAAACCTAACCCCCAGCCCCTTCCCTACGAGGGAAGGGGAGCAAGAAACAACGCTTTTCTCTTATAGCAATCGAAGCATGGATTAAGACATTAACAGAGGATAAAACTTAAATAATATAAGATTTTTCGCCCTGTCACCTGTCCCCTGCTATAGCAGCAAAAAGTAAGTTGCACATCGCGTAAACTATGAGCAAATACTGTCACTCCCACAGCAGGGCTGATGGTAGTAAATTTGGATAGGCTAGACGTAATAGTTCATACCCAATACCAGATGTTCCTTGAAAGAAGCCTGGGTTGTAAGTACCTCTAAGCAAGCTGGAAAACAGTTGATAAGAACCTGTTTTTTCGGCTCTATTTACAGCCCATGCTGCTTGCTTCTGCACAATTTCTAGCAGTTCTGGACGCTGAAGCTGGCGGGCGGCTACTAATAATACATCCATGCGTCCAAAGTTACCGCAGCAGAGGTGGTCAATGTCGTGCATTGCAAACTTTTGTGTTGTTTGCAATGCAATATCAATATCTTGCCGAATTCCATCATTATCTAGAATATTTAAACTGCCCAGACGTGCTAGAGCAATACCAGGCGCACCGTGACACCAACTGGCAATGAATACAGGTTTGTCACCTCGAAAGTCTGGCCAGTTTTGGGCTGTGGGTGAAAAAACGCTATTTTCGTAAGCGATCGCTTCATCAGCCGCCGCCAGAAACATTGTGTCTTGAGTGACCGCATATAATCTCAGTAACGCATAAGCAATGCCAGCTGCACCGTGAGAAAATCCGGTCAAAAGTTTTTCGTCTAGGGTAGCCCAAGCTCTGTATCCACTACTGCTGACGCTACGGTGATTTATTAGATGATAACCACAAGTAACTGCTTGCTCTAAAACTACTGGATCTGGGATGTAGGAATAGAGAGATAATAATCCTAAAATCGCGCCAGCCGCCCCAGATACAATATCAAATTTGCGATCGCTAGCAATATTTGCTGGTGTAATTAAAGCAGCAGCTTGTTGGGCATCTTTCAATAAAATGTGTTCTTGGAGAAATTGACTGCTTTGCACCAGTGTATAGACAATTGAACCTAACCCTTTAGCACCACCAATCCCTAGATGTTTAGTCTTTTGTTGTTGAGCTTCGTAGTCTAAACCTTGCAAGACTTGGCGTAATTGTTGCACCGCGCCTAACGCCATCTCTTTATATGCTGCATCACCTGTAACTTTAGCTAATGCAGCCAAAAACATCGCTACTCCATAACTGCCATCATACAAGTCATAGCTCATAGGTTGCAGTTGAAAGCGTTGAGCGTCAGGAACATATTCCAGTCCCATCCAAGTGATACTACCATCTGCTGCTCGTAAAGCTGTTTGCTGCATTTCTTTCGCAATGCTAACTGCTTGCTGTACTAAAGCCTCTGGGGCGAGAGGAGACACCGCATCGAAATCCAGTTGAGAAGGCACTGATACCGAGGAAGCCTCAGTCATATTAGCGGAACGGGCGTAGAGTGAACTGTGAATAAAACTCATCTGCTGCGCTAAATCTTTAAAATTGAGCTTTTGCAAACGGGCAATTACTAAATCGTAACTAGGTTGAGTAAAATATTTTTCGATAGTGCAATCGTTCGTGATTGGTAAAGCATCGCTATTAGAACGAGTAGCAAATAGAGGAATATCTAACTGCGCCAGTGCTTGCTGTTCTGCCGCTATAATTGCCCAAGCTTGGGGTTTCGTCTCAGCTTTCAGTAACGATCTGCTGAGAACATCAAGCGCAATACTACGTTCTACACCATTTTGTAAGAATTTGGGCTGTAAGGTTTGCTTGAGCAAATTGCCATAAACTTGAGTCGGACGAAATACAAACCGGACTCGCTGATTGGCTAATTTTGTCAAAGAACTGTTTGCGGCTAAAAGTGTTTCTTTATGAGCAATCAAAAACTCGTACATTTGACGAAAACCATCAACCAATTCCGTAACATATTGACTAGAAGATAGAGTTACACCACCAATAGAAGGTATATTGCTACGCAAAGGTGGTTTCATAGACTCGTAACCTAAAGCCATTTTATCTGTATTAATATGCTGCCATCTCCGCACCCGAAAATTAGTTTCTTGTCCGCCTACACCACCTAAACCACTACCGTCATAAATAACTCCATCTGGTCCCAAATTCCATGTTGGCAAGAAACCGATACGCAACAAAGAATCCATCATTTGTTGAGTGGCTAATTTTGCATTTGTAACATTAATATCATCGCCTACTATATCTCGAACTTGGTGAGACATGAGAGTTTCCATATCTATGAAAACTGGATATTCCCCACAGGCAATTATGTTTTCTGCATGGCAATCTGTTGCCTCTAAAAGATATAATAAACACAGCAACATCCCGGCTCGTTGGTAACAGCGTTTGGCTGCTGACAAATCTTCACAAGGTAAATATTCTACATATTCTACCCAGCCATGAGTTGAACGATTCAGCACTTGCAGTACCTTAAATTTTAGTGGTATTTGCTGTTCATTCAACCAAGCTAGTAATTGAAAATATGCTTCTTCTGAGCCTAAATCTTTAGGTTTATAGACAACTTTTAGCCCTGAAGCAAAAGCCACTTGAATAACTGAGCGTCCATTATGGTGAAAGTCAGAAAGATTACCATTAACAGCAATTACTTGTCCAAGTTCTCCATCGCTTTGGAAAGTTGCTTGAATATCTGACATATCTGATGCTAATCGTTGGATAAATTCGCTATTACTATCTACCCAAAAATCTGTTACGGTTGCAGCTAGCCGTGCTAATACACTATATTCTTGAAAAAATGTTAGCAGTCCTCCTGCTAACATATCTCTGAGAAAATTACTGTAATATTGTCGAGAATTTGCAGATTGTATTTGTGCTAATCGATGAGTTAATTTCGGTTGTTGATAAGTCCGAAAAACTAAAAAATTTAATCCCATCGCTTCCGAGCAAAGAGAAACTAATGAATGCAATAAACCACGTTCTAAAGCAGCGTGAGCTTCGTCTGAAAGTAGATGATAATTAGAATTAACTTGATTGAGTATTTGCTTACGGGCAACATAGATAAAGGGTAATAGTAACTCTTCAAAAGGTAAAGGTTCTTGGGGATTTAAACAACGATTTTCCGATGAAATGCCTTTTTCTAAATTTTCTAAAGAAACTAAGTTAGTCGCTTCTAAAACAGATTTGAAAGTTTCTGTCCAGGCAGGTAAATCTTGTTCCTTAACCAAACGAACAGAACCAAGTATTTGACTAACCCTGTCTACATCTAGCCCATCCCAAGCTAAACGCTGTTCAAATAATTCTTTGTTCCCTTGAGCGACTACGTGACACCAATTCTCTAATCGAGATTTCACAAGTTCATTATTATTTTGTGTCTTGTCGGTTATAAATTCCATTCCCAAGCGTTCGTTAATTGTGCTTGCTTGTTCGACAATTTTAATCAAGTCTGAATTAGTAATTTGCATTATATTCAAATTCCTTATGTTAGTCATTATTTTTTGCCAGAAGAGTTACTTTGTTCTAATTAGTAGTACCATTTCAAGAAAACCATCTGGATAAAAAACATTGGCTGGTTGAAACTTACGCATGAATATAGATGTGTAAGTTTCAACAATTTAGGCATTTACTAGAGACACTTACTGGTGGTGATACACAGTGAGAAGAAAGTACAATCAACGCGAAGAGTTAAACCACCAGCAGCCACAGCTTCGAGTTCAGTTTCCGACAATTGTTCAGATTCCGCAGCCATTGCTGGCAGGATAATATAAGCCACATCATCAGATTCTTGAACAACGCGAATTTGAGCAGTTTGAGGTAATTTTTGACCGAGTTCAAGTTCAACAGCCGCTTTAGCCGCTTCAGGGTTGTTCAACAATTGAGTGCGGAAAGCTTCATCTTTCATGGCACGGGCAATTAGTTTGGCTTCGATACTTACTTGTTCTGGATATTGTGCAGACATTTTGAAACTCCTTAAACAAAATTAGGTGAATGGAAAAAACTGGCTGGTTGAAACTTACGCATGAATATAGATGTGTAAGTTTCAACAATTTAGGCATTTACTAGAGACACTTACTGGTGGTGATACACAGTGAGAAGAAAGTACAATCAACGCGAAGAGTTAAACCACCAGCAGCCACAGCTTCAAGTTCAGTTTCCGACAATTGTTCAGATTCTTTAGCCATTGCTGGCAGGATAATATAAGCCACATCATCAGATTCTTGAACAACACGAATTTGGGAAGTTTGGGGTAGCTTTTGTCCGAGTTCAAGTTCAACAGCCGCTTTAGCCGCTTCAGGGTTATTCAACAATTGGGTGCGGAAAGCTTCATCTTTCATGGCACGGGCAATTAGTTTGGCTTCGATACTTACTTGTTCTGGATATTGTGCAGACATTTTGAAACTCCTTGATTTATAATTGAATGAGATTCGTTAGACACATCGTTCGTTGAGCTTGTCTTTTCTAGGTGGTTTCTAGAGGTTTGAGATTCGCTCTTCGCTCGATGTGTTTAATTTAGGAAGAAATCGAGAAGAACTAGGGAAGCTCGATCGCTATCTCTCAAAAAATTTTCAGCAGCACTCCATATCTCTTAAAATCAGTGCCTACCTAGATTTATTGGTCAGGCGATCGCAAATTATGAGACGATTTTGAGGGGTATGTACAGCTTCTACCATGCGAATTTTGCTGATCGAAGACGACGAAGTTTTGCTCGATGTCTTGCTGCAATCTCTCACCAGCCAGCACTACGTTGTGGATGCAGTTCAGGATGGTCAAAGCGGTTGGGAATATGCCCAAAGTACCAGCTATGACTTGATTCTGACGGATGTAGGGCTACCAAGACTCGATGGAATTAAGTTATGCCAACGCTTACGGGCTGAAGGTTACACCATCCCGATTTTGCTGATCACAGCTAAAGATGCAAGTAGCGATCGCATTCGTGGACTAGACGCAGGTGCAGACGACTATTTAACTAAACCCCTAGATTTAGCAGAACTTCAAGCACGTTTACGAGCTTTACTGCGACGCGGCGAGGTTTCACCCACAACTGTGTTACAAGTGGGCGATTTACATTTAGATCCCCGCAGTTGCGAAGTGAAATATGCTAATAAACCTCTAAAACTAACTCCCAAAGAATATACTCTGCTCGAAGTATTTATGCGAAATCCGGCGCGGGTTTTCAGTCGCGGACAACTTGTCGAGCATCTGTGGACATTTGACGACCCTCCATTAGAAGAAAGTGTCAAAGCACATATTAAAGGATTGCGACAAAAAATGAAGGCAGCTGGGGCTGTAGATTGGATTGAGAATGTTTACGGGTTGGGGTATCGGTTGCGAGAGGGAGTAGGAGAGCAGAATTTCAAGTCAGAGAGGGGGGACAAGGGGGATAGGGGAGAAGGTATTACTTCTTTGATTTCCTCATCTGCATCGATTGAGCAGGAGTTTAAGCAGGGAATGTCTCGGCTGTGGCAGCAGTATCGAGGCTTGATGATTGAACGCTTACAGGCTCTACAAACAGCAGCAGAGGCAATAAATCAGGGGAAACTTACCCAAACTTTAAGTCACAGTGCTAGGCAAGCAGCTCACAAGTTAGCAGGCGTGTTGGGAATGTTTGAGAAGGAAGCCGGCACTCTTTTGGCAAGAGAAATAGAAGAGATTTTGTTATCGGATGCAATGTCATCAGCCCAGGAACAACAATTTTTAGCTTTGGTGGGTCAATTGGGTGAAATGCTCAATTTAGGTGAAACGCAACCATCTTTACCCAGAGAAACACCCCGACTATTGTTAATCGATCCCGACCTCAATCTGGGCCGAGAGTTACAGGAATTAGCTCAATCATTTAATAGATGCTGGCAGCAGGTAGCAACGTTAGAGTTAGGGAAAACATGGCTACAATCTCACTCAGCAGACTTGGTAGTTTTAGCAACAGACGCAGCCAAACAACAAGAAGATAGTCTGACATTGTTAGCAGACTTGGCATCTCGGACACCGCCTATATCTGCATTAGTGCTGGCGGCGGCTGATGATTTATTAGATCGGGTAGCGATAGCGCGGGCGGGTGGACGAGGTTTTCTGCACAAACCTGTAGCAGCAGTGCAAGTTTGGGAAATGGCAAGGCAATTATTACAAGTTACCCAATCATCAACAATTAATGTGTTAGTTGTTGATGACGATCCGGTATTTTTAGCAGCGTTGCGTCCCATGCTTGAGCCTTGGGGAATGCGGATGACAGGTTTAGACAAACCGCTACGTTTTTGGGAAGTACTGCGGTCTGTAGTTCCTGATTTACTGATTTTAGATGTAGATATGCCTCAAGTTAACGGTATTGAACTTTGTCAAGCAGTACGTATCGACCCTGATTGGCAGTCTCTACCGATTTTATTTCTCACGGCTCGGTGCGATCGCGCCACGATTCAACAATTATTTACTATTGGAGCGGATGACTATGTAAGCAAGCCAGTGGTAGCCGCAGAATTGCTCACCCGCATCACCAATCGTCTAGAACGGACTCGCTTGCTGCAAAATCTGTCCAGAAAAGACCACTTCACCGGATTAGCAAATCAACCACACTCTAGCCGCAATTTAGAACTTTTCATCCAAAGAAGCAAGAATGCCGATAGAAATATTAGCAATTGTCTATCTCTAGCAGTGTTGACAATCACTGAGTTACAACAAATTAACATTGAATACGGTTATGTTGTTGGTCATCAAGTTTTACAACAATGGGGTCGCCTATTCCAATCTAACTTTTGGGCTGGGGAAATATTGGGATATTGGGGCAATGGAGATTTTATTGTAGGAATGCCAGGATTGACAACATCACAAGCAAGCGATCGCCTAGGGCAATTTTTAACTACTTTACGGCAACAAGTGTTCGCCGCCCAAGATAACAGACGCTTTCAAATCGACTTTAGTTTTGGGATTGCTGAGTATCCTGCTGATGGAGCGACTTTACAATCTCTGTTTCAAATTGCCAGTATCAAAAGCCAAAAGTAAAGAATGTTGATTTAAAAGCCTTTAGGTAAAATTTTAACTGCAAGTTCATCAGGATAACTACTAAAATCTAAGCTCTCTTTAAAAAAAATAAATTCACTATAGTTAGCCAAGTCGTCTAGTCCCACTAAATTGAGCATGAATTCAGTTATTAGCCAGAATGCGAGGTCACAAAACAGCTTCTTGTAATGAACTTGCATCTGCTTTTCCTCCCAAATTACTCGCCTACAACTGATGTATCTGCTTAATTTCTAGAGTTTTGCTCTAAGAGCCACCGCTTCATATTGTTCAATTTAGAGAGTAATCGGGAAGAAGTAGAGATGTTGTGTCAATTTTGGTATCGATAAGTATGCCCTGAATACAATGACTTTTAAAATTGCTGGTAATATCTGGCATCAGCATGAGAAATTTTCCAGCCTAGATTTGTAGTCAATCCTTAGCAGCCTAATTCCTCCTTTTTATGACTGAAGCAGTAATCAAGTCCCTCAGTGACATGAAGCAAGAAACAGACGTGCCTGTTGTCATTACCGATCAACAAGGGTTCGTTACTTATGTAAACGATTGCTTTACTTCTGTTTTTGGCTGGAGTATGGCTGAAATTAGCGGTCAAATTATTACAGTAGTGATTCCACAAGGGTTTCATGCTCCGCACCATCTTGGCTTTTCGCGCTTTCTTTCAACGGAAAGTTCTACTATTCTCAATCATCCCCTACGGTTGCTGGGAATTACCAAAGATGGTCGAGAAATTGAAGCCGAGCATTTGATTATGGCCGAGAAACATCAGGGAGAATGGGTGTTTATGGCGATGTTACGTCCTCTTTAACAGATATGGAGGGAACAGGAAACAGGGTTGGGAGAGCTACCAGTACTTACGCACTGAGATTAATTTTTGAGATTGGGTGTATACTTCGGGTACGCTCAGTAGCCGGGTGTAGTGATAAGATTTTTGCTGACTCACACCCTAAACCCCTACACACCAGAACCGCCCAAACCCTTGATTTTTCGTCTCTAGAGTTAGTCCTAGATACTTATCCCTGCTGCTAAAATAGGAGTTTGCTGATGAGTATAAATTTAAATGGTTTGGTCAACGAACTAAGAACAATTTTAGGCAAGATGGAAGTCGCCTTGGGAGCGATCGCTGATGCTATTGTTTGGACGGGTCGTGATGGCAAAATCCAATGGTGCAATTCTGCTTTTGACCAGCTTGTTAACCAGCCACATATTCTAGTTCTCAATGCCACACTCAGCGACTTATTATGTTTGAGTTTAGCTGGTGAAGCGGTTGCACCAGAGTTTTACCCGAATATGAGGGTGCTAGAGGGAGATTGTAAAATTACAGAAGAATACGAATTTTATAATGGCAATCGCTGCTTAATTTTAGAAATCTCCGGTAACTGCGTCGAACTTCCTGGTGGTGATAGGTCTTCTGTACTCGTAATTCGAGATATTACTCAAGCAAAGCGATGGGAAACAGAACGCACTTTAGCCGAACAAAAACAAGCAGAAACTCTATCTTTATTGCAAGCTACACTAGAGTCCACTGCTGATGGCATTCTTGTGATTAATCAAGACTTTCATGTAGCACTGTTTAATCATAAGTTTCTCCAAATGTGGTCAATTCCTGAATCGTTGTTGCAACCTTCTCAAAGCAATGAACGATTCAAGTTCATGTCTAAACAAACGCGAGATCCAGAAGCCTTTGCATCCAGAGTCAAGCAGCTTTTCTATGAATTTCCAGAACAGGCAGCCTTTGATTTGGTAGAGATGAAAGATGGACGTGTGTTTGAGCGTTATTCTCAACCCCAATGGCAGGACAATCAAATTATTGGCCGCGTTTGGAGCTTTCGAGATATTACTGCACGGCAGCAAGCGGAGAAAGCTTTAAGCGAAAGTGAGGCTAAGTTTCGCCGCATCGTGGAAAATTCTAACGATATCATCTCCCTAATTGACCTAGAAGGACGAATTTCCTACATATCACCTAATTTAACCAAGCTGACAGGATATGATACCACTGAGTTAGAAGGTATACCCTTTGCTGATTTTATTCATCCTGACGATCTACCCAGTTGCCTAGATGCAGTTAACAGGGTAGTAACAACAGGAGAGAGGATAGAAGTTGAGTACAGAGCTAGAATTAAGGATGGTAGTTGGCAGTGGCAAGCCACCAATTTAGCGACAACACAAGATGAAAATGATAATTTCATCCTGATCAGTGTCGCGCGTGTAATTACAGAACGCAAACAGGCTGAAGCCGCCTTGCTTAAAAGTGAGCAAAAATTTCGCCGCCTGTTCGAGAATTCTCAATTTGGCATTTTACGCAGCCGTCTTGAGGATGGACTAGTTTTGGATGCGAATCAACGCCTGGCCGAACTATTAGGCTACAGTTGCGTTGCAGACTTAATTGGGACAAAATTTACTACAGAGTTTTATGCCAACCCAAGCGATCGCCAGCGTGTAATAAACCAACTGCATCAAACAGGTTCACTCAAGAACTTTGAGCTAAAGTTTTATCGGCGCGATGGCAAAATGTGCTGGGGCTTGTTTTCCTTACGTTGGAATGTGGAAGACAGTTGTTTAGAAGCAGTAGTTGCTGATATTAGCGATCGCAAACAAGCAGAGGCAGACCTACACCGTAGTAATGCCATACTCAAAGCTCAACAAGAAGCAAGCATTGATGGAATTTTAGTTGTTGATGAAAATCATAATATCGTCTCTTTCAATCAGCGTTTTTGTCAGTTATGGCAAATTCCCGAAACAATTGTCAGTGGGAACAATCGGCGATTGCTGCAATTAGTGCTGGACAAATTAGAAAATCCCCAAGAGTTTTTAGCCAAAGTAGAGTATCTCTATGCCCATCCAGAAGAAGTTTGTCGGGATGAAATTCGCCTGAAAGATGGCCGGACTCTAGACCGCTATTCGGCATCGGTGCGATCGCAAACAGAAGATTATTACGGTAGAATTTGGTACTTCCGGGATATTAGCGATCGCAAACGCTCAGAAGAAACTCTACGTCGCAGTGAACAAAAATACCGCAATATTTTTGAAAACTTTCAAGTGGGGATCGCGCGTATCCGCACAGAAGATGGGCTGTTTTTGGAAGCCAACCAACGCCAAGCCCAAATTTTAGGTTACAATTCTGCCGCAGATTTAATTGGCAAGCAATTCACAACAGAGTTTTACGCCAACCCAGAAGAGCGGCAAAAACTATTAGCCGAGTTAAAACAGCAAGGTGAAGTACGCAACTTTGAAGTCCAACTACGTCGCCGCGATCAATCTCTTGGTTGGGGGCTATTGTCGCTGAGACAAAATGTAGAAGAGGGCTGTATAGATGCCGTAATTGCAGACATCAGCGAACAGCAAGCTGCGCTGCGCGAACGCAAACTGGCTGAAGAATCTTTGCGACAATCAGAAGCCAGATTTCGCGCTCTTTACGAGTCAACCAGTATCGCTGTCATGTTACAACAAGAGGGAATTTCCCTTGATTGCAACCGTGCAGCAGAAGAACTATTCGGCTATTCTCGGCAAGAGTTTTTAAGCAAGCATCCTAGTGATTTTTCACCGCCATTTCAACCAAATGGTCAACCTTCTGCTGATTTGGCTCGTGAACAAATTGCCCTGGCGTACGAGCGAGGTAGACATCGTTTTGAGTGGGTTCACCGTCGTGCAGATGGTACAGACTTTCCCGCCGAGGTGTGGTTAACAGTATTTGAGTTGGATGGTCGCAAACTGATTCAAGGGATGGTACAAGACCTGACTGAACGTAAACAAGTTGAAGCGACCCTTCAATATCGCGCTCAGGTAGACAGATTACTTAACAGCATTTCTCGCCAGTTTATTGATCGCGATGCAGATACCGCCATTAATTTTACACTCCAGGCGATCGCCGAATTTTTAGGGGCTGAATGCAGCTGCATCTTTGAATATTATGAACAACAACAGCAATTTTATATAGCCCATGAGTGGCACGAGCCTAGCATCGCTTTATTATTAGATAGTGCTACTGCCTATGAGCCTTTATCTTGGTTTTATCGGCAAATTCTCAACGGTAATCCTATCCAAAGTTTACAAGTATCCCACATTACCCAGCTACCCCCAGAAGCGATTGCCCAAACAGAATTAATTAAATCTGTAGTGGCTGTACCGATGATTTACTCTGGCAAAGTTGTGGGACTACTAGAATTAGATGCCGTGGATAAATCGAAGACTTGGAGTCAAGAGGAAATTAACTTACTGCAACGAGTCAGCGAACTTATAGCCATCGGGCGATCGCGCCATAAAGCTGAAGAAGCATTAAGAATTGCCAAAGAAGCCGCCGAAACTGCCAACCGTTCTAAAAGTGCCTTCTTAGCCAATATGAGCCATGAACTGCGAACGCCACTGAACGCTATCTTAGGTTTTGCCCAGCTAATGGAACGAGATACTACCCTCACTCAACGTCAGCGCGACTCGCTAGCAATTATTAACCGCAGTGGAGAACATCTGCTCAACTTAATTAATGACGTACTAGAAATGTCCAAAATCGAAGCTGGACGCGTTGTACTTCAGCCTAAATCCTTCGATTTATATGGATTATTGCAAAACCTCCAAGATATGTTCCGAGTCCGAGCCGAAGCTAAAAACTTGACACTCGCATTTGAATTAGCTCCTAATTTGCCCCAATACATTTTTACAGACGAAAGCAAGCTCCGGCAGATTTTGATCAACTTATTGAGCAATGCGATTAAATTTACTAGTACTGGGGGTGTCACATTAGTCGCAAAAATCGGAAAAAATGACCAAAAATCAGAAATTACAGCGAATATTTTCTCTCCTAGCGAACTGCGGAAAATTCTATCCATTGAAACAACAGCCTTAGCAAAAAATGAGAGTCAATCGACAAATGAGGCTGATCATTCTTTCTTCATCTCGTTTGAAATTGCAGATACAGGATTAGGTATTGCTGAAGATGAATTAGATAGTTTATTTCAACCTTTTGTTCAGACTGCCAGTGGTTCACAAGCTAGAGAAGGAACAGGATTAGGATTAACAATTAGCCGTCAATTTGTGCAGTTAATGGGGGGCGATATTCAGCTTAAAAGTGCTGTTGGGCATGGTTCAACTTTCTACTTTGATATCAAAATTGAACTAGCACAGTCATTAGAAATTGCACCCCAAACAGTGCCACGCAAAGTAATTGCCTTGGCACCTGGACAACCTGTATATCGAATTTTAATAGTTGATGACCGCAAAGATAATTGCGATTTATTAACACAGTTATTTAATACTATTGGTTTTGAAACTCTGGCAGCCGCTAACGGCCAAGAAGCGATCGCACTCTGGCAAGCATGGCATCCCCATCTGATTTGGATGGATATGCGAATGCCAATTATGGATGGATATGAGGCAACGCGACAGATTCGTGCTATGGAACAGGTGCAGATACAATCTTCAAACCCCAAGCCGCGTACGGTAATTATTGCTCTCACAGCCAGTGCTTTTGAAGAACAAAGGTCGAATATTTTAGCCGCAGGTTGTGATGATCTCATCCGCAAGCCTTTTCGAGAAGAAGTTCTCTTTAACAAGATAGTTGAATTTCTGAGAGTTAATTATATTTATGCTCAGGAACAAGAAAATACAGCCCCATTAACATCTGTCCACCCACAAGACTTGATGATTATGCCAGACGAATGGCGCAATGCCCTATACCAAGCAGCTATCCAGGTGGATGCAGAAGTAATTTTGCAGTTAATTGCCCAAATTCCTGAAACTCATTTAGCTTTATTTGAAAGATTGACTGATTTAGTCAATCGTTTCTGTTTTGACGAAATTATTGAATTAATTCCACTTTAAAAAATGCTGGGGACAGTAAACTTAGACAAAAATTTTCCACTCAAAATTTTAATTATCAAATGGTACGAGGATAATGTATAGTCAGCCGTTAGAAATCCCAAAAGCTAATATTTTAGTTATTGATGATACTCCAGAAAACTTGCACCTTTTAGCTTCTATGTTGACGGAACAGGGTTACAAAGTTAGAAGCGTAACTAAAGGCGCGGCTGGTTTGCGAGGCGCGCAAGCGGCTCCCCCAGACCTGATTGTACTTGATATTAATATGCCGGAAATGAATGGTTATGAGGTTTGTCAACATTTAAAAAATCATCCTCAAACCTGCGATATTCCAGTAATTTTTATTAGTGCAATGAATGATGTCATAGATAAAGTCAAAGCTTTTACAGTTGGCGGCGTTGATTACATTACTAAACCTTTTCAAGTTGAAGAAGTGCTAGCAAGAGTAGAAAATCATCTCACAATTCGTAATTTACAAAAACAACTTCAAGCACAAAACATCAGACTTCAGGAAGAGATACGCGAACGGCAACAAGCAGAGGAGAAGTTTACTAAAGCTTTCCGTTCTAGTCCTAGTCCAATTGCAATTACGACCTTCAGTGATGGGTGCTTTATCGAAGTAAACAGCAGTTTTCTCAAAATTAGTGGTTATAATTTAGCCGAAATTATTGGTCATTCGGTAGCAGATCTCAATCTGGGAATTAGTCAACAACAAAATGCTCATATCTGGCAAAAATTAATAGAAACAGGCTCATTACAAAATCAAGAGATAGAACTGCTTACTAAGTCAGGTGAAAAAAGAATTGTTTTGCTATCTGCCGAACTAATTGATTTAGCAGCAACACAATGTGTCTTAAATATTTTTAATGACATTACCGAACGCAAACGTTTAGAAAATGAATTTATCTCTTTAGTAAGTCATGAATTGCGAACACCACTTACTTCTTTAATTGGCTCACTAGACCTTTTAGGAACAGGACAATTAGGAACATTAACCGCCAAAGGTCAGCAAGTTTTGAATATTGCCACTACCAACATTGAACGGCTAAATCGCCTAGTCAACGATATTCTCGACCTAGAACGAATGAAATCAGGTAAAATTACCACGCAACCATCATTATGTAACATTGGTGATTTGCTCATTCAAGCCACAGAAGCGATGCAAGCAATGGCAGAGCGATCGCAAATTAACTTAGTTGTCGAACCAGCTACAGCCCAAATCTGGGCAGATCCCGACCGAATGCTACAAACTCTCACTAATTTGATCGGCAATGCAATTAAGTTTTCCCAACCGGGTGGTAATGTTTGGTTGCGTGTAAAACTACAAACAGATTCTCTACAAATTGAAGTGCAAGACCAAGGCAGAGGCATTCCAGAGAATAAATTACAATCAATCTTTGAGCGTTTTGGCCAAGTTGATGTATCTGATTCTCGCAAAAAAGGTGGCACAGGTTTAGGGCTAGCTATTTGCCGCAACATTGTTGAGCAACATCACGGAAAAATTTGGGTTCAAAGCACTTTAGGCCAAGGTAGTACCTTTTATATTATTCTGCCATTACTAAACGGAGGATTATGAGTAAGTGTGTATTAATTGTTGACGATGAAGAAGATGTGAGAGCGATCGCTCAAATGGGCTTAGAAATGTCCGTAGATTGGAACGTACTGATTGCCAGTTCTGGTCAGGAAGCTCTTGTGATTGCTGCCAACAACCAACCTGATGTGATTTTATTAGACATGATGATGCCTGATATGGATGGTCGCGCCACACTCCAAAAACTCAAAGCAAATCCCTTAACTCGTCATATACCAGTTATTTTAGTAACAGCCAAGGTTCAACCATTAGATCAAAAAAGTTTTGCCGAGTTAGATATTGCCGCTATATTTATCAAACCTTTTCGTCCTCTGAAACTGGCTGAACAAATCAGTGCCGTATTGGTTAATTCTACAAATTAACGCCAAATAGAAAACTTTAAGGGTGTGTAGTCGCTATAAAAATGAAAGCCAGCCCAAAAGAAGGGTGTTTTAGTAGTATCAACACTACAGATTCAATCTAAATTAACGTGAGTTCGACAAATATAAAAAACCCCTCTCCAAACCTCTCCCCCGCAGGGTGGTTTCATACGAAAAAATAAAAATCTATAAGTCCTGATTTCTCGTTTTGTAGCCCAGATTTTGACCCCTCTCCAAACCTCTCCCCCACGGGGGGAGAGGCTTTGAAATACAGTTGTCATTTTTCTCTGCTTGTATGAAACCACTCTGCTCTCCAAACCTCTCCCCCGCAAGGAGAGAGGCTTTGAAAGCCTAATTTCTTCGTTGAAAACAAGTTATATTTCTGCCCCTCTCCGCGTCGGAACGAAAAGTTGAGCCAGTGCGTTGGACGGGTTTCCCTGCTCCCTCACTGGCGTTGCGCGTCCGGGTTTCCCGGCGCAAAACTTTTCAAGACAGAGGGGTTGGGGAGAGGTTCATCGAACTCACGTTAAATTATCTTCTAATATCAAATGCTACTGGTTGAGACAGCGCATTGATGTGCCAATGGTAAATTTGGTTAGCGACTAGTTTCAATTGCTTGCCACTAGGTGGCAGTTGACCTTCCAGTGCTGAGATAGTAAAAGCTTTTTCTGATTCTCTATCGTGCAGGTAAGCTGATACACCACAACTCAAAACCGCCCCTTAGTCGTTCAGAGGACGGCAGTGCTTGCTATTGCTTGGGCGGGGATGAGGTACAGCTAGTTTAAATTTCCAGCTGACTCAACAACTTGTTTCAACTCTTCAAAGGTGATACTACCGTCTTTATTTCCATGCATAGCTAGCAATTCTTGGGGACTACTGACACCTGTTTCGGCTGAGATGATTGCGCTTAAGCCAGGGCTTAAAAAAAGCTCATTTATAGAAATTTTGCCATCTTGATCGGTATCCAAGGTATTAAACAGAGATTTAAGCTCTTGCTCGGTTGCCATAATTTTTTATCTGAATTAATTTTTTCAACTTAATATCTCAAAATTTTGACAAAGATACAAGAACAGTTAGGAAAAACTTAATCACTTATTCTAATCGCTTTTTAAGTTCGGCTTCTATTTGCTTACCTGTGCTTATACGATTTCACGAAATAAATGATACAAATAATTTCTCCTCTGCCCCTCTGCTCCCCTGCCCCCCCCTTGTTTGCTTGTTTAATAGCTAAAACAAATCAAAGGATGGCCAATTAGTAACTTTACTTCTAATTTTCCACATCAGTTGGTCAAGGTCGCCACCGAAATTTGATTTTGGACTACGAGTGTTAACTAAAACTGCCCAAGAAAAACCATCACTAGTATTGACAAGAAATGCCTGTTCTCCTGGTAAACTGCCGTTGTGCCAATGGTTATTGGCTGAGTTGACAGACCATCCTTTGGCGTAACCAGAGTTTATACTTGAACCTTGATACATAGCTACGATTGTATTAGCACCAAGAATATCAGGCTTGGGATTGATCCCATCCACCTGCACGGACAAACGCACTAAATCAATCGGTTTTGCAATCCAACCGCCATGAGCATCCATTCTTGCCACTTTCATACCGTAGGGATCTTCATTACTTTGACCGTAATAAGTAACTTCATTAACTTTTTTTTCGGCTAGGGTGTCGCCACTAATTTGCATATCGGTGATCCCACATGGTTCGAGGATATTCGTCTTTATGTAATTTTCGTAGGTTTGCCCTGTCACCGTTTCAATGACTCGACCTAAAACACAGAAACCAAAATTAGAGTAAGCATATTTGGTTCCTGGTGCATTATCTAGGGAACGATTATCTAATACCCAACTAATTAATTGGGTATGATTCATTGAAGGATTAGAAAACATTGGATCATTGCTACTGTTAGACCAACCACCACCTAAGTGGCTAAGTAGATGTTCCACAGTGATTTGCTCGACATTAGGTTGATAGGGAATTGTGCCGTAGGTAGTGCCTAAAATTCCATCTTGACCAAAAATGCGATCGCTTAATCTTAGCTGACCTTGTTCCAGCAATTTCATAATTGCGATGGCGGTAATAGGCTTTGATACACTGGCAATCCGGAAACGGTGGCGGGGGGCAACTCTCTCATTCGCCGATTTATCAGCCAAACCATAGGTTTTGGCTAACACTAAGCGTCCATCTTTAGCAATCGCCAAGGATAAACCAGGAACATCATAATTTTGCATAAACTCTGCCACGGTTTGATCAATAGCTAGCAATTCTGAAGAGTTATAGCCGTTTTGACTTTCCCAGATGGCTGCATATCTGTCTTCACCATTGACAGTGTAACCATTGACCCATACGGGACGATAGCCTTGATAAAAGTAACGGTCAAATTCGTCTTGATATACTACAGAACTCATGCCATGACGCGCTACCCATGCTCCGCTCTCAGATTTTTCCCAGAGTGCAGTATATCTATCTTGACCGTTGAGACTGTAGCCACTAACTTTAGTTAAGCGAAAGCCTTGATTAATGTATTTGTCAAATTCACTTTGATATTGCTCCGAAGTCATTCCATGACGCGCTACCCATGCTGGTGCATTCGCTGTTTTTTCAAAGATGACTGCATACAAATCTTGATTGCCCACAGTATAGCCGCTAACGTCCACAGGACGAAAACCTTGGGCAGTGTATTTGTTAAATTCACTTTGATATTGTTCCGCAGTCAATCCATGACGCGCCACCCATGCTGGTGCATTCACTGTTTTTTCAAAGATGACTGCATACAAATCTTGATTACCTACCCCGTAGCCGCTAACGTCCACAGGACGAAAACCTTGGGCAGTGTATTTGTTAAATTCACTTTGATATTGTTCTGAAGTCAATCCATGACGCGCCACCCATTCTGGTGCATTGGCTGTTTTTTTAAAGATGACTGCATAAAAATCTTGATTACCTACCCCATAGCCGCTCACCTGTACTGGACGAAAACCTTGGGCAGTGTATTTATTAAATTCACTTTGATATTGTTCCGCAGTCAATCCATGACGTGCTATCCATGCAGATGATTCTGCTACCGCTAAAGAATGCTGATTGGGGAATAAATCACTTAGGATGATTACGGTTGAACTCATCCCCATCAATTGCATAAATCGACGACGACTTTTTAAAGACAAATCCATATTTATTTATCTCCTTGAGGGCAAATTTTAAGCGCATCAGCAGGATAAACCGCGCTACCCTTCGGGTTAACCGACAGTCTTTAACAATACCCGATATTAGCCCAGTGTAAATAACGCTGATGCTGCTAGTGCTGCTGCGGCTCGAATGTGATTCCAAAACGTCCAGTCCTTCAAGTAATTAGCCCATAGCTTTACGCCATCAGTACTATCGGGCTGAACCAATGCTAGTGCTTCGTTGAGCGGAACATTAAAAACAATTGTCACGCCTAATGTACCGACAAGATAAAGTAAACAGCCAATCAACAAATAAATAGTACTTGTGCGATGCCACCCCAACAGCAAGAACACTAAAATAAAAACGCAAACCGCACCCGTTCCCAAAAATACAGTCATAAACAATGGATTAATCACCGTGATATTTATTGACTGCATAGCTGTAATCCCTTGTGATGGCTCTATTCTCTCAAGAGCTTTCATGACGAAATTTGAGAAAGCAAAAAAAACTCCTGCCATCAGCCCACAACCTAGCACAGCAAGCAATTTCAATAGTAAAAACGAGTTAACACCTGACATAAAGCTACCTATGAATAGGGTGTAGGGTGTGGGGTGTAAGGAAAAACACCCGCCTCGAAGGAACTTTGGTAATAAATTTTTGAAGATTGCTGATTAAAAAATTGCTAAGGTAGTCAAAACGACTAAGCAAACTAGCTGAATCACTAAACATACGAGGCGAAACATTGGATTGAGGCCGGCTATGTGAATCAAAGAATGCACTAGCCGAAATACAATGTAGACAATCACCAGTGAATCTACAATTGTTCCTGATATACTCCGCAGTGTCAGGAGTAACAAAACACCGATATATAAAGGTAGATTTTCTACTAAGTTGGCTTGCACTCGATACAGCCGCCAAAGTAAACTTTCGTCATTTTGCGTGCCAAAATCTTTTGGTGAACCACCTAAGGATAAGTGCCGAATTCTAATGGCTAACAAAAGCACAACTACAGCAATTGTCCAGATAATGAAAATTGCTAAACCCCATAAAGGGATAGTCATATTAGTAGTAGCTATGGCTAAACTCATACACTTCACCCCGATAAAGCCGACTACTGTCACTTTAGCGTTTATCCGACACATCAGACTTAACCAAAGCGTAATTACCCAGGTATTACCCTTGCAGACATTCAAGCTTGTCTTAGCTATGCTAGTGCTGCTTTGAAAAATGAGAGCGATCGCTATGCGCGATGATTGGTATGGGCATTTTAGTGTTGTTGAAGATGATAAGGTACGAATGAGGTATCTTCAACAATAAAGTAACAGAGTAAGGTATATTGCTAGCGATCGCTTCATAAATTAACTTTTGCAACTCGTAAACCTATTTTCTGAGTCATAAACCTATTTTTGCGACTCGTAAAACTATTTTCTGAGTCGTAAATCTATTTTGCGACTCGTAAAACTATTTTCTGAGTCGTAAACCTATTTTTGCGACTCGTAAAACTGTTTTTTGAATCGTAAACCTATTTTTCTAATTAATTTCCGCAAATTTACTTTTATTCATCCAATTCTATTATCCTAATGCTTTCAAAGTTCTGTAGCTTTACTCAGGCTACTATATCTGCTAATTGCGTATTTTATTGTTGTATAAAGAACTCAGTATGATTTTCCATCAGGTTCTCAATTAAATCCAAACAGAAAAACTATATGGCGCAACGCAAACGCAACTCAATAGCACTGACTAAAGCTGAACGACGGATTGAAGGAATACAGATGATTAATCCGGAATTAGACTTTGGTAATGGATTCTCTGTTCCTATTTACAATACAAAAATTGTAGAGTTACGAGACAAGCTAACCGCTTACAATCAAGCACGAGCGATGGTAGAGAAAACACAAAATGCCTTATTGCAAGCAGAAATTGATTTAAATAGTTATTCTGAAATGATGCTATTAAGTGTTGCATCTCGCTATGGCAAAAATAGTGATGAGTATGGAATGGCTGGGGGAACGCGCAAGTCAGGCCGAAAGAAAACACGCCAAGTAGTGAATCAGTCTCCGGTGAGTAGCTTATAGCAGGAGCAGGGGAGCAGGGGGAGCAGGGAATAAGTAAAATTCTTTCTTACTCCCTGTTCCCTATTGCCTGTTCCCTATTGCCTGTTCCCTATTGCCTATTGCCTTCTAAACTGCAACCATTTCCGGTTCCAGTTCCAGTTCCGGTTGTGTTGTCGATAAATTACCAAAAAAGTCGTAGTAATCTAGGGCTTCTAAAATCCCCCAAGCATAGCGGCCTTTAGCAAAGTAAATCTGCGGATAACCGCGTAACTTGTGGATTTCTTTGCTGTAATTTCCAACGACAACTGCCAAGGTATTACCTGCAAGCATAGATTCATCATTACCTGATGCGCCTGCTACTAAGAAACGTTTGACAGGTAATCCCCATTTTAAAGCTACATAGCGCAGAGCATCGCCCTTAGAAGCCCGGAATGGCACTAAGTCAAGATACATATTGTGGCTAAAAATGCCTTTAACAGGGAGTTGTTGCTGGCGCAGATGGCGGATAATTTCTCGGTAACTGGGTGCTTTATCTGGGTCAACAAAGTAGCTAATTTTAAACTTGCCTTGAGTTTCTGGTGGCTGCAATTCCAGTCCAGGGATATTCTTCATAGCTTCTCGAATTGCCACAGGTTGCCAATTGTAGCTGATATGTTTTTGCCAACTCGTATCCGGTACAATTTTTGGCCCGTAGTAGATTTCGCTACCTGTGGAGGTAATGAGCAAATCTGGCATAGGAAATTCCCATTCCTCTAACATAGTTAAGGTACTTTCGAGGTTACGGCCTGTAGCAATGCCAACACCAGTTGTGTGTCCTTCGTCTCGAATCCGCCCAATTAACTGGTACAATGCTTCTTGCTCACCCAATAAGGTATTATCAATTTCGGTAACAAGAAAGCGATCTGCTGTTGGTAGGCGGTTTCTATCAGGTATTTTCCACTGTGGCCGCTCGGTTGTGGGAAATTCTCGCCCCACACTAAATACAGATTTGACTTTTTGCTGCGGTAATAAGCTCACTTTCTCAAGATATTGCTCTACATGGCTTTCCCAAGCAAAAGATTTGCGGACATTAGCCAAGCCATTACTAGCCCAGTGTTCCCATTTTTTGGTGTCTGTTAAAGCCTGACGCAATGCATATTGAATATCTTGAATATTCAAAGGATCAATCAGCACACCATTTTGACAAGCAGCAATAATATCTCTTGGCCCACCATCAGATGTAGCAATAATTGGCACACCGCAAGCAGTAGCTTCAATCAGAGTTAACCCAAATGGTTCTGTCAGTGCAGGATTAATAAACACTCCGCGCGTTTTTGCAGTCAGGCGATATAAATCAGCCACATCCTCAGAATTATGATGTTTGGGATAGGCTATGTGACCATATAAGTCATAGCGATCGATTAATTGAAAGATTTCTGTGAATACTTGGCGTGGCCCAGATTCCATCGTTGAGATGTCATCTCGCTGTCCTAGCACCACAACTAAATTTGCTAACTGACGCAATTCAGGATCTTCACCAAAAGCTTTGACTAGCCGATTCACGTTTTTCCGCATCGCCGGACGGGAAATTGCCATAATCATCGGCTTTTGTGGCTCTTTGAGAAACCTCTGCAATTGCTGGTAAATGGGAGGGGTAGGCCAATCTTCTGGTGCGGGATAAAACTCCTCTAAAGTCACCCCAGGCGGAATTACGACCATCCTTTCAGGTTGATATTGGTCGTAAATACTGTACTGTTCTTCAATTTCTTGATTAGTGCTAGCGACAACTAATGCTGCACTCCCAAGGGTAATTTCTTCGGCTTCAATGCGCGTACTAATATGGAAATGTTCTTCAATGATTTCTTGTTTAGTTCCTTGCTCTAGTAGGCGTTGCTGCTTGACCCGTCCGAGGGAGTGTCCAGTATGCACTAGCGGTGTTCCGAGCCAACCTCCAACTCGACTACCGACATATCCTGCATCGGCGTAGTGAGTATGAATTATATGAGGAACTCTGCCAACTTTGCGGATATATCTGAGCAATTCATCGGCAAAGGTATCTAAATGCGGCCAGAGAACTTCTTTGCGGAGGTAACGACGCGGGCCACAAGCCAAGCGAATGATTTGAGCTTTATCTGAAAGAATTTCTACAGGTTGAGCATAGTCTGAACTTACTTTGGGATCGTCTACCAACCTTGTAACTAAATCAACCCTTTCTACTTGGGGATGTTTGGCTAATGCAGTGGCGAGTTCGACTACATATTTTGTTTGTCCACCTGTGTCTGCATCTCTTCCTAACTCAAGATTTTTTCCTCTGATTAAACCGTGAATACTAACTAGTAGAATATACAACCCTGAACTGTTTGCGTTCATTTCTTCCTCTGTAGGTGATGATAGGCTATGCGATGTTTGAGCTTTGAAACACTTAGTGATTATGAAATGTGCAAGACAAAATTTCTATCATGAGGCAGCCCTCATCCAATGTCTAACTCATAAAAAATTAGACAAGAATAGATGCTTTGTCATGCTTAAATTGACAAACAGACTCTTGTATATGTTATCAATATCCTGGTATGCGATCGCCTAAAATTACGGCCTAATTAATTTGCTTTTTTCACACAAGAATTATACGATTGAAAGAATTTTGTCTCTGTCTCCTTTATGGACGATTTTCTTATCTAACTAGATAATCGTTTGTTATAAAATCATCACAAAACATATACCATGCCTTGGTCTGTTAACCTATCCCAACTGATAGAAATTCTTTCTGCCCAATCTGCCAATTTATCTGAATCTGCTTTTGCCCAAGTTAGTAGCGGTATTCAAACAGACACCCGCATCATTAAGCCAGGAGAGGTATTTCTGGCTTTACGTGGCGAAAAGTTTGACGGACATGATTTTATCTCAACAGCGATCGCTAAAGGTGCATTAGCGGCAATTGTCGATTTTGACTACGAAAATCCTGGATTTCCTGTAATACAAGTCAAAAACACCTTAGAAGCTTATCAAAAAATCGGTCGCTGGTGGCGCGATCGCTTTGATATTCCAGTAATTGGGGTAACGGGTTCTGTTGGCAAAACTACTACCAAAGAATTAATCACTGCGGTATTAGCTACCCAAGGCAGAGTCCATAAAACCTATGGCAATTTTAATAATGAAATTGGTGTGCCGAAAACTCTCCTAGAGTTAGATGCCGAACACAACTACGCTGTAATTGAGATGGCAATGCGCGGTAGAGGGCAAATTGCCGAACTCACGCACATTGCCTGGCCGACAATTGGCGTAATTACCAACGTCGGGACGGCACATATAGAGTTGCTAGGTTCAGAAGAAGCCATTGCTGAGGCAAAATGTGAGTTATTAACCGAAATGCCCAAGGATAGCGTAGCAATTCTCAATTACGACAATCCTTTATTAATTGCTACAGCTAAAAAAGTTTGGTCGGGTGAAGTTTTAACTTATGGTTTATCTGGCGGTGATATTCAAGGAAACTTAATTGATAATGAAACTATAGAAGTCGCAGGCATTAAATTACCTTTGCCTCTTGTTGGTCGTCATAACGCAACGAATTATTTAGCAGCTTTAGCTGTCGCCAAGGTGTTAGGAATTGATTGGTCTACTTTAACAAATGGTGTAGCTGTGGATATGCCGACTGGGCGATCGCAGCGTTATGCGTTGCCTAATGATGTAGTATTCTTAGATGAAACATATAATGCTGCACCAGAAGCGATGTTAGCAGCATTGCAATTATTAGCAGACACACCCGGAAAGCGCAAAATTGCTGTGTTGGGAGCAATGAAAGAATTAGGCGAGCGATCGCCGCAATTACACCAAAAAGTCGGTGAAACTGTACGCAACTTAAATTTAGATGGTTTACTAGTTTTAGTAGATGGGCAAGATGCCGAAGCGATGGCTCAAAGTGCCGCCGGTATCCCTTCAGAATGCTTTGCTAGTCATGATGATTTAGCAGCACGACTCAAAACATTTATTCAAACAGGCGATCGGATTTTATTTAAAGCCGCTCATTCTGTGGGATTAGATCGCGTTGTCCATCAATTACGAGCAGAATTAAGGAATTAAATTTAGAGGATATTTGAAACTATGGTGTACACACAAATCATCTGATCCCCCTAAATCCCCCTTCAAAAGTTTTGTAGGGCAGGGTGGTTTCATACGAAAAAATAAAAATCTATAAGTCCTGATTTCTCGTTTTGTAGCCCAGATTTTGACCCCTCTCCAAACCTCTCCCCCCGTGGGGG
>NZ_JACJRV010000026.1 GCF_014697475.1 Nostoc sp. FACHB-152
ATACCCTTAAACGGCTACCCATACCTTTGTTACCGTGCTTGATACATCGACTTTATTTACTTATCTTCACACAGTTTGGTTTTTTTATGTCGTTCTACTTAACACTAATGCAAATCAAGCGATCGCTCCCCTTCAGGTCATCACATCCCTTGAGTAACTAATCAATCTTTCTCTAACTTTTTATTACTTTTTCAGCAAGTCCTACTTAGGTTCCTTTTACTTTTATATTCATAGAAATAAATGTCCCAGTACCGGAATATTGCAGGGTACTATCAGGGATGGGATTAGGTGTTGAAGGTTGCTGTGCAGGAACAAGGACTGTAAATTTAGCTTTGAATTCCCCTCCTTTAAGCAGTACAGGTTTACCTTTAGATTTAGTTTTTTGGGCTTTTTGGTTGGCAGCTAAAGATTCAATGAAAAGCATTCCTACCCCTGGGATACTGTATTGAGGGGTAGTATAAGCACAACCTGGAACGGTGACTTTTTTCTCGTCACCATCAACACAGACAAGTTGCCCATTAATTTTATCTTTGCCTGTACCAATTAAATTTCCTGGGCGCACAATAATAATTGCTTGCCCAAAGTTAGGTTTAAAGATGGCTTGATCGCCAGTGATGAGTATGAAGTCAGCCATTCTTTTTTATTAAGAAGACAAAGTGGAATTTTTAGCGATCGCATAAGTGTATGGGCCGTGACCCGTCACTTCATAATCAGTTTTGTTTGGTTCAACTACCAGAGGGGCAACATCTTTTCTAATGGCTTTTACTTCCCAGTCAAATTCTTGAGAGGATTCGGGATTATCTGAAACCACATAAAACTTGCCTTGAACAATTTTATCTTGACCGATTTTCTTCACCATTAACTTATCAAAACCATCGATATTAGTTAATACAATTGTTCTCCCTTCTTTGTGAGTTAGTGCTTCAAAATAATCTGGTAAATTAATTTCTGCTTTACCATTTACTAATTGACTACTGCCTCGGTAAAAAACACTTGCTTCAGGCCCTTCTAAGGTTCCATGAATCAGATATTTTGATTGGTCTAGCGGGTGATCGATGACAAAAGTTTTAACCTTGACAAATCCTTTTCCTGTATCACAATAAATATCTATACTGCCAGTATAATCAAAAGCAATTTTAGCAGTGCCAAACATTTCTCTTAATACAGCCCCATTACTGTCTCCGGCTGTACCTAACAATGCACCTTTAATATAGGTATTCCCTGTCTGACCTTCAACAGCAAATAAAGCATCCCATCCAGTTGACCATAAACCAAATTCTCGACTTTGATGCAAATGAATGCCGTATCCAGCTTTTTTAAAAATTCCTCGACTAGAACCATGTTTAATTAAGCCTTCATCCCAATTTTTACTAGTATCTCGATACCAAGTAAATTTCGGCCATTCATCTTGATCTGCATCAGTAAATCCGTTGTATTGGAAAGTTCCATTTACAGTTAAATTACCTGCAATACCTTGATTGCCAGTAAACTGATTACTATCTCGTGTTGCTACTTCATTCCAAGCAGGATTTGATACATCATTAGTACTAAATTGAATTTTTCTAAAGAATAGGCGATCGTTATTTTGATAAGTAGCGGCAATCTGGAGTTGATGATTGTTATCAGTATTACTATGTCTGGTTGTTATGAGATGCGTCCAACCATGTGATGTATCTGGTACATCTCCTGTTATTTCTTGACCACCATTTTGATAAAAACCAGACATCATAGCAGTACCGAAATTCGAGATAGTACTTTCATATCCGAACTTAACAGAACCATTAACAGTTAAATTACCAGCAAAAGAAGAAGTTCCTGTTCCTTTAACTGTTAAACCACCATCTGCACCTGTGGTTAATAACATTCTTTCATTATTTTGATTATCTCGCCAAGAATGATTGCCGTTGGCTGTATAAAATAACGTAGAATTATTAATACCTAATCCGTAGCCAGTCCAGAGTTGTAATTTGAGGTTGTTGCTTGTATCTGTATCTGTAAAAACAATTTGTTGATTGCCGTTAAGATTAACTTTGCCATCCTGAATAGTTAAACTACCTTTAATATACTGATTACCTTGGACATTTAATTTATAGTCACCTGGATTATTTATGCCAATGCCAACATTACCAGTATTATTGATATACAAAGCTGTAGTTTTAGAGTTACCACTGCCTACTCGGATATTTAAGCCACTAAGAACATTCCACTTTGCTCCATCCCATATACCTTCATTATCAACATTAGATAAGTTATTATACAGTGCGTGATTATAGTCGCCTGGTGTAGCTAAAAATAATGTACCTCGCTTATTATTATCTGCGGCAAGTGATAAATTTTTTCCGGTAATATTGCCATTAATAGTTAAACTACCACTGTTATATTGATCGCCTTGGACATTTAACTTATAGTTTCCTGGATCGGTTGTACCGATGCCAATATTGCCATTGACAATCACACTACCAGCATAAGTTGATTTTCCGGTTCCATTTGCTGTTAAATCGCCATCAATTTTTAAGCTACCTGTCAAAACTGCTAAGTTGGGATTGGCATTTCCTCCAGAACGCAAAGTCAAAGCTTTACTATCAGAATTGGGTAAGGATAAACCTGAATATTCCCTTAGAGTAGCATCAATAGTAATAGTATCTTTAATGGAAAGTTTTGCCAGTTTGATACTATTTTGAGGGCTGGAAGATGCAAAACCAAAAACTGGTTTTTCCACCCAACGAGTATAGCTATCAGCTACATCTTTTTGTTGTTGATTTTGTTGACTTTGAAAATATTGAATGTAGAGTTCACCGTCAGTAAGATTCTTAAAGTCAGAAAATGTGGTATCTTCTTTTAAAATAATCAAATTGCCATTACTATCTATAGCTGCTCCTGATTTAATTTGTACAGATTTTGAATTTTGAATAACTACAACTTCTAGTCCTTCAATAATGCCTGGAAGATGAAGGCTTTGATGATGATAGAGTTGGCGATCGCTTAAATATTTATGTTGCAGTTCAAAGTCATCTTCTAGCAAATATTGCCCTGGAAAATAGTTAGGACGTAGATTAGCAAAGTTAGTAAAATCAGTATTTTTAGCCATAAAAACTCCTAAAATTTAGTTCAATGATTGACTGCTTGTACCTAAAATTGTGTTACCAGCAACAATTTTTCCTTCTTCATCTTTGCTGCAAATTTGCAAAATATTAAACGGAGGAACAGCAGCAAGATTAAAGGTTTGTTCTAGTAGTTTATAAGTAGATAAACGTTGATTGATGTTTAAAGATGCTTGAACAGTTACTTTGCCTACAATCTCAACATTGTTAAGATTTTTGATAGTCACTGTTAACTGATCTAGAGTTTGCAGAAATTGTTGGTAATACAGGGTACGCTTAATTATAATTTTGTTATTCTCTATGATGGTTTCTGGTGTTAATAAATGATACTCAGATAAATTATCTTGTAGGCGGACTGTAATTTTATTTAGCAAATCTGAGGTAATGGTATTAGGTTGGGTAATCTCTACAATAGTGGCGATTTCTAGTTTTTCGATAATCGCAATTAAATTAGGCTGTAATTTTTGAATCTTTGGTGGCTCAAATGTCTGGAAACGATAGGGTTTAGTCCATATAGATTCTGTTAATTGCATTGCTGGTTGTTGCAATTGATTATTTTGTTGAAATATTGTATTTCCAGCAATAATTTCTCCTTTCTCATTTTGACGACAAATTTTGAGTACGGGTGATAAATTAACGGGCTGCTCTATTAGTGTATTGTTATACTCAGTGTCATTGATGAAAAAATACAGTTTAATAGTTAAATTGCCAATAAACTGTTTATCGGTTCGATTGGATAATGTGACATTAAACCCGGCAAAGTTTTCTTGTAAATTCTGATAATTTAAATTCTGTTTAACAGAGAAAGATTGATTATTAATAAGTATTTCTGGTGAGGAAGGTTTAATTATTTTTGAGTTTCCTTGAATCTGAACAAGTAATTGTTGAGCTAATTGATTAAGGGAAATATTATTAATATTATTAGGAGTAATTGTCACTTCTAGGGCAAATTTTTGATTTGGTGGTGTTGCAAATAATTTGAAAGGATAAGCAAAGTGCGATCGCTTAGTTAGCTGCATCGTTGGCACAAGAATTTTCAGCGTATAAAATGTGTGCGCTGGCTTTTCTTGATCGATAATTGCTTTAGCAATCTTGGCTTGTCGCCAATACTTATCCGGATCGCGGTCTTTTAAAGTTAGTTGTACTTGAAAATAATTGGGAAAATAATCAAATTCATCGAAAATCTCGACGCTGTTTCCAAATCCAGAATTTTCTAAATAAATCTGTAAAATTTCAATTAATCCTTGCTTTGTTCCTCGCAAACGATATAGTCGAACAATTTGTTGAATAAAGGCTTTTTTAAAATCTAATGCCCAATCATCCCGTAAACTCAAGGCTACCCAACCAGCTAACCAAGGTAAAAACTCCTCTGGAGTTTGTTGAGGATTAAAATAAAGATGAATATTATCAACAATCTCTTCTAATCCTGTGACATTTTGAGTATTTGCTGTAATAATTTGTTTTTGACTGGGAGTTGCTTCTACTCCACTGAGAATATTTTCAAATGCCAGCAAAAATTTACTAATAAACGCATCCTTTTGCAGAATTGCTGGTAAATATTGCTGATAGGTACTAACTGATTCAGACTCAGATTGTTTTGCGTTCATTACCAACTTCTACCAAGATTGTAAATTTACTATCGTCGATATTGATTTTAAATAACTGATTATCTGCTAACTCAATTTCAGATTTTGAGTTATTATCTTTGTCTTTGATTTGCAAATTTTCCACATAATCTACACCTTCTAAGTCATCTAATAACTTATATAATTCCGATAGATGAACACCGCGCCCAAAAGGCCATCCTTGCCCTTGCCAATATTTTTCTGATTGCAGAGGTTCAAAAAACATCTTGACTTCTTTTTCTACTTGTTTTTTGACATCTTCTGCTTGTGAACCATCCTGAAGTACTAATTCTGCTTCTATAGTTAGAGAGACATACTCAGGTTCTGTAATATGCAAGCGTGTGGTTAAAAGTTTGCGTTCATTGAGAAAATTCAATAAGGCTGCATACTTATTTACTTGATTTATTTGTTGATTTTCAGGAAGAACTACTAAACTAATGTGTCCTTTAGCGAAAGTTTCAGAGTTTGACTCTAAATTCAAATGTGGTAAACATTTAACTCTGGCAATTTTTGAGTTCTCAGTCTCTTGAGATTGATTCCAATCGATAAGTATCAATTTTTCAAAATCATTTGGGGTAATAGCACGATAAACATTACGCAATTCTAATAAAGTTTTTTGAATTTCTAATTGCAAAGCTTTTTGTCGTTCTTGAGGAGAAACATTAATTGGTAAATTCCATTGTTCGCCTTTAAGTAAACTCAAAAAACTAGCATAATTTTCATCAGGAATTTGATTCACCCGATAGAGAACCATTTCTGTTAACCATGCCAATAATTCAATCAGAATAATCCCCGTATCACTAGGATTATGATCTGTCCATTCGGGATATTCTAGAGGAATTTGAGAAATTGCCTCTTCTACAAGGGCTGCATAGCTGCGATCGTCGAGATTAGGTAAGGGTAAAGTCATAAGTTAAGTGAGGTATCACCTTCTAAATTGATGACATGATTGCCAGAATAAATTAAAGAATCAGCACTTAGTTTTGGCTTGGTTTCTATTCCAGGTAATTCCACAGAATTAACATGATCTACTCCTGAAATAGATTGAATAATGGCGTAAATATCTGATTTTTGCGGGTAGCGTCCAAATTTCCAACCCTGTCCTGTTCCGCCAGTTAAGGGATGAAGAAAGGTTTCTAAGCGTTGTCTAACATTGTTTCTCACTATGTCTGCGTCTTCTAGAGATACAGGGGTTATGGTTGCAATAACGCTGACTTCTTGCCATTTTGGGGCTGTAACTACTAAATCTATTGTCGCTTCACAACGAGAACGTATATAGTTTTCAACTCGCTCTATTAAAGCTAAACTGGGGGTTGGTTGACGATCGCTACTATAGGGCAAAATGATAAGTCTAACTTGTCCTGCACATTGGTTAATTCCCCGCATCATTTTTTCAAAGTCATCTTTTTCCGCAGCATTAATTGTCTGCAATTTTTGACGGAGACTATCTTCAAATGGGATATTTGGTTTAGTTGGATCGAGCCAAAGTCTTTCATTTAATGGACTAAAATTGGCCGTCAATAAATCTGGTGGAACTACTTTGACTCTAGCTACATCTGCGGAAGCTTCATAAGCTAAATCTGCCATATCTTCAATAGTGACAGCGCGATCGCGATGACGCAATTGCTTTGGTACTCGTTCTTTGAGACGATCTAAAGTTTCCTGTTGCGCCCCACCTGCTGCTGCTTCGAGGTTAATTACTCTATCAATGTAGGGAATAGTAGTTTTCAATTGCTTAATAGTTTGTGCAGTAACGTTACCTTGTTTACCGCCTCCAGTCCGATAAAAAGATAGGCGAATATTATTACGTCCTCTGGGGGGAACCATCCCGGCTTGTCCGTTACCAAAGCGGATTTTTCCCGTTTGACGATCCAAAATATAATGGCGATCGCTCGCACTAGAGCTATAAAAATCTGCTACTTCTTGCCAAAGTACCCAAACTTCTTCAATTTCTTCTAGATTATCTCGAATTACTTTCAAGCGATCGCTATTTATTTGGGGCGGAATTTTACCTTCTTGGACTTCTAATTGCTGTCCCATCAAAATAGGAACATTATTAGCCACAAAAACTTGATTTTGTTCATAGTTGCTTGAACCTAAAATTTCTTCTTGTAAACTAACTGCTTGAACTGCCCAAGTGGTATTAGTTAACAAACGAAGTAGACGAGGTTGAACCCGAAAATTCCCTGCTACCCAACGAATTCGCAACCAATATAGTTGTTTACCAAAGGCATCTTTCTGACTAAAATCTACGGGAGCAATAAATTTAATTAAACCTCGTTGGGAAAAAGCCTGAGTTTCATCCTGTACCCCTAACCGTTGCCAACCCAGGGGGCTAGAATATTCCCAAACTAATTGCGGTGGTTCTGTTGGAATATCAGCTAATATTTCATTTGGTAATGGGGCTTCAACCTGTGCATAAAGAGTAACTGTTTGATTATCAAATGATTTGTCAAATCCTAGATAAAGAGTCGGTTCTTGATCTAAGGTAGGCGTAAAGGGTTGAAAAGATTTTGTATTTAAACTTTCTGGATAAGAATAGGTAAAATCATTCTCAGCAAAATAAATAGCTGTTTCTGTAATTGTAAATTCGTATGTTAATTTTAATGATTTAATTAGCGGTGGATCGTAAGTTGCAGGAATCGTTTCTGTAAGAATTGACTTACGCATAATCCGAGTTCCAACCGCTAAACTTGTATTTAAAACTCCAGTTTTTAGCGTTAGTTTGTTATCATTCTGGCTGATGGCATTTATTTGATTTTCTTCTGGAAAACCTCCAGTTAGAGGGAGAATCCGAATTGTGTCGCCAACTTTAAATAAGTCCAGAGTATCAACTTGAATTTGTGTCGCTCCTGCTTGTGATGTTGCTGCTTTCATAACTGCTAAGTCATCATACACAGGATATTTGCGCTCATCTGCTGCTTTGCCATAAAGACCTTGAGTAATTCGAGCGCGAATCCAATATCCAGTTTCTCCATTCACCGTACTAGGTGAAGGCAGATTTTCTTGATTGGGAAATTGTATCTTTGCTTGAATAGTATCTGCTTCCGTAAACTGAATAGCTGATGATTTTTCTATCCATCTTAGTTGATTATTATTAGTTGCTATTTCTTGCCATACTTGACCGTTACCAACTTCCCAGCTAATTTTTAAATTACTTATGTTTGTAGGTTTATGGCTTAAGTTAATGTTAATAGTAATAATTGTATTTGGTTTAATATATGTATTATTTAAAGCCAGATAAAATGTATCATTAATATCTGGCTGTTCTCCAAAAGGATAAAAATCTTTGGTGAGGTCTAAAGGACTAGCATTAAATAAGCAGACTTCAGGTATTAAGTTAGATTGCTGGATAGTTATACTACCTTGAATATTAGAAATTTGAGGTAAAGTTGTAGATATAGAAGATATATTATTTAAGTTAGCTTGTAACCATCTTGCTGTTTTACCTTGAATCTCATAAGGAGTTGGAATCGGTAAATTAGCAAAAGTCCAGGTAATATTCGATGCATTATTGTTCCGACTTAGGCTGAGAG
This sequence comes from Nostoc sp. FACHB-152, assembly GCF_014697475.1. Lineage (GTDB taxonomy): Bacteria > Cyanobacteriota > Cyanobacteriia > Cyanobacteriales > Nostocaceae > Nostoc_B. Next base: position 8,263 of record NZ_JACJRV010000026.1, read on the forward strand.
TAGGAGCTTGAGTACCTTCCCATTGAGAACCATCCCAATAAGACAAATTTACAGGAAGTTGATTAGTACTATTAGTAGTAATAATGAGCTTGAATTGTTTTAACTCTGGTAAAGTAAAAATTTCAGGACAAGTTATATAAAGAGAATGGGGAATGAAGCGATCGCCAGTAAAAGCTAAGAAAGCTGCATCTTTTTCTCCTGTTGCTTCAAGGGTGCGATCACTATATTTATCCTGACTAGGTTCGTGCAGAAATACTGCTTTTAATTGCGTCCTTGTAACAACTAAATCTCGATCTGTTTCAAAGACAACTTCTGCGTCTGAACCATCTGCTGGTGGTGCTGAAACTTGAGTATAAGCAGGAACTAAGGCATCTATGGGGCTTCCTTGTGCTAAATAAAAGGTTAACGGAACTTTAGCAGGTTCAGCTGGTTTGAGTTCGCCTCCGATTAAATCAAGGAAAGCCAGGAAATTTTTATCAGGAACTTGGTTGAGGCGATCGCTTACTACCTTGACCATGCGACCAAAGATGCGAATTAATGCTCTTGCTGCATCTTTTTTACCTTCAGTTGCAGGTTTCCAGTCGGTCAATTGCGCCACTAAATTTTCGGTTTGTTGGACAATCTCTTCATAGGTGCGCTGGTCAATTTTAGGAGGTAAGGAAGCCATAAATAATTACTGCAAGTAAAAAGGATAAACTAAATTAAAAATATTATTTGTTGTCCGAACTTGGTAATTTATTTGAATTAAAATCAAACTTGGTTGGTTGCGATCGGGGATTGTATCTACATCTAAAACATCAATCCGAGGTTCCCATACAATTAACGCATCTCGTACATCACTAACTATTTGTCCCACAGTTCCTAAATTATTAGGAGCAAAAACCTTTTCATGAATATCACAGCCAAAATCAGGACGCATTACTCGTTCACCTTTGGCGGTACTAAGAATCATCCAAATCGATTGACGCACAGCATCTTCATAACGTGCTACCTGAACTTGATGATTGTCATCAAGTTGCACAGGTAAAGCCCATCCTACCCCTAAAAAATCAATTTCCATTACATCACCTCCAATGAACCATCATTTACTTTCACTCCGGCTGCACATTTAATACCTAAACCAGATTGTGCTTCTAGTTCATATTTCGCTTGAGCTTTAATTTTACAATTTGCACCAGCTTCTAATTGATAATTTTGTTGAGTTTTGATAGAAAAATTTTTACATTCAATCAAAATATCTCCATTCATAATTTTTAAAAAAGTCTCTTCTTGATTTTTAATAATTATATTTTTGTCAGCTTGAATATTTATTGTATTTGTTGAGGAATCAAACTCAATTTTATTATTACCAGTTGTATCCTGAATAATAATTTTTTCTCCTTTTTCGGTATCATCTAAAATAATTAGATGACCGCTACGAGATTTAATTACTCGTTGATTATTACTTCCATCCTCATTTTGTACAGGTGGTTTATCCTTTCCATTCCACAATGCACCTAAAATGTAAGGAAAATTGATATCACCTTGTTCAAAAGCAACTAAAACTTCATCATCAACTTCTGGCAAAAAGTAAATACCCCGGTCGTTCCCTGCCATTGGAGTTAAAACCCTTGCCCAGTCACTTTCATCTTCTGCCGATAGCCAGGGAAATTTAACTTTAACTCTTCCTAAATTTTCTGGATCTTGATTATTGGTAACTACGCCTACTGTAACTCCATAAAAATGATGATCTCGACCATTAGGCATTAATAAATTTATTCCGTTCATGTAGCATTCCTCCTAACAGTAAACGAAGTTTTATAACCTTCATCTTCGGTATAGTCATGTTCTACACTTACGATGTAATAAAGGCCGCTAAATCTTTTACCTACCCCAGCAATTCCAATCACTATTCCGGCGCGCAAATTGGGATTACCTTGACAATTTGCCTCACCAGAAATGTATTCGAGTGACGTATCTCGAAACTGTCCCAATGCTATTCGCTCGGCCTCTGCTTTACTCGATACAAGTTGATTAACTATCGTATTACTAGATATCCCAAAGGCTTTTTTTACTTCTTTTGCACCAGCAGTTGAACCTCCCATTTTATCGCCTTCTTTACCAGATTCAGCCTTAGCAATAACTGTTTTCTTCTCCTTGGGTAACCATCCTTGTACTTGAACTTGATACACTTGCTTCATCGTACTTAAACGAGGTAAAAAATCTTGTAAATCTTCTCCATAAGTTAAGCTAAAAAGCTTCTGCTTTTCATTATTATGAGGACGAAAATATAAGGTTTTATCATCCACTACAATTTCATAACTAATTCGTGCTGCTCGTTCTTGCAAAAATTCCCAATCAGTTTGATTATGTTGTAAAACATATTCCAATTTAACTTTAGTATCTTCTACTGTGGGAGTTAACCCATTGGCTTTAGCAATTTGACTGACAATATCACTATCTTTCATTTGGGTAAAAGATTTTGTTTGACAACCCCGCAAAAAACGATGTCGTAAATCATGACCTCGCACCACTAAAATAGGGGTTTCATTTTGATTAAACTCAGGTTCAAACCCAGTAATCTCGCCAACTATAACAGTCTTGAGATTTTTCTGATGTCCCATCTGAATTTCAACTTTGTTACCTAATTCAAAAATATCCCGATCAATCCAAGTAAATTGCTGTTTCTCTACATCCCAAGTGACAAATCTCAATTCAAACATACTAGGTGCGTCTAAATCCTCAGATACTTTTGCTGATACAAAATCTGCATCTGCTTCTGGGGAAATAGGCTTACCTTGAATCAAAATTTTAATGTTTGGGGTAAGTGATGCAGCACCACTAGTTTTTTTAGACATTCTTTACCTTGTTTGAGTCAAGTTAGCTATTTTTAAAGGTGGAATAGTTAACACTGTTCCAGGCGGCAATTTACGGGGATTAATTAAGCGATTTGCATCAGCAATTATACGCCAGAGTGCAGGATCGCCAAATTCTTCTCTGGCGATGCTACTCAATGTTTCTCCCCGTTTTACAATCCTCACAGGGTCATCTATAGGATTTTCAATTTTTTTCTGTTTTTGTGGCTCTATCCACTCTTTAAAAGAGCAATCTAAGGTAGCTCTTACAGGTGTCCCATCTTCCAGAAAATGGGTTAACTTTTTAGTGACAGTTTCTAAAAAACAATCAGCTAATAGAATACTATCTTTACCCGATATAGTTCCCCATATAAGTTTACAGCGAGGAGGTCTTTTTTTACTTTGACCAATCCGAGGTTGCGTTAAATTAACTATCTTTTGGGTATAGTTCTGTACGTTTTCTGGGGGATACTTATTGAGAGTGGTATCAAAAAATAAATTTAGAGTTAAAGTAGTTACATCTTCTGTAGTGACTAATCCATATTGTCCTATTTTTCCACCAGGGATAGTCATGCTAATTTCACTCGGATTAAACAGAACTTCTATCTTCTCAGCAAAGTCTTCTGGATTACTTTTTTCGGCTTTAATAGTTAATTTTTGTAATGTCATCGATTTTTCCCTCTGCGTTCACTTTCAATGACTAACTTTCGCATCAGTTTGCGTTCAACTTGACTAGCTATAGCATTAACGTCAATATCAACATTTCTAGTTGCTAGTGGAGAAACTGAGGTTTCTGTTGGTGAGGAAGAACTGGTGAAAGTTCTGGGATTTGAGGAAGAATCTGTATTTGAGTTTGAGTTGCGATTCGATAAGTTTGGTTGCTGGTTATTACTCTTTGATGATGGGGTAGCTTTAGCTAAAGGTAAAGGCGACGATTGAGGTTTTTGTGATGGGTTGCTTGGAGAAGTTATAGATAGAAGAGGAAGAGAAGAGATATTTTGCTTGTTATTAGTTTGATTAATTTGAGAGATATTAACAGGTTGTGTGTTGATAAAAGTTGGGTTTTGATTTTGAGAAATTTGTGAAATAGCATTTGTTACTGCATTATTAGTCAAGTGATTTTGAAATTTTAGAGATTGGGCAGTAACTATAGGCAATTCTTCGGAATATGTTTGAGATAAAAAGTTTTCGTATTTACTTAAGTTGAAATTTTCTACATTAGTTAAGTTAGTTTGAGATTTTAGAGATTGTGCAGGAACTATAGGAAGTTCTGGGGAAGGATTTTGAGATATAAAATTTTCTGCATAATTATTTGGCTGCCTTGGTTGTTTTTCAACTGAAATATTCAAATTGTTGGTAATGGGAAGAGATGAATCTGACTGAGAATAATTTTGTAGTTTTGCTTGAATAATAGGTAGTATGGGTTGTGGCGCAACTACGGGATTTTTTGAGTCAGAGGTAGAAGGTGAATATAAGTCGTCAGATGGGTAATTGCGATTTAATTCAGTTGTATTCGATGAAGATATTGGCAATTCCGACAAAGGTGTTATCCTCATTTCTACCGTTTTTGGTAATTCTTCAGAATTCGCTAGAGGTGACACTACCGGAAATTCTGATGAAGAAATAGAGGTTGCATTTAAAATTGGTTGAGATTGGTGATTGAGATTTAATTCGGTTCTACTAGGCGAAGATATTGACGATTCTATTAAAGGTGCTAATCCAATTTCTGCTGTTTGTGGAAATTTTGCAGAATTCGCTTGTGGGGAAACTATAGGAATTTCTGAAGGTGTTTCTAAGTTTAAAGGTTGGATTCTTTCAGCTGCTAAATCAGAGTTTGATAAATTTGTACTATTTGGTATATGAGTATGACTAACTGTTTTAGTTGGTAAAGATTGAGAAGTATCTAATTTTCTTTGAATTATTGTAGCTGTAGGCTGAACTTGAGAGACAATTGGCTGGGAATCATGAATTTTATTCTCTAGTTTTTGTTCTCCTGCTAATGAAATAGGTTGTGCATAAACAATAGGAACAGGCTCTGATGATAGGGTATTAGTATTACCCCAACGTTGCATTTGTTGATTGAGTAGAGGTAAACGATTTAAAAAGCGATCGCAACGATTAATAATACGCTGACTCATTGCCATCTTCATCATTCCTGGTTGACGTAATGGACGACTCAGGCGATTTACCAAATTATGATTAAGCGCATCTTGCCAATTAGATGAAGAATTTATCATAATTCTATAATTTAGAAATTCCTTGATGCACTAGTTCAATTCTTTCTACAGCAATTTCGTCGCTATTAGCGTTAAAACTTGGGCCTTCCCACTTGACAGGATATGCTTTTTTAAAAGTCCACCACATGACCGGAATTTGCTGATTATTAAGTAAGAGAATCGTACCGTTTAACTGTTCAACCCAACCTTGGCTAGTTGCTTTATACCAGATGTAAAACAAATCAATATTGATTAATCCTCGGCTTAAAACTAGATTGGGATAGGTAGTATGTTTAGGAAACTTATGAATATAATCATTTAATCCTCCTTCTTGATAAGATTCCAACTCAATCTCGCTACTTAAACCGCTAACTTCGCTAAAACCACCAACAACAACTCCGCCAATTTCTACAGCAAAGTTATAAGCCATGTAGGGGTCGTGTCCCAATAAACTAGCCGTTGAACCTGCGGCTAAAGCTGCATTAAGTGAGATAAGTCTAGGATTCATTTTTTTATATTTACTCGCTAAGTCGCTGATTAATTTGTGCTACCTGCGTCACCCACTGCTGACGTTCTTGATGTTCCATTCCCATAATTTGTTCGTAAGACCAGTGAAAATGATAAGCAAGGTAGGCTACCTCCTCCAGTAGTCGTTCTGTGGGGTAGCAAGCTACTCCCCCACGGGAACAGTTTCCACTTCAAACTCTCCTTCACAGTGGGGACAGGCTACCCGCAAACGACTATGACCGTTTTGATTAATTCTTTGATAAAAATCCTGTAAATAAACTAAATCTCCAGAAAATAAACCCTCAATTATTTTGGTATTAATTTGCTCTAAAGTTCCTAGTTTGACTATCGTTCTTGCTAAAAGAATAATCACCAAATAACCGGGATTTTTCTGCACCCTTGGATCTCGAATTGGGGCAATTTCATCATAAGCCGTCGAAAGGCGCATAATGCCTTCTCTGTGAGTGTTGCTTTCCGAGTCGATATATCCTTGAGGCAAGATAAAAGGAAATTCAGTTTGCTGCATGATTTTGTTCAAATAAAATACTAACCAATGCTGATACCTTCATGAACTAATTCAAGAGTTTCAATCGCCACTTCATCAGAAGAAGCGTTAAAATCTGGAGCATTCCAAGTTGTAGGCCAGCAATTTTCTAAATTCCAGCGAAATTTTTCTTCTCCTTTATCGTTAGCTAAAATAATCGATAGGTTGCGTCGGTCTGTATCGCCATTTTGTAATTTCTTGTGCCATTCCCACAATTCTTTATTGTCAGTAATTCCCCGTTTTAGGGTAATATTGCCATAACTATTTAGTCCAGGAATTTGGCGTTGGCTTAATGCTTTATCTGTTCCTTCTCGATAAGTTCCTGCTTTGCGAGTTGCGTTTAAACCGCTACATTCCCGAAAACCTGCATGAACAATACCATCCCATTCCACCCAGAAATTATAACCACTATAGGGGTCGTGAGGATTAGAAATTGTGGGCATAAAATCACTCCTTCAATAAATTTGAATTAACATTTATGGCAGGCAATAGGAAGAGGTAATAGGTAACAGGCAATAGGCAATAAGCAGTGTTTGATGATTAGTATTTGTCATAAACTCTACTTCGATTCCTATATCATCTATGAGACTCCGATTTAATTGTTGAAAAAACGCAACACCTATCACCTCCCTTCTTACGCTTCTTTTACTATTGCCTATTGCCTATTCCCTATTGCCTCTTATCTTCAAACCACCGAAATTCCAGTACTACTTTGCACAAGTAAAAGCTGAATAAATTCCCCCGGAATGGTGGGTGCTAAACCAACTTCTGCTACTACTTGTCCTATTTCTCGGTTTTCTGGCGGATTAGTTTCGGCATCACATTTGACATAAAATGCCTCTTGGGGCAAACCACCTTGGAGAGCGCCTTGTCGCCACAAAGATTCACAATAAACGCTTAATTCTCTTTGCAGTCGCACCCATAAAGGAAAAGTATTGGGTTCAAATACCGTATTGGCTAAGTTACGATTTGCCCAACGTCCAAAGGTGAGAAATAAGCGACGCACATTGACATATTGCCATTCAAGAATCGGGCTGAGGGTACGCACTCCCCAAACTCGCATTCCTCTCGCTGGGAAGCTACGGATACAATTGACTCCCCCGCTAGCGATCGGATTAAGCTGTTCTTGCTCTGTAGCAGTAAGGGAAAAACTAATATCTAGTACTCCTGCAAGGGGAATATTAGCAGGTGCGCCATGTACTCCAACAGCGCGATCGCAACTTGCATATATGCCTGCAATATGACCGCAGGGAGGAATGTCTACTGAACGATTTTCTACTTTTAACCAAGGTGCATATAACGCACCGTTGCGGCTAGCAAGCTTGAGCCGTTGCTGATTTAGAACAATTAAATCACCACTATTCAAAGCATCAAGAATCGCAAAGCGATCGCCCATTCGTTCGCAATGCTCTAAAATAGTTTGCTGCATTTTTATAACTTCCCCATCTGAATTGAGCATGATGTCGGGAACGCAAACTAAATCGACATTTTCTAAGATTTCACTAGCCTCTAAACCTGCTTGCAAAGCATCAAGAGTGTTGTCAGCTAAGGCAATAACATAACAAAGACGACCTCCATTTTCAAAAAATCCTGCGATCGCATCTGCCAAATATCCCGTTGTTTGCTCAAAATACTGCTGAAAATGCGTCGCTAAGGTTAACCTTTTTGCTTCGTTGATGTCCGTTTTTAAGGTTGTCAAACCAAAGAAAACTGGCACACCTGTCAGTAACTCCGCTTCTGGAGTCGGAACAACATAATTTAGCGATACACCCGGTATTTTTGGCTCTAAAGTTGGCATTAGATATTAGTTAATTGTTGACTGTTAATATTCCCTATTGCCTATTGCCTCTTCCCTATTTCCCCGAACCAGTCCATTGACTGAGACGGAAAACTACGAATTCTGCGGGGTTAACTACTGCTAGACCAATTTCTGTTACAACTTGACCCAAGTCTCTAATTTCTAGGGGGTTTGTTTCGGCATCACATTTCACATAAAAAGCTTCTTGGGGTGTCGTACCAAATAACGCACCTTTGCGCCACTCTATCAATAAAAAAGCACTAATATTGCGGCGAATTTTTGCCCAAAGTTCGGGAGTATTGGGTTCAAAAACAGTCCATTGAGTTCCTTTATCAATGGAGTCTTTTAAATAACTAAAGTGACGGCGAATATTGACGTATTTAAACTCTGTATTTGCATCTCCGCCTAAGGTACGCGCACCCCAAACGCGGATATTTCCGTTTAACTTACGAATTACGTTAATTCCATCAGGGTTGAGTCCATCATGTTTAGCTTTGCTGAGATTATATTTTAAATCTAAGGCTCCTAATATAGTTTCATTAGCAGGGGCTTTGTGTACTCCTCTTTGTCCATCAACCCGTGCATAAACCCCAGCAATATGACCGCTTGGCGGAATATAAATATTACTATTACTAGCAGGATCGAAAACTTGAATCCACGGGAAATACAAAGCTGCATAGCTAGAATTAAAGGGTTTTAGAGTATTAACAACTCCTGTGCTGCTGAGGTCAATAGTCTCTTGACTATCAAGAATCGCAATGCGATCGCCTAATTTTTCAGCATGGTCTTTTATATCATCTCTAAGCTCTAAATTTCCCGGCGCAGCAATAATGGCAATTTCATCAATAGCTTCAAACTGATCTAAAACATTACCAATCTTGTTTTCGCCAGTTATCCAGGTGACATAACAACGAGTCCCACCATTTCTAAAAAAGCCATAAACTGCATGAGCTAAAGTATTTTGTTCTTTATTATCTTTAGGGTGTAAAAAATCACCAAAGAATTTTTTAAATTCACTAAAGTTTGTGATGAGTTTAATTTCTCCTGCCAAGGCAGATTGCAAATAGTAATCAACAGTAATTTCTCCAGAAGTAGGTGCTGTAGTAAATACAACTTGAGATTTTTTGGCACTATCATCGTTTGTTAGAGAAACACCACTTGCTTGCTCTTGTCCACCAACCTTAACGGTGAAATTGCTAGTCCCTATTGGATAATTGCTGAGGTCAAAAGTGGTTTTATTACCATCTCCACTGCCGATGGTTTCCGCTTCTACTTTATTAATATTATAAGTTTGATTTTTAGTTGAAATAGTACCAACAAAAGCAGCAATACTAGTTCCAAGTCCGACAATTGGGGCAGAACCAGACGCTATTTCTTCGACGTAAACACCTGGAGAAAGATAAGTTGGCATTTCCTTGGCTCCTTGCCTGGGTATATTCAAAAAATAGTTAAGATTTCAAAAATCTATTACCTATTACCTATTGCCTATTACTGCATAGTAAGGCTTTCTAAATTTCATCAAGTTAATTTAGCATAAGCTAAAATAAACAGCCATATTTATTTAGGTTTGAGAGCAAAATTTTTCTCGGTAATAATTTCACCACGCTGAATATCAATTGTTTGAAACAATTGTTGATATCCAGTTGCAGAGACAATCAGGTTAATGGTACGTTGCCCTGATTTTGGCGACTCTAATCCGATTAACTGATAATTACCTTTTTGGTCGCTAATGGTACTATCTCCACTATTTTGGATTTGTACTTTGGCATTGGCAACCAATTTCTTTGGCTCGTTGGCATCAGTAATTGTGCCTTTAATTCCCGTAGGTAAAAGCACAACATCCTGAATTGTCGTGGTAACTTTACCATCAATGGGGGGAGAGATTTTAACCTTTGTTCTAACTTCGTTATATAGAGTTGGATTCGTAGGTAACGATGCTTCTAAAATATATTCCCCAGAAGGTAAGTTAGTGAAATAAAAGTAGCCAGCATTGGTTGTAACTTTGCGGTCAGGTCGCTCTAACAACTTTTGCCATTGCGAACCGTATTGCAATGCTTTGAGAGCTAAATTAGCTCGAAACTTTTCTGGCATTTCGACAAGTTCTACTATGGCACCAGAAATAGGTTTTTCCGTTTCTCCTTGCAAAACTTTACCTGCGATCGCTATTTGTTGATTAACTATAGATAGTTCGAGCATCGTTATTCCTAAATTAAGAGTTGGGTTGATAAACTCCCACCAATCGTGCTTCTTCTCCTGTGTCATCTACAGGAACAGAAATAGTAACAGTACAATGCAAGACCACCTTCGGTCTAGTTCCTTCTTTCCCTCCCATCGCTTGCCAAAATTCCCCAAAACTTTGTAAGTTACTCGGACGTAAACTAATGAGTCTCAGAGGAAGTTCTTGTCCTTCCAAGTTATCTCCAACAAAGGTTTCGGGAAGTTTTCGATATCGCAGTAACACCTTCATAACTGCTCCTAGAAGTTGGTGTTCTGTCTGGACATCTTCTTCATTTTGCGGCCAAGCAGTAATTAAATAAGAACAATCCACCCTAGCTGGGGGACGCTTTCTAATTGCTTTACCATTACTTTGGCGTTCCACTGACCATGCACTCTCGCGTAACTCTAAATTCTCCTGCACATCATAAAGAAATAAGTTAATCGCTGGCTTTTGCTTGATTGCTCCTTGATAAGGCGTAACAAAACTGATAAAAACTTCGGTGTCTCCAGAAGGAATATCAGGTGGAAGTTCTCGCTTCAGTAGCAATTCTAAAGTCGTGTCTAGACCATCTAACATTATCTAATTAAGGTTCATTAGTAACTCAGTATGCTTTTAAAGTTGATAAAATAAAAAAGCATTGATTGTTCTAAATATTACAAACAGTTAATTGCTTATTCAATAACAGTTCTATTAATTATTGTCAATAAGCATTACAAATATTAGAAATAAATACAAAAACTGTAATGTATTGAAAATATTTCTTTATGGTTTCGATTATTTAGATCTCAAACCAAGAACTTGGTGTTCCAGAATTTTGTTGTTACACTAAAAATCGGTTTGGGCTTTTATCAGTATATTGCCCAAGTATGTATAAATAATTTTTCCGTATGATGTTAAATAATAAACACGTCAAACTTTACTGAAAGAAATTTTTAAGTGATATTTAAAGTATATTGCAGCACTAATTTTATACAACCATTACTTGGATAGAGGAGACGATCTATGTACCGCAAGCAAATATCTGACAAAGCTTCACCCTCTGTTCGATCAACGCCAAAAAGTCAACAGACAGCCACGAGTCCGAGTTATGGGTCATTGTCTGAAGTAGTGCAGAGAATGCAACAAGATCCAAATAGTGTAAGTCAAAATGAAAAACAGCAGTTAGATAGTGCTATTGGTACAAGGTCAACGCAAGAGATTATGGCAGGAACGCAAACCTCATGGGTTCCTAAATTCCAAGGAATTTCCGCGCAGCTTTGGGGTAATTCTGGTCAAGTTGGTGTACCAATACAAGCGAAGCTGGCAATAGGTGAAGTGGGGGATAAGTATGAGCAAGAAGCGGATCGAGTAGCCAAGGATGTAGTTCAGCAGATTCATACACCACAAACGAGTGCATTACCAAAAGCAGATTCAACGCCGATACAAGAAAAATTGCAACGGAAACAATTACCAGAAATGGTGCAGTGTCAAGAAGCTATTTCTGGTGGTGAAGCATCAACAGCTTTGGAATCAGCCATTAATAGTGCAAGGGGAAGTGGACAACCGTTAGATGACAGTCTACAACAGTCGATGGGGCAGGCAATGGGGGCAGATTTTAGTGGTGTGCGCGTACATACAGATCTTCAAGCAGACCAGTTGAATCAATCTATTCAGGCGAAGGCGTTTACCACAGGTCAAGATGTATTCTTTCGGCAAGGGGAATATCAGCCAGGGAGTTTAGGGGGACAGGAGTTGATTGCCCATGAATTGACTCATGTGAAACAGCAGGGTGATAAATCGATCGACCGATGCTCTCGGCACTTAGTTCAAAGAATGAAAGACGTTGGGGTACATCATGACACCTTTGGAGATTTGGTTGAGCTGGATGATAACGAACCACTTCCAAAAAACGACGATAATTACGTTTACACCCTAGCACCATCTTCTGATGATGGAAAAAGGAGACGTTGGCGTGGCAAAAGAGCAAAAAACAAGAAAATAGATCTAGATGAAATTGAAAAATCAAAGAAGAAAAGTAAGATAGCAGACCTTAAAAAACCAAAACCAGACCTATTTGACGAAAAATCTGGAGGTGACAAGGAAGGTACATTTGAATATGTTGCCAATTACCTTTTTGCGGAAGTTTGTAAGGCAGATTCCGAAACCGCTAAACAAATTTGGTCTGAAGTATGGAAAGTAGATGATAGCCAAGATGAACCAAAACTTGTACCAGCACAACAGGAGATTCCCGACCAAGCGAAGAAGGAACTATTAAACCACATGATCGAGAAAGGCTTAGATATAAGCTGGGAGAAGCTACCTATCAAAGATATCATGCAGCTAGAAGTGGAAAATGAAAAGCCTGCTTCTTCTATGGATATACTCGAAATTAATCCGGGTATTTGGGACTATCTAGCAGATGTTTGGTATTGGAGACCTTGGTCACAATCAAAAACTTTAGGAGTAGGATTCCACACTACGGATGGCAATCCGTCGACAGTTCTTAAGAGTAAAAATGAGGGAGGTTGGGGAGGAATTACACGCCCAATAACTGCTCCATTCTTCCAAAAGCGATATGCATTGAGTGAATCATGGAATCCTTTAGGAGGTTGGTTAGAAGATAAAGGCCCAGCTTTCCGAAAAGGTATTAAGGATAACGAACTTCTATCGACTGTGAGTGTAGCAACTAGCTTACATGCTTGTGTTAAGTTCCCTTTAGCAAATAAAAATAGAAAACATATAAAAGAAAATAATCGTGACCAACATGAATCATTCAAGATGACAGCATATGTTTATGCAGTTATTGTTAAAGACGGATATGCCACATTTACCAAACAAGATAATCCGTTCCCAGAAATCGCCACAGGAGACATCGCTATTCAAGATATTATCGGTTATGCCAAAATAACACGTTGGCATGATTATCAGAAAAACGGAAACAACCAACAGGAAAATACAGACAACCCAAATGACTCATCATTCTATTATGAGGTTGATGATTTTGTAGAAAATCGTTTAGAACTCAATGACGAAGAACTTACTATACAAAAACAACTTATAAAAAAGGCAAAAGAAGCAATCATCAAAGAACAGGAACGAGCAAACAAAGGTAAATATACCTCAGCAGAGAACTAACTAGTAGTGCGCCCCTTTTGTAGGGTGTGCTAACAGATATGGCACTAAACCAACATATTGCAGTCTAACAGTTACGCATACCCTAGGCATCACTAGCTAAGTCTGTTCCACTTCTCTATGTCATTCCAATTATCAGCAGTGAATTCGATAGAAGCAGGAGAAAAAACATTTACTAAACCCATGTTTTCAGAAACAGAAATTACTCCCGATTTAAATGGGTTGCAACCTCTCCTACTGCGATTAGATTGGCTGATTAAAACAGCTATTTCTACGCTGGAATTAAACCAAAAAGCTGCGAGAGAATTAGGCATTTCATGCTTACAAAAAACCGAAATCTTATCAGAACAAGCATCAACTACAATTCGGTATGATTCACTATTAGCATGGTTGCAAAATACTTTTAGCTTATCTGCTTTTGACTTAGATATACTAGCTATTGCTTTAGCACCAGAATTAGATCGTCACTATGAAAGGATCTATGCTTATCTCCAAGATGATATGAGTAACAAAAGACCGACAGTAGATATGGTCTTAAACTTGCTTTGTTCTAGCATTCCCGAAAAGCTATCACGACGCAAGCATTTTGCTACTAACGCACCCTTACTTCATCACCGTTTAGTCCATCTTGTCACAGACTCCCATCAGTCAACACTTCTTTCTCATCATCTCATCATCGATCCGCAAGTGGTGAGGTTGCTATTGCAGCAACCAGGGTTAGATTCTCGACTTACTGCTTGTTGTCAACTGCTAGAACCAAATATCTATTTTGATAACTCCTATCTCAAGGCAGATGTACACACATCTTTAGAAGCTTTGGTGATAGAAGACTGGCAAAAACAACAACCTCTACTACTCTATTTTCAAGGGACGGATACTACTGGTAAACGCCGCACTGCCCAAAGTCTTGCCAAAACTTTGGAAATTCCTTTACTAATTGCAGACTTAACAAAGATAGTAGATGATAAAACTAATTTTGAGGAAAAGTTAGAAATATTATGGCGTGAAGCTTGGTTTTTTCACTGTTTGCTGTATCTTGATAACTTCGATATTCTTTACCTTCAAGAAAATCAACTTCTCTATCAAACCTTCCTGGGAGAACTAGAGAAAAATCGGGGTATTACCATTATTGCAGGGGTACAAAATTGGATACCCACAGCTACAGGCGCAACTGGGTTAATTTCAGTTTCGTTTACCATTCTTGAGTCAAGCCAACGCAGAGATTGTTGGCAAACTCACCTCCAAGCAGCGCAAATCAGTATTGAAGATCAAGAGTTAGATGTATTGAGCGATCGCTTTGTTTTGACTTCAGACCAGATCGCCAATGCTGTGACTACTGCCTATAATACTGCTCGTTGGCAACAAATTAACTCCATAAAAGATATTAGCGATCGCAAAACAGAAAAACCACTATCCTCATTTTTCCACTTGTGTAGTGCAGCCCGCGCTCAATCTGGTCACGACTTAGGGAACCTCGCCCAAAAAATTACACCGAAATATACTTGGGATGATATTGTATTGCAGCCCAACCAAATAATACAACTAAAAGAAATTTGCAAAGAAGCAGAATATCGAGATTTAGTACATCAAAAATGGGGTTTTGCAGATAAATTATCTTTAGGAAAAGGTCTAAATGTACTGTTTTGTGGTTCTTCCGGTACAGGTAAAACTATGGCGGCAGAGGTGATAGCCCATCAATTGCAACTAGACCTTTACAAAATAGATTTATCGCAAATAGTTAGTAAATACATCGGTGACACAGAGAAAAACCTCAATTGCATTTTTAATGCTGCAAGTAATTCTAATGCCATCCTATTTTTTGATGAAGCAGATGCTTTATTTGGCAAACGTTCTGAAGTCCAAGATGCCCGCGATCGCTATGCCAATATTGAAGTAGGTTATCTATTACAAAAAATGGAAGAGTATGAAGGAATTGCGATTCTAACTACTAATCTGCGTAGCAATATAGATACAGCTTTTGAGCGTCGTCTCCGATTTATTATTGAGTTCCCCCTACCAGACACAAAAAATCGTTATCTAATTTGGCAAAGAATTTTTCCGAAAATTGCACCTTGTAGCTCCGAGTTGAATTTAGAGTTTCTGGCAGAAAATTTTGAGATTACTGGGGCTAATATTCGCAACATTGCTTTGACAGCAGCTTTTTTAGCAGCAGATGATGGGAAAGTAATCAATATGAAACATTTGATTGGAGCATTGCGCCGGGAGTATCAAAAGATGGGGCATATTTTAAGAGAAAAAGACTTAGGAGAATATATAAATTGGCGTTGATAGACGGCTGCCCCTATCTGGACACTGCGTGCTGATTTGATAATCGCAGTATATTTCAATTCAACAATAAATAATTTAAATTGGCATAATATCGTCGAGTGTCATCCGTAAATTAGGTAACAAATAAGATGAGATAAGTTCTCCTAGGCGATATTGATGTTGTTCATATACGCCATTCACTAGTTGGCAAACAGTGAAGGTAGGTTGTTTTGGATTACCAATAAATTGCAAACCACCCAATCCTCGAAAATCGATAATCCAATATTCAGGTATATTCAGAAAAGCATATTCTTCAACTTTTCTAGCATAGTCATCCTGCCAGTTAGTACTTACAACTTCAGCAACTAGCTTAATTGTATTACCGTTACAAATAATCGGTTCTTTTTGCCACAGAGGTTCCCCCGCCAATTGTTCTTTATCAACAAATGTACCATTGTCATCGGTGCGGATAACTGTGGTGTAGTCTTGTAGAGACTTCATGAAATTTGCTTTACAGGTTTTATTAATAATTTAGCGCGATCGCCCGAATCTTCAACACAGAAAAGACAGCAAGATTGTCCCCCCTTCCCTAGTAGGGAAGGGGGTTAGGGGGTTAGGTCTCTTCCAAACAAGCTTGCGAAATCAACATTAACACCCGATCAAGTTCCTGTTTCACTTCCTCATTTTTAATCCTTAACAAACGCAATCCTCTAGCTAACAAAACTTTGTCACGTTCTGCATCATATTCAGCTTGTTGTTCATGAATTTTTCCATCTACTTCTATTACTAATCTAGCTGCGTGACAGTAAAAATCTGCAATAAAACCATCAATAATTTGCTGACGACGAAAGTGTAAACCATTGAGGCGATTACTGCGAAGTTGTTGCCAAAGAATTTTTTCTTCTGGTGTCGTTTGGCGACGAAGTTCTTTAGCACGCTGTATTTTAGATGGGTTTATTGTTTGTCCGATAACTATATTATGAGTTTTTTCTTCTTTACGTGGGGATTTGTGTGGCGGTGTTTGATTACTCATGTATGAAACGTAGAGGCTGGTGTTGATTCATACATTATGGCTGACCTCTCCCCCAACCCCTCTCCGACGCGGAGAGGGGAGCAGGATTTCTCCCCCTTCCCTCGTAGGGAAGGGGGATGGGGGGTTAGGTCTGTATACTAGATAGGAAACTGGGATTTTTATGGCAGCACCAACAGTAGGCGATCACACTTTAGTCTTTTAAAATTTAATAGTAAAATTTATACAATATTCTTCATCAATTAACACACACTTACTATTATTTTAAATAATCCTGTTTAGATAAATAAATTTCTATATTCTCTAATATTTCCCTTAAATAACAAATAACTGTTTTTTGAATCTCCAATAATTCGTCCGCAGTAGCATTTCTACCAACTTCCTCAAATGATTTAAAACCATGTGCCAAATCATTTCTATTAGTTTTAACTCTTAATAAATCGCTACCATTTTTAGTTTTTTTAGCATTTGTGTTACATGAAAAACCATACAACTCAGATGTTTGTCGTATTTTTTTTGCGTCAAGATTACCTGAAAATAATTTTTCTTTATCAAAACTGCAAGATATGATATCACATGAAATATTGTTTATACTTTGTAAAAGAGTATCAGTAGAGTTATTCTCTTTGAAGTTCTTAATAATAATTTTTTTAATTTTATCTGTGACATCATCAAAAGAAACATTTTTATTTTGAAATTCATCAAAAATTGTTATAATTGCATTACGCATCGTGGATTCAACAAGATTATAAAGTAACAAAAATCCTGTTGCTTTTAAAGTTTTTTCTAAATTATTGTTGATTGATTTAGTTTTTGTATTTTTAGCATTACCTATGCTTAATTTGATTGAACCTTGCTCTAAATTTTTTAAAAACAAAAAATATCTACTAACTTCTTGAGCGCGTTCATCAAAATCTTGAAATAACGTACTTTTCATTAATTTTCTAGAAGCTGATCACGAACATAATGAATACGATTAGTTACTTTATTTTGCGAACTATATGTATCAGATGCAGTAAGTTTTTTAAATTTTTCACTGTCTAAAAAACCAGTTGATTTTGGTTTTAAATTTGGGTTTTGTCTTAATGCCAAAGCAATACCTACACAAATTGATTCAAATTTAATTCTAGTTGTTGGTTCATAGTGATCTTTTGTTTTTCGATAAATATGTAAAGCGTTAGGAAAATAGTTTTTTATAAATTCCAAGACTGAATAAAATTCATTTTTCATTGACTCAATATGGAGGGAATCAGATTTATTTTCTTGTTCTAGATAGTTATTTAAGAATTTATGCACTTTTCTATCAGAATCAGAATAATTTTGATAATTATTTAAAAATGCAAAAAAACGTAAAACATATTCTTGTGGATCTCTTTTATTGATTTCAGTTTCAGTAAAAGAGCATAAATCGAGAAATTTTTGATATTTTGATAATTCCTCAATTAGATCGAGAAACTTACCTGGTTTACCCCCTCTGCGTTTCTCCATTTCATTTAATTCCACACTACCACTATTGATTCTCTCAAAAAGATCCCTTCTGATTTCTTCATCTGCTTCTTTTGTCAATATAATCATTCTAATAGTAGTTCTCTTAAAACGTCTTTGGCGAGGTAGCGGTAAATCGGCAAAAGTAAAACCATTTAAAGTTTTTAATTTCTCCAGATTTTGTAATTTAAGTTCATTGTTGATAAACCTAGTTAAAGTACGAATACGTTGTGTACCATCTATAATTTCTAGACGTGCTAAATCGTCTGAGCCGGATATATCAGCAACAAAGATATAAGGTATTGGTAAACCTAAAATCAAAGATTCAATAAATTTGGACTGTCTATCTTCATCCCAAGACATTTCTCTTTGATAGTCTGGAATAAACAACTCATTTTCATCTTCATCTCTTCCTTCTAGATATTTTTGAATAATTACTTCTATTGGGTATTCTAAAGTATTGTAATCAACTCGTTTTGTTTTGTCACGAATTTCTATTTCAGCATTGTCTTTGCGTTCATCTGTAATTTCTAATTGAGTTACCATAATTTAAAAATTTGTTTTTGTGAGCATTACATATCAGAGTTATTTATATTAGACTAATCTGACATAAAATAAGACAATAACATTTCTTTTACATCAGCTAAAGATACAGAAACACTATCTTTTTCTTCTTCTTTAGCTTCTCGTAAATCTCTTAAATCTTCTAAATTCTCTAGCAATTCCTGAATCTGTAAAAATTCTTCATAAGGCAAAACAGCAAATTGCTTTTGACCATCTTTTGTTAAAAATTCAGGATGTAATTCAATCATCTTTTAAGCTCCTATTATTCATAAGCTTTACTGCGATGCTTAACCCTATATATCATAATAGTCTGTTCTTCTAATTCAAACAAAACTCGATAATCACCTACTCTCAGACGGTATTCTGGTGTAAAGTTTGTTAAGTGTTTTATGTCTCCCTGTAAATCATCTTGCATCGCTTCAATTTTGTTGATAATACGTTCTCTAATATTTTCAGGGAATTGCTCTAAATCTTTAATGGCTTTGGGTTTAAATTCTATTTGGTACTGCACATACTTGACTCTTTTAAAATAAACTAGGGTGAGCCATTAAGACTCACCCTCATCAAACTATACCAACAAAGCCTGTTGTTCTTTAGTCATCACGCGCCCTTCATCCTCAAAACCAGTAATTTGATCAAAGTTCAAATACCGATACAAATTGTCAGCGAAAGGATGAATCTTATTCGCCACAATATCAAGATATTCCTGCACTGTGGGAATACGCCCTAACAAGGCACAAACTGCTGCTAATTCTGCTGAACCTAGATAGACTCTGGCATCTTTACCCATGCGGTTATTAAAGTTGCGGGTAGAGGTAGAAAATACAGTTGTGCCATCAGCAACTCGCGCCTGATTTCCCATACATAAACTGCACCCTGGCATTTCTGTTCTTGCGCCAGCTGCACCAAAAACGCTGTATACACCTTCTTCTTTTAATTGGTGTTCATCCATGCGGGTTGGTGGTGCTATCCACAGGCGAGTTTTGACTTCACCTGCACCTTCTAAAACTTTTGCAGTTGCCCGATAATGACCAATGTTTGTCATACAAGAACCAACAAATACTTCTTGTACTGGATCGTTAGCAACTTCCGATAATAATTTAACATTATCGGGGTCGTTAGGAGCAGCAACAATTGGTTCTTTGATTTCGTTCAAATCAATTTCAATTATTTCTGCATACTCCGCATCTGCGTCGGCTTCTAGTAACACGGGGTTGGCTAACCATTCTTCCATTTTGGCGACGCGGCGCATGATGGTACGCTCATCGTGATAGCCTCTGGCTACCATGTTCTTTAACAACGCAATGTTAGAACGCAGATATTCCGAAACTGTCTCGACACTCAACTTAATTGTACAACCTGCACAAGAACGTTCGGCGGAAGCATCTGTGAGTTCAAAGGCTTGTTCTACTTTTAAGTCTGGCAAGCCTTCCATTTCTAAAATTTTGCCAGAGAAGATGTTTTTCTTGTTCTGCTTCTCTACTGTCAGCAAGCCTTTTTGCATGGCAATGTAGGGAATGGCGTTGACGATATCCCGCAAGGTGATACCGGGTTGCAATTCACCTTTGAATCGTACCAATACTGATTCTGGCATATCTAAAGGCATGACACCCAACGCACCCGCAAAGGCAACTAACCCAGAACCTGCGGGGAAGGAAATACCTAAGGGGAAACGGGTATGAGAGTCGCCGCCTGTGCCTACGGTGTCGGGTAACAACATCCGGTTTAGCCAAGAGTGGATGATACCATCGCCAGGACGCAATGCAACACCGCCACGTTGGGCGAAGAAGTCGGGGAGGTCGTGGTGAGTTTTGATGTCTACAGGTTTGGGATAGGCGGCGGTATGGCAGAAACTCTGCATTACTAAGTCTGCACTGAAACCTAAACAAGCAAGTTCTTTTAACTCGTCACGAGTCATGGGGCCTGTAGTATCTTGAGAACCAACGGTAGTCATGATGGGTTCGCAAGATGTACCGGGACGGACACCGGGTAAACCGCAAGCTTTCCCTACCATTTTTTGGGCAAGGGTGTAACCTTTACCTGTGTCGGCTGGTTGTTGGGGACGGATAAATAAGGTGCTTGGTTCTAAACCTAGTGCTTGGCGGGTTTTGTCGGTGAGGGTACGCCCAATTAATAAGGGGATGCGTCCACCAGCGCGAACTTCATCAAAAATAGTGTCGGGTTTGAGGGTGAAGGTGGATACTACTTCGCCTGCTTCGTTGGTGATGGTGCCTTTGTAGGGATAGATGGTAATTACCATGCCTGTTTCTAGCTTAGTAACATCGCATTGAATTGGCAAAGCACCTGCATCTTCGGCTGTATTAAAGAAGATAGGCGCGATCGCACCACCTAAAATGTATCCCCCAGCACGTTTATTCGGCACAAAGGGTATATCTTGTCCCATGTGCCACAACACTGAGTTAATTGCAGACTTCCGCGAGGAACCTGTACCGACGACATCGCCAACATAAGCCACCGGATGTCCTTTCTTTTTCAACTCGGCAATAGTTTCTAAGCTTCCCGGTTGACGAGTTTCTAACATCACTAAGGCGTGTAAGGGAATATCCGGGCGAGTGGTAGCACTTTGTGCAGGGGATAAGTCGTCGGTGTTGGTTTCGCCAGGGACTTTAAATACTGTGACAGTAATAAATTCTGGTAATTTAGGACGCGCAGTAAACCATTCAGCCTCCGCCCAAGAGTTGACTACCTGCTTGGCATAGGGATTAGTCTTAGCTAATTCTAAAACATCATGGAAAGCATCATACACCAACAATATTTTGCTGAGGGCTGCGGCGGCGTGGGCGGCTATTGGTTCTTTACCTTCGCCTCCCATAACTAGAGGTGTTTCGGAAGAGTCTGATGTTGATGTGGTAGCAAATTGCAGCAACTGGATTAAAGATTGTACATTGTAGCCGCCTACCATTGTTCCCAACAATTGCACCGCTTCAATGGACGAAATTATCGGGCTTTTCACTTCTTTTTTGGCAATGGCGGTGAGAAACCCAGCTTTAACGTAAGCTGCTGGGTCAACTCCAGGGGGTACGCGATCGCGCAATAAATGTAATAATGTTTGTTCTTCACCCTTGGGCGGATTCTTCAGTAATTCACATAATTCTGAGGTTTGCTTCGCATCCAACGGTAAGGGGGGAATTCCTAATGCTGCCCTTTCGGCGACGTGTTGACGGTATTGTTCTAGCATTTCTGTATTCTCCGTTGGGATGTTCTTCCCTTAATTATGAAATATTTTTTGGCAAGGCTTGGCTATAAAAGTTTACCCTATTTTATAGCTGAAAGCCTTACTGGTAATTACTTTTCTGGCTTTTTGCCTTACACTTAAAGTAGAGTTTTAAGTGTCAATTTCAACTGAAGATATATTATACTGCGATCGCTATTATTCAGGGATTAATTGTTTTCCCTATAAGATAAAAAACAGGTTATAAATTTATCTACTGATGACTTATTCTGAGTGTTGGTTTAACCAAGCTTCTAAATCTGCAACACTAGAAAAGTCTAACAAGGCTTCTCCTAGATTTTCTAACTGTTCAATTGATAAGCCTCTAATTTGCTCAATTAATGAAGCATCAATTTCACCAAAACGACGATTTAGTAAACGCAGTATTAAATTTTGTTCTCCTTCTTGCTTTCCTTCTTCTTTGGCTTGTTCTCTATTTCTTTGATAAATTGGTTCCAAACGCATAATTAACTCCCGATCATCTGCTTCTAGTTTTTGATTTAATCTTAAATTGTCGCGCAAGTTATAAACTAATTCTAGGGTGGCTTTTTGGTATGGATAATCTAATGGTAACGCTTGCAACTCGATAATCGCTTGTGACTGCACGCTTCCTCTACCTAAAAGCCTTAACCATAAGGTTTCCGGTGTTGGGGGTAGTTGATGTATTGCCACAATTGCTGTCCGCAACGCATCTGGTAAAAAATGCACTCCTGATAACCAATCTGCCTTTTGTATGGTTCCAAAGCTAGATAATCTAGTTTCAGATATGGTTGGTGTCAGCACCCACAATTTGGGAATTTCTGAGTCTTGAAGTTTGGTTTTATTGGCTTTAGCTTCTCGTCGCAGGGAAGCTTTGACTTCTAATAATTTTAGAATACAATCGCAGATTTCATCTGTAGAGGCTGGATTGCGGAAGGGTTCTATTATTGCAGGATTTTGGGCTAATCTTCCTAGCAAACCTAGTATTTGTAAATTAGAGTTTTGCTGTTTGGCAGGAGTGAATAAAACATCTATTTCTTTAACTTCTCCTGAAACTTGTTCTGATGCTTTGATTTCGCCGTAATCTTTTAATAGTTTTTCCCTGCGGGACGCTACGCGAACAAGGTAGTCTTTGGCGAATTTATCATGTATAAACCGGGTCATGCAATTTTAAGATTGCGGAAGTTCTGTATTAATTCTCAGATTATATAGCAACACTGAACTATTTGTGACGGTAAAGATCCCCGACTTATTAAAGAAGTCGGGGATCTAGAAACTCGCGCAACTATTGTTATTAAGCAGTCATTGTATTTTGATCTGATGTTTTCTCTTGATTAGATTTTAAGCGTGTTAATCTACCTTTACGGACGCGATCGCTATCTCGAATACCACCTGCAAGTTCATATTCATCGCTATTTTTTCCGTACTTAAAACCAACACCCACAACCATTTTGTCAGAAACTTGACTTAATGTTCTTTCCATTGCATCTAGCTTAATTTTAGAAGAGTCAATCATAGCTATTGCAGCATTATAATCATCAAGCATTTTTTGAAACTGCTCGATTAATTGCGTCAAGTTTTGCAAGTTGCAATTATCATCAAAACTGATATTAGGGTCAATAGCTTTTAGTCCCGCAACTCTAAATTCAGCTTTTTTCAGAATTTGGGAACTACGTTTTTTTCGAGGCATGGTTTTACAGGTTTAAAAGCTTTACAAAGCTATTCTGGCTCAATTACTCTGTTTTATAGTTCAGCAAAAAACGCATTTCTTATAGCACAAGTTTTTCTTAATGTGCGTGATTTCTCTGAATTTAATTACTGAGCGCATTTTTACTTCATAATCAACAGCGATCGCAGAGTTTGAAAAAACCATTATCGCATCTTCAATTTCTAGAATACAGTACAATATTTTGTATAATTCACCGCAATTGTTTAGGTCAGCTTGATGAGTCTGTCACTTGAAAAAATTTTAAGCGAGATTGAGCAATTGACTCCAGAAGAGCAATTGACAGTGATAGGGCATTTAGTAGAGCGTGTAAAAAAACACATCACTCAAGCGCAAGCAAAACGCAAGTGGAGCGACTTGAAAGGTATGGCTTCCTATCCGCTTTTTGGTGAAGATGCTCAAGATTGGGTTTCGCGGAATCGACGGGAAGGTGATGAGCTTCGACAAGTGATATAGTCAACAGCGATCGCTTTAATCTTAAGGCTTAATATTGTAATCTTGACCCTTAATGTTCTAGCTTTAAGCCTTAATGTTGTAACCTTGACCCTTAATGTTATAACCTTAAGCCTTAATGTTGTAACTTTGACCCTTAATGTTCTAGCTTTAAGCCTTAATGTTGTAATCTTGACCCTTAATGTTCTAACTTTAAGTCTTAATGTTGTAACTTTAAGAGTTAAAGTTATAAGGTTGATGACCAAAGTTTGTTGGTCTTATTTAGATAAACAACTAAGAACACCAAGATTATTAGCTGCTCAGTTGTTCAGTGCAGAGACATCAATTGGCGCAAATATTGAAGAATCTCAGTCTGCTGAAAGTGATAGAGACTTTATCAGCAAGCAATCAATAGCACTCAAAGAAGCAAAAGGAACGAAATACTGGTTGAAGCTTTTGATAAAGTCAGAAATAATGACTGAGGCAAAAGTAAAAAGCCTTGTAAATGAGTGCGAACAGTTAATTAAAATTATTGCCAAGTCAATAGTGACAACTAAAGCAAAGCTAGAAAAGTAAACTTTTGACTTTTGACTTCCCCATCGGGATTGCCAGGTATCGGTAATTTGAAATGTTGATTGTACCGTGGATGTGGGGTTAGTAATAAATCTTTAGAAACTTCGGAAAGCTTTATACGTTAGACTTCACAAGTCTTGATGCGAGAGAAGAGAAACCCCAAAAGATACCGAAAACCACCCCCACTATTCCAAAACCAAAATTGCACAATTAACGGGAGGTGTCCTCTTGAGAAAGAAGTGTCAAAAGTTACATCTTCTAACGTTGTCACTCTCCATCCAACACGATCGCCAAACTTCTCCCAGGCTTCTTTGTCATATTTGCCGTCAGCTTTACCGCCAACGCTCAAGTAAATTTCCTTCTGGACACTGAAGCCAAATTGTCCATTGCTGTATTTTACCCATAAGCGGTCTATTGTGCGTAAGTCAGTGCAAGGAAAATTTAAGAGTTCGTCTATGGTGAAGTAGTCGCTATCTTTTTTACCTACTGCCTGAATCATCACCCGATAGGTTTCTGTATCGGCTTCCTTCCAGTTTTCTGCTTTTAGTAAGTCGTTCAGTCTGGTATAGTCAATGCCTTTCTCTGATTCAAGTGTATTGGGTTCGCCCTGCTGCTCCCTTGGAGAAATGCTGTTAGTAGGCTTTGTTTCTGGTGTTGCAGTCTGAGATGCTTCAGTCTTTCTAGATTCATTATTTGTTGTTTGAGGCTGATCTCGTCCTTGACTCCAAATCCCTCCACCCACGACTGACGTTACTAAGCCTAGACTTCCCCAACCCACCCATTTCAAAAATTGTCTTCTGTCTGAAGGTTTTTGAGGCGATTGAGATAAACTGATGGGTTGTGTTTTTGGCTTTTGTCCAGTAATACCCCAAATCAACTGTTCCATTGGATCGGGATTTTGTAGCCGAAAATCAACCCAATGAAAGCCTTTTAAGAATCTCGGAACTGTATTTATAAGTTTATCAGGGCATCCAGGAAGAATAACTAAGCCTATGCGAAGCTTAGGATTCTTCGCAAACTCAACAAGAAACTCTTTCATTTCGATATCTGCCCACGGCCCTACACCCGAAGAACCGATAAATACAGCTACAGCTTTGACTTGAGGAATAATTTCTTCAAGTTGGTCTTGCCAACGTCGAAATGGCTCAAAGTCGTACTTATCTAACCAAGCATTTATTCCTTCTTTTAAAAGATGCTCTCTAATTTTTTCTACCTCTGCTTTTTCTTTGCTGTTGTGGCAGAGGAAAACATCTTTGACCATCTATCACTCCTCTACGCCTGCAATAGTCGCCAACGCATGAGCATACTCTTCTAAACCCACCCGCAAAGCCTCTAACTCACGTCGCGCCGTTGCTTCCTCAGACCAACTCTGCTCATGTTCTTTAGGACTCACCCCCACAGGTCGCCTTGCTTCCCATGCTTGCAATAACGGATGCCATTTCGACAAAAACGGCCTTAACCCATTATTCAACACTGCGATCGCAATTCCCCCCACAGAATCACGCGAAGCACCCACCTCCGGCCCGGCAGCTTTGAGAATTTCGCGGGTTGTGCCGAATAAACTATAAAGAGAGTTCATCGCTTCTCGTACTAAACCCTGGTTTAATGCTAATGGTTGCACAGCAATGCGCGTTACTAACTCTACATACAGCGACCAAGCCGCTTTCTTTTCTGTGGTGTTAACTTTCCACGACATCGAACCAATGCCAAAAGGCAGACTTAGAGAGACAGTTTCTAAAGAAACGCGATCGCGCATAATTATAATTAAGCAAATTTAAGTAATTTCTTTGTGATTATTATAGTAATTAACGAAACTCTTCTTCTAAAGCATTTTCAGGATGTGCTGGTATGCACACCGAAATTGATCAATCAAGGGTGCGATCGTATCACATCCAAATAAGACTGTGGTACATTTACACCAAATACTGCCAAAAATTTCATCAGCATGACAGCTACAACAAACTCTCGTTATGTCACTCGACAACCGGAAATTTTATCAGGTGAACCAATTATTCAAGGAACTAGAACACCTGTGAGAGCGATTGTTGAAAATTGGCGTTTAGGTATTAGACCAGAGGAAATACCGTTACATTTACCTCATTTAACTTTAGCTCAAGTCTTTGATGCTTTGAGTTTTTACTTAGATAATCAAGCAGAAATCAATGAATATATCGAACGTAATTATGTCCCTGATGAATTAGTTCATCCTGCTATTAAAGCTAGATTAAATCAACAATAACAATTTTCGCTCAAGTTTATTATGGAAGTTCAACCAAAGGAGATCAGGAATTATTTAAGAACTGATGGCACAGATATTTTTTCTGAGTGGTTTGACTCTCTGCGAGATAGAAAAACAAAAGCTAAAATTAGAGCAAGGCTTGACAGAGTAGAAGCAGGTAATTTAGGTGATTGCAAATCAGTTGGTGATGGAGTTTTTGAACTTAGAATAGACTATGCTTCTGGCTATCGCATATACTTTGCTCAAGAAGATTCAATAATTATTATTCTTTTATGTGGTGGCGATAAAAGCACTCAAGATAAAGATATTGCTAAAGCCAAAGAATATTGGCAAGACTATAGGAGTAGAGATGATGCCTAAAAGTACAAGCTATCACGAAAAACTGATACAGGACTTAAAAGACCCCCTAGAAGCAGCAGCTTATATCGAAGTTGTTTTAGAAGAAGGCGACCCAAAAATGTTAAATAAGGCACTCAAAAATGTTATAGAAGCGCAGGGAGGAATTAATCAATTTTCTGAACCAGTCCAGCAACTTTCCCATCAACTTGAGCAAATTCTTTTAGAGAAAGGGGAAATTGAATTTTATAATCTAAATTCTTTGTTGGATGTTTTAGGATTACAGTTAGCAGTAACAGTAAAGTCATAATTTGGGAATTGCCAACTGTTCCAATCAGACCCCTAGCCCCCATCAAGCCATGTCAGTCGCCCAAGATTTACAACCAATAGAAAATATAATATTTCCACCAGGAGATATTGAAAGTGACCAACCAATAGAAAATATAATATTTCCACCAGGAGATATCGAAAGTCACGAACCACCATTGGAAAGCGATTTACATCTACGCCAGATTATTCTGTTATTACAATGTTTAGAATTGTGGTGGCAAAACCGCAATGACTTTTATGCTGCGGGGAATCTGACAATTTACTACAGCCAACGTCAACTCAAATCAGAAGAATTTCGCGGCCCTGATTTTTTTGTAGTGCTAGGATGCGAAAAGAAACCGCGCAAAAGTTGGGTAATCTGGCAAGAAGACGGTAAGTATCCTAATATCATTGTCGAATTACTTTCACCTTCCACAAAAGCCACAGATAAAGGCTTAAAAAAACAAATTTACCAAGATATATTCCGTACACTAGAATATTTTTGGTTTGACCCGGATAATTTAGAATTTGTCGGGTTTCATTTAGTAGATGGAAATTACCAACCCATAGAACCAAATTCCCAAGGTTGGTTATGGAGTCAGCAGTTAGATTTATATTTGGGTGTGCAGAACAATCAATTACGCTATTTTACGGCACAAGGGGAATTAGTCCCAACACCAGAAGAATTAGCAGCACAAGAAAAACAGCGTGCGGATGAAGAAACACAACGTGCAGACCAAGAAAAGCAACGTGCGGAACGTCTAGCCGCCAAGTTGCGCGAATTAAATATTGACCCTGATTTTCTCTAAAATTATTGATTATCTTCAGCGATCGCACCTTAATCGCTCAATTAAAATACAATTTTAAAAAACAGGATTTTTTTATCTCATGCAGAGGCGCAGAGACGCAAAGAGTTATAGAAAATTTGGCAAAGTCAAAAATCAAAAGTTTATTGAATATCGGCAATATTGTTCAATAATTCAGATATAATAATGAGTTTGTCTATTGCGCTCATTTTTTAGTATATGTCCAATACTTACACTGTAGAACTCCATCACCAAGGTAAAATTCTGACTCTGCAAGTTCCTGAAGATGAAACTATTTTATCAGTAGCTGAAAATGCTGGTTTCGAGTTGCCTGCTTCTTGTCATGCAGGGGTGTGTACAACTTGCGCCGCCCAAATTATCGAAGGAACTGTAGACCAAACCGAGGGTATGGGTGTTAGTCCAGAATTGCAAAAACAAGGTTACGCATTACTTTGCGTCTCCTATCCCCGTTCTGACTTAAAAATTGAAACTGAAAAAGAAGACATCGTTTATCAGTTGCAATTTGGGAAAGACCAATGAAGTCTGAAGTCTGAAAGATAGAGTTTTATACTTCATTCGGCTATTCTAGAACAAATTAATTAACAGGATGGACGGCAATGACTACCCATTTTATTACCGCAGAAATTGACATCCAAGAAACTCCTACTGAGTTGCAAAAAGCAATTGAGGCAGAGTTGAAAAAACAAGGTGAACCTTTGCGTTGGGCTATTACATCTGTGGATGAAGAACAGCAAAAAGCCACTGTTGAAGCAGTTGTGACTAAAAGTGCTGAGTCCTAAGTTCTGAGAAGTAGGGTGTGTTGTCGCATAGCACAACGCACCATCTTGATGACTAGGGCGGTGCGTGAGCCTACGGCATACACACCCTAATTTAGCCTGGCCACGCTACTACATTTTATGTTGACCTACTTAGAAATTGGAGACTTGTAGTTTACGCATCAATCCGAAATAATTTTGAACTTGTACTCACTCAGCATTTGCAATGCAACGTCCTTACACTGCTATTTTGATTGTACCTACTGGCGTTGGGGCGGCGATTGGAGGTTATGCAGGAGATGCTATACCTGTTGCCCGAACATTAGCACAAGTTTGCGATCGCCTGATCACTCATCCCAATGTCCTCAATGGTGCAAGTTTATATTGGAACATCCTCAATGCTTTTTATGTAGAAGGTTACGGGCTTGATAAATTTGCCTGTGGAGATTGGGGTTTACGACCAGTTCGTAATAATAAAATAGGTTTGCTTTTAGACCAAGGTATTGAACCAGAGTTAAGGCTGCGACACTTACAAGCCGCCGATGCAGCCAGGGCAACTCTCGGATTAACTATTACAGATTATGTAATTACTGATGCCCCGTTAAATGTAGAATTACGCACTTCAGCATCAGGGGCAAGTTGGGGAACCATCGGCAACCCAGATAGTTTACTCAGGGCAGCAGAGATACTCATCAAGAAAACAGGGGCAGAAGCGATCGCAGTTGTCGCCCGTTTCCCCGATGATATGGATGAAGATGCAGTCCAAAATTACCGTCAAGGTAAAGGCGTAGACCCTTTAGCAGGTGCAGAAGCGGTAATTAGTCATTTACTAGTCAGAAACTTTCAAATTCCTTGCGCCCATTCACCAGCACTGGCTAGTGCGCCTCCCTATCCCGATTTATCTCCTCGTTCCGCCGCCGAAGAATTAGGCTATACTTTTTTACCAAGTGTACTTGTAGGCTTAAGTCGCGCCCCACAATTTATTGTCGAGAAACAATTATTTACATCTCGTCAAGCAGATATTTGGGCAGATCAAATAGATGCGGCGATCTTACCTGCAAACGCTTGTGGCAGCAGTGCTTTACTAAGTTTAAGTCAAAGCCAATGTCAAATAATTACCGTCGTAGAAAATAAAACTCAAATACAAGTTTCTGCCCCATCTTTAGGAATTAAATCCATACAGGTAAACTCGTATTTAGAAGCAGTAGGTGTATTGGTAGCCTTAAAAGCAGGCATCAATCCGAATGCTTTGGTCATTGGTCAATAGTTATTTGTCCTTCTCTCCTCTGCCCCACTCCCTATTCCCTAACCCTAAATGGTAGAACAACAAAAACAAGATCCAGAAATTCCATACTTATCACGTACCCAAGTGCTAGTGGCAATGGGGGTAACTTCAATTCTGTTATGGACAGTCGCTAAAGTATGGCTGCGCTTCGGTAATGTTTACCTGTTTAAGTGGCAATGGAACCCAATAGATATCCTTTGGGGGCTGGGTGTAGGAGTTATGATCACTGTATTCAGTGGTCTAGCTTATCGCTTGTGGCCTCTTTACCGTAGAAGTGCAGACTATTATTTAGAACTAGTGCTAAGACCCTTGGCTTGGCCTGACTTGATTTGGCTGGGTTTACTACCAGGGTTAAGCGAAGAATTATTGTTTCGAGGTGTGATGCTGCCAGCATTAGGCTTAGATCATGTAGCAGTGATTGTATCTAGCATTTGCTTTGGCGTTTTACACCTCAGTGGTTCACAACAATGGCCTTACGTGGTTTGGGCTACCGTTATTGGCTTAATTTTGGGATATAGCGCGCTATTAAGTGGAAATTTGTTAGTGCCGATTGTGGCTCATATTATGACAAATTGGGTTTCTAGCTATTTCTGGAAAATGCAGCAACGTTAACAGGACTTACACACAAAGATTGTTTGTTGAGGCTGGGTGTAGGGGTGAAAGGGTATTAAACACATACACCCCCAATACGGTTCGGTTAAAGGGGAAAGGCGAAGGGGGAAAGGGAAAGAAAAAACTTTTAACCCTTACCCTTTAACCTTTTCCCCAAACCAATTCTTAGTTCAAAATGCTTATCCGAACCGTATTACATACACCCCTATACCCATACATCCTTAATTTTTCGTTTTTATCAAGAAAGTATAAGTTTGGTTTGCAATTTATGAGCAGCGATCGCGATCGCCTGTGGTAAGATTCGATGTTCTTGAACTTGAATTCTGGCATGGAGTGTTTCTGGTGTATCGTCTAGTAACACTGGCACAGCTGCCTGTATTAATATCGGGCCGCTATCCACTTCTAAACAAACTAAATGCACTGTACAGCCAGTAATTGTTACCTTAGCTTGCAAAGCTTGTTCAACAGCATGAAGACCTTTAAAACTAGGTAACAAACTCGGATGAATATTAATAATTCTGTTAGGAAAAGCATCAATTAACACGGATGTTACCAGCCGCATCCATCCTGCTAAAATCACCAAATCTACATCATACTGGCGCAAAGTCTCGACTATTTTTTCATCTAAGGCTTGGCGATTTTTGTATTCACGATGATTTAATAAAACAGTTTCGATACGACGATTTGCTGCCCGTGTTGCTGCTTTCGCATCGGGATTATTGTAAATTAGAACTGGAATTTGGGCATTAAGTTGCCCATTTTCAATAGCTTGGGCAACTGCTTCAAAATTGCTGCCATTCCCAGAAGCCATAATTCCTAGTTTTAAGGGAGTATTGGTAAATAATAGGCGATCGCAAATATTGGGATAAACCAAGCTAAGGGTAGAATCAGGGCCAAGGGTCATAACAGCAACAAGGGAAAATTGATAGATGCCAAAGATATATACTAATAAATCGTGGCTAGATAATGATACATTTGCCGCCTGGACTTTTCTCACACCCGCGTTAATTTTATTAGGTCTTTTTGTAATTTGGCCAATCGCCTATTTGTTTTACCTCAGTTTCACTGCTGGCAGTTTTACATCCACAGGAACTTATTGGGTAGGATTGAAAAATTACTGGCGTTTGTTACTTAACCCTGATTTTTGGCAAGTTATTGGCAACACAATTTATTTTACTCTTGCTACAGTCATCCCCAGCCTAATTATTCCTTTGGGGTTGGCAGTATTATTAAATCGTTCCCTAGCCTTACGCGGCATATTAAGAAGTGCCTATTTTTTACCATCTATAATTTCTCTAGTTGCAGCTGGTTTAGGATTTCGCTGGCTATTTCAAACTACTGGGCCGATAAATGGATTTTTAAATTTATTTGGTATTGCACCCATTCCTTGGCTAGGAGATACATTTTGGGCAATGCCAGTATTAATTATTTTGAGTATTTGGAAACAACTAGGTTTTAATATGGTTGTTTTTTTAGCAGGTTTGCAAGCAATTCCTCTTAGTCGCTACGAAGCCGCCGAATTAGATGGTGCTAATGGTTGGCAACAATTTTGGCATATTACTTTACCAGGATTACGCCCTACTTTAATTTTTGCCACAGTTACCACCGCAATTTTTACATTGCGGAGTTTTGAACAAGTTTATGTCATTACAGGTGGTGGGCCATTAAACTCTACTAACTTATTGGTTTACTACATTTATCAAGAAGCTTTTGGTCAATTTGATTTTGGTTATGCTGCTGCTGCTGCCACAGTTTTGTTAGCTATAGCTTTAGTTTTAGTATATTTGCAGCTTCGTACATGGGGCGAAGAATAAAAAGATCCCCGATTTCTTAAAGAAGTCGGGGATCTGAGTTCTTAAATTGATTTAAGATTTTTGAAAATTATAAAACTTAAACTCTGTAACCTCTTCTCTTCTATATTAATGTTCCCTGACTTAGGTCAGCATTTTTTGTAATCAAAAACACTATTTCAGCCAATTTTACGTAAATTTTAAAATTTTTCTCTAATTATTACTAATTTTTACTTCAGCTAATTATCTGTAGTAGTGTAATCTCAATATACAGTGACTCTCACAATTGAGCTTTGCAATTATTGACACTCTGGGGTGAGTACTATGATAAATTTTGCTGACGCACAGGAATTCATCTTCAGTCAAACCAATGATAAATGTTATCAACAGCAAAATTTCAGTGGACGTGATTTGCGCTTCATTGAACTAAGAGAAGTTAATTTAAGTGGTGCTAACTTTCGGGGCGCAGATTTACGTGGTGCTAATTTATCAGGTTCTATCTTGGCTGGTGCTGACTTCCGTGAAGCAGATTTAAGCCATGCTAATTTGTGTGGTGCTTGCTTTGTGCGATCGCAATGTAGTAAAACTAATTTTTGGGCAGCTTCTTTATGTGGCGTAGATTTCACAGAAGCAGACTTGAGTGCAGCTACATTAATTGAATCATCTTTAATAGAAGCTAAATTAATTAGAGCTAATCTTACACAAGCAAAGCTATGTGGAGCAATATTACTAGAAGCTAATTTAAATGAGGCAAATTTAAATAGTGCAGACTTGAATTGGGCTAATTTAACTAAAGCTAATTTATTTAATGCCAATCTTACCGATACAAAAATAATTTATACCAAGCTAAGAGCTACTATTATGCCAGAAGGTACAATTTATAATCCAGAGATAGTTATTAGTTATTAAATCTTTTTTACTTAACGCAATGCCTTCTCTACGGGTATGAATTCACCAAACTTTACTCATATTTAAAACAAAACCAGGTAACACAGATTCACCACTAACAGTCTCAGGATTTTCTAAAATTTCTTCTGGTTGACCAGGATGATAGATATATACTTGGCGATGCTTGCGGTCAATTAACCAACCTAACTGCACCCCTAGTTCCTGCATATATTCCCCCATTTTATCTTTAAGGGGTTGGAGATTATCGCCTAGCGATCGCAATTCCACTACAAAATCTGGACAAATGGGTGCGAATCTTTGTTTTTGTTCTGCTGATAAAGCATTCCACCGTTCTAATTTCATCCAAGAAGCATCGGGAGAGCGTTTTGCACCTGTGAATAAGGTAAATCCTGTACTGGAGTCAAAGCAAATACCTGTACCATCTTTCTCTGACCAAACCCATAACTGTCCGAATATATTACCTCCTCGATACCCTGTCTCTGAACCAGTAGGGGGCATAATTGAAATTTCTCCAAATTGATTACATTCAATGCGTAAATCACGATTGACTTGACAGAAATCAAAAAATTGTTCGTCTGTCATTTGCATTGAAAGCGGCATTTGGATCACAAAGGAAGATGACAGCATCATAGTTCAACATCTGACTTTATTTTCCATTCTTACGTAAATACAAAAAAACGCAAAGATAAAGCTTTGCGTCCCATGCAAGAAACTACTTAAAAATCCATCTACTCAATGCTGAATACTTGTTTTCACTCAGCACTCATTACTTGTTAGGCTGAGGAGTTAACCGCAGATAGGGTTTGATTTCTTCGTAGCCTTTGGGGAATTTTTCTTTCAAGACTTCTGGATCTTTCAGCGAAGGAACGATAACGCAATCATCACCATCTTTCCAGTCGGCTGGGGTAGCCACACTGTAGTTATCGGTTAGTTGCAGTGAATCAATTACGCGCAAGATTTCGTCAAAGTTGCGTCCGGTGCTGGGGGGATATGTGAAAGAAAGACGCAGTTTTTTATTGGGGTCAATAACGAAGACAGAACGCACTGTGACTGCGGCGTTGGCGTTAGGGTGGATCATGTCATAAAGGTCAGAAACCTTACGATCCGCGTCTGCCAAAATTGGATAGTTGAGTGAGGTGTTTTGCGTTTCTTCGATGTCGCCTACCCAACCGTTATGAGATTCTACATCATCTACGCTGAGTGCGATCGCTTTCACATTGCGCTTGTCAAATTCGGGTTTCAGTTTCGCAACTGTGCCTAGTTCAGTAGTGCAAACAGGTGTAAAGTCAGCTGGGTGAGAAAATAACACTACCCAGCTGTCACCAGCCCATTCGTAAAAATTTATGTCGCCATGTGTAGAGGCTTGCGTAAAGTTGGGTACTGTATCACCAAGATGGAGAGCCATGAGAGATTCCCTGTAGATAAAAAGCCAAATGTAGTCTATTTTGCCATCATCACATAAAACATCGGTTCTCCTATCGGCTTTTTGCTGTTTGTTACAAAATTTTAAGTTCTCAGCGTTGCGATCAGAATCGATGCAGTGTTTTAACTAGATGAGGCTTGATCATTATACAGAGATCATGTGTGTCTTTGAAACTAAACGAAATTAACTAGAAATTAACTTTTTGATTAAAAGTATAAAATCGGGTTTTAGTAAATTATTGCAGAGGTAGCTAAGTCTAGCAGGGGACAGAGTTAAAAGTTCTTTGGTGTCTAAGTTTTATTATTTACCAATTTCTTTAATACCTTGGTTATGGCTATAACTAATCTTTCTGGGGAAAATGCATGATTTTCAAACAGTCTCGGTTCATTACTTACCTTATATTTGTCTCTGCTTGCCTGTTAATAACAGCGTGTAGTAATAACTCGACTTCAGAAGATAATTTTACGGGTTTAAAACTCAACCTGTTAGTGGGCAGCGCCTTGGGTGACTTCTGTAACCAAGCGGCAAAAAACTTTAATGCTACACAACCAAAGCTAGATAATGGTACAGCTTTTCAGGTAACTTGCAAGGCAATGGGTAGTGGCGATGTAGTAACTGAAATAGTTGCTTTAGCAAGTCAATTGCAAAAGGGAACAGTAAAAGCTGATGCACCAGATTTTCCTACGATTATTTCTCTAGATGGAGATATATATCACAGTCAGTTAATTTACCGGATGAACCAACTTTTTCCAGGGAAAAGCTACATTCCAGAAATTACAGAGTCACAACTCATCGCTAACACCCCAATGGTGTTTATGGCACAAGCAGATATAGCTAGTGGCTTACGAAAAGTAGCTGATCCTTACAAAGCTTTAGTATCTGCCAACACTCACCGCGATATCGATTCATCCGCACCACCATTGACAGTTCACTATGTACATTCTGCCCCAACTCGTTCTAATTCTGGCTTGCAAACATTGGTAGCACAATATAGCAGCATATCCGGTAAGCGTCCTGAAGAATTATCTGTGGGGGATGTGGCAAAATTTCAACCCCAAATTCAGCAAATCCAAAGCAAGATTACGCGTTATGGCGTTTCTACTAATTCTCTTGCCCAAGCAATGGTAAAAAATGGCCCATTTTGGGCTTCTGTTGGTTCAGTATACGAATCGAGTGTCATTACTGCCAATTCAGGATTAAAACAGGGACAGCAGCGTTATGAGGCAGTATATCCCAAGGCGACCTTTACATCTAATATGCGGGCAATTATACCAAATGCACCTTGGGTAAGCACAGATGAGAAGGCGGCGGCGGAGAAATTTATTGTATATTGGCGATCGCCTGAGGTGCAGAAAATTGCGACTGATTTAGGTTTACGCCCAGGAACGCCAGGGGTAGCATTGGGTGCTAAGTTTACACCAGAATTTGGCGTTGATGCCCAAGCCAAATATGATTCCTTGCGTCCACCTGAACCAGAAGTTGTAGACGCGATGCTGAAATCTTGGCAGGAAAATGCAAAAAAGCCGTCGTTGGTGGTAGTGGTAGTAGATTCTTCGGGGTCGATGTCAGGTGATAAATTACCTGCTGTACAGAATACTCTACAAACTTACGTTAAGAACTTGGGGCCAAAAGAGCAAATTGCTTTGATTGATTTTGACTCAGAAATTCGTCCGCCTGTACTAGTAGATGGAACACCCCAAGGACGCGATCGCGGTTGGCAATTTATCAATAGCCTTCAAGCTGATGGCGGCACAAAATTATATGATGCTGCCCTAGAAGCACGTAATTGGCTACAAAAAAACCTTCGTAAAGATGCAATTAACGCTGTGTTGATATTAACAGATGGAGAAGATTCTGGTTCAACAATTAAGTTAAATGAATTAGAGCAAGAGTTAAAAAAAAGTGGTTTTTCAACTGATCAAAGAATTGCATTTTTTACTGTTGGATATGGTAAAGAAGGGGAATTTAGCCCTGATGTCTTAAAACAAATTGCCGAGTTGAATGGAGGATATTATTCTCAAGGCAATCCAGAGACGATTTCGCAGTTAATGTCAAATTTACAGGTAGAGTTTTAAACCACATCTGAACTTGAGGTAATTGATGAAATTAGTAAATCCGCTTTTTTATCCATTTGCAGTATTGGCTGGAGGAATTTCTCTATTTTTAGGTGTGCGTGTACTGCAATTTCCTAATCAGATAATGCTACCTGTAGCGGCTGGTATTAGTTTAGGCGGTGCTATTTTTCTTAAATCCCGTGAACCCAAATATATTGAATTAGCTAATCCCGAATTAGAACGAGAAATTAATGCAGTCAAGCTTGCTGCTGTCGCATTAGTCAATCAATCAGAAAATTTGCGTTTGGAAGCCAAAAGATTACTAACTGATACATTTCAAATAGAACTTTTAGCAGCATTAGAAATAAATAGCGATCGCATTGCTACATTACCAAATAAAATTGACACCCTAGCTTGGAATCTATCTGGCAATATCTCTATACTTTCAGTAAGTTCTTTAAAGCAGCAGTTAGTTGAAGTCCAACAGAAAATCAGTTCAAGTTCTGGTGTAGCACAGCAGCATCTCAGGCAACTTGCAGACAGTCTCAAACGCAATATCAAGTTAGCCCAAGATGGAGAAGATACGCGTTTAGGCAGAGTTATTAATATTTCGACTTTAATTCAAGACTGTACGGGATTATTGCAACAACTACAAACCAAATTGCGTACCTCTGACTTAAGCGAATCTCAACAAATTCATGAGATGCAATTACTCAGCGATGAACTGACTAGTTTATTAGAAAATCTCGATTTATTAGTTCGCAAGTAATCAAAATTATGCCACCAAGATTACAAACTACCCCTAAAGCAAAACTACAGTCGAAATCGTCAAAAGTTATTAATTCAGTTGCTATAATCATCGCCACCTTAGGTTTAACTTATATTCCTATCCCTGGGTTACAAAAAACTGTAATTATTGTTAGCGGTACAGAATTACAAGAACCTCTGCAAGAACTCGAAAAAAGGTTTGAGCAAGCAAATCCAGATATTAAATTAGAATTAAAATTTCAAGGTTCTCAAGAAATAGTTAATAATTATATTGACCAAAAGAATACTTTTAGTCCGACAATCTTAATTCCTGCTAATGGAGAAATTTTAACAGAACTCAGCGATCGCCTCCACACCACCAATCAAACCGAACCCTTTTACGATTCTCCTCAACCACTAGCAAAAACTCTACTAGTAGGTATAGCTTGGCCAGAACGCGGTAAAGCCCTGTTCCCCAATGGACGTTTTCAATGGTCAAAACTTGAACAAGCAATGCAAGCAGGTAATTGGGGAAAAGTTGGCGGTTCAAGTAATTGGGGTAGTTTTGATTTTGTCACCACAGATCCCACTCGGTCTAATAGTGGTCAATTGACTTTACACTTGTGGACACAATCAAAATTAGGCGGAACTATCAACGCCGATAGTTTCAATAATTCATCTATACAAACGCTATTTAGTTTAATTAAAAAGTCAGTCTATCAACCACCTCGTTCTACAGATATTCTTCTGCAAGAATTTATTGTCAGAGGCCCTAACGATGCTGATGTTGCGACTGTATATGAAAGCATAGCCCTATATCGTTGGCAACAATCAGCCGCCAGTAAAGGGAAGCCTTATCATATCTATTATTTAGACCCGTCAATTGAAACTACCGCCACAGCAGCAATTGTCCGACGAGATGTAGATGAGGGTACAGCAAAAGCCGCAAAGCAGTTTTTAGACTTTATTACCCAACCAGAACAACAAGCAATATTTGTACAATACGGTTTTCGCCCGGTGAATAATAATGTTGATTTAAAGACTGTACCGAATAGTCCGTGGAGTCAAAATATTCCTGGCGCGGAAATTCAACCGAGTGTGAAAATCCTTCCACCACCTGATGATATTAAAACCATCACAGAAATTCAACGCCAATGGGAACGGGCGAATTAGGGAATTGTTCACGCAGAGGCGCGGAGGCGCAGAGAGGAATGCAAGAGTATTCCCCTGTGTTCTCTGCGTCTCTGTGGTTCGTTATTTAGTTAGAATCTGCTGATAAGCTTGAATCATTTGGCGAGCGATCGCATCCCAACTAAAATGTTCTAAGGCGTATTTTTGAGCATTTATTCCCCGGCGTTGGCGTTCTTGGGGATTTTGCAAAGCTTGTTGCAATAACTCCAACAACGCCGAAACATCTGTCGCACCTACCCATCCTGACTCACTATCGCTGACTTGCTGCCAAATATGCACTTGGTCGGAAATAACTACAGGTATCCCTGCAACCATCGCCTCAGCCACAGCAATACCAAAGTTTTCGTAGTAAGAAGGCAAAACAAATAAATCAGCAGCTTGCAGTAAACTAGCTTTTAATTCACCTGTAACAAAACCTGTAATGGTAGTATGCGATCGCAATCGTGAATTCTCGATTTGAGATTTAATTTTTTGTTCATAGTCTGGGTCTTGAGGGTTTGTCCCAGCTAGAACAAAATGAAACTTGTACTCCTTATCCAGCAGTTTTTCTAAAGCCGGAATCAACAAATTCAACCCCTTTTTTGGGTCAATACGCGACATAAACAGCACTAAAGGGATATCTTCTGGTATTCCTAGCTGACTGCGTATTGCACTTTGATAATTCTTTTGAGTAGGCTTCACACCTAAAGGAAGGACTAAATCTTGTGTCTTTGTCCCAAACCTTGCTGATATTTTGGCTTCTTGGTCACTAGTAAAATGAATGGCTGCTGCACCTGCTAAATTGCGACGTTCAATAAGTTCTACATATAGCTTTTTTAATTGCTTTTTCTTCTGTAAATCGGCTGGGTCAAGAGTTCCTAAAGGTCGCAAAATATAAGGTAAATTTTGTTGATGACAGACCATTGCTGCCGCACTACTAATAGGAGAAAATAAAGCATGAATATGTGCTAAATCATATTTGCTAGCATGATTTTTCAGCCATTTGAGTAAATCTAGCGAAAATTTATAGCGACGAAATGGCGCACAGCGAAAGTAAATTATTTCATAACCATCTTGTTTAATGGGGCGATTTAAAGGCACATCCAGAGGTTTCTGCCCATTATCGCCATTACTATCAGTTGTGAGAATAGTGACTTCCACACCCTCTTTAGCCAAGGCTGGGGCTAGTCCTAATACCATTTGGCTAGGGCCGCCATAAATCAAAGAAATAGAAGGGACAACTTGTAAAATTTTCATTTTTGTTCTTTGTCGTTTGTAATTCACTAACGACTATTAATTAATTGTTGATAAAACTCATACTGTTCTTTAGCAAGAGCCTGATTAGTATATTTTGCTATCGCTTTTTGATAGCCCATTTCACCCAAATTTTGGGCTAACTCTGGTCTGGCTATTAATTGCATGATGCAATCAGCCAGTGCTTGAGAATTACCTTCAGGGAATATTAAACCAGCATCACCAATAACATGAGGAATTTCGCCAGAATTAGAACCAATTACAGGAACTTGGCCAGCCATCGCTTCAATTAGCACATGACCAAATTGTTCTTTCCAACCCACAGAAGTTAAGGTTTTAAATTTATAAGTAGTTTCTGAAGGTAATACGAGCGCACTCATTAAGTTGATATAATTAGCTACTTCGTGATGCGGAACACTTTCTACTAAAATCAGTTTTTCTTGGATATTATTTTCTGTTGCTATTTTCAATATTTCATCTTTCAATTCGCCTCGTCCTAACAGCAGCATTTTCCAAGATTTATCTTTTAAACTGACTAATGCTTGTAACAGAGTTAACAAACCTTTTTCTGGGACAAACCGCCCGACAAATCCCAAGACAAAATCATCTGATTTAATACCGAGTTTAGCAGCTAATTCTGGCTGAGGTTTCGGAGTAAATAAGCGTTCATCTACACCCAATTGCGGCATAACTTTAATCGGCCCTTTATACCCTCTTTGTTGTAATATTTCTGCTCCGTCTTGATTACCAGAAATAATACCGTGGCTATGTTTGAGGTTAAAGTTTTCGAGTAAAGCTGCTGGGAGTTTTAGTTCATAAGGTAGATTCCACCAAGTAAAGAAGACATTTTTAGCTTTCAATCCTAATAATTGATTTAAAACAATCATTTGACTATAAGCTAGCCCTCTAGAGCCTTGTTCTACCTGAATAACTTGGGGACGAAATTGACGCAATAAAGAGACTAAATCAGCCCCAAAGGTCAAGAGTCCTTGATGATTTTGGCTAAAATTAGAAATAGGTACGATTTTAAATTTACCTTCATCTTTGAATTGGCTCTCAATAATTTTGTTTTGTACACCTCCTGGTTTCCAGGTTTTAGGCACTACAACCGTAACTTCAATTTCTGGTTTTAATTGTGCTAAAGCACGCAATTTTTCGCAATTTAGATCTACTATATAAGTATGGCTAGCAACTAAAATTTTCATTAATATTTCCTAATTATTAAGATTTATTTGCCAGTGGTTAGGTTTGTTGACCTTAACCACTGGCAGTTTTCTGTTTAGATTTTCAGGTTACTCATATTGGCAAGTTTTATACCTGGATTTCCTGCATCAGGCATTATTGCGGATTAACTTGTTTATCCATTCGACTATAAACTTGACCATCATTCCAAGCTGATTGAATGACAGTACCTAAAGCTTTCAGAAATCCTAAAGTGTAGAAAACAGCGCGAGTAATGATTTTGATAGGTGAACCACTTTTATGACATGGTGGCCTACCTAATACATGACAATCAAATAAACGGGCGTAGAGACGTAAAGCTTGAGTAACTGTCAGATTTTTTAAACCGAGTAAAAAATGGTTGTGGTAGAAGGTGAGTTGATATTTGAGCGATCGCATACTAATATCATGACAACCGCCTGTCTCTTCCCCTAAATGCACTAAGTCGGCTTCTGGGTCATACCAAATTTTGTAACCTGTCTGCCTTACTCGCAAACAAAAATCTGATTCTTCTCTTACCGCACTCCCGCGAAATCTCTCATCAAACTTCAGTCCGTATTTAGTAAAAATTTCGCGGCGGAAAGACATATTGCAACCCCTAGCAGTTAAAACCTGTTGGGGTTTAATAGTGTGTACCAAATCAATGTGATACCAAGCGATTCCCGGATCCATTGCTTGGGGCGGCAAATATTCAATCTCCAAATCTCCGCCAGAATCACCCAACTTCATTCTGTCAAATACCCGTCCGGCTACCGCCCCCACCTCTGGATTCTGCACATAATTTTTGGCATGGGCTGACAAGAAATTAGGGTTTAACCTCACATCATCATCAATAAATAAAACAATTTCACCCTTTGCCCGACGCACACCATAATTACGCGCCCCTGGTAGACTTGCCCAATCTAAGCGAAACCACTGAATCTTACCTAATGCTGCCACTTTTTCGAGGTAAGCTTGTATTTCTGGCTGATGGGTAGGCGATTGGTCAACTACCAAAACTTCAAAATTAGGGTAGTCTTGATTGAGAACATCCACAATACTATCTTTTAGTGGTTCTTCTCGCCCGTAGGTCGGGATAATCACAGAAATCAAAGGCAAATTATTCATGTGATTTATACTCAAATAAATTTATTATTTTGATATTTGCCATTTGTCTACCATTCTCAATTAACAACAGCATCAATTCAATTTCTCTTTAGCGATTTTTTTTCTTGCTTGCTTCTTCAAGCTCTTCATTTTTTCTTTCTTGCTTATCCAGTACTGGTAGCTTAAATAGCACCCCTGCAAAAAACCAATAATATACAGCTACCGGATCAACATCTAGAGGGTAATAATAGGTGTTGTAACTAATAAACAATATAAACACCCATAAAGCAGCTCCGTAACTGCGGAAATTACGGTTTTTTACTGAGCGATATGCTTTAAAGGCAGTAAATGTCAGGGTGGTAACTAAACCCAAAAAACCTAGTACACCAAAAATCCCAATTTCATATAAAAGTTTGGGATAATAGGTTTCTACTAGTTTTGTCTGGCCCAATGCTCGCGCCGAGTTAGTAGCTCGGCCTAAGCCACTACCCAAAGGCCCATCAACAGCTTTTAAATTTTCTTCAAATTGTCCAACAATAAACTCTTGGGGAGGTGAAGCTTCCCAACGACTGCTAAAACTGTCTAACCTTTCTTGTACAACCGTAGGATTACTTATAACTGCAATTCCTAAAATTAAACCTAGTCCCACAGCCATCGGAATGAAACGTTTTAGGTTGACAAGTTGGCCTGTGAGCAATAGCAAAATCACAAAGCAGGTGGGTACTAAAGCTAATGCAATTCTTTGCCCAGAAACTACAGCATTAATAAAGACTGTAACTAACGAACCTAAGCTGATCAACCGCCAAATAATTGATGGGTCACTAAAGCCAGTAGCAAAGGTGAAAAAGGTGCTAGAAATTAAAAACCATGCCCACTGCCAAGGAGCCACAAAGGTTCCTGGTAAGCGAATCATTCCTTGGCTGGGACTGTAAACTAAAGAGCCACCAAAATAGCAACGAGCTTCTAAAGTTGCTTTAAACAAAGCACTTCCTTCTGCATTTTTTGTGCCTTCACATATTCCAGTTAATAGCAACAAGTATTGAATAATTCCCAAAATACAGCAGCTTAATATCAGAACAATCTGTAAGCGCGACAGTACTAGAAAATCTTTTTTATTGCGAATGAGATAATAAGCACAACCAATTAAGGGGACGTATCCTAAAAATACTTTTAGTCCTAAAATTCCCATACCTATAGGAACTTCTTTGGGTGCTGCTTTCAACAGCCCCGCAGGAGGTGGATTGAATTGCTGTCCACCATTGACAAACACGAGCGTTAACAAACAAGACCCCAATAAAATATACAGAGGAGTCTTGATGCTGTTGACAGGAATTAAGGGGATTCCTTGCTTACGGCAAGTTTGCCACAATGCTATTAAGGCTGGAATATAGAAAGAATCTTTAGCTAATTGCAGGATCGGACTGTTACCAATGTAATAGGTGATAGTACCGCCAAAAGGCACATAAATTATGAAAGCGAATAAAGCCTCGCGGGGGTATTTGTAGCAAAGAGCAATAATAATAACTGACAAAACAGCAGGTAATGCTGCTTTAATACCACCTACTAAAAACAATATAAAGCCTAAGGATAAACCACCAAATAGAGCTTTATTCAGCAAACTAGTAAATTCTTGGCGGGCTTTGGTCGCCTTACGCTTTAGGGCTAGCTGTTCTTTCAGGCTCAGAACGGGAGCTTCTTGTTTAGCTTGTTTTTTCTTGGATTTTTTAGATTTTTGGGATTTAGACTTTAATTTTGGCATAGCAGAGCTTTAGCCTATCAGCCTGTAAATATAAATTGCCATTGCATATAAGAGCTTTTAGTATTTTTTG
Organism: Nostoc sp. FACHB-152; assembly: GCF_014697475.1. Classification (GTDB taxonomy): domain Bacteria; phylum Cyanobacteriota; class Cyanobacteriia; order Cyanobacteriales; family Nostocaceae; genus Nostoc_B. The sequence continues at coordinate 52,626 of NZ_JACJRV010000026.1, forward strand.
CTTAATCCCAAAAGCTAACACCCGATAATAACATATGTAAATTTTGTGTCTAATCAGGCTGGGCAAATTTGATTAAATAGCAAAAGATTAATCACAGGCGATCGCACTACGCGGTGATGTAAGTCAGAATGTAATTAGCACTTTCAGCAGCTTTACGAAAACAAGCTTTCTAATAAATAAAGTTGAATAAATCAAACCACGTCCCAAATAAAAAAGCGCCCCCTTTTCAGGAGACGCTTTTTTATCTAACTAAGCTTTTAGATTAGCCGTTGATAGCAGGAGCGCTGATAGCAACAGGAGCAACTTCACCAGCAGCCAAGTCTAAGGGGAAGTTGTGAGCGTTACGCTCGTGCATTACTTCCATACCCAAGTTGGCACGGTTGATGATGTCAGCCCAGGTGTTGATGACGCGACCTTGAGAGTCAATCACAGATTGGTTGAAGTTGAAACCGTTCAAGTTGAACGCCATTGTGCTGATACCTAAAGCGGTAAACCAGATACCGACTACAGGCCATGCAGCCAAGAAGAAGTGCAAGGAACGGCTGTTGTTGAAGGACGCGTATTGGAAGATTAAGCGACCGAAGTAACCGTGTGCAGCTACGATGTTGTAGGTTTCTTCTTCTTGACCGAACTTGTAACCGTAGTTTTGAGATTCGGTTTCGGTTGTTTCACGAACCAAGGAAGAAGTTACCAAACTTCCGTGCATTGCAGAGAACAAAGAACCGCCGAATACACCAGCCACACCTAACATATGGAAGGGGTGCATTAGGATGTTGTGTTCTGCTTGGAACACGATCATGAAGTTGAAGGTGCCGGAGATACCCAAGGGCATACCGTCAGAGAAGGAACCTTGACCGATGGGGTAGATCAAGAATACTGCGGCAGCAGATGCCAAAGGCGCAGAGTATGCTACGCAGATCCAAGGACGCATACCCAAGCGGTAAGACAATTCCCACTGACGACCGAGGTAGCAAGCGCAACCGATCAAGAAGTGGAAAATTACCAATTGGTATGGGCCACCGTTGTACAACCACTCATCTAAGGAAGCTGCTTCCCAAATGGGGTAGAAGTGCAAACCGATAGCGTTAGAAGAAGGAACAACTGCACCAGAGATGATGTTGTTGCCGTAGATTAAAGAACCTGCTACTGGTTCACGGATACCATCGATGTCTACTGGAGGAGCAGCGATGAAGGCGATTACGAAGCAGGTGGTTGCAGCTAGCAAGGTAGGAATCATCAATACACCGAACCAACCGATATAAATCCGGTTTTCGGTGCTGGTGATCCACTCGCAGAACCGCTCCCATACGTTGGCGCTAGAGCGCTGTTGTAAGGTTGTGGTCATTTTCTTATGATTGCTTTATTTTTTAGGATGTCGGTAGGTGTTTCTACCTTCCACTAAATTAGAAGCATAATTTAGTTTTGTAAAGCTATTTTAATTAAGTATATTTTATTAATAGTATTAATTTTTTTAATGAATCGCGTCCACTGCCGCGATTCATCACTTTTGAGGATCAGCCAGGAGGCCAAACCATGTACCTTCCTCCTAAAATATGCAGATGTAAATGATAGACAGTTTGACCACCATCAGCATCAGTGTTGATCACAACGCGATAACCGTTTTCCAAGCCTGCTTCTTGGGCAACACGCTTGGCAGTTAGTAATAAATGTCCCAACAAAGCCGCATCTTGAGGTTCGGCATCAGCTAATTTAGCTATGAGTTTTTTGGGAATAACAAGGATATGAACTGGTGCTTGTGGGTTAACATCTTTAAAGGCCAGGGCTAAATCATCCTCATAAACTATATTGGCTGGAATTTCCCGCCGGATAATCTTACTAAAAATTGTCTCTGTGGTTTCACTCATGCCGATTTACTTACTCATCTGCTAGAGATTCTAAAGGTTTAGCGTTATAGAAGAAATATTAAGCAATGCTTGCTAGAGTCTGGAGTGCATCAATTGTCGGCATCGATGCCGTGAAAGTGGGTGTGGAAGTCGATGTATCGGGGGGACTACCAGGAATTATTGTCTTGGGGTTGCCAGATTCAGCAGTTCAGGAATCAAAGGAAAGGGTAAAAGCTACTTTAAAAAATGCAGGTTTTGCCTTTCCGATGCGGAAAATTGTGATTAACTTGACTCCGGCTGATTTACGTAAGGAAGGCCCAAGTTTTGATTTGCCGATTAGTGTAGGAATTTTAGCGGCTTCTGAGCAAATTAATGCTGATTTATTAGGTGATTACTTATTTTTGGGCGAAGTCTCCTTAGATGGTAGCTTAAGGCCTGTGGCTGGGGTTCTGCCGATAGCTGCTACTGCCCAAAAAATGGGAATTACAGGTTTAGTTGTGCCGGCCGATAATGCCCAAGAAGCGGCGGTGGTAAAAGGACTAGCTGTTTATGGTTGTAAAACTTTAGCGGAAGTAGTTGATTTATTAAATAATCCAGGAAGTTCTAAACCTGTACAGATAGATAATGCAGTAGTAACAGTTTCAGTATCTTATCCTAGTGCAGATTTACACGATGTTAAAGGACAAGCTCATGCGCGCCGTGCATTAGAAATTGCAGCAGCAGGCGGACACAATTTGATTTTTGTAGGGCCGCCAGGTAGTGGCAAAACTATGCTTGCTAGACGCTTATCAGGCATTTTACCACCACTAGAATTTACAGAAGCATTAGAAGTAACTCGAATTCACTCGGTTGCTGGTTTATTAAAAAATCGTGGTACTCTAGTACGCGATCGCCCTTTCCGCAGTCCCCATCACTCTGCATCCGGGCCTTCTTTGGTTGGCGGTGGTAGTTTTCCTCGCCCTGGAGAAATCTCGCTATCTCATCGTGGTGTATTGTTTTTGGATGAGTTGACGGAGTTTAAGCGCGATGTCTTAGAATTTTTGCGTCAGCCTTTAGAAGACGGCTATGTAACCATTTCCCGTACTAAACAATCAGTCGTTTTTCCCGCACAGTTTACTTTAGTGGCGAGTACTAATCCCTGCCCTTGCGGTTACTACGGCGATACTATTCAACAGTGTACCTGTTCACCCAGACAACGAGAACAATATTGGGCAAAGCTTTCCGGGCCGTTGATGGACAGGATTGATTTGCAAGTGGCTGTGAATCGATTAAAGCCAGAGGAAATTACCCAACAACCTACAGGAGAGTCATCAATAATAGTACGGGAACGAGTTCAACAAGCACGCGATCGCACAATTTCCCGCTTTCAAACTGAGCCAAATCTGCGTTGCAATGCCCAAATGCAAAGCAGCCATCTGCAAAAATGGTGCAAGCTAGATGATGGTAGCCGCTATTTATTAGAAGCAGCTATTAAGAAATTAGGTTTATCAGCTAGAGCGAGCGATCGCATTCTCAAAGTTGCACGCACTATTGCAGATTTAGCTGGAGAGGATGCTCTGCAAGCCCACCATGTAGCAGAAGCAATTCAATATCGCACCATCGATAGGATGCTATAGGAATCTGGTTTGATTACTGAACATACTTGTGTAATTAGGCAATAGGCAATAGAAATGAAGGCTGATAACAATGTACTGATTTTAAAAAAAATCAAATACTAGTCTTACATGAGCAGGGAAACAGAAGTAAATAGGGCTTATTTGTAGCCTTCACATAATCGTCGTATTGAGCAAACTAAATTTTCGTTTTTATTTGTGATTAGAGAAATCTACAAGGGAACAATGAAAACAAGTATTACATTTTACTTAAATTTATGACAACAAACGGTTATGAAATCTCACATCGCTTAGATCAGAACGACTGTCATGAGCAACTAGCATTAGTAGTTCAGTATCAAAAAATTTTGGCGCGAATTCTAAGTAAAATCCGTGCATCTGTAAACTTAGAATCTCTGTGTTCGACTTCTTGCCAAGATATTTGCCGGCAACTGAAAATTGAGCGTGTGGCAATTTACCGCTTTAACTCAGACTGGAGTGGTAGTTTCATCAACCGTTTTGGTTTTGCAGAACCACCTTGGAATACATTAACTGCCTTTGGGCAAGACTTAGTATGGCAAGATTCCCATTTGCAAGAAACCCAGGGAGGTCGATATCGTAAAAATGAGCCGTTTGCTGTGGCTGATATTTACGATGCCGGACACGCTCGTTGTCATGTTGAGGTGTTAGAACAGTTTCAAATTCGGGCGTATGCGATCGCGCCGATTTTCATTGGTGCAAAATTATGGGGATTACTTGCTGCCTATCAACACTCTGCACCGCGAGAGTGGCATCCTAACGAAGTCGAATTTATAGGGCAAGCCGCTAGCCATCTTGGTGTGGCAATGCAGCAGGCAGAAATTTTAGAACAAACCAAACAACGCACAGCAGAACTGCAAGATGCGATCGCACGCCAACGGGCGTTGACAGAAGTCGTAGGGAATATCCGCTCGTCTGTGAACCCTGGGATTATTTTAGATACCGCTTGTCAAGAACTTTGCAAACTCCTGAAGCTAGAACGGGCAGCAGTTTACCACTTCCATGAAGATTGGAGTGGTGAATTTGTCAGTCAATTTGGCATGGTAGAAGCACAGTGGGATAGAAGTCATCCCTTTGGCAAAAATCTCGTTTGGGAAGACACCCACCTGCAAGAAACCAAAGGTGGACGCTACCGCAATAACGAAACTTTCACAGTCAACGATATTTACCAAGCCGGACACTCACGTTGTCATATTGATATTCTTGAGCAATTCAAGATTCGGGCATATATGTTAGCACCCATATTCATTGGGCCAAAACTCTGGGGACTAGTAGCCGCCTATCAACATTCTGGCCCACGCCAATGGGCAAATTACGAAGTTGAGTTTCTCGGACAAGTGGGCGCACAACTGGGAGTGGCAATTCAGCAAGCAGAGAATTTGGCGCAATCGAAACAACAGGCAATGGCTTTGCAAGATGCGATCGCTCGTCAACGCGCACTCACAGAAGTTGTTGGTAAAATTCGCTCCTCTCTAGACATTGATTTGATTCTCAAAACCACTTGTCAGGAAGTATGCAAACTGCTGCGAGTTGAGCGAGTCGGCGTTTATCGCTTTAATCCAGACTGGAGTGGTGAATTCGTCAGCCATTTCGGCATGGTAGAAGCACAGTGGGATAGTATCAATCCCTTTGGCAAAAACCTCGTTTGGGAAGATACTCACCTACAAGAAACTAAAGGCGGACGCTACCGCAACAATGAAAATTTTGCTGTCAATGATATCTACCAAGCCGGACACTCACGCTGTCACCTAGATATTTTAGAACAGTTCAAAATCCGCGCCTATGTGTTAACTCCTATTTTTGTAGGACGAAATCTTTGGGGATTGCTGGCTGCTTATCAACATTCTGCGCCGCGCCAGTGGGATAGCGTGGAAGTAGAATTTTTAGGACAAGTCGCCAGCCAACTGGGAGTAGCACTGCAAAGTTCGGAAATGATGGTTCAAGTGCAAACTCGCGCTGATGAACTGCATCAATCAGCCGAACAGCGACGCATTTTATTTGATTTGGTCGTCAAAATTCGAGAATTGATAGATTTAGAGATAATTTTAAAAACTACAGTACAGGAAGTCAGGCGATCGCTAGAAGCAGATCGAGTCGGCATTTTCCGCTTTGACTCTGATGTCGGTTTTTGTAGTGGTGAATTTGTTGCTGAGGATGTGCTGCCCAAATTTGACTCTGCCTTGGCTGTAAAAGTGCAAGATTATTGCTTTGGCGACAATTTTGCACCACAATATCGCCAAGGGCAAGTACAAGTGATCTCAGATGTCAACAGTGTTGGGACTAAAGTACCTCATCTTGATGTCATTGAGCGATTTCAAGTCAAAGCACAGATTGTTGTTCCACTAATGGAAGGAGACGAACTGTGGGGATTATTATGCATTCATCAATGCACTCATCCCCGTAATTGGGAAGAGGCTGAATTAGAATTTGTCACCCAAGTCGCAGCTCAAATCAGTGTCGCCCTCCGTCAGGCTAACTTGTTCCAACAATCCAGTTTACTAGGCCAAACCCGTGAAGAAGCAAATCAACTGGCACAAGCACTCAATGATCTACGTACTGCCCAAATGCAAATTATCCACGCGGAAAAAATGGCAAGCTTGGGACAACTGGTTGCGGGGGTTGCCCACGAAATTAATAATCCGATTAATTTCATTCACGGCAATTTACAATACGCACACCAATACACACAAGACTTACTTAACTGTTTAGAACTTTATCGACATTATCATCCAGACTCTGCACCAGAGATTCAAGAGTTTTTCAAGAAAGCGGAAATAGATTTTTTATTCGATGATCTACCCAAATTATTCCAATCTATGCAGGTTGGTACTGAGCGTATTTGCGAAATTGTCACATCTTTACGCAATTTTTCGCGTTTAGATGAAGCTGAATTTAAAGTAGCGAATATTCACGAAGGTATCGACAGTACTTTGATGATTTTGCAACATCGGTTAAAACCATCAAGCGATAGCCCTACAATTTATGTGAGCAAAGACTATGATAACTTGCCTTTAATAGAATGCTATCCTGGACAGCTTAATCAGGTCTTTATGAATTTGTTATCTAATGCTATTGATGCGTTAGAAGAGCGCAACGCGCAAGCGACTCCCGAAGTGATTGCAGCACAGCCCAGCAAAATCCGCATTTCTACATCTGTTATAAATAATGACTGGATTTCCATTAGGATTGCTGATAATGGACTTGGTATGGACGAAACAGTACTTTCTCGCCTATTTGATCCATTTTTCACCACTAAGATCGTTGGAAAAGGTACAGGGTTAGGGCTTTCAATTAGCTACAAAATCGTCACAGATAAACACAAGGGAAAGATTTACTGCAAATCTGAACTTGGTAAAGGTACAGAGTTTATTGTTGAATTACCGATTAATCAGGCGATCGCTAAATAATTTACAGCAGGAAACAGGCAATAGGCAATAGGGGTGAAAGCCTGTTGGTATATGGCTTTGTTCTTAAAATCTGTATCTCATTTACCTGCAATGTGCTGTATATTACTAGGAAACAGGGAGAAAAGTTTCTTCCCTGTTACTTACTGACACCCATTTGTAACTTTAATTTATTGAAACTAAACTTGGTTCTGATTTAACACTGCTAGATATTTGTTGCCGTTGTTCCAGTTCATCTAAAAATTGAATTGTCAAATCTTCTAGCTTTCTTGATGCCATAGGTTCAATGAATTTATCTAAAGGATTCAAATCTACAACATAATTTCCAATTTGAATGCCAACAGGTTCTAGGTGCTTACCTGGAATTTCTTCGTGAAGCAGAGGAAACTTTTTATTTCGCAGTTGTTGAATAAACCAGAGTACGTCACTTTTTTGTATATCTTTATCTTTTTCGCTGCCAGCAATTGTATCTTTATCAAACGAAATTAGGGCAGTTAAATTAAACAAATTACTATTTTCAACTAAGCATTGAGTTTGTTTACGTGTAGGCAATACTCCCAAACCAAACTTATCTAAGAAACGCGCGATGAACGCTAACGGTTGGGGAACTGCACTTTCTGTATCACTAATATCAGGTGCAATCAATAAAGATGGTTGACCTTTAATTGATGGTTTTTCTGCAAGCATACGTTCTACACTCTTTTGTATGGCTTGCAATTGACGTTCACTATTTTCAGTACATTCTTCTACAATATTTTCTGGCTCATCACCGCTTAAAAATTCTAATAAGGTGATATATTTACATCCTAAACTGTGACCAATCCAAAAATATTTTGTCTTATCTTGATATATATGATTTTGGTAATTCAAGCTGGCAGCTATCTTGCTGATTTCTTCGCTAAGGATAGCTTGTTCTTGAAGTAAACTAACTGCGATCGGCCAATGTTGAAAACTAAATCTAAAAGGTAAAGCAATAATTGTATAACCTTCGGCAAATAGCTTTCTTAAAAAGTAGCGATAAAAAATAGTGGGGAAAGTTCCAAAAAAAGCACCGCCAATAAATTGCACTACGCCTTTGGGGTTGGGATGAATAGCTACCCAGCTATGAGAGACTGGGCGAAATTTAAATTCCATATATTTGTAACTCCTGCCTGCAAAATTTAAAAATTAATCTGATATTAGGAGCTACAAATAAATATGTGATTATTCCAGATGAGAGCAAAATCTTTTTAATTGTTCACTGCATCTTTTTTGGTGGTTTGGTCAGTATCCAACATAGAGTGATTACAACAGTGTTCCCCATCTGTAGATTTTACTTCTGGTACTGGGTCATAACCTCCAGGATGGAATGGATGACAACGCAAAATCCGACGGATAGCCATCCAGCCACCACGCCACACGCCAAATCTCTCAATGGCTTGAATGGCATACATCGAACAAGTTGGCTGAAACCGACAAGTCGGGGGAAACAGTGGCGAAATAAACATTCTGTAACCTTTAATTAGCCAAATGAATAATAATTTCATCCTTGTAGCCTAAATCTTATAAATTAAAAACAAAGGTAAAAGTTCTCTATCTTGTAGTATCTTTGTTGACTCTAATTCCTGGTTTAACATCAATTCCACCTTTGTGGCTGCAAATTACCATCGTTGCAGCTTGGGTGCTGCTTATTCTGCTTGTCTCCTGGGTGGTAAATCGTCTTGCAACGGATGATTCAGAAATCATCAGGAAGATAGTTCATATTGGCACTGGTAATGTGATTTTGCTGGCTTGGTGGCTAGATATTCCTATGAGTGTAGGTGTTACAGCTTCAATTTTAGCGAGTGCCATAACCTTATTGTCTTATCGGTTTCCGATTCTTCCTGGTATTAACAGTGTAGGCCGCCAAAGTTTGGGGACATTTTTTTATGCTGTGAGTTTTGGCATTTTAGTTGCTTGGTTCTGGTATTTGCGACAACCACAATACGCCGCAATTGGAATTATGGTGATGACATGGGGAGATGGTTTAGCAGCATTGGTTGGACAACGCTTTGGCAAACATAAATATCAAGTTTTTAGTGCAAACAAAAGCTGGGAAGGTTCTTTGACTATGGCTTTAGCTGGCTATGTTGTCAGTTGTTTGATTTTGCTGAGTGTACAAGGAAATATCTGGCAAACTTGGGTAGTTTCACTGGTTGTAGCGATAGTTGCTACTGCTTTAGAAGCTATTTCTTTTTTGGGTATCGATAATTTGACTGTACCTTTGGGTAGTGCCGCCTTGGCGTTTGTGTTAATGCAATTATTGTCAGTTGGTTAGGCTGCAATAACCAAAAATCGGCTATTAAATAATAATTTCTAGACTTGGATTGCACCCATTCAAGATTTGATTAAGAAATATTTGTCACGAAAACTTTATAATCATGATTAATTATGACTTTTGACTTCCCTGAAGGGGCTGAATAGCTAGTAATAATAACCTGTAATTACAAGTCATAAACTTAAGATAATATTTCTTATTTAACCCCTAGATGAGGTACTTCTAGGGGTTTATTCATTTAGACATAAATTTGTAAAAAAGATAACAGAATTATCAACTAACAGCAGAATATAACTTAGCTAAATTTATAACTACAGAGAGAATGAAAATTAGATACAGTTAGACTTAGATATACAGTATAAAGAGAAATTTTTAAATTTAAAAATTAAATTTATCTTAAAAAATGAGCTTTTTTGATCCTACTAAATTACCTTTGCGCCGTAAACAATCAATAGTTGACATTCAAGAACTAGAAGGGCTTTTGTATGTTGACTGGCGAATTGGCAAAATCCATTTGTATTCAACCTTTTACACGCGTATCGATCAAGCTTGCATTTTTTGGAGTTTGCTAATTATACCGATGTTTTTGACTGCCCAGTTTCTCCCAATAAGCTGGAGTTTGCAAGCTAAGGTATGGTCAATTCTCAGCTTGATTGGGATTATTACAATGGTTAGTTGGACTAGTTACTGGGTAGAAGCTAGAAAAGTTAAATGGGTACTTTATTGTTGGATAGTTTTGATGCTATTCGGCTTGGTTTTAACAGATTTGAGCATTTTTCTCGGCTGGGCTGAGATATTAGTGCATCTATGTGAATTGTGGTTAGGAATAAGTACAATTGGTTACTTATGTACTGGGTTAGGTGTGCGATCGCGTGCCTTGATTTTGACAGGTATACTTCATTTACTGTTCATTTTTGTTTTGCCCTACATCGTAGCTTGGCAATTTCTCTGCACTGGTGCTTTGATGGTTTTTTGCTTATTGTTATTGGCTGAATTCCAGTGGGACGGTTTGTAGCTATATAGGAAGGGAATAGGCAATAGAAGGGTAGGGAGGTTAGGGGTGTGTGAAATTAGTGAAGTCCTATAGATGAGTGTTAATTACATACGCCATAGTAATTTAGATAAAATCATTACGGTGATATTTAACCTTATCCAAGTCTCATGAAAAGCCATCGCACCTCTTCTCTCTCTACTCTTCAACGTCCTGAACTACTTGCGCCAGCAGGAAATTGGGAATGTGCCAAAGCTGCTGTAGAAAATGGGGCAGATGCGATTTACTTTGGTTTGGATAAGTTCAACGCTAGAATGCGGGCGCAGAATTTTACTGAGGCAGATTTACCGCAATTAATGGAGTTTCTGCATCTTCGGGGTGTAAAAGGCTATGTCACTGTCAATACACTAATATTCCCGCAAGAATTATCAGAAGCCCAGCAATATCTCCGGACAATTATTGCGGCTGGTGTAGATGCGGTAATTGTGCAAGATGTGGGAATTTGCCGCCTTATCCGTCATTTATCACCAGATTTTCCGATTCACGCCTCAACTCAGATGACAATTACTAGTGCGGCTGGGGTGGAATTTGCTAAATCTCTCGGCTGTCAGTTGGTAGTGTTGGCGCGTGAATGTTCTATCAAGGAAATTAAGAAAATTCAGCAGCAGTCTCAAGCGGCGTTACCGTTGGAAGTTTTTGTTCACGGTGCTTTGTGTGTGGCTTATTCTGGTCAGTGTTTGACTAGTGAAGCTTTAGGTGGACGGTCAGCTAACCGTGGCGAATGCGCCCAAGCTTGTCGGATGCCTTATGATTTAATTGCTGATGATGAAATTGTAGATTTAGGCGAACGCAAATATTTACTCAGTCCTCAAGACTTGGCAGGGTTAGAAGTATTGCCATATTTGGTCAAGTCAGGGGTAACTAGTCTTAAAATCGAAGGACGTTTAAAAGCACCTGAGTATGTTGCTAATGTCACCCGTATTTATCGCCAAGCGTTAGATCGAGTCATGGAACAACAGGACGCAAGAAATTCAAGTTCTCAAGAACATTACAACTTAGAAATGGCATTTTCTCGCGGACTATACACTGGTTGGTTTGGCGGGGTTAATAATCAAGAATTGGTTCATGCGCGTTTTGGTAAGAAGCGCGGAGTTTATCTAGGAGAAGTTACACGTATTCGCAACGAACAGGTAACAATTAGCTTAGAAGCACCTGTGAAACCAGGAGATGGTATTGTATTTGACTGCGGTCATCCAGAAGCCAAAGAAGAAGGCGGTCGCGTTTATGCAGTCACACACAAGGGTCAAGATGCAATATTAACCTTTGGCAAAGGCAACCTGAATTTCCGTCGAGTTCATGTAGGTGATAAAGTTTGGAAAACTAGTGATCCAGAACTTGATAAACAACTACGTCAGAGTTTTGCTGGAGATAACCCACAATTTCAGCGTCCGATTAATTTAGAGATTTATGGCGAAGTTGGAGAGGTGTTGATTGCGATCGCTCGTGATGAACTTGGTAATATTGTCCAAGTAGAATCTGCAATTACACTTGCTGAGGCGCACACTAAACCTTTAGATACAGTCCGCTTACAAGAACAATTCGGTCGTCTGGGTAACACTCCCTTCCGTTTGGGAAGTTTAATTAATCATCTCAATGGTGCGGTGATGGTTCCAGTGAGTGAGTTAAACCGAATGCGTCGAGACATCGTAACACAATTAGAAGACTTACGCAGTCAACCTAAACGTTGGCAACTGAGGTCTAATGTATCCTTTCAAGACTTACTCCCTGTTTCATCTCCCCTGTCTCCAGCATCTCCTTCGCTTATCGTTTTAGTACGTAACTTCAAACAACTCCAAGCCGCCCTCCAAGCTGGTGTGGAAACTCTATACTGTGAATTTGAAGACCCCCGCAGCTATCGCCAAGCTGTACAACTAGTACATCAACATTCCCCACTCCCCACTATCTGGGTTGCACCTCCGCGAATTACCAAACCTGGAGAAAACTGGATTTTGCAGCAAGTTCGCGCTTCCGGTGCAGATGGCTATCTAGTAAGGAATTATGATCAGTTGCAATTTTTTAGCGCAGACAAATGTATTGGCGATTTTTCACTCAACGTTGCTAATTCTCTTACAGCAAATTATTTTAAACAGCACTTTGGTTTGCAAAGACTAACAGCATCCTATGATCTGAATATTAATCAATTAGAAGATTTACTTACCACTTGTCCGCCTCAATGGTTAGAGGTGACAGTTCATCAGCATATGCCGATGTTCCACATGGAACATTGCGTTTTTTGTGCCTTTCTATCTCAGGGAACTGATTACACCAACTGTGGACGACCCTGTGAAAAGCACGAAGTGAAGCTGAGAGATCGTGTCGGTAGCGAACACGTTCTGCAAGCAGATGCAGGCTGTCGCAATACTGTATTTAATGGTACTGCTCAAACAGGAGCCGAGTATGTACAACGTCTTATAGAACTGGGATTACGTCACTTCCGCATTGAATTTGTGAATGAATTACCAGACCAAGTGGGCAAAACGATACATCGATACCAGCAACTACTTCAAGGTGAAATTACAGGTTCTCAACTGTGGCGAGAGTTGAAGTTGCAAAATCAGTTAGGTGTCACGCGTGGCCCCTTGGGTTTGTCTACTGTTGGAAGTGGTAAGGGTTGATACTGTTATATCTGCAACAGTTTATTGACTTTGGTCGCCTCTACCCACACCAGTCCTTCTATCTCTAGCGATCGCAATACGTCTGTTATAACATTTCACGAAATAAATGATACAAATAATTTCTCCTCTGCTCCCCTGCCCCCCTGCGGCCTATTTGTATCAAACTTAAAGTGAAACGGTATTAGATGTTGTATTTGTCGATACACTATACTCAACACTATTGCTGCCATTACTGATAGAGTTAGTATCCTTGAGCGCAGGCTCCGGTCTTTGTCTTTGATTCCTTTAAGGTTGGGGAATTTCCCTGGACTGATTAATTCAAATCGCCTTATTTCTCTCTCTTCATTTGTTGGTGCTGGTGGTGTGACTCGATGCCGAAAGTCTGGATTTCCCTGTTTTTTCCTTGGCTTGCTCATGGCTTAACTCTTCACCCTGCTGTTGAGTTTATCCCGTCGAGTTTTACCTACTTGACTTGACTCTACTTTTCTTAACTTGACTCTAATGGCTAGATGCCCGCCTTAATTATGCAATTTAAATGTGTAACAGCTTATCAGTACATAGCTCCAGGGATTCTTTAATACATAAAAAACTGGAAGCTATTTTAGTTTTTCGCTTCCAGCCGATAATATATCTATTGCATTTTATTACAACAGCTATAATTCTGTTTGGTAATCAAAACAAAAGCGTAGTAGCTATTTGTTCTATTAGCTATAACAACAGTAAACTGTTACTTTTCTATTTCCCTGACAACAGTATGGAAGACTCTATCTTACTTCCCCCACCACAGGAAAAATTAATAGAGGGCATTTAAAAGTAGAATTAGGGGAATCCGCCTTTCTAGCTTTATATTTGCACAGGCTTCCTCGGAAACAGAACCACCAATAGCAACAGTTAGAGTGTCTGTCTTGGTTTCGGAGTTAAGTACTCCTTGTCTTACTGATTGCTTCAGCAAAAACAATCAGTTAAATGTATTCATAGTCAGATCTTCAATGATTTTATCATCGTTAATGAATGTATTTGTTCATCTCCTCTATTTAAGTATCTATGTATAATTTAAAAGATTTTTATGGTTAAGATTTGCCATTTTGGCACATTTTATAACTAAATACAGATGGCAACAGGCAACAGTAAATAGGCAATAGGGTTGAAAGTCTTCTAGTATATGACTTTGTTCTTAAAATCTGTACTTCATTTACCTGCAATTTGCTGTATTTTAATTTATTTATAGTTTTATACCAACTATAGGCCAATACGGTTCAGATAAGGTAATTCGTAATGTGTTGTAGACCTGTAAAGACGCGAAATTTCGCGTCTTTACAAACCTGATATTCTCATCCAATAACCCTAACTGAACTATATTGAACTATAGGCTGAATCTACTAAATTATTAGTAAATAAAAAGAACCCCGACTATCAAAGAAGTCAGGGATCTAAGGCTCTCAATTTTCACAAATTAAATAAGTCTACATCTCAATTTATAAAACTACCCTAACCTATTATTTGTCATAAGACTGGATAGTAGGTTAGGCAGTCTGTTTAACTAGCTTCACAAAATTCTAAAGAAAAATCTTGAGTGTTTTCAGCATTTGATTCAGACTTGAGAGGTTGATATTCTTGAATTTCTTGTGACGACCCTTGCTCTATATTACCACCGCGATTTTCTGTCTTTTGTTTACCTACTACCTCAAGATAAGCTAAGTCTTTAATCTTACCTAAACAACTAGCTGCAACATGAGTTTCAGGTTTTTTGTCAGCAGATGTTTGAGTAATTGTGATAGTTTCACGCTCTTTTTGTTGCGCTCTACTTGTTGTGGAGTTTTCTTTAAGTAAGCGGTTATAAGTGCGATAGGGAATGTAATGTAATGGATTGTAACCAGCTACCCGTAGTATTAACACACAAGCCCAAGAATATTTACCAGCAAGAATTGCTTCAACGATTTGGTCAAATTGTTGAGGATTGATACCTTTATTAAAGTTGCTGATGCTAGTCATGTTGTGATTCATAGCTTTATTGGTGTGGATAATTTGGTGTTGCGGTCAATATTTAAGATGCTACGGTTTTGCATGGTGAGTAATGAATACTCTCATCTCTATGCACACAAAATACTCAGTTTTATAAATAACTGTTGTAGATGATAACAACTGCTCATTATGTTTATCTATTTTTTAAGATTTAAACCTGTAGGGAAGAGGTACAAGGCATCTTTTCCCTTGTGTTGAGGCTGTAACTGCATTTAACCTAATGTTGATTTCCATGAGCTTGACCTTTGAGCGGAATATTGTGTTATTTGCCCGACTAAAAAAAGTCTTGTTTCGGCTCGTGGTAGATACAGTTTTATCCTCTGTTTATAGTCTAAATGCTTAGTTAAATTGATTTCCCTGATAATTTAATCGTATAAGACTTTGCACTTAACTTTTAAGGGCAATCTAATAATAGTCTTTAGTATTTGCACTGAGTAACTAAACGTTAATCAACTAATGTGATTAATAGCTACTTTAGTATTTATACTACGTTTTTTTGTAAATGTCATCTTTTAGCATAACAACTTTATCAGTTAAAATTACTGAATTTTATTTGATACCTATAAAGTTAATGTGCCACCTTGGGTATTGTCACTTATTTGCTTATGGGTGAGGGGTTTGACCCCTCATTTATTATTGATTAAATGCGATTATTTTTCTTAAATTCATCTAAAAATTTACCATTAAGTTGCCTAATAAACAATCAAGAAATATTGTAATTTCAACAACATTAAAAAATACAAAGTGATTTTACCCACTTTGTACTTGCGAAAATTTTTTTAAAAAAATATCAATTCTGCCCGGAAAGCCAAAATAGTTTAGAGAGAGAACATACAGCGTTTTTCGGTTGAGTGCAGTACAAGTAGATAGGGGCGAGAGGCTAGAGGAATGTACCTAATTGGGCTGAAAACTGCTGTAAAAGCGGGTGTAAGGAGGCAGGTTATATTGTCGCGCAACGCACTGTCTGATATGAGATTAGGTGTGTGCAGAAATAGCAAAACTCTTCCCCTGTCATTACCGAGCTTTAGGTATCTCTAGCAATGAGTATTCCACCTTGGGAAGCGGGGTTTGTTTGAGGGACTCGACATACTTTTGTCAGAAGTATTCATTTCCGCTTCCAGAGGCAAATAGTTGAGGTGCAAGTGCTTTAGCGGATTCCCATTCTTCGCCGGGGAGATGGTAAACTAACAAATCTGTTTGGGCAATTGCATCTGGGGATATTTCATCAGGATATCCCCAGCTATCTCCGATTAGTTGTAAGGTAGTTGTTCCATCCGCTAGCCAAAACCGCCTTTGTGTTGCTGGTGTGGCTAAAGATGAATCTGCCGTAATTTTTGTAGTAATTATATATGGTAAGAATTGCTTCAGTGTAGTGCTGTTGAGCGATCGCAATTCAGTATATCTGTTAAAAATCCAATCCTGACTAAAGTCTGATGCTAAATTTGTATCCCCTACAACTATCTTCAACAGTTTATTAATACTCGCTTCTGAAGTTAATAACTGTTGTTTACTGTCATATTTCAGTTTTGCCTGAACTCTGAATGAAGAAGAGGGGTTCATGCTTTCGTTTCTGTTTTCAGTGTTACTTAAACGTAATTAGTTAGCTAAAAAATGCTGGTGATGCTTTTAATAATTTTAATAATTAAAGTTGTCCTGATTGCGGTTTGAGAGCAAGTAGTTAATTTTTTTTACCTTACTTACATTTTCTGTTAGTTTGTGAAATACCCGGAAAATAAGGGACTTCCAACTAAAAAAATATGCAATCATCAGGGGTAGCAGAGGAGGAAAAAGATTCTTCGCAATATCTTTGATAGTTGATGGCTGAACAATTTATTTTCTGGAAGTCCCTAAAACTACATCTGGAAAAGGTCTGACTTTTGCTTGAAACACTGTGCTGTTCAAGTTATGGATAGTAAAATATAGGAATCCGGTTTGATGACTGAAAATACTTATGTAGATAGGCAATAGGCAACAGGAAAAAAGGAATACTGAGTTTTTTTCAGAAATCCAATATGAGACTTATATATACTGCTACAATTGTGTAGCTTTAGATACAACTATTCAGGCGATCGCCCTCGTGCATTACTCGATTATATTTCAGAGTCTTTGGTGTATGGGGTGAACTGCCATAATTTCTAGCATAGCCGCGCTGCTTGTTTATGCTTTATTCAGCCATTTCTCTCAAGAAATCATTGCTGCAACTGCTGCTGTAGCCTCAGTTACTATTTTAGAGATGATTACAGACATAATGATTACTGAAGCTTTTGAGCAAGCCCATGATTTTGCAGGGCTAATTGTCGTCTTTGAAGTTTTTGCTGCTTTTGTTTTGAGCAAACTTGCTTGAGAATTAAAAAATTTACCAATGAAAAAGCGTTTGGGAGTGTTGCCGTGTTTCCACCCCAAACGCTCTTTCTTTTCAACTTGCTCCTCACACACAAGAGTAAGATAGCATTTATTTTTTTAATTAGTAAATCTGTTATGTGACAGTTTATTATTTGTACAAATTATGCTATTTCATATACTTATATTAAAAAGCACCTGATAGTGTTGCCGTGTTTCCACCTCAGGTGCTTTTTTCAACTTACTCCTCACACACAACTAGACGTTATCACTTGTTTTTGTAAATGACAAGTATATTATGTAACAAGTTGTTAAGTCTAAAAGCAAAGCTTGATTGACCAAGCTTCTTTGGGGCGGGTGTGGGGTGTAGGGTAAGCTGTTAACCACTTAATTTGATTGTTAAGACCGCAAGGGGTCAGGGGAGAGGGATTGAAGCTTTTTCCCAAAATTTCAATTGTGCAACTTGTATGCACAGAAGTTCATGGGGGAAGAAGGGACACCCCAAACATTCATGGTACAATCCCCTGTATTTATACATAGAATTAAAAGAAATATGTATTTTGAGATGCCTAGTACGAAAAATACAATGTCTTTGTTTGAAACCCCTTCTTTTAACAATGGTGTTCCCTACACCCTACACCCTACACCCTATTCATTAGGTAGGTACACATTTAACAAACGCATAGTAGGTAGGAAATAGAAATTATTCTATTTCCTGTTTCTTTTACCTTAGATATTTAGATAGGATATATCTTTAGGTTGTTGCCCATCTGGCAAAAAAATTTTATGTCTTGTACACAGGTTACTGCCAAGGATTAATGCAGTATGTCAAAAATCCAGCGCTTCGATTTGCAGCGTTACTGTGTTTCGATTTTCTCCGTGTTAATTGCGCTGCTACTAGGCTTAACGCTGGATAAACTCTTAAACATAGAAGTTTCACCACTTTTTTTTGCTGCTGTAGTCTTGAGTAGCTGGTATGGTGGATTAGCTCCTGGTTTATTAGCTACAGCCTTGGCTGTTGTAACCAATAACTATTTCTTCATTCCACCAGTCTATTCTCTAGTACCCAATACCTGGACTGATTTATTCCAGCTAATTGTTTTTAGCTCGATCACACTATTAATTAGTTCTTTAAATTCCGAATTATATACTGCTAGACAACGCTCCGAGTCTAAGCTGGCAAAGCTAAAAGTGAGCTATCGCCGTCTATTAGAGACAGCCTATGAAGGTATCTGGATATTTGACCAAGACGGACAGACAGAATATATCAATTCTCAGCTAGCCCAAATGCTTGGTTATAGTGTAGAGCAAATCAGCGATCGCTCGATTTTCGATTTTTTAGAACATGATACTCAAATCGAAATTAGGCAATGGC
The DNA here is from genome assembly GCF_014697475.1 of Nostoc sp. FACHB-152. GTDB lineage: Bacteria > Cyanobacteriota > Cyanobacteriia > Cyanobacteriales > Nostocaceae > Nostoc_B. Next base: position 71,204 of record NZ_JACJRV010000026.1, read on the forward strand.
TAGAGCAAAATCAGCAACAGCATAAGGAGACTAAACGGCAGTTTGAAGTGTGTTTACACCGCCAAGACATATCGCCAATTTGGGTAATTATTTCTATTAGCTCCATCCTGAATGAGCAGGATCAATTCTCTGGTATGGTCGCCATGCTGACTGACATTACTGAGCGTAAGCGTTCAGAGGAAATCCTAGCTCAAGAACAAGCAAACCGCGACAGAGAAGGTCAACTACTGCGTGCCATGCTAGATATTCTGCCAGTAGGAGTAGTGATATCTGATGCTAAGGGCAAATTTATAGAAATTAATCCGGCTGTTAAAGCAATTTGGGGGGAAAACGCTCCATTTTTGGACGATCCAAGCCAATACAATGAGTATAAAGGATGGTGGGCTGATACTGGTAAACCGATTGCAGCCCATGAATGGACACTAGCCCGAACTTTAGCGACAGGAGAGACATTAATTGGTGAAGAAATTGATATTGAAACCTTTAATGGAGAGAGCAAAACCATTCTCAATTTTGCTATACCTATACGTGATGAAACCGGAGCAATTATTAATGCAGTAGCAGTCAATGTAGACATTACAGAACGCAAACTCTCAGAAGAAAAATTGCGCCAAAGTGAAGCACTGGCTAAAGCACGGGCTGAAGAACTCGAAACTATCATGGAAACAGTGCCAGCCGCAGTTTGGATTGCTCATGATCCCCAATGCCATCAGATGACAGTCAACCGTAGTGCGTATAAATTAATGCGCCTACAACCAGGCTCAATTATGACAGCAACTCCGGCAAGTGGAGAGTATCCTTTTCCCTTTAAAATTCAAAAAAATGGTCAAGAAGTTGCGCTCAAAGAGTTACCAATGCAGCAAGCTGGTCTGACAGGTCAAGAAACTGAGGGAGAATTTGAATTTGTTTTTAGTGAAGATGATGTGCAAATTATTTACGGCAAAGCTGCACCGTTACGCGATCATACTGGTACCATCAGGGGTGCCATTGGAGCTTTTATAGATATAACAGAGCGCAAACAAACTGAAGAAGCATTAAGACAAAAACAAGAGTGGTTAGATTTATCACAAGCAGTTGGCAAAATTGGCAGCTTCGAGTGGAATATTGCAACTAACATCAATATTTGGTCAAAGGAATTAGAAGCTATCTATGGTCTACAACCCGGTGAGTTTGGTGGAACTTACGAAGACTGGAAAAAATGGGTTCATCCCGACGATTTAGACCAAGCACGTGCAGATATACTCAATGCCTTAAAAACAGGTGAGTTTGTCACAGATTTTCGTGTCGTTTGGCGGGATGGGAGCATTCATTGGCTGCACGCGAGAGCTAAAGTTTACTATGATCGCGAAGGTAAACCTTTACGGATGGTAGGAGTTAATGTTGATATTAGCGATCGCAAGCAAACCGAAGAAGCTCTACGGCAAAGTGAGTGTAGGCTGCGACAGCTATTACAATCAAGTATCATCGGCATAATTGAAGCCGAACCAGACAAAATTACATTCGCCAATGATGCCTTTTTACAGATGCTTGGTTATACCCAAGAAGATGTATTAGCAGGTAAATTGCGTTGGCAAGACATGACTCCACCAGAATATAGTGAACTGGATCAAGCCAAGGTAGAGGAAGTATTTGTATCTGGTGTTTGTACTCCGTTTGAGAAAGAATATATCCGCAAGGATGGCTCCCGTGTGCCTATTTTATTAGGTGCGACTTTATTAACGCGCAGTCCATTTAGATGGGTTTGTTTTGTTCTTGACCTAAGCAAACGTAAGCACGCAGAAACAGCGTTACAAGAAAGTCAGAATCGTCTGAATTTGGCTTTAGATGCGGCTGATATGGGTACTTGGGATTGGAACATTGCAACCGGAGAAATTCACTGGTCTACCAATCTAGAGTACATCTTTGGGATGATGCCCGGCACTTTTGATGGCAGATATGAAACATTTGCTACTATGCTTCATCCAAATGATGTGACTTTAGTGGAACAGGCAATCCATCGTGCTATCTACGAAAGAGAAGAATACAATCTTGAATGTCGATTTATTAAACCTGATGGGAAAATTCGGTGGGCAATTGTTAGAGGTTGTGTATTTTATGACCAAACAGGCAAGCCAATCCGCATGGTTGGGGTTGATCTAGATATTACCAATCGCAAACAAGCCGAAGCAGCATTGCAACAAAGCGAATTGATGTTTCGCACACTGGCGGACACAATGGCGCAAATGTTTTGGATTACCCAACCAGATGGCTACCATGAGTATTTTAATCAACGTTGGTATGACTACACAGGCACAACGTTAGAACAAACCCAAGGTGAAGGCTGGGTAAATATTTTACATCCTGATGATGTGCCAAGTACTATCAATTGCTGGCTAGATTGCTTGCAGACTGGGAAAAAGTATGAGATTGAATATCGTTTGCGTCGCGCTACGGATGGCGAATATCGCTGGCATTTAGGATTAGCATTTCCATTAAGAAATCAAGACGGCCAGATTATTAAATGGTTTGGTTCATGTACAGATATTCATGAACAAAAAATGATGGTCGAAGAACGGGCGCAGGCTTTAGAACGAGAACGTACAGCCAGGATAGAACTCGAAAGGGCCAACCGGATGAAAGATGACTTCTTGGCAATAGTCTCTCATGAATTGCGATCGCCACTGAATCCGATTCTCGGCTGGGCAAAACTTCTCAAGAGTCGCAGATTAGATGCAGCCAAGACAACCCAAGCCCTAGAAACCATTGAACGCAATGCCAAATTACAAGCGCGGTTAATCGAAGATTTACTTGATGTTTCACGAATTTTACGCGGTAAGCTCAGTTTGAATATCTCTGCGGTAGATTTGGTGACTACCATTGAAGCAGCATCAGAAACCGTGTATTTAGCAGCCCAAACCAAATCAATTCAGCTTCAGACAGAGTTTGCCATTGGTAATGTCAAAGTTGAGGGTGATCCCAACCGCTTGCAGCAGATAATTTGGAACTTACTCACAAATGCTGTGAAATTTACACCAGAGGGCGGCCGGGTGAAACTAAAACTCGAAAAAGTTGGCAGTTTTGCCCAAATTCAAGTCACAGATACAGGTAAGGGTATTAGTGCAGAGTTTTTACCCTATGTTTTTGACCGCTTCCGCCAAGCAGATGATGTTACAACCAGAAAATTTGGTGGGCTAGGACTAGGATTAGCAATTGTGCGTCACCTTGTGGAACTCCACGGTGGTTCAGTGCAAGTCACCAGCCCTGGAGAAGGTTTAGGCGCAACCTTTACAGTACAGTTACCCTTGATGGTTACTGGTAGTGAAACATTTACAGACTATCCTTTAACTGAAAATGCCCCAAATCTTCAAGGTGTGCAAATAGTCACTGTGGATGATGATGTTGATAGCCTGAATTTATTAACTTTTATCCTCGAACAGTATGGTGCGACAGTCAAAGCTGTGAACTCAGCCGAGGATGCGCTACAAGCGATCGCGCAAACACAACCACACTTACTGGTAAGCGATATTGGTATGCCCACAATGGATGGCTATATGCTAATTCAGCAGGTAAGAACTACAACTCCAGCAACCCAATTACCTGCGATCGCTTTAACTGCCTTTGCTGGCGAGGCTAATTCTCAAAAGATTATCTCAGCAGGTTTTCAACGACATCTTACCAAGCCTGTTGAACCAGCAGAATTAGCCGCAGTAATTGCCAGTATGATTTATAGCAGGGAAAAGGTAACAGGAGACACGCAACAGTAATATTTTTGGCTTCTGCCTGCTGTCTTCTAGAAATACTAAAAAACGCCTGGGAGTGTTGCCGTGTTTCCACCCCAGACGCTTCTTAATTTCAACTTGCTCCTCACACAACTAGAAGATAACACTACTGCTATATAAGAGCAAGTGTTATAAGTGACACTTTTATAACTGCACCATTTTGATTGCAATTTAAATTTTGGATAAAAACTTCAAACCCTCTCGCTTGAATTCTTGCGCTCTCTAAAAGCAAATTAAGTGGTTGATAGGTTAACTCAAACTCAACCCCAAAATCAAAAGCACCCTCTTTTCAGAGAGTGCCTTGAATTTGCAACTATACTATTGCTTTAACTGAGAAAATTAACCGTTGATAGCAGGAGCGCTGATAGCAACAGGAGCAACTTCACCAGCAGCCAAGTCTAAGGGGAAGTTGTGAGCGTTACGCTCGTGCATGACTTCCATACCTAAGTTAGCGCGGTTGATGATATCAGCCCAGGTGTTGATGACGCGACCTTGAGAATCAATCACAGACTGGTTGAAGTTGAAACCGTTCAAGTTGAACGCCATTGTGCTTACACCCAACGCTGTGAACCAGATACCGATTACAGGCCATGCAGCTAAGAAGAAGTGCAAGGAACGGCTGTTGTTGAATGAAGCGTATTGGAAGATTAAGCGACCGAAGTAACCGTGTGCTGCAACGATGTTGTAGGTTTCTTCTTCTTGACCGAACTTGTAACCGTAGTTTTGTGATTCGTTTTCAGTTGTTTCACGAACTAAGGAAGATGTTACAAGAGAACCGTGCATTGCAGAGAACAAGCTACCACCGAATACACCAGCTACTCCTAACATATGGAAGGGGTGCATCAAGATGTTGTGTTCTGCTTGGAACACGATCATGAAGTTGAAGGTACCACTGATACCCAAGGGCATACCATCAGAGAAGGAACCTTGACCGATGGGGTATACCAAGAAGACTGCGGTTGCTGCTGCTACGGGTGCGGAGAATGCTAGGCAGATCCAAGGACGCATACCCAAGCGGTAAGACAATTCCCACTCACGTCCTAAGTAGCAGAATACGCCAATCAGGAAGTGGAAAATTACCAATTGGTATGGGCCACCGTTGTACAACCACTCATCTAAGGATGCTGCTTCCCAAATGGGGTAGAAGTGCAAACCGATAGCGTTGGAGGAAGGCACAACTGCACCAGAGATGATGTTGTTTCCGTAGAGTAAGGAACCTGCAACAGGCTCACGGATACCGTCGATGTCTACGGGGGGTGCGGCGATGAAGGCGATTACGAAGCAGGTGGTTGCAGCTAGCAGGGTTGGAATCATCAATACGCCGAACCAACCGATGTATAAGCGATTGTTGGTGCTGGTGATCCAGTTGCAGAACTGCTCCCAAATGTTGGCGCTACGGCGCTGTTGTAAGGTTGCTGTCATGGTTTTATGATTGCGGTTTTTGTGTACGCAGGAATAATTATTTATGATGATTTTTATCTTAGAGGCTTTGTAACGGTTTGTAAAGAAGTGTAACTAAAAATTTACTTAATTTATTTATAAGCCCAGCTTATAAGTAACTGAGTTTCTCTTGAGGGGCAGTTAAGAGATTTGGGTTTCTGCACAGATGCATCAAATACTATAAGTGGAACAGCTTATAGGGGTGTAAGGAGAAATCCTGTTTCTACATCCTTACACCTATCTACAGGAAGTCGCTGTCGTGTTTACATACCCAATCTCAACAAGTAACCTTTGTGCGCCCGTCCTAACTAGTGTAAAAAGTGACGTACTCCCGTTAATACCATCACTAAACCCAATTCATTAGCAGCTTTGATGGAATCTTGGTCGCGCAAACTGCCTCCAGGTTGGACAATGGCAGTAATCCCGGCGGTGGCGGCGGTTCTGACGGTATCATCAAAGGGGAAAAATCCGTCGCTGGCTAGAGTTGCGCCCTTAGCTTTGTCACCAGATTGTTCGAGGGCGATTTTTGCGGAACCGACGCGGTTCATTTGTCCTGCACCGACACCTAGAGTAGTGCGATCGCTTGTGACTACAATGGCATTAGACTTAACGTGTTTGCAGACTTTCCAAGCAAATAATAATTCGGCTAACTCATCAGCAGTAGGTTGGCGTTCTGTAACCACTTGCCATTTACTAGTGTCAGCAACAATATCATCCGCAGCTTGCACTAAGAAACCGCCAGCAATTTGTTTAACTAAAGTTTTCGGGCCACTACTCAAATCTGTAAGCGTTAAAACTCGCACATTAGATTTCTTCGCCAGGATTTTTTGCGCTTCTTCGTCACAGTCAGGTGCAACTACACATTCTAAAAATGTCTTTGTTAACTCACTAGCTGTAGCCGCATCAATCGGACGGTTCAGGGCGACAATTCCGCCAAACGCAGAGGTATAATCAGCATTGAACGCCTTTTGATAAGCTTCGACAATAGTATCTCCCAAAGCCGTACCGCAAGGATTGGTATGTTTAATAATTGTCGCGGCTGGTGTATCAGTGAACTCTGCAATAATGCGACGGGCGGCTTCTAAGTCAACTAAGTTATTGTAACTGAGTTCCTTGCCTTGCAGTTTCTTTGCTGCTGCCCATCCGGTGGGAGTAGTCCCAGTTTGATACCAAGATGCACTCTGATGGGGGTTTTCACCGTAACGCAGAGATTGTAATTCTGTCCCACTGAGACTGTGTTGTTGTGTACCTGCAAGGTAAGATGCGATCGCCTGATCGTAACTTGCAGTATGTAAAAATCCTTTTAAAGCTGCTTTTTGGCGAAATTCTAACGAAGCTTCGCCCTTATTTTGCCGTAACTCTTGCAGATATTCATCATACTGTGCCGGGTCACATAATACTGTCAGATGAGCAAAATTCTTCGATGAAGCCCGTAACATCGCCGGGCCACCAATATCAATCTGTTCCACAGCCTCCGCCAAAGTCACCCCTGGTTTAGCAATAGTCTCCTCAAACGGATAAAGATTCACCACCACCAAATCAATCGGGCGAATTTGGTTATTTTCTAAATCTGTAATATCTTGAGGTTCATCCCGCCGTGCCAAAATCCCGCCATGAATACGCGGATGTAGCGTTTTCACCCGTCCACCTAAAATTTCCGGCGAACCTGTGTAATCAGAAACCTTTGTCACTGGTATTCCCGCATCCTTGAGGGCTTTGGCTGTTCCCCCACTGCTGATTAAATCAAATTCAAATTCTTCAACCAAACTACGGGCTAAGTCAATTAAACCAGTTTTGTTAGATACACTCAGCAGTGCTAGACGCGCCATTTCTCAATTCCTCAAATAACCCTGGAAGCGAAGGATCTTAAGTTTTGCACAAGCCTCGGTTCACTTCAAGACCATGAGGAATAATTATGAGTGCTGTAGTGATGTGTTTCCTCTAAATTTTTTACTATGTGTTTTCTGAGTAATTGAAGCGTTTAAGCTGACAAATTAATGGTGAATGAAAAGCAGAAAACAGTTATTGTGAAGCTTACAAAAAAATGAAATAGAGCTTGGTGGATTCATAACTATAAAATGATAATGTAGTCAAATTACTAACTTATAAACTCAACCCTAAATCGTGATCTCTTCTACCCTCAACCAAAGACTGCAGGACTTAGCAAACAACATTGAGCAAGACTTCAAGTTGCTTAAGGAATTTGAGGATGCTCTACGCTACGAAACTAATCCTCGTGTTAAAGCTGCATATCGTCAAGATATTCAGCAGCTAAAAGAATCAGCAACTCTCTATCAGCAAGAGTATGATGAACTTGAGAAAATCATAACTACTGATGAATCTGCCACAAAGTTACAGAATGTTGAAATACAGTTGCATCAAATGGATGCCAAATTAGACATTTTGTTGAATAGTCAGGATGATGTATCTGAAAACCTCTATCAAATGCGACAAACATTGTTGAGTCGCTATGACGTTACTGAAAAAGTTCTGATTGCATCAATTGCAGAGCAATTCAGCCAAACACAGTTGGCTATGACTCAAACTTTACTGGATGCACTAGAAGCCAATCAACTGTCAGAACTTGAAATGCAGCAGATGTTGGCAGTATTGGAGCAACAGATTCCTTCTCTACCACCTAGTCAGGCAGTAGTAGCTGAAATTATCAAAGCACCTGAGCTAGATGCCAAGCATAAACTAAAAATAACTCTGCCTATAGTTCCTTTTCTGATTGATTACGAAAGTGAGTTAGAAATAGGAAGCGGGTTTAATATCAAATTAGCCTGGGAAAGCTTAGTAAACAAGTTACGAAAAAAGTAAGCAATGGATTTTCATAAACATATTGAAGAACAGTTGAGTGAAGATTTTAAGCTACTGAAAGAAATAGAAGATAGGCGGCGTTATGAAGATGATCCACGCCGTAAACGTAAGTTAGAGAATGATATTGAAGAAGTTAAACAGCAAATTTTGCGTAGAAAACGGGAACTAAATTCGCTGTCTATTTCTCACATTGTTGTCCCTCAATCAGAATTACCAGATAAAAAACCTAATATGCAAGGTTTTACCCATGATGTACCTATATTGAATAATCAAATTATGTCGGTGCAAAATAACCAAGCTATTGATGTGTTTTATTCCTATGCTCACGAAGATGAAAAATTGCGACTTCAGCTAGAAAAACATCTTAGTAGTTTAAAACGAGAAGGAGTAATTACAGACTGGTGTGACCGAAAAATTGGCCCAGGGAAAGAATGGCAAAATGAGATCGATACTCGTCTAAATACATCTCATATAATTTTGCTGCTGGTTAGCCCAAATTTTATGTATTCAGATTATTGTTGGGATGTTGAAGTAAAACGGGCTATGGAACGGCATCAAGCTCAAGAAGCTAGAGTTATACCCGTGATTCTTGAATTTGTTGATTGGACTAATGCACCATTTGGAAGACTTCAAGCCCTACCCGAACGTGGTAGACCTGTGAAAGAATGGGGAAATCGTAATAAAGCATTTTTAAGTGTTGCTGAAGGTATTCGGATAGTAGCAAAAGAATTAGCAGAAAATTTATAAAACCATACCTATTCAAACTGCATTATTAGAATTGAATAGAATATCAGCAACTTAAAGAAAATAGGCTCTCCCAGAGTAACTATGGTAAAATAATATAAGAAAATTAAATAAAACTTAGATAATTTAGATTGGTTAATAGAGAAAACCCAAGCTATAAACCGAAT